>CAVUFT010000042.1:0-300632 GCA_963740725.1 uncultured Actinomycetota bacterium
GCCGATGTCCGCGTTGGAAAGCCCCTTGGCGACCGCGGCCAGCACTTCTTTCTCCCGATCGGTCAGCGTGGTCAGCCGCTCCAGCGCCACCCGCCGCCGATCGGTCCGCTGATCAGCCGCGAAGTGCCCGATCAACCGCTTCGGTCACCGCCGGCGACAGCATCGCGTCCCCGGCCGCGACCACGCGAACCGCCTGCACCAGCTCACGCGGTGGCGTGTCCTTCAACAGGAACCCACTCGCCCCGGCCTGCAGCGCGCGGAACACATAGTCGTCGAGATCGAACGTGGTCAGGACGACGACCTTCGGCGGATCCGGCAGCGCCTGCACGGCCCTGGTCGCGGCGAGCCCGTCCAGCCGCGGCATCCGGATGTCCATCAGCACCACGTCCGGGCCGATGCTCGCGCACCATCGCGGCCGCGTCGGCGCCGTCCTCGGCCTCGGCGACCACCTCGAGGTCGTCGGCCGATTCGAGGATCATCTTCAGTCCGGCCCGGACCAGCGCCTCGTCGTCCACGATCAGCAGCCGCGTCATCCTTCTCCTTCGTCGATGTCACCCGAACGACCGAGTCTGCCCGGATCCTTCTCGCTCCACGGCAACCAGGCCTCGACCCGCCAGCCGCCCTCGGGGGTCGGCCCGGTGGAGATGCTTCCGCCGGACAGGCTGACCCGCTCACGAAGCCCGACCAGGCCCGCGCCCGACCCGGGCAGCAGCGAATCGGCCGCCACCGGCCGGACATTGGTCACCCGGACCGTCACCCCGGTCCCCGGCGCACCCATCACCAGTACTTCGGTCGAGACCCCGCGAGCATGCTTGTGCACGTTGGTCAGCGCCTCCTGGACGATCCGGTAGACCGTCCGACCGACCGAGGCCGGTACGTCGTCCGGCAGGACCAGGTCGCTCTTCACGTTCACCCCGGCTGCCCGCGACGCCTCCACCAGGCGGGCCAGGTCGACCGCCCGTGGCACCGGAGCCAGGTCCGCACCGGCCGCGCTCAGATCAGTACGCAGTACGCCGAGAACTTCACGCAGGTCCTCCATCGCCTGCCGGGCGGTCTCCCGGATCAGGCCCGGCCGAGCTCTCCACCTTCTCGGGGCCGACCGCCGGGTTCACCTCGAGACCGCCGGCGTGCAAGGCGATCAGCGAGACCTTGTGCGCCAGGACGTCGTGCATCTCCTGGGCGATCCGGGCCCGTTCGCCCAGCCGGGCCTGGTCCGCCCGGAGCTCGCGCTCGGCCTCGGCCCGCTCGGCCCGGTCCCGCAGCGACACCATCAGGTCGCGCCGCGCGCCGATGTAGGCGCCGATCGCGACCCAGGTCCCGATCAGGAACGGCCCGGTGAAGATGAGCACCCACAGGTCGCTCGGCTGGTCCAGTCGAGCTCGAGACATAGGCGGCGTACGCCGCGAGGCTGAGTACCGCCGAGCGCCAGATCGCGGCGGCGGATCGCCAGCGTGAGCAGGGCCAGACCCATCGGGACGAAGATCTGGCCACCCAGCAGACGCCAGGATCGCGACCACGGTGACCGCGACCGGGAACCGCCGGCGCCACCACAGGGCGAGCGAGGCGACGATGCCGAGCCCGAGGACGAACCAGTCCCGCGAGTGCCAGCCCGCTTCACCCGAGGCGGCCTGGGCGAGGATCGTGATCAGGCTGAAGCCGATGTACAGCAGGTCGCGGATCCGCGGCGCACGCTGGACGAACCAGCCGTACCAGCGCCGCAACCGTTGCATTCCGTCAGCCTAGTCGCGCTGTGTACGGTCCACGTCCACCTTTGGGTGCGGCCTGTCTCCCCCGTCAGGTGGGGGTCGGTAGGGGGTGGGCAACGACTTTCGTAGGGGGCCGGTCGAGACGCACGGTCGATGTGCCGAGGGGGTCCCGGACGGAAGAGTTGCCCCCATGATCACCGTCGAGAACCTCAGCAAGCGCTACGGCAACAGCACGGCCGTGCAGGATGTGTCTTTCACCGTCGAGCCCGGCAGCATCACCGGCTTCCTCGGCCCGAACGGGGCCGGCAAGTCCACCACGCTGCGGATGCTGACGGGACTCACGCCGCCGACCTCCGGCCGCGCGACCATCGCCGGCAAGCGGTACGTCGAGCTGCCGAACCCGGGCCGGGTCGTCGGGGTCATGCTCGACGCCGCCGCCCAGCACCCGGGTCGCACCGGCCGGGAGACGCTGCAGCTCAACGCGAGCCTGCTCGGCGTACCGAAGAGCCGTGCGGACGAGATGCTCGAGGCCGTCGGGCTCACCCCGGCCGCGAAGCGCCGGGTCGGCCAGTACTCGCTGGGGATGCGGCAGCGGCTCGGCATCGCCGCCGCGCTGCTCGGCGACCCGGCCGTCCTGATCCTCGACGAGCCGGCCAACGGGATGGACCCGGAGGGCATCCGGTGGATGCGTGGCCTGCTGCAGGACTTCGCGAGCCGCGGCGGCACGGTGATCCTGTCCAGCCACCTGCTGGGCGAGGTGCAGGCGACCGTCGACCGGCTGGTCGTGATCGGCGGCGGCCGGATCGTCGCCAACGGCTCGCTGGAGGAGCTGCTCGCCGGGAGCGGCACGCTGGTGCGCGGCCTCGACCCGATCGCGCTGAACCAGGCGCTGACCGCCGCCGGGCTGCAACCTCGAACCGCTGCAGGACGGCGCGCTCCGCGTCGACGGCACCGCCGAGCAGGTCGGCCGCGCGGCCGCCGCTGCCGGCCAGATCCTGCTCGAACTGCGCGAGAGCGACGGCGCCGGCCTGGAGGAGCTCTTCTTCCAGCTGACCAGCCCGACCGCTGCCGTCGCCGCCTGACCACCCCGAAACTTTCTGGAGCTCACCATCATGGCTGTCACCGAAATCACCTCACCGCCCGCGACCACGGTCGCCGCGAAGCACAAGGCCGTCTCCACCGCACTACCGCCCGCACGCGGGCAGTCGTTCCTCCGGCTCGTCACCACCGAGCTGCGCAAGTCCCTGGACACCCGCAGTGGCCGGGTCCTGGTGCTGGCCATCCTCGCGCTGGCCGTCGCCGCGCTGACCTGGCAGCTCACGCATACGAACAACGAGGTCGCAGGGTTTCGACAGCTACCTGGCCGCTGCCTCGGTCGGTGTCCAGCTGATCCTGCCGGTGATCGGTGTGATGGCGATGACGAGTGAGTGGACCCAGCGCACCGCGCTGACCACCTTCACGCTGTCGCCGCGCCGGGTCCGCGTGCAGCTGGCCAAGTTCGTCTCCGCGGTCGTGCTGAGCGCCGTCGTGATGACCGCGACCGCACTGCTCGCTCTTGGCGCGACCGCCATCGGCGGGGCCATCGTCGGCAACGGCACGTCGTTCGCCGGACTGGGCGGCGCGCTGGCCGGTGCCTACCTGACCACCGCGCTGAATGTCGTGATGGGTGCCGCCTTCGGTGCGGTGATCGCCCAGACCGCCGTCGCGATCCTGGTCTTCTTCATCGCCCCGACCGCCTGGTCGCTGGCCGGCCCGGCGCTGTTCAAGGACAACGCGAACTGGCTGGACGTGTTCGGCGCCTTCGGCCGGATCGCCGAGCGCGACCTGCACGGGATGGTGCCCGAGACGCTCACCGCGATCGGGGTCTGGATCGTTCTGCCGACCATCGTCGGACTGTGGGCAAGCTCACGTCGCGAGGTGAAGTAGACCCTCGGTACGACGCCCAAGACGCGGGAGGCCTGGCCGGTTTGAGGGGATCGGCCAGGCCTCCCGGCCTGTCATCGGACTTCTTCCGGAGTCCAGCCAGGGGGCGGTGCGTGTGTCGGACACCGGCTCCGGGTAATCTAGAACCACGATTACTGACGACTGATCCGTGGGCGCCCTGCTGCGTACCCGGTTGACTTGTGCGAGGGGGTCGACGCTATGGGGCGCGGCCGTGCAAAGGCCAAGCAGACGAAGGTCGCACGCGACCTGAAGTACCGCACCTGGGACACCGACTTGGACCAGCTCAAAAAAGAGCTGTCCGGCGGCGAGCAGAGCGGTAACGGATCTGCGAACGGCGACAACGACGCAGACGTCGGCGATGACGCCGACGACTACCACCCCCGTCGGTAAGGCAGCAGTTCAGCTCGGATGACCTGCCCAGCGCCTGGCGCGCTCGGGCAGGTCTCCTGTGCTTGACCGACGAGTTCCACCACAGGGCTAGCGCTTGACCAACAGAGGGCACTTTGGGTTGCCCTGCTCACTCCGTGAATCCGGAGAGCTCCTCGCGGGAGTTCTCCGGATTTCCTGGGTCCTGTACGGCGTATGCAGTCGGCGACCCTTCGATCGCGTTCGGCTTGCTCAGCCGGCGTAGTCGCCCTGGAGTTCTACGCCTGAGGTGCCTTCGCTGACCTCGCCGCAGACCCAGGCGGGGATGTCTCGCTCGGCCAGTGCCGCGATCGCGCGGTCAGCGGCGGCCGGGTCGAGGACGGCGACCATGCCGACGCCCATGTTCAGGGTCTTCTCGAGTTCCAGCTGCGGGACGCCGCCCAGCTGACCGACCAGGCCGAAGATCGGCGCCGGGGTCCAGGTCGACCGGTCGATCCGGACTGCCAGCTCGGCGGGGATCACCCGGGCCAGGTTCGCCGCGAATCCGCCGCCGGTGATGTGCGACATCGCGTGCAGCGGCTTCTCGTCGACGTTCAGCTCCTGGATCAGCTCCAGGCAGTGCTTGGCGTAGACCCGAGTCGGGGTGAGCAGGGTGTCACCGAGAGTGCCGCCCAGCTCGGGCACCTCCCGGTCGAGCTGCCAGCCGGCCCGGTCGAAGAAGACGTGCCGGACCAGGGAGTAGCCGTTCGAGTGCAGCCCCGACGAGGCCATCGCGACCACGACGTCACCAGGGCGAACCCGGTCCGCACCGATCACTTCGTCCGCCTCGACGACCCCGGTGGCGGCACCCGCCACGTCGTACTCGTCGGCCTCGAGCAGTCCGGGGTGTTCGGCCGTCTCGCCGCCGACGAGCGCAGTACCGGCCTCGACACACGCCTCGGCGATGCCCTTCACGATCTGCGCGATCGTCTCCGGGACCACCTTGCCGGTGCAGATGTAGTCGGTCATGAACAACGGCTCCGCGCCGCAGACCACCAGGTCGTCCACGACCATGCCGACCAGGTCGAACCCGATCGTGTCGTGCCGGTCCATCTTCTGCGCGATCGCGACCTTCGTCCCGACCCCGTCCGTCGACGTCGCCAGCAACGGCCGCCGGTACGCCGTGAGCGCGGTCGCGTCGAACAGGCCGGCGAATCCGCCGAGTCCACCGACCACCTCGGGACGGGTCGCCTTCGCGACCCACTCCTTCATCAGCTCGACGGCCCGGTCACCGGCCTCGATGTCGACCCCGGCGGCGGCGTAACTGGCGCCCTCGCTCACGATGTTTCTCCTTGTTCCAGAGCTTGTGTTCAGGGCCTGTTTCAGGGCCGGGACAGAGCGTCCGCGGCGCCGGCACCACCGGAAACCGTGGCCAGACCATCAGCATCGGTGCTGACCGGCAGCTCGAGCAGGTGCTTGCCGAGGTGCTCCGGTTCGGGCAGGGCGATCGGGTAGACGCCGTCGAAGCAGGCCCGGCAGAGCTTGTCCTTCGGCACCGTGGTCGCCTCGATCAGGCCGTCCAGGCTGACATAGCCGAGCGAGTCGGCGCCGATCGAGCGGCAGATCTCCTCGGTGTTCAGCCCGTTCGCGATCAGTTCCGCACGGCTGGCGAAGTCGATGCCGTAGAAGCACGGCCACTTCACCGGCGGCGACGAGATCCGGACGTGGATCTCGGCCGCGCCCGACTCACGCAGCATCCGGATCACCGCGCGCTGGGTGTTGCCGCGGACGATCGAGTCGTCGACGACGACCAGGCGCTTGCCCTCGATCACCTCGCGCAGCGGGTTCAGCTTCAGCCGGATGCCCAGCTGGCGGATGGTCTGGCTCGGCTGGATGAAGGTCCGGCCGACGTAGGCGTTCTTGACCAGGCCCGAGCCGTACGGGATGCCGGACTCCTCGGCGTACCCGATGGCGCCCGGCGTACCGGACTCCGGGGTGGCGATCACCAGGTCGGCTTCGACCGGGTGCTCGCGGGCCAGCTGGCGGCCGACCTCGACGCGGGTCGAGTGGATGCGCTGACCGGAGATCTGGGTGTCCGGGCGGGCCAGGTAGACGAATTCGAACAGGCAGCCCTTGGGATCCTGCTCGGCGAACCGGGTCGAGCGCAGGCCCTCCTCGTCGATCGCGACGATCTCGCCCGGCTCCACCTCCCGGATGAAGCTCGCGCCGACGATGTCCAGGGCCGCGGTCTCGCTGGCGATCACCCAGCCGCGCTCGAGCCGGCCGAGGACGAGCGGGCGGATACCCTGCGGATCGCGCGCGCCGTACAGGGTGGTCTCGTCCATGAAGACCAGGCTGTAGGCGCCCTTGACCTTGGGGAGGACCTTGGCGGCGGCCTGCTCGATCGTCAGATCGGGGTAGCCGGCCAGCATCGAGGTCAGGATGTCGGTGTCGGAGGAGGCGCCGTGCTTGGCGTTCGCCTTCGCGTGCTCGACATCCAGGTCCAGGCCGAGATCGAGCGGATCGGTGCCACCGAGCGTCGCGGCCAGCTCACCGGTGTTGGTGAGGTTGCCGTTGTGCCCGAGCGCGATCGACCCGGTCGCGGTGGACCGGAAGGTCGGCTGGGCGTTCGCCCAGACGCTGGAGCCGGTCGTCGAGTACCGGCAGTGCCCGACGGCGATATAGCCGCGTAGCGACGCCAGGGTCGCCTCGTCGAACGCCTGACTGACCAGACCCATGTCCTTGTAGACCAGAATCTGGGTCCCGTTGCTGACCGCGATGCCAGCCGACTCCTGCCCCCGGTGCTGCAGAGCGTAGAGCCCGAAATAGGTGAGTTTGGCAACCTCTTCCCCCGGAGCCCAGACCCCGAAGACGCCACAAGCGTCCTGAGGTCCTAGGTCCTGCGGGTCAAGATCATGAGTGAGCCGACCATCGCCACGAGCCACGGGGCACAGTCTACGGGACTTACGGCTACCAACATCTCGCGGCTGCACAGCCGCCGTTCGGGTCGTCGTCAACAGGCGGCGGCTCACCGGCCCACGCCGATCCCGAGGACAGCAGAACCGACCCAGCCATCAGCAGCGTCACCCCGGACACCGTGAGAAACCTCTTGATCACAGCACATCCTTTCGAAATAATCCGAAACGTTCACTTGAGCGCGCTAAATCGACGCACCCTGTATATGGTCGGTTCCAAAACATGTGGTGGAAGGGTGTAGATAGTGCTGGAACCGTTAGGTGTGGACGAGGCCACCTTCGCGGTCTATCACGCCCTCCTGCGGGAGCCGGACAGCACACCGGCGCAGATTGCCGCACTCCTGAATTGTGCAGTGGATGAGGTTCATCACCGGATGGACGTACTCCGGAAACTCGACCTCCTCGTATCGACCTGGTCGAACCCCGCCGTCGAGCACGCGGTCCACCCCCGGGTCGGCCTGAGCGGTCTCGCCGAACGCCGCCGCAGCGAGCTCAACAAGATGCTCGGAGAACTCGGCCAGGCCGAGGCCTCCGCCGAGGTCCTGGCCGAGCAGTACAACGAGCTTCTTACCTCACGCACCAGTGGTGATGTCGAGGTATTGCGCGGTCGCGCAAATGCTTCCCGCCGGATCGAGGAGCTGGGCACCAAGGCCCGGGAGTCCTTCTGGGGGCTCATCCCGGCCCACGTCGACGACATCGTCGCCCCGGCCGAGGAGTCCCCGGACATCCCGCTGCTCGAGCGCGGGATCAAGATGCGCAGCGTCTACCTGCAGAGCATGACCGTTTCGAAGGCCGGGCTCGAGTTCGCCTCCTACATGCACAAGCTGGGCGGCGAGGTGCGCGCGACCCCGACCCTGGCGATGCGGCTGCTCATCATCGACCACGAAATCGCGATCATGCCGCTGAACCCCGAGGTCGAGAGCGCCGGCGCGGTGATCCACCGCAGCCCGTCCGTGCTGGCCCTGGCCATCGCACTCTTCGACTCCTACTGGTCCCGCGCCACAGAACTCTTCGCCCCCGAGGACCGCGAGGACGACTCACCCCTCACGCCCCACGAAGCCGAGGTCCTCCGCCTCCTGGCCGGCGGCGCGAAGGATGAGCAGGTAGCCCGCCTGCTGGGCATCTCCCTCCGCACGGCCCGCCGAATCACGGCCAACCTCTCGGAGCGACTGGACGCCACCTCTCGTTTCGAATTAGGAGTAGCTGCCGCAAAACGCGGCTGGGTCTGATACCCGAGAAATACAGAATTTCGTACCACAGAATTGCTGGTATTTATTCGGGCACCGTCGGCATCAGCACCGAATTCGAAATTGCACAATGCATTTCCGAGCAGCCGGCCGGGAACGAGATCTCCACAGACGGCTCGGCTGCTGAATCGCTTGGCGGGTGGGGCTACTGACGATCAGGCCCGGGGGTCCGACCGATTCGAACTGCCCGGCGGCGCAGCTTCGGTGACCGCGGAAATTCCGTGAGAGAATTACCGGACTGGACCGGTTCAGGCGCACGGCCTCGCGATGGGTGGCCGGAAGGTGCCAAAGGGTTGTGATCTCGGCGGAAAAGTGCTTACGGACCTTCCACCGGAATGCCGGTGGAATCGCGCCGGCGCTCAACGCAAAGCGGCGGCTCCCCCGCTGGGGAACCGCCGCTGGGAAGAAAGTCAGACAGTCTTGACTGCTGCGAGGAGCTTGGTGAGGGAGTCCTTGGCGTCGCCGAACAACAGCGTTGTGCGGGGGTCGTAGAGGAGTTCGTTCTCGATGCCGGCGAAGCCTGGGCGCATGGAGCGCTTGAGGAAGATGACTCGCTGGGCCTCGTCGGCGTTCAGGATCGGCATGCCGTAGATCGGGGCGCTCGGGGTGTTCCGGGCGGCCGGGTTGACGACGTCGTTGGCGCCGACCACCAGGACCACGTCGGTGGCCTTGAAGTCACCGTTGATCTCGTCCATCTCGCGCAGCTGCTCGTAGGGCACCTGCGCCTCGGCCAGCAGCACGTTCATGTGACCTGGCATCCGGCCGGCCACCGGGTGGATCGCGTAGTCGACCCGTACGCCGCGTCCCTGCAGCACCTCGACCAGCTCACGCAGGGTGTGCTGCGCCTGGGCAACGGCCAGTCCGTACCCCGGGACGATGATGACCCGCTGCGCATAAGCCAGCAGGATCGCGACGTCCTGCGCGCCACCCGAGATCACCGGCCGCTCGGAGACGGTTCCGCCACCAAGCGTCGATCCACCCCGGACTGCACCGAACAGGATGTTGAAGACCGACCGGCCCATCGCGTCGGCCATCAGCTTCGTCAGCAACGTACCGGCCGCACCGACCAGCGTTCCGGCGATCAGCAACAGCGCGTTGCCGAGGACATAGCCACCGGCGGCCACGGTCAGACCGGTGAACGCGTTCAGCAGCGAGATGACGATCGGTACGTCGGCACCACCAACGGGCAGCACCAGCATCACACCAACAGCCAGCCCGACCAGGCAGAGCAGCACCCCGACCCACACGCGCGGGTCCGAGACGAGCCAGCCCGACAAGGCCAGCGCACCGAGGATGCCGGCCACGAACAGCACCGGCAGACCGGGGAACGTCACCGGCCGGGTCGTCATGAGTTCCTGGAGCTTGGCGAAGGTGACGATCGACCCTGAGAAGCTGATCGCACCGACCACGATGGTGAACGCGGTCGCGATCGCCGCCACCGTCTCACCCGACTGGACCTCGCCGAGCTCCATCAGCGCGACGAGCGCCGCGGCGCCACCGCCGACACCGTTGAAGAGGGCCACCAGCTGGGGCATGTGGGTCATCTGCACCCGGCGGGATCCGATCACGCCGCCGACCGCGCCGATCGCCAGCGCGATCAGGATCGGCACCAGGTGGTCGGGTTTGTAGGCGATGAAGGTGATCAGCACCGCCAGTACTGCGCCGGCTGCGCCGAGCAGGTTGCCGGTCCGCGCAGTACGGGGGGAGGACAGTGCCTTCAGGGCGACGATGAAGCAGACCGCCGACACCAGGTAACCGATCTGGGCCCAGGTCGCGATCACTTGTGCAGCTCCTTCTTGCGCGCCGCGGGTCCGCGGAACATCTCCAGCATCCGGTCGGTGACGACGAACCCGCCGACCATGTTCACGGTCGCCAGGACGACGGCCAGCAGGCCGACGATCACCACGATCGTGGAGTCGGCCTGGCCGGTGACGATGATCGCGCCGACCAGGATGACGCCGTGGATCGCGTTCGCCCCGGACATCAGCGGGGTGTGCAACGTCGAGGAGACCTTGCTGATCACCTCGACGCCGACGAACGCGGCCAGCACGAAGATGGTCAGCAGGGCGATGGACTCGGTCATCTGGACGGTCCTTCCAGGAGCTCCCGGGTCGGCTCGTGCAGAACCGAGCCGTCGTGCGTGACACAACAGCCGGCCACGATCTCGTCGTCGAAATCGGGATCGAAGGCGGCGTTGCGGGTCATCAGGGTGATCAGGTTCGCGATGTTCTGGCCGTAGAGCCGCGACGCCGGTCCGGCCATCTGGCTCGGCACGTTCGCGCCGCCCCAGACCAGCGCGTTGCCGATCATCAGTTCGGTACCGGCCACCGAGCCCTCGACATTGCCGCCGGACTCCGAGGCCAGGTCGACCACGACCGAGCCGGGCTTCATCTGCTCGACCATCGCGCGGGACACCAGCATCGGCGCGGTCCGGCCCGGTACGGCGGCCGTGGTGATCAGGGCATCCGCGCCCGCGACGTACGGCGCCAGCAGGTCGCGCTGCAGCTGCGCGCGCTCCTCGGTCATCTCGCGCGCGTAGCCGCCGGGGCCGTCCAGCGTCCCGAGCTCCAGCTCGATCGGGCTGGCGCCCATCGACGCGATCTCCTCAGCAGCAGCGGTCCGTACGTCGTACGCCTTGACCACTGCGCCGAGTCGCTTCGCGGTCGCGATCGCCTGCAGACCGGCGACGCCGGCACCCAGGACGAGCACCTGGGCCGGCGGGACGGTCCCCGCGGCGGTCATGTTGAGCGGGAAGAACCGGGGCAGCCGTTCCGCGGCGATGATCGCGGCGCGGTAGCCGGCGACCAGGGCCTGGGAGGACAGTGCATCCATCGACTGGGCCCGGGAGATCCGCGGGATGAGTTCCATCGCGAACGCGGTCAGCTTGGCCCGGGTCGCGGCCCGGATCACGTCCGGCGGATTGGTCGGCAGGAACGACATCAGCGCCGTACCGGCATGCAGCCGCTGCAAGCGTTCGCGCTCGAGCGGCTGGACCGACACGACGACGGTCGCGGCGTGATCCGCTCCCCAGGCGACCTCGGCGCCGGCGTCGCGGTACGCCTCGTCGGAGTACAACGCGCGCTCACCGGCCGCAGGTTCGACCGCGACCTCGTAGCCGAGCTGGACAAGTTTGGCGACCTGTTCCGGCACCAGCGCCACCCGGCGCTCCGCCGGTCTGGTCTCGCGCACTACTGCGATCTTCACTCGCCGAAACCTATGCCAAACCCTGGGTACGCGGAAACCCCGGTTCCGAGGGCTTGGCCAAGTTGTGAGGGATCACCCAGATATCAGGCCAAGTTCTGCAGCAGGTGAGCCTCCGCCAGGCAGACCTTGGTGAACTCCTCCAGGTGCAATCCCTCGTCGATGCCGTGGGCGCGAGTGTCTGGATCTTCCACCCCGGTGACCAGTACTGCGGCCTGCGGGAAGGCGCGCTGGAACTCCGCGATGAACGGGATCGAGCCGCCCATCCCGGTGTCGACCGGCTCCACGCCCCAGGCTGCCGCGAAGGCCGACCGGGCGGCGTCGTACGCCGTACCGCGGGCGTTGATCGAGCACGGCTGGCCGATATCGCCTTCCGTGACAACGACCTGGGCACCCCACGGAGCGTTCTGCTCGAGGTGGTTGACCAGGGCCTGCATCGCCTTGTTCGAGTCGTCGCCCGGCGCGACCCGGAGGCTGACCTTGGCCCGCGCGACCGGCACCAGCGTGTTGCTCGCATCCGCGGTCCGCGGCGCGTCGATCGCCAGCACCGAGATCGACGGGCGGGTCCACAGCCGGTCGACCAGCGAACCGGAGCCGGTCAGCCGGACCTGGTCCAGCACGCTCGACTCGGCCCGGAACCGGTCCTCGGGGTAGTCCAGGTCGGCGGCGCGAGAAGCATGCAGCCCGTCGACAGCGACATCGCCGTTCTCGGTGTGCAGGGTCGCCAGCAACCGGCACAGCGCGGTCAGCGCGTCCGGAACGGCGCCGCCGAAGAGCCCGGAGTGCACCGCGTGCTTGAGAGTCCGTACTTCGACGTAGCAGTCGACCAGGCCGCGCAGCGACACCGTCAACGCCGGCTGGCCGATCGCCCAGTTGCCCGAGTCGGCGATCACGATCGCGTCGCAGGCGAGCTCGTCGGAGTACTCGTCGAGGAACTGCAGCAGGGTCGGCGAGCCGATCTCCTCCTCGCCCTCGACGAAGACCGTGACGCCGACCGGAAGGTCGTTGCCGAAGGCCCGTACTGCGGCCAGGTGGGCCGCGATCCCGGCCTTGTCGTCGGCCGCGCCCCGGGCGTACAGCCGGCCGTCGCGCTCGGTCGGCACGAACGGCTCGCTCGTCCACTCCTCGACGGAGCCGGTCGGCTGCACGTCGTGGTGCGCGTAGAGCAGCACGGTCGGCTTGCCCTCCGGAGCGGCCTTCTTGGCGATCACGGCCGGCGCGCCCTCACCCGCCCGGACGATCTTCACCTCGAAACCCTCGGCCTCGAACAGGGCCGCGGTCGCCTCGGCGGAACGCTGGACGTCGGCCTGGCGGGCCGGGTCCGCACTGACCGAGGGAATCCGGATGAGGTCCTCGAGATCGGCACGAACACTGGGCAGAACGCGGTCGATAGCCGCTTGCAGATCGGTCATGCGCCCTACGGTACGGCGGGGCTGCGCGTTAGTGATTACCGCACTAGGCTAGACTGTAAAATCTTTTCAAGCCAGACTGACAGCCTCGAAGGTTTCCGCCCAACCTGGAAGAGGACCGATCATGGCCCGCCCCTTTGCCCTTCTGACCGCCTTCATAACGACGGCTACTGCTCTCACTGCCTCGCTCTCGGCGAGTGCTGCGATTACGTGCGATACCGCGACCACCGGTGGGAGCACGTTCTACGACGGGCCGTCTGCGTCGAAGAAGTACGACGCGCGGTTCAGCAACTCCGCGATGACCGTGCCCGAGCTGAGCAGCTACACGCCGCAGGGTGCAGGGACTTGGTACAACTGGGACGGCTCCGGCAAGAACCTGATCCTGGTGGCGTCGTACCGCGATGGCGCCAACTCGCACATCTACGGCCTCGACCCCGCGACCGGCGCAACGGTCGGTGTGGTTGCAGTAGCCGAAGCCCACGTCGGTGGAATCACCACCAGCAAGGGCTGGGCGTTCGTCGCCGGCACAAGCAACACGATCCGCAAGTACCGCCTCACCGAGCTGCGCGATGCAATGAAGGCTGCCGGTACGCCGTACCTGGCACAGGTCGGTACTGCGCGGTCCGTGGCCGGCGCATCCTTCCTGACCAGCTACGGCGACTCTGTCTGGTCCGGGTCGTTCAACGAGACCGGCCGCGGAACCATGTACGAGTACAAGATCGCCGACGACGGCACCCTCACCACAGTGGCCGGCGCTTGGGAGATCCCGACCAAGACGCAAGGCCTGCTGGTCACCTCGACCCACTTCATCTACGCGACGTCGTACGGCCGCGGCAACCGCAGCAACCTGTACGTCGTACGTCGCGGCCAGAAGGATCTCGACGCGGCGACCCTGAGCTGCTTCCGCTCGCCGAGCATGGCCGAGGGGATCACGGAGTACAACGGCACGGCGTACCAGGTCTACGAGTCGGGCTCATACCTCTACAGCGGCGACTCGGCCACCCTCAACGTGATCAGCAAACTCCACAAGGCGACAGTGTCGTCCCTGACCGGACTGGCTTAGCGGCTACTTGACGACGACCGAGTCGAGCACCCTCTGGAGCTCGGCTTGGTCGTTGTCGCGCACCTGGATCCGGACCGACCCGCTGCCGGACAGTGCCATGTATCGCTCTTTGACTGTGCTCTGCTGGCAGTTGTAGGTGTAGGTGACCGCCTTGCGATCACCTACGTTGTCGCTGTTCTTGTCTTTCACTGTGCAGTCCTTCGGCGGTGTCCCGCTGGTCGGCAGCGCCGAGCTGCCCAGGATGCCGACGAACACTCCTTGGACGTTCTGCTGGTTCTGCCAGGCCGTGGTGTCGGTGCTGATCAGTAGGGCCGGCTGCGAGTTCTGCGCCGTATTCACCGACTTCTGGGTCCACTCGCGCGGGACCTTCACCGACAGCCGCTCGCTGTTGTCCTTCACCGTCACCGGACGGCTCATCACCAGCTCGTAGCCGCCGTAGCCACCACCAGCAGCCAGTACTACGGCCAGCACCGCCGCGATCCACCGGGCTCGACCAGAGCGGCGCTTGGGCGCAGCTTCGGCAGGTGCCTCTTCAGTAGCGGGGATCTCTGTGAGAGCACCGGCTAGCGGGGCGATCGTCGGGCGGTTCGCGTCGGCCAGCTGAGTTGCCTGGTCAAGGCCGCCAGCGCCGACCTTGACGGGGAGTTCGTCCGCAGGGACGAGCCCGGCCGGGATCTTCCCGGTGGTGTGCGCCTCGTTCAAGGCGTCGAGGAAGCTGTCCAGGTCCGGCCAGCGCTTGTCGCGATCGGGTTCCAGCGCACGGCGTACGACGGCATCGATGGCCGGCGGGATGTCGTCGCGGATCGTGCTCATCGAGGGCGGCGGGGCGTCGATCCGCATCACCGCGCCCAGGCTGATCACGCCGTGCGGCGCCTGGCCGGTGAAGGCGGCGTACGCGACCGCACCCAGTGAGTAGAGGTCCGCGCGGTGGTCCAGCCGGTCGCCCATCACCTGCTCGGGCGCGACGTACGCCGGCGTACCGCCAGGCATCGTGAGCTGCGACACGGTCTCCAGCGACTTGCCCAGGCCGAGGTCGCCGAGCATCGCCCGGTCGCCTTCCGGCTCCTTGTGGAACAGCACGTTCGCCGGCTTCACATCGCGGTGCAGCACGCCGCGGGCGTGCAACTGCTTCAGCCCGCTGCCGACCTGGGTGACGATGTCGACCACGTCGGCGATCTCCAGCGGCCCGGCCTTGATCTTGTCGGCCAGCGACCCGCCGTCGGCGTACGTGAGCACCAGATAGGGACGGCCGTCCTCGGCCTCGCCGATGTCGTGGACGCCGACCACATGCGGCGAGTCGACCCGGCGCAGGAAGCGTCCTTCGGCCAGGAACCGGCGGCGGACATCGTCCTCGTCGATCCAGTTGTCGGAGAGGATCTTCACCGCGACATCGGCGTCCAGCTGCTCGTCACGGGCCAGCCAGACGGTCGCGAAACCCCCGGCACCCACCCGGCGGACCAGGGAGTACCGGCCGATCCGCGGTGGCTGGTCCATAGGCGCATTATGCTCGATCCCTCCTGCGACCGTGTCGCCAGTGCTCTGCTTTGTCACCGCACTGTCACACCGAGATCTCGATCGGAGCGAACAAAACGCCAACTGGTGGCGTCTGAACGGGGATGGAAACAGGGCGCGTGTCAGCCAAGAACCGGCCGCTGGTCGCTGTGGTAGCCGCTGTAGCGGTCGCCGCCGTGGCTGTCGGCGGTCTGCTCGCGTCCAGGCGGGACCCGGAGGTCGGGAAAGGCTCCGCCGTCCCACTCGCCGCCTCTGCGTTGCCGAGCTCAGCCGGTACGCCGGCCAAGCCGTTGCCCAAGGAGCTCAAGGTCGACGCGAGGACACTCCAGCCCGGCCGCGAGCCGCAGGTCGCCTACGTACGAGGCCGAACCCTGCAGGGCGGCCCCGGTGGGCCTCTGACCATTCCGGGCAAGGCCGAGCTCGTCGCTGTGGCGAGGCTGTGGGACAACGTTCTGACAGTGCAGCTCAAGACCGTCACCAGCCCTTCACTGGTCGTGCTGGACGGCGAGGGCAAGCAGGTGAACCAGATCCAGGGCGTGGACTCGCTGGTGACCAGTGCGGACGGACAGGCCGCGGCGTATGCATCGGGCGGCAGGTTCGCGGTCGACGCCATGGCCGGCGGCACTGTCTACTACCAGGAGGCGGGCGACCAGCCGACCGCCAAGCTCGCTCGCCCACACGTGTACGACCTGCAGGTCCTGGCCGTCATCGGCAAGACCGTCTACTTCCACGCGGGCCGCGGACCGGACCTGGCTTGGGACCTCTACCGCTGGCAGGTGGACAAGCAGACCGTCACCAAGGTCCCTGCTGTGGTCTCACCGACTCTGGTGAACCCCAGCGGCACGGTCGCCGCCGGCTTCGCCGTCTTCAACGACAGCGGTATGTGCACGGTGCTCACCGACCTCGCCAAGGCCCAGCAACTGTGGCGGACCTGCCACTACCAGCTGACTCGCTTCAGCCCGAGCGGCAAGTTCGTACTGGCGATCCCACCGGGCAGTAACCCGTACGGCGATCTGCAGATCGCCGCCTTGGACAGTAAGACAAGCAACCCGCTGCGACAGTGGGACGGTCCCTCGCTGCGCGGCGCCGTCGCCGAAGACGACGACAACGTGCTGCTGCAGTGGCACGACCGAGCAGAACCGGAGTCGCGGTCTGCGCTGGTCCGCTGCTCAGTCAGCTCCGGTCAGTGCGAACTGGCCACTCCTCTGTCGGCCGAACCACTCCTCCTCGCATCATGAGGGGCCAGAACGGCCGACTGGTCGCTGTGGTCGCATCTGTCGCGGTGGCAGCCGTAGTGGTCGGCGGAGCGATCGCCTACCGGCGCGGGCCACAGCAGGAAAGCCAGACAGCCGCCCCGCTAGCCGCGACGCCCAAGCCTTCGAAGACTACGAAGGTGAACCTTGCGATTCTGCCCACCGGCCGGGCTCCGCAAGTGGTCTACGTCAGCGGACGAGTAGTCAAGGGCGGCCTCGGCCAGGACGTCAGCGTGCCGGGCTCGCAGGAGATCTTCCGCGCGGTCCGGTACGACGGCGACGCCATGGTGCTCCTCGAAGTCGGCACCGGCGGCTCCGAGCTCGTGCGGGTCACCAAAGACAAAGGCATTCTCCCCGGGGCCACGCCGGACGTCGCGAGCCTGGTCACCTCGGTCAACGAGGACGCGCTCGCGTACGGCACTGCCCGCACCAACGCCGACCACACGCGTCGGCAGGGCAACGCGGTCTACTGGCGCAACGCCTTCACCGACGAGAAACTGAACCGCCCGGACGATTGGGCGTCCAAGGTATTGGCCGTGGTCGGCAACACTGTCTACTTCAGCGCCGACACCGACCGGGACGGCCTGACCTCGACACTGAACGTCTGGCACACCCAGACCGGCAAGGTCGAGCTGCTGAAGTCCTTCAGATCCCCTGCCGGGGTTGACTTCCAAGGCACGAACGGTGTCGACCAGATCGCCGGTGCCGCCCAGACCTTCTGCTCGGCGATTCGTGAAGTTGCTGATGGCAAGCAACTCTGGCGGACCTGCGACTACTCGCTCAACGGGTTCACCCCGGACGGCCGGACCGTGATCGCAACACCTGATTTCCGTGGCGAAGGCGGCGATCCGTCCACGACAGCGCTGGACGCCAGGACGGCCGCAGTACGGCATGAG
Source organism: uncultured Actinomycetota bacterium (assembly GCA_963740725.1). Lineage (GTDB taxonomy): Bacteria > Actinomycetota > Actinomycetes > Propionibacteriales > Kribbellaceae > Kribbella. Next base: position 17,552 of record CAVUFT010000042.1, read on the forward strand.
TGGACCGGTGCGCAGTTCTTCGGGGCGACTGCGGAGGACGACGACCACCTGCTGATGGTGGTCGACACCGGCGAGAACACTGCGAGCGCAATCATCCGGTGCAGCATCGGCTCCGGCACCTGTGAGCTCGCCACCACTCCCGCACGAACACCTCGGCGGGACAGCCTGAGGCTGATGGGAGAATGGTCATGAAGCGGGCGACAGCCGCATGAAGCGCCAGAGCGGCCCGCTGGTCGCGTTCGTCGCGGCGGTGACCGTCGCGGCCGTCGTACTGGGTGGCACCATCGCTTCCCGTCATGTCCCGCACTCGGACAACGTCGCCGCCGCGGCACCGCTGACGGCTCCGACCGCCCCGATCAAGCTCACGCTCGCGCTGAACGAGCTCGGCACCGGCCAGCTGCCGCAGGTCCCGTACGTGGTCGGCCGTGAGGTCCGCGGTGGCGCCGGCAGCCCGATCGAGATCCCTGGCAAGGACGACATCCTGGAGATCGCCCGGGTGAACAACTCGGTCCTCGCCTTGACCACGAACGGGAACGGCTGGCTGCTCCATCGGCTGGACGCCAACGGCAGCGCGACAATCGCCGCGGTGAACCACCTCGAGGTCAGCGAGGACCGGCGCGGTGCCGCGTACGCCGCCTTCGGGGGCAGCCTTCCGCCGACCGAGGGCGGCACCATCTACGCCGATTCCGGTACGTCGCTGAAGTCGCTGAAGTTGACGACCGGCTGGAATTTCAAGGTGCTCGCGTACGCGGCCGGGAAGGTCTACTACCAGTCCTCGGACGTACTCGGCTCGGGCGCGACGTGGAGCACCTATGTCTGGACACCGGGAGAGCCGAAAGCCACGCTGGTGAAGACGATCCCGTTCCTCACCAAGATGACCGCGGACGGCAAGACCGCGGCCTCGACGCTGCTGGCGAACGACAAAGGCTCGTGTTCGGCGATCAACGCTGTCGACACCGGGCTGCGCGTGTGGAAGACGTGCGACTACTACCTGGACGATTTCAGTCCCAGCGGCGCCACGGCGTACGGCGTACTGTCGAATGATGCTGGTGACTGCACCTCGGCGGAGGCTGCCCTCGATGCGAAGACCGCGCGACTGCTTCGCGAGTGGAAGGGTTGTTTCCAGAGCGCTGCGCCGGAGGACGAGGACCACCTGCTGATGGTGGCTTCGGCCGGCGGCGGGAAGTCCGCGATCGTCCGCTGCACCGTCAGTACCGGAGACTGCGAACTGGCGACGCCCGTGGCAGCAGACAAACTCCTGCTGAGCTGATGATTCCGCTGATCACCGCCGTGGCGGCCGCCCGGTACGACCTTCGCTTCTTAGGAGCCTGGCAATGAAACAGAAGAACGGCCGGCTGATCGTCCTGGTCGCGGCGATCGCAGTGCTGGCCGTAGTCACCGGCGGCGTCATCGCCTCCCAACGCGGCCCCCGGAACGGCGCCAACTCAGCCGCCCCCCTGGCCGGCCAGACCACCACCCCGGTCGCCAAGACCCCGACCGCCACCCCCTCCACCCCGACCCCATCGGCCACCCCCTCCAACGCGGGCGGCCCGGTCAAGAGGGACCTGACGCTGAGCAAGCTGCCACGGGGCCGCGATCCGCAGATGGCCTACCTTGTCGGCCGGGAAGTCCGCGGCGGCGCCGGCGGCCCGGTCACGATCCCCGGCACTGCGCAGATCCAGGAGATCGCCCGGCTCGCCGACTCGGTCCTCGCCATAGTTGTCAAGGGCAACGGCACGGAGCTGCTCACGGTCAACCCCGGCGGACGAAGGTCGAGCACCCCCGACGTCACCACCATGGTCACCACCGCCGACGGCGCGCAGGCGGCCTACGCGACCACATCACCGGCAAGGGCGGCGAACCGCTGGCCGGCAGCACGATCTACGCACGGCCGGCAACGACGTCACCGTGATGCAGAAGCTCTCCTGCCGAAGCCCTGGGAGGTCCGCGTGATCGCCTACCAGGACGGCAAGGTCTACTACCGTTCGATGGACACCCAGAACTCGAACACCTGGCAGCTCTACGCCTGGGATCCGGCCGAGACCCCCGCGACGGTCGAGACGATCACCTCACCGACTGCCTTGTCCGGCAACGGTGAGGTCGCTGCCTCGTGATCTGAACAACAACGGCACCTGCTCGGCGGTTACCGAAGTTGCCACCGGCAAGCGTTTCTGGAAGACGTGCGAATACCAGGTCCGGGGCTTCACCTCGGACGGCGCCACGGCGTACGGCGGACCGGCCTTCGTCGACGGGTACGCCGACCTGATGGTCGCCGTCCTGGACGCCAACACCGGCGACCTGATCCGGGACTGGGCGGCGGCCCGTCGTTCCGCCAGACCGTCGCCGAGGACGATGAGCACCTGCTCATCCTCGCGGACAACGGACCGGACACGAAGGCCTCCATCATCCGCTGCACGATCACCTCCCGCGACTGCGAACTCGCCACCCCATTGGCCACGGGCGAACTCCTGATCGGCGCGATGGTTGTCTGCTGCTAGCAGAGAGCTCGCCTGATGGAAGGGTCTGCAGCCACACTGGGTTGTATGAGTGTTGTGGTGCTGGCGGATATCCACGGTGTGCTGCCCGCGTTGGAAGCGGTGCTGGCTGAGCCGGATGTTGCCGGGGCGGAGCTGATCGTGTTGGCCGGCGACATCGCCAGCGGGCCGATGCCGGTGGAGACGCTGGATCTCCTGGTGTCGTTGGGGAAACGTGCTGTCTGGGTGCGCGGCAACGCGGATCGGGAGCTGGTCGCGATGGCTCGCGGGACGTTTGCCGGAACACCCCCCGACCCGGTGTCGCCCTGGGCAGCGGGGCAATTGCGCCCCGACCAAGTGGAGCTCCTCGACGATCTGCCGACCACGTTCACGTTGGGCGACACGCTGTTCTGCCACGCGACTCCTCGCGACGACGAGGAAGTGGTCCTGGTCGACAGCCCGATCTCCCGCTGGGCAACGGTTCTCGACGGCGTACCGGACGAGATCAGAACCATCGTCTGCGGCCACACCCACATGCCCTTCGCCCGCCAGGTCGACCGCCGCCTAGTCATCAACGCCGGAAGCATCGGCATGCCGTACGGCGCTCCCGGCGCCAGCTGGGCCCTCCTGACTCCAGACGGTGTCCAACTCCGCCGTACCCACTTCAACACCACCCAGGCAGCCACCTACCTGGCTACTCACTCGACCTACCCCCACATCGACACCTGGTCCGCCGAATACCTCCTCACCACCTACTCCGACACCGAAGCCCTCACCGCCTTCCGCCCCCGCTCAGAGGAAATCGGTTGATCGACTGACCGCCTCAGGCGACGCTGGGGCGTCACCTATGAGAGGCGCGCAATGCGGCGACGAGATTTCGAGGGCTCCGATGATGTCCGGCTGATGCAGGACCTGGTGCAGCGGACCTGGAGTCAGCGGTCGCGGTTCCACATCGGCGATGTGGCGTGGCAGCGCAGCGTGAACTCCGCCCGAAGTGGCGATACCTGGCGTACTGCGCTGTGGGAAGACGCCGGCCAGGTAGTCGCCTGGGGATGGGCAGAACTTCCTGATCACCTCTCGCTGGTCGTCGATCCGGCCCGGCCCGAGGTCGCTTCCGAGGTCATCGGCTGGTTCTGCTCGCTCGTACCCAAGGGAACCTGCAGCGTCCTCGAGAGTGAGACCCACCTCGTCTCTGCGCTGGAAGCTGCCGGTTTCCACCCGGATGACGAAGCTCCCTTCTTCACCCATCACCGCCTCTCGTTGAGCGACCTCCGTACTCCGGTGGTTCCGGACGGGTTGACTCTCCGGCACGTGCGACCCGATGAGGTGGAAAGGCGGGCAGCAGGTCATCGCGCCGCCTGGTCCGATTGGGGTCCGTCGAAGGTGACCGACGAGGACTTCGCCGCGGTGATGACTTCCTGGCCCTATCGACCCGAGCTCGATTGGGTCGTCGAAGCCCCGAACGGCGATTTCGCCGCCACCGCGCTGATCTGGCACGACGAGGTGAACGGCATCGGCCTCGTGGAACCGGTCGGCTGCGCCCCGGAGTACCGGCACCGAGGGTTGGGGCAGGCGGTCAATCTTGCCGCGTTGCACGCCTTGCGCGCAGCGGGTGGAACCGACGCGATCGTCTGTCCGCGCGGTGACGACGGCTATCCGAAGGCTCGGGCCCTGTACCAATCCATCGGCTTCGAGCCGGGCGCGAGAACCAAGCTCTACGTCGCCTGACTTCTGTCTACTGGAATGCCGGGAGGTTGTGGGTGGCCCAGTCGCGGAAGGGGGTGGCTGGGCGGTTGAGGATGGTCTGGATGTCGGGGCTGATCTCTTGTTCGGCTGGGAGTGGGGTGCCGAGGACGTCCAGCGTGCCGGTGACTACGTCTGGTGGCATGAACTGCGCCATGGCGGACTGGGCTTCTTCGCGGGAGAGGTCGACGAAGGTGACTTCCTCGCCTAGGGCTTCGGAGATGGCGGCGGTTTGCTGGCGGGGGCTGATGCGCTCGGGGCCGGTCAGTTCGTAGACGCGGTCGGCGTGCCCGTCCTCACGCAGTACGGCGGCGGCGACCGCGGCGATGTCTGCTGGGTCGATGACGGGTAGCGCTACGTCGCCGAACGGGGCGAAGACGGTGCGCTTGGTGCGGACCGGGTCGGCCCAGGCGAAGGCGTTGGAGGCGAAACCGCTCGGGACGCAGGATGGTGAAGGCCAGGCCGGATGCGCGCACTGCCGCCTCGAATTCGCGGAGGCGGGCGTGTGAGAGTGCCTCCGGCCGGGTGGCGCTGACCTGCGAGGAAACGAGAACGACCCGCTCGATCCCGGCGTCCGTGGCTGCGTCCAGCAGAGCTTTCGGGTCTTCGCCAGCGAGGTTGAGTTCGCCGGCCAGCAGGATGAACAAGGCGCGGGCTCCCTGGAGGGCCGGCCGCATGCTCGCGGCATCTCCGACGTCGGCCTGCGCCCAGCGGACCCCGCCCACAGGGTGTTGGGGCTGCCGCGACACGGCCACGACCTCCTCGCCTGCTTCGGCCAGCAGCTCCACCAGCGTGCGTCCGATGGTGCCGGTGGCACCTGTCACTACGATCATGATCGAATCCCTTAGTTAGTTGACTGACTAAGAGCGAAGTTAGCACATGGTCATGGGTGGCTGTCTATAGTGAGTTGGGTGACCAACTCAGTGAATCGGCGAGTCGTGGCGTCGCAGAAGCGCCAGCGGCTGACGGCCGCGGCTGCCCGGGTTCTGCACGAGCAGGGGGTCGAACGCACCACCCTCGCCGACATCGCGCGGGTAGCCGAGGTCCCGGTCGGAAACGTCTACTACTACTTCAAGACCAAGGACGACCTGGTCCAGGCCGCGCTGTCCGAACACGACAGTCAACTGAACGAACTCACCGCCCGGCTGGAGCAGCTAGCCGATCCGCGCGACCGCCTCAAGGCCCTCGTCCACGGCTGGGTCGACCAGCGTGACGTCGCCGCCCGCTACGGCTGCCCCACCGGCACTCTCGCCGTCGAACTCGACAAGCGCACCGACGGCACCCTCGACGCAGAAGCCGGCGCAGTCATCCAGCGACTACTCGACTGGACCGAGACCCAGTTCCGCGAGCTCAACCTGCCCGACCCGAAAAACCTGGCCCTCACCCTCATCTCCGCCTACCAAGGCATGTCCCTGATGGCCAACGCCCTCCGCGACCCAACCGTCATGACCCGAGAAGGAGCCCGCCTCAACCACTGGCTCGACTCCCTGAGTGTTTAGCCCTTCGACACACCAAACCGGTTACCGTCTTCGTGTGTTTGGGCGGCGGCGGAAGCATTTTGGGACTCCGGCTGACAAGGCGACGTATGCGACGCTGCATACGGCCTCGTTGGCTACTCCGAGCTTGCGCGAAGGCCTGACCCCCGAGGCGGCTCAAAAGGCGAGCAAGCATCTGCGGGATCTGCTCGGTACGGCGGCGATCGCTATCTGCGACTCGTCCGGCGTACTCGCCTGGGATGGTGTCGGCGGGCCCTACGAGTCCAATCACCGGGTCGACGCGAAGTCGATTGCAGCCCACACGCTCCGGACCGGGCGCACCGCAGTACTGGGTGCTCATGATGTCGCCTGCCGTGACCCGCAATGCCCGATCCGTACTGCGGTCGTCGCACCTATCGTCACCGACGAGCATGTCGTCGCGGTGCTCGTCGCCTACAGCCCAAGGTCCTCAGCAGCACTCGTCCGCGCGACCGAGGAAGTCGCCCGCTGGGTCTCCGGACAAGTAGAACTGGCCGAGCTCAACAAGGAACGCACCCGGGCGATGGAGGCGGAGCTCAGAGCACTAAGAGCCCAGATCAGCCCGCACTTCATCTACAACGCCCTCGCAGCGATCGCCTCCTTCGTCCGCACCGACCCGGAACGCGCCCGCGAACTCCTCCTGGAATTCGCCGACTTCTCCCGCTACGCGCTCAGACGCGGCGGCGAGTTCACCGCGTTGTCCGACGAGCTCCGCAACGTCGAGCGCTATCTCGTTCTGGAGCAGGCAAGATTCGGCGAGCGACTCACCGTCTCGCTCCTGATCGCACCCGAAGTACTGGCCGTCGCGATCCCCTACCTCGTCGTCCAGCCGCTCGTCGAGAACGCCGTACGGCATGGCCTGGAAGGCAGCACGGGCGTCGGCCGGATCACCATCCGGGCGCTGGATCGCGGCTCCGAGGCGGAGATCAGCGTCGAGGACGACGGCGCCGGCAGCGACCCGGAGGTGATCCGCGCGGCACTCGCCGGGGAGCCGACCGGCGACTCGATCGGGCTCGGGAACGTCGACTCGCGGCTGCGGCAGGTGTACGGCGACGCGTACGGCCTGGTCGTGGAAACGGCACCGGGCGCGGGCACGAAGGTTAGTTTCCGGGTGCCCAAATACTCCTCAGGAGTGCATGCCTCGGCTTAGCATGCGCCCTATGGCTGACTCCGCGTTACGAGCGCTCGTTGCCGACGACGAGCAGCCGGCGTTGGCCGAGCTGGTCTATCTCCTCCGCCAGGACGAGCGGATCGGCGAGATCCTGACCGCGTCCAACGGGGCCGATGCGCTGAAGATCCTGCAGGCGACCGACCTCGACGTGGTCTTCTGCGACATCAAGATGCCCGGCCTGGACGGGATGGACCTGGCCCGGGTGCTGTCGAAGTTCGCCCGGCCGCCGCGGATCGTCTTCGTCACCGCGTACGACGAGCACGCGGTCGCCGCCTTCGAGCTGGACGCCTCCGACTACGTGATGAAGCCGGTCCGCGCCGAGCGGCTGACCGAGGCCGTACGCCGGGTGGTCAGCGCCGGTACGCCGACCGCCCAACCGCCGCCCGAGGACACCGGCGACGAGGTGATCCCGGTCGAACTGGCCGGCGTGACCCGGTTCATCCAGCGCTCCACGGTCCGGTACGTCGAGGCGCAGGGCGACTACGCGCGCCTGCACACCGGCCAGAACTCGCATCTGGTCCGGATCCCCCTCAGCACCCTCGAGGAACGCTGGCGGGAAGCAGGGTTCACCCGGATCCACCGCAGTACGTTGGTCGCCCTCGCGCATGTCGACGAGATGCGCGTCGACGGCGGCCGGTGCGCGGTCCGGGTCGGCGACGACTGGCTGCCGGTCAGCCGGCGGCACACCCGCGAACTGCGCGACCTGCTGGTCCGGTCGACCTCGCTCCGGGGATGAGTACGCCGGCGGACGGGCCGCGGCGGGTTCGCGTGACGAGCCCGCGGACGAGTGCGGCCCGCCGCCCCAGTACGCCGGCCGGTACCCGCGAGATCGACGAGCAGACCCGGCTCGGCGAGGTGTACATGCACTCGCTGATCCAGTCGCAGCTCCGGCTCGCCCTCGGCGTCGTCGGCAGCGCAGCGCTCGTCCTCGGCGGACTGCCGTTGCTGTTCGCACTCATTCCCTCCACCCGCCGCCTGCTGATCTTCGGAATCCCACTCCCCTGGGTACTACTGGTCTTCGTGGTCTACCCAGTGGTCTACGTCTCCGCGCGGATCTACGTCCGCAAGGCCGAACGCATCGAAGCCGAGTTCACCGAGTTCGTCGGGCAGAAATAGTGCCTGCCGGCGGGGAGGGTCTGAGTGATTGCGGTGGTCAGGTACGTGCATCGGGGCGCTTGAGGAGCGTCCTCGATGCGGAGCATCGTGGATGGTCCTCAAGTGCCGCGAGGTGCGTGCCTGGGCGCCGCAAGCGCCAGACCATCCCCGCCGGGAGGCACTAAATGTCGTCGGCAATGAGTTTGACGGCCATCGGATTGGTGGTCGCGGCAACGATCGGGATCGGCTTGTTCGGACTCAGGATCTCCCGGACGACAAGCGACTTCTACGTAGCCAGCCGCGCGGTCACGCCGTCCTGGAACGCTTCGGCGATCAGTGGCGAATACTTGTCGGCGGCATCTTTCCTCGGCGTCGCCGGTCTGGTGCTGGTGAACGGCGCCGACATGCTGTGGTTCTCCGTCGGCTACACGGTCGGCTATCTGATGCTTCTGGTCCTGATCGCCGCACCGCTACGCCGCTCCGGCGCCTACACACTGCCGGACTTCGCCGAGACCCGCTTCGAGTCCGCTGTCGTCCGGCGGATCTGTTCAGGACTCGTCGCCGGGATCGGCACGCTCTACCTGCTCCCCCAGCTCCGCGGCGCCGGCCTGACCTTCCATGCGGTGACGGGCGCTCCACCGGCCGTCGGAGCAGCCATCGTCGCGGTGATCGTGGTCATCAACGTCGCCGCCGGCGGCATGCGCTCGATCACCTTCGTCCAGGCGTTCCAGTACTGGCTGAAGCTGACCGCCTTGGCCGCGCCGATCTTCGTCATCCTGATCTCCTGGCGGTCGATGAACCACCCGGTCGGTCTGCTCGACTCGCTGCACGGCGCAGGATCGGAGTGGGCGGAACCGCTCTCCCACGCAGGCGGGCGCGACCATCCGCTGTACGCGACCTATTCGTTGCTCTTGGCCCTTTGTTTCGGAACGATGGGCCTGCCGCACGTACTCGTCCGCTTCTACACAAACCCTGACGGACGAACAGCACGCCGTACGACGGTCGCCGTCCTGGCCCTCCTCGGCATGTTCTACCTGTTCCCACCCCTGTACGCCGTACTGGGACGCTCGTTCGCGGCCGACCTGATCAGCACCACACCGGACACCGTCGTTCTCGAACTCCCCAGCCGGATCTTCGCCGGCACCACAGGAGACCTGCTCGGAGCCCTTCTCGCAGCAGGCGCCTTCGCCGCGTTCCTCTCGACATCCTCCGGCCTGACAGTCGCGATCGCCGGCGTGATCGACCAGGATCTGCTCCGGCCGCGGTTGCACCGGTTGACCGGCGGAGACTACCTCGCGGTCAACAGCTTCCGAATCGCTGCCCTGCTTGCGATTGCCGTCCCCTACCTGGCTTTCAACCTCACCAAATCCCTCAGCCTCGCCGACACCGTCGGACTAGCGTTCGCCGTCGCCGCATCGACCTTCTGTCCCCTGCTGGTACTAGGCATCTGGTGGCGAAGGATGTCCGTCCCCGGCGCCGCCGCCGGTCTCGTCGTCGGCGGAGTCGCCGCCATCACCGCCGTCCTGGTGAACGTGATCGGACCACCAGAAGCCGGCTGGCCCAGAGCCCTCTTCGGCCAGCCCGCCGCCTGGACGATGCCGCTCGCCTTCCTGACCGTGATCGTGGTCTCCAAACTCACCCCGCACAAGATCCCCCGCGGCACCGCCCGCAGCATGGTCCGCCTCCACGCCCCCGAGGCCGTAGACGTCGACCGAGGCTTCCCCGCGCCCTGACCAGCCCGCACTGCGGCCCGCAGCGCTCCAGTCGCGCCCGCCACCCGGCGACCGGGCGCCCGCAGTACCGGATCCGTCCGCTCGTCGCACAGGTAATACCGCTCGTCGCACGCCAGGTCACCATCTGACGAGCGATGACCGCCGCTGGGCGCTCGATGCGTGTGGGTGCTGTGCGGCGGCAGTGAGCTGGGCCACAGTTTGCGCAACAACCCTGCGCGCCGGTCTCCGCCCGGCCCTGTTCTCGTCTGGAGGTCCGCGATGAGCGATACGCGTCGCGCGGGCGATCCGGAGTTGACGACCTACCGGGATGTCCAGCTGTCACCGGACTTCTCCGAGCTGCGTCGCCGCTTCCGGCGCTTCGTGTTCCCGATGACCGGCCTGTTCCTGGTCTGGTACTTCGCCTATGTCCTGCTCGCCGACTACGCCCACGGCTTCATGTCCCACAAGATCGGCGGCAACATCACCGTCGCGCTGATCTTCGGGCTGCTCCAGTTCGTCTCGACCTTCGCGATCACGCTGACCTACGTCCGCTGGGCGGACCGGAAGATCGACCCCGAGGCCGAGCAACTGCGCAACCAGATCGAAGGTGAGCACCAGTGAGCGCGCCCCTGATGTTGCCGCTGGCAACCGACATCGGCAACCCGACCGTCAACATCGCGATCTTCGCGCTGTTCGTGGTCGCCACCCTGGCGATCGTGATCCGGGCCTCCCGCAACAACAAGACCGCGGCCGACTACTACGCCGGCGGCCGCTCGTTCACCGGCCCGCAGAACGGCATCGCGATCGCCGGTGACTACCTGTCCGCCGCGTCGTTCCTCGGCATCGCCGGTGCGATCGCCATCAACGGGTACGACGGGTTCCTGTACTCGATCGGCTTCCTGGTCGCCTGGCTGGTGGCCCTGCTGCTGGTCGCCGAACTGCTCCGCAACACCGGCCGCTTCACGATGGCCGACGTCCTGTCGTTCCGGCTCAAGGAGCGTCCGGTCCGGATGGCCGCCGCCATCTCCACCCTGGTGGTCAGCTTCTTCTACCTGCTGGCCCAGATGGCCGGTGCGGGCGGCCTCGTCGCCCTGCTGCTCGGCATCTCCGACCGGGCCGGCCAGAACGTCGTGATCGCCGTCGTCGGTCTGCTGATGATCACCTACGTGCTCGTCGGCGGGATGAAGGGCACCACCTGGGTGCAGATCATCAAGGCCGTCCTGCTGGTGATCGGCGCGGGCATCATGACGCTGTGGGTGCTGGCGAAGTACACCTTCAATCTGTCCGCGCTGCTGGGCGCCGCCGTGGACAAGAGTCCGGCGGCTGGGGAGAAGCTGCTCAGCCCCGGACTGCAGTACGGCGCAACGGGGGTCAGCAAGCTCGACTTCATCTCGCTCGCCCTGGCACTCGTGCTGGGCACCGCGGGCCTGCCGCACGTGCTGATGCGCTTCTACACGGTGCCGAACTCCAGGGAAGCGCGCCGCAGCGTCAGCTGGGCGATCTGGATCATCGGCATCTTCTACCTGTTCACCCTGGTCCTCGGGTACGGCGCGGCCGCGCTGGTCGGACCGGACGCGATCAAGGCAGCACCGGGCAAGGCGAACTCGGCCGCACCCCTGCTGGCCTTCGAGCTGGGCGGTGAGCTGCTCCTCGGCGTGATCTCCGCGGTCGCCTTCGCCACCATCCTGGCGGTCGTCGCCGGGCTGACGATCACGGCCAGTACGTCGTTCGCCCACGACGTCTACGGCCAGGTGATCAAGAAGGGTCAGATCACCGGCAACAACGAGGTCAGGGTCGCCCGGATCACCGCCGTGGTGATCGGCATCGTCGCGATCATCGGCGGCATCTTCGCGAACGGCCAGAACATCGCCTTCCTGGTGGCGCTCGCGTTCGCGGTGGCGGCCAGTGCGAACCTGCCGACGATCCTCTACTCGCTGTTCTGGCGGCGCTTCAACACCCGCGGCGCACTCTGGAGCATCTACGGCGGCCTGGCGTCCACGATCATCCTGATCGCGTTCTCCCCGGTCGTCTCCGGCAAGGTCGACAAGAAGACCGGCCTCAGCCTGTCGATGATCACCGACACCGGGATCGACTTCCACTGGTTCAAGCTGGACAACCCCGGCATCGTCTCGATCCCGCTGGCGTTCCTGCTCGGCATCATCGGCACGCTGACCAGCAAGGAACAGGTCAACGTCGACAAGTTCGCCGAGATGGAGGTCCGCTCAGCTCACCGGCGCCGGCGCCGAGAAGGCGCCGAACACTGGACCACACTAGACCTGTCAGGCAGGCTTTGCTGATCTGACGCGAGCCTGCCTGGCAGCACCAAAACTCCGCCCATCCCCTGCGCGAAGCCCCCGGCAACCTGTCGGGGGTTCGCTCATTTCAGGGTCGGCCAGAGTTCCAGGAAGTCCTGGTACGAGCGCTCGCCACGGAACTCCTCGGCGGCATGCAGCCGCCCATAGGTAAAGGCGTTTCCGCCGGACAGCTGCACCTGGACGGCCAGCTGGCGAAGCAAGTCGCGGGCGACGACGCTGTCCTGGTGATCGCCGAGCACCTCCTGGACCTGCTCGGCGCGACCGGCCAGACGCAGTCGCTTCTGCTCCGAGCACCGGCACGGCCGACTCCCCGGCGTACCGGAGTCGTTTGGCTGCCTTCCGTACTTCGTGCAGCTCGTGATCGCGCTCAGCGTTGTCCGCGGCGTCCTGCTCCGGCGGACGGCCTTCCGCATCCGCTTCAGTCGTGATCCAGAGACTCGGCAGCTGCTTGGCCGCCTTGCGCTCGTCACCGGTCAGCGGCGGATCCGCGATCAGCTCGTCGAGCGAGTCGAGCAGGCGGAAGTACCGCTCGCTCTCCAGCGCCTCCAGCGCCTGCACCCGGCCGCTTTGTAGACCCCGCGCAGATGGTCGTCGATGAAGCCCGCGACGCGGCCCATCACCAGCTCGTGGGGCTGCTCGGCGACGGCCGCGGCGAAGTGCTCGCGCAGCACCTCGGCGTCCCGCGCGCCGCCGAGCTCACCCGGCGAACCACTTCAGCTCGGCCCGGAGCGCGTCGCCGACCTCGCGATCCACCACCGGCCGGTACGTCGCCAGCGCCGACCGGAGCCGCCGGGTCGCGACCCGCATCTTGTGGATCGAGTCCGGCAGGTCCCGCCGTACTTCGGGGTCGCGCAGGTGGATCGCCTCGACCTGCGCGGTCGCGTACGCGCGGAACAGGTCCGCGGTCGTCGGCTTCGTCGGCAGCTCCCACGTCTCCCGCTTCGGGCACGCGATCGCCCAGCGCGCGAGCCAGCTTGCTCGGTCCCGACGCCGGATTCGCGCCGGCTTCCCGCAGTACCGGCTCGGCTGCTTCGAGCAGCTCGGTCTAACCGTCGACCAGCTCGACCTCCCACTCGCGCCAGGTCTCCGGCTCGTCTCCTTCGATCGTCGCGGTCACGTGGTCGTCGGCGACCTCGGCCAGGACCTCGCCCTCGGCGTCGAGCAGCCGGTGCACGATCCGCTGGGTCGCCAGCGTGACCACCGGCACGAGCTCGTGGTCGCGGACGTGCACCCGCACCGCGCGCACGACCTGGATCGGCACCTTGCGTACGGCCCGCCCGAGCGGGTGCTGGATCTCCAGCCGCCCGCGAGCCGGATCCCGGCAGCTTGACGTGCCAGCCGTCGTCCTCACCGCCGGTGCGTCGGCGCAGGGTCACCTTGTTCGCGGCGAGGTGCAGCTCGGCGGTGTCGAAGTACACGGCCTCCAGCGCGAGCTCGACCGGTTGCGCGACCCGCGACGCCGGGCAGCTCGTGCAACGCCGGCAGAATCGCGTGCTCGTCGACGTCGTACTTGGTCTCGATCTCGAGCTGCTCGGTCGGCGGCATCCCCAAGTTTTACCAGTCGGCGACAAGCCCTGTCCTCGTCCGCGCGAAGATCGCCCCAGCGACGGTCACGATCGCGATCGCGTCTGCCGGTCGGCGTGCTCCCGTACGCGGCCGGCGCGCCGGCGGCGGCTGTCTGCAGTCGAGCGCGGCGATCACCGCGGCGACGAGGACGAGCAGCGCGATCAGGTCGCCCTCCGACGGCCTTGAAGAACGTGTAGTGGAAGGTCCCGCCTGGCTCGGCGGCGCGCTTGAGGTCGCGGATGCCGCGCTCCCAGGCGTCCGGCGTACTGAGTCCTGCGGCGATCGAGCGGTCGCGGACCGAGCCGACCATCGCGATGAACGTCCTCCGGGTGAAGCCGTCGACGAGGTGCGGCACGGTCTGGTCGGCGTACACGGTGCGGGGCTCGGTGAGGACGTCGTCGAACCCAGCGGCGTTGAGCAGCGGCTGGACGCGGCGGCCGATCAGGGCGTCGCCGCCGGCTTCTTCCTGCAGGTCGATGAGGCACTCGATGACGTGCTGCGCGTCGCTGCGCGGGTGGTAGAACGCGGAGCCGTGGTCGCCTTCGATCGACCGTGATCGTGCCGCCCGGGCGGAGGATGGTTGCAGGGTTCGGAGGGCCTCGACCGGGTCGGGCAGGTGCTCGAGGACGAAGCAGACGAACAGGTGGTCGAACTCGGCGTACGGGAGGTTCGTGCAGGTCGCCGTGATGCCACTCGACCTGCCCCTACGGCGCTCTCGCGGCGACGCGGCGTTCGCGCCTCGGCGAGCGAGTCCTCGGAGATGTCGACCGAGGTCAGCGCGATGCCCGGGCTGCTGGTGACGCAGCTGGACGGTCTGCGCCCCGACCCCGCACCCGACCTCCAGCACGCGGCTGCCCGCCTCGTACTGCGTGTCGCCGTGCAGCAAGCTCGGCCAGCGTGCCCGCCTGATCGCGAGCCTGCGGGTCTCGGCTTCGGTGTAGCCGTGGACGTAGTCGGTTCCCATGACCTCCACCGTGCGCGCACAATGGTCCAGTGACCAGGTCCAATCCAGCTTCAGATTGGCAGGTCCAAAGCCGGTGCCGACTTCCTGCAGCTCTCCCCGCCGAAGCTACCGGCCGGCGGGCTGTCCACCTGGCTGGCCGACCAACTCCGCACCGCGATCTCCGACGGCCGCTTGCCCATCGGCACCCGCCTCCCCGCCAGCCGCGTCCTCGCCGCCGAACTGCAGCGTCTCCCGAGGCGTGGTGACGGAGGCCTACCAACGCCTCACCGAAGACGGCCACACCACAGCCCACGGCCGAGCCGGCACGACGGTCGTCGCCGCGCCCCTCACCACGACGAGCGCCGCAAGCCCGGCGCGGTGGACAGGGCGAGCGCCGCGAGGCGGGGTGGGTGGCAGGAGCGCCGGCGGCGCGGGCAGGCGCCGGGCGCAGGAAGCGGCGCGAGCGAGCGGCGGGCGCGCGGAAGTGGCGCGCGGCGCCGAGCGTGAGCGGCCGCCGCTCGCACTCAGCCAGCGCGGTGGTGGGTGAGCCGGGGCTTGAGGTCTTCGATGCCCTGCGGGCAGTTCCGGCGCGGTTGGATCTGACGCCTGGGGTGCCGGATCTTGCCGCGTTTCCGCGGGGGGCTTGGGTTAAGGCTGAGCGGGAGGTGCTGGCTGATCTGTCGGCGGCGGAGTTCGGGTATGGGGAGCCCGCCGGTACGCCGGAGGTTGCGGCGGGCGGTGGCGGTCTGGCTGGCGCGGAATCGGGGCATCACGGCGGATCCGGACGATCTGATCATCGTCGCGGGGGTGGCTCAGGCGCTGGCGTTGATCGCTCAGGTGTTGCGGGACGAGGGGACGTTCGAGCTGGCGGTCGAGGATCCGGGCTCGTTGGGGTCGCGGCAGCATCTGCAGAGTCTGGGGATGCGGACGACGCCGATTCCGGTCGACGACGAGGGGCTTCGCGTCGACGTGCTGCAGGAATCGGGGGCGCGCGTCGTACTGGCTACTCCTGCGCATCAGTTTCCGATGGGCGTGGTGCTGGGTGGGGAGCGGCGGCGGCAGTTGATTCAGTGGGCGGGCGAGGGTGGGCTGATCGTCGAGGACGACTACGACGCGGAACACCGGTACGACCGCCCGCCGGTGCCTGCGTTGCGGGCGATGCTGACCGATCAGGTGATCTACACGGGCAGCGTGTCGAAGCTGCTCGCGCCGTCGCTCCGGATCGGCTGGATGCTGGCGCCGCCGCAGTACAAGGATGTGCTGATCCGCGCGAAACGCCTTGCAGACTTGGGCAATGCGAGCCTCCCGCAGCTCGTCCTCGCCGAGCTGATGGAGTCAGGCGCGCTGGAACGCCAACTCCGCTACGTCCGCCGTCGCCACCGCGAACGCCGCGACGCCATCGTCGACGCGATCGGAGAGCACTTGCCCGAAGCAACAATCCACGGCGCCGCCGCCGGCCTCCACCTCACCATCACCTTCGCCCCGACCGTCGACGACGTCGCCCTGGCCCGAGCCGCCCTCGCCCTAGGCGTCAAAACCCAACCCCTCTCCTGGCACACCCAAACCACAGGTCCCCCCGGCCTGGTCCTCGGCTACGCCGCCCGCACCCCCACCGACCTCACCGAAGCCATCACCCTCATCGCCACCGCCCTCCACGGCCCCCCGCTGCGCGATCCCGCCCCTACCGCGCGATGCCTGCATCGGCCGAGACCGCCAACACTCAGCCAACGCGGTCCGGATTCCTTGCAGTGTTCCAGCCCATTCACGCTCCAACCGGACCGGTGGCCCAGCGGTGGTTGATCAGTGTTGGCGGTCCGGAAGGTCGGTGCGACGCGGCCGTGGGAGGACCAGCGGGGTGCCGGTGAGGGGGTCTGGGATGACTGTGCAGGGGAGGTTGAAGACCTGCTCGACGAGGTCTGCGGTGATGACCGAGGTGGGTGGGCCGGCGGCTACTACTGCGCCTTGTTTGAGGGCTATCAGGTGGTCGGCGTAGCGGGCTGCCAGGTTGAGGTCGTGGAGGACCAGGACGATCGTCTTGCCGCGGTCGCGGTTGAGGTCGTGGACCAGGTCGAGGATCTCCAACTGGTGCGCGAGGTCGAGGAACGTGGTCGGTTCGTCGAGGAGCATCGTGTCGGCGTCCTGGGCGAGGGCGAGGGCGATCCAGACCCGTTGGCGTTGACCGCCGGAGAGTTCGTCGAGCGAGCGGTTCGCGAGATCCGCGATACCGGTTGCCGCGAGGGCTGCCTCGACGACTCGTTCGTCCTCGACCGACCACTGGCGGAACCAGCGTTGATGCGGATGCCGACCGCGACCGACCAGGTCGGAGACGGTGATGCCGTCGGGTGCGACCGGTTGCTGGGGCAGCATCCCGAGCTTGGTCGCCAACGCAGTACCGGACAGTTTCGCGAGGTCCACGTCGTCCAGGTAGACCGCACCACCGCGAGGGGCGAGGAGCCGGGCGAGGCCGCGGAGCAGCGTGGATTTGCCGCAGGCGTTCGCGCCGACGATCACGGTGATCCGCGACGCGGGGATCGTCGACGGACAAGCCGGAGACGACCAGCGTTCCGTCGTACCCGAGGGTCAGGTCATCAGCACGCAGCCGACCGGGGCGGTGGGGTGGGGCCGTATTCAGCACAGTCAGCCTCCTCGACCGACCCGGTTGGCCCGGGCCATCAGTACCAGCAGATAGGGAGCGCCCAGGAAGGCGGTGACGATGCCGACCGGGAGCGCCGTGGGTGCGAACAGTTCGCGCGCGACAAGGTCCGACGCAACCACCAGCAGGGCACCGATCGCGCCCGCGGCGAGCAGACCGGCGACCCGCTCGGCGACGAGGCGGCGGGCGATCTGCGGCGCGACGAGTGCGACGAAACCGATCGGTCCGGCCGCGGCGGTCGCCAGCGCGGCCAGGGCGACGCCGATCAGGATCAGTACGCCGCGGTAGAGCTCGACCCGGGTGTCGAGAGTGCGCGCCAGATCGTCCCCGAGTTCGAGCAGGCGCAGCGGGCGCGATCCGGCGATCGCGGCCGGGACCAACACCAGCAGGGCCGACCCGATCAGGATCACCTGCGACCAGGTCCGTCCAGCGAGGCTCCCGGCGAGCCACATCGACGCGCTCTTCGCCGTGTAGATGTCAGCGAGCGTGAGCAGGTACGCCGTAATGGAGCCGACGATCGCCGTGACGCCGATACCCACCAGCACGAGGCGATAGCCCGCGATCCCTCGCTTGTAGGCCAGCAGGTAGATGGTTATTGCCGTAAGCAACGAACCGATCAGCGCTCCGACCGGCAACCAGGTCGTGGCCGCACCGAGGACAGTGAGAATCAGTACTGCGGCCAGCGCGGCACCCGCGTTGATCCCGATCAGATCCGGGCTGACCAACGGGTTCCGGGCAAGCCGCTGGAAGATCGCACCGGAGATCGCGAACGCGGCCCCGACGCCGATCCCCACCAGCACGCGAGGCAGCCGATTGTTGACGACGACATCGGTCATGATCAGAGATCCCTTACCAGCAAGGGTTTCCAGCACCTGCCGCAGCGGAATCTCATAGTCGCCACGACGTCAGCGAGTAGGCGGCGACCATCAAAGCCGCAGCCAGAGCAATGAAGGTGACAAGCACACTGACGAGATCAAGGCGCGCGGAGAAGATCCCTACTCGAACAGTCCTCATAGGTCCGCCAGCTTGCGGCGCCGCACCAAGGCGATGAACAACGGAGCGCCGATCAGCGCTGTGATGATCCCTACCTGGAGTTCGTCGGGCCGCGCCACCAGGCGACCGACGACATCCGACAGCAACAGGACCGTGGGCGCAAGGACGACAGACCACGGAAGGATCCACCGGTAGTCGGGGCCGACGATCGCGCGGGCAACATGGGCGACCGCCAGGCCCACGAAGCCGATCGGGCCGGCCATCGCAGTCGCGGTACCGGCAAGCAGGACGACCGCAAGCTCCGGCGAGGACCCGGATCAGGTTCGACCCTGGTACCGAGTGACGAGGCGAGCTCCTCGCCGAGGGCGAACTGGTTGAGCGAGCGTCCGAGCGCCAACGCCAGAACGGTGCCGATGGCAAGGAACGGCAACGCCTGCGCCACGATCGAACCGGTCGCCAAGGTCAGTGACCCGACCACCCAGAAGCGGAACTCGTTCAACGTGGACAGATCGAGCAAGGTGATCGCCGACGTCACCGAGCCCAGCAACGCCGACATCGCGGCCCCGGCGAGCGCGAGTTTGACCGGAGTCGCCCCACCCCGGCCCGACCGCGCCCACGGCGTACACGACGAACGTCGCGACCAATGCGCCGGCCATCGCGAACCACACGTACCCAGTCAGGGTCTGTACGCCGAGGACGCCGATCGCCACGACGACCGCGAGCGCTGCACCGGCGTTGACGCCGAGGATCCCCGGGTCGGCCAGCGGATTGCGGGTGATCCCCTGCATCACCGCGCCGGACAACCCGAGAGCCATTCCGGCGAGCAGGCCGGCCGCAGTACGCGGGAATCGTAGGTAGCGGATCACCCGATCGGTGTCGGATCCGGTGAAGTCCGCGGCGGCCATGTAGACGTCATGTGGGCCGAACCACTGGTTGCCTGCGACAAGCGAAAGCAGTACGGCCCCAAGCAGAACAGACTACAGCTACCAGCACAGTCCCAGACCCCGCAGACCGCTCACTTGACCAGGTCGGGGTGGATGATCTTCGCGATCAGCTCGGTGGAGTTGGCGCCGCGGACACCGGCCGAGTGATGGGCGAACAGCCACGGGATCACGTGCTTGTTCCGGACCGCCTTCAGGTTGGCGTACGCCGGGTTCGCGAGGATCTTCTGCACCTCAGGCTGGACCTGCGCCTCGGTCAGCGAAGCGTCGCAGCAGCCGCTGATCAGCACGTAGTCCGGGTCGCGCTTGATGAACTCCTCGACGCTGATCTTCACGTTCCGCTTCGAGGTGAGATCGGCGAACGCGTTCACCCCGCCCGCCTGCTTGATCAGCACGGTGCCGAAGTCCGGCCCACCGGAGACCGTGATCCCGCCACCCTCGAGCCCGGGCCGCATGATCGCAACCGTCGGCCTGGACGCACCCGCCACCTTCGCCTCGACCGCGGCGATCCGCTTCTTCTGGTCAGCGATCACGGCCGAAGCCCGATCGCTCGACCCCGAACAGCTTGCCGAGGTCGCGCAGATCGGCGTACACGTTCTCCATCGAGACCGTCGACGGGTCGATCGCCTCGTCGCCCTTGCCGTCCGCGGTCGGGCAGAGCGGGCTGAAGATCCAGGTCTCCACGCCGAGTTCGGAAAGACTCTTCCGGCTGCCGAAACTCGAATCACTGCCCGCCGCGCTGAACACGTCGTTGAACCCGGACAGCACGAAGTCCGGGTTCTGGCTGAGCAGCTCCTCCCGGCTCGGCAGGTTCTTGTAGTACTTGCGATCCTTCTGCGCCGCCGCGTACTCCGGCAGCACCTGAGCGTCCAGGTACGCCGTACCGACGAGCCGGTCCGAGATGCCCAGCGCATGCGCCATCTCGATGGCCGGCTGGTACGCCGCGAAGACGCGTTTCGGCGGGCCATCGACGGTGACGTCGATCCCGCAGTTCTTGACGGTGGTCGCAGTCGCGCTCGGGCCCGCCGTGGCGGCACCCCCGCAACCGGCGAGCAGGGACAACAGGACGGCAGCCGTAACTGCCCTCGACACAACGGTCATGAGACCGCTCCTCCAGCACCTCGTGGACGGGTCTGACATGCCGTGGCCGGTCTCCTGGCTGACGGGAGCACACCGTCCGCCGATCTGACCTTCCCAGCCGCGAGCGACCAGTGGTCTCCCCTCAGGGAGCGATCAGCAGACTTTCCCGATCACAGTGGCGAGGGCCGCGCCGGCATCGCACCGGCTTCCCGAACACCACGACGCCCCCACCGTAACCCACCTGCAACCCGGTCGCAGAAGTCAGTGGGTGTAGCGGCCCGCGACAGTGAGTGCGAAGGAGGCCATCAGGTCGGCATCGGGATGCGGGATGCCGAGCGGGACGAGGTCGACGATCTTGCCGGTGCCGACCCGGATCGTGCCGCGGCCGGTGACGGTGTCGATGTAGCCCTCGTCGCCCAGCGGCACGGACTGGGAGGTCGGGGCCTTGCGGATCGGGGCCATCAGGGCTTCGGCGTCGCTGACATGGCGGGCGGTCGTGTAGAGGACGCCGTTCGCGGTGATCCAGCCGCAGACGAGGTCACCTTCGGCGGTCTCGCTGTCGCGGCGGTAGACCGCCGGCGCACCCATCACCTTCGCCGCGGCCGAGGTCCCGCGCTCGCACTCGGGGCGGGCGATCGACAGCGGCGCGTCCGGCAACCCGGGGGCCTGCCGGACCACTTCCTGACCGAGTACGACGTACTTCGCCAAGGTCGCCGGCGGCCCACTGATCTTGATCAGCCGGTCCTTGAACAGGAACACCACGAACCGGCTGGTCCCGAAGCCGCCGTCACCAAGAGCGACCGGCTTGCTGGGCTCTCCCTTGGTGGCGGCATACGCCTTCTGGGCAGCATCGAGCGAGCTCTGCTTGGCCACCACCAGCGACCGCTCCATCAGCAGCACGGCAGCGCCAGGACTACTGCTCAGCCCCAGCTGGCACACGTCGTACGTCGGAAAGCCGAAGTCCGCCGGCACCTGCTTCGTCTGGATCTCGACCACCGGTACGCCGAGGGTGGTCTGCACCAGCGTCTGGTTCACCCGCGTGCACAACGTGTCGGCGACCTTCGACGTCGCCGGATCGCTCGGGGTCTCAGTCGGAGTCGGTGTCTCGGTCGTCGGGACCGACACCAGCGGTGGCACGTTCGGCGCATCCTCGTTCCCCGGCCCGCTGCAGCCTGTCAACAGTGCCGCGACACCGAGGATCCCCACTACCGAACGCATGCGCATGGTCACCAACACTACTCATAGCTCTCCAAGAACTCCTTGCTCTTGGCGATCGCGAACCCCCACCCCTGGCTCAACGAGACCTGCGGCGGCACCGACACCTCGTCGGGATTCGTCAGTACGTCGAGCAGCACCGGCCCCGGCGTCGCAAAAGCCTGCTCCACCGCGGCGTCCACCTCATCCGGCTTCTCGACCCTGATCCCGGCCAGCCCGATCGCCCGGGCCACCGCAGCGAAGTCCGGATTGGCCAGCTTTGTCCCGTACTCCGGCAAGCCGACCTGTTCCATCTCGAGCTTCACCATCCCGAGCCGCCCGTTGTCGAAGACCACGAGCTTCACCGGCAGCTCGTACGTCACCGCAGTGATCAGGTCGCCGAGCAGCATCGACAGCCCACCATCGCCGCAGAACGCGACCACCTGGCGATCCCGGTCGGACGCGGACAACCCGAGCGCCTGCGGCATCGCGTTCGCCATCGACCCGAGGTTGTACGACCCGACCAGCCGCCGCGATCCACGCATCCGCACGAATCGCGACAACCACACCGTCGACATCCCGGTATCGGTGGTGAACAACGCGTCGTCAGCGGCATGCCGATCAACCGACGCAGCCAGCAACTCCGGCCGGATCCGGCCCTCCGGGTTGTCCACCTTGCGCCGCAACAACCCCTTCGGCTTGTGGTCGAACCCAGGATCGGTGAACTGCTCCTGCCGCTTCCGCCAGGCCTCGTACGACGACCGCGCCTTCTCCAGATGCGCCGTATCGGTCTTTGCCTCCAGCAACGGAAGCAGCTGCACCAAGGAGGCCTTCGCATGGCCGACCAATGCATGGTCCGCCTTCACCCGCCGCCCGATGTGCTCCCCACGCAGATCGAGCTGCACGACAGTCTTCCCGCTCGGCAGGAACTCGCGATACGGGAAGTCCGTCCCGACCAGGAACAACACATCGCACCCGTCGAACGCCACCTTGCTCGCGTGGTTGCCGATCAGCCCCGACTGCCCGACCTCCTGCGGCAGATACTCCTCGAAACCTTCCTTCGCCTTCAACGTCAGCACAGTCGGAGCAGCCAACGTGGAAGCAAGTTCCTGCACCTCGGACAACGCCTCCCGAGCCCCGATCCCCACCAGCAATGTCACGTTCGCGGCCGCGTTCAGCACCGCCGCGACGCTAGCCAGGTCCTCAGCCGACGGAACAGTCTGCGACGAAGGCTCGAAGAACCGCGGCACCACCGTCCCGTGCGGAACCTCGAGTCCACCGACATCACCCGGGATCGACAGCACGGCGACCCCGCGCTCGGCCAATGCCGCATTCACGGCCTGCTCGATCAGCCCCGGTGCCTGCTCGGCCGTCATCATCGTCGCCCGGAAGACAGCGACATCGGCGAACAGCGCGTCGTTGTCGACCTCCTGGAAGAAGTCGCTGCCGATCTCCTCCCGCGGCACCTGACCACAGATGGCGAGCACTGGCACGCGCGACTTCGCCGCGTCGTACAGGCCGTTGAGCAGGTGGATCGCGCCCGGACCGACGGTCCCCATGCAGACCCCGAGCTTGCCGGTCAGCGCGGCCTGGGCACCGGCGGCGAACGCCCCGGCCTCTTCATGCCGTACGCCGATCCACTCGACCCGGTCCTCGCGCCTGATCGCGTCCGTGACCGGGTTGAGGGCATCACCGACGACACCCCACACCGAGGTGACGCCATGCTCGGCCAGCGACTCGACGAGCAATTCAGCGATCGTGGTCATCTGCGACTCTCCTCATGGCTTGAAGGCATCCGGATCCGCCTGTACCCAATCCCGCGCCCAATCAGCAGGAAGGTCGTGCGGGCTGCCGAGCAGCTGGCCCGGTGTCAGGTGGTCGAAGAGCTCCGCGTAGCTCGCGGTCCGGGTGTGGTCGATCCGGCGCAGCAGCATCCGCGGTTCGAGCTGCTCGGGGCCTTCGAGCCCCATCGAGGCGATCACCTGCATCGCCTGCTTACCGTCTCGTACTGGTAGCTGGCGACCCGGCCGGTCTTGTCCGTGACGTCGAGCGCCCGCATCCGGCGCGGATCCTGGGTGGCGACGCCGACCGGGCAAGTGTTCGTATGGCAGGTCTGCGCCTGGATGCAGCCGGTCGCCATCATCATCGCCCGGGCCGCGTTCGTGTAGTCGGCGCCCTGCAGGATCCGCTTCACGATGTCGACCCCGGTCGCGACCTTGCCGGAGGCGCCGATCTTCACCCGGTCTCGCAGCCCGGTCCCGACCAGCGCGTTGTGCACGGTCAGCAGGCCCTCGGTCAGCGGCGTCCCGATGTGGTCCTCGTACTCCTGCGGTGCCGCTCCGGTCCCACCCTCACCGCCGTCCACGACGATGAAGTCCGGCGTGACCCCCTCGGCCACCATCGCCTTGCAGATCGCCAGCACGTCGGTGCGCGATCCGACACAGAGCTTGAAACCGGCCGGTTTCCCGCCGGCCAGCTCGCGCATCCGGGCGATGAACAGCACCAGCTCGCGCGGCGTCGAGAAGACCTTGTGGTACGCCGGGGAGACGCATTTCTCTCCCTGCGGGACGCCCCGGACGGCCGCGATCTCGGCCGTCACCTTCGCCCCCGGCAGCACTCCGCCGATCCCGGGCTTCGCGCCCTGGCTGAGCTTGAGCGAGACCATCTTGACCTGCTCGTCGGCCGCCTTGTCGCGGAACTGCTCCGGATCGAAGTCGCCGTCCTTGGTCCGCGTCCCGAAGTACCCGCTGCCGACCTCCCAGACCAGATCGCCGCCCTGCCGGTGGTACTTGCTGATCCCGCCCTCACCAGTGTCGTGTGCGAACCCTCCCTTCGAGCGCACCGCGATTCATCGCCTCGATCGCGTTGGCGCTGGATCGCGCCGAAACTCATCGCGGAGACGTTCAGCAAGGCCATCTCGTACGGCGCGGTGCAGTCCGGCCCGCCGATCCGGACCCGCGGGGATCTCCGCCGCGACCGGCTGAGGGGCAGTCGAGTGGACCAGGTACTCGTACCCGATCTCGTTCACATCCCGTTCGGTCCCGAACGGCTGCTCCTCGTTGGTCCCCTTGGCCCGGGCGTAGATGGTCGAGCGGGTGTCCCGGTCGTACGGGCGGCCGTCGTAGTTGCGCTCGATGAAGTACTGCTGCAGCTCCGGCCGGATGTCCTCGAGCAGGAACCGCATGTGCCCGATCACCGGGTAGTTCCGCAGGATCGAGTGCTTCTTCTGCACCAGGTCGTGGATGCCGAGCGCAACCAACGCGACCACCAGCGCCAGCAGCACCCACCAGCCCGGCACCACCGATCACCGCCGCCAGCACGGTCAACCCAGCCAGCACGCCCAACGTCGCCAGCACGTAGAACCGGATCATGCCTCCGAAGCTACCCGCTGGCCCCACAGCAGCGGCGCGACGGGGAGGTAGGAGCTACCCGGCCGCCTCGGCCGCCGTCCGGAGGTCGCGTTCGCGGATGGCGTGTTCGTCGGTGCGCGCGTCGTACCGCCAGAAGTCCCGCAGCCACGCCGTCGTCGCGACGACGCCGATCACGCAGAGGGCGCCGCCGCTGACGATCGACGTCCGGACGCTGGTCAGCGTCGGCCACCAGGCCCGAGCGGGCCTGACCACCGAGCGGCCCGAGCGAGTAGCAGAGCATCTCGATCCCGGCCAGCCGGCCGCGCATCTCGTCCGGGATGGTCTGGTTCCAGATCACCGAGCGGAACAGCACCGGAGACCATGTCGGCGCCACCGGCGAGCGCGAAGAACGCCGATCGCGAACCAGATGTTCGGCGCCAGCCCGGCGAGCCCGACCGAGGCGCCCCAGCAGATGGTCGCGATCACGACCGCGCGGCCGTGGTGGTGGACCCGGCTTCGCCCAGCCGCTGGTCAGGCTGGCGGCCATCGCGCCGATCGCCTCCGCGCTGTAGAGGAGACCGAGCAGTTTCGGTTCCTTCAGGATCTCGGTGGCGAAGGCCGGGAACAGCACGATCGGCATCGCCATGAACATGCCGACCATGTCGACGACGTACGTGCCGAGCAGGTCCTTGCGGCGGTACGCGTAGACGATCCCCTCGCCGATCCCGCGCAGGCTCGGTGGCTTGCTGTGCTCGTTCACCTTGTACGAACCCAGGCGCGGTACAGCGCGGTGGCGATCACCAGGCCGGCCAGCTCGATCCCGAACGCCCAGCTCACGCCTGCCGTGCCGACCAGTACGCCGCCCAGCGCCGGACCAGCGAGCTGACCGACCTGCAGGTCAGGGAGTTCAACGCGACCGCGGCCGGCATCTCCTGGTGCTTGACGACCCGCGGGAGCAACGCCTCGCGGCTCGGGCGCTGCAGCGACGTGGCGATCGCGGTCAGCGCGCCGCAGACGTAGATCACCCAGACCTGTGGATGGGCGAGCAGCGCTGTTGCTGAGCAGCACCGCGCAGGATCACGACCTGCGCGATCCCGGTGGCGATCAGCGTCTTGCGGCGATCCACGTGGTCGGCGAGCGCCCCGCCGTACAGGCCGAAGACGACCAGCGGGGCGATCGTCACCAGGCCCATCGCGCCGACCGCGAAGTTGGAGCCGGTCAGCTGGTAGAGCTGGAACGGCAGCGCGACGTACCCGACCATGCCGCCGAGGAAGAAGACGGTGCCCGACGATCAGCAGGATCCGGAAGTCACGGGAGCCGCGCCACGGCGTCAGGTCGACACTCAGACGGCTCAACCGCGTTCGAAGACTCACCGCACCACCAACGGCAGCAGCGCGGTGAGATCCGTCCGCTCACCGGAGGCCCGGACCTTCCCGGTCGCCCGGGCGTCCGACCAGCCGATCCGGCCCAGCGCCAGGTCGATCCACATCTCGGCCGGCAACTCGATCACGGCGCCCGGCGTACCGCGGGTGTGCCGTGGTCCCTCGATGCACTGCACGGCTCCGTACGGCGGTACGCGCACCTCGACCGCGTGGCCGGGGGCCTTCGCCACCAGAAGATTCAGCAATTGTTTCACCAGAAGTTTCAGGTCGGCCCGCTCCGCCTCACCGGCGTCGTAGCGGCGTAACGCCTCCTCGAGGGCCTCTTCGGTCTCCACGACGGGCCAGCGTACGCCGCGGTTTCGGGGAAGGCCCCTTCGTAGTCGATAATCAGGGAGAGGCAAACGGAAGGCGAGGTCGGGATGCTGACGCCCAGGCACCAGGCGCTGCTGGCGACACTGGCGGGAATGACTGTCGGCGTGGCCGTCTTCGGCACGGTTCTGGCGGTCAACCGGGACAACGGCGACAGCACGTCCTCGCACGTGGTGAGCACGCCGTCCCAGACGCCGGGCACGCCCGGCCCGACCGACGGGTTGCAGGCCGCCTCACTGCAGTACGTGGCGCAGACCTTCGGCACCAAGCAGTGCTCCGGTGACCGCCGAGGTGCCGACCGGCTGGGTGAGCTCCCAGGCGGGCACCAGGCCGCGGTTCCTGGACCCGACCGGCGTCTGGCAGATCCGGTTCGACACCCGGGGCAGCAAGCAGACCCCGGACGCGATGGTCGACGCCCGCGCCGAACAGCATCGACGAGCAGGACCTGACCGTGATCACCCGGACCGACGGCACCCTGGTCTACACCTACACCGACAAGGTGCGCGGCCCGCGGATGGGCATGTCGCGCTGGATCCCGGTCGAGGGTGGCCGGCGATCGGCCATCGAGATCACCGTCGGCGGCCGCCCGCAGGACCAGGACGCGCTCAAGGCCGTCCTGGAGCACGCCACCGAGACCCTGCAGCTCCCGCCGCAGGACACCGGCAACTCAGGCGATCCGCGCCCGAACTAGCACTCCAGGTCGCTGGCCGGCGGCGTGCCCTTGCAGCAGGTAGGTCTCGACCGCGTTGTCCACGCAGTTGTTGCCCTCGTGGTAGCCGGTGTGACCGTCCCCGTCCCGGGAGATCAGGACGCCGTTCTCCAGCTGATGGGCCAGCCCGACGGCCCACGAGTACGGCGTGGCGGGGTCGCGCGTCGTACCGACCACCACGATCGGCTTCGACCCGGCCGCGGTGATCTTGTGCGGCTTGTCGGTCGGCTTCACCGGCCAGTTCGCGCACGGCAGTGAACCCCAGAGCAGGAACGAGCCGAACCGCGGCGACGCGGCGTCGAACTTGGCCTGCTCGGCCTTGCCCGACGCGACCGAGGTGAGATCCGGCCGGTCGAGGCAGTTCACCGCGTAGATCACCTCGCCGGCGTTGTTGCTGTAGCCCTTCGAAGTCCGGTCGGTGTACTCGTCGGCGTTCGCCAGCAGCCGCGTGCCCTTGCCGGCCAGCCCGTCGACCACCGCGTCCTCGAGCCGGGGCCAGTACTCCTTCACGTAGAGCGGGAAGATGATGCCCAGTACGGCGATCGCCTGCGTGACCTGACGCTTCCCGTCACCGGGGAGCGGCTTGGCGTCGGTGTCCTTGATCAGCTTGTCGACATTGGCCAGCACTTCGGCCTTCGTCGTACCGAGTTTGCAGGACCGTTGCGCGCAGTCCTCGGCGAATGCGTCCAGCGCGGTGTCGAAGCCCTTCGCCTGCGCGATGTTGTTGTCCTCCGACGACAGCGACGGGTCGATCGCGCCGTCGAGCACCAGCCGGCCGACGTTGCTTCGGGAACAGCTCCGCGTAGGTGGCGCCGAGGAGGGTGCCGTACGACATGCCCAGGTAGTAGAGCTGCGGCGTCGCCGACGATGCCCCGCAGTACGTCGATGTCGCGGGCCGCGTCCTTGGTGGAGACGTGCGGCAGCAGGTCGCCGGAGCGCTGCTCGCAGCCGTCGGCGAGGATCTTCGCCTGGTCGTTGAGCGCGTTGATCTCGGCGTCGTCGTCGGGGCTGCCGTCGGTGGCGATGAACTTGTCCATCTGCTCGGTGTCCAGACAGGTCACCGGCGTCGACTGGCCGACCCCGCGCGGGTCCCAGCCGATCACGTCGAACTTGCGCAGCAGCGGAGACCCGAGCACGAAACCGGCCGCGGCCGCGAAGTCCAGGCCGGAACCGCCGGGGCCACCCGGGTTGATGAAGAGCGTTCCGATCCGGCCGGTCCGGTCGCGGGCGGGCACCTTGCGGGCGCGCAGCTCGATGGTCTTGCCGGTCGGCTTGCGTGTAGTCCAGCGGCACGGTGATCGTCGCGCACTGGTTGCCCGAGCCGCAGCGCTCCCAGTTCGGCTGCTGGTGGTAGAACTGTCTCCAGTCCGGCAGGGATCGGGCCGGCCGGGCCCTTGGGCGTCGTACCGCCGCCTGGCACCGTGCCGCCGGACCCGTCGGCGTCCTGGGCCCTGCTGGCCACTCCACATCCACTCACCAGCACCGCCAGGGCTGCCAGACCTGCGATCGTCCTGCGCGTCATCACTGCGAGCTGTCTCCCGTGTCTTGGTCGTCGCCTGCCTGACTCAGCCGGCGCCGGCGCCGCGGCTTCCGCCGCGTACCCCCTGGCAGTCTGCTCGACGGCAGGCTCACCAGGTTCCTCCGGCGGTACCGGTGGCTCCACGTCGTACCGGTGGCTCGACTGCGTACGGCGTCCGGGGTAGTCGTCGGCTGGAGGCCTCGTACTGCTGGCGCGGTGAACACACGTCCGCGCGACTACACGCACAGCGCCGACCTGAAGCAGCAAGCCGTACTACGACGGTGTCGCTGGGGACGTTGTGCCCGACGACAACCCCGTCCCCCGCGGGCGTCTCCACCGCAGTACCGGTGGCCGGTGCCTTCGCGTTGAACTCCTGGTAGAGCGGGTGCTCGTACTTCAGGCAGCACATCAGCCGGCCGCACGCGCCGGAGATCTTCAGCGGGTTGAGCGGCAGGTCCTGGTCCTTCGCCATCCGGACGCTGACCGGCTCGAAGTCCTTCAGGAAGGTCGCGCAGCACAGATCGCGTCCGCACGGGCCGATCCCGCCCTGCAGCCGGGCCTCGTCGCGGGCGCCGACCTGGCGCAGCTCGATCCGGGCCCGCAGGCCGCGGGCGAGATCGCGGACCAGTTCGCGGAAGTCGACGCGATGCGGTGCGGAGAAGTACACGATGACCAGCTGGTCGACATCGGCCCGGCGGTCGACGAAGTCGATGCCGACCACCTTCATCGGCAGGCCGTGCTCGCGGATCAGCCGCTTCGCGATCAGCCGCGCATCGGCGCGGCGCTGCCGGTTCTGCTCGTCGCGATCCAGGTCGGCCGTCGTCGCGATGCCCTCACACAGCGGCAGCCCACCGATCTCCTCGGTGACGTACTGCGGCGCCCACACGCACTCGGCGACCTCGGGCCCGTCGTCGGTCGGGACCAGCACTTTCTCCCCGACCCGCGGCCGATGCGGACCGGGGTCCAGGTAGTACAGCCGCCCGTACCGCTCGAACGACACCGCCATCACCATGCCCACGCGGCCAGACTACGTGGCAGTCCCCGTTTAGGTGGCTTCCTACCGCTTGGTCCCCTTAACACTTCCGTGGAGGCGGTCGCCGTTGGTGGCTTCTACGGCGCAGACGACGACGTGGTCGCCGTCTTCCCAGAGGTCCTGGTCGGGCCACCAGTAGCTGGACTTCCGCTCCGACTTGTCGATCGGGATACCGACGTACTTGGCGAACTCGGTCCGGCAGGCCAGCCGGGCGGAGTCCTTCACCTTCGCGTCACCGGGGTAGGCGCCCGGCGGCAGGGTGACGTTCGCGATCATCTCGCCCTCGTGGTCGACGAGACACGGCTGCCGGACCACCTCGCCGTCGTCGAACCCTTCGTCGAAGCACTCCCCGACGATCAGGTCGTCGACATAGACCTGGGCCGGTGTCGGCGTCGCGGAGTACGAGCCGACCGGCTCGTCGGAGCCGTAGTCGTCGGTGCCCTCGTTCCAGTCGACGGCGATGATGAAGACCAGGATCACGGCCCCGACCAGCGAGATCAGGCTGCCGAGGGAGAGACCGACGACGGCCTGCGCGGTGCCGCTCTCGCGTCGGCGCTTGATCTGCACGAGAGCGGCGACTCCGAGGCCGATCGCCACCGGCGCCACGATCCAGAAGAAGATGGCGACCAGACCGCAGACGAGAGCAGCGGTCGCGAGAGCGTTCGTCTTGATCTGCTGCATGCCGGGGTATCCGTAGCCATAGGGCTGCGGATACTGCTGCGATCCCGGGTACGGCGGTAGTCCCTGGTACGGCGGGGCCGGTGGCGGCGGCTGGTACGGCGAGCCCTGCACCGGCGAACTCGGCGGCACGAAGGGCGCAGCCGGGTCCTGCGGCCGGTCATACGGATTCTGCTGCCGCGCAGGCTCCTCCGGCCGCCCGTACGTCGGGAAGCTCGCCGGCGGCGTGTCCTGCGGCCGGTTCGGGTCCGGCGGACGGGGCGGGTAACTCACGGTCGCTTTCCTTCCTTCACGCTGCCGTGAAGTACGAGCTGATCGGTTGGGCCGCGCTGCCGTGTTCGCTGCCGGTCCAGTCGATGGCGAACATGAAGAGGAGGACGACCACTCCCACCAGCGAGATCAAGGTACCGAGGATGAGGCCGATCACGGCCTGCGCGGTTCCGCTCTCGTGGCGACGCCTGATCTGCACCAGGGCAGCGATCCCGAGACCGATCGCGACCGGTGCCACGATCCAGATGACGAGGGCGACCAGACCGCTGACCAGAGCGGCGGTCGCAAGTGCGTTCGTCTTGACCTGCGGCACGGCCGGATACCCGTCACCGTACGGCTGCTGGTTCGGGTTCTGCGGTGGATAAGCCGGGTAGCTCACAGTTTCTCCCCCCGAGAAAGCTTGAGTGTCCTGCCCGGCATCAGCGCTGGGATCCGCGCATGGTGCCGGTGAGTTGCTTGCCGGGTTTGCCGACCAGGCAGAGGACGTTGCCGTCAGCAACAGGATGATCTTCCAGCACCACGTAGTACATGTCCAGTTCCGAATTCGCGTAGGGCTTGCCGACGAACTGCTGGAACGAGGTCGCACACGCCTGGGTCGCCGCCGTCCCCTTCTCCTCGGTGGACAGCCCGGTCAACCCGGCCGACACCTTCGCGTAGGCCTCGCCGGTGTGCCCGACCGCGCAGTCGGCGATCTTGACCAGCTTGAGCGTGTCGCCGCCGTCCAGGTCCGCATCGAAGCACTGCTGGACGTCCAAGCTGGCCGATCTGGACCGACCGCCCGATGCCCGCCTTGTGTTCGCCGTACAGGCCGAGGGCCGCGGCGACGCCGAGCGTGATCGCCCAGCAGACACTGATCGCCAGCGCGGCGATCGCGAGCCCACGCCCCCGCGCGCCGGATTTCCGGATCCGGGCCAGGCCGATCAGCGCCAGTACCGCGCCGATCGGGGCGGTCAGTCCGGGCAGGCTGACCACGAACCCCGCCACGGCGTACCGGTCCAGCCGGCGTTCGCCGGGCAGCGGTACGCCGGTCAGCCACGACTCCGCGGACGGCAGGCGCGTCCGGGCAGGCTGGATCGGAGCGGGTGGTTGGGTCATGCATGTCCTTAGGAAACGGCCGCTGCCTGAACGGGAGGACGCGGCAGCCGGTGGTCCAGCCACCGCTGACATCGGCCCGGCCACCGCCTTCGTTACAGCAGCGTCCGCTCCTCAGGCGGCCGTCTCACCCCTCGAACAGGGCGATCGTCATCGCCTCGAGCGCCAGCAGCGGCGCGACATTGCCCTCGATCGCCTCGCGACAGGCCGAGAGAGCGTCGATCCTGCGAATCGTCTGCTCCGGCGTGGTCCGGGTCGCCAGTTGCTCGATGTTGCGGTGCAGTTCGGCGTTGATGAGCTCGGCACCGGCGCCGGTCTGGAGCACCAGGACATCGCGGTACAGCGCCATCAGGTCGACCAGGGACCGGTCGAGAACGTCTCGCTCCCAGCGTTTGGCCCGGGCCTTCTGCTGGTCCTCGAGCTCCTTGATCGCCGCGGCCGTCTCGCGCGGTTTCGCGCCCTTGGTGCCCATCCCGAGCGCCTGTTCCAGCTCGGCCCGCTCCTTCTCGTCCACCTTCGCCGCGCTGACCTTGGACTCGGCCTTGGCGGCGTCGACGAGCTGCTGGGCCAGGTTCAGGCAGGCGCCGATGTCGCGCAGCTCGAACGGCACCTCGAGCACCTTGTTCCGGCGGTCCCGGACCTCCCCGTCCCGCGCCAGCGCCCGGGCCCGGCCGATGTGTCCCTGCGCAGCGCGCGCCGCGAACCCGGCCAGCTCCGGCTCGATACCGGCCTTGTTGGTCAGCATCTCGGCGATCGCAGCGACCGGCGGCGTACGTAGTACAAGAAGACGGCAGCGGGAACGGATCGTGGGCACGACGTCCTCGACCGTCGGGGCGCAGAGCACCCAGACCGTGCGTGGCGCGGGCTCCTCGATGCTCTTCAGCAGCGCGTCGGCAGCCTGCTCGGTGAGCCGGTCGGCGTCCTCGACGACCATCACCTGCCAGCCGCCCTGGGTCGGGCTCATCGCGGCCCGGCGGACGAGTTCGCGGATCTCGCTGACGCGGATCGAGAGCAACTCGGTGCGGATCAGCGAGACGTCGGGGTGCGAGCCGCTGATCGCCGTACGGCAGACAGCGCACTCGCCGCAGCCCTGGTTCAGGCATTGCAGCGCGGCCGCGAAGGCGCGGCCGGCATTCGAGCGGCCGGATCCCGGTGGGCCGGTGATCAGCCAGGCATGCGTCATGCCGTTCGTCGCGGTCCCGGTCTCGCCGCGCATCCGCGCTGCGGCGCCGTTCACTGCTCGTTTCAGTACTGCGACCGCGGGCTCCTGCCCGACCAGGTCGTCCCACACCGTCATGGCGTCACCTTCGGCAGGATCGGCAGCAGACGCGCCTGGATCTGGAGTGCGAGCTGCTCGCGCTCCAGGGACGCGTCGAGGACCAGGTAGTGCTGCGGTTCGGCGGCCGCGAGCTCCAGGAACGCGGCCCGGACCCGCTCGTGGAAGTCGTCGCCCTGGGCCTCGATCCGGTCCCGCTCCTCGAACCGGCCGAGGCCGCTCTTCGGTGGCAGGTCGAGCAGGATGGTCAGGTTCGGCCGGAGATCGTCGGTGGCCCAGCGGTTCACCCGCTCGACGTCGGACAGCTCGAGGTCGCGGCCGGACCCCTGGTAGGCGAGCGCGGAATCGACGTACCGGTCGGTGATCACGACGGCGCCGGTCTTCAGCGCGGGCCAGATCACCGAGTCGACGTGCTCGGCCTTGTCCGCGGCGTACAGCAGCGCCTCGGCCCGGTGCGAGATGTCGCCGGTCGCCGGATCGAGCACGATCTGGCGCAGCGTCTTGCCGAGGTCGGTCGCGCCGGGCTCGCGGGTGAGCAGGACCTGCTGGCCCTGCTCCTCGAGCCACTTCACCAGCAGCGCGGACTGGGTCGACTTGCCGGCGCCCTCGCCGCCTTCCAGCGCGATGAACAGGCCGGTGGTCGGGTAGACCCCGGGAGTCTTGCCGAAGCTGCGGCGCAGGTCGCGCCAGAACGGCACGCCGGGGCGGTCGTCCATCTGCTTCCAGGCGACCAGCCCGATCACGGCGGCCAGCACGGCCGCGATCAGCATCGTGATCGCGGCGCCGTTGTAGGTGATCGAATGCCCACCGACCGACAGCGTGGGCCGGCCGATCGCACCGGCGATGAACGGCGCCACCGCGAGCGTCACGGCGAGCACGGTCCGGACCGCGGACTGGACGAACGCGAAGGTCCGGCCGCGGACGTTGTCCGGCACTTCGAGGCCGAGCAGCGTGTACCCGGAGACCCAGGACGCGCCGGCGCAGAAGCCGAGCACGATCGCGATCATGGTGGCGATCTCGATCTGCTGGATCAGCGCGAGTCCGGCCAGCCCGATCCCCGAACCGACCAGCCCGGCCGCGAACAACCGTGCGCCTGGAGAGTCCCGAGAACAGCCGCGGGGCGAATCCCATCCCGAGGGCCAGACCGCCGAAGACCGCGCCGAACAGTACGCCGTACCCGGGATCGCCCGCGTCGCAGGCCTCGACGTACGTCCGGCCGAGGCCGATCACGACCGCACCGGCCGCGAAGGCGCCGGAGATCCCGACGACCAGGCCGCGGACCACCGGCGTACCGGTCACGTACGACCAGCCTTCGACCATCGTGCGCCACAGGGTCGGGTGTTCCTCGTGGTCGTGGCTGCCGGAGCGGCCGATCTCGGCGACCGACACGATCGCGAGGCCGGAGATCACGAAGGTGGCCGCGTTCACGTAGACGGCCAGGTTGATCGAGAAGTTGCCGCCGAGACCCCGGGTGACCAGGGTGATCGCGGTGAAGATCGCGGCCGCCGGAAGCGCCGACCCGTACGTCGTGATCAGGCTGAGCTGGTTCGCGGCCTCCAGCCGGTGCCGGGGCACCAGGTTCGGGACGCTGGCGTCCTTCGCCGGGCCCCAGATCAGGCTGACGATCTCGATCAGCACGGTCGCGACGAAGACCCAGGTCAGCGTGCCGACGATCGGGATACTGACGAAGAACGCGGCCCGGATCAGGTCGCCGAGGATCATCGTCCAGCGCCGGTCGAGCCGGTCCGCGATCCAGCCGGCCACCGGGCCCATCACCAGCGCGGGCAGCACGCGCAGGAACAGCACGCCGCCGATCGCGAAGTTCGCCGCCTGGTAGTCGTCGCCCGCGAACGCCTTCGCCATCGCGGTCAGCGCCAGCAGACCGATCCAGTCGCCCAGGCTGGACAGCCCGAACGCGATCCAGAGCCGCCGGAACGCCCGGATCCGCAACACCGCGCGCAGGTCATGCGCCGGTGCAGGGTCAGTCAGCGGGTCATACACCTCCGGCACACCCCAAACCCTATCCGGGCACACCGACAACCCTCACCCGACTCCACCACCAGCACCTTTCCGAAGCGAGCGGGCGCCCGCCGGCAACCTTTCCGGGGTCGGGCGGGCACCCCCTCGTGCCGGTTGTGGTGGACCCGTGCGGGGCCGCCGGGAGGCCGGACACCCACGGAGGACCTCTTCCATGCGCATTTCCCCTCGCGGCGTCACCGCGCTGCTGACCGGCGCGCTCGCGCTGGCACTGGGCGGCCCCACGGCCCACGCCGAGCCGGCCCCTTCACCCCGGGTCCAGCCGGACGCCCGCGGTTTCAGCGATCCCGCTCGGACCGTCACCCTGCTCACCGGCGACAAGGTCTTCGTCAAGGACGGACAACCTCGGGTCACCGGCCGCCCCGGGATCTCGTTCGCGATCGAGCGCCTCACCAACCACCTGTACGTCGTACCGTCGGACGCCGCCGATCTCGTCAAACAAGGCAAGCTCGATCGCCGCCTGTTCGACGTACAGGCGTTGCTTGCGGAGGGTTCCGACGACGCCCACACCAAGTCGGTCCGCCTGATAGTCCAATCCAGTCAGGCCAAGACCATCCGCTCGATCAACGCGATCCCGACCAGCGTGCCCAAGGCCCAGACCACGGCGTACTGGAAGGGTCTGACCAAGCAGCGCTCGGCTGGATTCGACAAGATCTGGCTCGACGGGAAGCGGCAGCTCAGCCTGGACAAGTCGGTGCCGCAGATCGGCGCACCCGAGGCCTGGCAGGCCGGCTTCACCGGGAAGGGCGTCAAGGTCGCCGTCCTCGACACCGGGATCGACCCCGCGCACCCCGACCTGGCCGACCAGGTGATCGCGCGGCAGAACTTCACCGAGACCTCCGACGACGACGAGGTCGGCCACGGCACCCATGTCGCGTCGACCATCGCCGGCACCGGCAAGGCGTCGGGCGGCAAGTACAAAGGCGTCGCGCCGGACGCGAAACTCCTGATCGGCAAGGTCTGCGAATTCACCCAGTGCTTCGACTCGGCCATCCTGGCAGGGATGGACTGGGCCGTCGCGCAGCACGCGACCGTCGTCAACCTGAGCCTCGGCAACGCCGACACCCCGGACATCGACCCGCTCGAGGAGGCCGTCAACCGACTCTCCGCGACCACCGGCACCCTCTTCGTAGTTGCTGCAGGCAACCAACCCGGCTGCAGCAGTGCCCGGTACGGCGTAACCTCGCCCGCGACCGCGGATGCCGCCCTGGCCGTCGGCGCCGTGACCAAGTCCGACACCTTGGCCGGCTTCTCCTGCAAGGGCCCACGAATGGGCGACCATGCGATCAAGCCCGACCTCACCGCCCCCGGCGTCGACATCGTCGCGGCCCGCGCCGCCGGTGGAGTCATCGGCCAACCGGTCGACGACCACTACACAACGCTTTCCGGTACGTCGATGGCGACACCGCACGTGGTCGGCTCGGCAGCGATCCTCGCCCAGCAGCATCCCAACTGGAACGGCACCCAGCTGAAAGCGGCGCTGATGGCCGCGAGCAAGGTCAACCCGGGCCAAACGGTCTTCGAGCAAGGCGCCGGCCGCGTGGACATCGCCGCCGCGACCAAGCAGACCGTCACCACCAGCGACCCCTCGCTGTCCTTCGGCACCCAACTCTGGCCGCACACCGACGACCAGCCGATCACCAAGACCGTGACCTATCAGAACTACGGAACCACCCCGATCGACCTGACCCTGAACCTCACCAACTCGGCGGTCTTCACAATCGACAAGCCGACCGTGACCGTACCGGCCGGCGGCACCGCGCAAGTGCAGGTCACCGCGAACACCCGCGACGGCGGCGCGGACGGATTCAACGAAGCCAGGCTGACCGCCACCTCGGGCACGACCCACCTGACCACGGCACTCGCGGTCGAGAAGGAGGTCGAGAGCTACGACCTGACGATCAAGCACCTCGACCGCCAGGGCCACCCGGTCGATCCGGTCGAGACCTTGGTCGCCTCGCTCGACGACAAGGGCTTCGCCGACACAGCGACGACGGCCACCAGCACGTTACGGATGCCCAAGGGCCGCTACCAGCTGCTCAGCTACCTCCGGATGCCCGGCGCGGGCGAGGAACCGGATCGAGCCTTCCTGGCGATGCCGGAGGTCACCGTGGACCGGCCGCTCACTGTGACCTTCGACGGTGCGAAGAGCAAACCGATCACCGTCCGGGCTCCCGAGCCGGGCGCGATCGCCGGGTCGATCATCGTCAACTACGGCAGCGATACCGCCAGCTACGGATTCGCCACCGCCGGGGACTTCACTGGCTTGTCCAGTGCGCAGTTCGGGCCCGCCGTGGACGCCCGGCAGTTCTCCAGCAGCCTGCTCACGCAGTGGTGCAAGGGAACAGACTTCCAGTGCGATGCCGGTACGCCGTACGAGTACTTCCTGCACTGGTACGTGCGGGGCAAGCTCTACACCGGCTTCGACAAGACCATCCGCAAGCAGGACCTTGCGACGCTCAAGGTGGACTTCGGTGCCACCTCGGCGAACCCCAACGCCGAGTACGCCTTCGGCGCCACCTCACCCGACGGCCTTTCGCGCAACCTGGACGGCGGCTTCGGCGCATCACTCACGCTGCCCGCGCGGCAAACGCTCTACTTCCAGCCGAACGGAGTCCGCTGGACCGGGCAGTTCCGTGAGTACGATCTCGACGAGGAGACCGGCGATCTCACCACCCGCTCCGAACTCGGCATGTCACCGCGCGTCTTCCAAGCGGGGACTTCGGCCGAAGCTCATTGGAATCGCGGCGTATTCGGCCCGGCCTTCCCGGCGCCTGACAGCAGGCCCTTCGACCCGGTCGCGCGACCTTGGGCCGGGAGGACAGGCGATCACCTGTACGCCGACCTGCCGCTGTTCACCGACGGCAGCGATCACGCCGGCTTCTCCGCGACCGACCAGGCCCGCACCACGTTGACCCGCGATGGCGAGCTCGTCGTCGACTCGACCGGCCCGGCCGGTGTCGTCGAAGCGGACCTGCCCGCGGGCGAATCGGCGTACCGGCTTGCCGTTGAAGCCAAGCGGACCTCGCAGCAGGGCATCTCGAGCGAAGTAGACGTGGCCTGGACCTTTAAGTCCGCTCACGTCGCGAACCAGCCGCTCCCCCTGTCGGCCATCCGCTTCCGGCCTGTCTTGGACCTGCGGAACCAGGCGAAGCCCGGACCTGCGTGGATCCCAGTGAGCCTTGATCGTCAACGGGGATCGACAGCAGCCCCGGTCCGCACGCTGACGGTCGAGGCGTCGTACGACGATGGCAAGACCTGGCAGCCTGCGCCTGTGAAGCAGTGGGCAGCCAAGGTGGTCCCGCCGGCCGGTACGAAGTACGTCTCGTTGCGAGCCACTTCGACCGACCGGGCGGGGAACACCGTCACGCAGACGATCCTGCGCGCCTACGGGATTACTGGCTGAACTTCACCGACAGCGAGGCCGGAGCCGTGTGCAGCTTGTACTTGTCCGGCAGCGCGGGGCCGCAGGAGTTGGACCCGATACCTGCCTGCGCCAGGTCCAGCGTCACGTACGTCGTGTCGCCCGCGACCAGGTCAGGAGCGTGGCGTCGCGTTCTGCAGATCGGCCGTGGTCCAGTGCCGGACCGTGAGGCCGAACAGGTCGGGGGCCGCCTCGATCCGGAGCGGCCCGACGGTCGTCCCAGCGGGTGTCGATCCGGTGGCCGTTCTCCTGCGGACGCACGTACGGCGTCTGCAGCTCGTCGACCGTTGCGGAGTACTTCCCGACCGCAGCGGCCGACCGGGTGTCGATGTACGCCTCACTCGGTCCTGTGCCGAACCACTCGACCTGCTCGACCCGCGGCAGCTCGAAGGTGATCGCCAGTCGCGGCAGGGTCGCCGGGAACTGACCATCGGGCTGCACGGACAGGTCCAGGGTGACAGCGCCGTCCTGGGTGTGGCTCCAGCGCCAGGTGGCGACTAGACCCCACTGGAGCGCGGGCGGCGCAGTACGGGTGACTACTTCCCAGGCACCGTCGTGCAGGCCGGCTGAGACGAGGCGGTGCTGGACACGGTGCAGCCCGGCTTCCTTCCACGCGTCGGCAACGCCAGGGATGGCGTCGTTGTCGGTCGGTGCACGCCAGACGTCGAGTCGCGCGTTCTGCAGGCCTAGTGAAGCTACTGCGATGCCGTTGACGCCTGCAGTGACGTCCTCGCTCGCAGCCTCCGCCCGGGCATGCCGTGCTTCACCAGCAGCGGCTTCCCTCAGCAGCGGCGCCGTTAGCGTGCCGGGGCGCGGCAGGCTGATCCAGCCGGACCTGGCCCCAGGCAATCCGGTGCCCGGCGTCGGCCCACGCAGTACCGTCGGTCAGCTCGGCAGTGACCGTCAGCCAGGTCTCTGGCTGGGACGCGTCGACCGGCGGAAGCTCGACTGACGCTGTCTGCCCGGGGCAATCGCCGGAACCTCCAGACGCACCTGAGCCGATGCGCTCGCCCTGCACCTCGGTGACCACCGGAACGTCAGGTGGCTCGTGTCGAGCACCTCGTACCGGTTGGCGATGCTGATCGAGCCGTTGTCTCCGGTGATCACCAGCGGCTCGATCACCTTGGTGTACTCGAGCATGCCGGGCGACGGCGTACGGTCCGGGAACAGCAGCCCGTCGCAGACGAAGTTGCCGTCGTGGATGGTCTCGCCGAAGTCCCCGCCGTACGCGTAGAACTCCTTGCCGTCCTCGACGGTCGCGCAGCCCGTGGTCGATGAACTCCCAGATGAAACCGCCCTGGCAGCGCGGGTACTTCTCGAACAGCTCGTGGTAGTCCGACAGCCCGCCCGGCCCGTTGCCCATGGCGTGCCCGTACTCGCACAGGATGAACGGCAGCCCCCGGTACGACGAGGTGTCCTCGCCGATCTTGGTCGACGTCCTCCGGCGAGGTGTACATCTGCGAGTAGATGTCCACGAACTCCGCGTTCGTGTCGCGCTCGTAGTGCACCGGCCGCGACGGGTCGCGGTCGTGGGCCCACTCGTACATGGCCTTGAGGTTGTCGCCCATCCCGCACTCGTTGCCGAGCGACCAGATCACGATGCTCGGGTGGTTCTTGTCGCGCTCGACCATCCGGCGTCATCCGGGCGACCAGGTCGTCGCGCCAGCGCGGGTCCATCACCGGGTTGGGCAGGTTCGGCGGCTCCGGCTCGTACCCGAACCCGTGCGTCTCCAGGTCGCACTCGTCGACGACGTACAGGCCGTACTGGTCGCACAGGTCGAGGAAGTGCGGGTGCGGCGGGTAGTGACTGGTCCGTACGGCGTTGATCCCGGCCCGCTTCATGATCAGGACGTCGTCGAGCATGTCCTGCTCGGTCAGCGCGCGGCCGCGGTCGGGGTGGAACTCGTGCCGGTTCACGCCGTTGAAGAGGACGCGGTTGCCGTTCACGGTGAAGATGCCGTCGACGATCGCGACCGTGCGGAAACCGACCTTGAGGCGTACTTCGCCGCCTTCGGTCCGCACGACCGCGTCGTACAGGCGTGGGCTCTCGGCACTCCACGGCTCGACTGCGGGCACCGGCGTTTCGAAGCCGGTCGGGAACTCCAGGCTCGAGCTCCTCGACGACGACCGTGCCCGGCACGTCGGAGTCGA
The DNA here is from genome assembly GCA_963740725.1 of uncultured Actinomycetota bacterium. Classification (GTDB taxonomy): domain Bacteria; phylum Actinomycetota; class Actinomycetes; order Propionibacteriales; family Kribbellaceae; genus Kribbella. The sequence continues at coordinate 58,236 of CAVUFT010000042.1, forward strand.
CCTTCAAGCGTGCCGGCTGCCGTCCGTCGTACGTGGCGTGCACGAACACGTCGGTCGGTGCCTGCGGCTTGAGCGCCGAGCAGGTTGACCTCACGGAAGATCCCGGACAGCCACCACATGTCCTGGTCCTCGACGATAACTTCCCGCCGACCACTGGTGCACCCGGCACGGCGATCTGTCACATCGTTGCCTGGGGCAACCAGGTCGGTCAGGTCGAACTCGGTCGGCAGCCGCGAGCCCGACGACCAGCCGACCGGCTCGCCGTCGACGTACACCGCGAACCGCGAGTCGACGCCCTCGAACCGCAGCACGATCCGCGACCCGGCCCAGTCGGCCGGCACCTCGACGGTCCGGACGTAGTCGCCGGTCGGGTTGTCGGTCGGCACGAACGGCGGCTCGAGCGGGAACGGGTAGACGACATTCGTGTACGCCGGTTCGCCGTACCCGCTGAGCTGCCAGTGCCCCGGCACGCTGATCGTGTCCCAGCCGGAGGTGTCCGGGTCCTTCAGGTCGTCCGGCGCCTCGGCCACACTCGGCGACAGCCGGAAACTCCAGTCCCCGCTCAGCGAGCACCCGCGCGGAATCGTCGTCCAGCCAGGCCCGCGGCGGCAGCACATCCGGCCCGCCGCGAAGTCTTCGACATAACTGTGGTCGTAGGTCACAGACGACGACCCTACGACCGATTCTGTTCACAAATCCACACCGATGAACAGATATGGACAGATCAGACCGGCCGCGACCGGTCAGTGCAGAGTCAGGCGGAGCAGTCCGCGCAGAGGCCGACCAGGGCGACCTGTTCGGGCGCCAGGTGGAAGCCGAGTTCCCGCAGGACCTTGCGGCGGGCCGGGTCGAGGATGTCGCCGGCCACGTCGAGGACCTTGCCGCATTCGCTGCAGCGCAGGTGCAGGTGGCGGGGGGCGAGGTCGCCGGCCAGGTGGTACGTCGTACCGGCGCGCCCTAGGTGCACGTGCGTGACCAGGCCGAACTCGCCGAGGGCGTCCAGCGCCCGGTAGACGGTCGCCCGGTGGATCCCGGGGCGGAGCTGTTCGGCCCGTTCGCCGATCTGCTCCGCGCTCAGGTGTTCCTCGGTGTTGGCGAGCACCTCGACGACCGCCAGCCGCGCCGGGGTGACCCGTTCGCCGCGCTCGCGGAGGCGTTGCGCGGTGATGTCGACCGGGCCTTTCGAGGTAGTCGCCATGGCTCACCTATCAGGACTTCTCGGCCGGAGCTTTCTTGGCCGCGGCCGTCTTCTTGGTGGCGGCCTTCTTGGCCGTCGTCTTCTTCGCCGCGGTCTTCTTGGCGGCCGTCTTCTTGGCGGTCGTCTTCTTCGCCGTGGTCTTCTTCGTCGTCTTCTTCGCGCGTCTTCTTCACCGGCCCACGGGCCCGCTTGTCGGCGAGCAGTTCGGCCGCCCGGAGCAGCGAGATGGTGTCGACCGAGTCGTCCTTGCGCAGCGTCGCGTTCGTCTCGCCATCGGTGACGTACGGACCGAAGCGGCCCTCCTTCACCACCACCGGCTGACCGGACGCCGGGTCCTCGCCCAGCTCCTTCAGCGGCGGCGCGGCCGCGCGGCGACCACGCTGCTTCGGCTCGGAGTAGATCTTCAGCGCCTCGTCGAGGGTGATGTCGAACATCTGGTCCTCGGTCTGCAGCGACCGCGAGTCGGTGCCCTTCTTCAGGTACGGACCGTAGCGACCGTTCTGCGCGGTGATCTCGTCCCCGGACTCCGGGTCCTTGCCGACCACCCGCGGCAGCGACAGCAGCCGCAGCGCGTCGTCGAGCGTCACGGTGTCCAGCGACATCGACGACAGCAGCGACCCGGTCCGCGGCTTCGCGCTCTTCGGCGCGTCCTCGGGCAGCACCTCGGTCACGTAAGGACCGAACCGGCCGGCCTTGGCCACGACCTTCAGCCCGGTGTCCGGCGTCTTGCCGAGCTCCAGCTCGACACCCGACGGCTGGCTGAGCAGCTCCTTGGCGCGCTCGACGGTCAGCTCGTCCGGCGGCAGGTCCTCCGGCACGTTCGCCCGCGTCTCGTCCGGACCTTCGACATACGGCCCGTAGCGACCCACCCGAACCACGATCCCGCTGTCCGGCGAACCGACCGGGAACGTCGACATCTCCCTGGCATCGATGTCACCCAGATCACTCACCATCGACTGCAGGCCTTCGATGCCTTCTTCGCCGAAGTAGAACCGGCCGAGCACCCCTTCGCGCTGCAGGTTTCCGGCCGCGACGTCGTCCAGCACGTCCTCCATCGAGGCGGTGAACGCGTAGTCGACCAGCCGGGTGAAGTGCTCCTCGAGCAGCCGGACCACCGCGAAGGCCAGCCACGCCGGAACCAGCGCGTTGCCCTTCTTGTAGACGTAGCCGCGGGCCTGGATCGTGCCCAGGATCGACGCGTACGTCGACGGCCGGCCGATCTCGCGCTCTTCCAGCTGCGCGATCAGCGTCGCCTCGGTGAAGCGGGCCGGCGGCTTCGTCTCGTGCCCCGACGCCGAGCACTTCGGTGGCCGGCAGCACGTCGCCCTCGGAGACGTCCGGGATCTGCGTCTCGCGGTCGTCGGTCTCGTGCGGACGGGTCGTCCGCGCCCTCGACGTACGCCTTCAGGAACCCGTGGAAGGTGATGACCCGACCCGACGAGGTGAACTCGCAGTTCTCCCCCGACGAGGCCTTCGCGTCGATCTTGATCGAGACGCTGTTCCCGGCCGCGTCCTTCATCTGCGACGCGATCGTCCGCATCCAGATCAGCTCGTAGAGCCGGTACTCCGCACCGCTCAGCCCGGTCTGGGCCGGAGTCTGGAACTGCTCACCGGCCGGCCGGATCGCCTCGTGCGCCTCCTGCGCGTTCTTCACCTTGGAGGTGTAGACGCGCGGCTTGTCCGGCAGGTACGACGCGCCGTACAGCTCGCGGACCTGCGATCGGGCAGCGGTGATCGCCGTGTCCGACAGCGTCACGCTGTCGGTACGCATATAGGTGATGTTGCCGTTCTCGTACAGCCGCTGCGCGATCTGCATCGTCTGCGAGGCGGACATGTTCAGCTTGCGCCCGGCCTCCTGCTGCAGCGTGGTGGTCCGGAACGGCGCGTACGGCTTGCGCGTGTACGGCTTGGACTCGATCGACCTGACCGTGAACTGCGAGTCCTGCAGCGCCGCGGCCAGCGCGGTCGCCGTCGACTCGTCCAGGTGGACCGTGTTGCCGCTCTTCAGCTCACCCGTCGAGGCGAAGTCACGACCCTGCGCAACCCGCTTGCTGTCCACCGAGACCAGGCGGGAGGGGAACAGCCGGGGGGTCTTGCCCTCACCGGCGTCGAGGGTGGCATCCAGGTCCCAGTACGACGCGCTGCGGAACGCGATCCGCTCGCGCTCGCGGTCGACCACCATCCGGATCGCCACCGACTGCACCCGGCCCGCCGACAGCTTCGGCATGACCTTCTTCCACAGCACCGGGCTGACCTCGTACCCGTACAGCCGGTCGAGGATCCGCCGGGCCTCCTGGGCGTCGACCAGGGCGTCGTTGATCTGCCGGGCGCTGCCGACCGCGTCCTGGATCGCCTTCGGCGTGATCTCGTGGAAGACCATCCGCTTGACCGGGATCTTCGGCTTCAGCTCGTCCAGCAGGTGCCACGCGATGGCCTCGCCCTCGCGGTCCTCATCTGTGGCCAGGTAGAGCTCGTCGGCGTCCTTGAGCAGGTCCTTCAGCTTGCGGATCTGCGCCTTCTTGTCCGCCGGTACGACGTACAGCGGGTCGAAGTGGTCCTCGATGTTCACCCCGAGCCGTGCCCAGGGCAGGCCCTTGTACTTCGCCGGGATCTCGTCGGCCCCCTTGGGCAGGTCCCGGATGTGGCCGAAACTCGACTCCACCACGTACCCGGACCCCAGGAAACCGGCGATCATCCGCGCCTTCTTCGGCGACTCGACGATCACCAGACGACGACTGGTTGCTGCCTTGGTACCGGATACCCCTGCCACTGCGCTCCTAGCTCTTGCCACTCTCGGTGATGCCCACAACGCCTACGGCCGGACCACTGTTCCCCGAGCAGCTTGTACCGACCCATCCGAGGACAGAGTACGGCCGACAGCAACGCATTTCTCAACGCACGGTAACCGCTCGGGGCGTCGCCGACCTCATCAGCGTTCCAGAAACCGGGCGAAAAACACGCCCAGCGCGCGTCGGACGAGACCGAAGGCACACTCCGGATCGCACCGTTCCTAGCCCCCTCGGATGAAGTGCACTTCCGGGAAAGAGGGAGATTCCTGGCGTAGGAGCGGTTGCGGCCTGCCCTTGAGGAACTGGTCGAAGTACGCCAGCAGGTAGGCCCGCTGCGCCGCGATGCTCCGGGACGGGGTGATCGTCCCGATCCCGGCCGTCACGACCTCGTCCGGTACGTCGTACTCGGCGGCCAACTGCGGGATCGCCCACTGATAGTCAGCGAACGACGGATGGTGCGAGCCGATCAGGTTCAGCTCCAGTTTCCAGCCCCGCTGGTTCTTCCAGAAGCTCACCCACGACGGGTCGTAGTCGAGCGAACCAGGCGCTTCCTTGTGCGAGTGGTTCTCGTGCCCGAACTGCAGGAACGGCCGATCGAGCCCCTTCACCGCAGCCTCGCCCAGCACCTTCCCGTCCAGGTCGTAGACCATCGCACCGTCCAGGTTGACCCCTGCGTCGACCCGCCGATCCGTCAGCATCAGCTGCGCCCCCGCGAACCCACCGGCGGAGAACCCCAAGACCCCCACATGCTTCAGATCAAGGAACCCGACAGGTAGCCGCTCCAGCTGATCGAGCACGAACCCGAGATCCTCGGTCCTGGTCCGGATCGCCGTCCGGTAGACCTCGGTGTCGTCCGCCGAAGGCATCGTCGCGGTAGCGATCCGCCCACCCGGGAACTCGGTCGGCGCCTCACCAGTGTGATCAACCGTCACCACGACATAGCCATGGCTGACCAGGTCCTCCACCTGCTGCGTCCCGAACGTCCGCGACGTCCCCAGTCCCGGCGAGTAGAGCACTACTGGGTACTTCCCGTACGCCGGTGCTGTGGCGCGCGCATGCGTCCAGGTGTGGGCGTAGTCGAGCTCAGGACCCTCCAGTCCGATCAGCGGCAACCAGTCAGCCGCCAGAACCGGCGCCAGCTTCGCCGACACATATGGCACCCGCGGACCACTACCTGGAGCCGCCGGGTACCAGACAGAAGCCATCAGCTCGCGCTTCTTCGTCGGTACCCACGGGTCGTTCCGGCTCTTGTCCACCAGATGCAGCTGGAGCTCACCGATCGCGCGCGGGCCGGTAGGCGCAGGCAGGACCAAGGCCAGTGGCCTGGTCTTCGGAGTCACGGGTACTGCGGTTGCCGTGGCGGTCGGGATCAGTCCGACCACCACGGCAAGCGACAGGGTCGCCAGGCGGCGCAGGGCAGAGTTCATGCGCCACTGTCACATCCAGCCCAGGTCAATGGGCGAACTTCACCTCGGGGTACTTCGGGGACTCCTTGCGAAGCAGGGTTTGCGGGCGGTGCCTGAGGAACTGGTCGAAGAAGGCGGTCAGGTACGCGCTCTGCGCCGCGACACTGCGTTCGGGATCGATGGTCCCGACGCGCAGCTCGATCGAGTCGTCGACGATCGGCGTCTGCCCGAAGATCTTCGGCAGCAGCTGCGGGTAGACGAGCTGGTAGTCGGAGAACGACTGGTGCAGCGAGCCGGGCAGCTGCAAGTTGAGCTTCCAACCCCGCTGCGCCTCCCAGAACGCGGCCCACGACTTGTCGTAGTACGCGGACTTCGGTTGTGTCCGCTGGCTGGTGTCCGAGCCGAACAGGAGGAACGGCCGGTCGAGCCCCTTCTGCGACACCGTGCCCAGCGGTCCGTTGTCGAAGTCGTACTGCAGCATCCCGTCGAGATCGGCGCCGGCCTCGATCCGGCGGTCCTCGAGCATCGCGTTCGCGGTGGTGAAGCCGCCCGCGGAGAAGCCGAACATGCCGACCTTGTGCAGGTCGAGCGAGGTCCGCAGCCCGAACGGCAGCGGCTTCTTGTCGACGTCCGGGTTGAGCCCGTACGAGAGCAGCGTGAGCTGGTCGAGCACGAACCGGGTGTCGGCCGTCCTGGTCGCGATCGCCTGCTGGTACGCCGGTACGTCGGGCTCGTCCTCGAGTCCCGGCACGAACCGGCCACCGGGGAACGTCACCGGACCCTCGTGCGTGTGATCGATCGTCACGACCACGTAGCCCTGGCTGGCGAGCTCCTCGACCTGCACGGTGTTCAGGAACCGGCTGAACGGGTAACCCGGCGAGAACAGCACGACCGGGTGCTTGCCGCTCTGCACCTGTACGCCGACCTGCCCGTGCGTGCGGCTGTTCGCGTAGTCGAAGGTCCCCTCCGGCAGCCCGGCCCAGACCCACGGCGCCTGGACTGCATCGGACGTCTTGGCCGGCATGTACTTGGCGACCGGCCCGTGGCTCCCGGTCCGGGGCCGGGTACCAGACGCTCACCATCAGCTCGCGCTTCCCGCCGGGCGCCGTCGAGTCGGTCCGCTTCTTGTCGACCAGGTGCAGCTCGGTGGTGCCGATCCGGTACCGCCCGGTCGGCTCCGGCAGCGTCAGCTTGGCCGGCTTCACCTCAGGCTCCCCCGCGGCTCGGGTCCCAGTCACCCGGGTCGTGGCGCGGTCAGGGTCCAGGGCGCCGCCTGGGCGAGCGCAGGCACGGTCAGGAGAGCGCTCGCCGTGAGCCCCGCGACCAGAGCCCAACGGCGACTGAAGATTTGATGGTTCGCCATGCGAATCATCGTCACCGGCCGGGCCGTCAGCGCGGGTCCACCGTCCGATGGAGACCTGATCTCAACTTCATGACAACCCCGCAGGGTGCTCACCTAGTGACAAACGGCGGTCGAGTGGGTTATCAATAGCGCAATCCTGTTCATAGATGCGTGAAGTGAGGCACTCGTGAGCATCTTTGTCGCCTTAAACGTTCACACTTTGGTTAAACGTTCAGCGCTCGCCGGTACGGCGGTCGCCCTGGTCGCGGGTGCCCTGGTCGCCGGCGGCGGCACGCCGGAGGCCCAGCAAGACGCCGGGGACACCTCTCTCGGCGCAGTGACCGGCTTCGCCGCCGACTACGCGACGTACACACTGACCGCCGGTACTGCGAAGGTCCGGGTGGTGTTCCTGAAGGACGACGTCTTCCGGCTCTGGCTGGCGCCGGACGGCGAACTTCACCGACCCGGCGAACACCCCACCGACCGAACCCGGCCGCCCCGGCCTCGAACATCGTCGCCAAGACCGACTACGCGAAGCCGAAGACCAGCTGGCGCGACCGGGGCAGCTACTACTCGCTGCAGACCGACGAGATCGAGGTACGGGCGAACAAGTCGCCGCTGCGCTTCTCGCTCTACCGGTCGAACGGCCAGCAGGTCTGGTCCGAGACGGCACCGCTGTCCTGGACCGACACGTCGACGACAGCCAGTCGCTGAGCCGTGGCGCCAGCGAGCAGTTCTTCGGCGGCGGCATGCAGAACGGCCGGTTCTCGCACCGCGACCAGACCATCACGGTCGCCCGGGACTTCAACTGGGAGGACGGCGGCAACCCGAACGCTTCGCCGTACTACATGAGCACCGCCGGGTACGGCGTACTGCGGAACACCTTCAGCCCCGGGGAGCTACAGCTTCACCGACCCCGTCGTCACCAAGCACGACGAGAAGCGGTTCGACGCTTACTACTTCGTCGGTGACCTCAAGACCTCGCTGGACCGCTACACCGAGCTCACCGGCCGGCCGTTCATGCCGCCGATCTACGGACTCGAGTACGGCGACTCCGACTGCTACAACCGCGGCCACTACGCGCACCGACCCCGACCCAGCAACGACTGGAAGGTCAACCCGGAGAAGGTCACCACGCTGGACGCGGTGAAGGTCGCCCAGAAGTTCCGCGACGAGGACATGCCCGGCGGCTGGATGCTCGTCAACGACGACTACGGCTGTGGGTACTCCGCCAACACCGACTCCGAGCAGGTCGACGGCACCTGGTGGGGCAAGCGGGACATCGCCCGCTTTGAAGCAGACCGGTGACGAGCTGCGCAAGCGGAACATCCAGATGGGCCTGTGGACGCAGTCCTCGCTGGACCGCCAGCCTGCCGAGGTAGGCGATGCAGGAGTTCGCGTACGCAAGCTGGACGTCGCCTGGGTCGGCCCGGGCTACCGGTACGCACTGAGTGCCTGCGACACCGCGCACGACGGCATCGAGCAGTACAGCAACGCCCGCGGCTTCGCCTGGATGGTGGAGGGCTGGGCAGGCGCGCAGCGCTGTGCGGTGCAGTGGACCGGCGACCACAGCGGTTCGCTGGACGCGATCAAGTGGCAGATCCCCGCGATCACCGGCTCCGGCAACTCCGGAATCGCCTACAGCGCCGGCGACATCGACGGCATCTTCGGCGGCTCCCCGACCAGCTACATGCGTGACCTGCAGTGGAAGGTGTTCAACCCGGCCCTCATGACGATGTCCGGCTGGGCCACTCCGGCGTTCAAGCAGCCGTGGACGTACGGCGAGCCGTACACCTCGATCAACCGCAAGTACCTCAAGCTGCGCGAGCGCCTGCTGCCGTACTTCTACTCGTACGCCGCTGAGGCGCACCGCACCGGCTGCTCCGCTGAACCGTTCGCTGGTGCTGGAGTACCCGAACGACCCGAACACCTGGGGCGACGCGGCGAAGTACGAGTTCCTTGCTGGTAAGGAGTTCCTGGTCGCGCCGAGCTGGAGCGCCGACGAGGTGAAGAGCGGCATCTACCTGCCCAAGGGCAGCTGGGTCGACTACTGGACCGGCAAGGTCTACCAGGGCCCGACCACGGTCAACGGCTACCACGCTCCGCTCGACACCCTGCCGCTGTTCGTCAAGGCCGGCGCCGTCGTACCGATGTGGAAGAGCGGCATCAACTCCGCCGCCGAGCAGGGCTTCGGCGACCGGCTGACGGTCGACATCTACCCGCAGGGCAAGTCGTCGTTCACGCTGTACGAGGACGACCGCGTCACGCGCGACTACAAGCAGGACAAGTCCGCCACGCAGCAACTGGAGGTCACGCACCGACAGCCGCTCGCGGCGACGTGACGGTCAAGATCGGCGAGAGCAAGGGCTCGTACGCCGGGAAGCCGAGCCACCCGCCCGTACGAGCTGACCGTCCACACCGGCACCGGCACCGCGCGACGTGACGCTCGACAGCCGCAAGCTCACCAAGCTGGTCAGCAAGAACGCCTACCTCGCGGCGTCGACCGGCTGGTACTACGAGAACGGCGTGGTACTGGTGAAGACCGCACGCGATCTCCACCAGCACGTGCTGCCACGGTCCGGCTGTCCGGAACCACTTCGGTCGGCGGCGGCAAGACCGTGCATGGACACCTTCGGTACTCCTGAACTCGTGACGCCTTCACTGTGGAACGCGCCCGGCCAGGCCACCGAGGTGACCGCTACCTTCCACAACGCCGGTACGACGACGATGCGCGACGTACGGCTTGCTCTGGACCTTCCTGAGGGCTGGACCGCTAGCGGTTCGAGCACCTTCGCCAAGGTCGATCCGGGCAAGACCGTCACCACCAAGCTGCAGGTGACGCCAGCTGCTTCGGTGAAACCGGCAAGCTTCACGCTGAAGCTCAACGCGTCGTACAAGGTGCATGACAGTACTTATACGAACAGCACGGTGGGCGCGGCCCAGTTGCCGTACGCATCGTTGTCCCAGGCAGCGACCGTGGTCGGCGTGACAGATGCGACGACCTATGCCAAGGGCAACTTCGACGGCTCCGGCAACAGCTTCAACGGCGAAGCACTGGCCGCCGCCGGCTACACCCCAGGCGCCAAGGTCACAGTGCAAGGCGCAGAGTTCACCTGGCCTACCGGAGCACCCGGTACGCCGAACGTGGTGAAGGACCAGTCCGCACCGATCCTGGTCTCCGGCACCGGTTCTCACCTCGCGCTGCTCGGCGCAGGAGCCAGTCTGAACGCCAAGGGCAGTGTCACCGTCATCTACACCGACGGGACGGAGTCGCAGTCCACCGCTGCAACTGCCGAACTGGTGCTGCCAGGACCCAACCACGGGCGGCGCTGCTCTTGCTGTCTCGGTCAAGGGTCGCTACACACCGGCTGGTCTGGGGAACACGACCACTGACTACCGGGTCTTCTACAGCGCAGTACCGCTGACTCCCGGGAAGACAGTGAAGGCGATCAAGCTGCCGGGTGGCGGTCTCGGGTTCTTCGCGGCCACCATCGCCGACAAGCCTTTGCCACCGGCACCGACCGGGCAGCCCTGGGTCAGCGACCTGGAGTTCCTCGACTCGACCAACGGCTGGGGACCGGTCGAACGCGATCACAGCAACGGAGAGGACGCAGCCGGTGACGGTGGGCCGATCACGCTGGACGGTACGCAGTACGCGAAGGGCCTCGGCACCCACGCGCCGTCGTCGGTGAGCGTCCGGCTCGGCGCCAACTGCAGCACCTTCACCGCCCAGGTCGGGGTGGACGACGAGATGGAGGATCGTGGCAAGGTGAGCTTCAAGGTCGCGGTGGACGGCGTGACGAAGTACACATCGGATCTGCTCACCGGAACGTCGCCGACAGTGCCTGTTTCGGTCGATGTCACCGGCGGCGCAGACCCTGACACTGCAGGTGACCGATGCCGGTGACGGCGTCACCAGCGACCATGCCGACTGGGCGGACGCGAAGTTGTCTTGCAAAAACCCCTGAGCCTGACCTGCAAGAACCCCTAGCGCATCCGACTTTCGGCTGGATTTGCCCTGAAGTACCCCGGAACCCACCTGATCGCCGTCCCAGGGGACGGTACAGGTGGGTTCCGGTGGTATCTCGGCCCTCCGACGTGACAAGGTCTGACTGGCAACGACGCTGCGACCATGGCCCCCTCCCATGGTGGTGCCAACGCCACCAGCAGAAGTAGTGCCAACACCATCAGATCTGGTCCGCGGAAGAGTTAGCTTTTCGGTAAGCCGAAAGCCGTCGGGGGCAGCACGTCAGAGAGGGCGCGTGGGAGTCATGGTTGCGACATACCTGAAGAGATGGGTCGGCAGCCGGGTACTGAGCAGAACCACCCGCAAGGGTGGTCTGAACCTGTCCAAGATGCGGGTGTTCCCGCGCCAGGTCTCGATGCCGCTGCGGCGCAGCGGCCTGGACCCGGTCCCGGAGCTCGGCAAGATCCGCGAGGTCGAGCCGGTGCACAAACTGGCCAACCTGTTCGGCCTGAACGTCTGGATGGTCACCGGTCACGCCGAGGCCAAGGTGGTGCTGGCCGACAGCGAGAACTTCAGCAACGACATCCGCCCGCTGGTCGGCTCCGACCCGAACAAGCCGTCCGAAGGCATCGGCGGCCTGGGCTTCACCGATCCGCCGGACCACACCCGGCTGCGCAAGCTGCTCACCCCGGAGTTCACCAAGCGCCGGCTGGCCCGGCTGGAGCCGGCGATCGAGAAGATCGTCAACGACCAGCTCGACCTGATGGAGGCGAAGGGACCGGTCGCCGACATCGTCGCCGACTTCGCCTTCAACGTGCCGTTCCTGCTGATCGCCGACCTGCTCGGCGTCGAGGAGTCCGACCGCGACCGCTTCCGCGCCCTCGGTCCGGCCCGGTTCGACCTGTCCGGCGGCGGGATCGGTGTCTTCGGTTCGGCCTCGGAGTCGCGCGACTTCCTGTTCGAGATCGTCGGCAAGCAGCGCAAGGAGCCCGGCGACGGCCTGATCGGCTCGATCATCCGCGAGCACGGCGACACGATCGACGACATCGAGCTCGGTGGGCTCGCTGACGGCGTGTTCCTCGGCGGGTACGAGACGTCGGCCAGCATGCTCGCGCTCGGCACCCTGGTGCTGCTGCGCGACCCGGAGAACTTCGCCCGGATCAGGACCGAGCCGGGTGCGGTCGACGCGATCGTCGAGGAGCTGCTGCGCTACCTGACCGTCGTCCAGGTCGCCTTCCCGCGGTTCGCCAAGCACGACCAGGAGCTGTTCGGTCACCAGGTCAAGAAAGGCGACCTGGTCGCGGTCTCACTGTCCGGCGCCGACCGGGACAAGTCCGTCTTCGGCGTGAATGCCGAAGAGTTCTGGCCGCAGCGGGCCCCTGCCGCACACCTCGCCTTCGGGCACGGCATGCACCGGTGCGTCGGTGCCGAGCTGGCCCGGATGGAGCTGCGCGCGGCCTTCACCGCACTGGCCCATCGCTTCCCCGATCTGTCGCTGGCGGTCGCCGAGGAGCAGCTGCGGTTCCGCGACTTCTCGATCGTCTACGGCGTCGAGTCGCTGCCCGTCCAGCTGCACGCCGCGGAGGCCCAGCAGGTGGCCGGCTGACCGACAGCCTTGTCGGCTCGACGACAAGGCAGTGAGGGCAGTGACACGGAGCCTCCGCGCGGACACAATGGGCGGTCCGACCCGAACAAACGGGTGACCTGCGAGGGGACTGGCTAGATGGCGATGGGCGGTGGCCGGCTGACCGATCGGATAGCCGCCGCGATGACGCTTGCCCAGTCCGGCGGCCACGTCACCGCAGCAGCCGAGCTGAAGGCGATCCGGGCGGAACTCGGCAGCGAACCGAGCTACGAGCTGGCCGCCGCGGAGTACGTCCGCGGTGTGACCGCTCACCACGCGAGTGATGCGGACGAAGCACTGGCCGCGGTCGAGGCGTGCCTCGCGATCGGCCGGGCCATCGACGAGCCCGGCTGGGAAGCGAACGCCTTGCCCATTCGGATCATCACGCTGGCCCGCAGCGGCCGCGGCGGCGACACCGTCAACGACCTGGTCGCCGCCGAGCACGCACTCAGCCGGACCACCGACGCAGGCCTCAAGGCCTGGGCGCACACCGGCATCGGCTACGCGTACGACGTACTGCGGATGTTCGAGCTCTGCGTGCCGCACTACGAGACCGCGGCCGCGTCGGACGCCGATGTGCTCGAGCTCGCCGAGGTCCCGGCGATCGACCGGCTGAACCTCTCCGAGACCCACCTGCGCTGGGCGCACGAACTCGAGCGGCTCGGCGATCCGTCGTACGACGAAGAGATCCGCGAACTGCTGGCGGCGGCCGAACACTGGGCCAAGGAAGCCGAAGGCGTCATCGTCGACGACGAGAGCCAGGAGTACTGGCGGCTCAGCGTGCGGCTCTGGCTCGCGGCGGCCCGGACCAACGCGGATCCGGCCCGGGCCGTTGCCGATCTGGAGGACTGCCGCGACGAGATCAGCAAACTCGGCGAGACCGAGCGGCTGGCGATCGCCGGGGCCTACCTGGCCAGGGGTCTGGCCGCGCAGGGCAAGATCGAGGCGGCGACGGCGGCCGCCGATCGGGCCCTGGACGACCTGATCCCGTTGGCCGATCCGGCGACCGTGATGCTCGTGCTGCAGACCCGATCGGAGCTGGCCGCCCGGACCGAGGGGCTCGGAGCCGTTGCAGGCTTGACGTATGCGCGCTCGGTGGCCAGGGGCTGGTGGAAGGAACGGCTGCGCGCGCTGAACGCCGTACGGCATGCATTGGAGTCGCATGACCTGCTGGCCCGCCATGATGCTGAGTGGCATGCCGCGCGCCAGGATCCGCTGACCGGGATCGGGAACCGGCGGGCCCTGGACGAGCGGCTCACCGCGGCCCGGGACTCGCAGCGCGCGGTGACCTTGCTGGCCATCGATGTGGACGATCTGAAGGTTGTCAACGACACCTATGGGCATGCTCGGGGTGACGAACTGCTGCAGGTTGTCGCAGATCTGCTGGTAGAACAGGCACGAGCGACCGATGCCGTGATTCGATCGGGAGGGGACGAGTTCTTCGTAGTACTGGATCAGCCGGACGCGAAGGGCGGCGCCCAGCTCGCCCAGCGGATCAGGACCGCGGTCGCGACCGTCGCGCGGACGACGTCGAAACCGTGGCTCGGGAAGCTGGGGCTGAGCATCGGGTACGCCGCGACCGCCGAAGGAGTACCGGTGGAGCTGCTGATCCCGATGGCGGACACCCGGTTGTACGAGGACAAGCGTCGCGCGCGGTGAGCGCGGCAGGGGGAGGTGGCGTGCGCGAGACGTCGGGGGTGACTGCCCGGATCGCAGCGGCGATGACGCGGGCCCAGTCGGGCAACCCGGCCGAGGCCGCGACGGACATCCGCCGGCTGCTGACCGAGCTCGGGCCGGAGCCGTCGCACGAACGCGCCGCCGCGGAGTACGTGCGGGCCGTCGCCGCGCATCACGCGACCGATGCCGACGAGGCGCTGGACGCCGTCGACGGGTGCATCCGGGTGTCGCGCGCGATCGACGAACCGGGCTGGGAGGCGAACGCGCTCGCGCTGCGGATCGTCACCTTGATCCGGACCGGTGAGGGCGGCGATTCGGTCGCCGACCTGGTCGCCGCCGAGAACGCGCTCTCCCAGACGCGGGACAGCGGACTGGCCGGCTGGGCGCACACGGGACTCGGCTACGCCTATGACCTGCTGCGGCTGTTCGAGCTGTGCATCCCCCATTTCGAGCTCGCCGCCGAGGCCGACGCGGATCCGCTCGGCCTGCCCGAGTCGCCCGCGATCAACCGGCTCAACCTGGCCGAGTCGAACCTGCGCTGGGCGCACGAGATGGAGCGCCTCGGCGACGCGTCGTACGACGAGGAGATCCGCCGGCGGCACGCGGAGGCGAGGCGCTGGGCGGGCGAGGCGATCGAGGTGATCGTCCGCGCCGACCTGATCGGGTACTGGCCGATGACGGGCCGGATGTGGCTGGCCGCTTGTGATCGCGAGGCCGATCCGGCCGGGGCCGCGGTGATTCTTCGGGACTGCCGCGATCAGTTGGCCAAGCTGGGTTCTCTGGAACTGGCCGCGATCGCTGGGGCCTACCTGGCGAAGGCATATGCGGCACTCGGACAGCTCGACGATGCGCTGGAGGCCGCGGATCGGGCCGGTACCGATCTGCCGCCGACCTCCGATCCGCCGGTCGAGGCGCTCGTCCGGCATACCGCAGTACAGATCGTCGCTGACACCGGCGATGCGGGCGCTGCCGTCGGGCTGCACTACGCACGAGCGATCACGCGCGGCTGGTGGGCCGAACGACTCCGCGGCCTGTACGCCGTACGCAGCGCGCTCGCGAACCACGAGCTCTCGATCCGGCACGACGCCGAGTGGCGCGCCGCCCGGGAGGATCCGCTGACCGGCGTCGGCAACCGGCGGGCGCTCGACGAACGGATGTCGCTGGCCGCGGACTCCGGCCGCTCGGTCGCGGTGATCGCGATCGACGTCGACAACCTCAAGATCGTCAACGACAGTCACGGTCACGCGTGTGGCGACGAGGTCCTTCGCCGGGTCGCGCAACTGCTGAAGGAGCAGTGCCGGGCCGAGGACGTCGTCGCTCGGGCCGGTGGCGACGAGTTCGTGGTCGTGCTGGACAACCCCGACGAACGCGGTGCCCGCGAGCTGGTCGAGCGGATCAAGGCTGCTGCCGAACGCGTCGCCAACGCCGCCGTCGAGCCCTGGTTCATGATGCTGCGGCTCAGCATCGGCCACGCCACCAGCACCGACGGCACGCCGGTCACCGAACTACTCACCGAAGCCGACCGCCGGATGTACGCCGAGAAGCGCCGCCGGCGGTCGCTTCAGTAGTCCAGAAAGCCTTCTGTGATGAGGGTTCTGATCTTCGGCAGGTAGTCGGCGTGCACGTCGTCGCGCTCGAGCAGACTGCCCAGGGCGTCCAGGATCTGGCCGACGCTCAGGTCACCGTCGCAGGCTCCGACGAATCCGGCGAGCACGGTGTCGGCCTGCTCGGCCCTGCGCATCCCGCGCTGTCGTCGCAGCACGATCGTGGCCGGATCCTCGGCGCCTGGTTGGCCCGCTGTTTCCTGGACAACGTCTTCCGCGACGGTGAGATGCAGGCCGGTCAGGTCCTCCGGCAATCCTTCGCGTCTTTCGAAGCGGTCGAGCACGTGCGGCCCGATCGGCTGCTCGATCTCGTACGGCCATTCCTCCGCGTCCAGGGTGCCCGGGAGGTTCCGCAGATTGATCCAGCCCATCCCGATCGCCTCGACCTGCTGGTCGTCGAGCCATCGGAGCCAGGCGTCGTACCGGCTCGTGTACTCCGGGCGGCCGTGCAGCCCGGCGTCTCGCAGCCACAACTCGACGTACTCCGCGGGGTCCAGCTGCTCCCGCTGGACCGCCCAGGCCGCGCGATCCCCTGTCCAGTCAGCGATTCTCTCCTGCCAGTCCTGACCGCGGATGCAGGTCCAGTTGGCCAGCAGCTGGCACCAGCCACCTTCGGTCAGCTGCGTCTGGTGCTTGCCGAACTAGTTGCTCGACCACCGCATCTCCGGCGAACCCGGTCTCCCGGTAGGTCAGCCGTCCGTCGCTCGGCGGCGCGATCACGTACGGCGGGTTGCTGACGATCAGGTCGAACCGCTCTTTGGCGACGGGCTCGTAGAGGCTGCCTTCGCGGAGGTCCAGGTCGATGCCGTTGAGCGCGGCTGTCCAGCGGGTCAACTGGAGCGCGCGCGGGTTCACATCGGTGGCGACGATGTGGTTCACGCGGTCGGTCAGGTGCAGCGCCTGGATGCCACAGCCGGTGCCGACGTCGAGGGCCTTCTCGGCCTTGATCGGAACCGTCAGCTTGACCAGGCTCAGGCTGGCCGGCGCGATGCCCGAGCACATAGTCGGGGCGCATCGGCTCGCGGCGGCCGTCGAGTCCTGGTGTCAGGTCGGCGACGACCCACCACTGCCGCTCGTCTTCGGCGTAGGGACGGATGTCTACCGCCGCTTTGGCCTCGGCGCCTTCTGCTTCGATGATGCCTAAGGCAAGTAGTTGTTCATGGGTCTGCGGAAAGGCCTTGCTGACGGCGGCTTCCGGGACGGCTCGTTGCAAGAGGAACAGGCGGATCATCGTGTCCAGCGGCTCGCCTGCCGCCGTCTCGCGGTAGGCGAGCGTGGTCTCGTTCCGCGCGAGCGCAGCGTTGGCCTGGGCACCCAGCCGCTCGGCGACCCCGTCAACTGTGTACCCAGCCGCGTGGAACTCCGCCCGCAACCGCTCCGCTATCGCATCCACACCCACATCCTTTCAGATTGCAGCTTTTGACATCGGAAAGTTGTCCACAGGCTGCTGATTCGGTCCGCGGGCGGCCCTTGATTCCTGGCATATTCAAGGCATCAAAGGTTCGCTGCTGAAGGGAAACACGGATGAAGATGCGCGCAGGGCTTGCCCTGGTCGCGGGCCTGGGGCTCGTCGCCGGGTGTGGGGCATCGGGCCTGGAGACAGGTTCCGGGACGGTCGAGAAGAAGACGTCCGAGGCGTTCCTGACCACCGCCGAGTCGACCTGGCACAGCCAGGTGGACGGGGAGTCGAACAAGAACCTCAGTGCCGACGCGCGCTGCTACTTCGTGACCGGTGCCGACAGCACCAAATCTCTCGGCAACGTTGCCTGCGGTCCGGTCCGCCGGCTGGGGACGCCGGAGAAGCAGGTCTGGGACGTGGTCCGGATCGAGCCGACGGGCGGCGACAAACCAGGGCTGCAGATCCCAGGGAACGAGCCTTGGAAGAAGTCCCAGGTGCGGCCGGACAGCAGCAACTTCTGGCGGCCGGACGACAAGAAGGTGGCCGCCGACGCCGACGCGCTGGCGGCACCGGCTGCCCCACCGGCCCAGGCAGGTCTGACCGAGGTGAGCGACAAGAGCGAGACGCTGCAACTCCAGCCGGCCACCGACAAGCTCGTCGTACCGGACGGAACCGTAACCCTCAAAGGGATCGCGACCCCGGAGACCATCGGCAGCGGCACCGACGTGCGTTCGCCGGCCACCGGGGAGAAGTTCGTCGTCGCGGTCTTCGGCGTCGCCCCGACCGTTGATGGGCTGACCGGCAACGGCGCCTACGACCCGGCCAAGGCCGGCCCCAAGGCCGTCGCGACCAAGTGGTCCGTCACCGTGGGATCGCAGCAGCGCCCGGTCGAGATCCTGTCCGACACCAGCGGCTCGGCCACGGTCCCGGAACGGACCCTGATCGCCTCGGTCCCGAAGGACACCGCCGACGTCGTGCTGACCGCGGTCAACGGCCCCGTCACCCAGACGCTGTCACTGACCACCGGCAAGCGCACCAGCACGAACGCGGCGGCCTACTACCGGACCACGACGCTGGCCACCTTGAACAAGTCCCTCCCGACCAAGGAGGTCAAGCTCGGATCGGACTGGCACAGCAAGCTCTCGTACTCCTTGGGCCGGGCAGTATTGACGCCGTGGGATCCGCGGCTGGGCTGGGCACCGGACGGACAGGCCTGGGTCCGCGTCGAGGTGGAGTCGAACTTCGACTATTCCTTCGTCGTGTACGACATCAAGTGGGCCGATCCGTTGCTGACAGCAACGGCTGATGGCGCCGCGGCAGGCCGCCCGTACGGCGACAACGCGCTGACGCCACAGGCCACGAACATCATCGCCGTGATCGCCGTTCCGGCCGGCGCCAAGGCGGTCCAGCTCAAGGCCCAGCCCCGGGTGAACTTCACTGCCAACTCCATCAGCCAGGGAGCCGTTCCCAGGACCGGCACAGCCGTCTACCCGGCACTGACGGCCACGGCCACCTTCAGCTAGCAGTCGTGTAGAGCACAGTGCCGGACTCGGTGAAGGCCTCTGGTCCGAGTCCGGCCAGCTCCCGCTCGGCGGTCGCGAGGCACTCCTCGCGCCGAGCGGCCGGCAGCAGAGCGAGCCGCCGGGCCATCGACCCGATGACCTGGGAATGCGCCAGGAACTCCGCGGCCGTCGGCTGATGCCGGAACCGCTCCACGGTGATCTCGACCTGCTCGAAGCCCGCGGCTCGCAGCGCCTCCTCCAGGTTGCCCGGATCGGAGGTGACCGCGTTCGACGGCATCTGCGGCGACGGATCGGGCGGAGCGTCGTACTCGTCGATCACCCGCACCCACACCTCGTACGCCGGATGCGGGTCGTGCCCGGACCAGGTCACCGCGGCGAAGGAACCACCGGGCGCCAGCGCCCGGCGTACCTCGGACAGGGCGGAAGGGAGGTCCGGCAGATGGAAGAGGACGAACGGCATCATGATGGCGTCCAGGCTGTCCTCGGCGAACGGCAGGGCCTGCGCGTCACCCCCGACCCTGGCGAACCGCGCAGGCGCATTCCGGAGCATCGCCTCGGTCAGGTCGACACCGATCACCTGAGCACTCGGAGCGATCTGCTCGAGATGGGACAGCAGCCGGCCAGGACCACAACCGATCTCGGCGACCCGGCGAGCCTGCGCCAGGTCGAGCCGATCAGCGACGGCTCGCCCGTGAACCGCGAGCACATCGGCCCACTGACCGTCGTACGCCGTCGCGATGGCCGCGTAGTTCTCCCGGATCGCCGCGCTGAAGAGCTGGGTCATCGGTCAGAAGAAGTAGGGGGTAGCGGCGTTGAAGACCTCGACGAGCTTGGTCTTGATCGCCTCGCGGTGCGGGACCTGGACCGGCGGCTTCTCGCGATCCAGCAGGACACCCTGGTCGACCATCACGTAGACCACCCGCAGGGTCCGCAGCGTGTTGGAGGATTCGGCGGCGATCCCGCCCAGCTGGTGCATCGTGATCGCCCGGACCGCGGGGTCGAGCCAGCTGACCGCATCCGTGGCACTGAGGTCGGGCCGGGTCAGGGCCGCCGACAGGGCGAAGCCGAGCCGGTCGTCCTCCAGGTCCCTCATCACGTGCTCCGTGGGCGTCAGCAGCCGCCCGATGCCCAGCCGGAGCATCTCCACCGGCTCCACGGCCGGAAACTGCGCCAGAGCGCCCAGCAGGTCGCTGCCATGGGCGATCGCGTGCAGCCAGCCGAGCTTCGGGTCATGGCCGCGCAGGTCCTCCTCGGCGACGTACCAGCGCTCGAACGGCGGCACCCAGGCCGGCTCGAAGACTCCCGCCGAGACGATCGAGTCGAGGATCAGCGGCGCGAACGTCCGCGCCTGGATCTCCTCGTCCCCGAACCGCCCGGCCATCTCGTCCCCGAGCGCCCGCAGCTGCTCCTCGCTCAGCACCCCCGTGCCGATCCAGGTCGCCAGCGTGCTGTATGCCTGCCCGTCCCGCACGACAGGATCCGGCGACCGCAACATCAGCGAGAGTTCGGCGACAAGATCAGCGAGCGGACGATCGGTCGGCACTACGAAGCCATCGGCGCGAACCTGCGCCCAGTCGGTCATGCAGCGCAGGCTATGCGCTCCACGGGTCCAGCCGCCACCACCTTCTCACCCGTCGCACGACCAAAAAGGAAACGGCCCGTGGCGCATCTGGTGGATGCTCCACGGGCCGCAGCGACCAGGACCCCTCAGCCCGGCCGGGCCTTCATACCCCGTACAGCCGTCAGGCGTCGCGCCTGCTCGCGCTGACCAGCGCGATGGTGAGCAGTGCTGCCGCCCAGCCGGCGAAGTACAGCAGTGCCAGCCAGGGGCCCATTGCGTACTGCCCCTGGGACCGGCCAGACCGAAGTCCTGGCCCTGGTTCAGGAAGGAGCTGCCGTTGGCGAACGGCGACCACTGCGCCATGTCGTCGCCGACCTTCGGGATCAGGTTGAACAGGTTCTCCACCAGCAGCGGCCAGAGGATCAGGATCGCGATCGCGCCGGCACTCTGCCGGATCAGGATGCCGATCGCCACCGCGATGACGGCCGACAGCGCGAAGATGATGCCCTGACCGGCCAGCAGCCGCCACTCGGCGCCCGTGTTGATGGACAGGTCCGCGCCGCTGACGAACAGGTTGCCGATGCCCCAGGCGCCGAAGGAGGCGATCAGGCCGACGACACCGGCCAGGAAGGCGACCACGGCCGTCTTGCCCAGCAGCAGTGCGGCCCGCTGCGGTACCGCCTGGAAGCTGGTCCGGATGGTGCCGAACCGGTACTCGGTGGTGACGGCCAGCGCGGCCATCACCATCATCACCATCTGGCTGAGCTGCGCGCCGGGCTGCGTGATGAAGATCGTCGCCCGCTGCTCGTCGGCGCCCTTGAGGAAACCGGTCGTCAGCGCGGCGAAACCGATCGGTGAGGACGGCCGCGACGATCATGCACCACCACGGCGACCGGGTGGAGAAGAGCTTGATCCGCTCTACGTGGATGAGCGACATGTCAGTTGTCCTCCTTCGGCCCGGCGGCCACCTCGGTGCCGGAGACCGGCGGAACCGCGTTCGGGTCGATCACCGCGGCGACGCCGTCCTGCGCGTGGTACTGGACCGAGTCGCCGGTCATCTGCATGAAGGCCTGCTCGAGCGAGCCGCGCTGCAGGGTCAGCTCGTGCAGCACGATGCCCTGGGCGGCGGCGGCCTCACCGACCTGGTCGGTGGTCGACCTCGCCGTCGACGAAGAGCACCTTGCCCTCGTCCTCGACGTCCTCGATCCGGGTGGCCAGGTTGCTGCTGCTGCAGCACGGTCTGCAGCTGGTCCAGCTGCGGGCTGCGCACCTTGATGACGTTCCGCTGGCGCGGTCGACGAACTCGTTGGTGGTGCACTGGGCGATCAGCTTGCCGCGACCGATGACGATCAGTTCCTCGGCGGTCTGCGCCATCTCCGACAGCAGGTGGCTGGAGACCAGCACCGTGCGGCCCTCGTCGGCCAGCCGGTGCATGAAGGTCCGGATCCAGACGATGCCCTCGGGGTCGAGGCCGTTGACCGGCTCGTCGAAGAGCAGGATCTCCGGGTCGCCGAGCAGTGCGCCGGCGATGCCGAGGCGCTGCGACATACCCAGCGAGTAGGCACCGGCCCGCTTGCCTGCGACCGAGGTCAGGCCGACCATGTCCGAGCACCTTGTCGACCGCTGGACTTCGGCAGCTTGTTGGACGCGGCCATCCAGGCCAGGTGGGCCCGGGCCGAGCGGTTCGGGTGCACCCACTTGGCGTCCAGCAGGGCGCCGACCTTGGTCAGCGGCTGCTTCAGGTCGCGGTAGTGCTGGCCGTCGATCGCTGACGTCGCCGGAGGTGGGGGTGTCCAGGCCGAGGATCATCCGCATGGTGGTGGACTTGCCGGCCCCGTTCGGGCCGAGGAAGCCGGTCACCTTGCCGGGTTTCACCTCGAAAGACAGGTTGTCAACGGCAACGGTTGCGCCGTATCGCTTGGTGAGGCCTTTTGCCTCGATCATCGCCGTACTCCTCGTTCGGTGGCGCGCCAGTGGATTCCGTCGGGCGGGCAGTCCATCTCAGTATCGAGGCCGGGTCGGGTCATCACATCGGACCCGGGCGGATCCGGTGTGTCCACCTGGGGTGGAGTCTGCCGTCATCCACCGCGCCGGATGCCATCGGTTAAGCTCCCTGACCCGTCCCCGACGATCCCGTACACGGGCGCGGGGCATCAGCCGAAAGTCGATGCCCGGAGCCGAAAGTCGGAGCCCTGCCACGGCGGCTTACTCCGGAAATTGGCTGACTTTCAGGTAACGGCTCACGCCAGGAAAGGCGACAGAGGCCCGCCGGAGAATCCGGCGGGCCTTGCGGTGACTGCGACTGGATCAGGCGGCGGCGTTGACCTCGGCCGGGGTGTCGGAGATGACCGACTCCCGGCGCTTGGAGACGACCACGGCCGCGACGATGATGACCAGCGCCACCAGCGCGATGGCGATCCGCAGCGCCGGTGTTGGTGTCCTCACCGATCGCTCGACATGCCGACGACGGCCGGAGCGATCAGCACCGAGACCAGGTTCATCACCTTGATCAGCGGGTTGATGGCCGGACCGGCGGTGTCCTTGAACGGGTCGCCCACGGTGTCACCGATGATGGTGGCCTCGTGTGCCGGCGAACCCTTGCCGCCGTGGTTGCCGTCCTCGACCAGCTTCTTCGCGTTGTCCCAGGCGCCACCGGAGTTGGCCAGGAACACGGCCATCAGGGTGCCGGACTGGCGATCGCGCCGGCCAGGTAGCCGGCCAGCGCCGAGGCGCCGAGGCCGAAGCCGACGGCGATCGGGGCCGCGATCGCGAGCAGACCCGGGGTGGCCAGCTCACGCAGCGAGTCGCGGGTGCAGATGTCCACGACCTTGCCGTACTCCGGCTTGCCGGTGCCTTCCATGATCCCGGGGATGTCGCGGAACTGGCGACGGACCTCGTAGACGACCGCACCGGCGGCGCGGCCGACGGCGTTGATCAGCAGTCCGGAGAACATGAAGACGACGGCCGCACCGATGATCAGGCCGACCAGCGTGGACGGGTCGAAGACCAGCGCGTCGGCGTTGAACGCGGCGTCGCCGGCGTCGTTCAGCACCGCGTAGATCGAGTCCGTGTAGGAACCGAACAGCGCGGTCGCGGCCAGTACGGCGGTCGCGATCGCGATGCCCTTGGTGATCGCCTTGGTGGTGTTGCCGACGGCGTCCAGCTCGGTCAGGATCTGGGCCGCCTCGCCGTCCACGTCACCGGACATCTCGGCGATGCCCTGCGCGTTGTCGGAGACCGGACCGAAGGTGTCCATCGCGACGATGACGCCGACGGTGGTGAGCAGACCGCCACCGGCCAGCGCGATCGCGAACAGCGCGAGCACGCCGGAACCACCGACCAGGAAGGCGCCGTAGACAGCGGCGGCGATCACCAGGGCGGTGTAGACGGCGGACTCGAAGCCGACCGAGATACCGGAGAGGATGACGGTCGCGGCACCGGTCAGCGACGTCTTGCCGACGTCCTGGACCGGCTTGTCCTCGGTACCGGTGAAGTACCCGGTGAGGGCCAGGATGATCGCGGCCAGCACGATGCCGATGATCACCGAGACGGTCGCGATGACCCGAGGGTCACCGTCCTGCGCGGCGATCTTCTCGGTCGCGCCGGTCAGGTCGGCGAACTTGCTCGGCAGGTAGGCGAACGCCGCCACCGCACACAGGATCGCGGAGATCGCGGCCGAGATGTAGAAGGCCCGGTTGATCGTCTTCAGACCGTTCTCGCCGCTCCGCGGCTTGGTCAGGAAGACACCGATGACCGCGGTGACGGCACCGATGGCCGGCACGATCAGCGGGAAGATCAGGCCCTGCTCGCCGAAGGCTGCCTTGCCGAGGATCAGCGAGGCGACCAGCATGACGGCGTACGACTCGAACAGGTCGGCGGCCATACCGGCGCAGTCACCGACGTTGTCGCCCACGTTGTCGGCGATGGTCGCCGCGTTGCGGGGGTCGTCCTCGGGGATGTTCTGCTCGACCTTGCCGACCAGGTCCGCGCCGACGTCGGCGGCCTTGGTGAAGATGCCACCGCCGACCCGCATGAACATGGCGAGCATGGCGGCACCGAAGCCGAAGCCTTCCAGCACGGTCGGGGCGTCACCCTTGAAGAGCAGGACGACCAGCGCGGCTCCGAACAGGCCCAGGCCGACGGTCGCCATTCCGACCGTGCCACCGGTCCGGAAGGCGACGCGCATGGCAGGTTCGCGCCCCTCCGACCGGGCGGCCGCCGCGACGCGGACGTTGGCCCGGGTCGCGAGCCACATGCCCAGGTAGCCGATCGTGGCGGAGAAGCCCGCACCGACCAGGAAGAAGATCGAGCGGAAGATCTTCAGCGTGGTGTCGTTGTCGCCGTCGCTGTGCACAGGCAGCAGGAACAGCAGCAGGAAAGCCACCACGGCGAAGATCGACAGCGTCTTGAACTGGCGGTTCAGGTAGGCGGATGCGCCTTCCTGCACCGCCTGGGCGATCGTCTTCATGTTTTCGGTGCCATCGTTCGCGGCAAGCACCTGACCGCGGAACACCATCGCGATGGCGACCGCGAGGATCGCGATCACACCGACGACGATGACCAGCGTGGTGTTGCTCGACGAAAGATCCACCGCTTGTACAGCAAGCGTCGCGGACATCCGTCCTCCTTGTTGGCAACCCCTCTGGGCTGGACGGCCCCCGTAAGCCGCTAGCGAAGGGTTGGGAAATACAAAACAGCACCAATGACCTGGCGCGGTGGGTCACTCTAACGGGTATTCGACCAGACCTGACGACAGGGTGGTCTACGCCATATCAGGGCGGGACCAGCGGACCTCACCCTGCGTAGCGACAGGGATACCTTTTCACCGAGCTCAGATCGCCGAGGCGACATCGGGATGGATGTCGAAAACCTTGGTGAGCCCGGTGATCCGGAAGATCTTCAGCAACCGTTCCTGCGTACAGACCAGGGACAGCGACCCGTCGTGGGTGCGCACCCGTTTCAGTCCGCCGACCAGGACCCCCAGCCCGGTCGAGTCCAGGAACTCCACTCTTTCAAGGTCTACGACCAACTCGTACTGCCCCGCGTCGACCAGCGAGACAAGGGTCTCGCGCAGCTTCGGCGCGGTGTAGACGTCGATCTCCCCGCCCACCTCGACGACGGTGCGCCCGCCCTCCGAGCGCGTCGTCAGCGACAGATCCACTTCGGCCTCCGATCCCGTGAACTGTTGCATTCAACCATGTACGGACCGTGAGAAGGGCCGCTGCGGAAAACTCTTTCACCTCGGCTCAGTCCACGTCGACCCACCCGGCAGAACTGACGTGTGCATCCGCCTCCGTCGTTCGCGCGTGCAACTCCCGACCGGCTTCTTTGTCTATGGCCACCATTACTCTCGCGGTATGCGTGATGGCGGTGAGGCAGCGGTCGTACTCAAACGCTTGGCTGCCGGACCTGGGCGTGCCGAACGGCTCACCCACGTCGAGTCCGTGCCACCACGCCAAGGAGAGACAGGCACTTGGCCGCGCTGGGTGCCGCCCGAGGTCTTGAGTCAGCTGGCCGATGCCGGAGTGACCGAGCCCTGGACGCATCAGGTCGCTACTGCCGAGGCGGCCTACAGCGGCAAGCACGTGGTCGTTGCAACGGGCACCGCGTCCGGCAAGTCGCTCGGCTACCTGCTTCCCTCGTTCGCCACGCTGAGTATTGCCCAGACGGCATCACCACATCGGCGTACGGCGTCTGTTCTCTACTTGTCCCCCACCAAAGCACTGGCACACGACCAGTTGCGCGCTGTTTCGACGTACGACGTGCCGGGGCTGCGGCCGACCACTCTCGACGGTGACTCGGAGCGGACCGAGCGGGACTGGGCCCGGGACCACGCCACCTATGTACTGAGCAATCCGGACATGCTCCATCGATCGGTGCTGCCCAACCACCAGCGCTGGGCCCGGTTCCTCGGCTGCTTGCAGTACGTAGTGGTCGACGAGTGTCACCACTACCGAGGCGTGTTCGGCGCACACGTCGCCGGCGTACTACGTCGCCTCCGGCGCGTCTGCGCGCAGTACGGCGCTCATCCGATCTTCATCTGCGCTTCCGCGACGGTCGCGGAGCCGGCAGTGTCGGGCGAACGCCTGACAGGCCTGCCGATGGTCGAGGTGACCGCAGACGGATCACCCCGCGGTGGCATCTCCTTCGGACTCTGGGAGCCGCCGCTCACCGCGTCGAGAGGCGAGAACGGAGCCCCCGTACGCCGGTCCGCCACGGCTGAGGTCGCGGACCTGCTCACCGATCTGGTGGTGTCCGGCGTCCGGACAGTCGCGTTCGTCAGATCCAGGCGCGGCGCCGAGACAGTCGCCATGACAGCACGGGAGAACCTGGCCGAGGTGGATCCGGCTCTGGCGAACCAGGTATCGGCGTACCGGGCTGGGTATCTCCCGGAGGAGCGGCGTCGACTGGAGCGGATGCTGCAGAGCGGGGAGCTCACCGGAGTCGCAGCGACGAACGCGCTCGAGTTGGGGATCGACATCGCCGGGCTGGACGCAGTACTGCTGTCTGGTTGGCCTGGGACTCGGGCGTCGCTCTGGCAGCAAGCAGGGCGCGCGGGACGGACAGGTGGAGACGCCTTGGCGCTGCTTGTCGCCAGAGACGATCCACTGGATACCTATCTAGTCCGGCACCCGCAGGCGATCTTCGGGCGACCCGTCGAGGCGACTGTGTTCAACCCGGAGAACCCCTATGTGCTCGGACCGCAGCTCTGCGCGGCAGCCCAGGAGCTGCCGCTGACACCGGCCGACTACGAGATCTTCGGAGCCAGCACCGAGAACGTGATCGGCCAGCTAGTGCGACAAGGACTGCTGCGGGAGCGGCCGCACGGGTGGTTCTGGACCCGGCGGGATCGGGCGGTCGACGCGATCGACATCCGCTCGGCCGGCGGCAAGACCGTGCAGATCGTGGAGGACCAGACCGGCCGGCTGCTCGGGAACGGTGGACGGCGGCTCGGCCCACGCGAGCGTGCACGAAGGCGCGGTCTACGTCCATGCCGGCGAGTCGTACCTGGTCCGCAGTCTCGACCTGGAGGGCCACGCGGCGATCGTCGAGCAGGCGTCGCCCGACTACACCACCTTCGCCCGGGACAAGACGGAGATCAGCATCCTGGCCGCCGAGAAGACCCAGGCCTGGGGCTCGGCGGAGCTGTCCCGCGGCTGGGTTCAGGTGACCAGCCAGGTGATCTCGTACCAGCGCAAGGAGCTCGTGACCGGCAACATCCTCGACGAGCAACCGCTGGACCTCCCCGCCCGCACACTCCGGACCAAGGCCGTCTGGTGGACGATGCCGGACGAGCTGGTCCAAGGACTCGGGCTGTCCGACGTACCGGGAGCCGCCCACGCGGCCGAGCACGCGTCGATCGGACTGCTGCCGTTGTTCGCCACCTGCGACCGCTGGGACATCGGTGGCGTCTCCACCGCCAAGCACGCCGACACCGGCAGACTGACGGTCTTCGTGTACGACGGGCACCCGGGCGGCGCCGGCTTCGCCGAACACGGGTACGCCGCGGCGCGCGAGTGGTTGACCGCGACACGTGAGGCGATAGCACACTGTGAGTGCGTGGACGGATGCCCGTCGTGCGTACAGTCACCCAAATGTGGGAACGGGAACAACCCACTCGACAAGGGCGGCGCGGTCGCGCTGCTCACCGCTCTCCTGCGTTCGCACCACTCGGCAGTGAGGCCTAACCGTCCAGCAGTCCGCTGCTGGGAGAAAGGCAGCGATCATGCTGGCTCTCGGAATCGTCTTGATCGTCCTGGCCGTCCTGTTCGGCCTGGGCGTCTCGGTCTCGTCCGGTGAATCCACCACGATGTCGGTCTTCGGCGTCGACTTCGGACTCGCCGTACCCACCCTGTTCTTGCTCGGCGCCGCGACGGGAATCGCGTTGTTCCTCGGCCTGTGGTTGACGAAGAAGGGACTCGGCCGCGGCTACCGCCGGCACAAGGAGGTCCGCCAGCTCCGCCAGCAGGTCGCTGCCGCCCCCACCACCGAGGGCGCGACGGCAATCGAGACGAAGCGCGAGAGCGATCGACGACGACGTCACTCCGCGGCATGCCGCGCCCACCCACGCCGCCGCCGACGACGCCACGGACAGCCGGACGGTGGACCTCGACGAGGCCGACCACCTCACCACCGAGAAGCACACAGTTGCCGAAGGCACCGAAACTCGCGAGCAACGGCCCTGAAGCTGAGGCACCTTCGCCGTTCCACTGGTGCAGTATCTCGATCGGAGCACAGCCGAAACACAGCGACAGCACGGCGATCCTGCGGCGAGATTTCGATGCCTTGCGCAACGATCTCGCGGTGGCAGTTAGTTGCCATTGGCATCAAGTGACGCCGGTTGTCCATAACCACCTCCGGGCCTCTTGTGCATTACTGGTCGTGGCGTCAACGTCGCGTTGAGTCACCACCGGGCCTTCCGGGCCACACCGCCTCCTCACGGGGGATCGACCCGCACCCTCATCCCCCGCGCAAGGGATGTTCGTTGCGGTTCCCGGATGCCGGTTCGCTCTCGCTTCGAGGTCCCGACGACCCGACGCCGCGAGATAGCACGACCTCTGGAGGTTGTCTTGATCATCAGTAGATTGTTGAGCCGCACCGGCGTCGCAGTGCTCGCCGTCAGCGTCGCCCTGGCCACGGCCATCCCGGCGCAGGCAGCCGCACCGTCCGCACCGGCCGGCCCGCCCCCGGGCGTCGAGGTCGGCGTCGTGAAGCAGATCGCCAGCCGGGCCGACACCCGCTACTGCCTCACGTTCGTCACCGCGAACAAGGTCCCGATGGCCGTGATGATGGCCTGCGCTCCTGGCAAGGAGGGCAAGACCCAGGAGTGGGTCTACACCGAGAAGGGCCAGCTGCAGGTCGCGATGAGCAGGAGCGTCGGTGGCGCCCTTGCGAAGACCGGTGCCTGCCTGGACACCGGTGCGGACCTGGTCACGCCACCGAAGGACGCACCGGTCCTGGTGCTCCCCTGCCGGAGCGGTGCCGGCCAGAAGTGGAACTACGACACCGCAAGCGGCTCCTTCACCAACGCGGCGAGCGGATTGGCACTCACCTCGCTGCTCGGGAAGGGCAAGGCCAAGCAGGCCCAGCCGACCGGTGACCTGGCGGCCACCGGTGCCCCGATCCAGGGCTGGAGCGCACTGCCGCTGCCGGGCCTGGACATCCTCGGCGCGGTACTGGCACTCGTGAACGCACTGCTGGCATCGCTGGGCCTGGCCCTGCCGCTGCCGATCGCGAACGCCGCGACGAGCCTTCTCGACCTGGTCCGGGCGAAGAGCCCGGTCCCGGCGCAGATGACGACCCTGCCGAAGCAGATGATGCAGATGGCCCGTCGCTGATCGAGAAGGATCCTCAGCCACACAGAGGACGGCCGGCCCCGACATCGTCGGGGCCGGCCGCTTCTCTTTCGGTCCTTTCTGTGCGAACCGATGGGTTTCAGTTGTGAACCGTTGCGGGTTCGAGTTGTGGAGCGGTGGATCCGGACGGCATCCGCTGCTTGCGCGTCAGCGGAGACTTCCGATCACCGCCGGGCGATCACCACCAGCAGTGGTGGTGCCAGTGGTGCCAGTAGTGGCCACACCCGAGAAGGTCGTCCAGAAGTCCGAGCAACATGTTCGTCACCTCCGTTCCAGGGAACCCGATCGGCACTGACGCTACCCGCCGCTGTCACCCTCTGTATCTAGTTCAGAACCCTTTGTGACGGAACCGCGAGCTAACTTTAACTTTCCGCAATGCTTGCCGCCTGCATCGAATTTGACGGAATCCCGCCGCTCTGCGAAGTGGCTGTCGGCAACGGTCGGTAACCCCGGCGGAACCCGCGGTAAGAAAGTCACAACGTTTTCCCGATCGCCGTCATAAATGTCTTCACATAGGTCCCCGCGAGTGCCAAGGTGGACCGGCATCGCCTGCACCGACCCCCGCAAGGAGCCCCCTGATGCGACGAATCTCGCGGTTGTCCCGGCTGGCCGTCCTCGGCTCGGCCGCCACCCTGCTGCTGACCGGCTGCCTCGGGTCGTCGGACTCCGGCAAGTCCGGCGACCAGGACGCGAACCGCAACGCCGACGCCAAGAAGGTCGAGCTGACGATCGGCGCCAACTCGATCAAGGGCGGCAAGAACAGCGCCGGCGCGACCTTCACCGAGGACGTGCTGATCCCGAAGTTCGTCGCGGCGCAGAAGGCCAAGGGCGTCGACGTCACGGTGAAGTTCCAGGGCGACGGCTCGGACGACGAGGTCTACAAGCAGAAGCTCGCGCTCGGCCTGTCCCAGAAGGCCGGCCCCGACCTGTTCAGCATCGACGGCATCTGGGTCGGCGAGTTCGCCCAGGCCGGCTACATCAAGCCGCTGACCGACACGGTCGGCGACGCCGCCAAGGTGGACGACTGGGACGGCTGGAAGCAGATCCCGGAGTCGGTCCAGCAGC
Source organism: uncultured Actinomycetota bacterium (assembly GCA_963740725.1). Lineage (GTDB taxonomy): Bacteria > Actinomycetota > Actinomycetes > Propionibacteriales > Kribbellaceae > Kribbella. Next base: position 88,747 of record CAVUFT010000042.1, read on the forward strand.
TCGGCATCGTTCGAGGGCAAGCGGTACGGCGTACCGGGTGGCACCGACGGCCGGGTGTTGTACTTCAACAAGAAGCTGTTCCAGCAGGCCGGGTTGCCGGCCGACTGGCAGCCGAAGTCGTGGGACGAGATCATCAGCGCCGGCCAGGCGCTGAAGAAGCTGCCCGGCGTCACCCCGATCCAGATCAACGGCGGCACCGCGATGGGCGAGGCGACCACCATGCAGGGCGTGCTGCCGCTGCTGGTGGGCACCGGCGCGACCATCAACACCGACGGCAAGTGGCTCGGCAACAGCACGCAGATCCGGCAGGTGCTCGACTTCTACAAGAGGATCTACAGCAGCGGGCCTTGGTGACCCGGTGCTGCAGCGCGAGGCCAAGGGCCGGGACAAGTCGTTCAGCGAGTTCGCCGCGAACAAGATCGGCATCCTGCTCGAGAGCGACTACTTCTGGCGCAGCGTGGTGGAGCCCAAGGAAGGCGTCGCCAAGATGGCCGACCGGGACACCGCCGTCGGCTACGCGCTGATCCCGGCCAGCAAGGCCGGCGGCGGGATCAAGGGCCAGGACTTCGTCTCGATGTCCGGTGGCGGCGCGACCGTGATCAACCCGAACACCAAGTTCCCGCAGCAGGCCTGGGAACTGCTGCAGTTCATGAACTCGGCCGAGATGGTCAAGGCCTGGCTGGACGGCGCCGCGAAGATCACCCAGCGCACCGACGTCAACGCCGAGGTGCTGGCCGGCGACCCGATGCTGAACTTCGTCGCCACCAAGGTGCTGCCGATCACGCAGTACCGGCCGGGCCTGGCGGAGTACCCGAAGATCTCGGCCGCGCTGCAGCAGGCGACCGCGGACGTGGTCGGCGGCAAGTCCACCGATGCCGCGGCGAAGAGCTACGAGACGGCCGTCGAGGCTGCCGCGGGTAGCAAGGACAAGGTCACCAGCAACTGATGGCGACGACCACCGCACCCGCGCCGGAACGCCCGGCGCGGGTCCGGGGTCCGGCCCAGGACGTCGCGGGGCTCGGCATCGGCCGGGCCTTCGGCTTCCTCGCCCCGGCCCTGCTGCTGATCGGCGCCTTCCTGGTCTTCCCGGCGCTCTGGACGATCTACATCGGCATCACGAACTACCGGCTGACCGGTGTCGAGGCGGTGTCGCCGTCGATCGTCGGACTGGCCGAACTACACGAAGGCCCTGAACGACGCGCTGTTCCACAACGCGCTCTGGCTGACCGTGCTGTTCGTCCTCGGCTCGGCGATCGTCGGCCAGAACATCCTCGGGTTCGCGCTGGCATGGACGATGCGGCGCGCGCGACCGGCGGTACGCCGTACGGTCGAAGGCCTTGGTGCTGTTGGCCTGGATCCTGCCGTCCACCGTCGTCGCGTACTTGTGGATCGCGTTCTTCGACCGGGACACCGGCACGCTGAACAGCATCCTCGGGACGCAGGGCACGGCCTGGCTGATCGACTACCCGATGGTCTGCTTGATCGTCTTCAACACCTGGCGCGGTACGGCGTTCTCGATGATGCTCTACTCGTCAGCGCTGCAGGCGGTGCCACCGTCGCAGCTGGAGTCGGCCCGGATGGTCGGGGCTTCGGGCTGGCAGACACTGCGGGACGTGGTGTTCCCGCACATCCGCGGACACGTGCTGACGAACACGCTGCTGATCTCACTGTGGACCGCCAACGACTTCTCGCCGTTCCTGCTCACCAAGGGCGGGCCGAACCACGAGTCCGAGACAGTGCCGGTCTACATCTACAACGTCGCGCTACAGGGCGGTGAGCTCGGCTACTCGTCGGCGATCTCGTTCCTGCTGCTGATCGCGAACCTGCTGGTCGCACTGCTCTACCTGCGACTGCTGAGGAGGAGGTCATGACACCGACCTTCGTCGACCCGTCTATATAGTGCGGCGGATCGGCTTCTACGTGCTGATCTGTGCGATCACGCTGTTCTTCGCAGTACCGATGCTGTGGATCGCCTCGGCGCCGTTCGACAAGTCGCCCGGACTGGGTGTGCACTGGCCGGACTGGACGCTCGACAACGTCCGCAAGACGCTCGATCATCCCTATGCGATGCACTCGATGGTCAACTCGCTCCTGATCTGCATCACGACTGCCGTAGCCGTCACTGCTTTTGCCGCATTGGCCAGCTATGCGCTGTCGCGAGTGCGGATCCCCGGGCGGGACGCCTTGCTGTACGGGCTTCTGCTGCTGTCGTCTGTCGTCACCGGGACTGCGGCGATGGTGCCGATCTTCGTGATGATGTTCCAGCTCGGGCTGATCGACTCCCGGTTCGGCGTCGCGCTGGTGATGACCGGCGGGCTGTTGCCGGCGGCAATCTTCATCCTGAAGGACTTCGTCGACGCAGTACCGAAGAGCTACGAGGAGTCGGCTCGGGTGTTCGGCGCCTCGACGCTGCAGATCCTGCGGGACGTCGTACTGCCGGTCGCCCGGCCCGGACTCGCGACAATCATGGTCTGGGCGTTCGTGAACTCCTGGGGCAACTTCCTGGTGCCGTTCCTGCTGATCCGGTCGATCGACAAGCAGCCGGGCGCAGTGCTGCTGCAGACCTTCACCGACGAGGGCGGCAGCGCCAACCTCTCGGTGATCCCGGTCTTCTCGCTGCTGTTCTCGATCCCGGTCGTCGTGCTTTATCTGTTGGTGAACTCGCGATACGGGTTCCGCTTCCATGGAGGGATCAAGAGCTGATGGCGGGCATCGACATCGAAGGTCTGGCGACGGTCTACCCGAACGGCGTCCGCGCCGTCGACGGACTGGACCTGACGCGTGGCCGACGGCGAGTTCTTCGCGCTGCTCGGTCCGTCCGGTTGCGGCAAGACGACCTTGCTGCGGACGATCGCGGGCCTGGAGTCCGCCTCCGAAGGCACGGTCCGGATCGACTCTGCTGACGTGACGCGGCTCGAGCCCGGCAAGCGTGGAGTGGCGATGGTCTTCCAGGACTACGCGTTGTTCCCGCACATGACCGTCTCGGAGAACATCACCTATCCCTTGAAGGTACGACGGGTCGCCGCGGCGACGCGTGCTTCGGTTGCTTCGAAGACCAGCGACGAGTTGTCGCTGCAGGGCCTGCTCGAACGGCGACCCGGTCAGCTGTCGGGCGGTCAGCAGCAGCGGGTCGCGCTGGCTCGGGCGATCGCGTCCGAGGGCAAGGTGCTGCTGCTCGACGAGCCGCTCTCGAACCTCGACGCACGGCTCCGGCTCGAGGCGCGGACGTTCCTGAAGAAGCTGCAGAAGGATCTGGGCATCACCACGGTGTTCGTGACGCACGACCAGGCCGAGGCGCTCGCGCTGGCCGACCGGATCGCCGTGATGCAGTCCGGGAAGCTGCGGCAGCTCGGCAGCCCGCGCGAGGTGTTCGCCCGGCCGTCCAACACCTTCGTGGCGAACTTCATCGGGTCGACGCCGATGAACCTGCTGACCGGGACCGTCGCTTCGGACGGCGTCTCCGTCGCTGGCGGGTCGTTGCCTGCGGCTACTGGTTCGGTGCCCGCGGGTGCTGAGGTGACGGTTGGCGTGCGGCCGGAGTACCTGACCTTGTCTGTTGGTGACGTGAGCGGACCGGTGATTCGCGGGACGGTGGTCGTGGCCGAGAACCTCGGGACGCAGTCTCTGGTCAGTGTCGACTGCTCGGGCACGTTGATCGGCGTCACCGTGCCGGAGGAGGACGAGCCGGCGCCTGGTACTCCGGTGGTCCTGACTGCTTCTTCGCAACGAGTGCTGTTGTACGACAAGGAATCCGGCGAACTGCTGGCCCGGCAACCCGTTACGGCGGCCTGATGGCTGTCACGACCTATCGCCAACGGTGGACTCTTGATGATCGGGCTTCGTCGGTCTGGCATTCGTTGCCGGTCGATATCCCGCCTGGTTGTCCTGGTCTGTCGGTGACCCTGACTGTGCCTGCTGTCGAGGGTGCGGTGATCGACCTGGGGTGCGAAGGCGCTGGTGGCTGGCGTGGGTGGTCCGGTGGTTCGCGGCAGTCCTTTGCGATCACTCCGGCTGCTGCCACGCCTGGCTATGTGGCTGGTGAGTTGGAGGCCGGGACCTGGTTCGTGGTCATCGGGCTGCACCGGATCCCGGTCGAGGGGGTCGAGCTGGTCGTCGAGGCGGTGACCGGGCCGGTGTCGGTGATCCCGGGGCTGGACGAGTACGCCGCGTTGACGGCGGCTGTCGGCGTACCGGCTCGTCCGCCGCGCCGGGTGTTGCCTGCTGCCGACGGGCTTCGGTGGGTCGCGGGTGACTTCCATGCGCACTCGCTGCATTCGGATGGCTCGACGCCTGTCGCGAACCTTGCGGCCCTCGGGGTCTCGGCTGGGCTGGACGTGCTGGCGATCACCGACCACAACACCGAGGCGCATCATGCGGAGCTGCCTGGGCTCGGGCGGCAGTTCGGCATCGGGCTGATTCCTGGGCAGGAGGTGACCACGGACACCGGTCACGCGAACGCCTTCGGCGCGATCGGCGTCATCGACTTCCGTCAACCGGCGTCCACCTGGGTCACCGAGGTCGCTCGTCGCGGTGGTCTGCTGTCGATCAACCACCCGCTCGGCGGCGACTGCTCCTGGCGCCAGCCGCTGCCTGAGCATCCACCGTTGGCCGAGATCTGGCACTCGTCCTGGCTCGACCACACCTGGGGCGGCCCGGTCGCTTGGTGGCAGGCGTGGGGCCTCGGCTCGACCACTCCGATCGGCGGCAGCGACTACCACAACCCGTCCTCGCTGACGACGCCCGGAATCCCGACCACCTGGATAGCCATCGACGCCGCCGCCGAGGGCCCGGACGAACTGGTCCCTGCTGTCCTGGAGGGGCTGGCTGCCGGCCGCACCGCCATCTCCGCCGGCTACGACGCTCCCGTTGTCCTTCACAACGGCAACGAACTGGTCGTGATCGACGCGCCCAACACGTTGCTCGTGACCGCGGACGGCACGCGCCACGCAGTCCGGACGTTCCTACGAGACCATCCCGGCGCCCGCTGCGTCCGGCACAGCCCTCATCACCCACGACAACCGCTTCCTCTCCCTCACCGGCTAGGTGGCTTTTGGTGTTGCCGGGGTCAAGGGGTCCTGAGGCTGAGGTGGTGCTGCGTCGGGTCGCGATCTGGTCGCAATCTGGTAGAGATGGGGCGTTGATGTGGACGGCACCAACCGGCTGCGTTCATGATCTGTCCTTGCCCAACTCCTCCCGGACGCACTTCCCCGGCGCCCGGACGGTCACCCCGGAGGCTCGTTTGCCCGACCGCATCCGGCTGCTGCTGGTCGACGACCAGATCCTCAGCCGAGGCGTCCTCAGAAGCGGTCTGGAACGCGAACGTGATCTGGAGATCGTCGCCGAGATGAACCGGACCGACGACGTCGTCGGCGCCGCCAAACGCCACCGCGCGAACGTCGCCCTGCTGGACGCCGCCGGTCCGGGACACGACAGCATCCACGTGACCACCGAACTGCGCACGTCGATGCCCGAGTGCCGGGTCCTGATGCTCACCACGTACGGCCGCCCCGGCCACCTCCGCCGCGGCCTCGAAGCCGGCGCCAAAGGCTTCGCCCTCAAAGGCTCCCCGACTCCCCAGTTGGCCGACGCCGTACGCCGCGTGCACCTCGGCCTCCGCGTCGTCGACGCCAACCTGGCCGCCGAGACCCTCCAGTACACCGAGACCCCGCTGAACGAAGGCGAGACCGACACCCTCCGCGCCGCCCGCGACGGCGGCTCGGTCGCCCTGATGGCCCAGAAACTCGCCGTCTCCGAACGCGTCGTCCGCACCCGCCTCTGGTCCGCCATCGGCAAAACCGGCGCCCGCACCCGAGCCGACGCCATCCAAATAGCCGAACACAACGGCTGGCTAGCCGACTAGCCCCACCAGGCCTGAGCCGCCGCGCAGGTTGAGCACGCCGACGGACGACCTGAACTGAACCAACGGCCGCCACCGGACGAGCCGCCTGATCGGAACCGGACGAGCGGCCTGATCGGGCCAACCACCGGCCTGGAGTGAACTACTGGTCCAGGAGATCCCACAGCCAGCGCGGACCGACGGATTCGGCGCCGTGGGCATCGATCCGTTCACGAAGCCCACGATCGGCCGTCACAACCGTGATCGCGCGGCCCGAGTCTTCCGCGGCAGCCTCTCGTACGACGTCGACAATCGCGTCATCGCCGGACCCTCCCGCGAGCACGACCCGCACCTCACCAAACTGCGGCGCCTCATCCACCGCCCTCCGCGCAGCCCCTTCAAGCACGACCACGACCTCAATCGGTCCTGACACCTTCTGATCGAGCGTCGTCAGCTTCTCCAACAACCGACGCGCAGCCCCCGGACGATCCCGCCACCACCCATCCGGCCGCGACCCCACCACATTCGCCGCATCCACCACAATCAACCGCTCCCGCTCACCCATCACCCCACCAAGTCTCCTCCTCCCCCACCCCCCCCACACCGCCACAAGGCATCCACTGCACTAGCCGACGACCAAAGTCAGCCAACCCAGTGCCGACACACGAAGCCACACCTCAAACCGAACAAGCCACCACTGCGGGGCAGGGAGCGGCACAAACAACGTCCCCTGGCACGTCCCGCCCATCCGGCGTTGACTTGGCGAACCTAGTCAGCCGGGCCGGCGCGGGCGGGTGTAGTGATGGATGGCGAACCGAGTACGCCAAGCCGGACGACCGCTCCGACCTCGACAGCGACCGTTTCGCCTTCGACCTGGCAGCGCCGTAGGTCGACCTGCTGAGCTGCGGCGATCCGCTGAGCGGTAAGGCACGGATCCCCCACACCGACCTGCAGAGCTTGCGCCGCACTCAGCGCAACCAGATCCGCAGCAGCGGCTACCCGGTGGGTGCCGACAGAGATAACTGCCCAGATAACAACGACTACCCCTGCGCCAAGGATCACCAGCGCGACCCAAAGAGCCATCAGTGTTCCCGCACCGACCTCCGAACGAGGCGTCCGCGATGAAGGTCGCCTTCTCATGGCAGAGCGCCGGAGATGGTCGGTTCGGATTGGATCGTTGCCTTGCCCTCGACCTTGATCGGCGGAAGTTTGGCGAGCAACGGCCAGTGAGGAGTGACGTCAGCAGCGACCGTGACCTGGATGTCTGAACCATCCGTGATGATGGAGAACGTCGCCCCGTCCGGCGCAGTGCGCCCGACCAGTTGCTGAGCTGACTGAGGCGGTTCGCCCCTAGCTACCGCTCGAGCGACGTCTCGTGCTGCGTCGATACAACGGATGTTCTCAATCACCACCCCCGCCATCCAGATACCGAACACCAGTATTGCCAGCAGCACCGGCAACACGACGGCAACCTCAGCAGTCACCGCCCCGCACTCAGCTCGCCTCGCAACCCACCGCATCCTCCGCACTACCGACATCTCAAACTCCTCACCCATTCGTAATCCCACAGACCGCAGACCGCAGACCGCCGACCGCCGACCGCCGACCGCCGACACACACATCCCACCAACCCCCACCCACACAGCCGCCCACACTCAGTCAGCACAAGCACCCCCCACCGACCCCTATCCCATGCACCCGGTTACATCGACCCACGCCTCTCGATCTCGCCCACTCCGCCGCCCACACCGTCAGCACATCCACCCGACCGACCGCCAACCCCATGCATCCGTTCATGTCGGCACACGCATCCCGCCGGCTCCATCCCAGAACCTCGCCACCAGCCGCACGCACATCCCCTCGATCGCCATCCCCCGCGTCCGACGCATCCGACACACCAAGGGCATGCGCGTCGCGTCCACGTCGTCTCATGCATCCCGCCCGTTTGGGGGGCAACTCAGGCATCCGTCGCCCCCCATCGCGAGCATCTACGCGGCGATGGTGTTTCATTTCGCGACCGCGGGGGTTCATCAGCCGGATCTGTGCGTCGATCTGGAGCAGCCGTTTCCGCCTGCCGGACCCGCCGCGGCGGCAAGGGGTTCGCCGCGGCGGGTCCTCGGTCAGATCTGGACGTCGAGACCGGCGGCCTTGAGGGCGAAGTTGATGATTGCCTTGAGCAAGGAGAGCATCGCGGGCGACTTCAGCAGCGCGATGAGGATGCCGCCGATCCCACAGGCGGCGACCATCGTCACCGCGTACTCGGCGGTCGCCGCGCCACGCTCGTTGAGCTTGCGGAGACGACGGAAGGGCACCAGCGCCTTGGACATGAGAAACCTCCTAATCTGCCGACCGGCCGTTCCGATCGACTCAATGACAAGGTGCCGTCGTCGAAGCCCTTGTAGAGAAGGAGATTTCAACCTGGGGACAACTACTTCGCCGAAGACCTCCAGGAATGCGCCGTGGCGTCCGCCGACATCAATCACCACGAATCCTGGAGCGAGTGAACGGCTGCAAGACCAATCTGCAGGCCATCAGAGAGTCAGCGTCGTGCATGCCGTAGCTCACAGACCTACTCTCGAAGGATCCGCCCTATATCCATCCGAACGGCACGCCGCAAGGCCGCTCCACAGAGAGTACGAGCCGCTCGGCGAAAATTGATGCCTAGGGCAATAATCAACACGCTGCTCACACACGGCGAGCACGCGATCGGATCGCCAGAGGCCGCCAACGCGACTCTTCTACACCCGCGACCTGACCCCATCCGGCGACGACCGCCCTCGATCGCACCGGTGGGCAACCGATTTGATACTGAGCGTATTCGAACATAGTATCGATTCATGAGCAGGCTTCCGAGCAGCGAACCAACAGACGGCCCGCACCGTGCGGTGCCGCTGGGCCGCGCGCCACTGGACCGCGCGCCATTGGAGGGTGCGCTGCTGGAGGGTGCGCTGCTGGGTTCGGCGAGGGAGTCTGCTGGGGGTCCGCGCCTGCAGAGTCTGTTGCGTCATGACGTCGCCGACGATCCCGGCCAGGGCGTCGCGCTGTACGACGCGCTCGCCGCGCAGGACGCCAGTGGTTTGTCTGCCGACGAGTGGGTGGATCGGCTGGAGACGATCGGACGGGTCAGGGCCCGGCTGTCCGCCTGGGAGGCTGAAGCGATCGCCGGGTTCGACGACGTGCTGCATGGTGTGTCGGCCGATCTCGGGCACCGGCATCCCGAGCCAGGCGACCGGCCCGCAACACCGGCAGAACGCCGCTGGCACGCCGGCGACCTGCGCTCGGTCTCCGATGAGATCGCGCTGATCTTGAACCTGCCCAAGCCGCACGCCACGGCCCGGATCCACACCGCCTGCGAACTCGTCCACAACTTCCCCGCCACCCTCCACGCGCTCAGCGAGGGCTGGCTGACCGAACGCGCCGCCTTCACCATCGTCCGCGAACTGTCGGTCCTGGACGGCCTCGCCGATCTTCGCGCCGCCGAGGCTGCGGTCTTGGCCTGGGCCCGCACCCACCTGCTGACCGACCTCAAGCAGGAATGCCGGCGCGAAGCCGCCCGCCGATCCCCAGCCGCCAGCGACACCCGTCACCAACGCGCCCATGACGGGCGCTCGGTGCGGATGATCCCCGACGGCGATGGCCGCGCTGTGCTGATCCTCGACCAGGACGCTGTCGACGCGGCCGCGGTGAAGACCAGCCTGTCACGGGCAGCAGCCCGCCACCGCCGCAACGGCGACCCGCGCAGCACCAACCAACTCTGCGCCGACATCGCCCTGAACCGCCTCCTCCGACACACCAAGCGCACAGTCTCAGCCTCTCCGTCGCCGACGAACCGGGCGACGACACCAGCCTCCAAACCTGCGGTGAGCCCTATGGCTGCGGTGACCCCTACGACGACGAACCACCGGTCGCCGACGAACCACCCAACGAGCGCGAAACCGAACCGGTCGACGACAGCTCGCCAATCGACCACCCGGATGGCGGCCACGGGAACGGCTTCCGCAGCGATCACCCTGAACCCCGCAGCGACCTGACCACAGCGGTGACCACAGCGGTGACCTCGGTGCTGCGACTGCTGGGCATGATCTTGAGCTCGTGGACGAGGCATCGGTCGGGGCCGAGGCTCTGGTGGTGATCCACGCGACCGGCGCCGAGATCGACGCCCTGATCAACGGGAAGATCGCGACCGGTGGAGAAGCCGACCACCACGGCCCCATCCCGCAAAGCTCCCTGCGCAAGCACCTCATCAAGGCCCTCGCCAACACCCTCCTCCCGAACCTGCCCACCACCCCCACCCACACACACCAGGGCACAGCAACCCACCACCCCCGCCTCACCCCCAATACACCCAGCACCACCCCCGACACCCCCACTCCCGGCACTGGCACCACGCGAGCACTGACACCACGCCCGGCACCAGCCCGGCACTGGCACTAGCACTCGCCGAGCACTGGCACTTGCCGAAAACCTCGAAGGGAGCCGCGAAGGTCGTCCCCAGCCTGCTCCCGGTACCGCGGCCGATGCCCTCCAGAAACTCCTGCCCGGCACCGGCCCTGGCACTGGCACTTGCACTTGTGCCGGCACCTGGCCTGGCACCGACAGCGACAGCGACAGCGACAGCGACAGCGACAGCGACAGCGACAGCGACAGAATCCATCACGCCCCTGCTGGGTGCGCTGACGATAGTGCGGGATCCAGCGGGCGGGTACGGGTCGAGGTTCAGGTCACCGATCGGCCGCCACCCAGTGATCCCGATCGCTACACGCCATCGGCTGCATTGGACAGGTATGTCCGGCTGCGGGATCGCACCTGCCAGTTCCCCGGCTGCAACCAGCCCGCGGAATTTGCCGACCTTGACCACCGGATCCCGTTCGCCGCCGGTGGGCGTACCACCGCGGCCAACCTGTGGTGCCTGTGCCGGCACCACCACCGCCTCAAGCACGAAGGTGGCTGGCAGATCCACCCCAACCCCGACGGCAGCTGGACCTGGACCAGCCCCACCGGCCGCCACTACCGCAACAACCCCACCATCTACCACCCACCACCGAACCCAACCGGGTAGCCGCGCGCCCCGACCCTGCCGACCCTGCCGACCCTGCCGACCCTGCCGACCCTGCCGACCCTGCCGACCCTGCCGACCAGGGTCATCCACCCAACACAGCATGATCATTCGACCCACCGGTGGCCGCCGCAGAACTGAGTCAAAGCAGGTTCGGGCAGGACGGCAAGACAGAGTCGGGCCGGAATTGGGCTGCGTCCCACGGAGGAGGCTCGGAGGTCGATGCTGGCCTGGGCGTGGCCAAAGCGGGCTTGATGCCGGGACCTGATCAGGGCTGGCGTCGGGTGGTTAGGTACGGGTCGGCCCGGCGTGTGCTTTGGCTGGGCATAACTGGCGTTGAGTTTGGGGTGGACTGGCCGGCCTGTGTTTGGAGGTCTGCGGGCGGGCGCGACTTGGGTTGGGGGCTGTGGGCTTTGTGGGCGAAGGGCTGGGGACCGTGGGCGATGCCTGGGACGGTGGCAACAACTGCGGGGCGGGCGAGACCTGAGGCGGTGGCCAGGGGCGGTGGGCGGGACCTGGGGCGGTGGCCGGGGCGGGTGAGACGTGCGGCGGTGGCCAGGGGCGGGCGAGACTGAGGCGGTGGCCGGGGCGGTGGCTGGGCGGTGGGTGGGCCGGGGCGGTGGGTGAGGGCTGGGGGCGGTGGGTGAGGGGTGGGGTGGTGGGCGGGAGGTGGGGGTGGTGGCGAATTAGGGTGGGGGGATGTTTGTTTTGGAGTTGAGTTATTTGGTGCCTCTGGAGCGGGTTGAGGAGGTGTTGGGTGCGCATTTGGTGTGGGTGAAGGGGCAGTACGACGCGGGGGTGTTTTTGGCGTCGGGGCGGAAGGAGCCTCGGGATGGGGGGATTATTCTTGCGGTGGGCAACGATGTGGGGGCGGTGCGGGAGCTGGTGAAGAGCGATCCGTTCGTGGTTGCGGGGGTTTGCGAGTACCGGGTGACGCAGTTCTTCGCGACTAATGTGGCGGCTGGGCTGGAGCAGTATCGCGAGACGATTTAGCTGAACAGGTGCAGGATTCCGTGGAGGGATCCTGCGACTGTGGGCAGTACGCCGAGGAGGACGAAGGCGGGGAGGAAGCACAGGCCAAGGGGTACGACGGCTCGGGATTCGACGGCGCGGGCGTGTTCTTCGACGGTCCAGCGTCGGGATTGGCGGGCGTCGTCGGCCAGGTGTTCGAGGGATCTCGCGAGCGGGGCGCCGGAGCGGAGGGCGCGGCGTACTGCGCGGGCCAGGGTGGCGCAGGCTGGTTCGGTGAGGAGATCGGACCAGGCGTCGATCGGGTCCATTCCGAGGCTTAGCCGGTGACCGACTCCGGTCAAGAGGTCGGAGAGGGGGCCGCCGATGGCGTTCGCGACTGTTGCGACTGCGGCTTGCGGAGGGCGGCCGGCTCGCAGGCAGGCTGCTAGTAGGTCGACGGTTAGGGGTAGGTCGGCGGCGATTCGGGCGCGGCGTCGTCGGGCGGCGGCGGGTTCTAAGCGATTGAGGGCGATCGGTAGGCCGAAGGCGATGGCGGGGGCGATCAGGATGCCTAGGGGGAAGCCGAAGAGCAGTAGCGCGGCGAGTGCGGCGATTGCGGCTGACCAGCGATGCGTGGGTGAGGTTGCCGGGTAGTTGAGCCGGGCGGTCCATCGACTTCGGCGCCGGGCTAGTCGTCGTGAAGCGGGTTTGCTCGGCATCAGAAGGGCGACTGTGAGGCCCGCGAGGAGGACTGGCGTCAGCATTACAGTCCCTTGTCTTCGGCGAGGCGATCGGTCCAGGCGAGGCCGGCGATGCACAGGGCGAGGCCGGCAGCGAGGGCTACCCAGCCGATCTTGGTGTCGGTGAGGAACGCGATGGGATCAGCGCCTAGGGCATAGCCGAGGGCGGCGCCGAAGAAGGGCAGTACGGCGAGGAGTCGGGCGGTCGCTCGGGCGCCGGCGAGGCTGGCTGCTGTTTGGCGGCGTATTGCTTCGTCTGCTCGTAGGGAATCGGAGAGCCGATCGACGATGCCTGCGAAGGCGGCGCCGGACTCGTCGGCTACACGCCAGGCGGATGCGAGGGCGTGGAGGCCTTCGGCGCCAGGGGTTTCGGCGGCTAGGTCGAGGGTTGCGGGGACATCGCCACCGAGACGGCAAGCTGCTGAGGCGGTCTTCAGGTGGGGGCAGATCGTGGCTGCGCCTTCTAGGGCCTCGGCTGGTGGGCGGCCGGCGATGAGGTCAGCGCTGAGGACGTCGCAGGCTTCGATGACCTGGGCTCGCAGGGCTGCTCCGGCTGAGCGGCGGCGATGTTGAGATCGCTGCCAGAGAACGGTCCAGGCGACAACGGCCAGGGCCGCCGTGGACACGATCACGTGCATTCCGAGCGAGCTTGCGAGAAGCGCCGCGATGACGAGAGTGGCGGCGAGGATGCCAAGCCTCCGAGTCACCGTGCGCGCGAGGTCAGCTCGGCCGGTCGACAGCACCTGCCGTCGCTCGACGACCCCGGATGTCCATCCAGGCCGCGCGCTGGAGACGGCCCGGGCGGAGGTGAGGCGGGCGGAGGTAGCGGAGCGGGAAGCGGCGGCTAGGCGGTGGGTGCCTCGGGAGTGGGGTGGGCGGAGGATCAGGATGGCGAGGAGGACAAGGGCCGCGGCTGCGGCTGCCGGGGTCATGCGGCGCCTGCCAGGAGTTTGGTGAAGCGGCTGGCTCCGTCGCAGAGTTCGAGGTTGCCGTCGGCAATGAATCGGACGGCCGGCAAGGTCGTCGCATGGCCGCCCGAAGTCCGGCCGACCACCCTCACTTCCGAAATACGTCGTCGGCCATCGGGGCCACGCACTAGGTGGATCACGGCCTGAAGAGCGGACGACAGCTGACTGTGCAAGGCATCGCGATTCAAACCAGCCATCGCGCCCAAGGCCTCCAGTCGAGTCGGTACGTCGGAGGCCGAGTTCGCGTGCACCGTGCCGCAGCCACCCTCATGTCCTGTGTTCAAGGCACTCAGCAGATCCACCACCTCGGCACCACGAACCTCACCGACCACCAGGCGATCCGGACGCATTCGCAGCGCTTGGCGGACCAGGTCGCGCATGGTGATCTCGCCCGTTCCCTCGACGTTGGGCGGACGAGCCTCCAGGCGGATCACATGCGGATGGTCCGGACGCAACTCACTCGAGTCCTCGACGAGGACCAGCCGCTCCCCCTTGTCGACCAACGACAGCAGGCAATTGAGCAGCGTCGTCTTGCCCGTACCAGTGCCGCCACTGATCAAGAAGGCCAACCGCGCATCCAGCAGATCACGCAGAACCGACGCCCCAGCAGGAGGAACAGACCCAGCGGCAACCAAGTCGTCCAGGCCGAAGATGTGGCGCGAAGGCACCCGCAGCGACAGACAAGTCCCCGGTGCGGCGATCGGCGACAACACGGCATGGAAGCGCGTCCCGTCAGGCAACCGCACATCGACGTACGGCGATGCGTCGTCCAACCGGCGCCCGGCCGAGGCGGCGAGGCGGGAGGCGAGTCGGCGTACGGCGGACTCGTCGCCGGTGCGGAGGACTACCTGTTCGAGGCCGGAGCCGCGGTCGACGTAGACCTCGTTCGCGCCGTTCACCAGGATGTCGGTGATGTCGGGCTCGGACAACAAGGCTTCGAGCGGTCCGGCTCCCATCGCCTCTCGGCGCAGGGCCTCGACCACCGCGAGGACGACGGAGTCGCCGATGATGCCGCAGCTGGATCGAAGGGCAGCGGCAACTCGCGTGGGGGTGGGCTCGGCTCCCTCGGCCGCAAGGGTGCCGCGGACCCGCTCGAGGAGGTCGGGTGAGACGTTCATGCGGCCATCGATCCGTGCAGGCCGAAGAGCTCCAGGAGTTCGGCGGAGGTGCGTCCGAGACTGGTTCGTGGTCGGGGATCGAACCGGCCTTCGTCCATTTGGGTCGGTAGATCCCGTTCCTGGGCGAGCTTGGCGGCCAGCGGTAGCGAGAGGTGATCCGCGACGTCCAGAGCCGTCATGCCATTGAGGCCCGGCTCCCGCGCGACCACTCGCAGGTCGGTGGCGACCTCTCTCAGCGGGGCCACCAGCCGAGCCGCGGCAGCGCAGGAGCGCACATCTCGGGGAACGACGACCAACGTCGAGGTCGCCTGGACGAAGCCCTCGTCACCGGCCGGATCCACCTGGCGCGGTAGATCGAGCACCACCAGATCGCTACTTCGTTGCGCCGCACCCAGCACCGAACGCATCGCCTCGGGCGGCAGCCTGGTGACGTCGGACCGATCCCAGGACAGGACGGCTAACTCGTCGAGCAGTGGAAGGGCAGCTCGGAGCGCACTGGCGCTGACCCGGCCGGCCGCGTTGATCAGCTCCGGCCAACGGGAGCCGATGTCGGCCTCACTGCCGAGCGCCAGGTCGATGCCTCCGCCGAGGGGATCGCCGTCGATCAGCATCGTTCGCAGGCCACGGCGGCTTGCGGTCAAGGCGACGGCTGCGGCGAGCGTGGTCGTCCCGGCGCCACCGCAGCCGCCGACGAAGGCCAGCGTCACCGCCGAGCGGATGCCACCGTCCAGGGTGTCGGCGAGCTTGTCGCCGAGGGCAGCCTCTTCGCCGGGCAGCGGGAAGACGGCCTCGGCGCCGATCGCGAGGGCACGGCGGTAGGCCTCGGGGTCGTCGGCGTCGACGCCGGCCACGACGACGCCGGCCCGGCGTACCGGTTGGGTCCGGGCGAGTGGCTCGACCAGGTCCTGGCCGACGACGACAAGGGTGGGTGACTGCCAGCAGCGGCGCAGGCCGAGCAGGTCGTTCTCCACCTGGGGGGTCACCTCGGCGGCCGCGGCCAGGCGCAGCAGGTCGTCGAGCAGTATCTCGTCGGCGGTGGCGAACAGGACCGCCGGCGGCAGGGAAGTGTTGTCCATGCCTAGAAACTTGCCGTCATCGGGCGGCCCCGGCGGGGCCGATCCAAACCTGTGGACAACTGGTGTCGGATTTCCGTCAGCTGCGGCAACCCGCCACCGCGACCCGGCGACCAATGGGCGGCAAAACGCTACCGTTCGTTTTTGAAGCGTCTTTAACTAAGTCGCCGTACCACTCCGCTCCTGACCGGAGGACCGCCCCCATGAGTCGAACGCGCAGCCTTGCCGCCGCGGCCACAGTGGCCGCAACCGCCCTGATCGCCGTCGCCGGTGTCAACATCGCCGCCGCCGGTCCACCTGAATCCCAAGCTGCGCCACTGGCCGCGGCTGCCACCAGCGGTGGCGTGAAGACGGCGTACTTCACTCAGTGGGGCATCTACCAGAACGCCTTCTATCCCAAGAACCTGATCACCACCGGCGCCGCGAGCAAGCTGGACTTCGTCAACTACGCGTTCGCGAACATCCACCCGACCAGCCACACCTGCTTCATGGCCAACCAGGCCGCCTCGCAGGACGAGAGCAACCCGAACGCCGGTGACGGTGCGGGCGACGCGTTCGCCGACTACGGCAAGTCGTACGGCGCGGACATCAGTGTCGACGGTGTCGGCGACGTCTGGAACCAGCCGATCCAGGGCAACTTCAACCAGCTGAAGAAGCTGAAGGCCAAGCAGCCGAACCTGAAGATCCTGATCTCGATCGGCGGCTGGACCTACTCGAAGTACTTCTCGGACGCGGCGTCGACCGACACCAAGCGCAAGGCCCTGGTCAGCTCCTGCATCGACATGTTCATCAAGGGCAACCTGCCGATGGTCGACGGCTTCGGCGGCCCGGGCAGCGCCGCCGGCATCTTCGACGGTGTCGACATCGACTGGGAGTACCCGGGCTCGCCCGGCGGCCACACCGGCAACCACTACAGCGCCGCGGACAAGCAGAACTTCACTCTGCTGCTGGCCGAGTTCCGCCGCCAGCTGGACGCGTTCGGATCGACCGCCGGCAAGAAGATGTGGCTGACCGCCGCCACGCCGGCCGGGCAGGACAAGATCAAGACGATCGAGACCGACAAGATCGGTCAGTACCTCGACTACAACAACGTGATGACGTACGACATGCACGGCGGCTGGGAGGCCACCGGCCCGACGAACTTCCAGGACCCGCTGTACCAGGCGCCGAACGACCCGAGCGCCCCGATCCCGCCGGGCACCACGAAGTACTCGATCGACGGCGCCGTGACGGCCTGGACCACCGGCGACCCGGCGTACGGCATCCCTGGTGGTTTCCCGGCGAACAAGCTGAGCATCGGATATCCCTTCTACTACAGGGGATGGAAGGGTGTGCCGGCCACTGCGAACGGCAAGTACCAGACCGCGACAGGCCCGGCCGACGGTCACGCACTGAGCGGCAACGTGCCCGGCGTCTCCTTCTACAAGGAGCTGACCGGCTTCGTCGACAACCCGTCGGCGACGTACTTCGACGACGCGACCAAGTCCTCCTGGTTCTACAGCAACGGCACCTTCTGGTCCGGTGACAACGCCCAGTCGATCAAGGCGAAGGCGGATTACCAGCACTGCAAGGGTCTGGCCGGCGCAATGATGTATTCGATGGAGGCCCTCGACCCGGGCGTCACCCTCTTCAACAACGTCATCAACTCGGTCAACGCGGACACCCCAGGCTGCAGCGGTCCCCCCACGACCCCGCCGACCACTCCGCCGACACGCCTCCGACGACCCCGACGACCCTCCGCCGACCACTCCGCCCACGACTCCCCCGACCACACCTCCCACGACGCCGCCGACCACCCCTCCGACGGCAACTCCGTGGGCGCCGAACACGGCGTACGCGACCGGTGCACTGGTGTCTTACAACGGCATCACCTACCGCTGCATCCAGGGCCACACCTCCTTGACCGGCTGGGAGCCCCCGAACGTCCCTGCACTCTGGGGACGGGTCTGATCACGTACCGCCCACTGATCGGAGCATCATGAAACGCAAGAAGAAGTTCCTGTCCGTAGCAATAGCAGCGATCGCAGCAGTAGTGGCGTCGCTGATCGTCATCCCGGCGGCCCAGGCCGCCGGAGTGAGCGCCTCCTTCACCAAGGTGTCCGACTGGGGTAGCGGATTCGAAGGCAAGGTCACCGTCACCAACGGCACGACCAGTTCACTCAGCACCTGGTCGGTGGCGCTGGACTTCCCGTCCGGCTACACCATCAGCAGCTCGTGGGACGCAACCCGCAGCAGCAGCGGCCAGACGCACACCTTCACTCCGCCCAGCTGGGCGGGACCGCTCGCTCCCGGCGCCAGTGTCACGTTCGGCTTCAACGGTAGTCCGGGGAACTTCCCAGGGATCGCGGCATGCCGGCTGAACGGCGGTTCCTGCACAGGTGGCGGCGGAGGCACAGTGCCTGGCGCACCAGGTGGACTCTCCGGTACGTCGACGTCGTCGTCCGTGAGCCTGTCCTGGTCGGCCGCTAGCGGGGCCACCAGCTACAACGTCTACCGCAACGGTTCGAAGGTGGGCAGCCCGACCGGTACGTCGTACACCGACTCCGGTCTGACCGCGAGCACCAGCTACAGCTACCAGGTCAGTGCCTCCAACGCAGCAGGCGAAGGCGCCAAGAGCAGCGCCATCTCCGTGACCACGCAAACGGGCGGCACCACGCCCCCTGCCAGCAAGAAGGCCGCGCCCTACATCTACATGGGCTGGGGCGACCCGCCGAACCCGGCGACGGTCATGAACGCGACCGGTATCAAGTGGTTCACCATGGCCTTCATCCTGTCCTCCGGTGGCTGCAACGCTGCCTGGGACGGCAGCCGGCCGCTACAGGGCAGCGCTGACGCCAACGCGATCGCAGCGATCCGCGCGGCCGGCGGCGACATCGTGCCGTCGATCGGTGGCTGGAGCGGCAACAAGCTCGGCCCGAACTGCAGTACGCCGGAAGCTCTGGCCGGCGCGTACCAGCAGGTGATCAGCGCCTACGGCCTGAAGGCGATCGACATCGACATCGAGAACTCCGACGAGTTCGAGAACGAGGCGGTCCAGGACCGGATCCTGAACGCGCTGAAGATCGTCAAGCAGAACAACCCCGGGATCCAGACGATCCTGACCTTCGGTACCTCGACCACCGGCCCGAACTACTACGGCAACCGGCTGATCGACCGCTCGCAGGCGCTCGGTGCGAACATCGACATCTTCACGTTGATGCCGTTCGACTTCGGCAGCGGCAACATCTACAACGACACGGTCGGCGCCTCGCAGGGTCTGAACAACAAGCTGAAGGCGACCTTCGGCTGGACCACCGCGCAGGCCTACGCCCACCAGGGCATCTCCGGGATGAACGGTCTGTCCGACCAGCAGGAGATGACCACGACGGCGACCTGGCAGAACATCACCAACTGGGCCAAGACCAACGGGCTCGGCCGGCTGGCGTTCTGGTCGGTGAACCGCGACCGCGGCTGCGCGGGCGGCGGCGTCGTCTCCAACTGCAGCGGGATCGCCCAGGGCGACTGGGACTTCACCCGCATCACTGCAGGCTTCTAGGGCCATTCGTACGGCGGGCGGTCGCCCCTCCGCCCGCCGTACGAGGGTTCAGCAAGTACCAGGCTTCAGAAGATCGTCTGGACGATCAGCTCGTTGCGCGCGTTCTGCCCGAGCGGCACGGTCGTGTGGACACCGTCACGCAGGTACATCGCCGGCGTCATCCGCGACGGCTTGGCGGCCAGGAACTCTGCCCAGTGCACGATCTTCAGGTTCGGGTACCGCTTCTGCGCGTCGGCTAGCTGCAGGTTGATCCACCCGCTGTTGCGCTGATCGGCCAGCTGCACAGCAGCCGACTGGCTCGTCCGGGATGCCTGGACGTTGACCCAGTAGACGGTGCGGGTGGAGCCGACGATGCCCATCGTCCGGTCGACCTGGGCCGCGAACACGGGCGGGTTGAAGATGTCGTTCGTACCGGTTGCCATCAGGATCCGCGGCGGCAGGCTGTAGGTCGGCTGACCAGTCCTCCAGGGCGTCGACCGCGGGGGTCGTCGGGCGGCCGGACCAGTTGTGGACGGCGAGCAGGGTGTCGAAATCGTGCAGCCGCTCGGCCAGTGCGCGCGCCGTCCTGGACGGAGATGCTGTCGCCGAACATGTAGATGCCGCCCGCGTTCCGCACGGCGCGGATGATCTCCGGCGTGGAGATCGCGTTCGACAGGCCTTGCCACGGTCCGAGTTCACCTGACCCGTAGTCGTCGGCCGCGTAGGCGTTGGTGGTTGAGGCAACCGATGCGACGGTCGCTACCGCGCCGGCGGTGAACAGTTGCCTTCTGCTGGGCTTCAAGGACTTCCATGACTTCTCCACGCGCCGACCTTGCCGGTCGCGGCGCCGCCACGCCAAGACCCTTTGCAGCTAGCTGCAGATATTCACCAGGCCTGGACGAAGGCCCGGAAGCGTTCTGCTGCTGGGGAAAGCTCCCGGTGCAGGCGCCAGGTCAGGCCGATGTCACGACGAGCCCGTACTCCGGCCAGCGGCACCGGCGTCGCCCCGCTCTCACTCCCTCGTACTGCGCCGCCCGGCAGCACCGCGACGCCGAGACCCGCGCCGACCAGCCGATCCATGATTCCCAGGTCGGTGGTCTCGAAAGCCACCTGCGGAGTGAAGCCGGCCGCGTGACAGAGCTCGTCGGTGACCCGGCGGAAGCCGAAGTCGTGCCGTAGCGCGATGAACTGCTCGTCAGCAGCTTCGGCCAGCGAGACCCGCTTCAGCCCGGCCAGCCGGTGATCAGGTGGGACGTAGAGGCACAGCCGCTGCCGCTCGAGCAGGTGCCAGCCGAAGAGCTCCGTCGAAGGCCGCGGCCCGGTGATGCCGAGCTCGGCCTCGCCGGACTCCAGGTCGCGGACGATCTCATGGGACGGTTCCTCCCGCAGGGCAAAGCGAATCGACGGAGCCTCGCGCCGGAACGCCGTCAGCAGATCCGGCACGACGCCGGTGCCCACGGAGTGCATGAAGGCCAACCGCACAGTGCCCGACTCGGGATCGGCCAGTGCGTCGATTCGCTGCTGCGCTGCATCCACCGCCGCAGCGCCTGCTCGCGCCGCCTCGAGCACGATCCGGCCGTAAGGATTGAGCACCAACCCGCGGTGCTCACGCTCGAACAGCCGTACGCCGAAAGCATCCTCGACCCGGCGAAGGGACCGGGACAGATTCGGCTGGCTGGTGCCCAGTGCGGCCGCTGCATCGGTGAGCCGCTCGGCCTCGGCCAGCGCCACGAACCAGCGCAGATCCTCGACGTGCATACGGATAACGTATCAATTCGAGCCGATCTCGACATTTTACGCATGCCAAAGTATTTGAGACCGTCGATCATGTGCAGACAATTCCGGAGACCACCACGGCGGGCTACCTGCCAGGTGATCCCGGATATCGACAGCTGTCGATCGCCCTCTTCGCAGCAGGCCTGGCCACCTTCGCCATGCTCTACAGCACTCAAGCCCTGCTCCCCGAGCTGGCCGACGAGTTCCACGTGTCACCCGGCGAAAGCGCCTTCACCGTCTCACTCGCGACCCTCGGGCTCGGCATCGCACTGCTGGTCGCCGGGCCACTCTCGGAGGTCTTCGGTCGCACCAGGCTGATGCAGTGGTCCGTGGCGATCGCCGCAGCCATCGCAGTCCTCTGCACTTTCGCGCCGAACTGGCCGACGCTCCTGGCGCTTCGAGGTGTCCAGGGGGTCGCCTTGGCCGGCCTACCTGCAGTCGCGATGGCGTACTTGAGGGAAGAGGTCCACGAGAGCCGCCACGCGCGAGCCAGCGGGTTGTATGTCGCCGGGACCGCAGTGGGAGGTATGACGGGACGCCTGGTCGCCGGTGGCCTCGCGGACCTCGGAGGCTGGCGGTTAGCGCTCGGCGGTGTCGCTGTGCTTGGTGTGGTCTCCGCCGATGCTCGTCAGCCGGCTGCTGCCGGCATCACGGAACTTCAGAGCGACTCCAAGGAGTCCGCGGCGGCTGCTGGAGCAGACAGTCCGGGTCCTGAAGGATCCTGCTCTGCTTGCGCTGTACGGCATCGCTGCGACGGCCATGGGAGCGTTCGTCGCGGTCTACAACGCCACCGGGTTCCGGCTCGCGGCAGCGCCGTACGGACTGGGCCCTGGATTGGCAGGGCTGGTGTTCACGGTCTATCTGGTCGGCTCGGCCGCCTCCGCAGTGGCAGGCAGACTGGCGGATCGCTACGGGCGACGCGCTGTTGTTCCGATCGGCTGCCTGATCACCCTGGCCGGAGTGGCGACGACCCTGGCGGGGCCGCTGCCACTGATCGTCCTCGGGCTCGCCGTGATGACAGCCGGGTTCTTCGCAGTCCACGGTGTTGCGAGCGGCTGGGTCGCCGTCCGCGCCCATGCGGGAGGCGGCGGAACGGGGCAGGCAGCGAGCCTCTACCTGTTCGCCTACTACCTGGGCTCCTCCGTCTTCGGCGGCGTCGCCGGTACTGCGTGGACGCGCGCCGCCTGGCCCGGTGTCGTCCTCGAGGCCACCGGGCTACTCCTCCTCACCTTCGTGCTGACGCTCCTCCTGCGTCGCACCCGCAAGCTAGATCAGTAGCCCACGTTGCCCCGCTCGTAGACCTGCTTGGAAGCGCGTCGTGGCGTCCAGGGACTTCAGGATGCGCTGCATTCGGCGCTCGACTGTGCGCTGGGCTACACCTAGGCGGCGGGCGATTGCCTGGTCGGTGAGGCCTGCGGCTGCCAACGCCAGTAACTGGTGGTCCTCTGCGCTGAGTGGTCCGTCACCAGAGGACTCAGGAGTGAGCGAGGTCGCCTGTTGCCAGAGCAGCTCGAACAGCCGAACCAGTGCATCGAGCAGGCTGGACGCGCCCAACTCGATGACCTCCTGCCCGGTCTGCAACAACCCCGTACGCCGGTCGGCAACCACCAGCTTCAGGGGTACGTCGCTGAGCATCCGGCAACTCGCACCAGCACTCCGGGCAGCAGCCAGCTCGGCCGGATTGCCGAGGGCCGCCATGTCGTAGATCGTCCGGTAGCTCACCCCGTACGCCCGGCGTGGCTCCACCGGCAGTACGACGTACGGCGGCTTGTCGAGCACCAAGACTTCGGTCTGGGCGCTCTGCTGGGCCTGGTAGAACCGCTGGGCGATGGCCTGCTCCCCGCGGATCACGGTGAACGGTCCAGACTCGTGGGCTGCCCGGAACTCTTGGGTGAGGACGGAAGCACTGAGCCGGGCCTGGACGATCGCCGCCTGCTTGCGGAGAGCCAGGAGCTCCACCGCAGCTTCTGGGACGGCAGGGGTGTAGCGGGCCGGGCGCCCCGCAGTACGGGACGCCAGGCCCAGCAACAGCAGCGACCTCAGGTGCCGGGCCACCTTGGCGGTGGCCCAGCCTGTCTCTGCGACGAGGTCGGTAGTAGTGGCTTCCGGCCGGGCCAGAAGCGCTCGGTAGAGCTGCTCGTCCTCGTAGCAGACTCCGAGCGCTTCTAGCACCTGCACGGGTCGGTAGTTGTGCATACCGGTCAGGGGAGGGCGTGGACGTGGGGACCGACCGAGTTCGAGAACCCGTTGCCGTTCGAGGCGTCCCAGTTGGTCGACCAGGTCATTGCGCCGCGCAGCGTGGGCCACGTGGTGCTCGGCTTGAAGCTGCCGCAGTTGGTGCCCCGGGCGAGGCAGTCCAGAGCGTTGTTGACGATCGTCGGCGAGACATAGCCGCTACCGGCTGCCTGCGAAGAGGCCGGCAGACCGAGACCGACCTGGTCCGGCCGCAGCCCGTTCTGCAGCATGATGCAGGCCTGCGCGGTGATGAAGTCGACGCTGCCCTGGGAGTAGACCTGCCCGTTGCAGCCGTTCATCGCGCCCGAGTTGTAGTACTGCACGTTGACGATGGACAGGATGTCCTTGATGTTCAGCGCCAGCTTGAAGTACTCGAACGAGGTGCTCTGCATGTCGATCGTCTGCGGCGCCATGGTGATCACCAGCCCGGTACCGAAGCTGCTCCGCAGGCTCTGCAACGCCTGACCCATGTACTGCGCGTTGACGCCGTTCTCCAGGTCGATGTCGACCCCGTCGAAGCCGTACTCGCGCAGGATCGACAGGGCGCTGCTGGCGAAGTTCGAGGCGGCCGTGGAGTTGGTCACCGAGATGGTGCCGTTCTGGCCACCGACGGACAGGATGACCTTCTTGCCGGCCGTGTGCTTGGCGGCGATGTCGGCCTTGAACTCGGCCACGGTGTAGCCACCGAGCCGGCTCGACAGGCCCGAGTCGAGGGTGAAGGTGATGCCACCCGGCCGGCTCGGGTCGGTGTCGGCGAAGGCCACCGCGATCAGGTCGTAGTTGGCCGGTACGTCCCGGATCCGCTGCGGCGTGGCGCCGTTGTCGAAGTTGTGCCAGTAGCCGGTCAGTACGTGCTTCGGCAGGCTGCCGGTCGGCGGCGGATCGGTCGGGCCGCTGGACGTCGTACCGGAGACGGTCGCGCCGTACGCCGAGCAGTTGCCGGCCGCGTCACAGGCACGCACCTTGAAGCTGTAGCTGGTGCTCGGGCTGAGACCAGTGGCGGTCCAGCTGGTGACGTTCCCCACGCTCTGAGGGGCATTGGTTCCGCGGACCACGTCGTAGTGGTCTACACCGTTGGCGTCGGACGAAGCCGACCAGTTCAGTGCCAGCGAGCTGGAGGTGGGGCTGCCCACAGTCAGGCCGCCGGGCACGGTCGGCGCGGTGGTGTCCGGCGGGGGGCCGGTGCCGCCGGGACCGTCCAGGACGATGTCGTCCGCCTGGTACGCCGGTACGCCGTACCAGCCGTGGACGTAGATCGTCACCGTGCTGGCCGACGCGCTCGTGGTGAAGCTGGTGGTCAGCTGGTTCCAGGCGCTGTTGGTGCTCCACGTGCTGGTGCCACCGTCGGCACCGATGTACACGTTCGAGCCCTTGACCCACGCCGACAGCGTGTACGCCGTACTCGGCTTCACCGAGATCGTCTGGCTGCAGCGGGCGGTGTCGCCGGAGGTGGGGGTGCCCTGGAGCGCCCAGGTGCCACCGTGCGCCGAGCCGCTGACGGCGGCGCCGGTACCGGCCGAGCAGGACCAGCCGGCCAGGGTGCCGGTTTCGAAGGTCCCGTTCGTGACGAGGTTGGTCGCGGCGGAGCTGGTGCCGGTGACCAGCAGCAGACCGGCGAGGGCGAGGACGGCGGAGAGCAGGGTGGAGATGATCGCGACGGTGGTGCGGGGGCGGGTTCGCGGTTTCATGACTCACAAAGTGTGACCAGTCAACTACATTGTCAAGACCCTACATAAAGTGGAAGCGCTCTCACGCTCAGGAAAAGTGAAAAATGAACATTCTTCTAACCTTGAAGGCGCTCAACCCCGACAAAAGAGGGAGCAACTGAAGGAGGAAAGGCGACGGCCCCCGGCGGGGGGGTGACCGGGGGCCGTCTTCGGCCACGGGCTCGGGGGGAGGAGCCGGGGGCCGATCAGGAGGCGACAGTCTGCCACTGTCGAGAAGTATGTACCCCCCGAAACCGGATCCCACACATCTCAGTTCAGTAAAACCGAGACTGTTTCTTCCGGGCGTCCGGACGTCCTGAAGAGGCCGCCCGAACCAGTGTCACTGTCACACTGCTCAACAGTCTAACGGGAGAGTAGGCCACACGAAAGGCCGGGCCCCTCGGCGTTTCGCGACACCCCCTATTCTCGACCCCATGGAGCACCTGGGGACATCCCGATCGGCCGCCTTCTTCGACCTGGACAAGACGATCATCGCGCGCTCCAGCACACTGGCCTTCTCGCGCCCGTTCTACGCCGGCGGCCTGATCAACCGGCGGACGGTCCTGCGCAGCGCCTACGCCCAGTTCGTCTACCTGCTCGGTGGCGCGGACCACGACCAGATGGAGCGGATGCGGGACTACCTGTCCGCTATGTGCACAGGCTGGGACGTCGAAACGGTCCGCTCGATCGTCGCCGACACCCTGCACCACATCGTCGACCCGATCGTCTACGACGAGGCCGTCACCCTGATCGAGGAGCACCACGCGGCCGGCCGGGACGTGGTGATCGTCTCCTCCTCCGGCTTCGAGGTGGTCGAGCCGATCGGCGCGATGCTCGGCGCCGACAAGGTGATCGCCACCCGGATGGTCGTTGCCGAAGGCAAGTACACCGGCGAGGTCGAGGAGTACGTCTACGGCCCGCACAAGGCGACCGCGATCACCGGCCTGGCCGCGGCCGAAGGCTATGTCCTGAAGGATTCCTACGGGTACTCCGACTCGATCACCGACGAGCCGATGCTGGCCGCGGTCGGGCATCCGTTCGCGGTCAACCCCGATCGCGCGCTCCGCCGGGTGGCCACGGCACGCGACTGGCCGGTGCTGGACTTCAGCAAGCCGGTCGCGCTCGCCGAGCGGACCCGCTTCCACGAGGTACGCCGTCCCGCGGTCGCCGCGACCCTCGTCGGCGCCGGGCTGGCGGCCGCCGGAGTGCTGCTCTACGCAGCTCGCCGACGGGCTCGCGGCACCGGCAGTGTGTGACAGATCCTCAATTTTCACAGCTTCATGTAGGCCGCTCAACCCCTTCCCAGGAAGGGTTTTGCGGAGTACAAATGAACCACAAAGGACGGAGCCTTCCAGCGAAGTCCCGTAGAGATTGCACGGCAGCCAGGCACCCACGCGGCGACCAGCCCATCCCAACCGGGCAGCACGACCTCATGGCCGAACCCAACGGTTCGGACCGAGGCGGCAGACAAGGTGCACGCTTGGTAACCCGGATGGCGTGCCAGCGACGGCGCTCTCGCAAGAGAGCGCCGTTCGCATGCGCAAAAGGCTTTCTCTTACTGGGTTGAGATGTTGAGCGGTGAACGTTCCGCGCCGAGCGCGACGACCTCACAGGATCGCAACAGCCAGTCCCGTACGCCGACCAGACCGCCACCGGCATATTCCCGCAGTCCCTGCGGATACGTACCGGCCAGTTCGAAATGACCCACCTCCGGCACCGTCACCGAGACCGGATCGATGCCTCGGGCAACCAACAGGGCCCGCTCGGCGGCTCGGGCGACCAGGCCGTTGGCGGTCGGGAACGGCCGCAGTACCGCGAGCTCGGCGTGCACGATCGCGGCCACCACGATCCCGGGGGCACTCGTCGGCCGGGTCAGCGCCTGGGCCAGGCCGTGCAACCTCTCCCACATCTCGTCGGCGCCCGGCGCCGGCGGCAGGCCGGGGATGTCGTCCGGCAGCGGTTCGCGGCTGGTGCGCAAGTGACCCAGCTGGTCTTCGGCGCCGAGCTCGGCGGCCGCCAACTGGTGCAGTCTGGTCCAGACCTGTACGGGGGTCTTGTCGACCGCAGGAGCGAGACTCATCAGCTCGCCGGTCATCCGGACGGCTCCGACCGCACGAGGGTCGGCGGCTCCCCGGCGTACCTGGTCCAAGGTCTCCGGGCTGCCGGCCAGGGCCGCGGAGGCATGGGCGCCGCGGAGCAGTGCCTCGGCGGTCATGTCCGCGCCGACCTTGCGCAGACCACGGTCGCGGAGCAGGACGTCGACGGCGTCCCGGGCGGCCCGCGCGGCCGACCCGACACCTTCCAGCGTCGCGAGGGGCTCGAACACGTCGGAGGTCATGGTCCCAGACCCTAGGATGGCGTCTCATGGCCGCCAGCACCGACCCCGCCGGGGTCCCCAGGTTCAGCATCGTGGTCCCGTGTCACAACGCACGGGCCTGGCTGCGAGCCTGCCTCGATTCGGTGCTCGGCCAGTCCTTCACCGATCTCGAGGTGATCGGGGTGGACGGCGCCAGCACGGACGGCTCCGGCCGGATCCTGGACGAGTACGCCGCCGCCGACCCGCGGGTCCGGGCAGTGCATCTGACCGAGGACATCGGGCTGGGACTGACCCGGAACGCCGGTCTCAAGGAGTGCCGCGGCGAGTACGTGCTGTTCCTGGACGCGGACGACGTCTACCTGCCCGGCTCGCTGGAGGCGATCTGGGCCCGGATCGCCGACACCAACCGGCCGGACCTGGTGATGTTCGACTACGAGCGGATCTTCTGGGACGGCAAGGTGGTCCGCAACCAGCGGCACGACGCCTTCGCCCGGGAGGGCCAGGGCGTCTTCACCGCGGCCGAGCGACCGGTCTTCCTGACCTTCCTCGAGGTGATCTGGAACAAGGCGTACCGGCGCGACTACCTGAGCCTGCACGGCTTCGTCTTCACCGCCGGGTACTACGAGGACGTGCCCTGGACGTACTCCACGATGCTCACGGCCGGCCGGATCGCCACCCTCGACCGGGTCGTCGTGCACTACCGGCAGCACCGGACCGGCGGGAACATCCACGCCACCCGGACCCGGCGGC
Source organism: uncultured Actinomycetota bacterium (assembly GCA_963740725.1). Taxonomy (GTDB): domain Bacteria; phylum Actinomycetota; class Actinomycetes; order Propionibacteriales; family Kribbellaceae; genus Kribbella. The sequence continues at coordinate 116,787 of CAVUFT010000042.1, forward strand.
AGTTCGACATCTTCGACCAGTACGACCGGGTGCACGCCTTCATCACCGCCGATCCCGAGCTGGCCGGCTGGCGCCGGTTCGCCTTCGACCGCTCGCTGGACCACATCCTGGCCGTGCTGGCCAAGCCCGAGCGGGTCTCCCCCGACGACCGGGCCGAGTTCTTCCATGCGGCCGCCGCCTTCGCGAAGCGGTGGAAGCCGGAGGGGTACACCGCTGAGCGGACCGGCCGGGGCCTGCGCCGCTGGCAGCTGATCCACGACGACTACGCGACGTACGCGACGCTGAAGATCAGCGGCAAGGTGCTGCGCGGGAGCACCTTGATCCCGAGCCCGCGCAAGGCCGTCGACAAACTGCTGCACCGCGAGCTCGACCCGAACCTCGCCCTGTACTGCGCGTACTGGTTCAAGCAGTACGCCTGCAACCCGCGGGCGATCTTCGAGAAGGCGGCCGAGCTCGCGCCGCAGCTCCGCGGCGTCTGGGTGATCGACGCGGACCACGTCGCGGCGATCCCGGAGGGCGTGGAGTACGTGGTGGCCGGCTCCCCGGCGTACGAGAAGCTGTTGAACAAGGCGACGTACTTCGTGAGCAACATGAATCTGCCGGCCGCGGTCGAGAAGCGCGAGGGGCAGATCCATCTCCAGACCCAGCACGGGACTCCGCTGAAGACGATGGGGACGGATCTGCGGCACTTCCCGATCGCGGCGAAGGACCTGGATCTGGAGGAGCTGATGCGCCAGGTCGACCGGTGGGACTACAACATCTCCGCCAACCGGTACTCGTCGGAGATCTGGGAGCGGACCTATCCGTCGCACTTCGAGGAGCTCGAGTACGGGTTCCCGCGCAACGACCGGCTGCTGACGGCGACGCTGGACGAGGTCCGCGCGATCCGGGCGTCGTTCGGGTTCGACGACTCGCATCTGGTGGTGCTGTACGCGCCGACCTGGCGGGACGGGCAGGACGCCGTACGGACTCCGACTGGTCTGGTCGATCTGGGTGGCACCGGGATTCATCTCGACCTGGATCGGCTTGCGGCCGCCGTCGGGGAGCACGGGCGGGTGCTGGTCCGGACGCACTACTCGTTGTCGAAGCATCCGTCGGTGCACTCAGATCGGGTTGTGGACGCGTCGGACTACCCGCGGGTGGAGGACCTGATGCTCGCGGCCGACGTGCTGATCTCGGACTACTCGTCGATCACCTTCGACTACGCGAACCTGGATCGGCCGATCATGCTGCTGGTCGACGACAAGGGCACGTACGAGAACGCCCGCGGCACGTACTTCGACATCACCGAGTTTCCGCCCGGGCTGGTGGCGCGGTCGGCGGACGAGTTGCTGTCCGCGTTGCAGACCGGCCGGTTCGCCTCGGCGGAGGCGGCCAAGCACCGGCAACTGTTCCGCGAGAAGTTCTGTGAGTTCGACGACGGGCGCGCGGCCGAACGCGTCGTACGGCGGGTCTACCTCGGCGAGACCGAGCTGCCGCCGGTGATCCCGTTGGCGGACCGGCGACCGGCCCCTTCGCCACATCGCCTCTGAATCATGCATACTTGAGGCATGTCGACCTCGCTGGTGATCGCAAGCGCCCTTCGCGCTGCCGCCGGCCTGCGACGACGACGCACTGTCTGAACACCTCAGCCCTGTTCCAGTGCTTCGTTTCAAAGGATCTTCGTCATGTCTGCTTTCCTTCCTGTTCTCGCTGCCCGGTTGTCCGCTGCTGCCGCAGAAGCCTTCGGTACTACGTACGCGGAGGTCGACCCGGAGTTGCGGGCGGCAACGAAACCCGAGTTCGGCCATTTCCAGACGAGTCTTGCGCTGAAGCTCGCCAAGTCGCTCGGACTGCCGCCACGCACGGTCGCTTCGCAGTTGGTGGCTGCGGTCGACCTGGAGGATCTGTGTTCGCTTTCCATCGCGGGGCCGGGTTTCGTCAACCTGACAATGCATTCCGCGGTGCTGGCTGACGCGGTGAACTCGCTGCCGGGGCCGCTGCCGTCGCGGGGCGAGTTGGTTGTGGTGGACTACTCGCAGCCCAACGTGGCGAAGCAGATGCATGTGGGGCATCTGCGGTCGACGGTGATCGGGGACGCGCTGTGCAACGTGCTGAGCTATGTCGGCTACGAGGTCGTGCGGCAGAACCATGTGGGTGACTGGGGTACGCAGTTCGGGATGATGGTCGAGCAGGTGCTGTTCGAGGGGTTGCAGGTGGAATCCCTTGATATCGAGGGGTTGCAGCAGCTTTACCAGCGGGGGCGGAAGCATTTCGACAGCGAGCCTGGGTTCGCGGATCAGTCGCGGGCGCGGGTGGTGTTGCTGCAGTCCGGCGACGCCGAGACGCTGGCGATCTGGGAGCAGATGGTCGAGGTGTCGCTGGTGGAGTTCGACCGGCTGTACGCCGTACTGGGGTCGCCTTTGAGACGGTCTGATGTCGTTGGCGAGAGTGCGTACAACGACCAACTGCCAGGGATTGTGGACGATCTGGCGGCGGCTGGGTTGTTGACCGAGTCGGAGGGGGCGCAGTGTGCGTTCCTGCCGGGGTTCGTCGGGCGGGACGGGTCGCCGCTGCCGGTGATTGTGCGGAAGTCTGACGGCGGGTTCGGGTACAGCGCGACGGACCTTGCGGCTGTGCGGCATCGGGTCGCGGATCTGCACGCTGATCGCATCATTTATGTGGTCGACCATCGGCAAGGTTTGCATTTTCAGCAGATCTTCGCGCTTGCTCGGAGTGCGGGTTGGCTGCCTTCCAACGTTCCGGCTGAGCATGTTGCCTTCGGCACGGTTCTCGGACCGGATGGAAAGCCCTTCAAAACAAGGGATGGCGGCACGGTCCGGCTGGCTTCGCTGCTTGCCGACGCGGTGTCGCGGGCATCGGCGTTGTTGGCTGAGCGGGACCTGGCGGAGTCGGAGCGGTCGGCGATTGCTGAAGCTGTTGGCATCGGGGCGGTGAAGTACGCCGATCTGTCCAGTGACCGGATCAACGACTATGTGTTCGACCTCGACCGGATGGTTGCGATGTCGGGCAACACTGGTCCGTATCTGCAGTACGCGCATGCACGGCTGACCCGGCTGCTCTCCAAGGCCGACGAGGCGCCTGGTCCGGTGACTCTACTGATGGAACCGGCGGAGCAGCGGTTGGCGTTGCTGCTGACCGGCTTCGGCGACGTCGTAGTACAGGTTGCTGAGACGCTGCAGCCGCACAAGCTCTGCACGTATCTGTATGAGGTCGCTAGTGCACTGTCGGCGTTCTACGAGACCTGCCCGGTGCTGACGAGCAGCGGTGAACTGCGGGCCAGTCGGCTTGGCCTTTGTGCGGCGACCCGGACGGTGTTGCAGGATGGTCTGGGCCTGCTCGGCATCAAGGCCCCCGACTCCATGTGAGGTTGCTGATGTTGCCTTGGTCCGCGGAACTGGCCGGCCGGTTCGAACAGCCCACCTACGACAGCGCCGTACTGCGGGGAAACCCGCTGGGCGATCCGTACGAGCGTCCGGTGCTGGTCTACCTGCCGCCGGGATACGACGAGTCGGAGCAGCGGTATCCGTCGATCTACGTGGCAATGGGATACACCGGGCACCTCGGGATGTGGTTCAACCGGTCGCCGTTCCGGCAGCCGTATCCGGAGTTGCTGGACGCCATGTTCGCGACCGGGGACGTGCCGCCGGCGATTGTGGTGTTCGTGGACGGCTGGACGCGCTTCGGTGGCAGTCAGTATCTGGAGATGTACGGCTATGCGTCGGCGTACTCGGCCTTGCCGGACGGGACGGTGCAGCTGCCGTTCAACGAGCTCGGTGTGGTGATCCCCGAGGTGTGGGAGCGCTGGCTTGCGAACGACCCGGTCGAGATGGCCGCGCAGTCGCCGTACAGGGAAGCACTGCAGTCGATGCGGGCCATCTGGATCGACGCGGGGAAGCAGGACGAGTACTACCTCGACCTGGGGGCGACCGCCTTCCGCGACGCGGTGCGGGCGGTCGGCGTACCGGATGAGCGGGTGCACTTCGAGCTGTTCGAGGGCACGCACGCCGGGATCGAGTACCGGTATCCGTTGGCGGTCGCCTGGCTCTGCCAACAGCTCAGCTAGGGCAGAGCGCCTTCTCTACCAGGGCATCGACGGCGTCGTCGGTGGAGTTCCGGTCAGGGCCCCACGGGGTGAGCGAGACGGTGATCTGCCGGTCTTCGGCGGTGAACGAGTAGGTCAGATAGGTGAGGGCATCACCGTCGTTGCCGTACGCCGTGACGCCGCAGGTCAGCTGGCGTTTGCGGAGACCCATGCCGTAGGTGCTGCCGGCCGGCGGCTTCTCCATCTTTGCCAGCAGGTCGCGGCGGAGCAGCTTGCCGTGCAGTAGCGCGTCGAAGAAGCGGTTGAGGTCGGCGGTGGTCGAGACGATTTCGCCGGCGGCCCCGAAGACCGAGGGGTTCATCACGGTCAGGTCGAACGGCTGACCATCGACAGGTAGGTAGCCGTGCAGATGCGGGCCGTGGATGAACGGGTCGGTGCCGGGCATCGTGGTCCCCTGGAGGTGCAGGCGGTCGATCACCCGATGCTTGATCTCGGTGCCGTAGGGGTGCCTGGTGACGCGTTGGATGATCATGCCGAGCAGCTGGTAGCCGGCGTTGGAGTACTTGTACTTGCCCTGTTCCGTGCTCGGGTGGGCGGCCGCGAGTTTCACCATCTCCCACGGGTCCCAGGTCTTCCACCGGACGGCGAGGAAGGCCGACGGCGGGTTGAGCGGAAGGTCGCCCATGAAGTCGGCGAGACCGCTGGTGTGCGTCAGCAACTGCTCGACGGTGATGTGCTCCGCATTCGGTACGACGCCCGCGGTCTGCGGAAGAAGGTTCACGAGCTTGTCGTCGAGACGGAGCTTGTGCTCCTGGACCAACTGCAGAACGACTGTGGCGAGGAAGGTCTTGGTGACGCTGCCTGCTCGGAAGAGGTCTTGTGGCTCCGGCTTGCTGCCGTTGAACTCGGCAGCTCCGCTCACGCTGCGCCAGGTGCCGTGGTCGGTGCGGACTTCCGCGACCGCGCCGACGGCGCCGGCCGCAATCACGGCATCCAACGCCTGCTGCAGACCAGCCGCTCGCGGATCGCCTTGTTGCGAAGCCCCCTGTTGCGGGGCAGCCGGTTGCGGGGCAGCGGGTGCTGCGGTGGCCAGGGAGGTTGCGACGGTGAGAGCTGCGGTGGAGATCGCGAGGGCGGCGGTGAGGGTCCGGCGCGGGGTGGGCATCGTACGGGTCCCGTCTGTGGGTGATCGATTGCCCACTCATCCTCGCGATCCCGCCGACCGGCCACATCCGGCAGCACCCCTGTCCCACCCCAAAGGTCTACCGTGAACGGCATGGGGATATTTCAGGGGTGGCCGGCCGGGATCGACGCCCGGCCGATCGGCAAGGCGGACACGCAGGCGTGGGCCGAGCTGCTGGCGGCCAAGGAGAAGGTCGAGCAGGCGGGAGAGAACTACGACGCCGAAGACCTGCAGGAGGAGCTCGAGGATCCGGGGCTGGATCTCGGCCTCGACACGATCGGGCTGTGGGCCGACGGTGTCATGGTCGGCTACGGCAAGGTGCAGGCGCCGGACAGCGTGGTCGACGTGCATCGGGTCCGCTCCGAGGGAACCGTCCATCCCGAGTGGCGCGGGCGGGGCCTCGGTGCCGCGCTCCTGGACTGGATCGAGCGCCGGGCCGCTGTCCTCCATCAGGAGCGTCGCCCTGGCACGGCCGGCGAGATCAACACCATGGCACTCGCCACGAACACGGCCGCCGACGAGTTGTTCACGAGTCGCGGCTTCGAGGCCTGCCGCTACTTCTTTCACATGCACCGGCCGTTCGACACCGCGATCCCCGGCGTCGCGGCACCGGAGGGGCTCCGGGTGATCGCCTTCGACCCGTCGTACGACGAAGCGCTGCGGCTCGTCCACAACGAGGTGTTCCTGGACCACTGGGGTTCGAGCCCGCACGACCCGGATTCCTGGAAGACCTGGTTCACCGGGAGCCGGGCCTTCCGGCCGAACCTGTCGTTCCTGGTCCTCGACGGCGAGGAGATCGTGTCCTACTCGCTCGGCTACGAATGGGTCGCCGACACCGCGGTGACCGGCATCCGCGAGGTGTACGTCGGCCAGGTCGGCACCCGGCGTACCCACCGCGGCCGCGGCCTGGCCGCAGTCACCCTTGCCAAGGTGATGGCCGAGGCCGCAGCCGGCGGTTTCCAGCGTGCTTCGCTCGGTGTCGATGCCGAGAACCCCACCGGAGCCCTCGGCCTCTACGAAGGCCTCGGCTTCACGACCGGCTCCAAGACCGTCAGTTACCGACGCCCCCTCTCCTGATCGGGAGAAGGGGCGTCGGTCCGGCCTGATTCAGACGTGCGTGTCGAGCACTGCGTCCTCGATGGTGGCCGGGTCGATGGCCGTCGCAGGAGCCGGGTTGCGGCGGACCCACGGGCGGACACCGACGATGATGACCGTGAGGGTCAGGGCGGCGTAGATCGCGGAGCCGATGAAGGCAGCGTGGACGCCGTCGGTGAGCACCTCGCGGGCGCGTTCCGTCGGGTCGGCCGAACCGCCGCCGGCGATCGACGAGCGGCTCGCGGTGCCGAAGATCGTCACCAGGATGCCGAGGCCGAGGGCGCCACCGACCTGCTGGAGAACGTTCAGCAGACCCGAGGCGGCACCGGCGTTCTCCGGCTGTACTCCGGCCAGCGCCCGGCCGGTCAGCGGGATGAAGATCATCCCGGCGCCCAGCCCGAACAGCACCAGCGGACCGACGACCCCGGTCAGGTAGTGGCTGTCGATCGTCAGCCGGGTCAGCCAGAGCATGCCGGCCGTCACCGAGATCCCACCCGCGATCATCAGCTTGCCGCCGTCGACCCTGCCCAGCAGGCGCGGCACGATCCGGGACGCGGTGAAGAGCAGACCGGTCAGCGGCAGGAAGGACAGTCCGGCAGCCAGCGGGCTCAGGCCGAGCACGCCCTGCAGGAACTGGGTGAGGAAGAAGAACATCCCGAACATCGTGCCGACCACGAGCAGCATGGTCAGGTACGCCGCCACCCGGTCCCGGTCGCGGAACAACCGCAGCGGCACGATCGGGTGGCTGACCCGGCGCTCGATCAGCACGAAGGTGGTCAGCAGCACCAGACCGGCGGCGAAAGCGGCGAGCACCTCGGCCGAGCCCCAGCCCGCCTCGGCGACCCGGATGAAGCCGTAGACCAGCGACGTGATGCCGAGCGTCGAGGTCAGGGCGCCCGCGACGTCGAACTTGCCGGTCTCCCGCGGGGTCTCCGCGAGCACCTGGCGAGCGGCGATGACCAGCCCGATGCCGATCGGCACGTTGATGAACAGGCCCCAGCGCCAGGAGACCCAGTCGGTCAGCATGCCGCCGACGACCAGGCCGACGCTCGCGCCACCGGAGGAGACCAGGCTGTAGAGACCGAGCGCCTTCAGCCGCTCCGGTCCCTCCTTGAAGGTGAGCATCAGCAGGGTGAGTGCGGCCGGCGCCGCGATCGCGCCGCCGATGCCCTGCAGGACGCGGGCGGCGAGCAGGAGTTCGGCGGTCGGGGCGAGACCACCGAGCAGCGATGCGCCGGTGAAGACGCTGACACCGGTGATGAAGACCCGGCGGCGACCGAGCAGGTCGCCGGCGCGGGCACCGAGCAGGAGGAGACCGCCGAAGGCGAGGGCATAGGCGTTCTGGACCCACGACAGGTTGGACGGGCTGAAGTCGAGGGCGTGCTGGATCTTGGGCATCGCGATGTTCACCACGGTGCCGTCGAGGATCACCATCAACTGGGTGACCAGGATGACCGCGAGGACCACCGACGGCCGCCGCGCGGGCGTGCCGGTGGAGGCGCCGCTCGGCGCCGCGGAAGTTGCCGACATAAGAAAACTTGCTCCTTCCCCCGGAGGGGCTAGAGTTGGGAACAGCAGAAGTGGAGCGCTCCTCCGGATACAATACGGAGGGTACCTCCGCTTTTTCAAGTGATTTACCGTGACGACTTTTCGAGGAGGCCTGCGTGAGCACCCAGCCGTTGCCGTGTACGCGGCCGTCCAGGGCGGATGCGGCGCGGAACTACGACTTGCTGGTCTCGGCAGCCCGGGAGGCGTTCGCCGAGCACGGGACCGATACGTCGCTCGAGGAGATCGCCCGCCGGGCGGGAGTCGGGATCGGGACGCTCTACCGGCGCTTCCCGAACCGGACCGCCCTGCTGGAGGCGGTCTACGTCGACGAGATCCAGTCGGTCTGCGATCGGGCGTACGGATTCTCCGACCAACTCGGGCCGTTCGAGGCGCTCGAGCCGCCTGGCTGCGGAGCTTCGTCGGCTACAGCATCTCGAAGAAGAGCCTGGCCGGCGAACTGACCGTTGCTCTAGGCAAGGATTCGGAGTTCTTCACGGCCTGCAAGGTGAATGTGCGCGAGGCCGGCGACCTGCTGCTGAACCGCGCCAAGGAGGCGGGCACGGTCCGTCCCGAGCTGCAGCTGATGGACATCCTCCGGCTGGTCGGCGGCATCACGATGGGCCGCGACATGGCTCCCGACCAGGCCAACCGCCTGCTCGACATCGTCCTGGTCGGCCTCAGGCCGTCAGCGGTTGACGGGGCGGCGAGTCTGTAGCTGGGCCCGGTCAGCGGCGTCCAGACCGGCGGCCCAGCCGGCCCCGTTCGACACTCTCGTACGCCGGGTGGTCGTGGCGGGGAACAGCTTCACGAAGAGCGCCTCGACCTGTTCCTCCCGCTTGCTCAGCACCGGCAGCAACCGATCGGCATCAGCTTCCGGTACTGCGGCCCGCGTCGCTTCCGCGGCCGCCTGGAGTCGCTCGCCGATCCGTTGCGCATAGGCCATCAGGAACGACTGCCGGAACGACCGGGTCCGGGACTCACCTCGATGACCGAAATGCTTGCCAGCAGCAAGCATCGCGCGATTCGCCTGCACCAGCAGGGAGGTGCTGAGCAACTCGGTCAACTGCAGATCCAGCTCGGCGCCGACGATCGTGACGACGGCGAGCTCCTCCATCGATACCGTGCGGCAGTTGTTCGCAAACGCCACCGCTCCGACCAGTTGCGCCTTCGCCGACACGTACGGCGTATCGACCCAGATCCGCCGCGCACCGGAGTCGTCGTCGAGCTGATGCTCGGGATCGGCATCCACCAGCGCGCGGTCGAGCGAGAACTTCGCCATCAACTCCTGCGCCTTGGCCGACAACGCCTCGGCCTCGTCCGGGAAGTCGGTCGCCTCGGCCTTCGCCAGCAGGCCCCGGATCCGGGCCAGCATCTTGCCGCTGGCCGGCACGGCATGAGCAGCAGGTCGACCGGGCAACGCAGTACCGGGAAGTGGGAAGAGCCGGGCGATCCCGGGCAACGTCTGGAGGAAGCCCGCGAGAGACAGGGCGTGATGCAGGACCAGGTAACGGCTGATCCGGCGATCGGAGGCCCAGCGCGGTCAGCCGGAGTTCGGCGTACGGCGTACTGATGGCCAGGTCGGTCAATTGGTCCAGCCAGCGGGGGTCGATCGAAGCCGCTGGATAGGAGCGGTGCTCCGACGCGATCACGGCGAGCAGCAGGGACTCGATCACCTGGTCGAGCTTGCGGCGGCTGTGCTGGACGACATCGCCCGGTGCCCAGCCTCGCGACCAGGCGGTCCGGACCAGACCTTCCAGGGCGATCCGGAGACAACGATCGACCTGCGCCTGGTCGCGTTCGTCGTACTGGCCGAGCTGGGCCAGGTAATGATCGGCCAGTCGGTCGTCCAGGGCGATCGCGGCCGCCGCCATCGGCAGCATCCGCAGGATTTCCTCGTCGGTCACGCTCCGAAGTCTCCCATCCGGAGCCGATGCCTGCCCGGGCCCGGGGTCATCCTGTGGACAACCGGCTGATCGGCAGCCCGAACGCGGGGAACAGCGTCCGGGAGATGGGGAGCGAAGACCGCCGAGATGCCGGCCTTCGTGAGCGGTGAGTACCTGGAGCGAATGCGCGTGGAAGATCCCGTCGCGACCTCGCACGTACCACGCGAAGGCGGGTTGGCCGTTCGCCGACGTCTCGACCAGGATCCGCCGCCCGTCCCCGGCCGGGACCTTCGCCTCGAGCAAGCGCAGGACGTCCGCCCGGCCGCTGAACCAGGTCGGCATCGGCGGCATCTCCCACCGGGTGTCCTGGGTCAGCAGGCCTTCCAGCGCGGCCAGATCGGCCTTCTCGAAGGCTGTGGCGTACTGGTCGAGCAGCGCACGGCGTACGGGCTCGTCCGGTTCGCTGAACTCCTCCTCCGCCGGTGCGAGCCGGGCGAGCTCCGCACGAGCGCGCTGAAGCGAGCTGTTCACCGCAGCTGTCGTCGTCTCCAGCAACTCAGCCACCTCGACAGCAGGCCAGGCCAGTACGTCCCGCAGTACCAGTACTGCGCGCTGCCGCGGCGGCAGGTGCTGCAGGGCAGCCACCATCGCCAGTCGAAGGCTCTGCCGAGTTCCGACCACTGCGGCCGGGTCCGCGTTCAGCAGCAGGTCCGGGAACGGCTCCAGCCAGCTGATCTCGAGCTCCCGGCCGGCGATGTTGTCCGGATCTGTGCCGGGCGCTCCCAGCGCAGCAGGGACCATCCGGCGGCTGCTGTGCTGCAAGGCGTTCAGGCAGACCCGGGTAGCGATCCGGTAGAGCCAGGTCTTCACCGACGACCGTCCCTCGAAGTCCGCGAAGCCTCGCCAAGCCCGCAGGTAGGTCTCCTGCACCGAGTCCTCGGCATCGTGCAGCGACCCGAGCATCCGGTAGCAGTGCGCCACCAGCTCGCCCCGGTACTGCGCGAACTCCTCCTCCAGGTTCATCCCACCTCCTCGACCGACCGCGCCGCAACCGGGCGCAACGACGGCCGCCGTACGCCGGCCCGTGAGCCCGAGCCCGGCAACGGCCCCGACCAACGACAGTACGCCGCAGACCACCATCGCCCGGGTGAACCCGGCACTGAACGAGACCGGCGATCCGTAGCCGCCGCCGGCCGCGAACACCGCAGCCAGCACTGCGACTCCGACCACGCCGCCGAGTTGCCGCATCATGCCGTAGATCCCCGAGGCGATCCCGACGGCCTCACGCGGCAGCGAGCCGATGCCGGCGCTCTGCGCGGCCGGCATCGCCATCGAGATCCCGCACCCGGCGACGATCATCGGCGCCACCAGCGCGACGTAGTGCACGCCTGGGTCCGCGACCAGGCCGATCCAGGCCATGCCGACCGCTTGCAGGACCAGGCCGGTCACCACCAAGCGGACGCTCGCCGATCCGGTCGACCAGGCGCCCGGCGATCGGCGCGACCACGAAGAGCGTGGCAGTCCACGGCAGCAGCTGCAGACCCGCCTGGAGCGGTCCCGAGCCGAGGACGGCCTGCATGAACTGGGAGACGAAGAACACCGCGCTGAACAGCGCCGCGGTGAGGAAGAAGCCGGCTGCGTTGCCGGCGGAGAACGCCCGGATGCGGAAGAGGGTGAGCGGCACCATCGGCTGCGGCGCCTGCTTCTCCCAGGCCAGGAATCCCAACAGCAGCAGGGACTCCGAGCACGAACGAGCCGACCACCTCCACGCTGGTCCAGCCCGCCACGGCGCCTCGAACCACACCCCAGACCAGGCCGAGCACCGCCAGCGTGATCAGGGTCGCGCCGCGCGGATCCAGCCGGCGTACGACGCCCCTGCTCTCCGGGATCCGGCGCAGCACCAGGGGAATCGCTACCAGGCCGACCGGGACGTTGATCCAGAAGATCCATTGCCAGGCGAGACCTTCGGTGACGGCTCCGCCGATCATCGGGCCGCCGAGGACCGCCAGGCCGGTGATCCCGCTGAAGACGCCGATCGCCCAGCCACGGCGCTCGGCCGGGAAGGCGGCGCCGAGCAGTCCCATCGCCAGCGGCATCACCACGGCCGCGCCGGCGCCCTGCAGCGTCCGGGCGGCGATCAGCCACGGCACCGAGGTCGCCAGCGCGCAGCCGATCGACGCGAGCGGTGAACAGAGCGAGGCCGGCCGCGAAGGTCCGGCGCCGTTCCCAGCCTGTCGCCGAGCGCCGCCGCGGTCATCAGCAGCATGGCGAAGCTCAGGCTGTAGGCGTTCACCGTCCATTCGAGTTGTTCCATCGAGGCGCCCAGGTCGCGCCGGATCGTGGTCAGCGCCGCTGCCACCACCAGGACGTCGAGGGCGACCATCACCGAGCCGATCGAGGTCAGCGCCAGCACCCAGCGCTGTTCGGCGGTGGATCGTTCGTTGCTCAAAGCTCCTCCAGAAAGTCGCTGTCACTGGTACTGACCAGCGAGGGCGGCCGGATTCATCGGTGGCGATGAGTTCCGGTCCTCGGCGCGGTCTGCAGAAGTGAGACCAACCGATGGAGGACGAGATGGGTACTACGGTGATCCGCTACCAGACCAAGCCGGAGGCGGCCGAGGAGAATCAGCGGCTGATCGAGAACGTCTTCGCCGAACTGGCGCTCAAGGCCCCGGCCGGGCTGCGCTACAGCAGCTTCCGGCTGGACGACGGGGTGACCTTCCTGCACATCGCCACCGGCGACGGACTGCCGGAGCTGCCGGCCTTCCAGGAGTTCCAGCGCGACCTCGCCGATCGCCTCGCAGAGGGTCCGGAGCGCACCGGCGCCGCCCAGCTCGGTGGGTACATCGGCAACCAGCCGTCTTAAGGCTGATTTAAGGGGTCAGGGCAAGGATCTCCCTCAAGGGCACTATCACTTTGGCCGCAACGGGTCCATCGTGAAAGTGATCGAACAACCGAGGGGGAGGTCCAGCTCATGACCCAACTTGCCGGCAGCGGCATCGAGGACCTGAGAACAATGATCGGCGGGCCGGTGGTGGGACCGGCCGATCGCCGGGTACGACGACGCCCGCAGGGTGTGGAACGCGGCGATCGACCAGCGCCCGGCGGTGATCGTCCAGGTGCGCAGCGTCGAGGACGTCAGCCGGCCGTCGCCTTCGCGTCGCGACAACGGCCTGGAGATCGCGGTCCGCGGCGGTGCGCACAGCCCGGGCGGCGCCTGCGACGGTCGACGGACGGACTGGTGATCGACCTGAGCCTGCTCAACCAGGTCACCGTCGACCCGGCGGCGAAGCGCGCCCGGGTCGGCGGCGGCGCGCTGCTCGCCGATCTCGACGCCGCGACCCAGGAGCACGGCCTGGCGGTACCGGCCGGCATGGTCAGCCACACCGGCGTCGGCGGGCTCACGCTCGGCGGCGGGATGGGCTGGCTGACCCGCAAGCTCGGGCTCAGCATCGACAACCTCGTCTCGGCCCAGGTGGTCACCGCCGACGGCCGGATCCTGCGCGCCGCCGAGGACGAGAACCCCGACCTGTTCTGGGCGCTGCGCGGCGGCGGCGGCAACTTCGGCGTGGTGACGGAGTTCGAGTTCCAGCTGCACGAGGTCGACCCGATGATCCAGTTCGGCCTGCTCTTCTGGGAGCTGGACAAGGGCCGGCAGTGCTCCGGCTGGCCCGCGAGGTGATCGCCGAAACTGCCCCGCGAGGTGAACATCGTGATCGGCGGGCTGAACGCACCGCCGGCGCCGTTCGTCCCCGAGGAGCACCACTTCAAGCCCGGCTACGCGCTGATCGTGACCGGGTTCGGCGAGGCCGAGGAGCACGCAGAGGTGCTGGCCGAGATCCGCGCCGCGCTGCCGCCGCTGTTCGAGTTCGCCGGCCCGATGCCGTACGTCGCGCTGCAGCAGATGCTCGACGAGGCGAACGCCTGGGGCAGTGCACGCCTACGACAAGGGCACCTACCTCGACGACCTGACCGACGAGGCGATCGAGGTGATCGCCGAGCAGCTGCCCCGCAAGCAGTCGCCGCTGTCGGTGATGCTGTTCTACCGGCTCGACCAGGCGTACTCGGAGGTCGACGACGACGCGACCGCCTTCAGCGGCAGCCGCGCACCGGGGTACGCGCTGTTCCTGGTCGCGATCGCCCGACGCCGGAACTGCTCGAGCCGGACCGGGCCTGGGTCCGATCGTTCTGGACGGCGCTGCAGCCGCACAGCCGGGGCATCGGGAGCTACGTCAACGCGATCAGCGACGACGGCGTGGACGACCGGGTGCCGGGCTTCGTACGGCGCGAAGTACGACCGGCTGGCGCGCGATCAAGGCGAGCTACGACCCGGGGAACGTGTTCCACCGGAACGCGAACATCAAGCCTGCGTAGGGGCCAGCGCGACCGAGACGATGAGCGGGCCCAGCTCCAGGGTCCGCCATCGGCCGGTGAAATCAGCCGGTACGTCGAGGCCGTGTTCGGGCCACCAGGCGAGCATGGGGATGTCGGCGAGTTTGCAGAGGCACTCGGCGCGGGTCCAGCGTTGCCAGAACTCGTCGACGCCGAAGCGGCGGGCGAGCGGCGCGGGGACCACCTGGTCGGCGTACTCGGCGTCGATGACGACGGACCAGCCGGCCGGCGGTACGGCGTACCAGCCGACGCAGCGGAAGTCGGGCAGATGCGAGCGGGTGACGGCGTCGGCCATCTCGGCCACCGAGCCGACCCGGAGGTGCGACTCGGCGGCTGCGAGCAGGTCAGATGGAGGCGGCGCCATCGATGACGAGGACCTGGCCGTTGATGTTGGTGTTGTCCAGCAGCAGCATCCGGACCACCGGGACGACCTCTTCCGGCTCGGTCAGGTGACCGGTCGGGGTACGCCGGACGATCTGGTCGAGCTGGGTCTGGCCGAGCACCGCGGACATGTCCGAGGCGAAGAAGCCGGGCGCGACCGAGTTGACCAGGACGCGGCCGCCGAGTTCGCGGGCCATCGAGCGGGTCGCGGAGTCCATGCCGCCCTTGGTGGCGGAGTACGCGACCAGGCCCGGGTAGCCGCGCTGGGCGCAGATCGAGGTGACGTTGACGATCCGGCCCTTCAGGCCCTTCGCCATCATCCGGCGGAGCACGAACCGGGTCAGCACCAGCGGCGCGGTCAGGTTCGTGTGGATGATGTTCGCGATCTGCTCGGCCGAGGTGTGCACGTGCAGCGAGTCCTGGCCGACGGCGGCGTTGTTCACCAGGCCGTCGATCGGGCCGAGCTTCGCCTCGACCTCCTTGACGAACGCCTGGGCGCCCTTCTCGTCGTTGACGTCGACGGAGCCGACGTGCACCTGGTCGGGGTACTTCTCGGCCAGCGCGGTCAGCTCAGGCGTGACCGTCCGGGCGAACGCGGCCACCTTCACGCCGGCGTCGATCAGGTCGTTGACGAAGGCCAGGCCGAGGCCGCTGGATCCACCGGAGACGAGGACCACCTTCGAGGGCGGCACCAGAGTTGGTTCAGACATCGCTTTTCAGGGTCTCCTTCTGCGGAATCTCGTCCAGGAAGCGGATCCGGCGCGGTACGCCGTAGTCCGGCAGCCGGTTCGTGCACCACTGCACCAGGTCGGCGTCGGTGGTCGGGCCCGAGCGCGGGGTCGATGCACCACCTCGGCGGCGACCATCCGGCCGACCAGCGGGGCCTTCCGGGCGAACACCCGGGCCCAGGCGACGGCCGGGTGGGCCATCAGCACGTTGCGGACCAGGCCGGCCGACACCTTGGAGCCGCCGACATTGATCTCGTCGGTGTCCAGGCGGCCGGTGATCAGCACCCGGTCGTCGACGAACTCGACCCGGTCGCCGGTCCGGTGCGCGCCTTCGAGGCCGGCGCCGTGGTGCGGGGAGCTGATGACGAGCTCGTCGCCCTCGACTGACAGGATCGGGCGCTCGGACTCGGGGTCGGGGTCGCGGTCCAGCCAGGCCTTCGGGAAGCCCGCCTTGCCGTCGTGGACGACGATCGAGGCGCCGACCTCGGAGGAGGCGTAGATCCAGGAGATCCGGGCCTGCGGGAAGAGCTCGTGCAGCTGGTCCAGGATCGCCTGGTCGACCGGCTCGCCGCCGAGGGTGATCTGCTCCAGCGGAACCTTGGCCAGCGCCTCGGAGTCGCGGAAGATCGTCTGGCGCCAGAAGGTCGGCGTACCGGAGGCGGCGGTGACGCCGTGCTCGGCCGCGATCGCCGGCCAGGTCTCCAGCTCGGACGGCTCGATCACGACCAGGCCCTGGTCGGCCTGGGTGAGCGAGATCGTGATGACCTGCCACCAGGCGTAGGTGCCCGGGGAGTACGGGACCAGCCAGGTGCGCGGCTGCTGCTGCCCGCGCACGGTGGTCAGCGACTCGAGGGTGTGACCGATCCGCTTGGGCCGTCCGGTCGAGCCGGAGGTGAGCAGCCAGACCCGGCCGGATTCCTCCACCCGCTTGAGTTTCGCCGGTGTCACCGAGTGCTCGTCGCCGTTCGCGATGACGACCGCGAAACCGGATTCGCCGAGCTCCTCGCGCATCGCGAGGTCGACCCGGGACGAGGTGGCGACCAGCAGCTCGGTGCCGTGCACGGCGTGGTGCCGGACGGCCGCGAGCGCGTCGGCGCCGTTGTCCACCAGGACAGCCGCCGGCGAGGGCAGCTGCGGCAGCTTGTGCAGGGTCCGCCAGGTCAGCGTCTTGCCACCGACGACGACCCGGTTGTCGTCACCGATCAGGGCGGTGGTACGACGCTGCGCGGTCACGCCGACTGGAGCTGCTCGATGAAGTCGAGGACGTCACCGACCTTGGCGATCTGCCGCAGCCCGGGGGCGTCGAAGTTCAGCTCGTCGCCGATCTCGTCCTCGACCCGCAGCGCGAGCTCGGAGAAGTCCAGCGAACGGAAGCCGATCTCTCGCAGGTCGGCGCTGTCCTCGCTCGGCAGCGTCTTGCCCTGCGCCTTCATCACCTCGCCCATCAGGTCCCGGATCTGGGCGCGCGTCAACTCACTCATGAAGCCAGAGCCTAGCGGCTCCCGCCCCGGCGGCCGACTTCGCGGCAGGACAGCAGTGGTCCAGGTCACTCGGCGGGCAGGTGAACCGGTCGACCTATCATCGCGTTCAGTAGGGAGTGGGAACTTTCTGCCACCGCCGGTCCTCTCTCTGAACAAGGACGCGAACGAGGGGATCTGGATGAGCAAGGGTGGACGGGCCGCGGTGATCGCGGCGCTGGCGAGCGTGCCGGTGCTGCCGCTGGGCTGGTTCATCGGCCTGCAGGCTCAGCCCGCCTGGATCCCGGCCGCCTATCTCGGCTATCTGCTGGTCGTGATCGCCATCCCGGGCACGCTGTTCTGGCGCAAGCTCACCGGCGGCACCGGCTGGTTCGCGGTCGACGCAGTGCTCGGTACGACGTTCGGCCTGGCCTGCGAGGCGCTGATCTACCCGCTGGGCCGCTGGCTCGACATCCCGCTGCTCGCGCTGGTGATGCCTGCGCTGGCCCTCGGGCATGGTGATGGCGCTGCCGCGGCGGAAGGAGGCCGACCGGCCGACGCCGTGGTGGGCGGTCGCCGGGGTGATGGTCGTCGGTCGGCGTGGTGTCGGCCTGGTTCATCCGGGTCGGTTCGCGGCTGATCGCGCTCGACGGTCCGGCCGCGCTGCGGCCGAACTCCGATTCGCCGTTCCAGCTGTCGCTCGCGGCCGAGCTCACTCATCACTTCCCGCCGCAGGTTCCCGTACGTCGCCGGTGAGCCGCTGACCTATCACTGGATGGTCTACAACCACATCGCCTCCGCGCACTGGATCACCGGCATCGAGCTGGACGTGCTGACCCAGCGGGTGGTCCCGTTCGCCTTCATGCTGCTGACGGCGATGGGCGCCGCAGCTGTCGGCATGGTGCTGACCGGCGGGCGGTCGCCGCACCGATCGCGGCCGCGCTGACCGTGATGGCCGGGGATCTGGCGCCGTGGTCCTGGACGACGACGAACACGCTCTACAACGACGGCCCGCTCTCGATGGGCCAGCTGATCAGCCCGACCCAGGCGTTCTCGACGGTGCTCATGCTGCCGTTGATCGCGGTCACCGCCTTGATCCTGCGCCGGCCGCCCGGTCGCAAGCGGGGCGGACAGTCCCGCAGCCGGCTCCTCGGGCTCTTCCTGGTCGCAGCAGTGCTCATCGCGGTGTTGTCGATCTCAAAGGCAACAGCACTACCCGTGTACGCCGCTGGGCTGCCGGCCGCCTGGATCTACCTCTCGGTGCGAGGCCGCCGGATCAATCTGCGCGCCCTCGTCCTCGCCGTCCTGGTCGTCATCTGCTACGGCTTCAACTACCTGGTGATCCTGCGCGCCGAGAGCCAGGGAATGACGGTCAAACCGGCCGGAACCTTCCGGTCCATGCTGCAGACGATGATGACCGGGATCAGTCCCGACGTGCAGCAAGGACCGTCGGTGCTGGTGATCTTCTCGGCCGCGATCGCCATCGGCTGGCTGCTGCCGGTCGTCGGCGCGCTGCTGATCCGGCGCCGGGTGCCGCGCGACCCGATGGCGGTGCTGCTGGTCTTCGCGTTCGTGCTGGCGATCGCGGCGGCCTCGATCCTCTACCACTTCAGCCAGTCGCAGGTCTTCTTCGCCCGGAACGCCTTCATCTACGGGGTTCTGATCGCGACCTGGGGACTGTCGTCGCTGGATCGTCGCCGGTACTACGCAGTCGCGCCCGCACTCGCGTTGGGCGTCGCGGCGATCTACTACGCCAGATCCCGCCCACACGGCCTGATCCGGGACTGCCGCGACACCAGCTGCCTCGACCGGATCTTCGCCGAGCCGCTCGTGGTCGCGCTGATCATCGTTGCCGTGGGCATCGTCGTACTGGGACTGGTCTTCCGGTCGCGGGCGCACCTGGGCCGCGATCGCGGTGGCGGCGCTGATCGGGCTGACCGTGTCACCGACCATCGTCGAGTCTGCAGAAGTTCGCGACGCCCGGCGGTTCGACGTACGAGTCGATCGCTCCGGGTGGGATCGAGGCGGCGCGCTTCATCCGGCGGCAGTCCGGGCCCGACGACCTGATCGCGACCAACATCCACTGCCACCGGCCGCCCGTCAGTACGTCGGGAGGTGGGCTCAGCGTGAACGACGAGCGCTGCCACAGCGGCTCCTTCTGGATCCCCGGCTACGCCGAACGGCGCGTGCTGGTCGAAGGCTGGGCGTACACGGCGAAGGCGAACAGTCACGCCTACACCTCCGCCGAGGCCCTCTACAGCCCCTTCTGGGACCAGGAGAAGCTACGCATCAACGACGAGGCGTTCACCGCGCCGACCCGGGAAGGCCTGGACACCTTGCGCACGAAGTACGGCGTCCGCTGGCTGTTCGCTGACTCGCGGATCAACCCCATCCCCGAGGAACTCGGCAAACTGGCCGAACTGCGCTTCCAGTCCGGCACAGTCAGCATCTACCAGCTGCGCTAGCCGATGGTTGGGATCGGGAGGGACTGGTTCCAGGTGCGGTCCAGGGCGGTGACCAAGTAGAGGTAGTGGTGGCCGGGGACGGCTGTCGGTGTCTGTGTAACTGGTGGTGCGCTGGGTGGCGAGGAGGTTGCGGGCGTCGTTGTCGGGGCACCAGTCGCCGGCAGTGAGGTCGCGGCGGTAGATCGCGTACGACGTGGTGTCGGCTGAGGTCGCGCGCCAGTGGAGGCGTCACGCCGGTGGTGGTCCGCGCGGCTGTGAGGGCGTGGACCGGGAGCGGCGGGCGGGAGTCGAGTGACGGCATCGCCGGGACCAGCGCGGGGCGCGTGTACCAGGTGCTGTTGAGCAGGCTGGTCGCACCGAGGCGGTCGGCGCGGACGTCCTTGGCGGAGAAGTAGATGTCGCCCTTCACCTCGGGAACCGTGCTGTTGAACGCCAAGTGGTCACTCAGCTCGGCCGGGTCGGACCAGTCGGGTGACTGCGTCGACGTACCGACCTTGTACGTCGCCTGGCCGATGTAGAGGTGTACGTCGGTGCCGCGGACCTGCTCGGCCCACCAGGGCACGATCTTGTTGTAGTCGGCCGGAGCGAAGCCACCTGCCCAGTAGACCTGCGGGACGATGTAGTCGATCCACTCCTCGCGCACCCAGCTGCCGGGTGTCCGCCGCGAGGTCGTCGTACGTCTGAACGCCTGCGGTGGTGTCGGAACCGAGCGGGTCGGTCGCCTTGTTCCGCCAGACCGCGAACGGGGAGATGCCGAACTTCACCCACGGCTTGGCCGCCTTGATCTGGTGCTGGAGCTCCTGGATCAGCAGGTCGATGTTGTTCCGCCGCCAGTCTGGCCAGCGTGGGGAAGCCGGCGCCGTACTGCGCGTAGGTGGCCGCGTCGTCGAAGACCTGGCCGGCTACCGGATACGGGTAGAAGTAGTCGTCGAAGTGGACGCCGTCGATGTCGTAGCGCGACACCGCGTCCATGATCGCGCCCTCGACCAGCTTGCGGGCTGCAGGGATTCCCGGGTTGTAGTAGAGCTTGCCGCCGTACGTGAGAACCCAGTCCGGGTGCTGCCGGGCGGGGTGCGTCCGGGACGAGCTTGCTGAGGTCAGTGCCCATCGAGAGCCGGTAGGGGTTGAACCAGGCGTGCAGCTCGAGGTTGCGCTTGTGCGCCTCGGCGACTGCGAAGGCCAGCGGGTCGTAGCCGGGGTCACCGCCCTGTACGCCGGTCAGGTACTGCGACCAGGGCTCCACCTTGGAGGGCCAGAACGCGTCGGCTGTCGGGCGGACCTGCAGTACTACGGCGTTGTGGTGCTGCCGTACTGCGTCGTCGAACCAGCCGACCAGCTCTGCCTGCTGCTGGGCCGCTGTGAGTCCTGTCCTGGACGGCCAGTCGATGTTCACCACCGAGGAGACCCAGGTGGCCCTGAACTGCCGCAGCGGCGTGCTGGGGTCAGCCGCGCAGCTCGCCTCGGCCTCCGCCGGCCGGGCGCCCGTAGTACGGGCTGTGGCTGGTAGTGCGCCGAAGATCAGGCCGGCTGTCGCACCGAGTACGCCGACGATCCGCAAGACACTCATGTCACTCTCCGACCGGTTCGTAGGTGGAAGTCGAAAAATAGTTTCACGCCGAGGGCCTGAGCAGAAGGGCTGCGGCCGATTCGATTCCGTGATGACCCCATGCGGTGACGGTCTGGCGACCGGATGGCTGGCGGCGGGGGCCAGCCAGTACCGTGGGGACCGGATCAACCAGGGATCGAGAGGGCGGAAAGTGCTGCGTACGGCCACCGACGGCGACGTCGACATCATCCGGGTCCTGCGCAACCAGGAGCCCAACCGCGAGGTCAGCATCAACGCCCACGAGATCTCGGTGGACGAGCACGCCGGCTGGTGGAAGAAGGCCAGCGCCGACCCGACCCGCCGGGTGCTGATCTACGAACGCGACGGCGTGACCGCCGGAGTGGTGAACTTCTTCGACCTGGACTTCGACGCCGAGGACCGGCGCCTGGGGGTTCTTCCTGGACGCCGAGGGCCTGGCCGAGCGGGGCGAGACGCTGCCCGCGTGGATCGAGGTCATGAAGGACGCCACCGGGTACGCGTTCGACGAACTCGGGCTGGACGAGCTGCACGGTGAGGTGCTCGAGCACAACGCCGTGGTCCGGCAGATGAACCGGCGGTTCCGCTTCGTCGAGGGCGAGCCGGAGACCCGGTCCGCCGACGGCCGCGAGATCACCGTGTTCCCCATCAGCCTGCACAAAGACAACCGGCGGAAGCCGAAGGGAACACCAGCATGAGTGCCAGCAAGACGATCAACTTCGGCGACGTCCCGGTC
Organism: uncultured Actinomycetota bacterium; assembly: GCA_963740725.1. Classification (GTDB taxonomy): domain Bacteria; phylum Actinomycetota; class Actinomycetes; order Propionibacteriales; family Kribbellaceae; genus Kribbella. The sequence goes on from CAVUFT010000042.1 coordinate 138,281, forward strand.
GGGCCGGACCACCAGCCGTTCATCATCGCGGAGATGTCCGGCAACCACAACGGCGATCTGGAGCGGGCCAAGGACATCGTCCGCGCGATGGCCGAGACCGGCGTCCAGGCGCTGAAGCTGCAGACCTACACGGCCGACACGATCACCCTCGACGTCGACCTGCCGGCCTTCCGGCTGCCGTCGGAGCACGAGCTGTGGGGCGGCGCGCGGCTGTACGACCTCTACCAGGAGGCGCACACCCCGTGGGAGTGGCACGAGCCGCTGTTCGAGCTGGCCAACTCGCTCGGCATGCTGGCCTTCTCGTCGCCGTTCGACCCGACCGCGATCGACTTCCTGGAGAAGCTCAACGTCCCGGCGTACAAGGTCGCCTCGAACGAGATCGGCGACCTGCCGCTGGTCCGCGGGATGGCCGAGACCGGCAAGCCGATCATCATCTCCACCGGCTCGGCGACCCTGATGGACATCGACGCGGCGGTCCGCGCGGCCCGGTCCACCGGCAACGAGCAGATCATCGTGCTGTCCTGTACGGCGAGCTACCCGGCGCCGGCCGACCAGTCGAACCTGCGCTCGATCCCGGTACTGCGGGACGCGCTCGGCGTCCAGATCGGCCTCTCGGACCACACGATGGGCATCGGCGCCTCGATCGCGGCCGTCGCCCTCGGTGCGACCGTGATCGAGAAGCACGTCACGCTGTCCCGCGCCGACGGTGGCGTCGACTCCGCCTTCTCCCTGGAGCCCTTCGAGGTCAAGCTCCTGGTCGAAGGCACCAAGGTCGCCCAGCAGGCCCTCGGTGAGCCGATCGTCGGCCCGAAGCAGGCCGAGCAGAACGTGCTGCGCTTCCGCCGCTCGCTCTACATCACCCGCGACGTCAAGGCCGGCGAAAAGGTGGCCGCCGACAACGTCCGCTCCGTCCGCCCCGCCGGCGGCCTCGCCCCCGACGCCTTCACCTCCGTCGAAGGCCGAGAGTTCCGCGTAGACGCAGTAGCCGGCACCCCCCTCACCTGGGATGTCCTCTGAGCTAGCTGACAAAAAAGCCCCGGCCGTCGCGGCCGGGGCTTTTTTGTTGCCCGCACTGACAACTAGAGGCGTGTGTAAGGCATCTAGTTGGTGTGGGAGGCGCGGAAGGTCCAGAAGTGGTGGAGGAGGTAGGACGCTACCGGGATGGCTGCGATCAGGAGGGCCTGGGCGAGAAGGACCGGGAGGCCGACGAGTTCGATCAGCAGCGGCATGCCGAGGAGCGAGCAGCCGAGGCCGAAGAGGTAAACCGTGTAGAACTTGGCGAAACCGCGCAGCCAGGTCGCGTTCGTGGAGCCGAAGACGAAGTCGCGGTAGAGCGGGTAGACGACCAGCGCGGTGCCGAAGTTCGCCGCCGCGGTGACCGCGAGGTACGGGACCGAGTCGTGCAGGAAGTGCCAGCCGAGCCAGAACAGGCCGAAGTACAGGACGTTCGTGCCGGCGCCGACGATCAGGTAGCGGACCCGGTGGTCACCGGCGACCTTGGAAACAAGGCTCGGGGCGGGCTTGGTGTCGAGCTCGGCGACGCTAATGGCAGGGCCTTATCTGTTCAGTGGAATAATCACGACGGAACCGCATCCCCCGCATCGGTATCAGCTGAAGGGCCCGCAGTGTTCGTCTCCGTCGTCGTGCCATGTTATCGGTCGGCAAGCCACCCTCCCGCGCCTCGTCGAAAATCTGACCGCAGGTCTTACCCGAGGTCACCTCCGGGTACGAGATCGTGCTGGTGGTCGACGGCAGCCCCGACGACACCTGGCAGGTCGCCAGTGAGCTGGCGAACAAATACAGCGAGACCCGGGCGATGCGGCTGGCCCGCAACTACGGGCAGCACAACGCGATTGATCGCCGGCGTCCGCAACGCGCGGTACGAGGTGGTCGTCACGATGGACGACGACCTGCAGCACCCGGCCGACCAGGTCCCGGTTCTGCTTCGGGCACTGACCGACGACATCGACCTCGTGTACGGCGTACCGGCCGACGAGGAGCACGGGTTCTTCCGCAGCCTCTCCTCCCGGATGGTCAAGGCGGCGATGTCGACCACGCTGTCGGTGAAGGGCGCCAAGTCGATCAGCGCGTTCCGGGCCTTCCGGACCTTCCTGCGGGACGGTTTCGACGGGCTCGACGGCCCGCACGCGTCGGTCGACGTGGCGCTGTCCTGGTCCACCACACGGATCGCGCAGACCACGGTGCGGATGGAGGATCGCGCCGAGGGCAGGTCGAACTACACGACCTGGATGCTGATGAAGCACGCCCTGACGCTCATCACGGGCTACTCCACCGAGCCGCTGCGCCTGGTCGGCTACCTGGGCTTCATCTGCGCGGTGTTCGGCGTCGGGCTGTTCGGCGTGATCATCTACAAGTACGCCGTCGGCGCGACCACCGTCGCCGGCTTCACCACGATCGCCTCGATGGTCGCGCTGTTCTCCGGCGCCCAGATGCTCGCCCTCGGCGTGCTCGGCGAGTACGTCGGCCGCCTGCACTCCGGCTCGATGGGCCGGCCGACGTACGTGATCCGCGAGCGCACCGACGTGGACGCGCACCCCGACATCACCAGCGAGAGCGACTGAATCGTGTACCTGCTCTTTCCCGGGCGGCACCACGTGCTGACGGCGGTTCCAGGCGGACTTCCTGCGCAGGGCGGGCCCGGCCGGTACGACGGTCGTCTGGGCGGTCACCTCGGCGAACCACCACACGACCAAGCGCAACCCGATCCCGTTCGACCGGCGCGAGGCCGCGATCGAGCGGTTCAGCGTGGCGACCGGGCATCCGTTCGCTGGTGATCGGCGTGACGGACACGCCGCCGACGGACGACTTCGCCGAGGTGACGATCAAGGCGATCGAGGCCGGCACCGACGACGCAGGTACAGCTGTCGATCCGGCGAACACCGTCGTCGCCTGCTCGACGCCCGAGGTCGCGAAGCTGTACGAACACCTCGGCTACAAGGTGATCGGGGTCGAGCCGGACGAGCAGCCCCGGCCGTGGGACGTCCTGCTGATGATTGCCGCGGGCAACGATGACGTGGCGGGAACTGGCGCACCCGGCGACCGTCGACGTCTTCGACCGGTACCGGCTGGACGCGCAGATCCAGCGCTGCGTGAACGACCCGGTGGTCGGCGACGACGGCGGTCTGACGACGACCCGCGACTACAAGACGTACGCCGACGCGTTCGAGACCGCAGCCGACCGGAAATGGCTGCAGATCAAGGACTTCGTCCGCCCCGGCCGGATCCTCGACATCGGCTGCGCGACCGGCGCGACCCTGCAACTCATCGACGCGGATCCGCGCTTCCACGAGTCCGACCTGATCGGCGTCGAGGTCGCCCGGCACCTGTACGCCGAATGCGTGCACAAGAAGGAACAAGGGCTCTTCCACAACCCGAACGTCTACTTCTACCAGCGGAACATGCTCGGCTCGACCGTCTTCCCGCCGCGGTCGATCGACACCACGCTGACCCTCGCGTTGACGCACGAGATCTGGTCGTACGCCGACGGCTCGCGACCCGCGACGGTCCAGCGCTTCGCCGACGCCCTCTTCGCGCACACGGCGCCCGGCGGCGTCTGGGTGAACTCCGACGTCTGCGGACCGGCCGAGCCCGAGCGGTCCGTAGTACTGGCGCTGGACGACAGCGACGGGGCGAATCCATCGGACGTCAGCGAACTCGAGGCATTGCGGGAGCCGGCCGAATACATCGCCGGACTCTCAACCAGGGCACGGTTCTTCCAGTTCGCGCACGACTTCCGGCGGAACGCGAAGGTCCCGTTCGCCTACACCGAGCAGGACGGCAAGCTCGTACTGCGGTTGGCCGACGCGATGGACTTCCTGACCCGCAAGGACTACGTCGACAACTGGCTCAGCGAGACCCACGAGCAGTTCTGCGGCCTCAACTTCGCCGGCTGGTCCGCGGTCGCCAAGCAGGCCGGGTTCACGCATCGACCCGGCCTCGAAGCCTTGGCGCAACGACTGGGTGATCACGAACCGGATCGCACCCGTGGCAAGCATCACCGCGACCAGCGGCGAGACGATCGACTGGCCGGACACGCACCAGCTGCTGATCGCTCGCCGCTGAACACTCAGCCGAGTTTGTTGCGGAGTTGGCGGTTGACCTTGCGCTTGACCTTGCCGGCGAACTTGCGTGGGTTGCGGATCTGGGCGGCCTTGCGGATCAGGGTCACCGCGGAGTAGGCCTTGGAGTTGCGTCAGCCGGGTGCGTTCGGCGTTGGCCTTCTGGACCTGGGTGCGCATCTCGCGGATCCGGGTCTCGCGGGTCTTCAGTGCCTTGTCGCGGAAGCCCAGGGTGCGTTCCAGGCCGAAGATCTGGCCGGCCAGCTCGAACGATCTCCTTGTTCGCCCGCTCGGCGTCGGCGAGCGCGGTCCGGACGTCCGGCGTCTGCGAGGCATCCGACGGGATGCCCAGTACGCTGGCCAGCGCGGCCGCGAGTTCCTTGCCGCGGGCAACCTGTGCGACCGAGGCCGACGGGGTGTCCGCGGCGGTGGCAGGGATCGGCTTCGGCGCCGTCGATACCGGACATCGCGAGCCAGGCGGAGACGAGGTCGTCGCCGACCATCCACGGCGGCCACGGGTGGCGGCGGTGCGCGCCGATCAGCCGGTCGTGGAAGCGCGCCCAGGCGGCCGCCAGCAGGTCCTTCTCGGTCTCGTCGGCGACGGTCACCCAGCCAGACACGCCGAAGGCGAAGCTGTCACCGTCGACGACCACGTCGTCCCAGCGCAGCAGCGACGCGAACCGGTCTGCGACCGCGCCCAGTCGCCCAGCCGCGCAGCAAGATCCCGGAAGCCCGGCACGTCCTCCGCAGCAGCCAGACGGAACAGCAGCGTCTCAGCCGATCACGCCGCCCGGCACGGAAGCAGGAACAGCCGCAGCGTCGAACCGCAGCAGACCGCTCAACATCCTCAGCAGTAGACACCTCAACAGTCCAGCTCGCCTCGGCAGCATCCGCAGTCAGTACTGCCGGGTGTGTGGTCTTGGCGTAGATGCCATGACCGGCGTCAGCTGCCTGCGACCGCGATCCACCCGTGGAGGTAGCACCGAGCAGACCGGCGCGAGCAGCGGACTCCGCGGCTTCAGCGATCGGGGCCAGCAGCGGAGGCGACGCGCGGAAGCCTCCAGTGCCTCCACAGCGAGCCGTGCCGGGAGCTGGCCCGGGCGTGCGGCAGCGGCGATGTCTGTGGTGACCAGCGCGAACGGCGTTTCTTCGACCGAGTACGACGCGTAGGTGGCCGCACCCGAAGCCGACCCGGGCCAGCTCAGCCAAGCAGCTGCGTCGGTGGAGACCGGGCGGGTGGGGTCGTCGTGCAGCGGGCGCCACTCGTCGTCGCCGTGCCGCTCGTCGGCGGGGCGGCGGTCGAGCAGGTTCGTCAGGGAGAACTCGTTCTCCAGGCCCGAGCACCAGCACGGCGCCCGGCGAGCGGTCACTGCGGCCAGTGCGTCCAGCCGCTGCGACCAGTTCAGGTCGTTGCTGTCATAGCCGAGCACCCGGTCCAGGCCGTCGGCGGCGACAACCACGTCGTACGCAGGACTTGCCCGGCGTCGGCCAGCCCGTCCAGAGCACCAGCGACGACCTGCAGGTCGTCGCCGAACTGCTCGGCGAGCTCAGTGGCGTCGGAGACCGAGCGGACCAGCAGGGTCGCCTCGGACGCCTTGGCGATCGACGGCCTCGACCAGGTCGGCGCCGTGCGGGCCGACGATCAGCGTGCGTGCCCCGTCGGGCAGTACGTCCGTGAGCAGCGCGCGCAGCACCGGCCCCTGGACGGCCCCCCGCTTGCCGGTGTAGTCGCTCCACGGCTGCATCTCGCCGCGGACGACCTCGACGGCCAGCTGGTTGTCAGACACGCTCTCTCCAATCGAACAACATCCGCAGTTCCGCGGGCGGCATCATCCACGGCACGCCGAGTTCCAGGTCGGTGGTCGCCCGGGCGGCGTCCAGGTCGATGCTCCTTGCCCGAGCATCTCCGGCCACAGCCGCGCGATCCGGCTCTGCCCGCCGAAGAGCGGGTTCTCGCCTTCCATCTCCATCGGGTCGCCGTACACCGCGGCCTCGCAGCCGGCGGCGATCCCGTAGAAGATCGCGGTGGACAGCCGGTTGGCCGCCACCCGCTTGTGCTTGCGCAGCTCGGCCAGCTGCTTGTAGAGGAACTGCGGGTCGGTGCCCTCGTAGGAGAAGCCGCGGCGGCCGAACGAGACCACCCGGAAGCCGGCGTCCTCGTACGACTTGCGCACCTCGGGCCGGTCGTACTCGGTGTAGTACAGGCTGAAGGTGACCGGGCCCGGCTCGGTCTCCCGGATCTCGTCGATCAGGCGCTTGTGGTCGCCCTGGATCTTGCCGCCCTCCCAGCCGTGGAAGAGGAACCAGAGCGTGCCTTCGCGCTCTTCCTCCGGCACCGCGCCGAGCTCGGGCTCGAGCTCCTGCAGGTAGAGGAAGGGCGCGCCGATGCTGTGGTAGTTGCGCCGGCCGAGCGCGTGCCCGCGGCGCCGGGGTGCGTCGCTCCAGGTGTACCGCCAGGCGCCGTCGTAGAACTCGTGCACCGGGTTCCAGCCGTCCGCGATGTTCCAGCCGTGCTGCAGGTAGCCGCGCAGGCGGGGCGGGTACTCGTCGTCCAGGCCGGCGTACCGGGCCAGGATGTGCGCCTGGCCGTAGTAGTGGTTGTGGTGATGCATCAGCGGACCTCGAGGTGGAGTGTGCCGGCGTGCGGGCGCAACGCGGCGGTGTGACCGGCCGGCTCGACCTCGACCGGCAGCCTGGCGGACAGGAACGGGTCGCACTGCACCGCGTGCGCGGCGCCGTCCGGTCCGACGGCGAAGAGGATCCAGTCCGCCAGGCTGGCCAGCGGGTCCGTCGAGTTGGTCACGACGTCGGCCGGGATCAGGTCGATCGAGGTCCGACCGTCGCGGTCCAGACGGCCGTCCTCGACGGTCTGCCGGCACGCGACGTCCGCGTGGTCGTCGTTGTCGTCCAGATAGCGCCGCCAGCTGTACCGGTACCCGATCGCCGTCCAGCGACGAGGCCGGTCGACCCGCAGTTAACCGTTGCTGTCGGCAACTACTTCGGCGTGCTCGGCGGTCACCCGGAGAGGGCGCCTCGTGCAGGTTGACGTAGCCGCCGGTGGACCGGGTCAGCGTGACCAGGCGGCCGCTGCTCAGATGCGCGGTGGCCTGCGGCGGCGCCGTCCAGAGCAGCAGCTTCTCTGGTCGTCGCGTGCCGAGCAGGCGGAAGGCCCAGGTGGTCCGCTGGGTGAACGGGTCGTCGGGGTTGGTGTCCTCGATGATCGGCCGGACCGGGATCCGCACGCAGAAGTCCCGGCCGTCGCCGCGAAGCGTCAGCGGCAGCTACTGGTCCTGGCCGGCCAGCGGCCGGGTCACCTGCAGCTTCGGGTTCTCCACGCTCGGCTGGGACCCGGCCGCTGCAGCACCAGGCGCGTCCGCGGTCTGGCTGACCGCCGGTCGAGCCGCGTCGGGTCGACCATGCGGCGCAGCACGAAGGCGCCGTCGGCACCGGGACCCGGCTGGATCCAGCTGGTGCCGTCGATCCACGCACCCGGCGGCCAGCCCGGGCTGCCGGGCCGCTGGCCACGGAGCTTGCCGTGCCGGCGCAGGCGGCCCGACTTCAGCCGCACCATGAAGTGCGCCGGCGCCGCCGGTGCCCTTGAGCTTGCCGAGCAGCGCCTTGCCGAGCCGGATCTCGAAGCCGACCAGGGCCGGGTCGCCGTGCGTGTCGGTCGCGTCGTACCGGCGTACGGCCAGCGGAGTCTCCGCGCCGCCGACGACCAGCGCGATGCGCAGGCTGGACGAGGTCTTGGTCTCCAGGTGCCGGATCTCGGCGGTGCCCTTGACCGACAGCGAGCCGTCGCCGTGCCAGGCGACCTCGGTCACGCTGGTCGCCAGCGTCAGGTCCTTCATCGGCAGCCGGTAGAGCTCCCGCGGCACCGAGCTGTTCTGGTCGTGCACGCCGGGGTAGTTGTGCTCGAACTGCCACGAGCGGCCGCGGCCGGGCCAGCGCCCGGGCGCCGCCACGCAGGCCGCCGTCGTTGCGGAAGTGGCCAGCCGGCGGAGCAGGTCGACGTCGCCGGCCCGCAGCGCGGAGTGCTGCAGCCGGTCGTAGCGGTGTGCCTGTCCAGCACCTAGTCGTCGAGCCGGTCCATCAGCCGGCGGGCGAGCTTGATCAGGTTCTGCTCGTCCTCCGGCGGCGCCGCGCCGAACGCCATCATCAGCGTCAGCATGTCGATCTGGGTCAGGTGCCCGTGCACCCGGCGGCGGACCTCGCGTCAGCGCCTGGCCGGTCCTCGACCAGGTCCATCACCATCTCGGCGGAGCGGACCCGGTCCTCGAGGTTGCCGAACTGGAACTTCTGCTGGGTGATCGACTCGCCGGACTCGCGCTCGCGCCAGTAGTAGACCGGTACGGCGAGGGCGTCGACGGTGACCGCGTCCAGGTGCGCCTTCAGCGTGACCGGGTAGTCCTCGTAGCGGATCGCCGGGAACTCGTAGCCGTACTCGTCCCAGAACGACCGCCGGTAGACCTTGTTCCAGGCCATCCGGTCCAGGATCAGGTCCGGGGTCTCGATCACGTGGGTGGCGAGCCGGTCCTTGGCGAACGGCAGCCGGTGGATCCAGGACGGCCGGACGCCGGAGCTGTTGTTGAACCGGCGCGCGTTGCCGCGCGGCGAACGACGAACCGGTCTCGTCCAGTGTGCGGACCAGCTTCTCGAAGCCGTGCCGGGTGACCAGGTCGTCGCTGTCGACGAAGGTGATGTACTCGCCCTCGGCGTTGCCGGACCCCGGTGTTGCGGGCCGGGCCGAGGCCCTGGTTCTCCTGCTCGACGATCCGGAACCGCGGGTCGCGCGCGCAGAACTCCTTGGCGATCGCGGCGCTGTCGTCCGGGGATCCGTCGTCGACCAGGATCGCCTCGAAGTCGGTCCACGTCTGCCGGGCGATCGAGTCCAGACAGTCCCCGATGTAGTCGCGGACGTTGTAGAAAGGCACAACGACACTCAGCCGCGGCGTCACAACGGCGTTCTCCTCGGCTCTGTCGGCAGTACGGTCGGCATCGACATCCCGGTCGGCGTCACCGCCGGACCCGATGCTGCTGCGGCACGCGCGCGCCGGAGCAACCAAAGGCCGGGCGGCGACCAGAGATCTCGCGGTCAGCTTAGCACCGGGCGTGGTCGCTCCGAGCGCCTGCGTGACGCAGCGCGACCGGTTCACCGGGTAGAAATCCGGTGTGTTACCAAATGGACTGTCAGCAGGGTGTGAACCGGCTCGAAACCGTAGCGTGCCCACGCCCTTTGGACCCCCGTGTTGTGCCCTTGCGTCGAGATCACCAGCCGTCCGTGCGGAGGCCGCGTCCTCGACCGCCGCGAGCAGGTGCCCGTACCGCCCACGCCCTTGCTCGGCCGGTACGACGCCCGCGAGCTCGATCTCGGTCCAGGAGCCTGCCTGGTCGACGGTCGCCAGCGCGAGCACCCGGCGATCCGGCCCCCGCAGTACGACGGCGCCCTCGTCGGCGATGCTGCGCCTGCGCCCACTCCTGGTAACCGGCGAGCGCCAGTGCCCTGTCGAACAGCGGGTTCGCGCAGTAGTGATTGCCGTAGTCGCCGAAGATGTCCCCGACCAGGTCGTCCACCAGGTCGTCGTCGATCTCCCGACTCCAGGCCGGCGTTGAACCCCGCCAGCGGAGCCGGGTCGACGGCCCTTGCCGACCGGGAGCGACCAGTAGATCAGGCTGTCGGCCAGTAGCGCCGTACGTGCGTCCAGTGGCCAGTGCTGCGAACCAGTGCACCTCGCGAGCGGGATAGCGCAGTACGACGACGTCTGCCGTCGACTTGTCGACCGCAGTGAGCACCTCGGACAGTTGTGTCCCGGCTGAGGCCGACACGGTCACCCGGTCGACTGAGACTCCGAACCGCTTCGACTCGTACTCCGACGGGGTGCTGACCAGCTCGCCCGCCTCCAGCGCGTCGTACCAGCCCATTCAGAGCGGGTACGCGAGCAGAGCCTCGACCACGCGGTCCTGTTCGTCGCTCGGTGAGCTGGCTGAACAGCGGCAACCGGACCAGCCGGCCGCTGATGTCGTCGGTGACGTCACAGCCGCCGGGACCGACCCGGCCGTACTTCTCGCCAGCCGGGGCCGAGTGCAGCGGCACGTAGTGGAAGGTCGCGGTGATGTTGCGCTCGCGCAGGTACGCGATCAGGCCCTGCTGGTGCTCGTGCGACGGCATCAGCACGTAGTACATGTGGGCCGGGTGCACGCAGCCTGCCGGGATGGTCGGCCGGCTGATGCCGTTCGTGCCGGCCCAGTCGGCGAGCAGTTCGTCGTACCGCTGCCAGGCCGCTAGCCGCGGCGCCTGGATCTGGTCGAACAGCTCCAGTTGCGCGGTGAGGAAGGCAGCGAGGGGATCGGCCAGCAGGTAGCTGGAGCCGATGTCGACCCAGCGGTACTTGTCGACCTGACCGCGGAAGAACTGGCTGCGGTTGGTGCCCTTCTCGCGGATCACCTCGGCGCGGTGCAGCAGGTCGGCGTCGTTGAGCACCAGCGCGCCGCCCTCGCCGCAGTGCACGTTCTTGGTGCCGTGGAAGGACTGCGTCGCCATCTGGCCGATCGAGCCGAGCGGCCGGCCCTTGTACGAGCCGCCGAGACCGTGCGCGTTGTCCTCGATCACCTTGAGGCCGTGCTTGTCCGCGATCGCCAGTACTGCGTCCATCTCGACCGCGACGCCGGCGTAGTGGACGACCACGATCGCCTTGGTCTTCTCGGTGATCGCGGCTTCGATCTGGGTCTCGTCCAGGTTCAGCGTGTCCGGCCGGACGTCGACGAAGACCGGTACTGCGCCGCGCAGCGCGTAGGCGTTGGCGGTCGAGACGAAGGTGAACGACGGCATGATCACCTCGTCGCCCGGCTCCAGATCGAGCAGCAGCGCGGTCATCTCCAGCGCATGCGTGCAGGACGGGGTCAGCAGCGTCCCCACCCCACCGGCCAGCTTGGTGATCAGCTCGGCAGCGCGCGCCGTGAACGGACCGTCCCCGACGACGGAGGCCGAGGAGAAGGACTGCGTGACGTAGGCGAGTTCATCGCCTGCCGCATAGGCCTTGACGAAGGGAATGGGAGACAGGTCCGGCATGGCAAGAGCCTACCGTCGGTCAGGCCCCTGCTCCGGCAGAGCCTCGTCCACGGTCTCGGCGTACGAATGGTGGCCGGGGTCCTCGAGGCTGTCGTAGCCGATCATGAACTGCGGCCGCCGCTGGCTGGCCTGGAACAGCCGGGCCACGTACTCGCCGAGCAGCCCCAGACACAGCAGTTGCAGGGCGCCGATCGTGCCGACGGCGATCACCGTGGAGGTCCAGCCGGGGACGCTCTTGCCGGCCAGCTTGATCACCAGCGCGGCGACCACGACCAGCACCGACACGAACCCACCGGCCAGCCCGAGCCAGGTCGCCAGCCGCAGCGGTGCCGCCGAGAACGCGGTCACGCTGTCGAACGCCAGCCGGAACATCTTGGAGATCGTGTACTTCGTACTCCCGGCGGCGCGTTCCGCCCGGACGTACTTCACCTCGGCGCTCGGGAAGCCCAGCCACGGGATCACCAGCCGGAAGACCCGGCCGTCCTCGGGCAGCTGGTTCACCGCGTCCACCACCCGGCGGGAGACCAGCCGGAAGTCCCCCGCATCGAAGGGGAGGTCGCGGCCGACCAGGCGGCACATCAACCGGTAGTACATCCGCGCGGTGGTCCGCTTCGCCCAGCTGTCACTGGAGCGGTCGGAGCGTACGCCGTACACGACGTCGACGTCGTCCTTCTTGGCGGTGGCGAGCAGGTCGGCGATGACCTCGGGAGGGTCCTGCAGGTCGGCGTCGATGGTGACCAGGTACTCGCCGCGGGCCAGCTGGAACCCGGCCGACTGCGCGGCTTGGTGCCCACTGTTGCGGAGCAGCCGGATCAACCGGAGCTCCGGCCAGTCGGCGGTGGCCGCGGTCAGCATCTCCGCCGTGGCGTCGCGGCTGCCGTCGTCGACCACGACCAGCTCGTAGCTGATGCCGAGACCGTCCAGCAGCGGGTGCATCCGCTCGAAGAACAGCGGCAGCACCTCTTCCTCGTCGTACATCGGTACGACGACGGACAAAACGGGCCGAGTAGTTTGCATGCGAGTAGCCCTCCCAGATGCAGAGGCTAACGCGGAACGGGTCATGGGCTGACACGGCCACGCTCTGCGCGTGCGCCGACCCGGCGACAGCATGTCCGGACACGTTCGGTGATGTTCCGAGTACGTACCGATGTCGTCACGGCATTAGGGTTGCCCGCATGCACTCGAGGGCAAGGCGGCGGGGGCCGAGGCCTCGTGGCATCGGAACGGTGGCCGGGCGGACCGCTGTACTGCCCGTCGTCGTGCTCGCGATCGGGCTGATGCTGGCGGCGCATGCACCGGTCCTCGATGTGCTGACGTTCACCGGGTTCGTGCTGGTCGGGATCACTTTGCCGGGCTTCGTGCTCTGGCGGCTGGTCGGCGGCTACCGGCGGAATCTGGTCGAGGACTGCGCCGCCGGCTTCGCGGTCGGGGTGTCGGTCCAACTGATCGTCTACCTGGCCAGCGCGTCGGTCGGGCTGCAGCGCTGGGCGTGGGCGTGGGTTCCGGTCGTTCTCGTGCTCGGCATTCTGGACACGGACGTCCGGGCACGGGTCTGGCGCCGGGTCGAGGCCCCGCTGGCTCCGCTGACGGCCTGGTTGCTGTCCGGGTCGAGCGCGCTCGTGCTGGTCGTCCTCTTCCTCACCGGGCCCGCCCGGCTCACCCCGGCGTACGCGAATCCGGGCCGGGACAACCCAGATCTGGCGTTCCACCAGGCGCTGGCGGTGAGCGCGAAGTTCGACGTACCGATCGTGCCGCGGTGGGTGTCCGGCGAGCCGATGAAGTACCACACGTTCTTCCACCAGTTCGCGGCTGCGACCTCGTGGGCGACCGGGATCGACCTGACCCAGCTGCTCTTCGCGCTGCTCTGGCTGCCGCTTGCGCTGGCCGGTTGTGCACTGGTTTTCGTGCTGACCCAGCGGTTTCTGACTCCGCCCGCAAAGGACATCGACGGTCCGCATCCTGCGGTGGCGTGGGCCGGGCCGCTGGCCGTGGTCGTCGCGGGGATCGGCGGGACTCTTCAGCCGCTGCGCAATTTCGCGCTGGGCGGGGTCTCGCTGGTGTCGAGCGACTACGCGAATCCGCCCCAGAATCTCGGCGTCCTGCTCGCGCTGCTGCTGGTGATCCTGGGCGTCGACCTGCTCCGGCACCAGCCGCCGAAGAGCCGCTGGGTGCTGTTCTTCCTGATCGCGCTGGCCGCGGCCGGCGGCAAGGCGACCATCCTGCCGATGGTCGCCTGCGGATTCGGGCTGGTCTACTTCGCGACCGCGCTGACCCGGCGTACGACGCGGACCGCGATGGCCGGCGGGCTGTCGACGCTGGCGATCTTCATCGGTGCCTTGATCGTCGTGTACGGCGGCCAGACGTCCGGACTGCAAGTTCAAGCTGGGCGATGTGTTCCTGCAGTCGCAGCCATACGCGTCACTCCACCACGGAACTGGCCTGGACCGTCCGGCTCAGCTGCTGACCACCGGAACGATGCTGCTGGCCTGGGGACTTGCGGTGGCCGGCGTTCTGTTCCTGCGGCGGTTCTGGCGGGACCAGGGCGCGATCTTCCTGGCCGGCTTCGCGATCGCGGGCGTCGCGGCCACGCTGCTGACCAGCCAGCCGGACATCGGTCAGCTCTATTTCTACCGAACCGCCTTCCCCGTCCTGGCCGTCCTCTCCTGCCTGGGCCTGGCCCGGTTGGCCGATCGGCTGAATGATCTCCGGGCCGGCGTCCTGGTCGCGATCGCGGCGGTCCTCGGCCTGGTCGGCTGCAGCTTGACCCGGATGGGTTCCGCGGACCTCCGCGGCGTGAAAGCTCCCGTGCTGTGGATGGTCGGCGGCCTCGTCGCCGTCGCCGTGGTGACAGCGATCGGCTGGCGGATCGGCCGCGGCGGCAGCCTGGTGACCGCGTTCCTGGCCGCTCTCGTCGCGGCGTCGATGGTGGGCGCGACCACGCTGCCGCTGGCCGGTCTGGTCTCGGAGCACGCCGAGCTGGTGATGTACGGACCGCGGGACGCCGGCCACGGTCCGACCAAGGCCGAGGCGGACGCGGCGCGCTGGCTCCGGGACAACAGCGCGACCGGAGACCTGGTCGCGACCAACGCACACTGCATCTTCACCAGCGGTGACGTCTGCGACAGCCGCCACTTCTGGATCGCGGCGCTGTCCGAGCGCAAAGTCCTGGTCGAAGGCTGGGCCTACACCAACCACGCGAACCGGATCTACGCCACGACCGGCGTCGATCCAGCCGCGGTGCCGTTCTGGAACAGCGAACTGCTGGACACCAACGACGCCGTCTTCACCTCACCCTCGCCGGCCCTGATCGAACGGCTGCGCCGGTAGGGCGTCCGCTGGCTGTACGCCGACAACCGGGCCGGGCAGATCTCGCCGGATCTCAAGCAATACGTGCGTCTCCGGCAGGCCACGCTGGACGCGACGATCTACGAGATCAGGTGAAAGAGAGCGTCCGCGACCCGGACCCGGCCCTTGCCGTCGACGAGTTCCCAGCCGGCGGCTGCCACCCGGGCGCGCTCGACCGGATCGGTGCAGCAGCTTCCGTAGTACGGCGGCGGCTTCGGCCGGGTCGGCCTTGAGGTCCGAGAGGACGCCGACTCCGACGGCGGCACCGGTGGCGACGGCTCGTTCGTAGCCCATCACCTGGTTGTCCACGACGCAGACGAGACCGGCGGTCGCGCCGAGGCAGAGCAGCTCCCAGGTCGACGTACCGGAGGCGCTCACGGCCAAGTCCGACGCCACCACGGCCTTGGCGAGCTGCGAGGTCGGGCCGATCACCTCGACGTACTGGCCCTCGCCCAGCTCGACAGCACCGATCGCCTTGGCCAGGTCCTCAGCGGGCGCGACCACAGTCGCTTCGAACGGGACCCCGGTCGCCGCTAGCGCTTTGACGACGTACGGGCCGGCGCCGAACGCATCGGTGCCGCCGAAGAAGGCGAAAACCTTCGGTACGCCGTCCGCTCGCGGTCCGGGCGCTTCGGTGGGGCGCAACGAGAGCACCTCGTCGCGCAGCAGCACGTAGTCGAGTCCGGCAAGCCGGATCGCGCCTTCCGGCAACTCCGGCTCATCCAGCTCGGACCCGAGGTTCTGGTCCACGAACACATCTGCCTCGGCCCCGCGCAACTCCCCGTCGACGATCGCCAGCGTCGGCACCCCGGATGCCCGCACGCTGGTGAACACCTCAGCGTCCAGGTCATAGGAGTCGAAAACCACCGCGTCCAGCTCGAGCCGCGCAAACAGCTCCAGATGCTCCTCCGGCGTCCACACAGCCGGCTCGACCGGAATATCCCGGGCCAGAATCTGGTCGTTCGCCCACGGCACCGTGTGGCTGTCACACACGAACACCACCTCGGCCCCGCGCCCCTTCAACTCCTCGGCCAGCGCCAGACTCCGCATCACATGCCCGATCCCCCGCAGAGGCCCCACATCACACCTGATCCCGATCCGCAAAGTCACACCCAGACCGTAACCAACTCGCGGTAGACTCGTTGTGACACGTATCTGACGTAATACCTAGGAGGAGTCGTGAAGCTGAACAGCAAGGGTCAGGTGACGATCCCCGCCGAGCTTCGGCACAAGCACCACTTGCACGAAGGCGACGAGGTCGAGGTCGTCGAGGGCAAGGACGGCGTGCTGAACATCGTCCGCATGAAGCACAGCGAACATCGCGCTCAGCGGTGGGCTCGCGAGGCCCGTGGCAGCGCGACCACCACGATGAGCACCGACGAACTGATGGAGCTGCTGCGTGGCGAATGATCGCCGGTTGCGGCTCGTCGATCCGGTCGCGACTCTGATCGACAGTTGTGCCTTGCTGGATGTCCTGACCGGCGATCCGACCTGGGGCGACTGGTCCGCCGCGGCCATCGCCAAGGCGGAGACCGAGGGCGCCCTGGTGATCAATCCGCTGATCTACGCGGAGGTTTCGGCCGGTTACGCGCAGGTGGAGCAGGTGGATGCTGCGCTTCCGGCCACGATCTTCCGCCGGGAACCACTTCCCTACGAGGCGGGCTTCCTGGCCGCGAAGGCCTTCGTCACCTATCGCAAGCGTGGTGGAGCCAGGACAGCCCCGCTTCCCGACTTCTACATCGGCGCTCACGCCGCGGTGGCCCGCTACCGCGTCATCACCCGGGACACGAGCCGGTTCCGGACGTATTTTCCGGGGCTCGAACTAGTCGCGCCGAACTGACGTCTACCCCTGGGCGAGCGGCTGGAGGGATCCTGGGATTGAGGGTTCCGTGGGGTGGGCCGCTATCGTACGGAGTTGCGCTCCGTGCGCTGTCCGGAACTGTCCCCTCAGAAGGGTCCTACAAGACGTGTCCATCCTCACCGGCTCCGACATCCTCGTCACCGGCGGTACCGGCTCCTTCGGCAAGGCGTTCATCCGCTACGCACTGGACAACCTGGACCCGCGCCGGATCATCATCTTCAGCCGCGACGAACTGAAGCAGTGGGAGGTCCGCCAGCTGTTCGGCGACGACCCCCGGCTGCGGTTCTTCATCGGCGACATCCGCGACCGGCAGCGCCTCAACCGCGCCATGCACAAGGTCGACTACGTCGTGCACGCCGCCGCCCTGAAGCAGGTCGACACCGCGGAGTACAACCCGTGGGAGTTCGTCCAGACGAACATCGTCGGGTCGCAGAACGTGATCGAGGCGAGCATCGACTCGGGCGTCAAGAAGGTCGTCGCGCTGTCCACCGACAAGGCGTCCAGCCCGATCAACCTGTACGGCGCGACGAAACTGACCGCCGACAAGCTGTTCATCACCGGCAACCACTACGCCGCGGCGTACGAGACCCGCTTCTGCGTGGTCCGCTACGGCAACGTGATGGGCTCCCGCGGCTCGATCATCCCGAAGTTCCGCGCGCTGCACGAGGCCGGCCAGTCGCTGCCGATCACCGACCTGCGCTGCACCCGGTTCCTGATCACGCTGCCCGAGGCGGTCCAGTTCGTGGTCGACTCGTTCGAGCAGATGATGGGCGGCGAGCTGTACGTGCCGCGGATCCCGTCGATGAAGATCACCGACCTGGCCCAGGCGATCGCGCCGGGCGCCAAGATGCACGACATGGGTCTGCGCCCGGGCGAGAAGCTGCACGAAGAGATGATCAGCCCGGAGGAAGGCCGCCGCGCGCTCGCGATCGGCGACCGCTACGTGCTGCAGCCGGACCTGGCGACCTGGGGCTACACCCCGCCGACGAACGGCGTACCGGTGGCCGACGGGTTCCACTACACCTCGGACAACAACGACCAGTGGTACTCGATCGAAGAGATCACCAAGATTCTCGAGAGTGACGTCTGAGCCCGATGCTGCCCTACGGACGTCAGTCGATCTCCGAAGAAGACATCGAAGCGGTCACCGCGATCCTGCGCGGTGACTGGCTGACCACCGGCCCGGCGGTGACCGCGTTCGAGAACGCGATCTCCGAGCTGACCGGCGGACACCGCGCGGTCTCCTGTACGTCGGGGACGGCCGCGCTGCACATGGCGTACGCCGGACTCGGCGTCGGCCCCGGTGACGAGGTCGTCACCACGCCGATGACGTTCGTCGCCACCGCCTCCTGCGCCGCGCATCCTCGGCGCCAAGATCGTCTTCGCCGACGTCGAGGACGACACCGCGCTGATCGACCCGGCGGCCGTCGAAGCCGTTGTCACCGACCGCACCAAGGTGATCGCGGCCGTCGACTACGCCGGCCACCCCGCCGACTACGACGCGCTGCAGCCGATCGCGGACCGGGTCGGCGCGAAGACGCTGGACGACGCCGCGCACTCGGTCGGCGGTTTCTACAAGGGCCGCCCGGTCGGCGACCTGGCCGACGTGACCACGCTGTCGTTCTTCCCGACCAAGAACCTGACCACCGGTGAGGGCGGCGCGGTCGTCGCCAAGGACCCGGCCGTCGGGCAGAAGGCGCACGAGTTCCACTTCATCGGGCTGGTCCGCGACAAGGACCGGTTCGAGATCGTCGACGAAGGCCCGTGGCACCAGGAAGTGCACGAGCACGGCCTGAACTACCGGCTGACCGACATCGCCAGCGCGCTCGGGCTGTCCCAGCTCAGGCGGCTCGCCGACTTCAAGAAGCGCCGTACCGAGATCACCGCGCGCTACAACGAGGCCTTCGCGACCGTGGACGGCCTCCGGACGCCGGCGCAGCGCGACAACGTCGACCCGGCCTGGCACCTGTACCCGGTGCGCGTGCTCGGCGGCCGCCGTCGCGAGGTGTTCGAGAACCTGCGCGCCGCGGGCATCCTGGTCCAGGTGAACTACATCCCGGTCTACTGGCACCCGGTCTTCGCGAACGCGGGCTACCAGCGCGGCATGTGCCCGAACGCGGAGCAGTTCTACAGCGAGGAGATCTCGCTGCCGATGTACCCGGACCTGACGGACTCCGACGTCGACCGCGTCATCGAGACGCTGACGAAGCTGGTCTCCTAACACTTCATCTGTGGAAAGTCAGAGAATTGACCACTGTGACACCTGATCGGTCCTCGCAAGACTCCGGCGGCGAACCGCTGGCGCGGTCGGTGATGATCGCCGGGGAGATGCTCAACTGGTCCGATCTGCACCCTGAGGACGGCCGGCCGGCGACCGGTGGGCCGATCCCGTCGAGCTGCTCGACGCGGTCCTGCGGCCGGACCACAAGGTCCTGGTCGCCGGACCGCACTCGCTCGACGTGCTGGCGCTGATCGCCGGCCGGGTGACGTCGGTCGACGTGCTGGTCCGGTCCGCGCCGGATGCCGAGGAGATCGCCGACCAGCTCGAAGGCGACCCGGTCCGCGTCTTCTGCGGATCCCTCGACCACTTCGGCCCGGAGCACGGCGAGCCGCAGTACGACGTGGTGGTGGCCCTGGACGGGCTGCCGCGCCTGGTCGGCCCGGACACCATCGCGCTCACCTGGACCGATGCACTCGCGGCCCTGAAGTCCCGGCTGACTCCGGAAGGCCAGCTGCTGATCGCTGCGGCGAACCCCTTCGGCATCGAACGCCTGGTGATGCCTGGTGTCACCTCAACTGTTCCGTCGGACGAGGCCTGGCCCCGGGACGTCCGCGGGAGCGTAGAAGCGCCCGCCGGCCTCAAAGCGGTTCAAGCAGCACTAGCTGCCAGTACTACGTACGCCGTGTATCCGTCGCTGGTCGAGGCGAAGGTCGCGGTGGTTGACGCCACTGACTCGCTGGCAGGCGTAGTCGCGGCTAGGTCCGTCGCAGAGCTGTACCCCGATCTGACGCTGATGGACCCGTACCGCGTGGTCCAGGACGCCTTCGCAGCAGGACTCGGTGCCGAGCTGGCTCCTGGCTGGTACTTCGCGGTCGGCAGCACCGACCTTCCCGGCGTACTGGGTGAGGTTCCTGCAGGGCCGGGGGTGCTCCTGGAGGAGATGCTCCTGGCTGCGTTGAAGATCGACGACCACGCGGCACTCCGGCGTACGGTGCCTGGCTATGTCGACTGGTTGCGGTCGCTCGATGTGGCAGCGCTCGCTTCGCCCGACAACGTGCTGGTCGACGGTACGGCGTACAGGCTGTTCGGCGAGAGCGAGCCGGTGGATGGCAGCGGTGACGCACTGGTGGTCGCGCAGCTGGCCCGGTTCGTCCGCCGGTCGATGGAGTTCGCGTCGCGGGAGCCCTGGGCCGGAAGTGTTCATGACGTGACGGCGCGGCTGGCGTCGATGGCCGGAATCACTGTCACCGAAGAGCTTTGGGCCTCCGTTGCCGACGGCAACGAGCCGGTGGCGCCGACCGGGTACGCCGAGCAGCAGGCGACGATCGTCCGGCTTTCCGAGGAGCTGGCCGACGCGAGCGCGCAGGCGTCCTGGTTCGAGAGCCAGCTGGACGGGATCCGCCGGTCGCGGCCGTACCGGATCGGCCAGGCGGTGCTGAACCCGGCGCGGGTCGTGGTGAAGCGCGTCCGCCGGACGACGGGTCGCTGATGCACCACGCCAACCACTTCTACGGCCACGCGCACATCATGGCCAGGTACGCCGGGGCTCCGACGCCCGGCGGCGACGCACCGCGGATCTGGGGCTACCTCCAGCACGGCTGGAACATCCTGGACGGCTTCGCGTACAACACCGCCTTCGTCGACGGGATGCCGAAGTTCGTCTGGTCGGACACCGTCCGGCGGCGCGGCTGGTCGATGGGCCTGCGCAACTACGAGGTGATCGGCGCGGCCTGGCTCTACCTGCTGGAGCTGCTACCCGGACCTGGCGAAGCCCGCAACCGATGCCGCCGGCACCATCTTCTACCCGTTCCACGGCTGGGAAGGCCAGAACGTGCTCGGCGACCACGGCCGGATCGTTGCCTCGATCAACGAGCACGAGACCGGCCCGATCACGGTCTGCCTGTACTGGAACGAGTTCGAGAACGAGGCCATCCGCAAGGTCTACGAAGACGCCGGGTTCCGGGTGATCACGCACGGGTACCGCGGCCTGCACTGGCGCAAGACCGACGAGGACTTCCTGCTCAAGCAGCTCAAGGAGATCCGCAAGCACAAGCGAGTCGCCTCCAACCGGCTCAGCTCCGCGGTCCTGTACGGCGCGTCGATCGGCCTGCAGCCCGGCGTGTACGGAGACCCTATGCTGTTGGAGAACGAGCACCCGTCGTTCGGCGGACAGGCCCGGATCAAGCGGCTCTGGCCGGAGATGAACCAGGCGTACGTCCCGCTCGACCAGGCGAAGGCGTTCACCGATCTCGAGCTCGGCGTCGACCACGTCGCCCGGCCGGAAGAGATCCGCGAGATGTTCCGCTGGAATACTGCAAAGGTTGCTTCATGAAGATCGGCATCATCACCCAGGCCCGGGCCACCAGCACGCGGCTGCCCGCCAAGGTGCTGCTCACCGCCGGCGGCCGGACCTACCTCGAACACCACCTGGACCGCCTGCAGGCGACCGGCCTGCCGGTCATCGTCGCCACCACGACCAACGCGGCCGACGAGCAGATCGTGGAGATCGCGGAGAAGGCCGGCGTCCCGGTCTTCCGCGGCAGCGAGCTGGACGTGCTCAGCCGGTACGCCGGTGCGATCCGCGAGCACGAGCTGGACGGCGTCGTCCGGGTCACCTCCGACTGCCCGCTGATCGACCCCGAGGTCGTTGCCGAGGGCGTCGAGGTGTTCGAGCGGGAAGCCGCCGACAACCTGTACGTCTCGAACTGCCTCGAGCGGACCTACCCGCGCGGGATGGACTACGAGATCTTCTCCGGTCCCCGGCTGCTCCAGGCCGACACCGACGCGACGCTGCCGGCCGACCGCGAGCACGTCACGGCGTACCTGCACCAGAACCGCACCGGCGACATGCGGCTGGTGAACATGCCGTGGACCGAGAGCGGTGCGCAGTACCGGCTCACGCTGGACACCGAGGACGACCGGAAACTGCTCGCCACGCTGATCGAGGACTTCGGCGCGGCCGAGCTGAATGTGCACGATCTGGTCGCGATCATGGACAAGCATCCGGAGCTGCACGCGCTCAACGAGCACATCGAACAGAAGAAGCTCGGCGAGTAACGACGCTGCGGGGCGTGCCTACGGCATGATTTAGCGTGATGACCACCGATGAATCAGCTCGCGCGCACTCGTTCGGTGCCGTCGCGGCCGCGTACGACGCGGGCCGGCCGACGTTCCCTGCCGACGCGCTGACCTGGATCCTCGGTCCCGGGCGGCTCCAGATCCTCGATCTCGGGGCGGGAACCGGCAAGCTGGCGGCCGTCGCCGCCGGGCTCGGGCACGACGTGGTGGCGGTCGATCCGTCCGAGGAGATGCTCTCGGTCTGCCGCCGGATCCCCGGCGTGGACACGATGGTCGGCGCCGCGGAGTCCATCCCGCTGGCGCACGCCTCGGTGGACGCGGTCATCGTCGGGCAGGCCTTCCACTGGTTCGAACACGCCCGGGCGCTGCCGGAGATCGCCCGCGTACTGCGGCCGCACGGCGTCCTCGGGCTGCTCTGGAACAACCACGACACGGTCGTCCCCTGGGTCCGCCGGATCCACCGGGCGATGATGGGCGAGGAGGCGCTGCCCGGCGCCGACAAGTTCGACCCGATGCCGATCCTGCTCCAGTCGGACCTGTTCGCGATGGTCGAGACGGCCAGGTTCCGGCACTGGCACGACCTGGATCGCACGGGCCTGCGGCAACTGGCCCAGTCGCATTCGCGGGTCGCAGTACTGACCGAATCGCGCCGGGACTCCGTGCTCGAGCAGATCGACGCCATCTACGACAGCACCGCCCGGCCGCCCGAACCGCTCCGGATGCCGTACCTGACTAGCTGCTACCGGGCCCGCCCGAGCGACCTCGCCAACTACCAGCGAACCCTCGACGCGCCACTGGCTCCGCCGCTCTGAGCGGCTTGTCGATTTTGCGCCCGAATTGTTGCCGTCGCATTCGGTCACAAACGCGCAACTACCCGCTAACGTGCACCTGATCGCGTTCCCACTGGAGGGGTGCAGATGGTGGATGAGGAAGCGGGGCACGAGCGAGAGGCTCGGGCCTATGAAGCGGTGCATGAGGCGGCGGACTTCACCGAGCTGAAGCGCCGGTACAAGAACTTCGTCGTGCCGTGGACGATCGCGTTCATGGCCTGGTACCTGGCATATGTGGCCTGCAACAACTGGGCCCGTGACTTCATGAGTCACAAGGTGGTCGGGCACATCAACGTGGCGCTGATCTTCGGCCTGCTGCAGTTCGTCTCGACCTTCGTGATCGCCGCGGTCTACGGCCGGTTCGCGAACCGCAAGCTCGACCCGCTGGCGAGCGGGCTGAACGCCAAGTACAAGAGGGAGCGTCGCCGATGAATGCCCTGCTGCATGCCACTTGGCCGACACGGAGCCTGGCAACCAGGCCCTGACGATCTCGCTGTTCACCGCGGTCGTTGCCGTGACGCTGTACATCACCTGGTGGGCGTCCCGGCAGAACAAGACCACGGCGGACTACTACGCCGGCGGCCGCTCGTTCAGCGGCGCCCAGAACGGCTTGGCGGTGGCCGGCGACTACATGTCGGCGGCCTCCTTCCTGGGCATCTCCGGCCAGATCGCCCTCTACGGGTACGACGGCTTCCTCTACTCGATCGGCTTCCTGGTCGCCTGGCTGGTGGCGCTGCTGCTGGTCGCCGAACTGCTCCGGAACTCCGGCCGGTTCACGATGGCCGACCAGCTGGCCTTCCGGATGAAGCAGCGGCCGGTCCGGACCGCCGCGTCGACCTCGACGATCGTCGTGTCGATCTTCTACCTGCTCGCCCAGATGGTCGGCGCCGGCTCGCTCGTCGGCCTGCTGCTCGGCGTCAAGGGCGACGGCGTCAAGGCCGCCGTGATCGTGCTGGTCGGCGCGCTGATGATCGTCTACGTGACGATCGGCGGCATGCGCGGCACCACCTGGGTGCAGATCGTCAAGGCCGTGCTGCTGATGTCGGGCACCCTGCTGATCACCTTCCTGGTGCTGCTGAAGTTCGACTTCAACCCGTCGAAGCTGCTCGGTGCGGCCGCGACCCACTCGGGCAAGGGCGAGGCGTTCCTGCAGCCCGGTCTGCTCTACGGCAAGGACCTGACCGGCCAGATCGACTTCCTGTCGCTCGGCCTCGCGCTGGTCCTCGGTACTGCGGGTCTGCCGCACATCCTGATCCGCTTCTACACCGTGCCGGACTCCCGCTCCGCGCGGCGTTCGGTGCAGTGGGCGATCGGGCTGATCGGCGCCTTCTACCTGATGACGCTGGCGCTCGGCTTCGGTGCCGCGGCGCTGCTGGACACCGGCAAGAACAGCGCGGTCGCGGCCTCGAAGGGCAACACCGCTTCGGTGCTGCTGGCCGAAGTCGTCGGCGGTGGGGCCGACTCGATCGGCGGCGCGATCCTGCTCGCGCTGATCGCGGCCGTTGCCTTCGCCACCATTCTCGCGGTGGTCGCCGGACTGACGCTGACCTCGGCGTCGTCGTTCGCGCACGACCTCTACGTCAATGTGATTGCCAAGGGCAAGGTCTCGGAGAAGAACGAGATCAAGGTGGCCCGGTTCGCGGCGATCGGGATCGGCGCGGTCGCGATCGGGCTGGCGATCCCGGCGCAGAAGCTGAACATCGCGTTCCTGGTCGCACTGGCGTTCGCGGTCGCGGCATCGGCGAACCTGCCGGCGTTGCTGTTCAACCTGTTCTGGCGGAAGTTCAACACCTCGGGCGCGGTCTGGAGCATCTACGGCGGTCTGATCTCCGCCGTCGTCCTGGTGGTCTTCTCACCGGTCGTCTCCGGCAAGTCGACGTCGATGATCACCGGCGCCGACTTCGCCTGGTTCCCGCTGTCGAACCCGGGCATCATCTCGATCCCGCTCGGCTTCATCTTCGGCATCGTCGGGACCTACCTGGGCCGCGACAAGTCCAGCGAGAACCGCTACAACGAGCTCTCCGTCCGCGCCCTCACCGGCGCCGGCGCAGAAGGCGCCGCCAAGCACTGAGCAGTCAGCCGATCCTGAAGAGGCGAGCGAAACGGTCGAGGTCCTCGGCCGTTCCGCTCGTCTTCAGCAGGCCGGTCTTCAACGCCTCGGCACCGTCGATCGCGCCGGTCAGCAACGGCCCGATCGGGGCGAAAGCCTCCAGCACCGTGGCATTCTCCAGCGGCCCGGTCTCGACGGTGAGGTCGTCGCGGTCAACGATCGCGTGGATGACGATCTCGCCGAACCGCAGCTCGTACTTCGCCTTCTGCTTGCCCGGCTGGAACGTCGACCGCAGCGCCATCACCAGGATGTCCGGGGTGATGATCTCCCCCGGCCTCAACTCCCCCAGGGACCGCGCTCCCCACGCCCCGAGAGCCAGTACGACGGGTTCGAGATCCGCGCCGTACGGCGTGAGCTCGTAGACGACCGCACGGCCTTCGAGCCGGCGGTCGACCAGCCCGGCCTCTTCGAACTCCTTCAGCCGGGTGGCCAGCACGTTCGTCGGGATCTTCGGCAGGCCGGCGCGCAGATCGGTGTAGCGCTTCGGGCCGACGAGGAGGTCCCGGATGATCAGCAGGGCCCAGCGTTCCCCGGCGAGCTCCAGCGCGCGGGCGACCCCGCAGTACTGGCCGTAAGTCTTCGTCGTCATATTTCAGCACTCTACTCCACTTGACAAAGCTTACTTGTTTTTATGAAGCTTAGTGCATGGCAAAGATGACTGAGCAAGAGCGCGAAGAGTTTCTGGCCGACGTCCACGTGGGCGTCCTGAGCGTGGCGGGCGGTGCCGGACAGCCGCCGACGAGCGTTCCGACGTTCTACGCCTACGAGCCGGGCGGCGAGATCACCATGTTCACCGGGACGCAGCGGCGGGCGCCGAAGCGGATCGACCTGATCAAGGAGGCCGGCGTGGTGACGCTCGTGGTGCAACGCGAGCAGATGCCACCGGCGTACGTGACTGTCGAGGCCGAGCTGGTCGAGGTGGGCAAGCCGACGAGCGAGCAGATGCTGACGATCGCCCGCCGGTACATGCCGGAGGAGCACGCCCAGGGCTACGTCCAGACCGAGCTCGGCGACCCCGAGAACATCGTCACCCTCTTCACCTTCCGCCCGACCCGCTGGCTCAGCTCCGACACCTCCCGCTGACCCAGCCGCCCACTAGCGTTACCGCGCGTGAATCGATTGCTCGCGGTGACAATGGTCCTGTCCTGGCCTTGACCGGCTGCTCGAAGAACGAGCCGGCGGAGGCGCCGGAGCCCCCGGCTGGGCAGGCGTTCGAGATCCTGGCCGGCGGCGGGACCACCGCCAGAGCCGACCGCGCGCTCGACACGAAGCTGAGTGGCGTGGTGAAGGATCTGGAGATTGCGCCCGACGGTACGGCGTACCTGCTGATCGCCGAGGGCGGGACGACGCGACTCGATCGGATCCGCCCGGACGGCAGCCACACCACGATCAATCTGCTGGATGCGCGAGACGTCGGCAGCCAGATCGCGATCGGGCCGGACGGGTCGGTGTACGTCAACCTCTACTGGGGCGACAAGAAGAAGGACGCCATCTACCGGATCCGGCCGGACGGCACCCGGCAACCGGTGATCGGTTACCAGGCCGGCACAGTTGCACCCGGCAACCGTTCGATCGGGGTCTTCAGCGCACTGACCGTTGATCCCCAAGGCCGACTCGTCTTCGCGGCCGAGGTCAGCACCGGAGGAACCTCCGGAGTAGTGATCCGACGCGTCGAGACCAACGGCACGGCACGGACCATCGCGGGCAAACCGGCTACGTTCACGGACCTCGGCGCCGCCGAGCAGGCGACTCCGCAGGCACTCCACCCGCCGGCGAACGGGAAAGCAGTGGACTGGGAGACGACAGCAGCGATGCATGTCCGGGAACTCACGACACAGGCGGACGGCACGATCATCCTGGCCACCTCTGACAGCTCCTCCGCCGGCGGCATCAGCACGATCCTGGCCGTCTCGCCCGACGGATCGATGCACGAGATCGCGGAAGGAAGCCCCGACGGCCCGGCCGTGGCGCCGACGCCGTTCACCCGCGAAGGCGACACGCGGCAGCTGGGCAGGCTCGTCGGCGGACTCTCGGCGGCCGGCGGCCTGCTGGCTGTCGCCACCTACAACAAGCCGGAAACGCCTCCGGAGGGCGGCCGCTACAACTGGTCCGGCGCCTACACCGACGGCCAGCGGGCGGTGCTCGAGGCCGCCCGCGGTCTGGAGATCCGGCTGATCCGGCCAGACGGCTCCGTCACGACCGCCGCCTTCGGCACCCGGTTCGCGCTGCACGGCGGTTATCTGTACGTCGTGACCGGTGAGCTGTCCACCGAACACCTGCTGCTCGGCCGGGTCAAGATCCCCGCCTGAAGCCGGGCCGAATCCCCGCTCGACGGCAACAGCCACATCATGAACCGTTGACGCTCGCGTAGCGCTGCCGTAACAATGAGCCAGCGCTGCGCAAGAAGTTGACAAACTCTAAGAAACTTTCAGAGCAACAGTGCAATTTCTTGGCAGCTGGATCTCCTCACCACCCGCCCACCAGGAGAGGCCCGGATGCCATGAGAACCAAACCCCAGAACTGGCGGCTGCTGGCCGCGCTGCTCGCCGGCAGCCTGGCGCTGTCGGCCGGCCCGATGATCTCCGCGGCGGGACTCGCGCCCGGAACCACCGCCTCGGCCGCCGTCCTGGCCGGCCCCAACCTCGCGGCCGGCAAGTCGGCCTCGGCCAGCAGCAACACCCAGAACTACGCCGCCGGCAACGTGACCGACGGCAACCAGGGCACCTACTGGGAGAGCAACAACAACGCCTTCCCGCAGTGGGTCCAGGTCGACCTCGGCTCCTCGGTGAGCACCAATCAGGTGGTCCTGAAGCTGCCGACCTCGGGCTGGGGCTCCCGCAACCAGACCCTCGCCGTCCAGGGCAGCACCGACGGCCAGAACTTCAACGACCTGTCCGCCTCCGCGTCGCGGGCGTTCAACACCCCGAACAACACCGCGACCATCGACTACGGCGCCTCCACCACCCGGTACATCCGGATCCTGATCACCGCCAACACCGGCTGGCCCGCGGGTCAGCTGTCCGAGCTCGAGGTCTACGGCCCGGCGACCGGTGACACCCAGGCTCCCACCGCCCCGGGCAGCCTGGCCTACACCGAACCGGCCGCCGGCCAGATCCGGCTCACCTGGAACGCCTCGACGGACAACGTCGGCGTCACCGGGTACGACGTGTACGCGAACGGCGCGCTCCGGACCAGCGTCGCGGGGAACGTGCTCACCTACACCGACACCCAGCCGGCCAGCACGGCGGTCAGCTACTACGTGCGCGCGAAGGATGCCGTCGGCAACCAATCGCCGAACAGCAACACGGTCACCCGGGCCGGTAGCGGCGGACCCGGCACCAACCTCGCCGTCGGCAAGCCGATCACCGCGTCGGGTTCGGTCTTCACCTTCGTCGCCACCAACGCGAACGACGACAACGTGCAGACCTACTGGGAAGGCAACGCCAACCCGGCCACGCTGACCACCCAGCTCGGCGCGAACGCGGACCTCAGCTCGATCGTGATCCGGCTGAACCCGGACTCCGCCTGGGGCAACCGCACCCAGACCTTCTCGATCCTCGGCCGCGAGCAGAGCGCGACCGCGTTCACGACGATCGTCGGCTCCGCGGCGTACAACTTCAGCCCGTCGACGCGGCAACACCGTGACGATCCCGGTCAGCGCGCGAGTGGCCGACGTACGGCTGAACTTCACCGCCAACACCGGTGCACCCGCCGGCCAGGTGGCCGAACTCCAGGTGATGGGCGTACCCGCCCCGAACCCGGACCTGACCGTCTCGGGCGTCGCCTGGACCCCGGCCTCACCGGTCGAGACCGACGCGATCACCTTGCGCGGCAACGGTGAACAACACCGGCAACGCGGCCTCGCCGGCATCCGGCGTGAACTTCTACCTCGGCACCACCAAGGTCGGCACGGCCGCTGTCGGGGCCCTGGCAGCAGGTGCTTCCGCCACGGTCACCGCGTCGATCGGAGCGCGCGACGCGGGCAGCTACCCGGTCAGCGCAAAGGTTGACGAAGGCAACAGTGTCATCGAGCAGAACGACTCCAACAACACGGCCAACAGTGCAACGCCGCTGGTGGTCACTCCGGTCGCGAGCTCGGACCTGATCGCTTCCTCGGTCAGCTGGTCGCCGGGCAACCCGTCGGCCGGCAACACCGTGACGTTCTCGGTCGCCATCAAGAACCAGGGCAGCATCGCCTCGGCGTCCGGTGCGCACGGAATCACGCTGACGGTGCTGAACGGCTCGACCGTCGTACGGACTCTCACCGGCTCGTACTCCGGTGCGATTGCGGCCGGAGCCACCACTGCGCCGATCAGCCTCGGCACCTGGCCGGCTGCGAACGGCCGCTACACGGTCCGCGTAGTACTGGCCGACGACGCGAACGAACTGCCGGTGAAGCGGACCAACAACACCAGCGAGAAGCCGCTGTTCGTCGGCCGCGGCGCGAACATGCCGTACGACCACCTCGAGGCCGAGGACGCCTCGGTCGGCGGCGGCGCGACCGTGATCGGCCCGAACCGGACCATCGGCGACCTCGCCGGTGAGGCCTCCGGCCGCAAGGCGGTCACGCTGAACTCGAACGGTTCGTTCGTCGAGTTCACCACCCGGGCGAGCACGAACACACTCGTCACCCGGTTCTCCATCCCGGACTCGTCCGGCGGTGGCGGGATCAACTCGACCATCAACGTGTACGTCAACGGCACCTTCCACAAGGCGCTGCCGCTGACCTCGAAGTACAGCTGGCTGTACGGCGCGGAAGCCGGACCGGGCAACTCCCCCGGCGCGGGACCGCGGCACATCTACGACGAGGCGAGCATCATGCTCGACTCCTCGTTCCCGGCCGGCACCAAGATCAAGCTGCAGAAGGACCCGGCCAACACCACCAACTACTCGATCGACTTCGTCGACACCGAGCAGGTGGCGCCGATCGCCAACCCGGGCGCCGGTTACGCAGTACCGGCCGGTTTCACTCAGCAGGACGTGCAGAACGCGTTCGACAAGGTGCGTCAGGACACCACGCTGACGGGTGTCTACCTGCCGGCCGGTGACTACCAGACGACGGGCAAGTTCAACGTCTACGGCAAGCCGATCAAGGTGGTCGGGGCCGGACCTTGGTACACCAAGTTCCACGCGCCGGCGACGCAGGAGAACAGCGACGTCGGCATCGACTCGCAGTCGACCGCCAACGGGTCGACGTTCAGCGGCTTCGCGTACTTCGGCAACTACACCTCGCGGATCGACGGCCCGGGCAAGGTGTTCAACTTCGCCGGGACCTCCAACATGACGATCGACAACGTGTGGGTCGAGCACATGGTCTGCATGTACTGGGGTGCGAACACCGACAACTCCACGATCAAGAACTCGCGGATCCGGGACACCTTTGCCGACGGCATCAACATGACGAACGGCTCGGCCGGCAACACGGTCAGCAACAACGACGCCCGGAGTACCGGTGACGACTAGTTCGCCCTCTTCAACGCCGTCGACAACGGTGGCGGCGAGGTCCGGGACAACGTCTTCGAGAACCTCTCGGCGACACTGACCTGGCGGGCGGCCGGCTTCGCGGTCTACGGCGGCACCAACAACATCTTCCGCAACCTGTACGTCGCGGACATGCTGGTGTACTCCGGGATCACGATCAGCTCGCTCGACTTCGGCATCCCGATGAACGGCTTCGGCGCGACCCCGCCGACGCTGTTCCAGAACATCTCCGTGGTGCGCTCGGGCGGCCATTTCTGGGGCAGCCAGACGTTCCCGGGCATCTGGATCTTCTCCGCCTCGAAGATCTTCCAGGGCATCAGAGTCAGCGACGTGGACATCGTCGACCCGACGTACTCCGGGATCATGTTCCAGACCAACTACGTCGGCGGGCAACCGCAGTTCCCGGTCGCCGACACGATCCTGACCAACGTCACCATCTCCGGCGCCCAGAAGAGCGGCGACGCCTTCGACGCCAAGTCCGGCTTCGGCATCTGGGCCAACGAACTCCCC
Organism: uncultured Actinomycetota bacterium; assembly: GCA_963740725.1. Lineage (GTDB taxonomy): Bacteria > Actinomycetota > Actinomycetes > Propionibacteriales > Kribbellaceae > Kribbella. Next base: position 168,865 of record CAVUFT010000042.1, read on the forward strand.
GAACCAGGCCAGGGCCCCGCCGTCGGCAACGTCACCTTCACCAACCTCACCCTCACCAACAACGCCACCGACATCCGCAACACAACAACCACCTTCACCATCACCCGCAACTAACCCTCTACCAACAAACGGCGGGCGCCCGGAGGTCCAACCCCTCCCGCGCCCGCCGGGGCATTTCCAACTGCCCTGCCCCGCCCCTCAAATCCCCAACAACACAAGGCATTCCCCCTGCAACGGTCGACTTTTGCAGTCCGTCGGCCTGGGGGATCCACGTATGCCCGTTCATGTGTTCGTCGACGAAAACGGAACGACATCGGCGCGCGACAGCGCTGCTTGCAAGCGATCGTCCGGGACATCGCCGCTGATGCCGAACGCCTGGTGATCGAACGAGACGAAGGTGCGCTCGACTACGATCGCCGTGCCCTGCACGAAGCATGCCATCGGTACGGCTGCATCGATCTGCGGCGGGAACTCCTGGCACCAAAGGCAGATCCGCTCTTGTGGGTTCCGGATGCAGTCGCCTGGGCATGGATGAAGGGCGGCGATTGGCGGCGGCGCGTGGCGCCGTACTGCCAGGTGCGGCCGATAGAAAACGCGAGACCCGGCTCGCCCACCGTCCGGTAGAGCTGCCGGGTCCACTTCGGGGGACTATCTGTCCCGCGCATCGCCAACTATACGACCCCGGATCGGCAACTGTCCCTCGTTTTGCCGGGGCAGATCGATCTGCCCCGTGATGCCCTGGGACGGGGTCGGCGTCCTCGGCGGTGACGACCACCTTCACGCCGGCGTACGGGCGTTCCTCGAAGGTGGTCACCAGGCTGCCGCCGGATGCCTCGCCGAACAGGTAGAGGCGGCAAGGGCCAACGAGGAACAGCCACCGAAGGGGTCTCATCCCGGCACCGGTTCGGGATGAGACGTCACTCTGTCGATTGAGCCCGGTGGGTGAGGTGGATTGGGGTGGGGGTGGTGAGGAGGCGGCGGGCGGTTGGGGTGAGGGAGTGGTGGGCTGTGCCGGCGGTGCGGTGGGTGGTGATGAGGCCGGCGTTGCGGAGTACGCGGGCGTGTTCGCTGGCCGATGCGAGGGAGATGCCGGTGCGGCGGGACAGCTGGGTCGTGCTCGCGGAGGCGGTGAGCGCTCGGAGTACGGAAGCTCGTGTGCGGCCTAGCAGGTCGGCCAGGGCGTCTGTGGTGTCGTCGAGATCGGCGACAGGAAGTTCGGCGCAGGGGTAGACGAGGACCGGGCGGCGGTGAGGTAGGTCCAGGAGCAGGCATTCGGTCGTGAGGGGTGACGGGTAGAGCTGGATGCCGCGGCCGTTCAGGTGCGCGTCGTAGACGGGCGAGCAGTCGGAGCCGTACGTCGTGAGCGTCTGCCCGGCCCAGGTGATGTCGGGGTGCAGCGTCTCCAGAAGGTGGTCGAGCCCGCCCTGCAGCAGGGACCGCGACCTGATCGCGAGGTCGGCACCGTGAAGCTGCTCCAGCTCGGCGGCAGCAGGCGCGAGGACCTCGGAATGAAACGCCCGTACTGCGTTGCCGAGCGCCCGCCGCGATCCCGCCCGGCCGGCCAGCAGGCCCTGCATGAACCGGTCGGGGTGCGGAATCCACGGCCCGAGCTCGTCCTGGATCAGCTCGACCGGCGCGTCCATCAGGACTTCGACCGCCGCGTCCAGCCCGGGCGCCGGGACCTCGGGCGTCAGGAAGTCCGGGAACTGCCCGGTCGGCGCGAACAGCTTGAACAGCGGCCGCATCGACGGCCGGATCAGCGGCACGGCCTGCCGGCGCCATCTCCGCGCGACCGGCGGGATCGCCCGGTCTCCCAGCGCCCGCGCGGCCAGCGCCGCCTCCCAGAGCGGCTCCGGCTCGGCCGGGAACGTGACCCGGGCGAGGTCGGCGGGCGTGAAGTGGATCCGGATGATCACCGGGCCGATTCTGCCTGCCACCCGGCCGTACCGACAGAGGTCCTTCGGTCCTGCCCGAAACCGGTCGAGCGCGAGCAGCGCCGCCGCCGACCCTGATCCCATGAGGACCCGAAGCATCGCCACCGCCGCCTTGACCGCCGCGATCGCCATCGCGGCACAGCCACCACTCGCGCAGGCCCACCCCCGCCACCCCAGCACGTACGTCGTCTCGCACACCCCCGGCGACACTCCCGAAGGCATCACCGTCACCCACGACGGCACCATGTACGTCACCAGCGTCGGCACCGGAGCCGTCTACCGCGGCTCGACCAGCCAGCCGAACCTGCGCACCTGGCTCCCCGCCGGCAGCGACGGCCGCACCTCCGCGACCGGCATCCATGTCGACCGCTGGGGCCGGGTGCTGATCGCCGGCGCGGGCACCTCGACGCTCTTCCTGTACGACGTGCGCGGCCGTCTCCTCGCCGCCCGGAAGGCCCAGGAAGGCTCGTTCCTCAACGACTTCGCGATCACCGCCGACGCCGTCTACGTCACCGACTCCGCGCACAACCAGATCTGGCGGGCACCCCTGACCGCCCGCGGCCTGGGTGAGCTCGAACCCTGGCTGACCCGCGACAAGATCCAGCCGACGCCGTACTTCCTCAACGGCATCGTGACCGACGGCCGCACGCTCCTCGTCGGCGAACAGGGCCAGGACGTCACCTACCGGATCAGCCTGCAGTCGAAACAGGTGACCACCCTCGCCATCACCGGCGCGAACGGCATCCTCTCCGGCGACGGCTATCTGCTGGAGGGCAGCTGCCTGTACGCCGTGTACAACGCGGGCGGCGGCAAGTACGTCACCCGCCTGGCCTGGCTCAACCGCGACTGGACAGCGGCCCGCATCCTCGCCGACTCGTCAGCCGGCGCCCCCAACGCGACTCCCACCACGCTGGCGCGCGACGGCAGCCGCCTCCTCTGGGTCAACAGCCAATTGGACGCGACACCCGGCACCCCGCCGTACACGGTCTCAGCAGTCCCGAACCTCCAACCAGCCCACTGCGGCAACAACCTCTGCGCAGTCGGCTGGTGAATCCCTCCCGGAGTTAGCGGGCGCGGCGCTGGAGGCGGTCGACGTCGAGGAGGACGACCGAACGGGGTTCGAGGCGGACCCAGCCACGGGAGGCGAAGTCGGCCAGGGCCTTGTTGACCGTTTCGCGGGAGGCGCCGACGAGCTGGGCGAGCTCCTCCTGGGTGAGGTCGTGGTGGACGTGGACGCCGTCGTCCGCAGTACGGCCGAAGCGGCTGGCCAGGTCGAGGAGGGCCTTGGCAACGCGGCCCGGCACGTCGGAGAAGACCAGGTCGGCGACCACGTCGGAGACCTTGCGGAGCCGGGAGGCGAGCTGGAGCAGCAGGCCACGGGCGACCGCGGGGCGGCCGTCCAGCCAGCGGAGCAGCTCGTCGTGGGTCAGCGACATCATCGCGGCGTCGGTGACGGCGGTGACGGTCGCGGACCGCGGGCCCGGGTCGAACAGGGACAGCTCGCCGAACATCTGGCCGGGGCCGAGCACGGCGATCAGGTTCTCCCGGCCGTCGGCGGAGGTCCGGCCGAGCTTGACCTTGCCTTCGGTCATCACATACAGCCGGTCGCCGGAGTCGCCTTCGTGGAACAGCACCTGGCCGCGGCGCAGCCGGCTCTCGGTCATCGACGATGCCAGCGCCTCGGCTGCGTCGTCGTCGAGCTGACTGAACAGCGGTGCCTGTCGGAGCACTGCGGCGTCCACGAATGGGCCTCCTCGGACCTTGACCACGTACGTTCGGACAAGCTACAAGCCGGCCCGGCGCCAGGTCATTTCGACCCGGTCGCCCCAAAACCGTAGCCCCTCGGGTAGCAGAACCGCCACGTAGGCCTGTCGGGACGCGCCGGAAGGGCCCCCTCAGGCGCTGACCGGTGCCGTCCGGGGCGGTGCCGTAGCGGCGGCTGACCTTCAGACTGCCGGCGGTGTGGGGTGGATGTGGGCTTGGGCGGAAAACTGTAGGTGGGCGCACGTAGGCTGGCGGGCATGCCGATTCAGTCTGTCGCGGCGGTGCCGGTCTCTGCGGTCCCGCTCAAGCTGCCCCGGAAGGCGCCGGTGTTCGCCGGTGAGACGCACAGTCAGCTGGTGCGCCGGGCGCGGAAGATGCACAAGGTGCTCACCGAGACCTATCCGGATGCTCACTGTGAGCTGGACTTCACCACGCCGCTCGAGTTGCTGGTGGCGACCATCCTGTCGGCGCAGACCACCGACGTGATGGTCAACAAGGTGACCCCGACGCTGTTCGCGAAGTACCCGGACGCGAAGGCGTACGCCGAGGCCGACCGCGAGGAGATGGAGGCGATCCTCAAGCCGACCGGCTTCTTCCGGGCCAAGACCAACAGCCTGCTCAAGCTCGGCCAGGCGCTCGTCGACGACTACGACGGTGTGGTGCCGGGCAAGCTGGAGGAGCTGGTCAAGCTCCCCGGCACCGGGCGGAAGACGGCGAACGTCGTGCTGGGCAACGCGTTCGGCGTGCCGGGGATCACCGTCGACACGCACTTCGGCCGGCTGGTCCGCCGGTTCGGCTGGACCCGAGGAGACCGACCCGGTCAAGGTCGAGCACCTCATCGGCGCGCTGTTCCCGAAGAAGGACTGGACGATGCTGTCGCACCGGCTGATCTTCCACGGCCGCCGCCGCTGTCACGCCAAGAAGCCGGCCTGCGGCGCCTGCCCGATCGCCCAGTGGTGCCCCTCCTTCGGCGACGGCCCCACCGACTTCGGACAAGCCGCAAAACTGGTCAAGGGCCCAGCGTGACCCAGCCCCGCCGCACCCGACCGCCCGCACGCCGGTACGCCGTACGCGGATCCGCCGTGCTCGCGGTGCTCGTCCTTGCCCTGCTCGCGGGGTGCGGGGACGAGAAGGCGAACGATCCGGGTGCGACCGGGAGCAGCAAGAGCCGGACGGTCGCCGGTGCCGAGAAACTGGTGGCCTGCCCGAAGACCCAGTCGCGGCCGCCCGTCGCCAACGGCCTGCCCGACATCAACCTGCCGTGTCTCGGCAACGGCCCGGACATCCGGCTCGCGGATCTCCGTGGTCCGCTGGTGATCAACGTCTGGGCGCAGTGGTGCGGCCCGTGCCGCCAGGAAGTCGCCATACCTGGCCGAGCTGCAGAGGAAGGCCGGCGGCCAGGTCAAGCTGATCGGTATCGACTACGACGATCCGCGGGCCGACGAGGCGGTCAAGTTCGCGATCGAACAGAAGCTGGACTATCCGCACCTGGTCGACGCAGACAAGCAGACCAAGATCCCGTTCAAGATCGGTGGACCGCCGCTGACCGCCTTCGTCGACAAGAGTGGCGCCCTGGTCCATATCCACTACGGGGTACTCAAGTCCCAGCAGGAGTTGGATCAGCTGGTCAAGGACAAGCTGGGAGTGACCTGGTGAAGACCAGTACGACGTACGACGTGCCGCTGCCCGACTGGCTGCAGCCGCTCGCCGGTGCGTCGAAACAGGTCGACCCACTGGAGCTGTCGCGATTCCTGCCACCGGACGACCCGAGCGTCCGGCAGTCCGCAGTACTGATCCTGCTTGCTGATGGCAACGAAAGACGGTCCGGACGTGCTGCTCACCGAGCGGGCCTGGACGTTGCGGTCGCATGCCGGTCAGATGGCCTTTCCCGGTGGTCGGGTCGACGAGGTCGACGGGACCGGCGTCGAGGGCCTGATCCGGACGGCGCTCAGGGAGGCGAACGAGGAGACCGGGCTGGAGCCGGCCGGGGTCGACGTGTTCGCCGTCTGGCCGGCGCTCTGGGTGCCGGTGAGCAACTTCGGGGTCTCGCCGGTGCTCGGCTACTGGCGCGAGCCGTCGCCGGTCGCGGTGGTCGATCCGGCCGAGGTCGCCTCCGTGCACCGGGTCTCGATCGAGGCACTGGCCGATCCGGCGAACCGGATCAGCTGCCTGCACCCGTCCGGGTTCACCGGGCCCGCGTTCACCGTGGACGACCTCTACATCTGGGGATTCACCGCCGGGCTGCTGGACAAAATGCTCGCCCTCGGCGGCTGGGCGCGGGACTGGGACCCGGCGAACGTCGTACCGTTGCCCGACCGACTGGTCGAGTCGGCCTGGCGGAGTGAGGGGCGGCGGTCGGAGGAGCTCCGGCGGCTGACGGCCATCGAGCACGACCTGGGGCATCCGGAGGGCATGGAGTGAGCGGACTCGACTACGCGCTGCTGGTGGTGACCCTGCTGGTGGCGATCTCCGGGTACGTCGAGGGGTTCGTCCTCGGCGCCTGCGCCACTCTCGGCCTGCTGGCCGGTGCCGCGATCGGCGTGTACGGCGTACCGCGGGTGCTGGACAAGTTCTCGCCCAGCGTCGAGGTGTCGTTCGCCGCCCTGGTGCTGGTCGTGCTGCTGGCCTCGATCGGGCGGACGATCGGCGCGATGCTCGGGTCGCGACTGCGGAACAAGATCTCCTGGAAACCGGTGAAGGCCGTCGATGCGCTCGGCGGTGCCGTGCTGGCCGCGGTCTCGGTGCTGGTCGTCTCCTGGGTGCTCGGCGTCGCGGTCAGCGGTGCGCGGATCCCGAGCGTGACGTCCGCGGTCCGGGGTTCGCGAGGTGCTGGCGAAGGTCGACGAGGCGCTGCCGGGCAGCGCCGACAAGGCGCTGCAGGCGTTCAACGACGTGGTGAACACCGATCTGTTCCCGCGCTTCCTCGACCCGTTCGTGCCGGAGCGGATCCGCGACACCCAGCCGCCGGACGGCGGCCATCGCGCGGCAGCCCGCAGTACGGGACTCCGTACAGCCGGATCGCCAAGGTGACCGGGGTGGCGAACTGCTCGCGCGGGCTCGAAGGGTCCGGGTTCGTCTACGGGCCGCAGCGGGTGATGACGAACGCGCACGTGGTCGCCGGGGTCAGTGATCCCAAGGTCGAGGTGAACGGGAAGTCGTACGAGGCGACCGTGGTGCTGTTCGACCCCAGCGTGGACATCGCGGTGCTGGCCGTGCCGCAGCTGAACGCCAAGCCGCTGGTCTTCGACGAGAGCGGCAAGGCCGACGCCACCGCCGTCGTACTCGGCTACCCGGAGAACGGTCCGTTCGACTCCGAGCCGGCCCGGATCCGTTCCGAGGAACGCCTCCGCGGCCCGGACATCTACGGCGACAAGACCGTCACCCGGCGAGCCTTCTCGATCTGGGCCTCGGTCCGCCCGGGCAACTCCGGCGGCCCGCTGCTCTCCCCCAAGGGCACCGTGTACGGCGTGGTCTTCGCCGCCTCCGTCGAGGACAACCGCACCGGCTACGTGCTCACCGCGGCTCAGGTCTCGGCCGATGCCGCTGCCGGTCTCAAGGCAACGCAGGAAGTCTCGACCCGCAGCTGCACCTGATTCATAGCGTCCCGGTGCAGCAGATCGGGGCGGTCGCCGCGTTGAAGGGGTATGACGGTGACGACGGGGGAGACAGCGGCATCGTTCGACGAGACGGTCAGGTCGAACGAGCGCAGGCTGCTGCGGCTGGCGCTGATGCTGTCCGGCGGGGTGCACAGCGCCGAGGACCTGGTGCAGACGGTGCTGGCGCGGGCGCATCGCCGCTGGGACCGGATCGGTGCGCTGGAGCATCCGGAGGCGTACCTGCGCACGATGGTGGTGAACGAGTTCCTCAGCTGGCGGCGGTTGCTGCGGAACCGGGAACAGCCACTCGGCGAGTTGCCCGAGCAGCCGACCGGCGAGGACATCAGTCTCCGGCAGGCGCAACGGGACGCGGCCTGGCGGATGCTCGCCGAACTGCCCCGCCAGCAACGCGCAGTACTGGTGCTGCGCTTCTACGAGGATCTTCCGGACGACGAGATCGCCGCCGTACTGCGATGTTCGGCGAGCACCGTCCGGTCCAATGCCGCGCGCGGCCTGGCCCGCCTGCGGGCCGGGCTGCCGGCGCACGAGGAGGAACACTGAGATGAAAGACGAAGAACTCGGCGACCTGCTGCGAGAAACCTTCACCAGCAGAGAACGCCAGATCGATAACTTGCCTGAGGCAACCACTCCCGTGAAGCGCCGGACCGGACCGATCTTGCTCGCGGCGGCGTCAGTGCTGGTCGTGCTCGGAGGCATCCTGTACGCCGTGGACAGGACCACTGGACCGGAGCAAGCTGGACCAGGCGTGGCCACATCGGCGCCGGGGGCAACAAATGGCCCCGGCTCAGCTGCCCGGCTCGACGCCGACCGGGTCGTCGGCGACAGATGCGCCGGCGGCGGCGGAGAACGCGCAGATCTGGAGCGCGGTGATCGCCGAGATCCTCAAGATCGAGAAACCCGGCGCCGGCTGGCCAGGGGCCCGGGTGCTGGACGCCCCGAATGCCGGAGCCGGCGGCGGCACCGTCACCTACGAGCTGGCCAAGCGGTTCACCGCGAACGAGCGGGCCGCGATGGAGCGCGCACTGAACGGGATCGCGCCGCTGGAGTGGGTGCGCAACAGGCCGCTAGGCGGTAAGGAGCTCTGTGACCAACCGGCGGCCGAGGAGCCGTACGTCACCGTCGGCCCGATCGTGCAGGTGCAGAACCATGTCGAGGTCGGCGCCTGGGTCTGGCGCGGATGCCTGGACGCCCACTGGCTCACCTATCGCCTGGACCATCAGGCCGGCAGCTGGAAGATCACCGGCACCGTTGGCGCCCAGGGAGTCTCCTAGGACCGCTTGTAAGTAGCAGTGAAGTCGCTGGTGGCCAGCACGAGCGGTTCTGCGGCGTCGAGCACCTTGCGAGCCGCAGTACCGTTCGGCAGGTTGATCGGCTTGGACAGCGCGAGCAGGGTGAAGCGGTAGTGGTGCGTCTGGCCGGCAGGCGGGCACGGGCCGTTGTACGTCGCTTCGCCTAGGTCGCTGAGTGCCTCACGGGCTTCAGGCAGCTTCGTGTGCTCCTGCAACCCGGCGGCTGTCGCAGGAATCTTCCACTGAACCCAGTGGATCAGCGGATCGCCCTGCGGGCTGGTCTTGTCGTCGTCGACCATCGAGAGCAGCAGCTCGGCCGTTCCGGCGGGGACGTGCCGGAAGACCAGCGCCGGGGAGTAGTCACCGGCGCCGTCACAGGTCAGCCGTGGATCGAAGCTTCCGTCCGAGTGGAAGCCGTCACTGGCCACGACTGCGAACTGGCCGGTGTCGGCGACAGCCGGCGGACCGGAGGGCTTCGGATCGTTCGAGCACCCGGCTGAGCCGAGTAGCAGAACCACAACAGCAATCCCTGTGCGAGTCACTGCTCAAACGTAGCTGTGGACAGCCAGGAGCGGGCTTAAGGCTTGGAAACGTCCAGCCAGTCGAGCAGTAGCCGGTTGAAGAGCTCCGGTGACTCCTCATGCGGGAAGTGCCCAGCAGCAGTCAGTACTTCGTCGCGCAGCGGCCCAGTGATCAGCTCAGTCGGCGTTCGGGCCGCGCTGACGGCACCGTCTCTTCCACCACGCATTTGGAGAACCGGGACCTCGATCGGCGTACGCATCCGTGCGGAGTACCGGCGGCCGTCGGAGCGCAGGCGCGACCGGGCGAACCAGCGGTGGTACTCGAGCGCACAGTGCGGGGAGGGCCAGACCTGCAGGGCTGCCCGATAGCGGCGCGATGCCTCGGCATCAGGGAAACCACCGCCGGGCGCGGACCAGTCGCGGAGCAGTTGCTCGATGTGGATGCCGCCATGTGCGAGCAGTCGCCGCTCCGGCAGGATCGGAAGCTGGAACCAGCCCGCCCTCGCGATAGCGCGCGGCTGACCCGACCGCATCAGCATCAGCGGGTGCGGGGCCGACACCGCCGCCAGTGCTCGCACCTGCCGCGGGGCGAGGACCGCGGTGGACCAGGCGACGAAGCCGCCCCAGCCATGCCCGACCACTACCGCCTCACTGGCCCCTAGCGAGCGGATGACACCGGAGACGTCCGCTGCGGCCGTGAAGGGGTCGTAGCCGCGCGGAGTCTTGTCGCTGGCGCCGTACCCGCGCAGGTCCATCGCGACAGCCCGGTAGCCACCAGCGGCGACGGCAGGCAGCTGATGCCGCCAGGCCCACCAGAACTCGGGGAAGCCGTGCAGGAACAACACCAGGGGATCGTCAGCGGCGCCGCATTCGGCGACGTGGAACCTGGCCCCGTTGGCTGCGACCAGCGCGTGCGACCAGGGTCCGTCGACCAGCAGATCCGAGACGCCGGCCGGGCTCAGTCGCCCTTGCCGATCGACTTGAGCGCCTCGACCGACTCCTTCGAGGTCTCGATCGCGCGCTCCGGGCCCTTCGCTTTCTTGATCAGCCGCAGACCGACGAAGACCAGGCCGGCGCCGATCAACAGGTAGACGACGGCAACGATCAGGAAGGACAACGCCGGGTGCAGCCCGAGGGCGCTCACGCCGTACGCCGCGGCGATGGACAGCAAGATGATCGCCAGCAACGCCAGGAAGCCGGCCACGCCGAACATGCCGGCGCCGGTTCCGGCGGCGACCGCGGTCTTCTTCAGCTCGGTCTTGGCCAGCTCCAGTTCGCTGCGGACCAAGCTGGACAGATCCCGGCTGGCATTGGCGACGAGCTGCCCGACCGTGGGCTCATCCTCGTTCTGCCCCATCGACATGGCACTCCTTCCAAGGGTCCGTGCACCGACCCTAGCTGGTACCCCCGGCTCAGTCCTCGGCATACGCGCGGTTGCGCCGGAACAACAGCGCGGACGCGAGCAGCGCGGCCAGTAGCGACCCGATCAGCACGGCCGCCTTCGCCCGCTCGATCTGGGCCGCGTCGTCGCCGAAGGCCAGCTGAGCGATCAGCAGGGCGACCGTGAATCCGATCCCCGCGAGCACCGAGACGGCCCCCACGTCTCGCCAGGACAGGTCGGAGTTCAGCTCGGCGCGAGTGAACCGGGCGGTCAGCCAGGACCCGCCGAACACCCCGATCACCTTTCCGGCCAGCAGTCCCGCGACCACGCCGATCGCCACCGGATCGGTGAGCATCGCCCGTACTGCGTTGCCGCTCAGCGTGACGCCGGCCGCGAACAGCGCGAAGACCGGTACTGCGACGCCCGCGGACCACGGCCGTAGCCGGTGCTCCACCCGCTCGGCCGGCGAATTCTTCTCACCTGGATCGGGCAGCACCCGGGTCGCCAGGCCGAGCGCGACGCCGGCGATGGTGGCGTGGATCCCGGACTCGTGCATGAACCACCAGGCTCCCAAAGCGACCGGCACGTACAGGAACGGCGTACGGAACCTGAAGCGCTGGAGCAGGGCGAAGACCACGATCAGCGCGACCGCCGCGACCAGCGCCAGCAGGTGGAAGCCGTGCGAGAAGAAGACCGCGATCACCAGGATCGCGCCGAAGTCGTCGACCACCGCCAGCGTCAGCAGGAAGGCCCGCAGCGCGCTCGGCAGCGACGACCCCACGATCGCCAGCACCGCGAGGGCGAACGCGATATCCGTTGCCGTCGGCACCGCCCAGCCCGACGGCCGGCCACCGTCGGCGGTCAGGTTGACGGCCAGATAGATGATTGCCGGGAGCACCATTCCGGCCACCGCCGCGACCACCGGCACCACGGCCTCGCTCAGCCGCGACAGCGTGCCGACCACCAGTTCGCGCTTGAGCTCGACGCCGGCCAGGTAAAAGAACAGCGCCAGCGCGCCGTCGGCGGCCCACGCCTCGACCGTCAGCGGTCCCAGCTGGGCGTCGCGGAGGTGGTGATAAGCGTCCTGCCAGGGTGAATTCGCCCAGATCAGCGCGATCAGGGCAGCGCCGACCAGCACCAGGCCGCCGGTGGTCTCGGCGCGCAGGGTGTCGGCCAGGAACGCCCGTTCGCTGCCCAGGATCCTCGGGAACGCGCGGCGTTTCTGCAGCAGTCGGTTGTCGGGGCTCATCACGGCGCCCTTCGCTCGGGGTCGTCGGATACATCGCCGACCAGACTTCCCGGCACACCGAGCCCACCCGCGGCTCTGCCGGAATTCTACCGTCTGCACCGCTGATCGGGCGGGGCGCATTGCCGTGGAGTTTCGATGTGGACGACAATGGTTACTGGCCGTGCTGGGGCACCGGACAGTAATGTCGGGCTGAACGGTTCAGCTGTTGGATAGTCACCGACCCATTGCCCCGGCAACCGGTTTGCCGGGCAGATTCCCAGGGATACTGACCTCATGGCCCGCCCAAGGAACAACCCCGGTGAGCTCGCCGAACTCCCCACGGGGCTACGCCCGGACCGGCCGAAGGGCGACCAGATCCGCGAGATCCTGCAGACCCTCACCCGCAGCCTGGCGGCCGGCACGGTGCTGCCGTCCGAGCGGGTGCTGGCGGAACGCTTCGGCGTCGCCCGGATGACGGTCCGGCAGGAAGTGGACCGCGTGGTGGCCGAGGGGCTGGCCGCCCGGCGCCCCGGCGGCGGCACCTTCGTCGCGGAGCCGCGCCCGGCCCGGATGCTCACCTCGTCGTTCAGCCAGGACATGCGCGCCCGCGGCATCACGCCCGGCGCCAAGGTGCTGGAGCACCGGGTCGCCGTCGCCGACCAGGAACTGGCCAGAGAGCTGGAAGAACCGGCCGGTACGCCGGTGCTGCACCTGGTCCGGCTCCGTACTGCGGACGGCGAGCCGATGGCGGTCGAGCGCACCGCGCTGTCACTGCGCCGCTACCCGGGGCTCGAAGAGCTCGACCTCAGCGAACTCTCGCTCTACGACACGCTCTCGGCCCGCTGGGGGGTCACCCTCGGGATCGTGTCGGCGTCGATCGTGGCGGCTCCGCCGGACCAGTCCGACTCCGAGCTGCTCGGGATAGCGCCTACCGTTCCCTGCCTGATCATCACCTCGGCGCCGCGCACGGCCAACGGCGAGGTGATCGAGTTCGGCCGCTCGATCTACCGTTCGGACCGCTACGACATCACGGTCGCCTACCGCGCGACGTGACAGCGCGTGATCAAGTATCAGAGGTGCGCGGCTGCGACGCCAAGCGCGAAGGCGGTGCCGGTGAGGACGAGCATGGTGCCGGCGAGCAGGTAGAGCTGGCGTTGCAGAACTGGGCGTTCGGCGGCGGTGGCGAAGACGCGGCGCGGCCAGTGGCGCCAGGAGACGTACCAGAAGATGGTGGTCGCGGCGATCAGCAGGACGGCCTTGATCAGGTGGATCCACCAGTGCTCGTGGTCCAGCAGGAGCAGGACAACACCGGTCGCCGCGATCACGGCGATCAGCCCCAACACCTTGTAACGGTTGCCTGAGGCAATAACTGCGGTGAGCGCCTCGCGGCTCTCCTCGTCGGGGCCGAAGAACCTCTTCAGCTTCGGCTGGATGACGAACAGCGAATAGGCCATCCCGCCGACCCATGCGGCCGCCAGTCCCGCATGCACGATCACCAGCAGCACGGTCATGGCGTGAGCCTAGCGCCGCGGCGGTGTCAATCGGATGTCCGGAACTGGCCGCCGGTCGTTCACTGCTTCTGGCCGCAAAGGATTGCCCTGTGTCAGCGGGTGAGCTGTTCTGGTGACCGTCGTGACCAGACAGAGAGGGAGCCATGATGATTCCTGATCAATCGCCGTTCCAGGGTGCCGTCACAGGGGTAGGCCGCCGCGCGGTACTGCGGGGCGCGGTGATCGGTGCCCTCGCGGCCGCGCCGCTGCCCTTCGCGCGCCGGTTGGCAAGCGGGTCTACTGCAGAACAAGCCCCTGCGAGCCAGGCAGCCGGGTGTGCCGATCTGCCGCTGGTCGGTGGCGCCGAGTTCCCGATCGGGTTGTACTGGCCGCCGCATCCCTACGCCACCACGGTCGAGCGGTACGCGCAGATCCGCGAGGCCGGGTTCGGGTTCCTGATCACCGGCAACTATGTCGACGACTCGGCGATCATCAGTCAGGCGCTGGCGATCGCCGACCAGGTCGGCCTCAAGGTGCTGGTCGCCAGCGACCCCGACGTACAGAACTTCGCGCAGCGGTTCACGATCAGCGACGACAGGTCGGTGCCGATGTCGATCACCACCGCGGATGCGCGGAACCTGGCGACCGGCGCGCTGAACCGGTACCGCGGCTTCGACTCGTTCGCCGGGTTCAGCTTGGGCGACGAACCGTCGCGCGGTCGCCTTCCTGCGTTGGGCAAGGCGTTCGCGGTCGCCCGTGAGGTGGCACCGAGCTATACGCCGTACTCGAACATGGTGCCCGGCAGCGATACGTCGTACCGGGATTTCGTGCGGGAGTTCGTCGACAACCTGCATCCGCCGATGCCGTCCTTCGACCGCTATCCGTTCCTGACCTCCGGCGAGGATCAGCAGTACTTCCAGAACTGGGCGATCATCCGGTCCGAAGGGCTGCGCGCGAACATCCCGACCTGGACTTTCGTGCAGAGCGTGGAGTACAACAACCATCGCTTCCCGACCGAGGCCGAGCTGCGCTGGCAGATCAACACGAGCCTCGCCTATGGCTGCAAGGGCATCCAGTACTTCACCTACTGGCAGCCGGATCCGGCACGTGGCGAGAACTTCGGCCGCGCACTGACCACGCTCGACGGCACGCTCACTCCCCTGTACGCCGCGGCCAAGACGATCAACACCACCTGGTTGCGCCAGGTCGGCACCCAGCTCAAACCGCTCGTCTCCGACCTCGCGGTCCATGCCAACGAGACACCGCCCGCCGGTGCGACCGGATTCACGCCAGGCACCTACTTGAGCGGTACTTCGGGAAGCGCGGCCGTCCTCGGTTTGTTCCGACCCACCGACGCGGCGCGCACCCGCTGGCTGCTGATCGCGAACCGTCAGCACAGTACGAGCGCGACCACGACCGTGACGTTGAACCAGGCAACGGTCACCAAGGTCTCGGTCTTCGATCCGGCGACCGGCGCGTACACCGCGCAGGCGGACCGGACCAGGATCGTCGCCAACCTCGCGCCCGGGGCCGCGGCCCTCTACCGGCTCGACGCATAAGGGGGACGAGATGCGAGTCCAGATCTTCAGCCAGCTGATCACCGCCGGCGTCGCGGCCGCAGTGGCCGCCGCCGTCATCGCAGTACCGACCGTTCTGCACAAGAAGCCTGCGCAGGTTGCAGCTCCGAGTGCCATCTGCACCTACAACTGGTACCTGTCGAACAACAGGGCGTCGGGGACGGCGACCATCCCGGCCTTTGCCTATGGCAACACTCCGATGGTCCCGTTGGCCGGCAACTGGGACGGCGCCGGCGGCGATACCCCCGCGGCGTACAGCCCGGACGAACACAAGTTCTTCCTGACCAACTCGTTCGCCGGCGGCGTCGGCCAGATCACCATTGCCTTCGGCAACGTTGGCGACCGGCCGATCATCGGGGACTGGAACGGCGACGGCACCGACGAGGTCGGCACTTACACCCCGTCGACCGGCACCTTCACCAAGCGGGCCGCCGATGGCACGACGACGAGCGTCGCCTTCGGTACGCCGTACCAGATCCCGTTGACCGGTGACTGGAACGGCGACGGCATCGACGACGTCGGCGTCTACCGCGCGTCGGCCGCGACCTTCGACCTGCGACTGGCCGACGGCACGACCCGATCGATCCACTACGGCGACCCGTACTGGAAGCCCGAGATCGGCGACTGGAACGGCGACGGCCGCGACGAACCGGGGCTCTACAACCCGGCCAACGCGACCTTCTACTTCCGGATGAGCGGCATCGACCCGACCGAGACCACCGAATCGATCCGCTACGGCGACACGGGCGACCTCCCTCTGGTCGGCGACTGGGACGGCAACCGCACCAGCTCCCAGGGCATCGTCCGCTACTGACCCCGAACAGCCTGTACGCCGGGCGCCCGGCGTACAGGCTGTTGGCTACGGTGTCCGGTGTGGATGAGAATGCAGGCGGTGTTCGGTGTGGATGAACAGACACCGAGCGGGTTGCTGGAGACGCCGAGCTGGTTGCTGACCCAGACCGCGATGCACGCCCAGCGGATCGTGGGCGAAGCCTTCGCGGCCGAGAACGCCCGGGGATATCACTTCCGGCTGCTCGCGACCCTGGTGGAGTTCGGGCCGGCCAGTCAGGCGGCGCTCGGGCGGCACAGCGGCATCGATCGCAGCGACATGGTGGCATCCGTCAACGAGCTCGCCGCGGCGGGTTATGTCGAACGATCTCCTGACCCCAGTGACGGGCGGCGCAACATCATCAGCCTGACCGCCGCCGGCCGACGCCGTCACCGGCAACTCGGTGAGCTGGTCGCCTCGATCCAGGACGAGGTCTTCGCGCCTTTGTCGGCCGCGGAACGCGATGCCCTGGCCGGGTTGCTCGCGAAGGTCCTGGCTCATCACCGCTAATCGTTGGCGCGACCAATGAAATCCTGTATCGTTGGCGCTACCAACGATTAAGGGAGCATGCCATGAGCACCACCTTCGGACCGCAACTGATCGGTCAGACCGAGAAGACCCTGCAGGCGATCCTGCGCCGGGCGCTGGCGGGCACCGGCCTCGACGAGCCGCTCTGGGTCACGCTGCGGCTCGCCGACCAGCCGGACGGATCCACCGTGCGCGAGCGGGTCGCCGGGTTGGCCCACTTCGAGGACGCCGACCGACTCGTGGGCGGTCCTGGAGGAGCGTGGATTGGTCGCCGATGACGCGGCTACCGCGGCGGGCAAGGCGATGCTGGCGGAGGTGCAGGGCCGATCGGCTGCGCTGAGCGGGCCGATCTGGGAGGGCATCGAGGATGCCGACGCCGCGGCCCGGGCGCTGACCGAGCTACTGACCCGGGCTCGCGCTGTGCTGGCCCGCGTCTGATCCGCCCCGGAGCCGGAATCGTGTGACGCCGTTCACGGATGGCCCCGTTCGGCGCTGATCGGGGTCGTCTGGGCGACGCACCAGTACCACGGCTGGTCCGGCATTGGTAGAAAGGGGGCGGGCGCGCTTCCGGCGTACCGACAGCTTTCAACGAGGAGTCCGTGACGTGACCAGTTCCGAGTCCCCCCAGTCCGAGGCTTTGTCGAACCTGATGCACGAGGAGCGCCGCTTCGAGCCACCGGCCGAGCTGGCGGCGAACGCGAACGTCAAGGCGGACGCGTACCAGGCCGCCGAGGCCGACTTCGAGGGGTTCTGGGCCGAGCAGGCCAAGCGGCTGACCTGGGCCGTCGAGCCGACCGAGACCCTCGACTGGAGCAACGCGCCGTTCGCCAAGTGGTACGCCGACGGCAAGCTCAACGCGGCGTACAACTGCGTCGACCGGCACGTCGAGAACGGCCTCGGTGACAAGGTCGCCTACTACTTCGAGGGCGAGCCCGGCGACACCCGCGAGATCACCTACGGCCAGCTCAAGGACGAGGTCGTCGAAGGCAGCCAACGCGCTGCTCGAGCTCGGTGTGCAGGCCGGCGACATCGTCGCCATCTACATGCCGATGATCCCCGAGACCGTGATCGCGATGCTCGCCTGCGCCCGGATCGGTGCCCCGCACACGGTCATCTTCGGCGGCTTCTCCGCGGACGCGCTCAAGGGCCGCATCCTGGACTGCGACGCCCGCGTGGTGATCACCTCCGACGGCGGTTACCGCCGCGGCGCCCCGGCGGCGCTGAAGCCCGCGGTGGACGCGGCGCTGGTGGACTGCCCGGACGTGCGCAACGTGCTGGTGGTCAAGCGCACCGGCCAGGAGACCGCGATGGTCGAGGGGCGCGACCTGTGGTGGGAGGACTTCGTCGGCAAGCAGTCGGCCGAGCACACGCCGGAGGCTTTCGACGCCGAGCACCCGCTGTACGTGATGTACACGTCTGGCAGCACGGGCAAGCCGAAGGGCATCCTGCACACGACCGGCGGCTACCTGGTGGGTACGTCGTACACGCAGTGGGCCGTCTTCGACCTCAAGCCCGACACCGACGTCTACTGGACCGCTGCCGACATCGGCTGGGTCACCGGGCACAGCTACATCGTGTACGGCGCTCTCGCGAACGCGACCACGTCGGTGCTCTACGAAGGCACCCCGGACACCCCGCACCAGGGCCGCTGGTGGGAGATCATCGCGAAGTACAAGGTCTCGATCCTGTACTGCGCGCCGACGGCGATCCGCACCTTCATGAAGTGGGGCAAGGAGATCCCGGCGAAGTACGACCTCTCGACGCTGCGCGTGATCGGGTCCGTGGGTGAGCCGATCAACCCCGAGGCCTACATCTGGTACCGGGAGAACATCGGCGGCAACAAGGCGCCGGTCGTCGACACCTGGTGGCAGACCGAGACCGGGATGCACATGATCTCGCCGCTGCCCGGCGTGACCGCGGGCAAGCCGGGTGCCGCGATGCGGGCGATCCCGGGCGTGAGCGTCGACGTGGTCGACGACGCGGGCAAGTCGGTGCCGAACGGTTCCGGCGGCTACTTGATCATCGACAAGCCGTGGCCGGCGATGCTGCGGACGCTCTGGGGCGACGACGAGCGCTTCAAGGACACGTACTGGTCGCGCTGGCCGGGCGTGTACTTCGCGGGTGACGGCGCGAAGAAGGACGAGGACGGCGACATCTGGCTGCTCGGCCGGGTCGACGACGTGATGAACGTGTCGGGGCACCGGCTGTCCACCACCGAGATCGAGTCGGCGCTGGTCTCGCACCCGAAGGTGGCCGAGGCGGCCGTCGTCGGCGCCTCCGACCCGACCACCGGTCAGGCGATCGCGGCCTTCGTGATCCTGCGCTCCGAGGCCGGCGACGGCGGACCGGACGTCGTCCAGGAACTCCGCAACCACGTCGCCAAGGAGATCGGCCCGATCGCCAAGCCCCGCCAGATCATGGTCGTCGCCGAACTCCCCAAGACCCGCTCCGGCAAGATCATGCGCCGGCTGCTCCGCGACGTCGCCGAGAACCGCGAGGTCGGCGACGTCACCACCCTCGCCGACTCCACCGTCATGGACCTCATCAAAACCAACCTCGACGCCGGCAAGTCCGACGACGACTGATCCTCCGTACTACGAACAGCCGGTACGCCCGCGGGCGTACCGGCTGTTTTCGTTGGTGGGATGCACTGGCAGTACACCCATCACCAGTGACTTCCTCGCGCCACGCATACCGGGTCTGCTGGACACATCGACCGAGCTACCTGAAGAAGGATTGATGCACCAAGAGATCCAGTCGCCCCCGGACGCCGCTGCTGCGGCACAGCCCGTGCTCACGGCCCGTCGCCAAGCCCGCCTGACGGCAGGTCTGGTGGCGACGGTCGTGTTCCTGACCGCGATCGCTCCACTGGCTACCGACATGTACGTCCCGGCGTTCCCGCAGGTCGCCGGCGACCTGTCCAGTACGGCGACGCAGGTCCAGCTCACACTGACCACGTTCTTCGTCGGCATGGCGCTCGGGCAACTCATCGGCGGACCCGTCTCGGATCAGCGCGGCCGGCGTACGCCGCTGCTCCTGGCACTGGCCGTCATGGCCGCAGCCTCCATCGTGTGCGCGCTCACGCCCACCATCGCGGTGATGACCATCGCCCGCTTCGTCCAGGGCTTCGCCGGCGGATGGGCGATGGTGATCGGCCGGGCGATCATCGTCGACCTCGCCACCGGCGCCCAGCTCGTCCGGGTACTCAACATCATCGCCGGAGTCGGCGGCCTCGCCCCTATCGTCGGCCCCCTCCTCGGCGCCGCCATCCTGCAACTGTCCGACTGGCGGGTCTCCTTCTGGGTCGTCGCCGCCCTCGGCCTGGCGATGCTCGCGGCGGTCCTGATCGCCCTACCCGAATCGCTCCCACCCGGCCGCCGCCACGCAGGTGGCCTGAGAAACTTCGTCACCGCCGGGCGAATCGTCCTCGGCAACCGCGAATACGTCGGCTACCTGGTGGTCGCCGGCGCCGCGATGGGAGCGCTGTTCGCCTACGTCGCCACCTCGGTGTTCGTCCTGCAGGCCATCAACGGGCTCTCCCCGATCGGCTACTCGATCGACTTCGCCGCCAACGCCGCGGGCATGACCGTCGCCGCCCTCGTCGCGGCCCGGCTTGCCGGGCGGGTCCGCACCCGCAAGGTCATCCTGACCGGGCAGCTCGCCGCTCTCGCCGCCGGCATCGCGATGCTGGCCGGTGCACTGTGGTTCGGGACGCCACTGATCCTCACGATCGTCTGCTTCTTCGTCCTCATGACGGCGCAAGGCCTCATGCTCCCCAACGGCGGCGCCCTCGCATCAGCCGCCGTCCCCGAACACCCCGGCACCGGATCCGCCGTCCAAGGCTTCGTCCAATGGGTCGCCGCCGGAACGATCGCCCCCATCGCCGGCCTAGGCGGCGCCACAACAGCCGTCCCCATGGCCCTGCTGATCACCGCAGGCGCCGCAGTGTCCATGGCCGGCCTGCTCATCGCTCAGGAACGCAGGTAGTCCAGCTGGGCGCGGACCGAGCGTTCGGCGGCGGGCCAGAGGATCGGGTCCACGTCGGCGTAGACGTGAGCGACGATCGCCTCGGCGGTCGTGTGGCCGTCGGCAACGGCCTGCCGCACCTGGTCGAGGCGTTCGCGGCGGTGCTTGAGGTAGAACGACAGCATTCCGCCCGGATCGTCGATGACCGGGCCGTGGCCGGGGAGCAAACGATCGACACCGGCCGGCGAATTCGCGAACGCCCGCAGGCTTTCCAGCGACTCCAGATAGGGGCCCAAGGCACCATCCGGATGCGCGACGACCGACGTACCGCGGCCGAGCACGGTGTCGCCGGTGAGCAGGGATCCGTCGTCCGGCAGCCAGAAGCAGACCGAGTCCATCGTGTGCCCAGGCGTCGGCAGTACTTCTATGCGCAGCCCGTCGACCGTGATCACGTCACCCTCGGCCAGCCCGTGCGCATGATCGGTCGGGATCCGGTACGCCGGATCGACCGAGCGCACCTGGCAGTTGGCCTGCCCCGCGAACCAGGCAGCGCCCTCGGAGTGATCGAAGTGCCCGTGCGTCAGCAGCACCATCTCGACGGTGCCGGCCACGTCCAGTACTGCACGGAGGTGCTCCTCCAGCATCGGCCCTGGGTCGACCACGACCGAGCGGGACGCGTCAGGCGCCCGAAGAATCCAAGTGTTGGTGCCGTCCAGCGTCATCGGCCCCGGGTTGGCGGCCAGCACGCGGGTCGCGTACGGCGTAACTACCTCGGCTGTCATCTCGTCTCCAGATATACCGAGTCGCCCTCGACCCGGATCGTCGGCTGGATCACCGGGATCTCGCGGTGCGCGGAAGACGCCAGGGCATCCGCGACAGCGCCGTACGGACTGAGGTCGTTGCAGCACAGGTACGTCGGCGGGAGCATCAACATCTCGCCCGTCTCGACAGCCCGTACTGCGTCCGCAGGCCGGAGCCAGGCGACCTGGTCGGACTCCGAAGTCACATCGCGCGTCACCTGGCCGGCCGGAAGCGCGGCGACGAAGAAGGCCGTGTCGTACCGCCTGGGCTCGAACTCGGGGGTGATCCAGTGCGCCCAGGCACCGAGGAGGTCGGCACGCAGTACCAGCCCTCGCTTGTGCAGGAAGTCGGCGAAGCCCAGCTCGCGCGTCTCCAACGCAACCCGGTCAGCCTCCCAGTCGTCGCCGGTGGTGTCCGCGACGACCGATTCGGTGGATGGGCCGGCCAGCAGGACGCCGGACTCCTCGAAGGTTTCCCGTACTGCGGCTGCCACGTACGCCGCCGCCGTCTCGGCCGAGCAACCGAGTCGCTCACCGAAGGACGCCGGCGAAGGCCCCGACCAAGAGTCGGCGATGCTCGAATCGGTCGGATCGACCCGACCGCCCGGGAACACGGTCATCCCGGCGGCGAACGCCATCGACTGCTGCCGCCGGAGCAGATAGACCTCGGGACCAGTCGCCGTGTCACGCAGCAGGATCACCGTCGAAGCCGGCCGCGGCTCGACCGGCTGACGGTCTTCACGGGTGAAAGAGAGCGCATCCGCTGCCATCCGGCCGGACAGCAACTGCGACTTCAGGTCCCGCACCATGGAACCTCCTGCGGATCGGCGGATGGAGCGAGGGCTCGGCCCGAGCGGCCGACCGGGACGACGAGGTGCCGCCGACCGGCGCCGGGTGCGAGCCGCGCCCGGCGCACGGAGTACGGGTCAGGCGACCTCGACGATCAGTTCGACCTCGACCGGGGCGTCCAGCGGGAGGACCGGGACGCCGACCGCGCTGCGGGCGTGCTGACCGGCCTCGCCGAAGACCTGGCCGAGCAGCTCGGAGGCGCCGTTGGCGATCTGCGGCTGACCGGTGAAGTCCGGGGTCGAGGCGATGAAGGCGACGACCTTCACGATCCGGGTGATGTTGGCCAGGTCGCCGATCTCGGACTTGATCGCGGCCAGGGCGTTCAGCGCGCACTGCTGGGCGCACTCGACCGCGACGGCGGCGTCCACGGTGTCACCGCTCTTGCCGGTGGCGATCAGGGTGCCGTCCCGCAGCGGCAGCTGGCCGGACGTGTAGACCAGGTTGCCGGTGCGCACCACCGGAACGTACGCGGCGACCGGCTTGGCGACCTCGGGCAGCTTCAGGCCGAGCTCGGCGAGCTTCTCCTCGGGGTGGCTCATGATTCGGTGATCTCCCGCTTGAAGTAGGCGACCAGGTTCTCCGGGTTGAGGCCCGGGACGACCTGGACCAGCTCCCAGCCGTCCTGACCCCAGTTGTCGAGGATCTCCTTGGTCGCGTGGACCAGGAGCGGGGCAGTGATGTACTCGAACTTCTTCATGAGGTGGACTCTAACGGGCTCGGCGGAGACGGTGCTGTGGGCTGCGTCTATCTGGGGTCCTACGCTGGACCTCATGGCGAGGCTGCATGTGGTGACCGGTAAGGGCGGCACCGGGAAGACGACGGTGGCCGCCGCCATGGCACTTGCCCTGGCCGAGGCGGGCAAACGGATCCTGCTGGTGGAGGTCGAGGGGCGCCAGGGACTGGCGCAGCTGTTCGACGTACCGCCGCTCCCGTACGTCGAACGCCGGATCGCCGTCGGCCCCGCGGGCGGCGAGGTGTTCGCGCTCGCGGTCGACGCCGAGGCGGCGCTGCTGGAGTACCTCGACATGTACTACCACCTCGGTCGCGCCGGGAAGGCACTCGACAAGGTCGGTGCGGTCGACTTCGTCACCACCATCGCCCCCGGACTGCGCGACGTACTGCTCACCGGCAAGGTCTACGAGGCCACCCGGCGGAAGGCGCACGGACGGCTCGCGTACGACGCGGTGGTGCTCGACGCACCGCCGACCGGCCGGATCGGGCGGTTCCTGAACGTGAACCACGAGGTCGCCGGGCTGGCGAAGATGGGCCCGATCCGCAATCAGGCGGACGCGATCATGGGCATGCTCCGCTCGGATGTCACCCAGGTGCATCTCGTCACGTTGCTCGAGGAGATGCCGGTCCAGGAGACGCTCGATGCCGTCGAGCAACTGGAGGCACTCGACCTGCGGATCGGGTCGATCGTGGTGAACATGGTCCGGCGCAGTCCGCTCGACGACGAGACGCTTGCCCTTGCGGTGAAGGAGAAACTCCCCGTCGCGGAGTTGACGCGCGGCCTGCGGGCCGCTGGAATCACCGCGGGCAAGGAGATGCTGGCGACCTTGGCGGCGGAGGCGCACGACCACGCAGTACGGGTCGGGCTGGAACGGGAGAACCGCGACCGAATAGATGCCTTGGGCAAGAAAGTGACCGAGTTGGCGCTGGTCCCGGACGGCATCGACCACGGCGCTCTCTTCGACCTCGCCGAGGAGCTGAGCTCATGAGTGCGCTGGATCTGGATGCGTTGATCGACGATCCGGAGACGCGGATCATCGTGACCTGCGGTTCGGGCGGGGTCGGCAAGACGACAACGGCCGCAGCGCTGGGGTTGCGAGCGGCCGAGCGCGGGCGGAAAGTCGTCGTACTGACGATCGACCCGGCGCGGCGGCTGGCGCAGTCGCTCGGATTGACGGAGCTGGACAACACGCCGCGGTCGGTGGCCGACGTCGATGCGGCGAACGGCGGCCGGCTGGACGCGATGATGCTCGACATGAAGCGCACCTTCGACGAGGTCGTTCTCGCGCACGCCACCCCGGAGAAGGCTCAGCAGATCCTCGCAAACCCTTTCTACGTGGCGCTTTCGTCGTCCTTCGCCGGGACGCAGGAGTACATGGCGATGGAGAAGCTCGGGCAGTTGCACAAGCAGGCCGAGCGGACCGGCGACTGGGATCTGATCGTGGTGGACACCCCGCCGTCGCGATCCGCGCTGGACTTCCTGGATGCGCCTGAGCGACTCGCGTCGTTGCTGGAGGGACGGTTCCTCCGGCTGCTGCTGGCACCGGCGCGTGGGCCGTTGAGGCTGATGTCGGCGGGGGTGAATCTGGCGATGTCGGTGATGAACAAGGTGCTCGGCGCGCAGGTGCTGACCGACGTACAGACGTTCGCGGCGGCGTTCGACACGTTGTTCGGCGGATTCCGGGAGCGGGCCGAGAAGACGGTGGCGCTGCTGCGGGAGCCGCACACGGCGTTCCTGGTGGTCGCGGCGCCGCAGAACGACGCTCTGCGGGAGGCGTCGTACTTCACCGAGCGGTTGCGGGCCGAGAAGATGCCGCTGGCCGGCGTAGTACTGAACAGAGTGACGACGACGCACGTGCCGGATCTGTCGGCCGAGCGGTCACTGGCTGCGGCCGAGAAGCTCGAGGAGTCCGGGAAGTCGGACCTGACCGCCGCCGTACTGCGGCTGCACGCCGACCGGATGCAGCAGGTCGTCAGCGACCGTAAGCGGGCCGACCGGTTCCACCGCGGCCACCGCTCGATCCCCACCGTCGACGTCCCGGCGCTGGCCGACGACGTCCACGACCTGGCCGGCCTCCGCGCGATCGGCGACCTGCTGACCGCCTAGCCGCGGTTCTTTACCGTTCGGTCGTATACCTCGCCCGGTCCGCTTTTCACCCTCAGCGAACGACGGCAGGCTCCGGGAATGACCTGGTCAGGGCCACCGTTGAGCCTGTCAGACTCAATCTTCCGATAGAGGGTGTGACAGCGTGACTGAGACGTTGAATCTTCCTGTTCTGCCGCTCGACGACGTCGTGGTCCTGCCTGGCATGGTCGTCCCTGTGCGACTCGCCGACAGCGAGGCCCGGGCGGCGATCGATGCCGCGCAGGCCTCCGGGACCGACCAGGTCCTGCTGGTCCCCCGGCTGGACGGGAAATATGCCAAGGCCGGAACGCTCGGCGAGATCGAGCAGATCGGCCGGCTGCCGGGCGGTGCCCAGGCAGCGGTGATCCGAGGCGTCAGCCGGGTCCTGATCGGCGCGGGGACCACCGGTCCCGGGGCCGCTCTGTGGGTCGGCGCGACCGTCCTCGACGAGACGACCAACGACAAATCGGCCGAACTGGCCCGTGAATACAAGACCCTGGTGACGTCTGTTCTGCAGCGTCGCGGAGCCTGGCAGGTGATCGACTCCGTCAAGGGCGTGAACGACCCGGCCGAGCTGTCCGACCTGGCCGGCTACGCGTCGTACCTGAACAACGACCAGAAGAGCTGGCTGCTGGAGACGCCTGACGTCTCCGAGCGGCTGGCCAAGCTGATCGGCTGGGTGAAGGACCACCTCGCCGAGCTCGAGGTCTCCGAGACGATCCAGAAGGACGTCCAGGAGGGCATGGAGAAGCAGCAGCGGGAGTTCCTGCTGCGCCAGCAGATGGCCGCGATCCGCAAGGAACTCGCCGAGCTGGACGGCAAGGCCGAGTCCGAAGAGGAGGACTACCGCGCCCGCGTCGAGGCTGCGGACCTGCCCGAGCACGTCAAGAAGGCGGCGCTCGCGGAGGTCGACAAGCTGGAGCGTACGGCGGAGCAGTCCCCCGAGGTCGGCTGGATCCGCACCTGGCTGGACACCGTCCTGGAGCTGCCCTGGAACGAGCGCAGCGAGGACAGCTACGACCTCCGTGAGGCACGGGCGATTCTCGATGCCGACCACGCCGGTCTGGACGACGTGAAGGAGCGCATCACCGAGTACCTGGCCGTACGGCGCCGCAGGGCGGACCGTGGGCTGGGAGTAGTCGGCGGACGCCGCAGTGGCGCAGTACTGGCTCTGGTCGGTCCTCCTGGTGTGGGTAAGACCTCGCTGGGTGAGTCCGTGGCTCGTGCGATGGGCCGGAAGTTCGTCCGGGTCGCCCTGGGTGGCGTACGGGACGAGGCCGAGATCCGTGGTCACCGGCGGACGTACGTCGGTGCGCTGCCGGGCCGGATCGTCCGGGCGATCACCGAGGCCGGTTCGATGAACCCGGTGGTGTTGCTGGACGAGATCGACAAGGTGGGTGCGGACTACCGGGGCGACCCGACGGCCGCTCTGCTGGAGGTCCTGGACCCGGCGCAGAACCACACCTTCCGGGACCACTACCTGGAGGTCGAGCTCGACCTGTCCGACGTGGTCTTCCTGGCCACGGCGAACGTGCTCGACTCGATCCCCGCGCCGCTGCTGGACCGGATGGAACTGGTGCAGCTCGACGGATACACCGAGGACGAGAAGGTCACCATCGCTCGCGACCACCTGCTCCCGCGTCAGCTGGACCGGGCCGGGCTGTCGACCGACGAGGTCGCGATCGACGACTCCGCGTTGCGGCTGCTCGCGGGTGAGTACACCCGGGAGGCCGGCGTACGGCAGCTCGAGCGGTCGATCGCCCGCGTACTGCGGAAGGTCACCGCGAAGCTGGCACTGGGTGAAGACCTGGGCTCGCTGGCGATCAGCTCGTCGGACCTGAAGGGCTACCTGGGATCGCCCAAGTTCACGCCGGACTCGGCGGAGCGGACGGCACTGCCTGGTGTGGCGACAGGTCTTGCGGTGACCGGTGCCGGCGGTGACGTGCTCTTCATCGAGGCGTCGCTGGCGGACAAGGAGACCGGCCCGACCGGCGTCACGTTGACCGGACAGCTCGGTGACGTGATGAAGGAGTCGGCGCAGATCGCCCTGTCCTACCTGCGGTCGCACGGTGCCGAACTGGGATTGCCCGTCGGGGATCTGGCCGAGCGGAACACGCACATCCACGTTCCGGCCGGTGCTGTCCCGAAGGACGGTCCGTCCGCCGGTGTCACGATGACGACGGCGCTCGCGTCGCTGCTGTCGGGACGGCCGGTCCGCTCGGAGGTCGCGATGACCGGTGAGGTGTCGCTGACCGGACGGGTGCTGCCGATCGGTGGCGTGAAGCAGAAGCTGCTCGCGGCGCACCGGGCCGGGCTCACCACGATCCTGATCCCGAAGCGGAACGAGCCGGATCTGGAGGACGTGCCGGAGTCGGTGCTGAAGGAGCTGACGGTTCACCCCGTGAGCGACGTCCGCGAGGTACTGGAGCTGGCACTGGAGCCGGCCCAGGTGGACGCACGGCAGTTCGCGGCCTAGCCCGTACTGCGGCCGGCCGGGTGCCCCTTGCGCGGGGTGCCCGGCCGGCCGTTCGCTGTCCGGAGACCGGGCTCGTCCTTTCGGATGAAATTCGGCCGGGCCGCGGCGCCGGCAGGCCGTAGTACGGACTGTTTGAGGCCTTCTGACGCCTGGAAGTGCGGTCTGGTTGACGTGAGGTAGATCACGTTGCCGAATTCGGCGTGGCTCTCCTATCACGTACCCTTTTGCGCATGCGCGCAAGGGAGAAGGGCGACCGTGGCGTCGTCCAATCAGTGGTCCTGTTCCTCGGAGTGAGTGTGCTCTCCGGGGCGCTCGCGGCCGGTCTGGCGATCCCGTTCGCGGGACTGGCCGGCTTCGGTACCGAGAAGACCGCGGAGACCCTGCAGGACCTGCCGATCGAGCTGAAGACCGACCCGCTCGCGGTGAAGAGCAAGATGGTCGCCGCCGACGGCTCCGTGATCGCGACCCTCTTCGAGGAGAACCGCATCCCGGTGAAGCTGGCCCAGGTCGCTCCGATCATGCGCAAGGCGATCGTCTCGATCGAGGACGACCGGTTCTACCAGCACGGCGCTCTGGATGCGAAGGGGACCCTGCGCGCGCTGGTCCGCAACCAGAGCGACGGCGGCGTCTCCCAGGGTGGTTCGAGCATCACCCAGCAGTTCGTGAAGCTCAGCCTGGTCGCGAAGGCGAAGACCCCCGAGGAGTACGCGGCGGCCACGGCCGAGACGTACCAGCGCAAGATCGCGGAACTGCGGTACGCGGTGGCGGTCGAGAAGCAGTTCTCCAAGGACGAGATCCTGGAGAAGTATCTGAATCTGGCCAACTTCGGTGACGGCGCCTACGGGATCGAGGCCGCGTCCCTGCACTACTTCTCGGTGCACGCCTCGCAGCTCAACCTGCAGCAGGCCGCGATGCTGGCCGGCCTGGTGAAGAACCCGACCGGCTACGACCCGACGAACTACGCCAAGCGCGCCAAGGACCGCCGCGACGTGGTGATCAACCGGATGAAGGAGCTCGACGTCGTCACCGCCAAGCAGGCGGCCGACGCGACCCGCACCCCGGTGATCGACCCGAAGAAGGTCCGCAAGGACCCGAACGGCTGTGCCAGCGGCAGGTACCCGTTCTACTGCGAATGGGTGATGTCGAAGCTGGTCGACAGCAAGCTGTTCGGCAAGAACAAGAAGGACTCCGAGCACTACATCAAGACCGCCGGCCTGACGATCAAGACCGGCCTCGACCCGAAGATCCAGGCCGCGGCGCAGGCGTCCATCAACAAGAACAGCAAGCCGACCGACCAGGCCATCTCGGCAGTCACCATCGTCGAACCGGGCACCGGCATCGTCAAGGCGATGGCCCAGAGCCGCCCGTACGGCGGCGGCAAGAACGAGACGGCGTACAACTACAACACCGAGAAGACGTACGCCGGTGGGTACGGCGGGTTCCAGAACGGCTCGACGATGAAGGCGTTCACCATCGCCGCCGCCATCCAGAAGGGCTTCCCGCTCACCTACCGAATCAACTCCCCGTCTCCCCTCGATCTCAGCGGCGTCAGGTTCAGCACCTGCGACGGACCTGTCTGGGACAACGACTACAACCCGAAGAACTCGACCAAGTCCGGCGGAGATCTGACCATGATCGACGCCGCCCGGGCGTCGACCAACACCTACTTCCTCCAACTGTCGCAACGGGTCGGCCTCTGCCAGATCGGCAAGGTAGCCGCCGCGCTCGGGATGAAGGACGGCCAGACCGGTGACCCGCTGAAGCAGGTGGTGTCGATGACCCTGGGCGTCGGGCTGGTGTCGCCGCTCATGCTGTCCAACGCCTACGCCACCTTCGCCGCACACGGCAAGTACTGCGCCCCTGTGAGCGCGACCGGCGTGCTGAACTCCAGCGGTAAGCAGATCGGCAACTTCGGCCCGGATTGCAAACAGGCGATCGACGCAAAGGTGGCCGACGGAACCACGTACGTTTTGAACAAGGTGATGCAGCCGGGTGGTACCGGTGGACACCTGAAGTTCGGCGACAGCGACCTGGCCGGCAAGACCGGAACGATCAACGACAACAAGGCAGTCTGGTTCTCCGGCTACTCCACTCGGTTCGCCGCCGCGTCCGTGGTCGCGGATGTGCATCCGACGTCCAGGTCGCTGGTCGGCCAGACGCACGACGGCAGCAAGCTCAGCTTCTCCGAGGTCTCCGGTTCCGGCGTCGCCGGTCCGATCTGGGAAGACGCGATGAAGGGCGCCCTCAAGGGTCTGCCGCCCACCCACTTCACCGACCCCGACGACAAGACGATTCGCGGTGACGTGAAGGACATCCCCTCCGTCACCGGGATGTCTCCCCAGGACGCCACCAGCAAGCTCCAGCAGGCCGGCTTCGACGTCGAGGTGGCCAACGGCACGGTGAGGTCCGGCGAGCAGGCCGGTACGGTCGCGTGGACCAGCCCCCGGCAGAGCGACGGAGCCCCCGAAGGCTCGAAGATCACCCTCTACATCTCCGACGGCTCCAAGGGCCAGCAACCGCCGAACCCACCCGGCACCCCCACCACCCCGGGCGGCCCCGGCAAACCCGGCGGCCCGAAACCCCCCACCTGCCCGGTCTGGAAGCCCAACTGCGGCGCCCGCTAGCCACGAAGAAGGGCCTCGTCCACCGGACGAGGCCCTTCGTGTACGTCAAGCAACCTTGATGGTTTCGTCGGCCGGTTCGGCGGTCCTGGCCTCCGGGCAGTTCACGTCGGCCACCGTGGCGGTCGCGTCCGGGCCCGGTCTGGCGGACAGCCGGATACAAGCGCGAGCGACGAAGTCTTCGGCGTACCCGTGCTTGGTGCTCGTCGTCTTCGCCGTCACGATCGCGACCACCTCGACCAGGCCCGACTGCTCCCGGGCCTCGGTGACGAGGGTGACCGGGAACTGGTCGTCACCGACGGCGGCCTTGGCCCGATCCGCCAACGAGTCCGCGGGAGTTCGCAGTACCTGGTCGAACCGTCCTTGGGCCGCGGTCACCTTCGAGCGGACCTCCGTGCGGGATCGCTCCTGCACCGAAGGCCCGCCGGAACATGCCGCGACCGCACCGAGGATCACCGGTACGACGGCGGCGTACCGCCAGCGAACTCGCTGCGCAGTACGCCGCCCGTCGGTCATAGGCCCATCCGCCGCAGAGTCTCGTTGAAGGATCGCGCATAGACTACTTGGCCGTCCTTGTCCGGATGGAACGACTGGATCGAGTAGCCGAAGGCGGGATCCTTGCCGGGCCAGCTGATCGAGGTGAGCGGTTCGTCCCCCTCGGTCAGCGTCGTCACGATGCCGCGGATCTTCGCCGGGTCGCCGCAGATCCCGTAGCCGACCTGATCCGGACCGGCCGGCTTGAACTCGTCCCGTGGATCCGACAGGTAGACCCCCGCCGGAGCTCCGCCGACCCGGTCCACGGCTTCGCTGAGATGCTGGGCGATCAGCGTGCCCATCGAGTTCAGCCAGGGCGTCTCCGACGTACCGATGCCCGGAACGCAACCGCCGTCCCGCTCGAGCAGGCCCGGATAACCCATCAGCACGATCTTGGCCGCCGGTGCCTTCTTGCGAATCTCGGTCAGCACGGTCACCACCGAATCCTCGACCGGCCCGGCGATCAGGTTCGGCTCGGCGATCTTCAGCGGCTGACTGTCTCCTTCGAGGGTCGCATCCTGGCAGACGTCGGTGAGCAGTTTGATGCACTTCTCGACAATCGGACCGAATCGGGCGTCGTTACCGCCGATGGACACGGTGACCAGGGTGGTGTTCTCGTCCAGGAATCCGCGGTCCAGTTCGCTCAGTTCGCGATACTGCCCCCTGCCGTCCAGACCGAAGGCGTTCCTCGGTGGCGTCTGACCAGCAGGCACCGTGACATTCGGCAGCATGTTCTCGGTGTGTGCGTCGGAACACGCCAGCAGGTTGTGCTCGACCGCGGGATCCCAGGCATCGGCCCGTTGCCCGATCGGCAACGAACTGCCGGCCACCACGCCGAGCCTCGACCATGCGAACGGCGACCGGTGGCAGGCGTTCCGGTGCGGATCCGCCTCGCCGGTGCCGCTGTTCCAGCCGTGGTTGTTGGTCTCGCGGTAGTAGTCGCGGCCGTCCGACTCGGAAGCGCCTTCACCGGAGGAGTAGGAGTCGCCGATCGAGACCGCGATCGTGCTCGGTTTGCCGGGCAGCGGCTGGAAGGCGATCGCGTCCCAGGCGATGTCCTCGCTGCCGTCGCCGTCGAACGTCTTCGAGGACAGCGAGACCTTCGGCGTACCGGCGAACTTGAAGACGCCGAGCGACACCCATTTGTTGGCGTAGGTGTGCTGCAACAGCACTCTGGTCTTGGTGGTTCCGTTGCCGAGATTGACGACGTACCGGGCTTGCTGGGCATCGCCGAGCGTGTCCGGCATGTGCACCAGGACCCTGGCCCAGCCGTTCAGGCTGCGACCCAACTGCCAGGTCCCGGTCACCTCACGTTCGGGCTTGTTCGCCTGACTGTGGGTGAACCAGGCATGACCCATGAAGCCCATGCCGATCTGATGGAAGTCGATCTTCGACGTGTACTGCGCGGGGTTTCCCTGCGCACCGAATTGCAGGTTGAAGGTGCCGGCCGATGTGAACGACGAGGAGCATCTCGACGATGTCACCCCGTTCGGCATGTCGTCGATCACCTCGGCAGCAGCAGGCAGGCCGTTTCTACTGCAGGCAGCAGGATTCTGCTCCGGGTCGGGTGGCGTGTGCGACGCGTCCGGCTGCGGCTCGGGATAGGTGGTGTCGAACCTGTCCAAGTAGTGACCGCAGGGATCGTCCGCCCCGTTCAGGCAGTCTTTCCAGGAGACCGGGAAGTGCCACCAGCACTTGATGTCCGACCTGCTGCAGTTGGAGGTGTTCGGTGGCACCGGCGGTTTGCAATCGTTCTTCACCGCGTCGCAGAAGGTGGCCAGCGGCGGCTTCACCGCCGAGCGTTTGATCGTCCCGGCCATCCCGGCATCGCTCCACCAAGCCGCCCGGTACGACGCACCGAGCCGGGGGTTGACCAACGGATACGCGGCCCAGCCCATCACCTTCTCCTGGTAGGGCCAGTCCTGCGGATGGGCCGCGTCGGCGTAGTGGTTGAAGTCGAGGAAGGGCTTCCGCGCCGGATCCCACAACCCGCTCATCGGGTTGTTCGTCCAGCCGAGGCCCCAGGCTCCGGTCGGGTCCTGTCCCTGCGGGTAGAACCCGCTGTTGTAGGCCCAGACAGCCCCGAACCATGACTCCAGCCGAGCGCTGTTCCCGCCGTTGATGAGCACGCCGGCGTCGTACAGCTGGTTCCACTTCTCGGCCAGGATCTTCGCGGCCGCGGCGATGTTCACCGTGTAGTCGAGCGCGATCGCCCGCTGCTCGTTCAGGCCGCCCCACACCGTGCTGCCCTTGCGCATGCCGTCGGTGATCTGGCCGATGCCGTAGCCACAGTCGGCGTTGCCGAAGTCGATGTCCCAGCCGTTGTTGACCCGGCCGTAGAAGTTTCCGATCAGCGGGTTCCCGGTCAGGGTCTCGATCGAGTGCCCGGAGGCCTGCCAGAGGTTGGACTCCTGGGCGAGGACCCCGAGCAGGATCTGCGGTGGGATCATGCCACCGCCGCGCAGCGCCGGGAGCTGGAACTTCGTCATCAACTGCGGGGTGTACGAAGGCAGGCCGGACTGCTTCCAGTTGGCCGGTCGCGCAGTCTTCAGGTTGTTCTTGACCGCCTGGTCCACCGCCCACTCGACCTGCCGCGGATTCGGCTGGTAGGCCTGCGTTCGTACGTCGTTGCGTGGAACCGCGCAAGTAGCCGCACTGTCGATGGGGTTGTCGGCGTCTCCAGCAGCGGCGGTGTGCAGAGCTGGTGACGAGTCGCCAGGCGACTGGGCAACGACCGGCACGACGAACTGCACCGGTTTCGCCTGATCGGTCACCGCCTCAATGGTCACCTGATCGTCAGCACCCGGCGTCACTGAACGGACCGCGAGCCCGCCGCTGTCCGCGACCTCCTCTGCCCCACCCGCCCAGGGCAGCGCCTTGACCCCGCCACCCAAAGCCTTGGTCAGCTGGGTCGTGCCGGTCAGCGCCACCTGGCCGTGCGGCAGCTGATGAGTCTTGACCGCGCTCCTCGGCCCCGAGCCCAGCACGGAGCCGGTCATCGAGCCACCGGCGCGGTAGGCGAGCACACGCGCGGTCTCACCGGTGGTCTCGGTAGCCACGATCCGCC
The DNA here is from genome assembly GCA_963740725.1 of uncultured Actinomycetota bacterium. GTDB lineage: Bacteria > Actinomycetota > Actinomycetes > Propionibacteriales > Kribbellaceae > Kribbella. The sequence continues at coordinate 202,193 of CAVUFT010000042.1, forward strand.
CGTCGGCGGTCGGCCGGAGCCGGGAAAGGGCTCCCGTGGCCGATCCCTGCTTCCGTACCTGCCCGGTCGGCCCGACCTCGACCAGGCTGCTGCCCTGTGCGGCCCAGACCGAGCCCTGGTACGGCACGGCCGAGGTCAACTCGCCCGCGGCGACCCGCGCCGCGGCACCGGCGCCGGTCGCCGCATTCACGACGATCAGCCGGGTCCGCGGCGAGCTCTTGTGATCGAACTGGCTCAGCACGGCGGTGTCGCCGGTGCCACATCCCGGGTTGGCGTAGGCGAGGCTGGCGGTCGTCGCCAGCTTGCGCACCTTCCCGTTCGACAGATCTACGACCGCCGAGAAGCCCGCCTTGTCGAAGGCCATCTGATCATTGGTGAAGCTCCGCGGGGCGTAAACGATCACCAGATACCGCCCGGAGCCGGTCAGGCACCCGTTGCCGATCCATTGATCGGTGTCGAAGCCGATCTCGCCGAGCGTCGCCCGCACCTGCCACCGATAGCCCTTGGACTCATCGGCGGTGAGCACCTGGAGCCCATCGGGCGACCCGATCAACGTCCAGGCGCGACTCGTCGACTTCTGCCAGCCCGCCCCGAGCAACCGATCCCGATCCGCAGCCTCCACCTCGGCCTGCACAGCCTTCGGCTCCGCCGGCGCCGCCTCGGACGGCTCCGAGGGCCCGCTCCCGGCTCCCGGCGACGGGACACCGGTGGCAGCCCGCGCGGACATGCCGGCGAGCGACGAAACAGCGATCGCCGCGGCGACGACAACGGTCGCGACCCGGCTTCTCAATCTTTGAACACGCATAGGGACCTTCTCCGAATTGGACGGAACGGAGTTCAAGGGCATTCGGCCTGCACAGAACGCAGGAATGACGAAGGCGTACCGGGCCTACAGGTTCGTGATCTTGCAAACCATCATCATTTGCCGTGAAAACGCAGAACCGCTCCCACGGATAATCCTGGCCGATCCCGCCGTTGGCCGAGTCCCAGCGAAGCCGGGTCCAGAAGGCGTGACAACTCGGCGACCACCGCAGTTCTGCGAGGATCAGACTCGCCTGGAGATCCAGCTTCGAGCTAGTGGGCATGCCGCGGCAGCCCCGGACCTGTTGCGATTAGAAGGTCACCCGGCGACAGCCGTCGTCCCTGGCCGTGTAGACACAGAAGATCTCCCACGGGTAGGCCTGGGAGATCATCTTCGTCCAGGGGTTACCCTCCGGGTTGCTGGTGTAGGTGATCATGGCCGTCGGGTCACCGTTCTCGTTCCATTTGCCGCCCTGGATCAGGGCGTACTGGCCGAGTCCACCGACCGACGAATCGTGGCGAAGCCTTGTCCAGAAGGCGTGACAGCTCGGCGACCAGCGCAGTTCGGCCAGAATCAGGCTGGCCTGGAGACTGTCTTTGGTGACGGCATCCTTCCCACACCCCGTGGTCTCCGGGTCCTTGCCGTTGCAGCCTGCATAGGTGCACGGCGGGGCGGCGAGAGCCGGCGAGGTGGCGAACCCCGCCCATCCGGTCGCGGCCACCATGACCGCTACGCCGAGCCGCAGCATTCTCTTCGTTATCGACATCGAAGGAACTCACAATCGGGACGGAATGAGCCGAATCGGATCGAGGATTCGGCCGGGACATCCGCAGCGTAGATTCAACGGCGGCGCCACGCGATGGTTTCCGTCCCTCATTGCCACTTATTGCAAATTGCAACAACCTGCAATTGCACCTTTTGGCAATTGCAGGTTGTTGTAATTTGCGCCGGGCGTCAGCCGGCCAGTTGGCGCTTGACCTCGGCGGAGACGGCGCCGCCGTCGGCCTTGCCCTTGACCTTGGGCTGGAGGGCGCCCATGACCTTGCCGATGCCGCGCGGGCCGAGTTCGGCGGCGCCGGTCTCGGCGATGGTCTCGGTGACCAGGGCGGCGATCTCTTCGGCGGTCAGCTGCTCGGGGAGGTATTCGGCCAGGATGTCCGCCTCGGCCTGCTCCTTGTCGGCCAGTTCGGCCCGGCCGGCCTCGCGGTACGCCGTGACGGACTCGCGGCGCTTCTTCGCTTCCGCGCCGAGCACGTCGAGGACCTCCGCGTCGGACAGCTCGCGGGCCTCCTTGCCGGCCACCTCCGCCTTGGTCACGGCCGTGAGCGCCATCCGCAGGGTCGACTTGCGGATCTCGTCGCGCGCCTTGAGAGCGGCGGTCATGTCGTCGTGCAGGCGCTGCTTCATCTCGGAGTTGGACATGCCCACGATTGTGGCAGGCTGGTGAAATGAGTTTCACGGGGTCTGCCCTGAAGACCGCTGCCGTCGTGGCCGGCGTCGGCGCCGCGTGCGTGGCGTACGCGGCAGGTATCGAGGTCCGCTGGTACACCCTGCGCCGGTTCACGGTGCCGGTGCTGCCGGCGGGCGCGGACCCGATCAAGGTGCTGCACCTGTCCGACCTGCACCTGATGCCCAACCAGGAGCGCAAGATCCGCTGGGTCAACGAGCTCGCCAAGCTCGAGCCTGATCTGGTCGTCAACACCGGCGACAACCTCTCCAGCCCCGACTCGGTGCTGCCCCTCCTCCGCGCGCACGGGGCCCTGCTGGACCTGCCCGGCGTCTTTGTCTTCGGCTCCAACGACTACTGGAAGCCGCACTTCAAGAACCCGGTGAACTACTTGCTCCCGGCCCAGAAGCAGCGCCACAAGCCGCACGGCCCGAACCTCCCGTTCGAGGAGATGCGCAAAGCCTTCACCGACGCCGGCTGGACGGACCTGAACAACGCGAAGGGCAGCCTGAAGGTCAACGGGCTCCGCCTCGACTTCGCCGGCACCGACGACCCGCACATCAAGCGCGACCGGTACGCCGAGATCGCGGGCGAGGTGGATCCCACCGCGGACCTGTCGATCGGAGTCACCCACGCGCCGTACCAGCGAGTCCTGAACGGTTTCGTCGGCGACGGGTATCCGCTGGTGCTCGCCGGTCACACCCACGGCGGCCAACTCGCAGTACCGGTGTACGGCGCCCTGGTGACCAACTGCGACCTGGACACCTCTCGGGTCAAGGGTCTGAGCAGCTGGGGCTACGACGGCCGCCAGGCAGCCCTGCACGTGTCGGCCGGCCTCGGTACTTCACCGTACGCGCCGGTCCGGTTCGCCTGTCGTCCGGAGGCAACGTTGCTCACCCTGGTGCCCCGGATAAACCCGATTTCGTCCTAGCCGTAGGCGCATGTAAGCTAACGCCGACTTCGGGCTGTGGCGCAGCTTGGTAGCGCGCGTCGTTCGGGACGACGAGGTCGCAGGTTCAAATCCTGTCAGCCCGACAGATGAGGGTGGTGACCGCAAGGTCACCACCCTCACTTTCTTTTTATGGATAACCTGCGGGCATGAGTGACGACGCGGGCGAGCCCGACGAGGCCGGGCACGGGATGCCGGCCGACCTCGAGGACGTGCTCGAGGAAGCCGACGCGGAGGCCGAGGAAGAGGCCGACGAGGGCCGCTTCGACGCGCCACCGTTACCGCCCCTGCTGGTCCTGGCGGTGGTCGGCCTGCTGGCCGGGTTCGTCACGATCGCGATGATCTGGCTGAGCGAGCAGGGCTGCAACCGGGTCCGGGACACCCCGAACTGCGGCGCGGCCGGGTTCCCGCTGCTCATTCTGACCGTCGTCGTCACGATCGTGCTGGCCGCGCTGGCGCTCACCAAGCTGGCGATGCCGCATCCGCGGCTGGTCGCGTTCCTCGGGGTGATGTTCATGCTCCTGGTCGTGCTGGCCTTCCTCACGGATCACCTGTCGTCGACCTGGAACCTGCTCGTCGTACCGGTGCTGTCCGCCGTCACCTTCCTTGCCGCACACCTGATCGCCGGACGGTTGGAGCGAGCCGATGCCTGAACTCCCCCGCTACAAGTGCCTGCGCACCACCGCCGTACCGAACCTCGACGGCACGCTGACCGACCCGGCCTGGGAGAACGCGCCCTGGACCACCGACTTCGTCGACATCCGCGGCGCCGAGGCCGGCGCACCGCGGTTCCGGACCCGGGCGAAGCTGATGTACGACGACGACTTCCTGTATGTCGGTGGGCAGCTGGAGGAGCCGCACGTCTGGTCGACGATGACCGAGATGAACACGTACCTGTTCGAGGAGAACAACTTCGAGCTGTTCCTCGACCCGGACGGCGACGGGCTGAACTACTACGAGCTCGAGATCAACCCGCTCAAGACCCTCTGGGAACTCACGCTCACCAAGCCGTACGACGAGGGCGGCCACGCGGTGAGCCCGACCAACCTGCCCGGCCTGCGCTCCGCAGTACACCTCGACGGGACCCTCAACGACCCGTCCGACACGGATACCGGCTGGTCGGTCGAGCTGGCGTTGCCATGGGCCGAGCTGGCGCAGTTCAACCAGGGCAAGCCGCGGCCGGACGCCGGTGACGAGTGGCGGATGAACCTGATGCGGATCGAGTGGAACCACGACGTCATCGACGGCGAGTACCGCAAGGGTTCCGAGCAGGACTTCTGGGTCTGGTCCCCGCAGTACGTCGTCAACATGCACAAGCCCAGCGAATGGGGCGTCCTCGAGTTCTGACGGCTGTGGTTCTGGCCACAGCGGGGGACTCTCGCCGGAAGGACGGGTGCTCGTTAGAGTCGAGCGGACACCCAACTGCAATGGAGCAGCCTGATGGACAAGACGTACGAGACGCCGCAGGCCGCGGTCGACGACATCGGCGACGGTGCGAGCCTCGCGGTCGGCGGCTTCGGGCTGTGCGGCAACCCGATGCAGCTGATCGAAGCCCTCCACGCGAAGGGGGTGAGCGGGCTCAGCGTCGTGTCGAACAACTGCGGCGTCGACGACTGGGGCCTCGGCATCCTGCTCGCGGACAAGCGGATCGCGAAGATGACGTCGTCGTACGTCGGGGAGAACAAGGAGTTCGCCCGGCAGTTCCTCTCCGGCGAGCTGGAGGTGGAGCTGACCCCGCAGGGCACGCTCGCCGAGAAGCTCCGGGCCGGCGGTTGCGGGATCGCCGCGTTCTTCACGCTGGCCGGCGTCGGCACCCAGGTGGCCGATGGCGGGCTGCCGCAGAAGTACAACACCGACGGCTCGGTAGCGAAGGCTTCGGAGCCGAAGGAGACGCGGGAGATCAACGGTACGACGTACGTGCTGGAGGACTCCATCACGACGGACTTCGGCCTGGTGCACGCGCTGAAGGGCGACACCCACGGCAACCTGATCTTCGACCGGAGCGCCCGCAACTTCAACCCGCTCGCGGCGATGGCCGGGAAGATCACCATCGCGCAGGTCGAGGAACTGGTCCAGCCTGGTGAGCTGAACCCGGACGAGATCCACCTGCCCGGCGTCTACGTCCAGCGCGTCGTTGCTGTCGGCAAGGATATCGAGAAGCGGATCGAGAAGCGGACGGTCCAACCGCGCGAGGCCTACGAGGCCGCCCGTCAGAAGCTGGAGGCCTGAGATGCCGCTGACCCGTGAGCAGATGGCCGCCCGGGCCGCGTCCGAACTGGAGGACGGCTCGTACGTGAACCTCGGCATCGGCCTGCCGACGCTGGTCCCGAACTACATCCCCGAGGGCGTCACCGTCGTCCTGCAGAGCGAGAACGGCATCCTCGGCGTCGGCCCGTACCCGGTCGAGGGCGACGAGGACCCGGACCTGATCAACGCCGGCAAGGAGACCGTCACGACGTTGCCAGGGGCATCGTTCTTCGACTCGTCACTGTCGTTCGGGATGATCCGCGGCGGCGCGATCGACGCGGCCATCCTCGGCGCGATGCAGGTCTCGGCCAAGGGTGACCTGTCGAACTGGATGATCCCCGGCAAGATGGTCAAGGGGATGGGCGGCGCGATGGACCTGGTGCACGGCGCCAAGAAGGTGATCGTGCTGATGGAGCACGTCGCCAAGGACGGCTCGCACAAGATCCTCGAGGAGTGCGACCTGCCCTACACCGGCCTCGGCGTCGTCAACCGGATCATCACCGACCTCGCCGTACTGGACATCGCCGACGACGGCCTGCACCTGGTCGAACTCGCCGACGGCGTCACCTTCGAAGAACTCCAGGAAAAAACCGGCGCCCCGATCAAGCAGTAACCCCGCTCCACCGACGGCCGCCCGGCACCCACCGGGCGGCCGTCGTACGTCCGGACTCACGCAGCGGTACGACGTACGCACGGGGTGCGACGTGGGCGAGAACACGGTAGGTCCGGGTCCGGCGATGCCAACCTCAGCCCTGGGTCAAGTCGTCCCAAGAACGTGGATGCGGTCTTGTGGTGGACGGTTGACTGTGCGGGAATTAGGCGGGCGAGTGGGAACAGGTGGTGGGCGTGGATGTGTTCGTGATCGGTGGCGTGGGCGTCGACACGATCGTGCGGGTACCGGAACTGCCGTTACCGGCCCGGGAGACGATCACGGTCGATCCGATCGAGTCGTACGTCGGGCACACCGGGCACGGCGTCGTCCTGGGCTGTCACCGGCTCGGCCTGGACGCCGCGATCGCGGACGTGATCGGTGACGACGACGAGGGCGACCGGATCCGCTGGACCTACCAGAAGCTCGGCGTACCGTTCACCGCGGTCATCACCCCGGGCGGCACCCGCCGGGCCGTGAACCTGGTCTCGCCCGACGGCCGCCGCGTCTCGCTGTACGACGCGCGCCAGCCGCAGTACGACGGACTGAAGGTGCACCCGGATCTCTGGCGGCCGGATGTGGTCCGGACCCGGCACGTGCACGTCTCGATCATGGATTTCGCCCGTCAGGCGCTGCCTGATCTGGCGATGGCCGACTGCTCGGTCTCCACCGATCTGCACGACTGGGACGGCGTGGACGACTACCACCGGGACTTCGCGACCGCGGCCGATGTGGTGTTCGTGTCCGCCACGGCGCTGCCCGACGACGCGATCGGCTGGATCTTCGCGCACGGCCGCGCCCAGGCGGTGGTCGCGATGGCCGGCGCCGACGGCAGCTACCTGCACATCGCCACCGAGGAGCCGGTGCACATCCCGGCGATCGAGATCCCCGATCGGCCGGTCGTCGACACCAACGGCGCGGGTGACGCCTATGTCGCCGCCTTCCTCGCGACCTGGCTGGACGGACGGAGCTGGGAGGAGGCGGCGCAGGCGGGCACGATCGCGGGCGCCTGGGCGTGCGGGTCCGCCGGGACGCACACCGACCTGATCACCGCCGAGCAGTTGATGACGCTGGCCCTCAGCCGCGACTGAGCGGCGGGTAGAGGAAGGTCGCCGGGCCACGCTGGAAGAGCTGCGCCGGGCGGCCACCGTCGCGCGTAGTGGTGGCACCCGTCGGTACGACGAAGCCGTCGGTCTTGGTCGCCTTGCGATGGAAGTTCCGCGGGTCCAGCGGCGTACCCCAGACCGCCTCGTAGATCCCCCTCAACTCGGAGATCGTGAACTCGTCCGCACAGAACGCGGTCGCCAGCGGCGAGTACTCCAGCTTCGCCCGCGCCCGCTCCACCCCGTCCACCAGGATCCGGTGATGATCGAACGCGAGCCGATCAGCATCAGCCAGTACTTCGGAAGCGGCCACCCAGCTCGCCGATGCCGCATCGGTCCCGGCCACCGGGGCGGGCAGATCCGGGACGAGCGCGAGGTACGCCACACTCACCACCCGGCCGCGCGGATCGCGACCCGGTTCGCCGTACGTCGCGACCTGCTCGAGGTGGATCCGGTCCGACACCAGCCCGGTCTCCTCCGCGAGCTCGCGCCGGGCCGCGGCCTCCAGATCCTCGGCCGGCCGGACGAAGCCGCCCGGTAGCGCCCAGCGGCCCTGGTGCGGCTCGATGCCCCGCCGGATCAGCAGCACCTCCAGGGATCCGTCGCGAACGGTCAGGATCACCAGGTCGGCGGCGACGCCCATCGGCTCGAAGTCCATGGACAGCACTCTAATCGTCACCTTGACGAAAAGCGATCGGACCCCTTATCGTCAGAGTGACGACAAAAGAGGAGACAGTGACATGGCGGACATCACCAGGTTCCGGTTCATCAGCCACCTGCGGGCCAACCCGACCACCCACGTGCGGCACCTGCGCAACGGCAAGGTCGCGCACGACGGGGCCGGGCAGGCGTTCTGGTTCCGGGCCCTGAACTCGTCGCTGAGCGAGATCCCGGTCGACGACCGCGAGCAGCCGCTGCTGTTCCATGGCCGGACGGTCGACTTCCAGGACGTGGTCGTGCAGGCCACGGTCACCTACCGGGTGATCGACCCGGCGCTGGCCTCGACCCGGCTCGACTTCGGGATCGACCCGGACACCGGGCTCTGGCGGGCGACGCCGTTGGAGCAACTCGGTGGCCTGCTGACCGAGCTGGCTCAGCAGACGGCGCTGGACCTGCTTGCCCGGATGACGCTGACGCAGGCGTTGTCCGAGGGGATGGCGTCGCTGCGGCTCGCGGTGAGCACCGGCTTGCGCGAAGACCAGCGGTTGACCGGGATCGGGATCGGGGTCGAGGACGTCCGGGTGGTCGCAGTACGGGCTGAAAGTGATGTGGAGCGGGCGCTGCAGACTCCCACCCGGGAGATGGTTCAGCAGGCGGCCGACAAGGCGACGTACGAGCGGCGCGCGATGGCCGTCGAGCGGGAGCGGTCGATCGCGGAGAACGAACTGCAGAACCAGATCGAGCTGGCCCGGCGCGAGGAGCAACTCGTCACGCAGAAGGGGCAGAACGAGCGGCAGCGCGCGACCGAGGCGGCCGCGGCCGGCCGGATCGAGACCGAGGCTTCGGCTTCCCGGCGCCGACTGCTCGCCGAGGCCGATGCCGATGCGAAGCGGGTGCTGGGGGCGGCCGAGGCTGCTGCCGAGAAGGCACTGCTCGAGGCGTACGCCGAGCTGAGCCAGGGCACGATTCTGGCGCTCGCGATCAAGCAGGGCGCGCTGCCGGAGATCGGCACGCTGAACCTGACGCCGGACCTGATCACCCCGCTGCTCGCGAAGCTGTCTGGGGCAGGTCAGGAATGAGCCTGCCACCCCGGGCTGTGGTGGTGCACCGGGCGACCGAACTCACCGAGCTGGTCGCCCGGCACGGCACCCGCCAGCAGGCCGGCTTCTTCCTGACCTCGCGCGGTCGCGATCTCGCCGAGCTCGATGCCCGCCATCAGGCGCAGCAGGAGGCGCTGGCCGCGGTGTCGGCCGCGATTCCGCTGGACTGGCGACGGGCTGTTGCTGAGCGCAACGATCTGGACCGGTTCGTGTTCGGGCCGGAGGATCTGGTGATCGCGGTGGGGCAGGACGGACTGGTCGCCAACGTCGCGAAGTACCTGGACGGGCAGCCGGTGATCGGGGTCAATCCGGAGCCTTCGCGCAACCCCGGAGTACTGGTTCCACATGAGCCTGGCGCCGTGTCTGGGTTGCTGAAGGGGTTCTCGGTCGAGGAACGCACGATGGTTGCTGCCAGCACCGATGACGGGCAACGGTTACTGGCCTTGAACGAGGTGTATGTGGGGCATCGGACGCACCAGTCCGCGCGGTACCGGCTCGCGTCGCCGGAGGGGTTGGAGGAACGCCAGTCCTCCTCAGGTCTGCTGGTCGGCACCGGCACAGGGTCAACGGGGTGGTGCCGCTCAGCCTGGCAGGAGCGTCGTTCTGTGTTGCCTTTGCCAGGAGCAACCGATCCGGCGCTTTGCTGGTTCGTCCGCGAGGCCTGGCCGTCCCCGGCCACCGGAACCTCTTACACAGAAGGGCTTCTGGCAGCTGCGGACGCCTTGGTGATCACCGCCGAGTCCGACCTGGTGATCTTCGGTGACGGCATCGAGTCCGACACTCTGTCGATCACCTGGGGCCAACGGGTGGAGATCACCGTCGCCGAAATCCACCTCCGCCTGGCTCGCTGAACGACCTACCGCTCGGCGGCGAGACGGACGCCGAGACCGATGAAGATGCCGCCGGCGGCGACGTCCAAGCCGCGTCGTACTGCGCGGCGGCGGCGCAGGGTGGAGCCGATCCGGCCGGCCAGGACACCGACGGTGCCGTCGACCAGGAACTCGAAGACGACCAGGATCGAGCCGAGAATCGCGAACTGGATCCAGTAGGCCGCGCCGGCGATCCGGACGACGGTGAAGGCCGTCGGGACCGCTACGAACAGCGCGGTCAGCCCGGCCGCGGCCAGCGCCACGTGGATCGTCTCGCTGGTAGCCACGCCGCAGGTCGCGAGCAGCCCGGCCCGGGGCCCGCCACGGATGCCGCAGCCCAGGATGAACAGCATGTCCGGCCCCGGCACGATCATCGCCACCGCAGTAGTGACAACGAACGCCAGCAGCAGGTGCGTGTCGACCATCCCGCCATGGTGTCACGCTGTCCCGGAAAACGTTTGTGGTTTTTCCGGGCGACTGCGTGTTCCGGCAGGATGTTGACAGCTCGGCCTCGGGTGAACGCCTCAGGACTTATCGTCGATTCATGACCTGGCTGCTAGCTGTGCTCGGCGGTGGCGGAGTGGCGCTGGCCGGCCGCTACGTCTGGGATCGGCGCGCTGCCAGGCGGGGCGATGCGGCCGAACTCGAGCAGGTCAAGAAGCTGGCCGACGAGGACGTGACGCTGCTCGGCGAGGAACTCACCCGGCTGGGCGGGGTCGTGGAGGGCGTCGACCTCGACGCGGAGACCCGGCTCGACTACCAGGCCGGGCTTGATGCCTACGAAGCCGCACAACGCGCGGTCGGCGACATCAAGTCGGCGGACTCGATCAGCGCCGTGACGGATGCCCTCGCCGCCGGGCGGTACGCGATCGTCTGCGTCCGGGCGCGCGTCGCGGGCGAACCGGTGCCCGAGCGACGGGTGCCGTGTTTCTTCAACCCGCAGCACGGCCCGTCCACGATCGACGTTCTCTGGAACCAGCCGGCCCGCGGTACCCGCAAGGTCCCGGCCTGTGCGCAGGACGCGGCGCGGCTGCGGGCCGGCGAGGATCCCGAGGTCCGGTACGTCATGGTCGGCCATCGGCGGGTGCCGTACTGGGAGGCGGGCGCCGCGATCGCGCCGTACGGGCGTGGGTACTTCGGGGCAGGCGCCGGGGCGAGCTACGTCCCTCTCGCATCGTTCGACCTGCAAGCCGACGCCGGCAGCGGCGAGCTGGGGCGGGGGCTGGAGCGGCGGCCACGGGGGCGGTCACGGTGGCTTCGACGGCGGCGGTCACGGTGGCGGCCACGGGGGTCATGGTGGGCACGACGGCGGCGGAGGCCATGGCGGCGCCGACAGCGGCGGGTTCTGACCCCAGCTGAACCAACCACCGCCTCAAAGCTCTCCGAGGGGTTGGCGGGTGGGCTGCGGAGTATTTCCCGTGCATCCCACGGAAAGTGATCGCGTGGGTGAGATGTGTGCAGACAACGGTGTCAGCTTCTGCCTAAGGTGCGTCCACCACTGCGGCCCTGTCGAGGGAGGGCCGACGTGCTCCACCCACCGCCCACAGGGGAGAGACACGCATGCGCCCATCTCGGAACCGATCGAGAACCGCGTTCCGGACCGGAGTGGCGCTCGCCGCCGCTCTGACCTTGGCTCCGCTGGCCTCGCTGACCGCGACCGCCGGACCACAAGCCACCCCCGCACCGAGCAAGCCGTTCGTCCAGGGGACGAAGACGGTGCCCGCCTACGACTACGACAACGCCGTCCACGAGCGGGTCGAGGTCGAGGTGCCCGGCGCCGACGGCGACGCGAACGGCATCAAGGACCGCATCACGGTCGACATCGTCCGTCCGGGCGAGGCCGCCCAGGCGGGTATCGACGTACCGGTCATCATCCAGGCGTCGCCGTACTACGCGGGCGATCCGACGACGTACTTCGATGCCGCCGGCACCCGCCAGGTCTTCGGGAGCTGGCTGGACAACTACTTCGTCCCGCGCGGGTACGCCGTCGCGTTCGTCGACATGCCCGGCACCTTCCGCTCGACCGGCTGCAGCGACGTCGGCGGGGATCTCGAGGTGAAGGGCACGAAGGCGGTCATCGACTGGCTGAACAACCGCGTGCCTGGGTACACCCCGTCGGGCGCTCCCGCGAAGGCCGACTGGTCCACCGGCAAGGCCGGCATGATCGGCGGCTCCTGGAACGGGACGATCGCGAACGCGGTCGCCAGCACCGGCGTGAAGGGGCTGGAGACGATCGTGCCGATCGCCGCGATCTCCAGCTGGTACGACTACACCCGCAGCAACGGCGTCCCGTACTACGACCAGTACATGGGCTTCCTGCAGGACTACGTCAGCAACGACGCGTCCCCGCGCTGCGTCGAGATGACCGACGATGTCGAGCAGGACTCCGACACCCGGACCGGCAACTACAGCCGGTGGTGGGATCCGCGGAACTACCGGCTCGACGCGAGCAAGGTGAAGGCCTCCGTGTACGTCGTGCACGGGCTCGACGACGAGAACGTGAAGACCCGCCAGTTCGGCGAGTGGTGGGACGAGCTCGCGAAGCGCGGCGTACCGCGGAAGATCTTCCTGCACCGGGGCGTGCACCTGGACGGGTTCAGCTATCGCGACGAGTGGGTGAACAAGCTGGCGCCCTGGTTCGACTACTGGCTGCAGGGCTTGAAGAACGGCGTGATGGACACCCCGCAGGCGACCATCGAGCGGGAGGACGGCTCGTTCGTCGACGAGGCGCGCTGGCCGGCCACCGGCGTACGGGACACCAAGCTGAAGCTGTCGACCGGTTCGACCACCGGCGGACTGTCGATCGCGGCGCCGACGTCGGACCCGATCAGCTTCACCGGGACCGACAAGGAGTCCGAGGACACCGTCGTACTGGACCCGACCACGGTCCGGCCGGATCGCTCGGTGTTCCTGAGCAACGACTTGTCGCAGGCGGTCCGGGTCTCCGGCACCGGCAAGGTTTCCGTGCGGGTGAAGGTCAACCGGGTCGCGGCCGGGATCAAGGCGCGGCTGGTCGACTACGGTACGGCGACGCGGTACACGAACGTCACCAATGTCCCGGACACCAGCGTTTGCTGGGGTGACGGCAACCAGCTCGACACCGGTTGCTATCCGAAGACGCAGATCAACACGGCTGTCTCGGATGCCTCGGTCGTCATCCGGACATTGGCCGACGTCGGTCACTACAAGTCGCTGAACAAGAAGGAGTCACTGCAGTCCGGCAAGTGGTACGACCTGACGTTCGAGCTGAACGCGGATGATGTGGTGTTCGCGGCCGGGCACCGTCTCGGCCTCGTGCTGACCGTCGAACCGGACAACCCGTCGGTGCCGTTCGGCGGCGCGACGATCACGCTGGACCCGGCCAAGTCCTCGCTGACGCTCCCGTTGACCGGCGCAACCACCAGCCTGAACGCACCGGAAACCGCCGGCGCCCGAGTCGCCGCGAACCGCCTGGCCCAGCCCGAACCCGAGAAGAACCCAGTGGAGCTGATGAAGCAGTTCATCGAAACCTCCCGCTAACCCTCCACAGCACGCCGGCCCGCGCGGAGCGCCGTCGCCCGGCGTCGTCTCCGGAGCGTTTGCTTGCATCGCTCCAGAACCCCGATCCCCCAGGGATCGGGGTTCTGGTGTTTCAGGGGTGGGTCAGGGTCATTCCCCTATACGGCGTATAGGCAATTGCCGTTGAATAGCCGGTATGACCGAGGTGACGACGAAGGAACGGATTACGGCGGCGGCGAGTTGGCTGCTCACCGAGAAAGGCGCCGAGGGCGTCAGCATGCGCCGGGTCGCCGCCGCGGTCGGGATCACGCCGATGGCGATCTACCAATACTTCCCGGACCGGGACGCCTTGCTGCACGAGGTTGCCGACGCCGCGTTCGCCGAATTGATGGCGCGCTGGGCGGCCGAACCACGCAGTACGGCGGCTGATGCCCGGCTGCGCGAAATGCTCGTCGACCATGTCGATTTCGCCCTCGCCCAACCCCGGCTTTATGCGTATATGTTCACCGAACGACGCGACCAGGCCCGGCAGTTCCCGGCCGATTTCAAGGCTCGCCGGTCACCCACGTTCACCCTGCTCGCCGACGCGATCGCAGACGGCGTCGACCAGCAACTCTTCCGCGACGACGACATCTGGGAATCCAGCCTGATGATCGCCGCCTTCCTGCACGGCCTCATCCAGCTCTACCACGGCGACCGGATCGGCATGACCGCCGACGATTTCCGCGCCCTCTGCCTGAGCCTGGGCGAAAGGATGATCGATGAACTCCGTCGCTGACCACCCCCGCCGGTACGCCGTACTCGCGGCCCTCCTGACCGCGGCAGCCCTGTACTTCGGGTCCGGGCTGACCACCATTCCCGCCTTGACCTGGCTGGCGCCGATCCCCGTTCTCGTGCTGGCGCCGCGAATCAGCGCACGACTAACCGCATTGACCGCCTTTGTGGGCTGGTCTCTCGGCCTGGCGAATCTCTGGCGCTATCTCCTGAAGGATCTCGAGCTTCCGCCACCTGCACTCAGCTTCCTTCTCCTCCTAGCAGCCCTCTTCACCGGGACGGTTCTGTTGTTTCGTGCGTTGGCGATCCGCCGCAGATTTCTCCTTGCTGCGTTGGCTGCACCGGCTTGCTGGGCTGCTTGCGACTACCTGATCGCGACGGTTTCACCACACGGCAGTTTCACGAGTCTCGCCTATACCCAGGCCGACGTACGGCCGATTGTGCAGATCGTTTCGCTCACCGGACCTTGGGGAATCTCCTTCCTGCTAATGCTTCCCGCGGCTGCCATCGCAGCTTTCCTTGCTCCGGGCGTCCGGCGACGCACGGCACTCCAACTCGCGACGGTCGTCGCATTCGTTGCCGTTGGCACCTTCGGCTACGCCGCCTGGCGTCTGAACGACACCCCGTCCGCCCACCAGCCCGTCCGGATCGCGATCGTCTCGGACAACTCCCCCGACGACTCCAACTGGACCACACCAGGCGGTCCCGCAATCTTGGCCAACTACACCGCCGCCGTCACGAAGGCTGCCCAGCAAGGCGCCCAGGTGGTCCTTCTACCCGAGAAGATCATCGACATCCAGGCCTCGGCACTCCCTGGCTTATCGGACACTTTCCAGAAACTTGCCAGCAGCAACAAGATCACCCTAGTTGTGGGACTGACCGTCTTCGGAGATCAGGGCAACGACTACAACCGCGCCCTGGTCTTCTCCCCCGACGGCGGCGCGCCAGCGGCGTACGACAAACACCACCTGATCCCCGGCCTGGAGCCCTATGCCTCAGGCAACAGCCTCGGGCTGCTGCCCCCTTCACCGCAAGGACAATGGGGAGTCTTGATCTGCAAGGACCTGGACTTCCCCGCGCTGGCACGACAGTACGGCAAGGCCGACGTCGATCTGCTGCTAGTCCCGGCCCTCGATTTCGACAACGACGGCTGGCTGCACAGCCGGATGGCTCTCCTGCGCGGCGTCGAGAACGGCATCCCGATCGCCCGCGACGGCAGCAAGGGCCGCCTCACCCTCACCGACCAGCACGGCCGAATGGTCACCGAACAATCGGCCCCCTCGGACCACTCCGTCACGATGACCGGCAACCTGACCCCAGGCATCGCCCGCACGCCGTACACCCACTGGGGCGACTGGTTCGCCTACCTCTCCATCCTCCTCACAGCCTTCGCCCTCATCGCAGTGAGCGCCAGCACAGTGTCGACGTTGGCTCGAACGTCGTCCCAGCGGCCACGGAAGGCGCAGTAGGCGATGGCGGGAAGGCCGATGTGGATGAGGTACGCGTGGAGGCGCTGTCGGGCGTTGGGTGGGAACGTGCCGCTGGCGGTCCAGTGTGCGAACAGTTCGGCACTGATGTCGGTAGCACTCCACTGCGGGTACCACGGCCACCAGTAGATGAGCCAGGCTGCGTCGTACAGGCTGTCGCCGTACATGGCGTTGCCCCAGTCCAGCACAACGGTCACGGAGGCGCTGGAAGCACGCGGCCCGTAGGACGTGCTCACGACCTTCGATGCGATAGCTTCAGCAGACATCTCACCGTCACACCAGCAGCCCTGACCGTGTCTGGTGGTCAGGGCTGCTGGTGGTCGCGATGGGGGACGTCGACCGTTGGGGAAGGGTCAGAGGGTGAGCGACCAGGAGTCGATGTAGCCGGTGTCCGCGTCGTACAGGTCCTGGACCTTGAGTTTCCAGGCACCGTTGCGGACCTCGCTGGAGGCGTTGACGGTGTACGTCGTGTTGATGTTGTCGGCCGAGTCGTTGCTCGTGCTCTTCAACCGGTACGACGAACCGTCGGGCGCGACCAGGTCGATCTGGAGATCGCCGCGGTACGTGTGCTTGATGTCCACCGCAACCTTCGTCGTCGTGGACGCGTTGCCGGTGCAGGCCGAGGCCGTCACCGTGCTCGTCACCGCGGCACCGTGGTCGGGGATGTTCACGTTGTTCGCGTTGGTGAACGGACCACACCCACCGGGATCAGGTCCGCCGCCACCGAGCGTCGCAGCGGCCGCCGCGATCGTCGAAGCGAACGTGCTCACCTGCGTGTAGACACCGGGTGCACTCGGTCGCGCGCAACCGTCGCCGTGACTGACGATGCCGACCTGGATCCACGCGTTCGCGGAGTCCCGCCGGAACATCGGCCCGCCGGAGTCTCCCTGGCAGGTGTCGACGCCACCAGTAGCCAACTGCCCAGCACAGATCTCCGCCGAGAAGATCAGGTCGCTGTAGTAGTCGCCGGCATCGCGGCAGGAAACGTCATCAACAAAAGGCACCTGCGCCTTGAGCAGGTACCGCTGCTGAGCACCGCCTTCGCTAGCGGCACCCCAACCAGCCACAGTGAAAGTGCCTGAGTCGTACGCCGTGGTCGAGGCGACCGGCAGCGTCGCGATTCCGGTGATCGGACTGGCCAGCTTGATCAGTGCCCAGTCACCACCGGTGCTGGTGCCGTACGTCGTCGAGCGGTACACGTACGTCGACGTGCGTTTGACCGCCGACGTGTCCTGCAGGTCGACCACGCCGGTGGTGGCGGTGATCGAGGAGTTGTTGCCGGTGGAACCCACGCAGTGCGCGGCGGTCAGCACTAGCTGATTGGTGTACATCGCACCACCACATCCCATGGACAGCCTCACCATCCACGGAAACTCACCTAGCGCCGCGCGGGTTCCACCGACGACTCGGGGGCTCGGATCACCTTGAGCGGAGGTGGTCCGGGCACTCGCCGAGTGGGCCGGCACGATGACCAGGGCGGCGGTCATCGCACCCAAGAGGGCGGTCTTGAAAGCAATAGCCAGAAGTCGGGGCGGACTCAGATGCATCGGCTGTCTCCTCATCGCCTCACGATGGAGTTGCACAGTTTGTACACCCTCCAGCACAGCCGGTGATGGCACGGGAGTGCGAGGGCACCGATGCGCCGGGATTGAGACCCAACCGAAACGGTGGTCGCTGACGGAAAAGCGAAGTCACGCCAGAATTGGAACAGCAGCCCGGCGGCGCTCAGGTGGTCCGTCGCCGGGCTGCTGGACCTCAATTCTCGCTCACAACTGCGCAGAAATGGTGGCCAGATGGTGACACGGCACAAGAATGCTGACAGAACAACAAATATCGCTCGGTGCACGCACCGGGATACGGACAGTACTCACAGGGTCTTGCAGCCCGTCCTACCCTGGACTGGCGGTAGCCGCCAGTGACCGCAGCGGGGAGGGAGGGGAGAGCGATGAGCTCGACCGACACGGAGCGTGCCGACCACTTACGGGTGCTCGGACTCAGCGACGACGAGATCCGGGTCTACCAGCATCTGCTCCGCACCGGACCGTCATCGGTCACCGAACTGGATCAGGCCGTGCCCGACCAGGCCGCCGGGATCGACAGCACGCTCGGCGGATTGGTCCAGGCCGGCCTGGCCCGACGCTCCGGAACAGACCACTCGAGGTTCCTGCCGGTGCCACCCGATGCCGGTCTCGAGGCGCTCACCCTGCGCCGCGAATCCGAGTTGAAGCAGGCCCGGATCGAGGTGCTCAACGCGTACGACGAATTCCGCCGTACCGTGCACAACGAGGCGACCACGCACTTGATCGAGGTGGTCAGCGGTACGGCGATCGTCGAACGGATCAACCAGATCAAGGGCAGTGCGCAACGCGAGATCCTCGCGATCGACTCCCCGCCGTACTTCCTCGGCGCTGGGCCGAACCAGATGGAGATCGAACAGCTCCATCGCGGTGTCGCGTACCGAGTGGTCTACTCGCCGGAGTCCGTCGAGGTGCCCGGCTACCTGACCGAGAACATCCTGCCCTGCGTGGAAGCCGGCGAGCAGGCCCGCGTGCTGCCCGACGTACCGGCCAAGCTGACGATCATCGACGGCTCGATCGCGTACGTGTCGATGTCGGTGCGCGACACCGATGTGAACCGGTCCCTGCTGATCATGCGGCCGAGCAGTCTGCTGACCGCGCTGATCGGCATGTTCGAGCTCTGCTGGCGCAACGCGCTGCCCCTGCACGCGTCCGTCGGCACCGAGGACGACCGACTGGAACCGATCGAACGCCGGCTACTGGCCCTCCTGGCGACGGGCGCAGCAGACGACACGATCGCCCGCACGCTCGGCATCAGCCGGCGGACCTTCTTCCGTTACCTGGAACGGTTGATGAATCGCACCGGCGCGAGCACGCGTTTCCAGCTCGCATTGCACGCGGCCCGCGAGAACTGGCTGTAAAAGAAAGGAATCCCGGACCAATTGGTCCGGGATTCCTTTTGTTCTTACTTGGCCGCGGTGAATTCCTTCGCGACGACCTCCGCGATCTGGGCCGTGTTCAGTGCGGCGCCCTTGCGCAGGTTGTCGCCGCAGACGAAGAGCTCGAGCGCCTGCGGGTCGTCCAGCGACTTGCGGATCCGCCCGACCCAGGTCGGGTCGGTGCCGACCACGTCGGCCGGCGTCGGGAACTCGGCCTCGGCCGGGTTGTCGAACACCAGGACGCCGGGAGCGTCCCGCAGTACCTCACGAGCCTCGTCGACGTCGACCTCGCGGCCGAACCGGGCGTGCACCGACAACGAGTGCGTGGTGACGACCGGGACCCGCACGCAGGTCGCGGAGACCTTCAGATCCGGCAGGTTCAGGATCTTGCGGGACTCGTTGCGGACCTTGAGCTCCTCCGACGACCAGCCGTCGTCCTTCAACGACCCGGCCCACGGTACGACGTTCATCGCGAGCGGCGCCGGGAACGGTCCGAGCGCGTTGCCGATCACCCGGCGTACGTCGCCCGGCGTCGTCCCGAGTTCACGGTTGCCCGCAACCTTCATCAGCTGGTCGTAGAGCGCGTCGATGCCTTCCTGCCCGGCACCCGACGCCGCCTGGTACGACGCGACGATGAGCTGCTCCAGCTCGTAGCGGTGGTGCAGCGCGCCCATCGCGACGATCATCGACAGCGTCGTGCAGTTCGGGTTGGAGATGATCCCCTTCGGCCGGTTGCGAGCGGCCTCCGCGTTCACCTCGGGCACCACCAGCGGGACGTCCGGGTCCATCCGGAACGCGCCGGAGTTGTCCACCACGACGGCACCCTTGGAGACCGCGATCGGGGCCCACTGCGCGGAGACCTCGTCCGGTACGTCGAACATCGCGACGTCGATCCCGTCGAACGCGTCCGCGCTGAGCGCGATCACCTCGACCTCTTCGCCGCGGACCTTGAGCCGTTTACCTGCCGAGCGCTCCGAAGCGATCAGACGGATCTCACCCCAGACGTTCTCCCGGGTGGAGAGCAGGGTGAGCATCACCGTGCCGACGGCGCCGGTCGCACCGACCACCGCCAGCGTTGGGAGTCCCGTGCGGTCCTCGGTCCGATCAAGCGTTGCACTCACAGGTGTCACCGTCCTGTTCCTCCGTAGACGACCGCTTGGGTGTGCTCGTCGTCCAGGTCGAATGCAGTGTGCGCCGCGGTCACGGCGGCGTCCACCAGGTTCTCGTCCACGACCACCGAGATCCGGATCTCGGACGTCGAGATCATCTCGATGTTCACGCCGGCGTCGGCCAGGGCGGAGAAGAACTTCGCCGAGACGCCCGGGTGCGAGCGCATCCCGACGCCGATCACCGACACCTTGCCGATCTGGTCGTCGTAGAGCAACTGCTCGTACCCGACCTCGTCCTTCATCCGGGCCAGCGCGGACATCGCCCGGGCGCCGTCGGACGCGCGGCAGCGTGAAGGAGATGTCGGTGCGGTTGGTGGCGACGGCCGACACGTTCTGCACGATCATGTCGATGTTCGTCTCGGCGCCGGCGACGGTCTCGAAGATGCGCGCGGCCTCACCCGGCTTGTCGGGCACGCCGACCACGGTGATCTTGGCCTCGCCACGGTCGTGGGCCACGCCGGAGATGATCGCCTGTTCCATGTTCTCAATATCCTTCGCATCGACGACCCAGGTGCCTTCCTTCTGCGAGAAGGACGAGCGCACGTGGACGGGTACGTTGTAGCGCCGCGCGTACTCCACGCAGCGCAGGTGCAGGACTTTCGCACCGCAGGCAGCCATCTCGAGCATCTCCTCGTAGGAGATCTTCGGGATCTGCTTCGCGGCCGGCACGATCCGCGGGTCCGCGGTGAAGATGCCGTCCACGTCGGTGTAGATCTCGCAGTAGTCCGCCTCCAGCGCCGCGGCCAGCGCGACGGCGGTGGTGTCGGAGGCGCCGCGGCCCATCGTGGTGATGTCCTTGGTGTCCTGCGCGACGCCCTGGAACCCGGCCACGATCGCGACGTGGCCCTCGGCCAGCGCGTCCTCGATCCGGCCCGGCGTGATGTCGATGATGCGGGCGTTCCCGTGCGCGGCGGTGGTGATCACCCCGGCCTGCGAGCCGGTGAAGGAGCGCGCCTCGTAGCCGAGGTTCGCGATCGCCATCGCCAGCAGCGCGGCGGAGATCCGCTCACCCGAGGTGAGCAGCATGTCCAGTTCGCGCGGTGGTGGCAGCGGCGAGACCTGCTTGGCCAGATCCATCAGTTCGTCGGTGGTGTCCCCCATGGCGGAGATGACCACCACCACGTCGTTCCCGGCCTTCTTCGTCGCGACGATCCGTTGGGCCACGCGCTTGATGCAATCGGCGTCAGCGACCGAAGAACCGCCGTACTTGTGCACGACGCGTCCCACAGAGCAGCTCCTCAATGCTTGAAATCCCCAGCGGCAACACTGGTTGCGGTACGCCGTGCCGCGCTGCACAAGACGTAGTCGTTCGGGCTCATTCTAGCTGTGAACGCCCGGTTGTCTGCTGGCCGACCACCACCTGGTCGATCCGTCCGGCGACCCCGTCACCCCTCTGCAGGTATCCCGGTCCGGCGCTGGTCCGGCCGCAGACCTTCCTGCTGACCAGACCACTTGCTTATATAAGTCGTCGACTGAAATAGTGAGGCCATGCACGCCTTCGACATTCTCGGCGATCCGGTCCGCCGCCGGATCCTGGACCTGCTCGCCGACGGGGAGCTCCCGGCCGGCAGCATCGCGGCCACCATCGGCACCGAGTTCGGCATCAGCCAGCCCGCCGTCTCCCAGCACCTGCGGGTCCTGCGCGACAACGGCTTCGCCACCGTCACCGTCGACGGCACCCGCCGCCTCTACGCGGTCGACCCCGGCCCCCTCCAGGAGATCGACGCCTGGCTCGACCGCTACCGCAAGTTCTGGACCAACCACCTCGACGCCCTGGACACCGAACTCCACCGCGGCCGCCGCGCCGCCCGGAAGGAGCCCGACGATGCCTGACCTCACCACCTTCTTCGGCCCCACCCAACGCACCGTCACCCGCTCCGGCGAGCGTCGTACGGTCTCGATCACCCGCCCGTACGCCGGTACGCCGGCCGAACTGTGGTCCGCCTGCACCGACCCCGATCGCCTCGCCCGCTGGCTCGGCGAGATCACCGGCGACCGCGTCCCCGGCGGCGAGCTCCGGCTCACCATGTCGCCACCCGACCAGGACATCGCCGTACTGCGGGTCGAAGTCCTGCGACGAACCGCATCGGCTATCGGTCGACCTGGAGCTGGCCCGGCGAACCCGGCTCACGGGTCGAGCTGACGCTGAGCCGAATGGGTCGGAGTCGACGCTACTCACACTCGAGCACTCGTTGCTGACCGAGGCGACAGCGGTCCAGTACGGCTTCGGGTGGGAGGACTTCCTCAACCGGCTGCACGAGCTGCATCGCCGGCCGGGACCCCGCGGCGGTTGCCTGGTCGGAAGCTCAGGAGCACCTCGAACCGCTGTGGAAGACGGCCGCTCAAAAACTTTGAAGTGAAATGTCGATCTCGTGATGGGCCGGTCGACGCAGCGGTGAAAGCAACCACCACTGAGGAGCCCATCATGAGGAAGATCGTCGCCAGCCTGTTCATCTCGCTCGACGGAGTCGTCGAAGCCCCCGAGACCTGGCACTTCCCGTACTTCAACGACGAGATGGGGGCCGTCGTCGGCTCGCTGTCCGAGACCTCGGACGCGATGCTGCTCGGCCGCAAGACCTACCAGGATGTTCGCCGGCTACTGGCCGAACGTCGGCCGACGAGCAGATGGCCGCGCAGATGAACGACACCCCGAAGCTGGTCGTCTCCAGCACCCTGGACAAGGTCGACGAATGGCAGAACTCGACGCTGCTGGAGGGCGACCCGATCGAGGCTCTGACCGCGCTGAAGGCCGGCCCGGGCAAGAACATCAACATCGTCGGCAGCGTCACCCTGGTGCGCTCGCTGCTCCGGGCGAAGGTGCTGGACGAGCTGCACCTGCTGGTCCACCCGATCGCCGTCGGCCACGGCTCAGCGGCTGTTCGACGAGGGCGAGACCCAGCCGCTCGAGCTGGTCTCGAGCACGACCTTCAGCACCGGCGTACTGCACACCGTCTACCGCCCGGCCTGAGCCAGGTCGGCACAACAGCCACTGCCTCGGGGATCACGGCGTCCTCCTCCGAGGCTGGTGCGGCGGGACGGGACGGAGCGAGGGTAGCGCGGCCAGGAAGTCAGTACGGCGGCCATCACCCAGACGTACTGGACGCCGAACGACCTCGACGACCACACCGCGATCGACGAGCCGACCGCGCCGCCGGCCATGCCGGCGCTCCCATCCAGCCGAAGACCTCGGTCCGCACCGAGTCCGGCGGTCAGCGCGCCGAGCCTTCGTACAGAGCGCCGACCATCGGCGCGAGCGCGAGCCCGCGAAGGAGCAGACGCGATGCCGAGCGAAACGGCCGACCAGGTCGCGAAGGCGCAGGACGCCATGCCCAGCCGAGACCAGCAGCGCCCGGCGCCAGACGTACGAGTCGCGCTATCCCGGGCAGTGCGCCGACGATCACGCCGCCGAGCAGGCTGCCGATCGCCCAGACCGTCTCGAGCACACCGGCGATCAACCGGTTGCCATGGTCATCGGCAAACGCCACGATGCCGAGCGAGACCGACGCGAAACGACGTGACAGAGAAGGCCGAAAGCGAGGATCAGCGGCAGCCGGTACCGATGCCAGAGCAACTGCGGAGCGGTCAGCCGGGCGCCCTTCGACGCGTCATGCGGCACTGCCGGCGGCTGCGCGCAACCCGAACCACCAGATCGACCCAGCAGCCAGCACTGCAGCAGCCAGTACGCCGGCGCGCGGGCTGACGAGGCTGACAGTCACAGCGCCGAGCATCGGGCCGACGAGAAGAGCACTTCCTCCGCAGTAGCGTCCAGCGCGTACACCGTGCGCAGCTGAGGTCCCTGGACGAGCCGGGGCCAAGCGGCTCGGCAGGTCGCCGTGACAGGCGCTACGACGATCCCTGTGAGACCGGCGACCACTGGCATCAACCTGTACCAGTCGGTGGGCAGCAGCGCGAGCACAGCCATCCCTACGCCCCAAGCGACGCCAGTGCCGATCGACTACCCAGCGGCCCCCTCGCCGGTCGGCCAGCCTGGACCAGATCGGCCCGCCGATCGCCATACCGATCGAGTAGGAACCAGCGACTACACCTGCCCAGCCGAAGTTGCCGGCCGCATCCTTGGCCAGGAACGACACCGGGATCAGCGCGGCCATCACCGGCAGCCGCGCCAGCAGGGCCGCGCCCATCAGGGTCATGACCGGCCGGTTCTTCCAGAGCAGGCGGTACGACGACAGGTCCATACCTCGCATTCTGTCCTGTCGCACCGACAGTCCGCCTCAGCATTTCTCCCTAGTTCGCGCCGCCGCGATCACTAGTGAGGGAGGTGCTGGTATGCGAACATATGTTCGTGTCGTCGGGCCTGGAGGCGGAGATCCTGCATGCCGATCTGGACGCGTTCTACGCGTCGGTCGAGCAGCGCGACGACCCGCGCCTGCGCGGCCGCCCGGTGATCGTCGGCGCGGGCGTCGTGCTGGCCTGCTCCTACGAAGCGAAGGCCTACGGCGTCCGTACTGCGATGAACGGCGGCCAGGCGCTGCGCCGATGCCCGGGCGCGATCATCGTCCAGCCGCGCATGTCGGCGTACTCCGAAGCCAGCAAGGCGGTCTTCAAGGTCTTCGAGGACACCACGCCGCTGGTCGAGGGGCTGTCGATCGACGAGGCGTTCCTCGATGTCGGCGGGTTGCGGAAGATCTCTGGCGAGCCGGTGGAGATCGCTCGGCGGTTGCGGGCCGAAGTACTGGCTCGGGTGGGGTTGCCGATCACGGTCGGGGTGGCGCGGACCAAGTTCCTGGCGAAGGTGGCCAGTGGGGTCGCGAAGCCGGACGGGTTGCTGGTGGTGCCGCCCGATCAGGAGCTGGAGTTCCTGCATCCGCTGGCGGTCGAGCGGCTCTGGGGCGTTGGCGAGGTGACTGCGGAGAAGTTGCGCAATCGCGGGCTGACGACCGTTGGGGATGTGGCGATCCTGCCGGAGGCGGCGCTGATCGCGATGCTCGGACGGGCGTCGGGGCGGCATCTGCACGCACTGGCCCACAACCGGGATCCACGGCCGATCGAGGTCGGGCGACGGCGCCGGTCGATCGGTTCGCAGCGCGCGCTCGGGCGATCGCCGAAGTCTGCGGAGACATTGGATGCCGTGCTGGCGGGGTTGGTGGATCGGGTGACGCGGCGGATGCGATCGGCCGATCGGGCCGGCCGGACGGTGACGCTGCGGTTGCGGTTCGATGACTTCAGCCGGGCGACGCGATCACACACGTTGCCTCAGGCAACTGGTCAGACCCGGGCGATCCTGGTCACGGCCCGCTCGCTGATGGCGGCGGCCCGGCCGATGATCGAGAAACAAGGGATCACGATGGTCGGGATCTCGGTCGGAAACCTGGAGAACGAGGCAACAGTGCAGCTGGCATTGCCGTTCGACAAGGCGGCCAATGACGAACTGGACTCAGCCCTGGACGGCGTACGGGACAAGTTCGGCACCAACGCGATCACCCGAGGAACCCTCCTCGGCCGC
Source organism: uncultured Actinomycetota bacterium (assembly GCA_963740725.1). Taxonomy (GTDB): domain Bacteria; phylum Actinomycetota; class Actinomycetes; order Propionibacteriales; family Kribbellaceae; genus Kribbella. Next base: position 227,367 of record CAVUFT010000042.1, read on the forward strand.
GACCAGGGCCTCACCGTCCCGATGCTCCCAGACTGAATCTGAAGGCTTTCTGAAGGTGCCTTCGAAGGATGTGTGCTTCGGGCATCTTTCAGGAGGAGACATGATTCTTCGGACGGTACGGCGTACTGCGGTGGTCGCGGTCGCGTTCTCGACAGTCGTTGCCGGGACGGCGGTGGCGGGGTCGCTCGTCGACGACGAACCGGTGCCGCAGATTCACGGCTGCGTGAGCCGCGGCCTACTCGGGATCGGCAAGGGCACGATCCGGATCGTCGCGGAGAACGCGAGGTGCGTCTCGGGCGAGGATGCTTTGGACTGGAATCAGCAGGGAGTGCGCGGACCGCAGGGCATTGCCGGACCGCAAGGCGCCACTGGTCCGCAGGGCGCTACCGGTGCACAGGGGCTGATCGGAGCGACTGGTGCTACTGGGGCGACGGGACTGCTGGGGCGCCCGGGATTCCTGGCGCTACGGGTGCCGTCGGCGCGGTGGGCCCGGCCGGTCCTGCGGGAGCCTCGGGATATCAGCAGGTGGTCGCGTCGAACGACCTCGCGCCCGGCGCCTTCATCCAGACCAGGGCGGTTTGCCCGGCCGGCAAGGTCGTGGTGGGCGGTGGTTTCGACCTCGCCGATCCGAGCCTGCAGCTCTGGGGAAACGGTCCCGCTGGCAACCAGGTCTGGTCCGTCCGATTGCGCAACCTCGGCACCCAGACCCGCCATGTCACCGTCACCGCACTCTGCATCCTGGCAAGCTGATTTCCCTTGTAGATAAGGGCTTTCGGGGCTGGAGTGATGCTTACCCTCTCGGGTAGCCGATTTCGGCGATCTCGTCGGTGAGGTCGGTGAGGCGCCGTTCGCGGTTCAGGGAGGTGACGACGTACTCGGTGAGCGGCATCAGCGCGTAGACGTGCCGAACCGCCTCGAGGTCGAGGGCTTGCTCGTAGTAGTCCTCGGCGAAGGTCAGATAGGCCTCGGGTCGCGGGTCAGCGAGTAGCTCGAACAGCTTGTCGGCACCGTCGTCCTTGTTGTTCTCAACGGGCCCGCAGGACCATTCGTCGTCCTCGGTCCGCCGCCAGAAGCACGCCGTCACCAGCCTGCGTCCGTCCTCATCGGCGAAGGCCGGCTCATCCATCGCCTCCTGAAACACCTCGGGCAACCCGTCGAACATCCCCGGCCAGGTATGCCCGAACTCGTTCCGGTACGGCGACATCGACGACTCATGATCGAACCCACGCGCGTACGCCCCGGCCGGCGAGAACACGATCGAGTACGCGTCCCCCGACCCGTTGTCCATCAACGCGGCCTCTTCCGTCTCCGACCACCGCGCATCAAACGCGAAGTACCGGCTGTCCGGCTCCTCGCACAACACGAGATCCAGCACCGCCAGGGCGCGACTAACCCGCCTGACGATGCTGATGTCCGGCAGTCGCCGGATCACATCGTGAACAGACACAACCCGGTGCTCAGCGGCGCTGGACTGCTTCTTCGGCTACCTCGACGAGTTCGCGGTCGGTGGCTTCGGTTTCGGCGTCGTGGGCCGGTTCGAGGCGGTCGTGGGCGATCAGGGACTGGATGGCACGCAGTACGGCGCTAGCTGCGGCGCCCCAGGTGGAGACGTAGGAGAACTGCCACCACCAGAGTGCCTCGACGACCCGGCCCGCTTCGTAGTGTGCGAGGCCGTGGACGAGATCCGTCGCGATCGCGGTCAGATCGTCGGAGAGCCGGTTGATGGTGATCTCGGGCGGCGCGGCGTACGGGTCGAACACCTCGGCGTACTCGTCAAGGCCTTCGAACAGGATCGCCAGCCGGTCCCGCATCGCGTCCAGATCCGGGTCCGGACCCGCATCGCTCTCGAACCGCTCCTCGGGCACGAAGTCCTCGAACGCGCCCAGCCGGCCGCCGGCGAGCAGCAACTGGCTCACCTCGAGCAGCAGGTACGGCAGCGAGGCGAGACCCTCGTCGACACCGTCCTCGTCGGGTTGCGCGGCGATGTCGCGGACCGAGATCAGGAAGCTCTGGACCTGATCGGCGATCTGTTCGGCGAACTCGGTGAGGTCCTCCGCGTCGGTGGACAGCGCAAGTTCCGCAATATCGGTTGATTCAGTCATCGATCGATCGTCGCCCTTCAAACGCCCGTCCGAGTGTGACCTCGTCGGCGTATTCGAGGTCACCGCCTACTGGAAGTCCACTAGCCAAACGGGTGACGCGCAACCCCATGGGCCGGAGCAACCGGCTCAGGTAGGTGGCTGTCGCCTCACCCTCCAAGTTCGGATCGGTGGCCAGGATGATCTCGGTCACCTCACCGCTGGCGAGCCGCTGCATCAGTTCCCTGATCCGCAGCTCGTCCGGTCCGATCCCCTCGATCGGCGAGATCGCGCCGCCGAGGACGTGATAGCGGCCGCGGAACTCGCGGGTCCGCTCGATCGCCACGACGTCCTTGGCCTCCTCGACCACGCAGATCAGCGCGAGGTCGCGACGCGGGTCGCGGCAGATCCGGCACAGCGTCTCCTCCGAGACGTTGCCGCAGATCTCACAGAACTTGACCTTCTCCTTCACCTGCACCAGCACGTGCGCGAGCCGGCGTACGTCGGTCTCGTCGGCGGACAGCAGGTGGAAAGCGATGCGTTGCGCGGACTTCGGACCGACGCCGGGGAGCCGGCCGAGCTCGTCGATAAGGTCCTGGACGGCCCCTTCGTACACGTCAGCCCGGGTTCTGACCGGGCTCGCCGCCCGGTCGGGTGAACCCCAGCGGACCGCCACTGCTGCCACCGGCGGGGCCACCGCCGAGGCCGGGCAGGCCACCGCCGAGACCGCCGGCGAGCGGACCCATCGCCTGGGCCGCGATGTCCTTGGCGTTCTCCGACGCGTCCCGGACCGCGGCGACGATCAGGTCGGCCAGCGTCTCGGTGTCGTCCTTGTCGACCGCCTGCGGGTTGATCGTCAGGCTGAGCAGCTCACCGGTGCCGGAAACCAGCGCGGTCACCAGACCCCCACCGGCGGTGCCCTCGACCTCCTGGTTCTCCAGGTTGGCCTGAGCTTCCATCAGCTGGTTCTGCATCGCCTGCGCCTGCGCGAGCAGCTCGGACATGTCAAAGCCGCCGCCACCCTGCGCCCCGCCACCGTCGAACACCGCGATCTCCCTGCTTTCGGTTGCCCCGAGCCTATCCGGTCCCGCAGACAACCCCGGCCCGAGCCACCATACCGCCGGAAACCGATGAGTCTCCCAAGCCTTCTCCACACCTTGTGGACACCTTTATCCACACCCTGTGCACAACCCCACCCCCCAGCCGCCCCACCATCCCCAACCCCCTGTGGATGACCCCCGTCCCCGACCCCCGCCCCCGACCACTCCCGCCGTGCACACCCCTCGGCTCCACCCTGTGCGCAACCGCACGACGACCAGCAGCAGCCCACAACAACTGAGCGAGTGGGCCTGCGCGACAGCGCGGCAACGAGGGTCCCGCAAACAGCCTGCAACCGGGCCGCGTGGCGGAGGACAGAGCAACAGCGGGAGTAGCGGCCGCTGGCACCGAGGCTGGAGCAAGGTGAGGCAGCGCGGCCGCGAGCGGTAACGAGGCGGGGTGGCGGCACGCCAAGGAGCAAGTCGGCAGCCGACCGCGGCACCGGTAGGTGAAGGCGTCGGCGACGAGCGACCGTCAGCAGCTCGGCCCGGGGAGGCGGCGGAGAGCGAGGCGGCGGAGGCCGACGGCGGAGAGCGCGACCGGGGCGCCGGCAGGACGAGCCGCTTAGCAGCCTGGGCAGCTGGCGCGGCCCGAGCTGGCGCCGGCAGGCGGCGAGGCCGATCTGGCAGGTCGGGCGACACGTCCGCAGCTCGGTCCGCGGACGATCCCGGCCGAAGCGCCTAGCCCTGCTGAATCAGGGGTGGGTTAGTTGGTTTCTTCGAGGATGATTTGGGCGCCGAGGGTGTCGCGGAGGAGGTCGGTGTGGCTGCGGGAGTCCTCTTCGAGAACGATGTCGTCCTCGCCGATTGCCTCGGCCTCTTCCTCGGGAGTCAGCGGGGCTTCGTTGACCGGCGCGCGGGCTGCGCGGCTCGCCTGTTCGGCGGCGACGGCGGCTTCTGCGGCCCGGCGCTTGCTGGCGGCCTGTTCGCGCCTGGCATCCGGAGAGTTCGGTGTCGCGGAAGGTGCTGGCGGTCCGCCTGCTTGCTGCCCCGCCTGAGGCGCTCGCTTCGCCCGACCGATCCTGTACTGCGACGCCGCCGCGCGCCGCCGCAGCCTGCTGGTCCGGCCCGGCAGCTGCCTGGTTGGAGCCGTCTCCCCCTGAGGACACCCCGGTGCAGGGCTCTGCGGCTGACCAACGCCGTGGTTCTGCGCCTGACCAGCGCCGTGATTCTGCGCCTGACCGGCGGCGTTCTGCGGCTGACCAGCGCCGTGATTCTGCGGCTGACCGGAAGCGTGGTTCTGCGGTACGCCGGCGCCGTGGTTCTGCGGGTGGCCGGCGCTGTGGTTCTGCGGTACGCCGGGTGCGCCGTCCGGGGAGCCGCCGTCAGCCCCAGTCGCACCGAAGCCATGGCCCTCGGCCCCAGGTGCACCGGGCACGTAGCCGTCAGCACCGGTCGCAACGGGTGCATTGCCCCCAGCCCCAGAAGCACCAGGCGGATAGCCCTCAGCCCCTCGCGCCCCGGGCGCATTGCTCTCAGCCCCAGGCCCGCCGGACGCATACCCGTCAGCCGCTCGCACCCCAGGCGCAGACCCCTCAGCCCCAGACCCACCAGGCGCGTAGCTCTCAGTCCCGGGCGCACCGGGTGCATAGCCCTCAGCTTGAGGGCTGCCTTGGGGCACCCGAAGCGGCGCCCTGCGGTGCAGCGGAGCCGCCGCCCTGTGTAGCCGGAGCGCCGCCGTGTGGTGCGTTGGATGCGAAGTTTTGCGGGGCGCCGTTGTCGGCGTCGGCAGGGGCGTAGGTGTCGGGAGCGCTTTGGGGCGCTTGGTTGGTCGGAGTACCGGCGGCCGGCGCGGAGTCCCAGGAGGAGGACGGGGCGCTTGGCGGTGCGGGTGGCGGGGCAGCGGGACCACCGGCGCCTGGGTCGGCGGAGGGGTCGACGACGGCTTCGACGCGACGGGTGAGGCCGATCGTGTCGATCATCGCCTCGCGGAGGATCTCGTCGCTGCCGGAGCGGGCGAAGCTCTCCCGGGCCCCGGCGTTGACCAGGCCGAGGGTCAGGGTCTGCTCGTCGATCGCGATGACCTGGGCGTTCTGGCTGAGCATGATCCAGGCGAACCGGCGCTTGCTCTTCACCGCTTCGAGAATCTCCGGCCACAACCGCCGCACATCGGCAAGACCGACAGACCCGGAGGACGCAGGCACAGCCGCAGGTGCCGCAGCCGCGGGCTGAGCGGCGGCAGGCTGGCCGGCAGCAGGCTGAGTAGCGGCAGGCTGAGTAACAGGAGCAGCCGGAACGGTGGAAGCTGCAGCCGCGGAATGGCCAGTGGCCTGCTGAGCAGCGGCCGACTCATCCGGCCAAGCTCCCGATCGCCCCCCATCCGCACCAGCTGAGCCCGCACCCGAAGCGCCCCGGTCCGCAGAAGACTTCGGACCAGATGTCTCCGGCCCGGCGGTCGGCTGGTCCGGCGTCGGCTGAGCGGTGGGCTGCGACGCTGGCTGAGCAGGAGGTTGAGCGGTGGGCTGCGATGCCGGGCTGAGTAGAAGGTTGAGCGGTCGGCTGCGGAGCTGGTTGAGCCGGTGCGGCGGCTGCCGGCGGCGCGGCTGCAGGCTGTGCCACCTGCGTGGGAGCGCCCGTAGTACCGGCTGGGGCGCCGATTGTGAGGCGGCGTTCCATGCGGTCGAGGCGGGCCTGGATTCCGTTGGTGGAATCGTCGGCGCCGGGGAGCAGGACCTTGGCGCAGATGAGTTCGAGTTGGAGGCGGGGAGCCGTGGCGCCGCGCATCTCGAGCAATCCGGCCGCGACGATGTCGGCCGCGCGGGTCAGCTCGGCCGGGCCGATCCCGGCAGCTTGGGTCTGGAGGCGCTCGCCCTGGTCCTCGGCTGCCTCGATCAGACCCGACGCCACCGCATTCGGCACTGCGGACAAGATCACCAGGTCACGCAGCCGGCGAAGCAGATCCTCGGCGAAACGCTTCGGGTCCTGGCCGGTCTCGATGACCTTCTCGATGGTCTCGAAGACGGCCTTGCTGTCATGCGCCGCGAACCCGTCCACACACGCGTCCAGCAACGAATCCGGCGTGAACCCGAGCAGCTGAACAGCCAGCCGATACGTCACGCCCTCCGCGTCCGCACCGCCGATCAGCTGGTCGAGCACGCTCAGCGAGTCACGCACCGACCCGGCACCGGCGCGAACCACCAGCGGCAGCGCGGCCGGCTCGATCGTGACGCCCTCCGCCGTACACAGCGTGGCCATGTAGTCGGCCAGCGCCTTCGGCGGGACCAGGCGGAACGGGTAGTGGTGCGTCCGGGACCGGATCGTCCCGATCACCTTGTCCGGCTCGGTGGTCGCGAAGATGAACTTGAGGTGCGGCGGCGGCTCCTCGACCAGCTTCAGCAGGGCGTTGAAGCCCTGCGTGGTCACCATGTGCGCCTCGTCGATGATGTAGATCTTGTAGCGGCTCTCGACCGGCGCGAAGAACGCCCGCTCGCGCAGGTCGCGCGCGTCGTCGACACCACCGTGCGAGGCGGCGTCGATCTCGATCACGTCGATGCTGCCGGGGCCGCCGCGGGCCAGGTCCGTGCAGGACTTGCAGACGCCGCACGGCTCGGCGATCGGGCCCTTCTCGCAGTTGATCGCGCGGGCCAGGATCCGGGCGCTGGTGGTCTTGCCGCAGCCGCGCGGGCCGGAGAACAGGTAGGCGTGGTTCACCCGGTTGTTGCTCAGTGCGTTCCGCAGCGGAACGGTGACATGGTCCTGCCCGATCACCTCGGAGAACGTCTCCGGGCGATACCGGCGGTACAACGCAAGGGGTGCTTCCACGACGGCAACCCTAGCGCCGCGCACCGACAAATTCCGCCCAGCCCGTCGCCGCCTGATCCGCCGGTACGGCGTGGCGCGGCGGACGCGGGCCGTCGTACGGCGTACCCAGCGCTCGTGATCGGACCCGTCAGGCGAGTTAGCCGGCCTCTTCCAGGAGGCCGCGGAGGTAGTCGCCGTAGCCGGACTTGGCCAGCGCGTCGGCGCGCTTCTGCAGCCCGGCGTCGTCGATGAACCCGCGGCGCCAGGCGATCTCCTCCGGACAGCTGATCTTCTGGCCCTGCCGTACTTCGACCGCCCGGACGAACTCCCCGGCCGACATCAGCGAGTCGAACGTGCCGGTGTCCAGCCACGCCGTACCGCGCGGCAGCACCTCGACCTGCAACCGGTTCGCCTGCAGATACACCTCGTTGACCGACGAGATCTCCAGCTCCCCGCGAGCGGACGGCTTGATCTCCTTGGCGATCTCGATCACGTCACTGGAGTAGAAGTAGAGCCCCGGTACGGCGTAGTTGCTCTTCGGCCGCTCCGGCTTCTCCTCGATGCTGAGCACCTGCCCGTCGGCATCGAACTCGACCACCCCGTACGCCGACGGATCGGCCACCCGATACGCGAACACCACCCCGCCGTCGACCTGGTTGAACGTCTGCAGCCGCATCCCGAGGCCCGGTCCGTAGAAGATGTTGTCGCCGAGTGCCAGCGCGACCGACTCGGAACCGATGAAGGACTCGCCGATCAGGAACGCCTGGGCGAGACCATCGGGGCTCGGCTGGACGGCGTACGAGATGTCCATCCCGAACTGCGACCCGTCCCCGAGCAGCCGCTGGAACTGCGCGGCGTCCTCGGGGCGTGGTGATGACGAGCACCTCGCGGATGTTCGCCAGCATCAGCGTGGACAGTGGGTAGTAGACCATCGGCTTGTCGTACACGGGCAACAACTGCTTGCTGGCACCCATGGTGAGCGGATGCAGTCGGGTGCCGGAACCGCCGGCCAAGATGATGCCTCGCATGCGACCGCACCCTACCGATGCTCGGTGACCGCCCCGCATCAGCCCAAGTGGTAGTTCGCGAATCGCGTCCGCAGATCCTTCTTCGAGAACTTGCCCACCGACGTCTTCGGCACCTCCTGGATGAACTCGACCGCATCCGGCAACCACCACTTCGCGACCAGCGGCTCGAGGTAGGCCAGGATCTCCTCGCCGGTCACCGTCGAACCTTCCACCCGTACTACGCACGCCAGCGGCCGCTCGTCCCACTTGGGATGCGGTACGCCGATGACGGCCGCCTCCTTGACGTCGGGATGACCCATCAGCAGGTTCTCCAGCTCCACCGAGCTGATCCACTCGCCGCCGGACTTCACCAGGTCCTTCGTCCGGTCGACCAGCCGCACCGACCCGAACTGGTCGATCGCCGCGACGTCGCCGGTCTTCATCCAGCCGTCCTCGGTGTTCAGCTCGGCCCCGTCGTCCGGCCGGTAGTACGCCGCGGCGATCCACGGCCCGCGGACCTGCAGCTCACCGGTCGCCTCGTCGTTCCACGGCAACGGCTCGATCGACCCCGGCTCGACGATGCGAACCTCGACCCCAGGCAGCGGTAGCCCTTGCCGCGCGCGAAGGTCGGCCTTCTCCTCCTCGGGCAGGTCCGCATACCGCGCGGGCACGTGCGACGCCGTGGCCACCGGACTCGTCTCGGTCATCCCCCAGGCCTGCAGGATCGGCTTGCCCAGCTTCGCCCGGAACGCCTCGGACAGGGCCTTCGGTACTGCGGAACCGCCGCACGGGATGCGCCGTAGCTTCGGCAGCTCGACCCCGTCCAGCAGCGGGAGCAGCCCCTGCCAGATCGTCGGCACCCCAGCGGCCAGCGTGACCTCCTGCTCCTGCAGCAGCTTGAGGATCCCCTGCGGAGTCATGTCCGGCCCAGGAAAGACCAGGCTCGCGCCGGCCATCGGGGCCGCGTGGGCCAGCCCCCAGGCGTTCGCATGGAACATCGGGACCACCGGCATCACCGTGTCGGTCTCGGTCAGCCCGATCCCGGCATTGGTCAGCACGCCGATGGAGTGCAGCCAGGTGGACCGATGGGAGTAGACGACGCCCTTCGGATTCCCCGTCGTACCGCTCGTGTAGCACATGGCCGCGGCCTGATTCTCGTCCTCGACGTGGAAGTCGACCGGCTGAGGCAGCCGCCAGGAGCTCCTCGTAGTCGTGGAACCGGTCGTCCGCCGGCACCTCCACGCCGGGCGCACCGGCCGGCAGGTCGTCCATCACCACGACGTGCCGGACCAGCGGGAGCCGGTCGAGCAGCGGCAGGAACAGGCCGAGCAGCGAGCGGTCGACGAAGACCACCTCGTCCTCGGCGTGATTGGCGATGTAGACGACCTGGTCCGGGAACAGCCGGATGTTCAGGGTGTGCAGGACCCGCCCGGTACAGGGCGCCGCGAAGTACAGCTCGAGGTGGCGGCCGGAGTTCCAGGCGAAGGTGCCGACCCGGCCGTCGGCGCTGACGCCCAGCGTGTCGAGCACTCCGCCCAGGCGTCTGGTCCGCGCGGCCCACTCGGCGTACGTCGTCTCGGTCGGTGCTGGTCCGCCCGTGTAGACCGTTTTGTCCGGGTAATATTCCTCGGCCCGGCGGAAGATCGTGTCGAGGGACAGTTGGTAGTCCTGCATCAGACCCTTCATGCACACACAATGCCAGTCCCGGTGTCATGTTGACCATGACCTCTTGACGCACTGTGTGCGCACTCACCATGAACTCAACCGGCCCTCCGGCCTACTTCCGGAGCGTGCCGGGGTACAGATACTGATCGGCCGGGATGGTCGAGCTGTGCGCCCACGCCTGGAAGAAGCCGGTCAGGTTCTTCCCCGACACCTTCGCCGCCAACTGCTCGAACTCAGGCCACGAAGCGTTCCCATACCGATGTTCGGCAGTCCACGTCTTCAGCGTCCTGAAGAAGACATCGTCGCCGACCGTCCGCCGCAGCGCGTGCAACATCAACGAGCCCCGGTCGTATAGCGCGTAGTCCAGCGGCCGGTCCGCACCCGGATCGTAGATGTGCACCTTCCAGTAGTCCGCATCATCCTTGTCATCGGCAACGATGCTCCGGTAGCTCTCGTCCAGATCGGCACCGTCCTTGTATTCCTGCCACAACTGATACGCGTACTGCGCGAAGCACTCCGCCACGCACCCGTCCCGCCAGTCCTTGAACGACCCGCTGTCGCCGAACCATTGATGAGTCAGCTCATGCACCGCCGAAGCGTCGAAGAACAATCCGTCGTACGTCGGCCGCGTCTGCGTCTCCAGCGCAAGCGATCCCGCGCTCGCCACCGGACTCACCACGATCGACCCAGCCGAGCTGAACGGATACTTCCCGAACGTCTTCGTCAAGAACTCCAGAATCTCCGGCAACTGGTCCTCAGAATCCTTCAAATAGGTCGTGTCCTGCCCATAGGCGTTGATCAGCGGCGTTCCATCAGCCAACTTCGACGTGTGCACGGTGAACTTGTCCACCGCGATCGTCGACGCATAACTCACCATCGGCCGATCCTCGTTCCACCGGAACGTCTTCTTGCCTCCCGAAGTTGTCGTTGCCCCAGGCAACCCATTCCCGATCACCGTCCACTCTTCAGGCACCGTCGCCGTCAAATGCAGTGCCGCCTTGTCCGACGGATGATCGTTCACCGGAAACCAGGCCGTCGCCGAATGCGGTTCCCCGGTCACATCCACACCACCCCCGTTCAACGGATGCCAACTCTCGCCCGACGGCTTCCCGGCATATTTGATCCGTACTGCGAACGCAGCGCCGCGGTGGATCCGCAGCTTGGGCGTGATCACGAGTTCATGGGCACCGGACCGACTGACTGCGGCCTTGATCCCGTTCACCGTGACCGAACTGACGGTGAATCCCTCCAGATCCAGATTGAACCGGTCGAGATTCTGGGTCGCCTTCGCATGCACGGTCGTGTCGCCGGCAAAGGCCTCAGGGTGAGCCGGATCGATGTTCACCGACACGTCGTAGCGCGATACGTCGTACCCGCCATTCCCATCGGCCGGGAAATACGGATCACCAACGCCGGGAGCGCCGTACGACGAAGTACCGGCTGTTGCGGTGGGAAGGGCAAGCCCGGTGAGCACGACCACCGAGGCCAGCGCGGTCAATTTGCGGCGAATCACTTGTGCTCCTTGAGTTCTAGGTACTCGTCGGCAGGCTGGGTAGTGCTGTGCGCCCAGGCTTTGAAGAAGCCGGTGAGGTTCCGGTGCGAGATCTTCTGTGCGAGCTGCTCGAAGTCGGCGAAGGATGCAATGCCGTACTGGTGAAGGCGAACGAAGGTCCTCAAGGTCGCGAAGAAGGCCGCATCCCCGACTGTGCGACGCAATGCGTGCAGCATCATCGGGCCGGCCGTGTAGGAACCGCCGTAGAACCCGTCCCCCGGGTCAGCCAGCGGGTATTTCCAGAAGTCCGGATCCGCCTTGCTCTCCTTGACCTTCTGCCGGTAGTCGGCGTCGAGGTCGCGGCCTTCCTTCGCCTCGTTCCACAGCCATTCGGTGTAGCTGGCGAAGCATTCCTTCAGGCAGATGTCCTTCCACTGCTTGACACTCACACTGTTGCCGAACCACTGATGTGCGACCTCATGCACGATCACCGTGAAGTACTTCGCGGAAACCCCGCCGCTGTAGATGGGTCGTTCCTGCAGCTCGAATCCACCGCTGTCCCCAGCCCCCGGATAGAAGATGCCGCCGACCGTCGGAAACGGATACCTTCCATAGAGCCGGGTCAGGAAGGTCATCACCTCGGGCAGCCGGTCCTCCTGGGCCTTCGAGGTCTTCTCGGCGCCGGCCGTATACGCGTCGATCACCTTGGTGCCATCGGCGAGCGTCTTCGTGTACGTCGTGAGCTTGTCGATCACCACGCCGGTCAGATACGACGCGACCGGCTTCGTCTCTGTCCAGACAAAGGTCTTCTTGCCCTGCGCAACTGTCGGCGTCGACGGAACACCATTGCCGACGACACCCCACCCTGGCTTGTCCGGAAGGGTGATACCGAGGCGGAAGGTCGCCTTGTCCGACGGATGATCGTTGACCGGATACCAGCTCGACGCCGAATGCGGTTCCGCGAAAGCATGCACCGCCCCCGCGTCGTCAGCGGTCATCCAGAAGAGCCCCGGCGTGCCTTGATACTTCACCCGTACTACGAAGTGCGCGTCGTTCGCTATCGCCTTCGCCGGAGTGATCACCAGCTCGTGCTCGCCTGATCGCGTGAAGGCGGCCTGGTTTGCCGTTGACGGTCACGCTGCCGACCTCGAACCCCTCGAGATCGAGGTCGAACCGGCTCAGGTTCTGCGTGGCGGTCGCATCGAGCGACGTGTCACCGATCAGGAAGTCGGGCTTCGCTGGGTCGTAGTCGATCTTCACGTCGTAGTGCGTGACCTGGTAGCCGCCGTTGCCGTCCTGCGGATAGGCCGGATCGCCGACACCGTCGGATCCGGGTGAGGCCCCGGCGTACGCAGTACTGGATGCGAGCGACAGGACGACGCCGGTCGCGAGGACAGAGCTCCATTTTCGTCTCAGCACGACACCAGCCTGCCAAGGATTTGTGCGGATCCGGTCCGGCAAATGTCATCAAGCTGTCAGGGCATCGCAATAGTTGACACGACATACGTGTCGTGTAATCTATCTGTCATGAAGGTGGCAGAAGAGCTTCGGTACCTGGTGCTGGCGATCCAGCGCGAGGGCAACCGCCTGCTCGCCGCCGAGCTCAAACCGCTCGGGATCACGCCGTCACAGGCAGAGGTGCTCCGCGTGCTGCGCGATCACGGGCCACTGACCCTCAACGCTCTCGGTGGATTGCTCGTCTGCGAGACCGGCAACAGCCCCAGCCGGCTGGTGGATCGCCTGGTCGCCCGTGGGCTGATCCAGCGCGACATCGACCAGGGCGACCGGCGCTACCTCGCCTTGAGCCTCACAAAACAAGGCAGAGCACTGTGCCGCCGCATCGTCGCGGCCGAAGAAGTTCTGCACAAGACCATCGACCGACTCTTCGCCGGCCGGCAGGCCGACATCACCCTGCAAACGCTGCGAGCCGTCGCCGGGGGCTTCCCCGCCGGTGACGCACTGGCCCGCCGACGCGCTGTCGCATAGGAGAAAGCAGCCATGGAACAAGCCGTTTCGCACATCCCCGCAGACCCGGCCGCGATCCGTCACGCGCTGCTGGACCCACTCTCGTTGCCCGAGTGGAACGAGGCCTTCGTCGCGATCGCAGGTCCGGACGAGCCCGCCGTCGGGGTTCGGTACGAGCTGAAGGTCCGGCCGGGGCTGAGTGGGCACCTGGAGTACACGGCAATCGAGGCGGACCGGATCGAGCTCAGCTGGCAGGTCCCGGGCTTCCACGAGACCGGAAGCTGGGTCGCTCGGGCCGGACAGCACGGTGACGCACTCGTTCGAGCAGTCCGGCCCGTTGGCCGCGGTACTGCGTCCTGCCTATCGCGGGATCGCCGCAGTACGCCTCGACCGACTAGCCCACAGAGTCGCCGAACTCAGCCGCGCCGCCTGAGACCTACCCGCTCAAGACTCGGACCGCCAGCACTCGTCAACCACCCGATCGCTCGGGCCTCTGTCGACCTCCGACCGACAGAGCGCGAGCCGGAACTCGGATGATGAGTGCCGGCGGTCCGCTCATCCGGAGCGGGCTCGCGGAAGGCAGCAGACGCACGTTCGCCAGGACGCGGATCGTCCGCGGTCCTCCTGGTCAGCTGAAGTGTGCGCCCGGTTTGCGGTAGCCGCGGAGTAGGTCGCGGGAGATGATCAGCCGCTGCATCTCGTCGGTGCCCTCGAAGATGCGCCACAACCGGACCTCGCGGAACCAGCGCTCGATCGGCAGCTCCTTGGTGTACCCCATCCCGCCATGGATCTGCAGCACCCGATCGGCCACCCGGTTCACCGTGTTCGTGCCGTACAGCTTCGCGATCGCACTGTCGTGCTGCGGATGACGCCCCTGGTCGACCACCCACGCGGCGTACAGGACGAGCCAGCGAGCCGCCTCCAGTTCGACCTCGGAGTCGGCGATCATCCACTGGATCGCCTGGTTGTCGCCGATCGCGCTGCCGAACGTCTCCCGGGTGGTCGCGTGCTCGATCGCCAACTGCATCAACCGTTCGCAGGCACCGATGCCGCGCGCCGGGATGATGAACCGGCCCTTCATGATCCAGCGCATCGCCAGCTCGTACCCCTGGCCGATCTCGCCGAGCACGTGGTCGCCGGGAACCCGTACGTCGTCGAAGTTGAGCGTCGCCGGGCACCGCCTGGCCCATCGTGACGATCGGATCGGAGGTCCAGCCCCGATCCCGATCGACCAGGAACGCGGTGAACCCGCCCTTCGAGCCCTTCTCCGCATCCGTGACCGCGATCACGATCGCGAAGTCGGCCTCGTTGCCGCCGGTGATGAACGTCTTCTCGCCGCGGATCACCCAGTCGTCGCCGTCACGTCGCGCCGTCGTCCGGATCGCGCGGGTGTCCGATCCGGCGCCCGGTTCGGTGATCGCGAAGCAGGACTTCCGCTCGCCGGAGATGGTCGGCAGCAGGTACTCCTTGCGCTGCTCCTCGTTGCTCTCGTAGAGGATGTTGTCGGCCTCGCCGCCGAACGAGAACGGCACGAAGGTCCGCCCGAGCTCGCTCGTGATCAGCGCCTGGTCGACCGCCGACAGGTCCATCCCGCCGTACTCCTCCGGCGTGCTCAACCCCCAGAACCCGAACGACTTCGCCTTCAGCCGCAGCTCGGCTGATCTGACTCCGGCTCAACCCCGGGCAGCCCTTCCCGCTCGCGCCTCAGGACGTCGTTCTCCAGCGGCATCAACTCCCGGCGGACGAACTCCCGCGTGGTCTCCCGGATCGCCTGCTGTTCTTCACTGAGCGAGAAGTCGACCATCAACGCCTCCAAAAGTTGGGTGTTGAAGAACCCTATGCCGATTTACTCTGCGAGACATGTTGCTGGAGATTCGCGGGACCCGCCTGTACGTCGATCGTCGCGGCGCAGCCGGTTCGCCACCGTTGCTCTTCGTCCATGGCGGACCAGGCTCCGGTACGTACGACTTCCTGTCCTTCCAGGGCGACCTGTTGGCCGAGCACTTCGACCTGATCGCGGTCGACCAACGCGGCGTACAGCACTCCGACCCGCTCGACGGACCGATCAACGACAGCATCGTGATCGCCGACTTCGAGGCGCTCCGGACGGAGCTCGGGATCGATCGGTGGTCGCTCATCGGTCACTCGTACGGCGGTCATCTGGCGCTCCGGTACGCCGCGACGCATCCCGACGCCGTCGACAAGGTCGTCTTCGAGAACCCGGCATGGGACAAGGCGCTGGCCAGCAAGACGCTGGTGTTGAGCGCCTTGCCGCTGCTGCGCGAGCTCGGGCTGGACGACGGCGTCGAGGAGCTGCTGACGTACGACGGGCCGGCCACGACCGAGATGTGGGACCAGCGGATCGACGTCATGCGCGCGACTCGGCGACCGGCGGATGGAGATCTACCACGGCCCGGACTCGCGCGATCTGGTGCTGCCGGCGGACGAACTGCCGGACGAGCTCCACGCCCGCTCGGGCGAGTTCTACCTCGGGATCACCCGGTCACCGGAGTTCTTGGAGTCGCTGCTGCCCTACCTGGACCGGCTGACCCAGCCCGCACTGCTGATCAAGGGCGAGGTGGACCCGGTCACTAGCCCGGAAGAGATCGCGTACTTCGAGGCACACGTCCCGAACGGGACCTACCGGAACTTCAAGGCGGTCGGCCACTTCGTCCACGGCGAGCGCCCGACCGAGTACGCCGAACTCGTGACAGACTTCCTCCGCGGGTAAACGCGGCTCCCGGGCCGGGTTGATCGGACGGCGAGCAATGCTCCCGATGCGGCCGAGCAGCGGTGACGCCGCGTTGGCTCCGGTCGACCTGGCTCGCGATAATCGGCTGCTTCGAACCAGCGGCTTTGGGAGAATCCTGCGGACGGATCATCTCTGGAAGGCGGGCTCGTGGCGACGCAGGTCATAGTGCTGAACGGTGGTTCCAGCTCCGGCAAGACGGGGATCAGCCGGTGCCTGCAGGCGATCCTGCCGACGCCATGGATCAGCCTGAGCGTGGACGACCTCGTCGACGCCTTGCCGCCTTCCGTGCTGTCGGACAGCTCGGGCATCACCTTCGGAGAGCAGGGTGAGGTCGAGGTCGGCGCCGGGTTCCGCGAACTCGAGACCGCCTGGATGACCGGCATCGCCGCGATGGCACGAGCGGGCGCCCGGATCATCCTCGACGACGTCTTCCTGAGCGGCGCCGCCTCCCAGGAGCGCGTCCGCGCCCAACTCGACGGCCTCGAGATCCTCTGGGTAGGCGTCCGCTGCGACGCCGAGATCGCCGCCGGCCGCGAGATCGCCCGCGGCGACCGCACCGGCGGCATGGCAGCCTCCCAGGCCGACCTGGTCCACCAGGGCGTCATCTACGACGTCGAGGTGGACACCGGCAAGGCCGAGTCCCTCACCTGCGCCCGGGCGATCGCCGCCCAGGTGGTGTGACCCGGCGTACCGGCGTACCGGCGTACCGGCGTACCGGCGTACCGGCGTACCGGCGAGGATCAGACGGCGTAGGGGACCGCTCGTTTGTGGGTGGTGCGGCGGTGGGTGGCGATGATGATCTCGGCGGCCTTGTCGTCGATCGTCTTGCCCTCGAGGAAGTCGTCGATCTGGTCGTAGGTGACGCCGAGCGCCTGCTCGTCGGGCAGCCCCGGGTTGTTCGTCTCCAGATCGGCCGTCGGGACCTTCCCGGTGATCAGCGCGGACGCACCGAGCCGCTCACCGATCGCCCTGACCCGCCGCTTGGTCAACCCCGACAACGGCGTCAGATCGCAGGCCCCATCGCCGTACTTCGTGAAGAACCCCATCACCGCCTCGGCCGCGTGATCCGTCCCGACCACCAGCCCGCCGCGCGCACCCGCCACGACGTATTGCGCGATCATCCGCTGCCGCGCCTTGATGTTCCCGGTGTGGAAATCGGCCCGCTCACCCAGATCAGAATGCTTAACCGAGTCAACCATTGCATCCGTCGCCGGCTTCACATCCACCGTCAGCGTCTCGTCCGGCTGGATGAACTCGAGCGCCCGCTGCGCGTCCACCTCGTCAGCCTGTACGCCGTACGGCAGCCGCATCGCGACGAAGCTCGCCTGGCCGCCGGCCGCCCGAACCCGCTCGACCGCTAGCTGGCAGAGGCGACCCGCAGTACTGGAGTCGACGCCGCCGCTGATGCCCAGCACGTACGTCGAGGCGCCCGCGACGCGGAGCCGGTCGGTGAGGAAGTTGAGCCGGCGCTCGATCTCCAGATCGACGTCGAAGGACGGCGTCACCCCGAGCTCGTCGATGATCAGCTCCTGCAGGTACCGGCGGTCGTCGCTCATCAGGCTCCTTCATCGACGCGATCTGTCGACGGTCAGCCTATTTCGCCGGTCCATGGACCCTCAGAGGGAGGTCCGGACATAAGGATTCCCCGCGCACCCGGAAGAGCTCACTTACCCTTGCTGCCTTCCGGCCCTGGGGGAGTTGGGCGAGATACCGCCACGCGGGGAACCAGCCAAGAGTGTACGGGATCCGGGGCCCGGACCGGGAATCCACCCCTGACCGCTCCGAGCGCGGCCCGCAGTACGGGGGCTTGGTCTGGTTCCTAGGCTGGCAGCGTGACCAATCTCGCGCTCGGCCGGATCGGGATCGCCACCGGCCTGAACAGCTCGCCCGACTCCCTCGACGCGGCCGTCGCCGCCGAGGACCTCGGCTACCCCGCCATCTGGCTGTCCGGCGGCCCGCTCCCCGGCCTGCAGACCATCGTCGACCTGGTCGGCGCCACCAGGACGATCCAGTTCATCAGCGGGATCCTCGCGGTGGACACGTACGCCGCAGACGACGTCGCGACGACGTACCAGGAGCTTGAAGCGTCCAGCCCCGGCCGCTTCACGGTAGGACTCGGTGGCGCCCACGGGGCGAAGCCGCTGGGGACGCTGAACGCCTACCTCGACCAGCTGGACGCAGTACCGACAGAGCGGCGCGTGCTCGCTGCACTCGGCCCGCGGATGCTGGAGCTCGCCAGGGACCGCAGTGAAGGCGCGTACCCGTTCCTGATCACTCCTGCCTACGCCGCTGAAGCACGGAAGCGTGCTGGGCCCTGACAAGCTGCTCGCTCTGAACCACTTGGTCGTCCTGGAGTCGGATCCAGCACGGGCTCGTGCGATCGCTCGCGACACGATCAGCTTCTTCACGACGATCCCTGGCTATGCCGCGTCGTTGAAGCGACAGGGGTTCACCGAGCTCTCCGTAGTACCGGACTCGATGGTGGATGCTCTGGCTGCTTGGGGTACGCCGGAGGAGATCGCTGAGAAACTGCAGGAGTTCCACGCGGCCGGTGCTGACCATGTGGCGATCAACGTGATCACTGGCGTCACCGGGCCGCAGCCGATCGAGGAGTGGCGAGCCCTTGCTCCTACGCTTCTAGCGCTCTGACTGCCGTTGTCGCTTGCAGCAGTGTTGGGATCCAGTGGTCGCCGTACCGCTCCTGCAGCTCAGGCAGCTTCCAGTCGTCACCTGTGACCACGCCGCGGCATAGTGACGAGCCGCACCTGCATTCCAGCTCGTACGGAACGCCTGTGCTGGTGCCGTAGTCGCTCGTGACCTCTTCACCCGCCGCGATCTCGCGGCGGGTTTCGAGTGTGACGGCGTCGATCCACCACAGATTCGGATCACAACTGTGGTTGCCATAAGCAATCACCGGTCGTGGGTCGGTCGGCAGGACGAGGTGTTCGTCATCGTCGATCGTGATCGTGTCGACCGGCGGATTCTTCAACAATTCCTCGAGTTCCGCGGTCGTCACCTTCCGGCCGGCCAACTGCGAGACCACCACACCTTTGGCGATCGGCTCGGCCGCGAACAACCCGTGACCTTCGATCTCGGAACCCTTCACGACCAGCGATGGATGCCCCCAGAGCAGCTGCTTCTCGTACAACCGCGCGACCGATTCCAGCTTGTCGTAGCGATACGGCTTCGCTTCACCCGTCGCCTCGAACCCTTGGCGCGTCCAGAATCTCGTTGCCGGCTCTGCATTGGTATCAACGACCGCCAACCTCATGATGCGAATCTCCGGCCAGTTCTCCCCGACGTACCGCTCCACCAGCTCGTACGCCGTACGCCCGACCCCTTTGCCCTGATGCCCACCGTGCACCTCGAGCAGCCCGATGAATCCGGTGTGCGCGTTCGGATAACCCCGCAGCAGATCAATCACCGCAACCAACTGATCGCCGTCCCAGACCCCCAGGACGACCTTCGCGTCTTGAGCGAGGCCCTCCGGACGCATCATCAGCAAACTCTGCGCGTCCGCGGCACCCGGCGGATATCCGGTGACCCGCTCGGTATATCCCGGATCGGACTCGATCAATTCCTGCACGGCATCCACATCGCCAGCCGCGATCTCCGTCAGCCTCATTCCGCCGCCTCCAGCTCGTCGACCCTCCCGGCCATGATCTGCCGCACATTCCTCGTGACCTTCTCCACCGGCCAGTCCCACCACGCAACTGCGAGCAACCGCGCGATCTCCTCCTCGGCAAACCTCTTCCGGATCAGCTTCGCCGGATTCCCACCCACGATCCCGTACGCCGGTACGTCGTCCACCACGACCGACCGCGCCGCGATGATCGCCCCATCCCCGATCCGCACGCCCGGCATCACCGTCGCGCCGTACCCGAACCACACGTCATTCCCGACCACCGTGTCCCCACGCCCCGGCAACCCAGTGATCAGCTCGAAATGCTCCGCCCAAGCCCCACCCATGATCGGAAACGGAAACGTCGACGGCCCATCCATCCGATGATTCGCCCCGTTCATCACGAACGTCGTCCCCTCACCCAACGCGCAGTACTTCCCAATCACCAGCCGCTCCGGCCCGTAGTGATACAGCACGTTCTTCGTCTCGAACGCCTCCGGATCCACCGGGTCGTCGTAGTACGAAAACTCCCCCACCTCCACCAACGACGACCGAACCAGCGGCTTCAACAACACCACCCGCTCCACCCCCACCACCGGCCGCACCACCCCAGGATCAGGCCCCACAATCTCCATCCCCCGACCCTAAAACCCCCACCCCTCCCACCTCACCCCATTTCCCCACCCACCCCGCCACTGCTGTCCCACCCACCCGCTGTCCCACCCGCCCGCCTGACCTACCCACGACCCCCGCCTTCCCTCGACCCGAGTACGCCGCCTCCCGCCCGGCCCCGGACCGCCACCCCATCAATCCCCACCCCACCCCCACCCGCCCCGCTCACTCCCCCCTCGCCTCGCTCCCCACCACCCCTCCACCACTGCCCTCCCGATCCACCCCCAACCCCCGATTTCAGCAACACCCCCCACCTCGCGTATCCTCTCGCCTTGGAGGATTCGCCTAGAGGCCTAGGGCGCACGCTTGGAAAGCGTGTTGGGGGCAACCCCTCACGAGTTCGAATCTCGTATCCTCCGCCACCAAAGAGGGCCGGACGCTCAGCGTCCGGCCCTTAGTGCGTCCAGCAAACCCCGCCCCCGCCGGGCTCCTACGTTCGCCCGGCTCCCCACCCCCCAGCTACGGCGCTCCTACGTTCGCACCGCACGCTGCCTCGCTCCCAGCACGAACCGACGCGGCGAAATACTCGACCACTCCAGCATCTTTGTGACGCCGCGGCCAGCAGATGTGGCGGCAGGACAGACCGGCATCAAGACCCCGAATCGGGGGAATGGAAAGCGTGTTGGGGGCGACCTCACGAGTTCGAATCTCGTATCCTCCGCCACTCCCAGAGCGCCCACCGAGATTCCTTGGGGGCCGTGTCGAATTTGGCATCGGCCGTTCGACGCCTGGACAGGTGGCGCCCACAGGGGGCCAGTTGACTTGAGAGCATAGGAGGTCGAAGTGTCTACATCCATTCTCGACATGTCGATGTCACTCGACGGGTATATCGCTGATCCCGACGACTTTCTCGGTGGGGAGAACGGCGAGTTGCTTCACGACTGGTTCGCTGCCGGTGGGCCTGCCGGAGCAATTCGAAGCCGAGTGGAACTCCGCCGGTGCCGTCCTCGCAGGGCGGCGGACCGCCGAGCTCATGGATCACTGGGGCGGTGACCACAACGGTGCCCCGATCTTCGTACCCAGTCACCGGCCGCCTGGCCCGGCCGCCCGGTGGAACTACCCGTTGGTGACCTACGTGACCGACGGAATCGAAAGCGCCATGGCACAGGCGAAGGCCGCCGCCGGGGACCGGGACGTCCAGGTGCGCGGCGGATACGTCGCGCAGCGTGCAATCGAGGCAGGGGTGCTCGACGAGGTGCAGATCCATCACATCCCGGTGCTGCTCGGTGCCGGCCGCCGGCTCTTCGACCTGCTGCCCTCGCTCGTCACCCTGGACATCATTCGCGTCATCGAGACCCCGCAGGCCACCCACATCCGCTACCGCGTCCGCCGCTGACCGGCATGACCCTGGCGCTCTAGAGCCGAATGAAGCGGATGTACCGCATCACCAACCGACTGAACGTTGGGTTCTCGAGGTCATGACCGCAACCCAGTCATACCTCGGCGGCGTCGGGCCTCAGTCGACGAAGGCGATCGCGTTGCCGTCCGGGTCGCGCACGATGAAGTCGGTGCCGCCCCACGCTTGTTTGGTCAGCTTCTGCACGATCTCGGCGTCAGCGGCCAGATATTCCGCGTAGAGCTCGCGGACGTTCGGCGTATCGACGAACGCCATGATGAGCCCTTCTCGTTCCGCGGCACCGGCCGCGAACACCGGCTCGTGCACCAACTTCAGGTGCAAGGTCGCGCCGTCGCGCGACACCGATCCGTAGAACGGCGGGTTGCCGTGCAAGAAGTCGATCCGGAAGCCGAGTTGGTCCCGATAGAACGTGGCCGAGGCATCGACGTCGGCGACGTACAGCACCGGTTTGGCGCTCGCGACTGCCGTGTCCTGAGTCTCCGGCTGCTCGCTGGTGGGCGGGGCCGCTTCCGTGCTCGCCTTGAGTTCGGCCCAGCTGGCGAAGCCCGCTTCGAGGGCGATGATCTCTTGGGCTTCGGTGAGCGGAAACTTCAGCGCGAGTGCTTCGCGGTCGGACAACGTGCGATAGCGCGCGAGCTGCCGGATGCGACCGCCGATCGAGAAGTTCCCGTCGCGGTGCCAGCGAACGAGCAGTTTCGCCTGCTTCTTGTAGGTTTCGAGCTTGGGCATGGCGCTCCCTCTTCGGTCGTGAAGTAGGTGGGCCTTGCCCTTTCGGCTGCTTGCCGTTGCGCCCTACGACCGGGTTTGAACCCGCGCCTGCGACGTTGAGATTACCACGGCGAGTTGGCCGCCTGGCTGCTGAAACCTGAACTGCAGCAGCCGTTACCGCCACTCAATCATTGATTCCTGGGATCGCGTCGATGGCATACAGGTACCCGTCTCGGGTGCCGACGTAGACCACGCCGTCCTCGACGACAGGAGTCTCCACCTGTCCGCCGAGCGGCACCTTCCACCGCACCCGCCCGTTCTGCGCGCTCACTGCCCACAGATGACCGTCAGCGCTGCCGAAGTAGACCGTGCCGTCCGCCACCACCGGGGAGGAGTCGACCTCGCCGCCCGTGACGACATGCCATCGGGTTTTGCCGGTGGTCGCGTTGAGTGCATAAAGGCGGTGATCCCGGGAACCGACGTACAGGGTGTCGTGGTAGATCGCGGGCGTTGTCTTGATGCTGCTGACACTCTGGATGTCGGGCCATGCCTGCCACCGGTGCGCACCGGTGGCGGCGTCGAGAGCGTAGACGTGAAAGCCCAGTCCGTCTGCCAGGTAGAGGCAGCCGTCGTGCACCAACGGCGTACTGGGCTGAGAGGCCGACGTGGACTGCTGCCAGCGGGTCCTGCCAGTGGCTGGGTCGAAGGCCTGGACTCTCCCCCGATCGTCGACCGCGTAGAGAGTGCCATCGGCAAGCACGGGTGCGGATTCGTTCCACCCGATGCGACGGTACTTCGTCCTCCAGCGGCGGCGGCCGGTTGCCGCGTCGAGGGTACGCAGGTACTGGCTGTCGTTGACGTAATGGAGCAGGCCGTCACCGACCGCGGGCGGGGTCTGCGACCACCGATTCATGCGCCGACGCCAGCGGGTCCGGCCGTCAGCGGCGTCCAAGGCGAAGAACCTGAAGTAGCCCGCGACGTAGACGCTGTCGCCGACCACCGTGGGCGCACTCATGAACCCTGCGTCGGGATGGGTCCACCGAACGGTGCCGTCAGCCGTGTCGAGAGCCCACAGCCCGTGGCCGGCGACATAGACAGTCCCCTCGGCGACGGACGGCGCCGAACGGATAGGCCCTCCGACGTGCATCCGCCAGCGCACGGGCGCGCCTGGTAAAAAGGCGGCCGTTCCAGACCGTCCGGCCTTCAAATGCCAGGCGCGATGGCTACGCGTTCTGTAGTTTGCTCCATTGCTGGTATTTCGAGCCGTTGCACGGCATCATCCTGACGCCTTGGCTGGCGCTGCCGTCGAGGCAGTAGTCCAGATTCGCCGTGTTACGGAATTCCGCACCGCTTCGGTAGAAGTTCTGGTAGTAGGAAGAGATGTTGCAAGTCGCGAGCCTGACGCCTTGCGAAACACTCCCGTCCAGGCATTCGTTGGCGTAGTGCTCGTTGGCGAAGATGTTGAACTCGGAATCGAGAGTCCATCGCTGGTAGGTGGAAGAGGCCTTACAGGCCTTGACAGTTACTCCACTCGAAATGCTGCCGTCCAGGCACAGGCCGGCTCCATTCGCGTACTGACTGCCCTGAACGGTCGTGGAGTTGGTCGACGCAGATGCGCTCGGCACAGCGACGACGGCGGCAGCGAGGACTGAACCGGCGACTATTGCCAGATAGCGGCGAATCGACATGGTGTTCCAATCTGTAGACGGCGGGCGGACATCTTGCGCGCTCGACTTTCACACAGGCAGCACAGCCGACGGAACATTTCTGCACCTAATGACATCCGAGCGGTCCGCTTGATCGCATGTGAAGGCCTGGGCGATGCCTAAATCTGCACAGGAGCCGTGAGCTCCCCAACAAGACCGCGCACGCCCAGCTGGAGCGGTGTTCGGGTCCGGCGTGTCGTGCTGGGCCCGAACACCGTGGTGTGGAGGGTTGGTGGTGGTTCGAGCCCGCCTGCACGGTGGACGTCTTGTCGTTGGTGAGCCTTCGAGCTCTGCTGCTGAGACCGGCGCCCGTGCGGGTTGCTGGGATCGCGAACGGCTCATCGGAGGGTAGACCGCAGAGTCTCGTCATTAGGGCGCCGCGCGTTCTCGCCAGGGTCCGCACCAGGACCATCCACCGGTTGGAACGGAAGGAGACTTGAGTTGGCAGTGTTTTGTGGGATCGACTGGGCCGAAGGCCACCACGACATCGCGCTGGTCGACCAGGCCGGCACACTGATCGCCAAGCAGCGCATCGAGGAATCGGTGGCAGGATTCGCTGCGTTGACCGAAATGCTCGCGGCCGCCGGAGACAACCCCGAATCGCCGGTTCCGGTGGCGATCGAGACCCCACGCGGTCTGCTGGTCGCCGCGCTGCTGGCCACCGGCCGCCCCGTCTATGCGATCAACCCGATGGCGGTGGCCCGCTACCGCGAGCGGATCTCGGTCGCCCGGTCCAAGTCCGACCATGCCGACGCGATGGCACTGGCCAACATCTTGCGCACCGACGCCCACCTGCACCGCCAGCTGCCACACGACAGCGACCTGGCCCGCTCGATCACCGTGCTGGCCCGGGCCCACCAAGACGCGATCTGGCGCCGCGGATCGCGCACCAACGAGCTGCGCTCGCTGCTGCGGGAGTACTACCCCGCCTTCCTCGAAGCCTTCGCCGGCCGCCGCGGCGTCAGCCCACTGACCACCAGCGACGCCCGTGCACTGCTGGCGATCGCACCCACCCCCGCTATCGGCGCCAAACTGTCGCGGGCCCGCATCGCCGCGGCTTTGCGCCGCGGCGGCCGGCAACGCGGCATCACTGCCACCACCGACCAGCTCCACGCGGCTCTGCGCACACCACACCTGCGCCAGCCCGACCTGGTCGAACAAGCCATGGGCCGCCAGGCACTCGCCTTACTGGCCGCTCTGGACACCGAATGCCGCAACGCCGACGAACTCGGCCTTGCCCTCACCGACGCCTTCAGCCAGCACCCCGACTACGCGATCATCACCAGCTTTCCCGGGCTCGGCGACCACACCGGCGCCAAAATCCTGGCCGAACTCGGCGACGACCGCACCAGGTTCGCCGACGCCCGCGCAGTCAAGGCCTACGCCGGATCCGCACCCGTCACCCGCGCCTCCGGCCGATCACTGACCGTCTCCCACCGCCGGATCAAGAACAACAGACTCGCCGCCACCGGATTCATCTGGGCCTTCGCCAGCATCGCCCACAACGAGCCTGCGAACACCCTCTACCGACGACGCCGCGACCACGGCGACCGCCACAACGCCGCCCTACGCCACCTGTTCAACCGCATGCTCGGCCAGCTCCACCACTGCCTCCAAACCAACCAGCCCTACAACCCCACCAACGCCTGGCCGACCCCACCCACAAACACCCCAGAAACCCTCGCAGCTTGACCTCCTAACCTGATCGGAGGTCTTGTTGCAAGGCCATCGCGGGGGGCTTCTGGTGAGAGTTGGGGCGCCTGATCGGGTGGTGGCAAACACCTGACGATCCGTACTGCGGAGCGTCGGCTGCCGGACGCGCGTCTCAAAACGAGACACCTGAGTGGCATGGGGAGCCCTAGCGTTCGGGTGGGGACGCCGCTCGGAAGGAGCTAGCAATGACCACTCTTGACGCCGATATCCAAAGTGCTCGACAGGACGCAACTGAGGTTCCAGTGGTGACTGGAGACCCATCGTTGATCGGTTTGCCCAGCTTCATCGTGGGTTCGGTTGCGCTCGGCCTCGTTCTGGTCGGCTACGTACCTGCGGCCGCGGTCGGGGCCTCGCTTCCCGTGATCGTCGCGGCGACCGCTCTCGGTCTGATCATCGCTGCAATCTGGGCCGCGGCCGTTGGGCAGAGCGCGGTGGCCGGAGTCTTCGGGATCTTCGCCGGGTTCTGGCTGAGCTACGGAATGCTCGTCCTCGGCCTGACGCACAACTGGTTCGCCATCGTCGCCGCCGATGCCCTCCATACACAGGGCCTTTACGTCATCTCATGGCTGGTCGTGATCGGGATGCTGACGCTGGCCACCCTCCGGCTGCCGGTCGCGTACACGGCACTCTTCGCGCTGATCGAAATCGCCTTGGTACTGGTCCTGATCGGCACTTTGCAGCAATCAGCCGGCACGCTGAAGGTTGCCGGAGTGATCGTCTTCGTCTTCGCCGCAATCGGCGTGTACCTGTTCTTCAACGCAGCCTCGCAGGCAACCGGCGGAAAAGCCCTTCCACTAGGAAATCCGCTCGTCCGTTAACCGATCGGCAGCCCCGAGGTAGCCAGTCGGGGAACGCCGCATGACCAGTCCCGCTTGACCGGTCCGGACTCTTGTCAGCGCCGGTGTCGGCCAAGCAGCATCCCCCGAGTGGGCGATCGACCGCCCACTCGGGGGATGTATCCAACAAAGGGGGGATTTCTGCATGCGCAAATTCCAATCGCGACGGATTCTCGGTGGCATCGCGGCAATCGCTGCATCTGTGGGACTGATCGCGGCCGGCAGCGGGCAGGCGTGGGCGGCGTACACCGGATTCGGTTGGGAGAGCAGCGGCGTACAGGGCTGGGCGGTTGACTGGGACGGGTCGGCCGTCTCGTCGTCGACCACGTTCAAGTTCGCTGGTGCACGTTCGCTGAAGCTGCCGCAGTCGGGTGAGCAGTACGCCGGCTACCACTCTCCTTCTGACCTGACTGGGCTGGCGGTTGGCTCGGTCGTCACCTACAAGGTCTACCTGCCGGCCAACGCCAATCAGCCGGTCGAGGCCAAGGGTTACGTGACCGATGGCAACAACGGCTCGTACGTCGAACGCTTCGGTCACGAGGTCGTGCTGACTCCGGGCGCCTGGTCGACGATCACGCTGACCGTTCCGGCGGTCACCAGCATCGAGTACATCGGGCTGGAGGTGGACAACCCCGGCTGGACCGGCGCGGTCTACCTGGACGCCGTCTCCTGGACGACGCCCTGAGCTAACAAACCTGGGCCCGGTCAGACCGGGCCCAGGTCCTTAGCACCTTCGATCAGCTGGAAGATTCCCGCTGCGGCGGTAGGACACCACCGTCCCGTCCACACACTCGTTGCCATAGGCCCCGAAGACGACATGCTTGCGGGCATCCCGCAGCTCCTAAGGCACCTTCCTCATCCCCCGGGTTCAACGCGCACTGATGCCAGCGAATCCCACCCGTCTCAGCAACTGCCGGCGACGTACCTCCACCCCGAGGTATCGCCCGCGCTACCCGCACCACAGAGCCACGAGCCCCCGGCGCAGGTAGGTTCTTGGCTATGGATGCGCAGATTGCGGCTCGGGAGTTTCATGCGGCTGATGGGGTCGAGGACTGGCGGTCGGTTTATCACCTGGTGTCGGCGCATTTTCGGACCGGGTCGTTGGGGGCGGGGGTTGCGTTTGTTGATGGGATCGGGCGGGTTGCCGGGGAGGGCGAGGTGTATCTCGCGGTAGATCTGCGGGCCGGTGGGGTGACGGTGTCGTTGGGGCGGCGGGATGTTGCTTTGGCGCGGCGGATCTCTGCGGTGGCGAAAGAGTTGGGGCTGACCGCCGAGCCATCCGTAGTACAGGTCGTCAATGTCACCCTCGACGCGTTGGTTGGCGCGGAGGTGTTGCCGTTCTGGCGGGTGGTGCTTGGGTATGGGCAGATCGGTGACGACTACCTGTTCGATCCGTTGCGTCGCGGGCCGGGTTTCGGCTTGCAGCAAATGGATAGCGAGCGACCGCAGCGGAATCGGATTCACCTCGACGTCGCAGTACCGCACGATCAAGCCGAGGCCCGCGTCGCCGCCGCGCTCGCCGCCGGGGGCCGCCTGGTCTCGGATGAGCATGCGCCGAAGTGGTGGGTGCTAGCCGATGCTGAGGGCAACGAAGCATGCATCGCCACCTGGCGCGGCCGGAGCTAGACCGTCAGCAATGTCGCCAGTTCGTCGGCAAAGGCGGTGTAGCGGTCCAACGACGAACCGCTGCGCGCCCGGCGGAAGCCATGACGCCGACCCCAATAGGCGCCCTGCACCAGATTGAGTTGCGACCAGCGTTGGGCCCGTGCACGCTCGATCCCAGCCGCTTCGGTGAAGATGTCCAGGAAGCGATGCACGTGCTTCAACAGATCTTCGCTTTCGATGAAATTCAGCCCAGCACGTACCCGGACCAGATTGCCCGCGTCGTACCCCGGATCTCCCACGTACCCCTTGGGATCAACAGCTAGCCAAGCCTCCCGCTCGGCCCGCAGGATGTTCCGCGCATGAAAGTCCCCATGAACAAGGGTTTCCGGCTGCTCAGCTCCCAACTCGCGGATCGTCGCCAGCGCAGCATCAACCACGTACGCCGGCAGCGGGTGCTCCAACTCCGCCGCATCCCGCAGCAACTGCTCCTCCCACGCCCCCGCCTGATCCTTCAACCGAGGCAGCCCCGGCGGCGCAGGAATCGCCAGCCGCCGGCTGATCTGCCCCGCAACACTCGCCACCTCATCGCTGTCCTCAACCTCTGCCAGCGTTGACGACTGCGCCCGCTCCAACAACATCCCGTACTGCGAATCGTCGCGCTCGTACAGCAATACCGCACCCCGCCCGCCCCAAGCCGCAAAAGCATCCGGCTCGAAATCATTACCAGGATGCGGAAACGACACCTTGAGCGCAGCAGCCTCCGCGCCACGGAGTACGGGAACAATCACCCCCACACCCCCGTGCAGAACCTCCCCGTCCTGCACACACCCCCACCGCTCGAGCAATCCCTCCACAATCGCAGGCAACTCGGCAAGCCACGCCGCCCCGCGATCCCCTTCCCGCTCAACAGTCGACCGCGCAAACTCCCCAGGAATCTCAATCACCCAAGCAGCCTACGGGCCGGCCGGGTGAGAGCAGGCAAACAAAAAGGCAAGGAGAAGAGTCTCCCTGCCGTGTCTAAGTTATAACGCATGGGGGGACTTGCCGCAAGGCCCCTGTGGGGGCGGAGAATCGTCGGCCGTGGACGGGAATCTGTCGAAATCAGGGAGTCGCGGAGTGCAGGTAGCACCACCAGAAGGCAGTGCGTTCGAGCTGCCGGAGAACCTCAGGAGCAAGGCTGAGCCGAGGCTCATCGCCAACGACGACGAGCATTTCGCGGCGATCTCGACCAGCCTTCGAGAAACCATCGCCGAGTTGGAGAGTCGCCTCGACGAGACGAGGAAGGCGCCGGGCGGTGAAGGGCAGGAGGCGCTCGATCGCGATCTGGAGGTCCATCGGCTGACGGGCAGGATCAAGACTCTGAGACGCTTCGGGCTCGACCTCTGCCTCGGGCACATGGTCAGCGCGGACACCGGCGAGGCCCTGTACGTCGGACGCCTCGGCCTCACCGACAGCTCCGGCCGGCGACTCCTGATCGACTGGCGTTCCCCCGCGGCCGAGCCGTTCTTCGGCGCGACCCATGCGAACCCGATGGGCCTGGCCAGTCGCCGCCGGTATCGCTGGACACGCGGCAAGATCAGCGACTACTGGGACGAGATCTTCACCGCCGACGGCTTCGAAGGGCACCAGGCCTCGCTCGACGACCAGTCCGCCTTCATCGCCAGCCTCGGCAGCAATCGTTCGCCGCGGATGCGCGACGTCCTCGGCACCATCCAGTCCGACCAGGACGCCATCATCCGCGCGAGTTCCCGGGGCGCGCTCGTCGTCGACGGCGGCCCGGGCACGGGCAAGACGGTCGTGGCGCTGCACCGTACGGCGTACCTCCTGTACTCCGATCCGCGGCTTGGCCACCATCGCGGCGGCGTACTGTTCGTCGGTCCGCACCAGCCCTACCTGGCCTACGTCTCCGATGTCCTCCCCAGCCTCGGCGAAGAAGGCGTGCAGACCTGCACCCTCAAAGACCTCCTGCCCGAGGGCGCCACAGCGCCGGAAGAGCGAGACCCGGAGATCGCCCGGTTGAAGGCGACCGCGGACATGGTCAGGGCGATCGAGCCCGCGGTGAAGTTGTACGAGGAGCCGCCGACCAAACCGATGACCGTCGAGACCCACTGGTCCGACATCTGGCTCACAGCAGCCGACTGGGCCGAGGCGTTCGGTTCAGCAGACCCCAGTACGCCGCACAACGAAGCGCGCGACCAGGTCTGGGAAGAGCTGCTCACGATCCTGCTGGACAAACACCAAGAGGACGACGATGTCTCTCCAGACATGGTCCGCAAATCCCTTGAGCAGAACGAAGATCTGCTGGATGTCTTCGGCGGCGCCTGGCCGCTGATCGAACCGGCCGACCTCGTCGGCGACCTCTGGTCCGTGCCCGCCTACCTGCGGATGTGTGCGCCCTGGCTCACCCCCGACGAGGTCAAGAAGCTGCAGCGCAAGGACGCCCCACAGGCCTGGACTGCCTCCGATCTGCCGCTCCTCGACGCAGCTCGGCAGCGACTCGGCGACCCGGCGGCATCCCGGCGGAAGCGCCGGCAGCAGGCCGCCGCCGCGGTCGAACGCGAACGGATGGCCGACGTCATCGACAACATCATCCAGGCCGATGACGACAACGAGGGCTGGGTGCCGATGCTGCGCGGGAAGGACATCCAGGAGGCTCTCGTCGACACCACCGCCCTGCCAGCGGCGGATCCCGACTTGCTAGCTGGCCCCTTCGCGCACATCGTCGTGGACGAGGCCCAGGAGCTGACCGATGCCGAATGGCAGATGCTGCTGCTCCGCTGCCCCTCGCGAAGCTTCACCATCGTTGGCGACCGGGCCCAGGCCAGGCACGGATTCACCGAGTCCTGGCAGGACCGCCTGGAGCGCGTCGGCCTCGACCGGGTCGAGCTGGCCTCGCTGAGCATCAACTACCGAACCCCGGAAGAGGTGATGACCCAAGCCGAGCCAGTCATCCGCGAAGCCCTCCCGGATGCCAACGTACCGACCTCGATCCGCAGCAACGGCATCCCGGTTGTGCACGGCTCCACCACGGACCTCGACGAAATCCTCAACAGCTGGCTGGCCGAGCACCCCGACGGAATCGGCTGTGTCATCAGCGCAGACGGAACAGCCCGTACGCCGGACCGCGTGCGCTCCCTGACGCCTGAGCTCTCGAAGGGCCTCGAGTTCGACCTGGTCGTCCTGATCGAACCGGAGTCGTTCGGCACCGGTATCGAAGGAGCCGTCGACCGGTACGTCGCGATGACCCGAGCCACCCAGCAACTCGTCATCCTCAGCTAGCCCCCGGAAACAACGGAAAACTTCCCGGAAAAAGTTTCTGCGGCCGTGTCGATCGGTGCCGGTCCCATCCGACGCAGTAGTGAGAACCGGCACCGAGCCGGTCCGCAGACCCTCCCGGAGACAGCCATGAGCACCACGCTGAACACCACCCGCACAGCCGCCCCGACCCTCGGCTCGCTGGCCAAGGCCGGGCTCGCCGCCACCGCAGTCGCAACGGCCGCCACGATGATCGTCGCCGCCGCCGGTCATGCCGCCGGCATCAGTCTCGACATGGCCGGCGAGCCGGTCCCGGTCGCCGGGTTCGGCACCCTGACGGCGATCTTCTCGCTGATCGGGCTGGTGCTGGCCGCAGTACTGGCTCGTCGCGCCAAGACCCCGCGGCGCACCTTCGTCCGTACGACGGTCGTTCTGACCGTGCTGAGCTTCGTCCCCGACCTGCTGTCGGACACCGCGCCGGCCACCAAGGCGCTGCTGATGTTCACCCACGTCGTCGCCGCCGCGATCGTCATCCCCGCGATCGCCCGCCGCCTGCGCAAATGATCCAGCGGGTCACCCCGCCGCTCGGACCCGTGGCAGCTTCGGGTCATCGGGCGGCGGGGCACGTGCGACTCCAGTAGCGTCGTTCCAGAAGCAGATGACCGCCACAGCCGGAAGAATGGGGTGGCTGCCACCTTCGCGACAGGAGACGCCAAGATGGATTACGCCCCTCCCGCTATGCCCCCGCCGTACAGGCCGGCCACGCAGTACAAGCCGGCTCCGCAGCCCAAGGCCGGCGATCCGCTGGCCGTTGCGATCGGCAACGGTTCGCTGTTGGGAGTCGGGTACTGGCTGCTGGGATGGCGGCGCCTCGCGGTTCTCACCGCACTGGTCTCCATCGTCCTGATCTCGGTCACGGTCGCGATTGCCGAGCCCTGGTGGGAGTTCCTGCTAGTCGTCTGGTGGATCGCCAACATCGCGCTCGGCTGGTTCCTGGCAAGGCGGGCGCCTCAGCGGACAGCGTCGCGCACACAGCGGCTGGTCGCCCTCGGGGTAACGATCCCAGTGCTGCTGGGAGCCGGCGGACTCCGGTACGACGCCAACCGGATCGGCGACGATGTCACGGCCGGTCAGCAGGCCGGCGATTGCGGAAGGGTCCTTTCCGTCCAGGAGAAAGTCTGGCTCGGGCACCGCATCGCGGATGCACCGTTGAGCGCCAAGGGAGACACGGCCCGCAAGGCGTGCCGAGAACTCCAGACCGCCGCGGACCGGCTGACGACGGGGCTCACCGCCGACACCAGTGCCCTGTCCGACGGCTACGACATCATGAACACCGTTCTCGCCAAGCCCGGCAACGACGAGACCGTCGACACGACGCTGAACGGTTTCCTCGACGCCTTGCCGACCAAGGACCAGTGCAAGACCGTCACTATCACCGACTGGCTCCGGCAGCGGAAGGCCAGCTTCAACAGGCTCGATCGCTCCGCCGACACCGTGAAGCAGGTCGCGCCCGAGGCGATGCTCGGCTGCGCCAATGGTCTGGTCTCCGCGAGTCAATGGACGGCAGCGAAAACGCAGTACCAGCAACTGCTTGATCAGTACGGCGACAGCCCGCTCGCGGACAAGGCTCGGGCGGGCGTCGACAAGGCCAACCTCGCGCTCGAACTCGCGAAGGTGCGCGGATTGCTGGACGGCGGATCGGCCGACTACCAACCGGAGTACTGCTCGAAGCCGGCGAAGTACAGCGCCGCCCCCGCACCGCACAGGGGCATGAACCTCTCGCTGGTCTACGGAAACTCGGAGTACAGCAGCAAGATCCCGTCCGGCTGGCGCGCCAAGGACGTCACCCGAGCCGTCTTCGTGGTCTGCGTCGGAGACGACTCCAACGGACCCACCGTGCGCACCTGCCCGTACGAGAACAAGACGTTCCCGGACTTCCCGACCCAGGTGAAATTCCACAAGATCGCGCTACCGGTCAAGGTCTACGAGGTGCGGACCGGCCGGTTGATCTCCAGCCGCACGGCGCAGATCAACGGCTCGAGTTGCCCGGCGATCCTGCACTACACGACGAGTTCACTCCTGCGCGATATCGGCCCGCCCGGCGACGTCTACGTCACCGCGACCAACGCCGCTTTCCTGTCCGCCTTCAGCTCTTTCATGGCGAGATAGAGCTCAGGTTGTCCCGAGGGCGTACTGGGTGCCGGTCACCGCGGCGCCACGCGCCCAGTCGGTGAAGGTCAGCGGCGTGGTGAGAATGGTGAGGTCGCAGCGCTGGACCTCCCGCGGCCCCGGCCGCAGGCGATCCGCGATCACCTCGTTCAGGCCGACGGAGTCGGCCAGGACTGCAGCGTCCTCGCCGGCCAGCACGACACAACTGGTCTGCAGCCCGCCCGCGAAGGTCGCGATCAGATGCCCGAGCGCCCGGGCCGCCGCGTCGAGCCGGGCGCTGGCATCCGGATCGCCGGCAGCGCGCGCGTCGATCAGATCGGCCATCGTGACCGGATGGCCGGCCGCCGCCGAAGCCTGTGCCTCAATGTCTTCACGGTTGAGATAGGCGGCAACACAGCCACGATGCCCGAGCCTGCACAACGGCCCGCTGCTGTCGATCGGTGCGTGGGCGAGCAGATGCCCGTTGTCGATGGTCTGCTCGACCGGAACCCCCTCGCGCACCACGCCGACGCCGACGCCGGCACCTACGGTGATCACGGCGAAGGTCGAGTGCGTCCGCCCGGCACCGAACCACAGCTGCTCGCGAGCCAGTGCCGCGACGTCGTTGGTGACGATCACCGGCAACTGGGTCCGCTCCCGCACCGGGCCGGCCAGGTCGACCTCGGTCCAGCCGAGGAAGCTGCCTTCCAGCACGATCGACTGATCGGCGACCACCCCGCCCAGCGAGATCCCGATGCCGTCCAGCGACGGGACCTTCCGGCCCAGCTTGGTGGCCAGCTGGTCGATCACCTTGACGGTCCCCGGCACCGGGACGACGCCGTCCACCGCCGCCGGGAGGGCCGCCTTCGCGGTACCGAGCACCTCGCCGAACAGGTCACACACCACGCCGTACGCCGTATCGCCGGTCAGCTTGATCCCCACCACGTGCCGCGCGCTCGGCACGGCGGTCAGGATCTGCCGCGGCCGGCCGATCGCGGTGGCCGGATCCAGGTCTTCCGAGGCGATCCCGCCGCCGATCAGCGAGCGGGCGACCCGCGACATCGAGGCGTAGGAGAGGTTCAGCCGTTCGCCGAGGTCACCCCGGGTCGCCGGGCCGTGGATCAGCAGTTGCCGGGTCACGGCGAGCTCACCCGCAGACAGTGATCTCTCGGGCGCCGACCGCGCAGGCCTGCTGGTCACTGTCACCCACTTAGTTTACAAGTGACCCTTGTCACACCGGTCATCATGGCTTATTTTCAATCTGACTGTAAATACCTCAGGGCCGGGATACCTCACGCCGGCCGATGGGCACGCAGTCGATCAAGCGGATGGCGTCCGTGGGTGCGGGGACACGACAGGGGAGTTCACGGGCGCCGTTCGTCCAAGCAGTTCGAGCGTGCCGGTGCGCCGCAGTACACCCGGCGGAGGAGACACCCCATGGCCACAGCGATCCCCACCCAGCAGGCCAGGCGCCGGAAAGGCCGAACCGGCCACCGCGACGACACCCGGCTCGCACTGCTCTTCATCCTGCCCGCTCTGCTCGGCTTCCTGGTCTTCATGGTCTGGCCGACCCTGCGCGGGATCTACCTGAGCTTCACCAAGTTCAACCTGCTCACGCCGCCGACCTTCAACGGCCTCGACAACTACATCCGGATGGTCCAGGACCCGGTCTTCTGGAACGCCCTGAAAGTCACCCTGTACTACGTGATCCTGAACATCGGATTGCAGACAGCACTCGCCCTCGTCATCGCCGTGATGATGCAGCGGCTCACCCAGAAGACCTGGCTGCGCGGCATCGTGCTCACGCCGTACCTGGTCTCGAACGTCGTTGCGGCGATGGTCTTCCTGTGGATCCTCGACTACCAGCTCGGCATCGGGAACACGATCCTGGCGGCCGTCGGCGTCGACCGGATCCCGTTCCTGTCCTCCGACACCTGGGTCATCCCGACGATCGCGTTCATCAATGTCTGGCGGCACGTCGGCTACACGGCACTGCTGATCTTCGCCGGTCTGCAGATGATCCCGGAGACCGTGTACGAGGCAGGCAAGATCGACGGGGCGAGCGAAGTGCGGATGTTCCGCAGTATCACCATTCCGCTGCTGCGGCCGATCCTCTCGCTGGTCTTGATCATCACGGTGGTCGGCTCGTTCCAGGTGTTCGACACCGTGGCGATCGCGACCCGTGGCGGACCCGTCGATTCCTCCAGAGTGCTGCAGTTCTACATCTACGACGTCGCCTTCGGGCGGTTCCAGTTCGGCTATGCGTCGGCGATGTCGGTCGCCCTGCTCGCAGTACTGGTGGTCATCACGTTCGTCCAGTACCGGCTCACCCGCGCCGAGTCTTCCGACCTGGCCTGAGAGGCGACGCCATGACTACCGACACCACTCCGCAGGTCGCGACCATCGCACCTACCGAGACAGTTCGCCATCAAGCCCCGAAAGAGCCGCGCAGCTTCAATATCGGCCGCATTCTCGCCTGGGCGTTCATGATCCTGGTGATCCTCGTCAGCCTGTTCCCGTTCTACTGGATGCTCCGCACCGCCTTGTCCAGCAACAACGCCCTGTACGCCGGGTCGCACAGCCTGCTGCCCGTACAGGCATCAGCCGGTGGCTTCGAGCGCGTCTTCGGGCTGCAGACCGGGCAGGAGGCCATCGACGCCGGCGGCGCCGGACAGGCGATCAACTTCTGGCGCTATCTCTTCAACTCCGTCGTCGTGTCCACTCTCATCACGGCGGGTCAGGTGTTCTTCTCCGCGATGGCGGCCTACGCGTTCGCCCGGTTGCAGTGGAAGCACCGGGAGAAGGTCTTCGCGTTCTTCCTTGCAGGCTTGATGATCCCGGCGATCTTCACGCTGTTGCCGAACTTCGTGCTGATCAAGCAGCTTGGCCTGGTGGACACGCTGCTCGGGATCGCGTTGCCGACGATGTTCATGACGCCGTTCGCGGTGTTCTTCCTGCGCCAGTTCTTCCTCGGCATCTCCCGCGAGGTCGAGGAGGCCGCGCTGATGGACGGCGCTTCCAAGGTCAGGGTGTTCTTCCGGCTCATCCTGCCGATGTCGGTGGCACCGGTCACCACCTTGGCGATCCTCACCTACATCGCCTCGTGGAACGAGTACTTCTGGGCGCTGATGGTCAGTTACACCGACAAGTCACGGGTGCTGACCGTCGCACTCGGCGTCTTCAAGTCGCAGACGCCGCAGACCGGCCCGGACTGGTCGGGGCTGATGGCGGCAACGCTCGTTGCCGCGCTGCCGATGCTGGTGCTGTTCATGCTCTTCGCGAAACGCATCGTCAACTCCATCGGCTTCAGCGGGATCAAGTGAGGACGCCATGACCAGTCTCAGGCACCGGATCCAGGCCGTTACCGCGGTCGCCGCACTCGCCGTTGGAGCATTGACCGCCTGCAGTGGAGGAGGTGGCAGCGCGAACGGCCCGATCGAGTACTGGCTGTGGGACTCCGCCCAGCAGCCCGGCTACCAGAAATGCGCCGACGCCTTCCAGCAGCAGAATCCCGGGCTGAAGATCCACATCTCGCAGTACGGCTGGGATGCGTACTGGTCCAAGCTGACCGCCGGGTTCATCGCGGACACGGCGCCGGACGTCTTCACCGATCACCTGTCGAAGTTCGCGCAGTACGTCGATCTGAAGGTTCTGCGGCCGCTCGACGACCTCGGTCCCACCAGCGACATCGCCGACGGCGACTACCAGCCAGGCCTGGCGGAGCTGTGGAAGGGCCAGGACGGCAAGCGGTACGGCGCTCCGAAGGACTGGGACACGATCGCGATCTTCTACGACAACGCCGCGTTGAAGGCGGCCGGCGTGGACCCCAGCGAACTGCAGACCCTCACCTGGAACCCGACCGACGGCGGGACGTTCGAGAAGCTCGTCGCGCATCTCACCATCGACACGAAGGGCAAGCGGGGTGACGAGGCGGGCTTCGACAAGGAGCACGTGAAGACGCACGGGCTCGCCTCGGAAGGCTCCGGCGGTGGCGGTTGGGGGCAGACCCAATGGTCCGCGTTCGCCGGCAGTGCGGGCTGGCAGGCCACCGACAAGAACCCGTGGGGAACCCGTTTCAACCTCGACCAGCCGGCCCTGCAGGACACCCTCAGCTGGTACTTCGGCCTGGTGCGCAAGGGATACATGCCCAGCTACGAGGAGATCGGCGGAGCCAACGCGGTCGGCACGGACAAGCAGATCCAGTCCGGTACGGCGGCGATCGGGCTCAGCGGGTCGTGGATGATCTCGACCTTCAGCAAGCTGACCGATGCCGGCGGCAAGAAACTGGACATCGGCCTGGCTCCGACGCCGATCGGGCCGAGCGGTAAGCGGGCCTCGATGTTCAACGGGCTCGCCGACTCGGTCACGACGCTGTCGAAGCAACCCGAGAACGCGGCGAAATGGGTGAAGTTCCTGTCCGGCGCGGAATGCCAGAACATCATCGGCCAGTCCGGCGTGGTGTTCCCGGCCCGGCCGGCCGGAACGGACCTCGCGATCGCCTACAACAAGAACGAGCGCAAACTCGATGTCACGCCCTTCACCCAGCAGGTGGCGGACAAGACGACGTTCCTGTTCCCGGTGACCACCAATGCGGCTGATATCGCCGCGCTGATGGCGCCACGACTGGACGCGGTCTACATCGGCAGTTCACCGATCGCGTCACTGAACAAACTCAACGGCCAGCTCGACGACCTGTTCAAGGTCGCCCAGTAGACGCCCCGGCCGGGTGTGTCCAGGTGGCGCACCCGGCCGGCAGGCATCCCGTACTACGCGTCGCCGGTGGCCGAGGCCTGGTCACTGGCGGGTTTCAGGCAATTCGCAATCACCAGCAGAGCGAGGAAAGTCTCCGTGTCGGCGGCTGATGCCTTGGGGATCTGCGAATGCGGAAGACGCGCGGCCGCTGCTCGGGCCAGGCCGGCAGAACCCCATTTGTTGGCGACGTCGGCTTCGTAGTACCGGGTGATCGACGCGGCGGCGGTGGGTGTTTCCAGGACGATCAGCGCTGTCAGTAGTGCGGGTGCGGTGCGACCGCCCTGGCTGGTTTCGAGGGCGTTGCCGACGGCAAGGGCGACCGATTCGTCGTACTGGTGAGCTACCGAGAGCCACGCGCCGACTACTTGTTCACGCCAGCCGGAGCGGAGGAGGTGAACGACCTGATCGGCCCGCACGGTATCGACGAACGTGGCAACCTCGGCGAGCACGGAGGGAGTGGCTTCAAGCGCATTGATCCCCATCAGCTGCCCGTAGAAAGGCCGCACACAACGGGCGGTCAGTTCGCTCCATGGATCGTCGTTCACCCCTAGACCATAGGTGGCCCCGACGTAACAACCAGCCGAATTGCACGGAG
Source organism: uncultured Actinomycetota bacterium (assembly GCA_963740725.1). Taxonomy (GTDB): domain Bacteria; phylum Actinomycetota; class Actinomycetes; order Propionibacteriales; family Kribbellaceae; genus Kribbella. The sequence continues at coordinate 266,133 of CAVUFT010000042.1, forward strand.
TTGCAGAAATCCATTGCCGAGAACCTCCGCGAATCCTACGTTGCGGCTATGCACGAGATGACCGGCACCCAAGCCCTCACCCTCTACCGAATGCTGTCCGCGGCCGGGTTGCGGGTCTGGATCGACGGTGGCTGGGGCGTGGACGCCTTGGTTCACCGGCAGACCAGGGTGCATGGGGATCTTGATCTCGGAGTGGCTCGGCCTGATCTCGAGTTGGTGGTCGAATTGCTGGCCGAGGTGGGGTTTGCGGTGACTGATCGGCGGTACGAGCAGGTCACTGTTCAGTTGGCTGCTGCTGACGGGAGTCGGGTCGATCTGCATCCGAGTACGCCGTTGGACGGCGGTGGGACGGAGCAGCTGGACTTCGAGGGGAATTGGTATTTCATCGGGCCGGCGGTTGACGGGGAGATCGCCGGGGAGGTGGTTCGTTGTATACCGGTTCAGGCGCAGTTGCGGGCGCACAGCGGGTATGAGCTGCGGCCCAAGGATCTTCACGACCTTGCATTGCTTCAGGAATTGGTGGAGTCGGCGGACCGCCAACACTGACAGTGAGTGTTGGCGGTCCGGGTAGTCACAGCAGGGGGATCAGTTGGGCTTCCTCGTAGGCGAGGTGGGCGGTGAGGGACTCGATCAGGCGGTCGACCTCGGGGAGGGCGTCGGCGGGATCGAGGGTGGGGGTCGCGATGAGCGATTGGAGCTCTTCGACGAGTTCGGCGATCTTGGTGTGTTCGGCGTCTAGTTGCTCGATGGTGGCGGCGAGTTCCGGGTGCTGGGCGAGCAGGGACGGGAAGAGCATGGTGGATTCGCCGGTGTGGTGATGGTGGAGTCCTTGGCACATCGTCAGGCAGTTGATCCGGAGCTGGGCGCCGAGCGACGGTCCGGCGGCGGCGAACTCCTTGCGGATCAGCGCGAGCTCGCGGCGGAACAGCTCGTGGATCATCCGGAGCGTGTCGGCGAACGAACCGCCGTTGCCGGGTGGGCCGCTGACGACCTGCCGGAGCGCGACGACCGGGATCGATCGGGTGACCTTCGCCTGGTACTCACCCCATCCCGGGTCCGCCTCGACCAGTCGCGCGAAGATCTCGTCGCGCTCGGCGTCCCGTAGTACGAGGGCGTCGGCTTGGTAGCTGAACAGGCCGGTCTCGACGGTGACGCGGGGGTTGGCGAGGACGTTGTGGTACCAGTCCGGGTGCTTGGGACTACCGCCGGCCGAACCGACGACGAGGACGCGCCCGTCGTCCGGGTAGTAGCCGAGGATGGTCGTGTGCGGCTTGCCCGAGCGAGCGCCGGTGGTGGTGAGCAGGAGCAGCCGGGCGCCCTCGAAAGGAGCGCCGACCTGGCCTGAGTTGGCACGGAATTCAGTGATGAGTTGTGCGGTGAAATCGTTCAGAGTTCTCTGCTTTCTTACTGGAGGTTGGGACAGAACGCGTTACCAGTAAGAAGAAGTGGTGGGCCTCTAGCGGCCCGACCGGCGCTCAGAGCGCAGCCGGGAACCTAACGAACTCACGGCGCAAGGCCGACCCGGCAGTCATGAAACCCAGCGTAGAACACCGGCAGGTCCAACCGAAGAGATTTCCTTGGTAGACAATGTCTAGATGGAGAGCACCTCGCTGCGGGATCGGCTGGTTCGCGACGGTGTCGAACTGCTCGAGGAAGAGGGGCTGGCGGCGCTCACGTTGCGCGCGATCACCCGGCGTACGGGCGTATCGCACGGCGCACCCCGTCGGTACTTCGCGACGCACAACGCGCTCCTGGCCGCGATCGCCGCCACCGGCCTGGCAGATCTCGCCGCGCGACTCGCACCGACAGACAGCGCCACCACGCCCGAAGAGCGGCTGATTCAACTCGGACTGCGCTATCTGGCTTTCTCGGCCGAGCGTCCGGCGATGTTCGAACTCATTTTCCGCCACGACCTCCTCGAAGGCGCCGGCGGAAATCTCCGCCAAACGTCGCTCCCTCTTTTCGATACCGTCACCACTCTGATCCAGCAGGCCCGCCCGGATGCGACCGACGCCCGTGAACGCGCACTGGCCCTCTGGACCAACCTCCACGGCCTGGCCACCCTCCGCAGCACGCACGCCCTGGACGTCCTCAACCTCCCCGGCAACGACCCCACACCCTGGATCACCCGCATCGTTCAGGCCCATGTTTCCTGACCAGTAACCGGATTTGATCACGGATTGTCAGAGCGCGGATTCGTCGGGTAGCAGATTTCGTGGTGAATAGCTGATTCGGCAGGAAAAACCTGGAGATAGCGAGAAAAAAGATGCGAAAGGTGTAACGGTCTTGAGGTTGTGACGATAAAAGGTTCGAGCGACCAAGCCGGGGGGCTTAGTGGGAGCTCCGGTGCTTCTTCGGGACCACCGGTGATTGTGGAGGGGGCCCCAGCAGGTGCTCACCCGGGGCGGGGTGAGCACCTGCGATGGGGGCCACTCGCGGTAGAGCCGACAGGCCCCGCGGGAAATCAGCCCTTGATCCCGACGTTGGCCATTCCTTCGACGAACCGCTTCTGCGCGAAGACGAACATCACGATCATCGGCAGCGTCGCCAGCGCCGTACCGGCCATCAGATAAGGCCACTGCACCTCGGCCGGATTCTGCGCGAAGATCGCCAAGCCCAGTTGCAGGGGTCGCATCGCGTCCGTGGTGGTGATCATCAGCGGCCAGAGGAACCCGTTCCAGGCCGCCTCGATCTGGAAGACGCAGATGGTGATCAGCGCGGGCTTGATCAGTGGCGTCATGATCCGCCAGAAGATCCCGAACTCGCCGAGCCCGTCGACCCGCGCGGCCTGGGCCAGCTCGTTCGGCACCGAGACGTAGAACTGCCTGGCCAGGAAGGTGAACAGCGGCGCGGCGCCGAGCGGGATGATCAGACCCCACCAGGAGTTCAGCCAGCCGATGCCGCCCTGGCCGAGGATGTTGTTCCCGCCGAACAGCGGGATCGACTTCACGATCAGGAACAGCGGCACCAGGATGATCTGGAACGGCACGAGCAGCAGCAGGATGAAGTAGCTGAGCAGTGCCTTGGAGCCACGGATCGGCAGCTTCGCCAGCGCGTAGCCGGCCGTAGTACAGACAGCCAGCGTGAAGGCCGTCTCGCCGACCGCGATGAACAGGCTGTTGCGGAAGTACCGCAGGAACGGCGCCGTCCGCATCGCCTCGACGAAGTTGTGCCAGCGCAGTTCGCCCGGCAGCCAGGAGAACTTGGCGATCTCCAGGTCACTCTTGAACGCGGTCAGCACCATCCACAGGAACGGCGTGATCATCAGCAACGCGCCGACCGTGAGTACGACGTACAGGAGAATCCGCCCGGGCCGCAGCCCCGGAGCCTTCGAACCGACGATCGGGCCGGTGACAGTCGCGCTAGTCATTGACATCCGCCTTCTGGAGCAGGCGTCCCAGCCCGATGAAGATCGCGATCAACAGCATCATGATCACCGTCTCGGCGGACGCGAAACCGAGTCGCAGGGCCTGGAACGCGTTCTGATAGATGTCCAGCACCAGCACCGTCGTCTCGGTACCGGGGCCGCCCTTCGTCATCACGTAGACCAGGTCGAAGACCTGGAAGGTGCCGACGATCGAGGTGACCAGGACGAAGAACTGGACCGGCCCGAGGGCGGGCCAGGTGACGTTGACGAACCGCTGCCACCGGTTCGCGCCGTCCAGCGAAGCCGACTCGAGCAGGTCGCGGGAGACGCCCTGCAGGGCGGCCAGGTAGATGATGACCTTGGTCCCGAGGCCTTGCCAGATACCGACCAGCATCAGGGACGGCAGGGCGGTGTTCGGGTCGGACAGCCACCGGCCGGGCGCGAACCCGAACAGGCTGAGGAAGCCGTTCGCCAGACCCGAGCTCGGGTTGTAGATCCAGAGCCAGATGGTGGCGACCGCGACCGTCGCGGTCACCGTCGGGATGTAGAAGGCGGTCCGGAAGAACCCGATCGCCTTGATCTTCTGGTTGAGCCCGGTCGCGACCGCCAGCGAGATCGCCATCGACAGCGGGATCACCACCACGGCGTACAGGATCGTGTTCACCAGCGCGGCCCGGAAGTCCTGGTCCTTGAAGAGGTCGACGTAGTTGCCGAACCCGACCCAGGACCAGGAGTCACCGAAGCTGTAGTCGGTGAAGCTGAGGACGACCGCCGCCACCACCGGGATCACGATGAAGATCGCGGAGTGCAGCAGGGCGGGCGAGAGGAACAGCCAGCCGGCCCGGACCTGGCCGCGGATCAGCTTGCGGCTGTCCTTGGCCGGCGCGGTACGGCGTTCGGCGACTGTGGGCGCGGGGCGTTCGAGAGTTGCGCTCATCGGGACTGTCCTGCCAGGTTGGCCAGCACCTTGGCGGGATCCTTCTGACCGAGGACCGCCTGGGTGAGCTGGGAGTCGAAGTTGGCACGCATCTCCAGCCAGTTGGCCGATCCGCCTTCGTAGATGGCCAGCGGCAGGCCTTCGGCGACGAACTTGCTCAGCGGGTTCGACTGGGCTTGCGGTGAGTTCGCCGCGTCCTTGTAGGCGGGGAGTTTCTTGTTCAGCTTGGCGATCGCGTCCAGCGAGCTCGGCTTGGTGAGCGACTGGATGAAGGACCAGGCCGCTTCCTTGTGCCGGCTGCGGGAACCGATCGAGGCCAGGTCGCCACCGACGAACTCGACCTCCTTGCCGCTGTTGAAGCGGAAGAACTTCAGGTCGTCGCAGTTCTTCTTGCCGATGCCCTTGTCGGAGCAGTCGACCGCACCGCCGACGATGCCCATCGCGGCCTCACCAGTGAGCACGAGGGGTTGCTGGGCGGCGTTCTGCTGCCCGTACGGCTGGACGTTGTTGATCAGGGACTTCAGCAGGTTGAGGGTTTCGAGGCCCTTCTCGTTGCTGTAGTTCGGCTGCCCGTCGACGTACAGCTGGGTGCCGGTGGACGCGAGCAGCGTCGTGTAGGTCTGCCGGAAGCTGGTCGGCGCGGCCAGGTCCATGCCGGACCGGGTGATGGTCCCCTTCGCGTTCCGCACGGTCAGCTTCTCCGCGACGGCCTTCAGCTCCTCGATGTTCGCCGGCGGCTTGTCCGGGTCGAGGCCGGCCTCCTTGAAGGCGCTGATCCGGAGTGCGGCGGCGCGGGCGTCGGCGACCAGCGGGTAGGCGTAGAGCTTGCCGTCGTACGTCGCGGCAGGCACCAGCGCGCCGATGCTCTTCTCCTCGATCACCTCCGGCGTGACCCCGTACGGCGCCAGGTCGGCGAAGATCCGCTTGGACGCGAACGGCTGGATCCAGCCGACGCCGGTGACCATCACGTCGTACGGGATGCCGGCCGCGATCGAGGTGGACATCTTCTCGTTCAACGTCGCGTAGGTCGCGAAGTCCGGTTCGACCTTCATCTTCGGATAGGTCTTCTTGAAGTCCTCGACGACCTTGTCGAACTCCGCGCGCCCCTTCGTACTGGGCGGGAAGGACGGGATCAGCACCCGCAACGTGCCGGTCGCCTCGGCCGGCGGCACGCCGTCCGTGGACTTGTCGATCACCCCGTTGCCACAACTGCTCGCGGCCAGGCCGAGTACTGCGGCCAGCACCACCAGTCCACTCTTGGCGCCACGTCTCACAGGGGAACTCCTTCGCTGACGAGTGCAGCGAAAGTATGGGGAAAGGGCTTTCCCGTCAAGACCCCAGCGCTCGAATGATCAAATTCGATCACGAATGGAACTTGATCGATCAGAGTTCCATGCAGAACGCACTCCCCGAGGGCGGAAATGCTGCTCGCAACGCGCCGATTCAGGCGTCGCGCTCAGCCCCCTGCCGCTCCTGCCCCTGCTGCACCCCACCTCGCCGGGCCCCCTGCTCGCCCTCCCCCAACCGCGACGCCCCGCTCAGCGGCGCCGACCCACCCAGCCCAGCCCGCATAGCGTTCTGCAACTCAGCCGATCCCGCCCCAACTGCAGCAGGCTCGGCAGTTTCAGTACTACGCGTTTCTTGGCTCGTGGAAGTGCCCGTACTGCGGGTCTGCTGGGACTCCTGGGAGCGGGGCGCGACCTGCATCTCTGGTGCGGGCATCGTCCATTGCTGCTGGATTGCCGCGACCTCGCGGTAGCCGGCGTCGGCTGCCTGGGCGCCGACCTTCGCGGATTCGCGGCGCCGCTGCGGCTCGGTGTCGCTCACCTTGTCGACTTCGCTGAACGGCTGCTTCATCGCCGCTTCGATCCGCTGGACGCCGGCCTCCCGCTGATCCGACGGCACCGTCTGCGGCAAGCTGCTGTTGTCGTAGATCGTCTCGGCGGCGACGCGGAACTTCTGGTCCGCCGTCACCACCGCCATCCGCTCGGCCACCTCCGCGCTGCCGAGCCCACTCTCCCGGCCGATCTTGTTGGTGAACGCCTCCGCGGCCGGCAGGTACTTCGGGTACGACTTGACCGCATCGGCGTCCCGGATCCCGGGAGCGATCTCCTCCAGCCCGAGTTCGTCGATGTAGTCGTTCAGCTTCTGCTGGCTGTACAGCTCGGTGATGCCCTCTTCGAGCGGCCGCAGGCCCGGCTTGTCGATCTCGGTCATCGCCTGGCGATGATCGGAGCCCTCCGCGGCCAGCAGGTGCACGTTCTCGTGCAGCATCGTCTTGACGGCTTCGCGGTAGCTCTGCAGCGTCGCCGGATCCTGGTTGTGCGCCCGGGCGTTGCGGAACATCTCCTGCGTCGGCTCGGTGACCAGCTGCCGGTTGTAGTTGATCGTGTGGTCCCAGCTGGCCGAGCCGCGGATCTTCTTCGCCGGGTCGGTGTCCCGCTGGCGCCCGTTCCAGGACGAGTGGTGCGCACCGGAGATCGCGACGGCGGCCTTCGCCTGCTCCGCCGTCAGCTCCCGGTAGCTGGTGACCTTCACGACGTACGGGGCTCCAGCGCCGTTCTGAGCATCTCGAGCGACTCGTTGTAGTCGAGGATCGCGCCCTGCTCCGCCGGATCGGCGGTCTCGGCGATCCGGCCGATCTCCTCCATCGCCGCGTCCAGCCGGGCGACCCGCTCAGCCGTCGTACCGTCGTCCGCGACGGCCCGGCTGTGCGCCTGGGAGGCCGCGGTCATCGCCGAAGACAGTGGGCTCTGCTCGTCCTCGACCCCGGAGCCGTAGATGTCCTCCAGGGACGCGATGCTGTTCCCCGCGCTGAACCGCTGGCCGGGGTCGGTGAGGGTTTCCGCGAGCGCCTTCAGCCGCGCGATCGAGGCAGCCAGCTCCGGCAGTGTCACCTTGTCCGACGTGTCCAGGACGCGCTCGTAGTCTGCGCGGAACTCCTCGTAGCCCATCGTTGCCCTCCAGTCGGCGATGGACGCAATTTACCCTGCGGGGAGTCCGGCCTGGCCGGCCACGAGCGCGCCGCAGGACGCGCGGATCCGCAGCTCCGGGAGCAGGTTCAGGTGCTGGGTCGCGGCGGGACGGCCGGGTGCGACCCCGATCTTGCGGAGCAGCAGCTCACAGGCCATCTCGCCGAGCATCAGCTTCGGCGGCGAGACCGCGGTCAGCGGCACGACCGCCATCGCGGCGGTCTCATCGTTGTACGCGATCACCGCCAGATCCTCCGGGATCCGCAGCCCGCGCTCCATCGCCCGCTCGACCAGCCGGGCCGCCGGCTCGTCCGAATGCACCAGTACGGCGTGCGCCCCGAACGACTCGCACTCGGCCAGGAACGCGTCCAGCTGGGCCAGCGTGGCCGGGTCCTCACCGTGCGCCGGCAACAGCACCGGCGAGACGAAGGTCTCGATCCCCAGACTCGACGCCGCCTGCTCGATCCCCTGGAGAAGCCAGTACGACGTAACGCTGGCGCTCAGGTTGATCCCGATCCTGCGGTGCCCGAGCGAGACCAGGTGCCGCAGCGCGAGCATCGCGCCGTACGCGTGATCCGTCCGGACATGGTCGTACTCGCCCGCCACGTCCGGGAACCCGAAGGCGCGTTCCATCAGCACCACCGGTACGTCGATGTCGTCCAGCCACCGGCCGAGTTCGGCGGCGCGGCCGTCGCCCAGCGCGGTACTGAGGAGCAGTCCGGCGACGCCGATCCCGAGCACCTTCTCGAGGCGTTCGGCCTCGACCGCGACGTCGTACCCGGAGACGCCGAGCACCAGGCGAGCGCCGTACCGGTCGGCCATCGCCTCGGCGCCGCGGATCACGTCGGTGTAGTAGAACGTCGAGTTCGGGACGACGATGCCGAGGGTCAGCTGGGAACTCTGGCCGGCGGCGGCCGGTGCGGGGCTGACCGTGCCCACCGCCCCGCCGTGCACCCGGCGGAGCAGTCCGGCCTGGTCCAGCTCGGCGAGATCCCGGCGTACTGTGATCGCGGAGACGCCGAGCTCGGCGGCCAGTTCGGCCACCCGGAGCCGGCCGTGCCGGCGCAGGCTCCGCAGAATCAGCTCGTGGCGTTCCGGTGCAAGCATGCGGTCCCCTGGGCTGTTGTCCGGATGTGATTGTTTGTGATCATACGATCATGTCGTTGTGAGGTGCTGGCCGATGCGAAGGAACTTGTGTGAGTGACGCAGGAGGAGTGGGCCGGACCAATGCCGTCCTGTCGAAGCTGTCGCTGATCGGCGACCTGCTGATGCTGCAGCTGGTGTTCCTGCTCTGCAGCGTCGGGATCGTCACGCTGTATCCGGCCGCTTTCGCACTGCAACGAGTGCTGCCGGACGCGCTCTCGCAGGAACATCCGGCCCTGCTGCGCCGGTTCTGGCGACAGTTCCGCTGGGCGTTCGGCCGCTTCTGGCCGGCCGGACTCGCCTTGTACTTCGGGAGTATCGCGCTCGCGTTCGGCCTGCTGTTCTGGGCCTCGACGAGCGGGCCGATGCGAATCGTTGCCCTCGCCATCCTGATTCCGCTGACCGGCATGATCGTCGGCCTCTACCTGAGCACGCTCGCCGTCCTGCCTGACGCGCCGGAAGACAGTACGGCGAAGAGCCTGTTCCGCTCGGCCAACTTGTTCCTGCTGCGCCGGTCGTTGCCGATCGCCGGCGGAGTGATCGGTCTGTTCACCTGGTTCGCCCTGTTGTCCCGCCTGCCGACACTCTTCGTGATCGGCTCCGGCCTGGTCCCGGCGCTGCTGGCCTACTGGATCTCCCGCCCTGCCAAAAAAGTTTCGGGGAACGTGTCAATCTGAGCCCTTCTCGTCCGACGTATGGGTGTAAGGCCCAACCGGACCAGAAGGAGAACCCCGATGTACGCGACGACCGACACCCTGGCGACGACGCCGGCCGCGCAGGGCAGCCGCTCGCGCTGGGCCGCTCTCTATGTGCTCTGCGCGGGCATGCTGATGATCGTTCTCGACGTGACCGTCGTGAACGTGGCACTGCCCGCCATCCAGGACGACCTCGGCTTCACCAGCTCCAGCCTCGCCTGGGTGGTGAACGCCTACCTGATCGCCTTCGGCGGCCTGCTGCTGCTGGCCGGCCGGCTCGGCGACCTGCTCGGCCGGCGGAACATCTTCGTCAGCGGGCTGGTCGTCTTCACCGCCGCCTCGGTCCTCTGCGGACTCGCCGAGTCGCAGGCAGTGCTGGTCGCGGCTCGCTTCATCCAGGGCGTCGGCGGCGCCCTGACCTCCGCGGTCATCCTCGGCATGATCGTCACGCTCTTCCCCGAACCGCGTGAGCAGGCCAAGGCGATCGGCTTCTACGCCTTCGTCGCCTCCGCCGGTGGCTCGATCGGCCTGCTCGCCGGTGGCGTGCTGACCCAGGCGATCAACTGGCACTGGATCTTCTTCGTGAACCTCCCGATCGGCATCGTCGCCGTCCTGCTGGCCGTGCGGCTGATCGAGAAGGACAAGGGCATCGGGATGGGCCGCGGCACCGACGTACCGGGTGCGGTGCTGATCACCGCAGCGCTGATGGTCGGCGTCTTCACCATCGTGAAGCCGGCCGCCGAGCTGGGCTGGACCGCTCCCCGCACGATCGCGCTCGGACTGCTGACCCTGACCCTGCTGGCCTGCTTCGTCGTCCGCGAGGCGACTGCCGCGAACCCGCTGGTCCCGCTGCGGATCTTCCGCTCGCGCAACCTGACCGGTGCGAACCTGATCCAGGCACTGTCCGCGTCGGGCATGTTCGGCATCTTCTTCCTCGGCTCGCTCTACCTGCAGCGGGTGCTCGGGTACGACGCGCTGGAGATCGGGCTGGCCTTCCTGCCGACCACCGTCCTGATGGGCCTGCTGTCGGTGCGCTACTCGGAGAAGCTGGTGATGCGGTTCGGCCCGCGCCGTCCGCTGATCGCCGGGCTGGTCCTGATCGTCATCGGGCTGGCGCTGTTCACGCAGGCTCCGGTGCAGGGCAACTACTTCATCCACGTACTTGCCGGTGCTGGCGCTGCTGGGCCTGGGTGGCGGGATCTGCTTCCCGGCGCTGATGGGGCTGTCGATGGCCGATGTGAAGCCTGAGGACGCCGGGCTGGCCTCCGGGCTGATCGGGACGATGGGCGAGGTCGGCGCGGCGCTCGGGCTGGCGATCCTGGCCACGCTGTCGGCGACTCGGACCTCCACGTTGGCCGCGGCCGGCAAGCCGGCGCTGGATGCACTGACCAGCGGATTCCACCTTTCCTTCGCGATCGCCGGTGTCATCGTCGCCGCCGCCGTGGTCGTCGCCTGCACCCTGATGCGGCCGGCTCGCTCCGCCGCTGAGGCTGTGGCCCCGGAGGACGAGGCCGAGGAGCTGGCCGCCGCCTGATCCTCCCCGGTTTGATTCCTCCGTACTACGGAGCGCGGGTTCCCTTGTCGCCGGGGGAACCCGCGTTCCGTAGTACCGGTTTGTCCACAGGGTGGGGGCGGTGGTCTTGCTCTGTCCCCTGGATAGGGAAGGATGGGTTCTGCGGCGAGCGGGGCAGAATGCTCGCCCGTCACTTGGACGGTAGAGGGGAAACGCGACAGTGGTTTTGCAGTCGATCGAGCAGAAGATCGCCGAGGAGCTGGCAGTCGGCGCGCACCAGGTCCGGGCGGCCGTCGGCCTGCTGGACGAGGGCTCGACGGTCCCGTTCATCGCGCGGTACCGCAAGGAGGTCACCGGCGAGCTCGACGACGCGCAGCTGCGCACGCTCGAGGAGCGCCTGCGGTATCTGCGCGAGCTGGAGGAACGCCGGCAGACCGTGCTCGAGTCGATCGAGAGCCAGGGCAAGCTGGACGACGCGCTGAAGGCGTCGATCCTCGCCGCGGAGACCAAGTCGCGGCTGGAGGACATCTACCTGCCGTTCAAGCCGAAGCGCCGGACCAAGGCGATGATCGCCCGCGAGGCCGGGCTGGAGCCGCTGGCGGACGGGCTGCTCTCCGACCCGTCGGTGCCGCCGCTGGCCGCCGGGGCGGCGTTCGTGAACGAAGAGGTTCCGGATCCGCAGGCCGCGCTGGATGGTGCCCGGTCGATCCTGGTCGAGCGGTTCGGTGAGGACGCCGACCTGATCGGCGAGCTGCGCGAGCGGCTGTGGAGCCGCGGCCGGCTGGCATCGACCGTCCGGGAGGGCAAGGAGACGGACGGGGCGAAGTTCTCCGACTACTTCGACTTCGACGAGCCGTTCACGAAGATGCCGTCGCACCGGATCCTGGCGCTGTTCCGCGGCGAGAAGGAGGACGTGCTCACGATCACCATCGAGCCCGATCCGGCCGGGGCCGAGCCGGTCGAGGGACCGACGGAGTACGAGGCGTCCATCGCGCGCAAGTTCGGCGTGGAGAACAAGGGGCGTCCGGCCGACCAGTGGCTGGTCGAGACGGTTCGCTGGGCCTGGAAGACCAAGATTCTGGTGCATCTGGGGATCGACCTGCGGATGCGGTTGCGGCAGACGGCCGAGGACGAGGCGGTGCGGGTCTTCGCGTCGAACCTTCGCGACTTGCTGCTTGCTGCTCCGGCTGGGACACGGGCGACGATGGGGCTGGACCCGGGGTTCCGGACCGGCGTCAAGGTTGCTGTGGTGGATGCGACCGGCAAGGTCACTGCGACCGGGGTGATCTACCCGCACGTCCCGCAGAACCAGTGGGACAAGTCGATCGCGCAGCTGGCCGCGCTGGCTGCCGCACACAAGGTCGATTTGATTGCTATCGGCAACGGTACGGCGTCGCGGGAGACGGACAAGCTGGCGGCTGAGCTGATCGCCAAGCACCCTGAGTTGAAGCTGACCAAGGCTGTCGTGTCGGAGGCCGGCGCGTCGGTGTACTCCGCTTCGGCCTTTGCCTCGCAGGAACTGCCAGGGATGGACGTGTCGCTGCGGGGCGCGGTGTCGATCGCTCGGCGGCTGCAGGATCCGCTGGCAGAGCTGGTGAAGATCGACCCGAAGTCGATCGGCGTCGGGCAGTACCAGCACGACCTGCCGGAGAATTCGTTGTCGCGCTCGCTCGACGCGGTGGTCGAGGACTGTGTGAACGCGGTCGGGGTGGATTTGAACACCGCCTCGGCGCCGCTGTTGACGCGGGTCTCCGGGATCACGGCGGGGCTGGCGGACAACATCGTGCAGCACCGCGATCAGAACGGGCCCTTCAAGTCGCGGACCGCGTTGAAGAACGTGCCGCGGCTCGGGCCGAAGGCTTTCGAGCAGGCTGCTGGGTTCCTGCGGATTCCTGGCGGTGACGATCCGCTCGACACGTCCAGCGTGCACCCGGAGGCGTATCCGGTGGTTCGGCGGATTCTGGAGGCGACCGGGCAGGAGCTCAAGTCGCTGATCGGGTCGACGGTCCTGAAGACGCTGAAGCCGGCGCAGTTCGTCGACGAGACCTTCGGGTTGCCGACGGTGTCGGACATCCTGGCCGAGCTGGAGAAGCCGGGGCGCGACCCGCGGCCGGCGTTCAAGACGGCGACCTTCGCGGAGGGCGTCGAGAAGATCGCCGACCTGAAGCCGGGGATGCGACTGGAGGGTCAGGTCACCAACGTGGCCGCCTTCGGTGCCTTCATCGACATCGGCGTCCACCAGGACGGGCTCGCGCACGTCTCGGCGCTGTCGAAGAACTTCGTCAAGGATCCGCGCGAGGTGGTCAAGCCCGGCGACATCGTCAAGGTCAAGGTCCTCGAGGTCGACATCCCCCGCCAGCGCATCTCCCTCACCCTCCGCCTCGACGACGAGGTCGGCGCCCCCACCTCAGCCGGCGGCCGAGGCGGCTCCCGCGGCGAACCCGGCCAGGGACGCGGCGGCGACTACCGCAGCGAAGGCGGCGGGCGATCCGGCGGCGGTCAGGGCGGCGGCGGAGGTCGCGGACAGGGCGGCTCCGGCGGCGGCCGCGGGCCTGGCGGGCAGGGCGGTGGCGGCGGGCGCGGACCTGGCGGTGGCGGTCGTGGTCCCGGTGGCGGATCAGGTGGCGGACGCGGCGGTCAAGGCGGCGGTCGCGGCGGCCAGAACGCTCCCCAAACCGACACCCCCATGGACGAAGGCTCCCTAGCCGACGCCTTCCGCAAAGCAGGCTTCACGGTCCGCTAGCCCCAGCGGACAGTCCGCTACCCCCAAGCAGACGGCCGGTGCCCTCCACTCAGAGGCACCGGCCGTCGCCGTACCCATCCGCTTCCTGCCGCGAGTTTCGCTAGTTGACGGTGGTCAGGGGTAGATCATGCGGTCCGGTGGGTTCGCGGTGCGGCGAGCGAGCGGGTAGTAAATGGCTGCGGTGATGACCAGGCCGATGATCCAGGAGATGTCGGCGCCGCCGAGCTTGTCGGTGAGCGGGCCGGTGTAGAGCTTCTGCGCCAGGAACGGGATCTGGGCGGCGATCCCGAGGAAATAGGAGCCCAGGGCAACGAAATTCCAGGCGCCGTACCGGCCGGATGGGTCGTAGAGAGCGGGGACATCGACGCGCTCGCGGGAGATCAGGTAGTAGTCGGTCAGGTTGATCGCGCTCCATGGCGTGAAGACCATCAGCAGGACCAGGACGAAGTTCTTGAAGTTGTCCAGGAAGTCCGCCGACGCGAAGATCGCGATCAGTACGGAGACGAGCAGGAAGGCACTCGTGTACGCCGCGCGCACCGCGGGCCGGAAGGACGCCGTCCGGGTGAAGGCCGAGACGGTGGTCAGGATCGTCATCGAACCGCCGTACGCGTTGAGGCAGTTGACTGCGAGCTTCCCGATCACGATCACCAGATAGATCAGTACGGCGATCGCGCTCGGACCGGCCAGCGAGCCGAGGTAGCCGACCTGGTTCGCGAGGAAGCCGGCGCCACCCGCGGCGACCAGTGCGCCGAGCGTCATCGACCACTGCGAGCCGATCACGCTGCCGAGGAAGGTGGCCAGGAACGTCGTCCGCTCCGGCGTATCGCGGGGCAGGTAGCGCGAGTAGTCCGCGACGTACGGGCCGAAGGTGAGTTGCCAGCCGGCGCCGAGCGAGATCGCCAGCAGGAACGTCGCCCAGGCGAACGGCTTCGCGCCGAAGAGCGCCCCGACGTCGACGGTGACGAGGAACCGGATGCCGAGGTAGGTGAACCCGATGACGCCGCAGACGGTCGCGATCCGGCCGAGCAGGTGGATCCAGCGATAGCCGAGGGTCGCGACGACGGCGGTCAGGACGCCGAAGATCACGATCCCGATGGCGGCGCCGTCGACGTGCAGGATCTTGTTCACCGCCTGGCCGGCGAGGACCGTGCCGGTGGCCGCGAAGCCGAGGTACATCACGACGACGAGGACGAGCGGCACGACCGCGCCGTACACGCCGAACTGCGCGCGGCTGGAGATCATCTGCGGCAGACCGAGCCGCGGCCCCTGCGCCGAATGCAGAGCCATCACGATGCCGCCGAGGATGTTGCCGATCAGCAGCCCGATGATCGCCCACAGCGCGTCGGCACCGAAGACGACCGCGAGAGCGCCATCGACCACCGCGGTGACCTGCATATTCGCGCCGAACCACAGGGTGAACTGACTGACCGGCGTACCGTGCCGCTCAGCATCCGGCACGACATCGATACTGCGCCGCTCCACGACAACGTTGCTCATACCAAGCATGTTGCCACCGACAACGACCCGGCTAACGTAGATCGGCTAAATGACCGCCGGGATCGCCGAGGTGTACTGCGGTGGCCTTCGGGGCGTAGCCGAGGCTGCGGTAGATGCGGTCTGCGCCGTCGTCGCCGGGAGTCAGCCAGGCGAGGGTCGCGCCGCCTTGCTCGAAGGCCTGCTGGGTCGCGTACGCCGTGGCGAGTGCGCCCAGTCCGCGCCGTCGATGCGAAGGAATCGTGCCGACACCGGCCACCTCGGTCACCCCGTCAGCAACGGCGGTCCAGACAGCAGATGCCGCCGGTACGCCGTCCACGCGGATCAGGACGCTCGCGCCGTTGACCGGGTCGGGCTGGAAGTTCGTCTCGCCGAGTTCCATCTCGTACGCCGCAGCCGCGACCGCATCGACCTCAGCCTGCTCCTCAGCCGAAGAGACCACCGAGGCGGTAACCCCCTCGGGAAGCCCAGGCACCACCAGGTCGGCAGGCTCAACCACAAGCAGCGGCGGCCGGGAGACGATCGTCATCCCATTGCCGGCGAGCGCCTCAGCAAGACCGGGATTGGCTTCCTCGATCAACTCCGCGCTGACCCAACGCCCCTCAGCCGCAAACGCCAAACGAATCGTCTCGAGAGCCCAGGACACTTCCTCCGGGTCGAACGGCGTACCCGGCTCCGCTGCCACCACCGTCGACAGGAACCACAGATCATCGTCGTGCAACAACCCGACCAACGGCCCCGCCACGATCTGCCGCCGCGACCGAGTCAACCCTTGCAACTGAGCGGATGCAATCCGCGCACCAATCTCCACCCCAAGACACTACTCGTTCATCAACACCTTCATTCGGCTAGGAGCAGCAGGTCCAGGAGTCGATTCAAGTCTTCGATGCCAGGTTGAGCAGGGAGGAGAGGAGCGACGTCCTCAAGGGTTGCGATCAGATGGGCTCGTACTGCGGGGCGCGTGGTTGAACGGGTTGTGGCGAGGTGGCGGATGACTTTGGTGGCGCGGGGGGAGGCGTCGATCAGGTCGGCGATCGCGCTGTCAGGAGGAGTGGGGGTGTCGTCGAGGGTGAGGGTGAGAGTCGCGCCCAGGGCGGTGGCTAGGCGGGTGAGGGCGGCGAGGGTGGGGTTGCCTCGGCCGTTCTCCAGGTTGGCGATGTAGGGGACGGAGAGGCCGGCGTCTACGGCGACCGAGGCGATGGTGCGGTCGGCTGCTTTGCGGCGGGCGCGGAGGGCGGCTCCCAGCTCGTGTTCGTCCACAGCAAGCACTCTATCTTCACAGGACAGTATTGCCAATGACTGTCCTAGGAGATACTTTCCGGCAGGTGAGGATTCTCAGGAACCGCGACTTCAGGCTGCTCTGGACCAGTAGCGCGATCTCGGGGATCGGGTCGTGGTTGTTGATCGTGGCGTTGCCGGTGCAGGTGTTCGCGTTGACCGGTTCGGCAGCGGCGACCGGGCTCACGTTGGCGCTGGAATCCCTGCCTGCGTTGGTGATCGGGCCCTGGGCAGGCGCGCTGCTCGACCACTGGAATCTGTCGCGAGCGATGTGGCTGGCCGACATCGCCAGCGCTGCGGCAGTCGCCGCCATCCTCTTCGCGGACAGACCGGAGCGGGTCTGGATCATCTACGCAGCCGTCCTCGCCGAGAACATTGCGACGACAGTGTTCCGCCCGGCCGCGCGCGCCCTGATCCCGGCCGTCGTCGGCAAGGGCGAAGAGCTCGCTGCCGCCAACTCGCTCACCGCCTTCTCCGGCAGCGTCATCCGCCTCGCCGCGCCACCACTCGGCGCCCTTCTACTGGCCGGCCCCGGCATCCGGTTCGTCCTCATCACCGATGTCGTCAGCTATCTGCTGTCGGCGGCACTCATCGCGAAGGTCAACCGGCAACCGGCACCAACAGAGACGCAACGAGGAGCCCTGCACGGCCTTCGCTATCTCCGCCAGAGCAAGATCCTCCGCGGCATCCTCGCCGGCAACGGCGTCTTCCTCACCGCTAATGCAGGACTCACCGCTCTCCTCGTGCCGCTCACCGTGGAAAGACTGCACGCACCGGGCTACGCGATCGGCTACCTGATCTCCGGTCTCGGCGCCGGATACCTCCTCGGCGCAGCAATCAGCAGCAAAGCCCAGACCTGGTTGAGCGTCCGCAACCTCCTGATCACTACCCAGGTCGCCACCGCAGCCGCTTTCTTCGCCCTGGTCAACGCACCCGGCGTCACCTGGGCCATCGCAGCCGCCGCCCTCATCGGGGTTCCCGGCAGCATCCTGCTGATCACCGCAGAGACCACCGTCCAGCGCGTCACACCGGCCGGAATGCTGGCCAGGATCGGCGCGCTCTTCTTCGCGATGGATTCACTCTCCGTCATCGCAGGAGCACTCATCGCCCCCCTGCTGATCAAGCTCGCGGGCCTTCCGGCGACCCTCAACATCCTGGCCGCCGCGGCCCTCCTGGCAGCCCCGATCACCCTGTTCGCAGTACCGTCCCACCCCGCCGCACTGACCCGTCCCAAGCTCTCCGAGCCACACTGATTCGCTCCGTGGTCGGGCATGCGCCAACGGTTACCAGGATGTCCGACAATTTGATCTGGATCGAAAGCGCCACGGTGTTCGAATCGTTATTGGTAAATCCCTGCAAACATTCTTGACAGCCGAAATCCCGGATCACCCCGGAACCGGTCCCGAGCCCTCTGACCAGCGGTTTCACCGTTGTAACCGGATCCGGGCCGGGCCGCCCACCCGGACCGGCGTAAGGCCTCTGTAAAGGTCCTTACCGGTTTATTCCCTGGCCTGAGATTTTGCTGTGTTCTTCTCTTAACAGAACCGCCCCCGAAGACGAAGGACCGCAGATGACCGAGTCGTTCGAGACCACCGCACCGCACCGCCGCGTGCGGGTCTGGTTCGGCGCCCACCCGATCGCGGATCACACCGCGGTCGCGGATCAGGCAGCGCAGTACGAAGAAGCCATGCGTCGCCGGTTCGCGTCGCTGCGTGTGACCAACGAGCCCGTGCTGGTGACCGCCGGGGATCTGTCGCGATGACCACCCGCCCGACGTTGCTCGGCTATGTACGAGCCGACGCGTTGAGCTGTGCGGAGGAACTGGCCGCGGCGACCGACTCGCTGGCCCTGTTCGCGAGCACCGAGGGGTACACCCTCGGCACCGTCTACACCGAGCGGGACGCCGCCGAGTCCGCCGCATTCCATGCGCTGCTGGACGAGGCGAAGCGGACCGACGTCCGGGCGGTCGTAGTACCGACTCTTCAGCACCTCGGTGCGGTCGGCGGAATGCGGCCCCAACTCGAGTTCCACCAGGCTCACACGGCGGACTTGAGATAACCAAAGACAAGCGGAGCTGACGTCTTGACCCCTGCATCGGCGTCGGTTCCGCTCTCCACCTCCACAGCTGCACCGGAATGCCGGGCGGTAGTGGATTCAATAAGGCCCCACCGGCTGCTACCGGTGGGGCCTTGTCGTTCGGCCGAAGCAAGAAGAAACTCAAGCGATGATCGTGTAGCCGTACCGGTTCATCACAGCCCCGGTGGCAGCGTTGAAGACACCGGTCGCCGGCAGCTTGAACTTGATCTGGATCTTCTTCACCATCTGCTGGAAATGCAGATGCCACGGCACCCCGGCCGGCGGCCTGGTCTCGGCCCGGCTGATCGCCGCGACCTTCGGGTGCGCCGCCCAGGCGAGCACCTGGGCCCGGTCCGCGCCCCACACCCCACTCATCGAGTCGTGCGTCCGCGCGTACTCCATCGCGCCCAAGGAGATCGTGGTGTTCGGCGGCGGTGGCTGCGGTACGCCGGGCGCCGGGTTCGGGTGGTAGTGCAGGTACAGCTCCCAGGTCATCCCGTAGTACCCGGGCGGTCCGTCGTCCTTGCCCCGGTTCGCCAGCCCGTTACGGCACCGCCGGTACTCCGCGACCTGGCTGGCCGCGCCGCGGGACAGGTCCTTGTCGCCCTGCGCGATCGCGTGCACGTGATACGGCCAGTTCGCCTGGGCCGGCGTCCGCAGCCAGGCCGCGAACCCGACCTGCCGCAACGCCAGTACTACGGCCTGCCGCTGGCCGGCGTTGAGGTCGTCGCAGGCCACGTCGACCGCGCCGCCACCGTCATGGGTGCCGGCCGATGCCGCCACGCCACCTTTGTTGTACGAGCCCTGCAGGATCGTGAACTGGAACTTGGCCAGCCGTTCGGCGGCCTGGACCATCGCCACGGTCCGCTGGTTCAGCTGCTTGCCGCGCCAGACAATCCTTGCCTCAGGCATCTATCTCTCCGAGGATCCGGTCCGCGTCCTCGGCGGCGCCGAGCGCCTCCAGAACGTCCAGGTCTTCCTCGGTCAGCTCATCCTCGTGGACCTCGTCGAAGACGTCCGTCATCGATCTACCCCTCCCCCTGGTTCACCGTCCGCGACCACCCCCGGTCACGGAACGTTTTCAGAGTAGGTGCCGCCCGGTCCACCCGTCCATGTCCGGCCGGGCGACCGAAGGTTTGAGGAACGTCAAGTTTTCGCGTCCGAGTTGGTTCAGGATCGCGACGATGGGGTACCTCTTGACGTGTCCCGCGGTTCAGTCGGCCCCATTCGGGCATGGGTGGTGCTCACCGAGCCGCGAGTTCTCCCACTGAGGGGCGGGAGAACGACCGATGGCGGCGGGCGTATCCCACGGTACGCCCGCCCCTGGGTCGCTGCCCCCAGATCGACCGCCTGGTTGACGAAACGCGGTCTCTCAGAGCGCTGAGGCGACGAAGAGATAGCGGTTGAGGCTGAAGAAGTAGGCGTCGCCGAGGCTGCGGAGATCGTCGGCCCAGGCCTGGGCTTCCGGTTCGGTGACCTTGGCCCGGCCGGGGACGAAGCCGGCCACGATGTCGATCAGGCCGGCACTGTAGGTCCGCGGGTCGAAACCCGCGTTCAGCATCGGAACCACCTCACGATGGGTGACGGTGAAGCCGGCCTTGTCGAGCAGGTCGCCGAGCGTGCGCGGCAGGTGGGGATTCTCCAGGTGCTCCTCGAACGCGGTCAGCACCCGGCCCATCCGGTCCCGGTCGCGCGAGTGCCAGACGATCGAGTCCCAGTCGGTGTCCAGTACGACGATCCGCCCGGCCGGCCGCAGTACCCGGCGGATCTCTTCGAGCGCGCCGGCCACGTCGTCGACGTATTCGAGGACCTGGGTCGAGACGACCACGTCGAAGTTCTCGGCACCGTGCGGGAGCCGCCCGGCGGAGGCGAGTTCGAGCTCGATCTTCGCCCCGCCCGGCACCAGCGCGCGGGCGCCGGCGATCGTCAGCATGCTCTCGCTGATGTCGATACCGCAGATCCGGCCGCCCGGGCCGACCTCCTCGGCCATCTCGGCCGCGAGCAGGCCGGGCCCGACCCCCACGTCGAGCACCCGGTCGTCCGGCCGGAGCGCGAGCGCGATCCGGACCACCCGGCGCTGCTCGATCACATCCGGTGTCGTGTAGACCGACTCGATCTGCCGAGACACCTCGGGATCGAACTGAAGATTGCTCATTCCCGGTCTTCCCATCCGCCCATGGACGACATCATGGTCCGCCCGGACCCGAAATAGGGAGACCAGATGGCCACCAATCGCATCAAGCTGCGACTGGTGGCCCTCCGCGACTCAGTGACAGGTCAGCTGTTTCGGCGGCATCACGCCGGTTTCGAAGTACTTCGTGATCTCGGTCCGCGCGCACTCCGAGTTGAACCAGGCCGTGTGGCCGTACACGTCGGTGACCAGCAGGTGACTGCCGCGCAGTTGACGGTGCAGCCCGCGTGCCGACTCCAGCGGGGTCGACGGGTCGTGGGTGTTGCCGACGAGCAGGATCGGCGGCGCGTCCTTGACCGGCGTCGGCTGCCACGGGTTGCTCGGCGGGATCGGCCAGCCGGAGCAGGCTGCCGAGATCGCCCAGCCCTCCACCGCCCCACCGGTCCGGGGTGCGACCGCCTTGGCGAGGGCAAGTCGCGCCTTCGCATCGGCGTACGAAGTGAGCTCCGGCGGGAAGTCCATGCAGGAGACGGCCGCGTACGTCGTACCGGGATCGCCCACGTAGGTGTTGCCGACGAAGCCGGAGCCGTCCCCCTTCTCAGCGTCGGCCAGTGCCTGCGCGAACGCGGTCCACGGCGTGATGTAGTCGCCGACCGCGGGGATGAGGACGGGCAGCGACATCCGGATCGCGTCGCCGTTGATCCCGCCGGTCAACGGCTTCTTGTCTGCTTTGCGGACCACCTGGTCATAGACCTTGCCCGCATCGCGTCCGTGCAGCGCGCAGTCCGATGTCGTATTGCACCAGGCGATGAACTTGTTGAAGCCGTACTCCATCTGGCGCGACTCGGTCACCATCAGCCGGGTTGCTCCGTCGGCATGGTTCATCACGCCGTCGAGCACCATCCGGTCGATCCGGTGCGGGAACATCTGCGCG
This sequence comes from uncultured Actinomycetota bacterium, assembly GCA_963740725.1. GTDB lineage: Bacteria > Actinomycetota > Actinomycetes > Propionibacteriales > Kribbellaceae > Kribbella. The sequence goes on from CAVUFT010000042.1 coordinate 287,416, forward strand.
TAGACGGTTCCGACGAAGGAGCCGTACGAAGGGCCGTAGTAGTCGAGCTTGTCGACCCCGAGCGCTGCCCGGAACGCGTCCAGGTCCCGAGCGGCGGTCCTGGTGTCCATATTGCGCATCAGGTCACCGTGCTGCTTCAGGCACTGCTCGCCGAGGGCGCGACTCGACTTCACCATCGCGTCGTACTCGGTCTTCGACTTCGGAAACACCGGTACGCCGGGGCGCAGTACCGGGCCGCAGTCCAGATCGGTCGAGCCACCGGTGCCTCGCGGATCCCAGCTCACGATGTCGAACTTGTCCCGCCACTGCGAGAACACCTCGGCGATCGCCCCATGCGCCAGGGCACTCGCGCCCGGCCCACCCGGGCCGCCCGGGTTGAACGCCAGGGTGCCGATCTTGTGCGCCTGATCCTTCGCGGGCAGCCGCGACACCAGCAACTCGGTCTTCGCGCCGGCCGGCTTCGACCAGTCCAGCGGCACCGTCAACTTCGCACATTGCACCGCCGAACCCGGCTCACACTCGGCCCACTGCAGCCGCTCCGGCGCTGCGGTCGCGACCGTGGGCAGCAGCGTGGCCACCAACGCACCGGTAGCCAGCGCTGCAGACCCTCTCAGCAATCTTCCATTTCTCATAGGGCTGAACCTATGAATCCCCGGGCCCTCCGGTCATCCACCATCTGGTGGACCCGGCCTAGCACCCTGGTACTACGGGAAGACCCTTGGTCCACCCCGCCTGGTCTGTCAGGGTTTTCAGTGGGCAGGCGCGAAATTGATGAAGCCGATGACTTCCAGAACCTTGCCCGAAGGGGCAAGGGTCACGATATCGGTGCCCCCGGCAACGGCCGGCTGGCCTGGCTGCGCGAGTTCCCAGGTCCAGCGGAGGCGGTTGTGGTGCTCGTCGATCCCGCCGGTCCGGGTGAAGCGGAAACCGGGGAACATCTCGTGGGCGGTTCCGACCATCTTCGACAGTTCGCCGTGACCGGTCGCCTCGAAACTCGGGTCGACGTACATCGCCTCGTCGACCCAGAGGTCGGCGATGATCTTGGCCCGGTCGTCCGCGTCGTCGGCGTTCCACATCGCGAAGTACTGGTCGGCAAGGGAGGTGCTGGTCATGGTGACTCCTCGGGAAGGTTCGTTCCGGTTGATGACCAGAACCTTGCCGCCGAGGGCCGCCGATGGTCGATGACGTCGGAGGTAATGGCGGTGGACACCTCAGCGGTTACGGTCTGAGGCATGACCGCGACAGTCGAGGACACCTTCCAGCGCCCGGTCGGCGAACTGCTCCGCGGCTGGCGGGAGCGCCGGCGGCTCAGTCAGCTCGACCTCGCCAACCAGGTCGAGGTGTCGACCCGACACGTGAGTTTCGTCGAGACGGGTCGCTCGAAGCCGAGCCGCGAGATGGTGCTGCGGCTCGCCGAGCATCTCGACGTACCGCTGCGGGATCGCAACCAGCTGCTGCTCGCCGGCGGCTACGCGCCGATCTACACCGAGACCTCACTGCATTCGCCGGCCATGCTCGCGATCCGTTCGGCACTGCGCCGGCTACTCAAGGGTCACGAACCTTATCCCGCGCTGGTCGTCGATCGTTGGTGGAACCTCGTCGAAGCGAACGCCGGAATCGCCTTATTTACCGAGGATGTAGCGCCGCAGTTGCTGGCAGCACCGATCAACGTACTACGGCTGACCCTGCATCCCGACGGTCTCGCACCCCGGATCATCAACCTCGCCGAGATCCGCGCGAACATCCTGACCAGCCTGCAACGCCAGATCACCAGCACGGCGGACCCGGACCTCCAGGACCTGTACGACGAACTGCGCGGGTACTCCGGTACGTCGAGCCCGGATCACCCGGGCGCGGCCGAAGTCGTCGTACCGATGAAGCTTCGGCACGGGAAGCACGAGTTGTCGCTGCTGACCACGATCGCGACCTTCGGTACGCCGCTCGACGTGACGGTTTCCGAGCTGATGATCGAGCAGTTCTTCCCGGCCGACGACGCCACAGCCAGTTACCTCCGGGAGCTGTGATGGAACTACCCGACGACCAACTCGCGGACACTGGCGAACTGCACCTGGCCTGGCTGGACTACTACCGCCAGACCGTCGAACGGAAGCTGGCCGGGTTGAGCGACGCCCAGCTCCGGACCAGCCTCTTGCCGTCGGGCTGGTCACCACTCGAACTGGTGAAACACCTTGTTTACATGGAACATCGCTGGATCCGCTGGGGATTTCTGGCCGAGCCGTTCGACGAGCCGTGGGGCGACTCGGGTGGCACCGAGGACGAGCCGTGGCGGCTCGCACCCGGCGACACCCTCGACAGTCTGCTGACGCAGATGCGCGCCGGCGGCGAACGGACCCGCCAGGTAGTCGGGAGGGATGACCTGGCCGAGCACGCCGCCGCCGGCGGGAGGTTCGGCGTCGGGGAGGAGCGACCGACGCTGAACTGGGTTCTGTTTCACGTCCTGCAGGAATATGCCCGGCACGTCGGCCAGCTCGACATCGCCCGTGAGCTGGCCGACGGCGGCACCGGTGAATAGAGGAGGGGTTCTACCGGTGTGACGGCAGCCCGGTGGGCGGCTGCGTGGGCAGGTTCGGCAGGCTCGGCGTGGCGGTCGGCCAGGTCGGCTTGCCGGTCGGCGGGACGGTCGGGAGCTGCGGACCGCCGTCGTGCCCGGGCAGGGACGGCGTCGGCAGGGTCGGCTTGGGCGGCAGGGTCGGCTTGCCAGGAAGCGTCGGCTTGGCGGTCGGCACCGGCGGGAGGGTCGGCTTGCCCGGCAGCGTCGGCTTCGTGGTCGGGACCTGCGGGAGCTTGTCGCTCACGCACGGCGGCAGCTCGGGCTTGCCCGGCAGCGACGGCGTCGCGGTCGGCACCGGCGGCAGGGTCGGCTTCCCCGGCAGCGTGGGCTTGGCGGTCGGCACCGGCGGGAGCGTCGGCTTGCCCGGCAGGTGCGGCTTGCCCGGCAGCGTCGGCTTCGTGGTGGGGACCGGCGGCAGGGTCGGCTTCCCCGGGAGCGTCGGCTTCGTGGTCGGAACCGGCGGCAGGGTCGGCTTGCCCGGGAGGGACGGCGTACCGGTCGGGAGGTGCGGCGTCTTCGCCGGCCAGGACGGCGTAGCAGTCGGCACCGGCGGCAGCGTGGGCTTGCCAGGCAGCGTGGGCTTCCCCGGCAGGTGCGGGAGCGTCGGCTTGGTGGTCGGAACCTGCGGCAGCGAAGGCTTGCCCGGCTTCGGCACGGTCACCGTGACCTTGACACTCGCCTCCACCTTCACCTTGTCCGGCGCCTTCACCGGCGGCAGGCAGGTCGGGTCGACGGACGGCACCGCGACCGGCGGCTTGGTGTCACCGGTCAGCAGGTTCTTCACGCCGGGAGGTCCCCCGACGGCGGCGGACACCGTCGCAACAGTGCCGGCGAGGGCAGTGACGCCCGCCGCGGCCAGTCCTCGGCGGAGCCAGGCGAGCCGGCGGCCGCGCCGCATCAGGTCGGCCGGGTCCGGCTGGAAGGGCTCCAGGTCGTACTCAAGCGCGTCGCGCACCCGAGACTCGTCAGTCATGCGTTTCCTCCAACAGTGGTATCGATCAAGTCGGGTGCCAGACGCAGTTTGGCCAGGGCCCGGGACGCGGTGCTCTTGACCGTCCCGGCGGCCATACCGAGCAGCTCGGCGGTCTCCGCTTCGGACAGGTCCTGCGAGTACCGCAGTGCGACCACTGCCCGCTCCCGGACAGTCAGGCCGGCCAGTGCGGACAGCACGGCCTCCCGGGTCTGCACATCCCCGGCGAAGTCCGCCACGGACCGCTGGTCCCAGTCGTTCTCGACCGGGTCACTCGGTACTTCGTTGGACCAGCGCCGGCGAGTCTGCGAGAGGAATCGGTTCACCAGCACCCGGCGTACGAACCGGAGCGGGTCACCGTCCAGCCGATGCCATTTGGGGTACGACCGCATCAACGCTTGTTGCACGAGATCCTCAGCCGTGTGCCGGTCCCCGCAGAGCATCTCCGCGAACCGGAGCAACGGGGTGGACTGGGCCTGCACGAATCGCTCGAAGTCGGCGTCCGCGGTCCGGGTCATCGGTTCTCCTCTGCCTCTGTCACACCGGTCCAAACCCGCTGGGTCACCACTTCGGTTCTGTCTGTGCACGAACTTGTTGGAAGAAATTTATTGACGAGCTATACAGAGCCACCGAATGTTTGTCACATTAGGTGGGCCAGGCATTGCGCCCGGTAGCAGTCCCCTCACCGCCCCGGAGGTTCCGTCCATGCCTATCACCCGTAAACCGCTGGCCGCACTCTGTCTCGCGGCCGCCCTCGCTGTCCCGTTGGCCGGTCACGGCTTCGCCGCCGCTCCCTCTCCGGTCAGCGTCGCCGCGCAGCCCGTCGAGGGCTCCACCAACGTCCGGATCGACGGCAGCCGCATCATCCTCGGCGACGCCGCCGCCACGATGGGGTCCGTCGAAGTACGCCGGCGCTCCGGCATCGCCAACCTGGCCCCCGTCCGGTTCAGCTCCGCCACCTCGGCCGTTGTCGTCGGCTACCGAGCCGGTACGCCGGACAGCTCGACCGCCGAGGTCGACGTCCGCGCCTTCGTCAAGAACCAGTGGACCGAATGGACCCCGGCTGCCTCGGGAACGCCGACCGCGCTGCCCGCGGTCAGTGACCAGGTCCAGCTCCGGATCATCGTGCTGGCCCCGCCGACGGGCGCAAACCCCTGGGTCAGTGACGTCAGCGTCCAGCCCACGAACGCGGTCGAGGCCGGCCGGATGACCATCCAGGCCGCGCCGCTGAAGTCACGCGTCTTCGCCACTCGCGAAGGCCTGGTCGGCGGTACGACGGCCAACGGGCACGTGATCACCAGCCGCGACCACTTCGTCGCGCTGCCGTCCCGTCGCGGCCTGGCCAGCAACGGCTCGGGCAATTACACCGTGAAGGTCTGCACCACGAGCGGCAGCCGTTGCGCATTCGAGCCGGTCTGGGACGTCGGTCCGTGGAACACCAAGGACGACTACTGGAACCCCAGCGCCACCAGGGAGATGTGGAAGGACCTTCCGCAGGGCAAGCCGGAGGCTCAGGCGGCGTACCAGAACGGCTACAACGGCGGTAAGGACCAGTTCGGCCGCACGGTCGCGAACCCGGCCGGCATCGACCTCGCCGACGGCGTGTTCTGGGACGCACTCGCCCTGCCGGACAACGGTTTCGTCGACGCCACCTACCTCTGGACCGGCGACGGCGGCCGCGGCACGGTCTCGATCTCGTCGGGCTACCTCAACATCCGCAACACCTCGAGCTCTTCCGGTGCTGTAGTCGGCATGGCCGGCAAGGCAGCCCAGGTGACAGTCGAGTGCCAGACGACCGGCCAAAGCGTCTCCGGCTCACAGGGCACCACCAACGTCTGGCTCCGCGTCAACGCCGGCATGTACGTCTCGAAGGCCTGGATCAGCGCGGGCTCCTTCGCCGCCTGCTGACCACGTGCGCCCGTAGTACCGGCTGTCCGGTACTACGGGCGCATGGGTTTCAGCAGCCGTGGGTGATCTGGGCGCAGGTCTGCTCGCCGTAGACCAGCCGGAACGTATTCACCACCGCGCCGTTCGCCTTCGCCAGCGTCACCTTGATCTGCGGGCGATCGGCGTCCTCACCCTCGTGCCAGGCCTTCGCCTCCTGGTGTTGCATCACCCAGTAGTTGCCCTTGACAACGGCATCGGTGGTGACGCCGTCGGGGAAGGTGTAGCTGATCTTCGCCACACCCTTCGGCAGCAGCCCGGCGGCCCAGTAGTACTCGTACTGGTTCCCGTTGATCGGGAAGATGTTCTCCGCCACCGCGAACGCATCCCGATCCCTTGCCGCCGGTACGGCGATCTTGGCCGGCTGGCGCAGCGATCCTTCGGTGTTCGCCCGTGCGTACGCCGTATCGCAGCCCGCCCAGTTCTTGGTGTCAGCCAGGATCAGCACGCTCCCCGGCGTACCGTCGACGCGGGCGACGACCTTCGCCCCGGCACCGGGCTTCGGCTTGTCGGCGTTGGTCAGCAGCGACTTGCAGGCGGCGATCGGGTCCGCAGGCAGCGGGTACTCTTCCGGCTTGTAGGTGCTCGGATCGACCTTGCTCGAGACCCCGTAGCCACCGGGGAGTTGTTTGCCGAGGCCACCACCCAGCGGATCACCCTCACCGAACTGACTGATCAGCTTGCCGGCCTTGTCGTAGCCGTAGACGGAGATGCTGCCGGGATGCATCGAGGCATCGGCGGCCTTCGAGCGTCCCATGGGCCCGGCCGGGTCCGGGGCATAGGGCTGCCCGGCCAACTCGATGCCCGCGAAAGTGCCGCCAGGGATCGCGGCGAACCGATAGACCTTGCCGTACCAGGCCTTCTTGCCCTGGGTGTAGACGACAGTGTCGACGTTGCCGTTGAACATCGAGGCGAAGACCGGCCCGCTGGCCCTCGAGCCGTCGGCTACCAGGGCACTCCCCGAGTCGTCCTTCCCGGTCCAGGCATAGGCCGTCTTCTGACCCTCACCAGGGAAGTTGGTGAACAGGGCCCAGGTCGAGCTCTTGGTCTCGTACCAGATGTGGTCGCCGAAGTGCGCGGATTGGCCGGCTGCCACCGTCACGACCGCAGTACGGGAGTTCTGGAAGGTGAAGCCGTTCTTGACGACCGCCTTCGGAGCCGCGGCGGCGGGTGCTGCAGCCGGCTTGTCGGCCTGGTTGGCTGCCGCCGGCTTGTCAGCCGCCGCGGACTTGCCGGTCCGGGCTGCGGCCGAACCCGCGATCGCCACCCCGGCCACCGCCGCTACGGCGATCCCCGCGATCGCCAGCCGCCCGACCCGGCGCCTCGCCGGCTGGTTCGCCGGACGGCGTCCGTCGTACTCGATCTCCTCGATCAGGTCCTTGCTCATCAATAGCCTCCACGCCATTCACCGTCGGTAAGGTCACGGTCGGTCAGGCTGAAGGACGCAAAACCCCGGTCAATGGTTCTCAGCAACCGTGCGAGATCTGCGCACAGGTCTGGGTACCGTCTTCGAGCTTGAACTCCTTGACCACGGAACCGTCCGCGCCGAGCAGACGCACCTCGACCGGGCCAGGCGGACCCTGACCGATCACGCGCAGGGTGGCCGAGAGGTATCGCACCGCCCAGTACTCCCCGAAGGCCTTCGCATCCACCGTCTTTCCGTCGGGGAAGATGTAGCGCACTCCGGCCACTCCCCGCGGAAGCAGACCACCGGCCCAGTAGAACTCGTGCATCTTGCCCTGGGCATCGTCGATCCCGTCGTTGGCGACCGCGAAGGCATCGCCGTCACTCGTGCTAGGCCGCTTGATCCGGGTGCCCTCCCGGATCGAGGTCCGCGATCCGAAGCTGTTCTCGCACACCCCGAAATACTTGCTGTCAGCAACAACCATGAGGCGGCCCTCCGCCCCGTCGACGGTCCCGATGACCTGCGCCTTCGACGACGGTGCGCTGGGCGCCTGTTCGGCGTACGCGGACAAGCAGGCGGCCTTGGTGAGTTTCGTGGCCTTGCCCGGCGGCAGCTTGGGGGACGCGGGTTTCGTGGGTGCGGGGCTGGAGACACCGGCGATCGGCGGCTTGGCCGGGCCGCCGGCGTTCGAGTGGGTGACCGCTACCAGGCTTCCGACCGCGACAGCGAGGACGGCGACAGCGGCTACTCCCCCCGCGAACAGGTCGCGGCGACGACGGCGACGGTGGGCGCCGGCGATGATCGTCGCGGGGTTCAGCGGTTCCAGTTCGTCGGGGGCGGCGAACAGATCGCGAAGGTCCTTGTCGTTCATGCCGTCCCTCCTAGCGAGTAGGCGCTCAGTCCGGGGACCGCCCGGAGTTTCTGCAGGGCGCGCGAATTGGCGCTCTTGATCGTGCCGACCGCTACACCGAGGACGGCCGCGGTCTGGGATTCGGTGAGGTCCTCGACGTACCGCAGTACCATCACCGCTCGCTCCCGCCGGGTCAGAGCGCCGAGGGCGGCGGTGAGCACGAGTCTTCGCTCGACGCCGTGCGCCGGGTCGGTGACGGTGCGGCTGAAGTCCTGGTCGAGTTCGGTGGCGCTACCGCTCGGGCGCTCCCGCCAGGGGCGGCGCCGGAGCAGGGACAGGTGCTGGTTGACGACCGCTTGCCGGACGTAACCGAAGGGGTCGCCCATCTCGATCTTGTCCCAGCGCAGGTAGGCCTTCTCCAGGGCGGTCTGGACGAGATCCTCCGCGAGCGCGGCGTCGCCACAGAGCATCCGGGCGAAGTACACCAACCGCCCGGACCTGGCCGCGACGAACGCGGTGAAGTCCTCGTCCCGGTCCACCGACTGCCGCATTCAACCTCCCGTCACCCCGCCCTTGTACTGCAAGACGCCGTCCGGGCAGGGAAGGTTCTGCGCCGGCGGGAGATTTCTCGACGGTGGTGCAGGTGGTTCAGCGGTGTTGCAGGTGGGAGGACTGCAGGCCGACGGAGAGCGATCGGGGCAGGTCGGTGTGGACCAGGTCGGCGGCCAGCCGGACCCGGTCGCGACCGGCGGCCTTGGCGGCGTACATGGCCCGGTCGGCGCGCTGCAACAGGTCGTCGACGGTCATCCCGTCGGCCGGGAAGACCGCGACCCCGATCGACACGGTCAGATGGAGCGTGTCGGGGTCCAGGTCCGGCTCGTCCAGTACGCCGGCGCACATCGCGGCCAGCGGGCTCGCGGCGACGGCGTTCCGCAGCCGGTCGGCGGTCACGGTCGCGTCGGCGACATCGGTGTCCGGGAGCGCGATCACGAACTCCTCGCCGCCGAACCGGCCGATCACGTCCTTGGTCCGGATCGCGCTCCGCAGGATCGTCGCGACCGCGCGCAGCGCCTCGTCGCCGACCAGGTGCCCGTGCCGGTCGTTGACCTGCTTGAAGTGGTCGATGTCGATCAGCAGCACCGCCATCGGCTCGCGCTGGGTCCGCGAGTTCCGCAGCATCTCCTCGGTCCGGCGCCGCCACCAGTCGACCCGGCCGAGGCTCGTCTTCGGATCGGTCTGCGCCTCGGTCTCGAGCTGGCCGAGCAGCAGCGCCCGTTGCGCGGTGAGCGTGATCGGGATGGCGACGAACGCGAACCACGGGCTGACCATCGTCGCCGCGGCGAGCAGGCAGCCGAGGGTGGCCGCGGTCGCGTCGACGCACCAGTCGTCCTTGTCCCCGATGGTGTCGCGCCGGCTGCTGCCCGGCACGATCAGGGAGATGGCGAGGCCGCAGAGCAGCATGTCGGTCACGACGTACGCCGCCGCGCCGAGCACCATCGCGGCGACGAGTCCGAGCGAGTTGTCGTCGGTCAGCCTCTGCGCGTTCACGAAGACCGCGTGAGCTGCGCCGACGGCGAGCACGTGCACCGCAGTACTGAAGGCCCAGCGGTAGGGGATGCACTTGCCGGCGCGGATCCGCCACCAGATCCGGAGCAGCACCGCGACGAGGATCGCCAGGGCCGGATGCAGCACGAACGCGGCCGCGATCATCCAGGCCGAAGCCAGGTCCTTGTGCAGAGCGCCGCCTCTTCTCCGGCGGCTCTCCACCCGGCGCGCACCCTCGACCGAGATCAGCGCCGACGCGGTCAGCGCGAACACCACGTCGATCCCCCGCCAGGACGGCAACTCGGCGAACGCCTTCACGCCGTACCCGAGCGCCGCGAGGTCGACCAACGCGACGACACAGAACGCCTGAACCGTCAGGGTCCAGAGCGCCCATTTCCGCACCGCACGCCTACTCTGCGCAACCATCACCCCCCACGGTACGACGAGTAAGGGGTCGGTCCCAATCCGCGACGGCGCGCTCCCGATGACGAGTTGGAAACAAAGTTGCTGATCCCGAAATCATCCGTTTGATCAAAGATCATCGATCGAACGCTTGAAGTCCACCCCCACGAGTGCTCGCGCGGTGAGCGTAGGAGGTGGTAAGACGGCGAGATGGAATTGCCCTCAGCCCCCTTTCTCTCGGCTGCCGCGGAGCCGCTGTACCGTGCGGCCGTCGTGGGCGGGAGGACGAGCTTGGAGGTCCTGGCCGAGCGTGCCGGTGTGGACTGCGCCACTGCTGCGGACGAGGTGAAGGCGCTGGCTGCCATCGGTCTCCTCGAAGTGAGCGACGGAGGGATCGAGGCAGTCGCTCCGCGGATCCCGTTGGAGCAGGTGGCGGCTGAGCATGCGCGGGCTGCTGACGCCACTCGCCAGATCGCCTCGGTCTTTGCCGACATCTGGAGCGAAGCCGGTGACCGCTCGAGCTTTGTGGAGGTCATCACGGACGAGGCGCGGTGCACGGCGGTCGAGGCCAAGCTGATGGATGACACCGCCTCGACCGTCGACGGTCTGTGCATCGGCCCGGTCTCGCCGCGGAAGGTCCAGACCGGGATGGAGATCCCGCGGCCCGGCGTGGCGATCGGATTCTTCGCGGCCATGGAACGCGGCGTACGAGCGCGTGGCCTGTACGGCGTATCGGTTCTCGAGGACTTCGAAGGGCTTGCCGCAGTTCATCAGTGCATCGCGGTCGGCGAGCAGGCGCGCGTCTTCGCCCAGGTGCCGCTCAACCTCATGCTGTACGACGACAAGCGGGCGATGTTGTCGGTTCCGGGCCAGAAAGGTGCACGGCGGTCACTCATCATCGTCCACGAGTCCGGCCTGCTCGACTCCCTGGTCGGCCTCTTCGAAGTCTTCTGGCAGATGGGCGTGCCCCTGTCAGCGGAGTCTCAGGTGGTCGACGCGTTGGGAGGGCCGGCTTCGGATGAGCAGCAACTGCTGTCCTACCTGGCGGCCGGTCTCACCGACGAGGCGATCGCCCGCGACCTGGGCGTGAGCGCTCGCACGGTCGGCCGGCGGATCGCTCGTCTCGAAGAGGTGCTCGGCGCCCACAGCCGGTTCCAGCTGGCCATCCAGGCGAGCCGCCGGGGCTGGATCTGAGCCGGTACGGCAGCACCTCCCCGAGCCCGAAGCGCTCGAGGAGGTGCCACTGCTCAGGCGCGCCGCGCCCGACTTCGTCCTTCCAGGTTTGCGACTACTCCGACACGGAAGCCTTGAACGCGCCCGATCCGGAGTCGGCCTTCACCACGAGCCGGTAGGTGCCCGCCGTGTTGTTGTAGGTGAACGACTCGTCCGGGTTCGGGCTGGTGCCTTGGGCAACCGTCACCCAGGAGAACCCGGACTGCTTCTGCAGGTAGACGTCGAAGTCGCTGCCGGTCGGCCCGTCGAGGCAGACCTTGAGCTGGCCCGCGTCGCTGTCGCTGAAGGCAGCGAACGTCTTGCTACCGCCTGCGGTGAGGCTGCCGGTGTAGTTGAGGTCGCCGGTGCATGCCCCGCCACCGCTGCCGGAGACGACCCACGAGAACGACACGCTGGCCGTCTTGCCCGCGGCGTCAGTGACCTTCGCCGTCACGGTGGAGGTGGCAGCGGTGGTCGGGGTGCCGGAGATCAGACCCGTCGAGGCGTTGACCGTAAGGCCGGCCGGCAGACCCGTCGCCGACCACGAGTACGGCGTGCTGCCGCCCGTCGCTGCGAGCTGCAGCGTGTCAGCGGTCCCTGCCGTGCTCGTCTGGGCGCCGGGGTTGGTGACCGCCGGGGAGCCCGGGTCCGGGGTGCCCGTGCCACACGTCTCGGTCGTGGCCGCGACGGCGATGGCCGTGAACGCCTTCTCGACCGCGAGGCACTCCGCCGAGCCCTGCCCGTAGAGGTCCTTGGCGGACTTGATCGCGCCGGTCCGGGCGTTGGAGTACTTGCTCGACGACGTGAGGTAGGTCGCCAGCGTGCGGTACCAGATCTTCTCGGCCTTCGCGTGACCGATGCCGGTCACGGCCGCGGCGCCGGAACAGGTCGGGGAGTTGTAGCTGACCCCGTTGACCGTCTTGGCGCCCGAGCCCTCGGAGAGCATGTAGAACCAGTGGTTGAGCGGACCCGAGGAGTAGTGCGGGTCGAGGGAGCCGAGCGTCGAGGACCAGCAGTCCTTCGACGCTCCGTCCTTGCTCGGCTTGTCCATGTACCGCAGCGGCGAGCCGTTGCCGTTGATGTCGATCTCTTCACCGATGAAGTAGTCCGGTACGTCGTTGGGGTTGTTCACGTAGAACTCGATCGCCGTACCGAAGATGTCGGAGGTCGCCTCGTTGAGTCCGCCGGCTTCACCGCTGTAGACGAGTCCGGCGGTGTTCTCGGTGACGCCATGGCTCATCTCGTGCCCGGCGACATCCAGCTCGGTGAGCGGAGCAGCGTTGTTCGCGCCGTCGCCGTACGACATCTGCGTGCCGTCCCAGAACGCGTTCACCATGGCGTTGGCGAAGTGAACGCGCGAGCGGGCCCCGCGGCCGTCGTTCCAGATGCCGTTCCGGCCGAGCTGGGTCTTGTAGTAGTCGAACGTCTTCTGCGCGCCGTAGAGCGCATCGACGGCGGCGGACGCACGGTCGGACTGCGCCCCGGTGCCCCACTTGTCGTCGGCGTCGGTGAAGATGTCACCGTCCGGGCCTTCACCCGTGTTGGGGTCGCCCTGGTTGTGGACGTCGGTGGCCGTGTGGCCCGCCGCGTCCCTCATCTCGAAACCGCCGCCCGACTTGGCGCTGGTGTTGATGGTGACGTTGCCGACGAAGATGCCGTCGCCGGTACCGGTCTTGATCTCGTCGTCGGTCAGGAGCACGGCGCCCGTGCCGGCGTCGACGTACGTGTGCAGCCGGGTCGGAACCTGGTTGGCGCGAATGCCGGTGGTCAGTACGTCGTACGCCAGCTTGGGACCCTGGTCGGTGACGAGGACGACCAACTCGTTCCCGGCGGACGTCTCATCCTTGGTCGCCTGAGCCGTGGCGAGGCCCTTGGCCTGGGCCGCCGCCTTGGAGATCTTCGGGGTCCGCGACGCGGGGGCGATGCTCTTGCGGCCGAGGTTGTAGCTGACCTCCGTGACCGCGCCCTTGGCGTCCTTGTGGGCGACCAGGTCTCCACCGATCACCCGCAGCCCGTCGAGCGTGCGCTGGTAACGCACGTGGGTGCCGCCGTCGGCGTCCTCGATGACCGCTTTGACGGTCAGCTTCTCGCCCGCTGCCAGGCCCAGCGCGGAGGCACTCGCCGGGGCGTGCGCCTGCTCGTCGGCAGCCAAGGAGCTCGGGTCGTGGGCGACGGCGCCAGGACGCACCTGGTCGGCGTGGGCGGCGAAGAAGGGCGTCATCACCAGCCCGGTGGCGAGAAGACCGCTGGTGGCGATCAACTTGGTTTTGGTGCGTTTCACAACTGCTCCTCGGGGGCGGGGTCGACGATCGGCCGA
>CAVUFT010000043.1:0-262010 GCA_963740725.1 uncultured Actinomycetota bacterium
CCAACGGCGTTTGGGTGCTCTGAGTTTGAGCACGCCCCAGGACCAGCGGAAGGCATCTCGCTGGCGGAGATCGGCACCGCCGATTTACGACATCACTCGCGACGCCGAGCATCGTTGCCGAAAGCCCCAAGACAGCAGTCAGTAGCCCGGTGGTGGCCACCGGGCTTAGAAGGTGTAGCTACTCAGCGTTTGCGGCGGGCTGCGCCGAAGAGGCCTCGGACGATCTCGCGGCCTGCCGTGCGGGCGAATTGTTTGAAGGCGCTGGAGCCGACGACCTGTTCGACCATCGACTTCTCGTGCTTCTGCGGGCGCTGGGCCTTCGGCTCGGGAGCTGGCTCGTTCTGCTTCTCAGCTTCCGCCTGAGCTGCACCGGCCTGCACGGCTGCCGCCAGCTTCTCGTACGCCGATTCGCGGTCGATCATCTGCGAGTACTTCGAGTTGAACTGCGAAGCCTGTACTGCGGCCGTCATCTGCTCCGCCGTCGCCGGGGCCATCAGCGACTGGGGTGCGCGCAAGCGGGTCCAGGCGACCGGGGTCGGCGCGCCCTTCTCGTTCATCACCGTGACGATCGCCTCGCCGATCCCCAGCTGGGTGAGCACCTCGGCCAGGTCGTACGTCGAGGTCGGGAAGGTCGACACCGTCGCCTTCAGCGCCTTCGCGTCGTTCGGGGTGTGCGCGCGGAGCTGGTGCTGGACCCGCGAACCGAGCTGCGCCAGCACGTCGTCCGGCACGTCCTTCGGGGTCTGGGTGACGAAGAAGACGCCGACGCCCTTCGACCGGATCAGCCGGACGGTCTGCGCGATCGAACTCAGGAACGCCTTCGACGCGTCGGCGAACAGCAGGTGCGCCTCGTCGAAGAAGAAGACCAGCTTCGGCTTGTCCACGTCGCCGACCTCGGGCAGGTCGTGGAAGAGATCCGCGAGCAGCCACATCAGGAAGGTGGAGAACAGCGCCGGCCGGTCCTGCAGGTTCGGCAGCTCGAGCAGCGAGATAACGCCCTTGCCGTCGCGCGCCTGCATCAGATCAGCGGTGTCGAACTCCGGCTCGCCGAAGAACGCCTCCGCACCCTGGTCCGCGAACCCGATCAGCGAGCGCAGGATCACGCCGGCCGTCGCGGCGGACAGTCCGCCGAGGTCCTTCAGATCGTCCTTGCCGTCGTCGCTGGTCAGGTGCGTGATGACCGCGCGCAGGTCCTTCAGGTCGAGCAGCGTCAGGCCCTGCTTGTCGGCGTAATGGAAGATCAGGCCGAGCGAGGACTCCTGGACGTCGTTCAGGCCGAGCACCTTCGACAGCAGCACCGGGCCGAACGAGGTGATGGTGGCCCGGACCGGGATCCCGGTGCCCTGGCCGCCGAGCGCGTAGAACTCGGTCGGGAAGCCGGTCGCGGTCCACTCCTGGCCGATCGTCTTGGTGCGGTCGAGCAGCTTGTCACTGCTCTGACCGGGCTGCGAGACGCCGGACAGATCGCCCTTGATGTCCGCGGCGAACACCGCGACGCCGGCCGCCGAGAGCTGCTCGGCCATCAGCTGCAGGGTCTTCGTCTTACCGGTACCGGTGGCGCCGGCGACCAGGCCGTGCCGGTTCACCATCGACAACGGGATCCGGACCGCCGCCTCGGGCTTCGGCGTGCCGTCCACCAGCAGTGCGCCGAGCTCGATGGCCGGCCCCTCGAAGGCGTACCCCTGCTTGACGGTCTCCACGACGTCGGGCGTCTCGGCCATGTCATGCCTTTCACGAGCGAACGGAAAAGATCTTTCCCTGCGCTCGGCATGCTAATGCGGTGGGGATGAAGTTAGGGGTGAACCTCATCCACAGGGCACCAGGATATCGTTTCAGCGGACCACAACGACCTTCGTCGCGCCGACGGTGAAGTTCCAGATGGTGTCCGACATCGACTTCGAGACCCGGATGCAGCCGTGCGAGGCGCGTGAGTTGGTCCCGAGCAGCCAGTCGGCGTGGATCTGGGCGCCGTTCGACTTGTACGTCGGGATCTGGTGGAACCCGATCCCGCAGGACGCGAACCGGACGAAGTTGTTCAGGTAGAGCGAACCGCCGTCGGTGTTCCGCTTGATCCGGCCGGCCCGGCCGCACTTCGAACCGGAGGTGTAGGTGCCCGGCTTCAAATACGTCGGGTTGTCGATGATGCCGCCCTGACGCACCACTTTGCCGTTGGCATCGATCAGCCAGAGGTAGTTCTGGGACTGGCTGAGCACGATCCGGCGACCACCGCCGCTACCGGCCGGCACCGCCCGGACATCGCACCGCTTGGCCGACGCGGCCATCAGCCGGGAGTACGTAGTACCGGCTAGTGAGCCGTTCTGGGTCATCTTGTTGGCCGACTGGAACCTGGTGGTCGCGGCCTGGGTCATCGCGCCGATCTTGCCGTCGACCGGACCCGAGGTGCAGCCGAGGTTGTTCAGACGGGTCTGGGCCGCCTTGTTCTGTGCGACGGTGAGTGCGTCCGCCGGCAACGTCATACCGGCTACCGCGACGACCAGAGTGGCCGCCCCGATACCGAATCTGCTGAGTGTCCTCATCACAGTCTCCCCCTGTTCGAAGCACTATCCCCATTGGACGCCTTACCTGCCCGAAAGGTTGAGCCGTCCCGGCGAGTTTCCCGGTGACATTCCCGACCCCTCGTAAGACCTGTTCTGTGGCTAGACTTCGGTGGGTGATCTTCAAGCGCGTCGGGGAGGAGCGGCCGTACCCCGACCACGGGTACAAGCCGAAGGACTGGTCTGTGCTGCCCCCGAGGCAGGTGCGGCTGGATCAGCTCGTCACGACCAAGGGCACTCTGGACCTGAACGCGCTGCTCGACGAGGACTCGACCTTCTACGGCGACCTGTTCGCGCACGTGGTCGAGTTCAAGGGCGAGATGTACTTGGAGGACGGTCTGCACCGGGCGCTTCGTGCCGCCCTGCAGCAGCGGCTGGTTCTGCACGCCCGGGTCCTGGTTGTGGAGTAGCACGATGAGTCGGGGGACTGGAAGATGAGCGCTCTGCAGCCGCAGCCGAGACCGTACTCGGGCATCCACTGGCGGACGCCCATCACGATGGTGATCCTGCTGGTGATCCTGATCGGCGGCACCTGGTGGGGATGGAACTCGCTCACGAGTAGTTCCGAGCAGAACTGCGTCGAGCAGAAACTGCCGAACAACCGGCTGGTGCCCAAGCAGATCGTGGTCAACGTCTACAACGGCGGCGCCCGCGCCGGTACTGCGCAGCGCACCGCCGAAGAGCTGCGCAAGCGCGGCTTCAACGTTCGCAAGGTCGCGAACGAGCCGAGTGGCGACAAGACGGATGTGGTCGCCGTGCGCGGCGCGGCCGCCGACTCGCCCGAGGTCAAGCTCGTGATGGGCCAGCTGAACCAGAAGCCGGAAATGATCGGCGACGCTCGCGGCGATCACACGGTCGACCTGGTGGTCGGCGTCAAGTACAACCGGCTGAACACCAAGGGCGTCCCGTCGATCGCGGTCCCGGCCGACAGCACCGTCTGCCTCCCGTCGATCCGCCCGACCCAGCCCATCCCCTCCGGCGAAAACCCGAACTAGCCCGTACTACGAGGTCGTCGGCGGGCTGCTTGGCAGACTTGCCCGTACTACGTGTCGCCGGCTGCCTTCTACTGCTGTTCGCGGCCGCGTTCGCCGAACCATCCGGCCAGGCGACCGGCTCGGCTGACTGCGCGCAGGCGGCGGATCGTCTGCTCGCGGAGCGGACTCGGGGCGACGACCAGGACCGCATCGCCGGCTCGTAGTACGGTCCGGCGCTCGGGCACGAACGCCTTCTTGCCGCGGATGACCAGTGAGACCGACACACCCGCCGGGAGGCGGAGTTCGCCGATCTCCACCCCTGCCAGCCGCGATTCGCTCGGGATCTGCACCTGGAGCATGTCGGCACCCAGTGATTCCAGCGGCGCGACGTCGATGTCCACCTCGTGCGCGGCGTTGTCGTCGAGCACCTTCAACCGCTTCGCCAGCCAGGGCAGCGACGGGCCTTGCAGCAGCGTGAACAGCAGCACCAGCACGAACACCACGTCGAACACCCGGTCCGCCTGCGGCACGTGCTCGGCCAGCGGGATGGTCGCGAGCACGATCGGCACCGCACCGCGCAGCCCGGCCCAGGCGATGAATGTCTGCTCGGGCCACGGGATCCGGAACGGCGTGGCCGACACGGTCACCGCAGCAAACCGCCCGACGACCGTCACCGCGACACCGATCACGAGAGCGAGGAGTACGTCGTTCAGCCGGATCCGGCTCGGCGATGCCAGCAACCCGAGCATCACGAACAGCCCGATCTGGGCCAGCCAGGCGAACCCGTCGACGAACGACCGGGTCGCCAGGCGGTGCGGCAACTCGGCCTTACCGATGACCAGGCTGGTCACGTAGACCGCGGCGAACCCTGAGACGTGCAGGAGGACAGTGCCCCCGGCGTACGAGATGAAAGCCAGGGAGACGATGGCTAGCGGGTAGAGACCGGCGGAGCTGAGGGCTACTCGGCGGAGGAGCGCTACTGCCAGCCAGCCGACTAGAAGGCCGAACAGTGCGCCTACTACGAGCTCATAGACGACTAGGCCCGCGAAGTGCCAGAGACCCTTCTCGCCGATGCCACCGGTGCTCACCAGAGTCACCAGGAGCACCGTGGGGGCGTCGTTGAGGCCCGACTCCGCCTCTAGCGCGCCACGAAGGCGCGGGCGGATGGGGACGCGCCGTAGTACGGAGAAGACGGCGGCGGCGTCGGTGGGTGAGGTGACTGCGCCTAGGAGCACTGAGATCTGCCAGTCGAGGCCGAGGATGTAATGGGCCACGCAGGCGACCACGCCGACGCTGACGGCGACACCGAGAGTCGCCAGTACTACGCCTAGCGGCATCACCGGGCGGACCTCGTTCCACCGGGTGGTGAGACCGCCCTCGGTCAGGATGATCACCAGCGCGGCGAACCCGAGCGCATGCGCGAGCTGCGCGTCCTCGAACTGGATCCCCAGCCCCGACTCCCCGAGCACCAGCCCCATGCCGAGGTAGATCAGCAGCGACGGCAGCCCCAGCCGCCCGGAAAGCCGCACGGCGACGATCGCCACCAGCAGTACCGCAGCACCGCCCAGCAGGATCCGGTCCAGCTCCGTCACGTCCACAGCGGCCCTCTCGGGTCGGGTACTGCAGCCTAGTGGAGCCATGCCTCCGGCAACGAATCATCCACCCAAGAAGGAAGGCCCCCACGCGCTCCTCCCGCCGTGGACGGATGCCGGTCCTCTGGCGAAACGGTCGTCGCTCTGGGAGACGGCTCAGGTGGTTTGGAGGACTCGGAAGTGGGTGGGGTGGGCCGGGTTGCGGTCGGCGATCTGGATTGGGGGCCAGGCCCACTGCCAGACGTTGATGCCAGGGGTCCGGGTGAAGCGGATCGGCCCTCGGGTGCCTTCGACGGCGACGGCCGGCCAGGAGCCGAGGCGGAGGTATTCGGCGAGGGCGGCGATGGTGTCGTAGCCCTCGAAAGCGACGAACGACGGCTCTTCGGTGAATTGCTCGCGGAGGGCTGCGTCGATTCGGGCGCCTAGCGGGCTGAAGTCCTTGGGCAGGTAGCGCAGGAACGGGATCGCGGCGCCTTCCTTGCCGAGGAGGGTGGCCCATTCGGGGAGTTCCGGTTGTCCGGCTGGGGCGCCGATCAGGACTTCGGCGAGGCGGGCGTCGCGGCGTACGGACTGGACGATCGAGACGGCTGGTTCCGGGATGCCGGTCAGCAGAAGGAGTGCTGTCGCGCGGTTGTCGACGAGTTCGTCGCACAGGGCCGCAGGGTTGAGGTCCTTGAGTTCGATGACGGTGCCGCCGCGTGAGGCGAGGTGGTCCCGGAGAATGCTGGTCCCGGCCGCCCAGTAGACGCTCTCCTGGGCAGCGACGGCGATGCGGGTGTGGCCGGTGGCGAGGAGGAAGTCCGCGTAGATCCGCCAGCCGAGGGACTGCGCCGGGGCGATCCGCGCAACCCAATCCGTCGGTTCCTCGGTCAGCGCATCGAGAACTGCGGACGAGCAGAGAAACGGCAGGCCGACAGCATCCGCCCTCGCGGCGGCGGCCCGGGCGACCACGCTGTGGTACTCCCCGACCACAGCAGCCACGCCCAGCTGAGCAAACTCGTCGACAGCCGCCTCAGCCTTCAATGGATCAGCTGCAGTGTCCCGCACCAGCAGTTGGAGAGGCTTTCCCTCGATCCCACCGCTCGCGTTGACGTCCCGAACGCCCATCTCGAGTCCACCAAGCAGCTGCCGGCCAGCCTCCGCCCACCCGGGCCGACTCAAGGGAACCAGCACTCCGACCTGAACAAACTCTCTGCTGCCCATGCCGCACAGTGCATCGGCTCTGGTTCTCAACAGCAACCGAGTATCTGCCGGGGGAAAGACGAGGACCCTGACGCGTCACACGGCATCAGGGTCCTCGGTGTTACTACCACCCGGGGGTGGTTGGCGGTGGCGGAGGGATTTGAACCCTCGGAAGGGGGGTACCCTTCACGCGCTTTCGAGGCGCGCTCCTTCGGCCGCTCGGACACGCCACCGCCGGAGAGGCTATCAAGACCTATGGCCTTCGAAGAAATCGCGGAGCCGCGCACCCGCTTCGTCGGCCATGATCCCGCTCACAACCTCGGGTCGGTGGTTGAGTCTGCGGTCCCTCACGACGTCCCAGAGTGACCCCACCGCGCCCGCCTTCTCGTCGTACGCGGCGAACACCAGCCGGTCCAGCCGGGCGAGCACGATCGCCCCAGCGCACATCGTGCAGGGCTCCAGGGTGACCACCAAGGTGCACCCGGTCAGCCGCCACTCACCGACGTGCCGGGCCGCCTCACGGATGGCCAGTACTTCGGCGTGCGCGGTCGGGTCGCCGGTCTCCTCGCGCTCGTTGTGACCGCGGCCGATCACCTGGCCGTCGGCGTCGACCACCACGGCCCCGATCGGTACGTCGGAGCCGGCCAACTCGGCCTCGGCCAGCGCCAGGCCCATCAACGCGGCCCAGTGCTTGTTCACCAGCGGGCTAACCAATGGCTTCGATCGCCTCGTGGAACTGGTTGCCGAACCCGAGCGCGTCGGCGATCTCCTCGAGCATCTCCTCGGGGTACAGGTCGACGTCGTCGATCAGCGCGCCGAGATCCATCGCGCTCATCCCGAGGTCGGCGAAGATGGCGAGGTCGCCGGCCGGGACCTGCTCGTCGTCGTCATCGGCGAGCGGGATGTCGAGCTCGTCCAGGACCTGCTTGGCCAGCGGCCATTCGGTCGCCGCCGTCACGTCCGACATCAGCAGCCGGGCCCGGCCGCCGTCCAGGCGGAGCACGATGAAGAAGTCCTCGTCGACCGAGATCATCCCGATCACGCCGGATTCGCCCGGGTAGCGCCGCAGCGCCGAGACCAGGGCGGACAGGTCCGGTTCGCCCCGGAGTACCAGCGGGGTGACCGTCCAGACCCCGTCCTCTGCGTAGGCCGCGACCGCGAAGTCGAGTTCGGTGGTGGTCATCGGCCCAGCCGTGGGATCGGACACGGGCTCATCGTCGCAGACTCAGGCAACCAGTGGGAGAAATTCCCGGTCTCGACGAGGTATCGGTGCCACCCCGATTGACCCACGGTGACCACCCACCCGCTCCCGGCAACACAAGGTCAAGACCCAGTACGCCGTACGCGGGGTCGGTCAGTGGTGGTAGGTCGCTCGGCGCATGGCTGCCCGGAGCTGGCGGACCTTGGCCCGGCGGGGCGCGATCCGGGCGCGGAGGGCGCGGGCCTCCTCGAGTTCGCGCAGGAAGGCGGCGCGGCGGCGGAGCCGGTCGAGCTGTTCGGGTGACTTGCCGGTGTTCTCGGTCACGGGCGCCACGTCCCTCGTCGGTTGCCGGAAAGGGCGCCCTGGGGCGGGGGCCGCAGCTGACCTCAATCGACCACGCATCAGCTCTGATCGGGCTGCACTCCAGCGCTGATCAGGCTGCACTTCGATTCTAAAAGGGCAGCGGCTTTCGGGGAACGAATCGCCGACGGTAGCGTTCCGGCCATGCAGATCCTCGTCGTCGACCACCCGCTCGTCGCCCACAAGCTCACCACCCTGCGGGACGAGCGGACGGATTCGCCGACGTTCCGGCGGCTCACCGAGGAGCTCGTCACGCTGCTCGCGTACGAGGCGACCCGGGACGTCCGGACCGGTCCGATCACCGTGCAGACGCCGGTGGCGGAGGCGACCGGCATCAAGCTGACCGCGCCGAAGCCGCTCGTCGTACCGATCCTGCGGGCCGGTCTGGGCATGCTCGAGGGGATGTCCCGGCTGCTGCCGACGGCCGAGGTCGGCTTCCTCGGGATGATCCGCAACGAGGAGACGCTGGACGCCTCGACGTACGCCGAGCGCCTGCCCGAGGACCTGCACGGCCGGCAGTGCTACGTCCTCGACCCGATGCTGGCGACCGGCGGCACGCTGGTCGCGGCGATCCGGTTCCTGGTCGACCGCGGCGCCGACCACATCACCGCGATCTGCCTGCTCGCGGCCCCCGAGGGCGTCGAGCGGGTCGAGAACGAACTGGCCGACCTGCACGTCCCGGTCAACCTGGTGATCGCCGGCATGGACTCCCACCTGAACGAGAAGGGCTACATCGTCCCCGGCCTGGGCGACGCCGGCGACCGCCTCTACGGCGTAGCCCAGTAGCCCGTACGCCGGTACGCCGCGCTCGTGATCGTCCCTCGCCCGGGGCGCCGGGCGAGGTGGACCGGGTCGGCGGTCAGTGATCCGCGATCAGGCGGGCCAAGGCTTGGTATCCGGAGTCTGACGGGTGGGCGTCGCCGTCTCGGCACAGCAAGGTCAGCGTGCAGAGGGTTGCGCCGGTGGTGTCGGTCGGCGGGTTGAAGATCGGCATCGGGTCTGCGAACCGGGCCCGGTGCCGGGC
Source organism: uncultured Actinomycetota bacterium (assembly GCA_963740725.1). Classification (GTDB taxonomy): domain Bacteria; phylum Actinomycetota; class Actinomycetes; order Propionibacteriales; family Kribbellaceae; genus Kribbella. The sequence continues at coordinate 8,889 of CAVUFT010000043.1, forward strand.
AGCGGCGGCCGCCATCGCGAGGTTGAGCTGCTCGAAGATCGGATGAGTCAGCGGGAACGCCCCGACGTTGACGTCATAGGCACCGACCACGACGACCCGGGTGTCCGGTGCGGCTCGATGAAGTTGCCGCAGGATCTCGGACAGGTTCGCGGCGATCCGGGCGATCGCCGCGGGAGCACCATCGATGATGCACTGCACATCACCGTTGCAAGAAGCAACGAATGCGGATGCGTCGTTCCCCCAGAGCGACAGCGTGACCAGCTCCACCTTCCCGCGATGCGTCCCGCAGGAAGCGCACCGCGGCCGCCAGCTGGGCCCCGGTGAACGCGTCATGCATCGGTCCGGTCCACGGACACCCACCGACCGCGAAACTGTCGGTCGTCTCCCCCGGGCACCCGTAGTTCACCAGAGTCGGCCGACTCTCGAGCCGATCGGCCAGCAAATCGGCGTACCCGGTGTCGAACGCCTCCGCAGGATGCCCCACCTTGAATCTCTGGAACCCGTAGGCCAGCGAGTCGCCCAGTGAAAGATAGAAGTCTCGTCGCCCGCTCTCGGCAGCCAAGGCCGGACCGCTGCTGAGCAGCAGAACGATCACAGTCACCAGAGCGACCACCGCAGTCTTGGCCGTACTACGCATTCGCCATCCCCCTCCAGGATTCATGCCCTCAGCATCGATCCTGGCCGGGCCCGGCGCCAGAGTAGACGCCTACTCAGTCTCTTCGGAGGAGCGCAGCGAACTCACTCCGATCGGTAGTCCCCAGCTTGGCGCTAGCCCGGTAGAGATGGCCCTCGACAGTCCGGACCGATACGGACAGCCGGTCGGCGATCGCCCGGTTCGCCAGCCCCAGAGCCGCGAGTGCGACGATCTCCCGCTCCCGCTCGGTCAGTGGCAGCGGTTTTGCCGCAGCAAGCAGCGCAGGCGTCCGGGCACCTTCACAAGCCGCAGCCAGCCGATCCGCCCGCACAGCAGCCGACTGCGCCGAGCCGTTCCTCCCCTGCCTCCCATAGACAACAGCAGCCTGCGCCGCCGCATCAGCAGCCGCCAGCAGATCCCCGAACTCCTCCAGTCGCCCAGACGCCTCCCGCAACCCATCCCCATCGTCTGCAGCCAACGCAGCTGCATGCGCCGCAGCAGCAGGAGCCCGCGGCCCATCCACAACCCCAGCCAACTCAGCCAGCCGCCCAGCCACTGTCCGATCCCCAAACCCAACAGCCGTCTGCAAAGCCAGTACTACGTGCGCAAGCTGGCCTTGTTCCTCCGCGAGCTCCGCGGCCTCCCGGCTCAGCGCAGTAGCTTCAGTAGTCGCCCCCTCGGCAGCAGCGATCCATGCCCTCGCCAGCAATCGCTCAGGCTGCAGGTAGACCAGCCCTGGATGCCAAGCAGCCTCCAGCTCCGCCAACGCCTCCCGAGCAGCAGCAGCGTCACCGGTCTTGGCCAGCCCTTCGGTCAGCCCCAGCAGGCAATGCGCCTCAAACCCCGATGTGTCGGCCCGAGTCAGCCCCGCCCGCGCCTCCCGGAAGTACCGCAGAGAAGTCTGCAACCGCCCGGCGGCAAAGGCTGCCTGCCCCAGCAATGTCAGCCCGTAAAGCTGCGGCGGACCAGGAATCTCCGCCGCACCTGACCGCCGCAGCTCGGTCGCGACCCGCTCGGCCTCCGCGAGATACCCGGCCAGCCGCAACCCGATGATGTGCAGGTGGCCCATGCCGAAACACGGCACCGCCGCCTCGGAGCTCCCGGTTCCGGCGGCGTACGCGCGTGCTGTGCCGGCACCCAGCTCGTCGGCCCGCCCCACCATCCCGAGTCCACCGAGGAACCCGAACGAGGCCAGCACCACCGCCAGATCCGGCAGCGCCTGCGACGACAACGCCTCCTGTGCGGTACGGACGGCTTGCTCGGGCCGACCGAGGTGGACCTCGAAGGCGGCCCGCAGCGCCGCAAACGTTTTCTGTGTTTCCGCGTCAGCCACGGTCGCTACCGCTGAGGCCAGCACCGCCTCGGCACCCGCCGGATCCCGTTGGGTATAGAACCGGTTGGCAGCCTGGGAGAAACCGACCAGCACCCGCTCCATATCGTTGCCTGCGACAACGGTCAGTGCCGCCAGCTCCGCATCCGCCTCATCGCCTCGGCTCAACCAGGACAACGCGTTGGCCAGCGTCAAGCGCGCCCCGAACCCGGCACCGGCCGTGACCGCCGCTCGCGCCAGCCGCTCGGCCAGAGTCAGATCCAGCAACCGGATCGCCGTCGCTGCGGCGGCTTCGAGCAACCCCGGATCAGGCGGCAGGTCGGACTCCAGGGCAAGGGCAGCACGCCGCAGCGTGTCGTCGACCCGCCGGCCACCGGTTTCGGCGAGCACGTTCGCGATGCGACCGCGCAACCGCCTGGCCCGCAACTGACCCATCCCGGCCCGCTGCACCTCGCCGTACAGGGGATGCGCCAGCCTTGCCTCGATCCGCTGCCCGACGCGATCGACCGTGACGAGCCCAGCAGCATCCGCCTGCTCCAACGCCGACGCATCAGTGAGTTGCTCGACCAGCCCGACCCCTAGCGGTTCGGCCAGGGCGAGTACGTCGATGACCTCGCGCACGGAGTCGGACAATCGGCCCATCCGCAACTGCACCAGCTCCGTAAGACCCGGCGACAACCGCAGATCCCCCGACCAACGCCAGATCTCGCCGACTTGCTGCAGTCGACCTTCTTCCACGGCGCCTTCGACGATCTGCCTTAAATACAAGGCGTTTCCGCTGCACAGACTCCACAAACGCTGAGCCGAGGCACTGTCGATCGGACCACCCAGCACCGTCTCCAGCAAGGACCTGGTCTCGGCCTCCGCGAGAGGCTGGACCTCCAGCCGTTCCAGGTGGGCGTCCTTCCAGAGTGCGGTCACGGCATCCGGCGCCGGCTCCCCCGTGCGGACCGTGACGATCGCGCGCACGGCGCCGCGTAGTACGAGCTGGTGGAGTAGTAGCGCCGAGAGTTCGTCGAGGAGGTGGGCGTCGTCGACACCCAGTACTACGCCTTGCGGGCCCGCGCCGGCGAGCAGAGCGTCGGTGGCCTGCTGCAAGAGATGGATCGGGTCGCCGCTGATCGGCCCGAGCACGGTCGCGAAAGCCCCCAGCGGAAGTGAGCGAGCCGAGGCAGTGGCGCTGACCCAGCGGGTCGTCAGGCCGCGGCCCTCGGCGCGGGCCAGAGCTTCCCGGGCGAGCCGGCTCTTACCGACCCCCGCCGCGCCCGCCAGCAGCGCGCCCCGGGCGCCGGAACGCCGGGTCGCCGCGTCGAGGAAACCCAGTTCCTCGGCCCGGCCGGTCAGCTGCCACACCCGCCGCATGACCGAAGCGTACAAACGGGCGCTCGTTTCGAGTAGTCGACTACTCGTGTCGCCTGCGGCCGGACGCCGAACAATCGGAGCATCGCCGAAGGGGGAGGCCATCATGACCGGAAAGACCGTGCTGGTGACCGGTGCGAGTCGCGGGATCGGACGAGCCACCGCGCTCCGCCTCGCCAAGGCCGGCTGGACCGTGTACGCCGGGGTGCGGGACGAGCTGGCCGGGAAGAAGCTGATGGCCGAGTCGGCCAACATCCAGGCGATCGAGCTGGACGTGACGAACGCCGACCAGATCGCGAGCCTCGACGTGCTGCTGCCCGACCGGCTCGATGCCCTGGTCAACAATGCCGGGATCGCCGTCGGCGGACCGGTCGAAGCGGTCTCACTCGACGGGCTGCGGCACCAGTTCGAGGTCAACGTGTTCGGTCTGATCGCGGTCACCCAGGCCGTGCTGCCGCGGCTGCGGAAGGCCACCGGCCGGATCGTCATCGTTTCGTCGATGAACGGCCGGATCGCGATTCCGCTGTCCGGGTTCTACAACGCGTCCAAGTTCGCGGTCGAGGGACTGGGCGACAACCTGCGCCGGGAACTCCACCCGTGGGGCATCAAGGTCACCCTGATCGAGCCCGGCTGCATCGACACCGACCCGTGGCGCGACATGATGAACATCCTCGACGGGGTCGACGCGGGCCTCAGTCCCGAGCAGCGCGAGCTCTACAAGTCCCACCGGGCGATGCAGCGGAAGATGTGCGCCAAGCTGCAGCAGCAGACGGCGCCGGTGGAGATCGTCGCGAAGGCGATCGAGTCCGAGCTCACCAGGAGACGGCCGCGCAGCCGCCGCCTGGTGGGCCGGGATGCTCACCTGTTCATCGCGATCAAGAACCTGCTTCCCACCCGGGTGTTCGACGCGATGTTCACCCGCGGCGTCACGGCGGGCTGATCGCCGGAACGCTCAGACGAGGTCGTTGCGGTAGAACAGGTTGGCGCGGCGGTCCCCGGTGACGCCGGATGCGAAGCCGAAGTACAGGCGGGCCGTCGCGTCGGTCGAGCCGTAGACCGCCATCCCTTCGGCCTCGCGGTAGGTCAGGCTCTTGCCGGCCAGGGTGAGGAACGAGTCGACGATCTTGCCGGCGTTGATGTCGTAGCACCACAGCTTCGAGTTGGCCTTGGTCTCGTCGGGCTCACCGGGATACGCCTCGCCTTCCCAGAAGTAGGCGTACGAGCCGTAGAGGGTCCAGCCCTGGAAGTCGACCCCGGAGGTCAGCGCGGGCTGCTTGAAGGTCGCGAGCACGGTCGAGAAGTCACCGGCCCGGGCGGCCGCCAGCGAGTACACGTTGATGTGCATCCCGTCGGACAACGAGTAGCGCACTCCGAGCCTGCCGAACCGCTGGTCGACCGCGGGGGTGAAGACACTGCCGTTCGAGACCGGCTTCCATTTCGTCAGCGAGGCCGAGTTCTTCGTCAGCGTCGCGCCGTTCTGCCAGGGGAATCTGGCGATCTGCCGGCCGCGCCCGTTGGCGGTGTCGACGTCGGTCTCGGTCCACAGGTACGTCGTACTGCCGACGGCCTCCGCCCCGATCGAGACGGCGTGGCCGAAGCCGGTCAGGTACATGTGGCCGAGCACGGTGCCGGAGAAGTTCAGTTGGCTCAGGGTCAGGTCACCGCTGTTCTCCCCGGTGCCGGACCGCAGCTGGCCGGTGAACAGCCGGTTGTTCGGGGTGTCGAAGGCGAACGACTGCATGACAGTCGGACCCCACAACGGCTTGGAGCGGAAGAACTCGTTGGTCGTGGCGCTCATCTTGAACCGTTTGGTCGGGGTGAGCTCGTCGGCGAGGACAGGGCGGGCGGAGGCGGTGGGAACTCCGAGCGAGCCGGCGGCGAGGATCGCGCCGGCCCCGGTCAGCAGCCCACGGCGGGAAATGTTGTCCATGCCCAGTGACGGTAAGAGATTTACCAGGAACTGTCAGTAGTTCGAAGCAATATTTCTGGGAACTACTCACGAACAGCTGTTAAATCCATCGGTAGGTCCTCCGCCTCCAGGCTGACCAGCTGGTCCGGTGTGGGCGCGGTGATGCCGGCCAACCGGTGGGCCTGGCGTTCGGTCATCTGCTGGAAGATCTGCCGCGCCGACCGGCCGTTGCCGAAGCCCTCGCCGCGCGGCAGCAGCTGGAACATCTCCGTCAGCGCTCGGTGGGCGTCCGGGGACAGCTGGTACTGGACCTCGCGGGCGTGGTACTCGAAGATCTCCACCAGCTCAGCCGGGGTGTAGTCGTCGAACAGCAGGGTCCGGGTGAACCGCGAGGACAGACCAGGGTTCGAGCCGATGAACCGGCCCATGTCGTTGACGTACCCGGCCACGATCACCACCAGGTCCTCGCGGTGGTCCTCCATCATCTTGACCAGCGTCGCGATCGCCTCGGCGCCGAAGTCGTTGCCGATCCCGATCGGGGCCAGCGAGTACGCCTCGTCGATGAACAGCACGCCACCGAGCGCCTGCGTCACCGCAGCCTGGGTCTTCGGCCCCGTATGCCCGACGTACTCGCCGACGAGCGCGGTCCGATCCACCTCGATCAGATGCCCCTTGCGCAGCAGGCCGAGCGCCTTCAGCACCCGCCCGTAGATCCGGGCGACGGTCGTCTTACCGGTACCAGGGTTGCCCGCGAACACCAGGTGCCGGCTCAGCGGCGGCGCCGGCAGCCCGGCCTCCTGCCGCATCCGGACCGCCTGCATCAGGTTCACCATCGACTGGACGTCGCGCTTCACCCGGCCGAGCCCGATCTGCTCCTCCAACTCGGCGAGCACGTCCTCGAGCGACTCGTCCTCAGGCGGCATGCTCTCCTCGAGAGCGCCGGCCGACGAAGCAACCACGGGTGCAGGACCACTGGAGGCCGCGGCCGGAGTCGCCGGAGCCATCGGCGAACCGTCCACCGTGCAGTCCTCGAACACCGGCAAAGCCCCGTCGTCCTTGCCGACAGCACCTTCGCAATCCCGGATCCGCACATGCCGAAGCACCGGCGTACAGGCTTTACTGAGATGCAGAGCCGGGTACTTCGTCCCGACCACATCGCAGTCGACGAACGTGCCGGCGGCGTTCTCGGCGATGAAGATCCCGTTCTTGGCCACCCCGGTGACCCGCAGCCCGGTCACCGTCGGCGAGGTCCCGGACCAGACCACGAGCCCGGACCCTTCACAGTTCTCGATCGTGCTGCCGGTGATCTCGGTACTCGCGCCGGTCCCGATCACGATCCCCGCGGCCGTAGTACGGCTGACCCGTACGGCGTCCAGCCGGGCGAACCCAGCTCCGGACAACTCGATCCCGATCCCGTTCGTCGAGGCCACCGAGCACGACTCGAGACTCGTCGCCGTCGTCGACTCCAGATGCACCCCGACCGAACCACCGTTGATCCGGCAGTCCTCCGCCTTCACCGTCGCCTCGTCGATCACCGACAGCGCGGTCAGCCCGGTGTCGGTGATCCCGCACGCCGCCAACTCGACCCGCGACCCGTTGGTCGCATGTACGCCGTGCTCGGCGCCGCCGCGAATCAGCGAGTCGGCCAGCTTCACGTACGCCGTACCGGTCAAATGCACTGCGCTGTACTTCGAACGGTCGAACCGGCTGTCGGTCAGAGTCGCCTCGGCCGCATCGGAGATCAGCAACCCGTTCGCACCCGCGTCGGCGACCGAGCAGCCTTTCGCGGTCAGCCGGCTCTGGTCCTGAATCACCAGCCCACTGGCCTGCGCATCCAGCAACCGGCAGTCGATCAGCTCGACCTTCGCCGAGCCGGTCGCGTGGATGGCCGCTCCCCCGGCCTGGTTGATCCGGAGCTCCTCCAGTACGCCGGTGGACGCGTCTTCCAGCAGCAGACCTGCCATCCCGGTGCGTTGCAGCACGGAGTCGGTGAGCTTCACCCGGCTGTCGCCTCGGAGGCGGAATCCGTAGCCGGCGGTGTCGGCCATCCGGAGCCGGTTCGCCTCCAGATAGGCGCCGCCGGACAGGACTACGCCGATGCCGTCGATCTTCTCGATCGTGGAGTCCTCGACCTGGGCCCGGACCCGGCCGGACAGGTGCATCGCGGCCAACCGGCCACTCCCCAGCTTCGAGCGACGGACCAGCACCGACGTCACGCCGTACCCGCTGAGGTCGGAGCCCTGGCCAGCTTCGTTGCCGCGGGCATGGATCCGGCTGCCGGCCACCACGCAGTCCTCGATCAGCAGGCCGGCACCGCCGGAGATCCCGATCGCGGGGGTGCCGCTGTCGTCCGCGGCCCGGATCACCAGCCCGCGCAGCGCGCACTCGAGTCCCTCGACGACGATGGTCGGCTCACCGCTGCCGGTGATGCCGACCAGGTCGACGCTGCCTTGGCCTTGCTCGGCGACGATCACGACGGAGCGGTCCAGCACCACCTGCTCGGTGTAGGTCCCGGCGGCGACCACGACGGCATCACCCGGGCCGGCGGCCTTGACCGCGTCGGAGATGCGCCGGAAAGTCCCGCGTCCGCCCTTCGGGGCGACATACCTCGTCGTCACTGGCTCTCCATCACGTTCGGCATCACGGCGTTCCCGGTTGCGGAGCAGGCGCCTGAACCCCCGGCGGCAGCACCACCCCACCGCTGGTCACCTGCGGCTGAGGCACGGTAACACCGGGCGGCACGATCAACGGCTGAGGCGCCGGCCGGGACCATTCCGGGTTCATCGAGGCCCGCAGCGCCGGGGCGAGCAGCGACGCCATCCCCTTCTCGAAGAACTTCAGCCCGAACCCGATCCCGATGTCGGCCACGCCGCCCTTCTGGAAGAACCGGCCGGCGCCGAAGCCCATCCCGAGCGTGCGCAGCATGCCGATGCTGTTCGCGATCGCGTACCCGGTCGCGACCGACATCCCGCCCTCGGCCATCGCCTGCCAGCCGGTCAGGTGCACCGTCTTGCCGTCCGGCCCCTTGACCCCGAAGATCGCCGCGTTCATCGTGCCGTTCACGAATCCGGTCAGCGGCAGCATCAGCATCCCGAAGCCGTAGTCGAAGGTGCCGCCGCGCCACTTGGTGACGCTGGTGTTGCCGGCCCACTCGACGCCCCACTGCGCGTTGTTGTTGTTCGGCCGCTTGGTGATCAGGGTGCCGCTGTCGAGGTTGCCCATCGACTGCTTCAGGTTGCGCAGCCAGCCGCCGAGCCGGGTCTCGGTCAGCGCCGATCCCGCGACCGTGCGCAGCGTCGTACCGACCGCCGCGTTCATCAGCGCCTTCAGCGCGTCGGTGCCGCTGAACGGCTTGTTCTGCGCGTCCGCGATGATCGCCATGATGATCAGGCTGGCCGCGTAGTCGAGCACGAACTCCGTGGTTGCGCTGAGCAACATCTTCTGGCGACAGCAGCCGGCAGTACGAAACGTAGTTGGCCTCGATCCGCAGCGGGTCACCGCCCGGGCGGAGCGTCTTGGCGTCGAAGCTCCAGTCCGAGTGCATGAACCACGGCTGCCGCTGGGCGTCGCCGACCCGCGCGTTCCAGCCGCGGAACTCGGTCATCGCGCCGCGGAAGTCGAATTCGTTGCCGGTCAGCGTGAGCCGCCCGTTGCGCAGCTCGAAGACCAGCCCGGTCTCGGACCGCTCGCCGATCACGGCACCGGTGTTGTCCCAGAGCTTCCACTGACCGTGCAGGCGGTCCGTCTCCAGGTAGTTGTTCCCCGACGCCGCCCGCTCCCGGACGACCTTGTCGAAGTCGAACTCCTTCCACTGCGCGCGATCGGAGGTGCCCGCGGCGTCCACGTGGTACTCGCGGACCCGGACCGGGCGCCCGTCGCCGATGTGCTGCGGTGTCTCGAAGCGGACCTGGTGCGGCACCGTCGCAGTACCGGCCGTCGAGTCCTTGAAGTGCGTCGCGTCCCGACTCCACTGCTGCGACCACTGCCCGTTGCCGTTGCCCCAGCGCCGGTCGAAGGTGAGCGCGTCGTCGACCCGCTGGCCGAACTTGTCGAACTCGGCGCTGTGCCAGTTGCCGTTGTTCGACCGCCAGGACTCGACGTACCGGCCCTCGTCCAGGTAGTTGCGGTCGCGGACCAGGTTGCCACGGTTGTCGAAGTCGCGGAACGAGTTGTCCCAGGCGATCGACTGGTCGCGGGAGCCCTTGAAGTGGAAGCGTTCGCCGCCGACACCGGTCGGGTTGCCGTTCAGGTCGAGCTCACGCCAGGTCCAGCGCGACCCGTCGGCCGGGCCGGTCGCCTCGATGAAGCGCACCGGCGGGTTGTGCCCGTACGGCGGGATCTGGTGCGACGAGCCGACCAGGTTCCCGTGCGCGTCGCGTTGGACCCACACGTGCGTCCGGTTCAGCTCCGGGAACTCCCGGACCTCGCCGCCGGGCATGCTCTGCCGGACGACGGTCCAGTCCCCGGCCTGGCCCGGCTGGTGCGGACCGGGCATCAACCGGACGTCCTGCCAGGAGTTGTTGGTGTTGTCGAAGATCCGCCAGCCACGGGCGCCGGAGTCGGTCTCCCAGGGCATCACCGGGTGGCCGTTCGGGTTCGGGTGCGCCATCGCCGGCTGCTCGATGTGGTCGCCGACCTTCAGCTTGCTGCCGTCGTGCAGCTTGCCCTCGAACCGGACGAACCGGCCGTCGAGACCGACATCGACGAAGGACTCGTCCCCCGCGACGTACCGGACGCCGTGGCCGGGGCTGGTCGCGCCGGTCGTCTCCCAGCGGTAGACCTGGTACCGCGCATCGTTGGCGACGTGCGAGACGTTGCCCTGCGGCACCGGGTTGCGCTGGATGTAATCGCGGAACCAGACCGGCGGCCGCTGCTCGCCGACCCGGACCGCGGTCAGGATGTCGTCGTTGAACAGCTTCGTCCCGGTGCCGATCGGCTTGCCGGCCTTGCCCTGGACCTCCCAGCTGCCCGGACGCTCCAGTCCGTTCGCGCCGTCCTCGAGCTTGAATTCCTTGTACTGGTTGGCGTTGCTGGTGCCATGCCAGTTGCCGAACTTCTGCTGCGCGATCTCGGTCGTGTGCCCGTTCGCACCAGGCAGGTTGACCCGGTCGGTGAAGCCGTCGCCGAGCCGCTCCCAGGTCCGGTCACCCGAGGCGATCAACTTGCCGTCGGCATCGAACCGGTGCCAGGTCCAGTTGTCGCCCGCACCGCGGGTGGCGATCACGTGACCGGTGATCTCCTTCTCCGCCTTGCCCAGCGGGCCCATCTGATCGGCGATCGGGTTGTCGTACTTCTGCAGGCCCTGCTGGTAGTGGTGCACCCCGCGACCGTTGTGGTCGACGTCGCGCCACGAGAACCCGCTGGTGTCGAACTCGCGCTTGCCCCAGTTGCTGATCCCACCGGCGTTGTCGTACGTCGCCCAGGTGGTCCGCCGGTTCCAAGTTCCCGAAGCCGAGCGTGTCGGTCTTGCGGAAGCTGTCCATGATCTCGCCGCCCGGCAACCAGCGCCGCTCGAAGACCTGGACCTCCTTGGCGGTCGAGCTGACCAGCTTGATCTGGCCGTTGCCGACGCCGGTCACCTCGACCTTGCCGTGCTGGAACACACCGTCCGCGTTGGTACCGCCGGTCCGCATCCAGGTGCTGTTGGCGCGATCGACGACGTACCTGTACTGCGTCTGCTGGTTGCCGTTGAGCACCGGGAAGCCCTGCTCGGTGAGCTGCCCGGTCCGGCTGTACTGGTGGTACTCGCCGTTGCGCGGGCTGCCGTTCAGGCGGATCTCCACCCGGAGGTTGCCCTGGGCATCGATCGTGACGCGGTGCGGCATGGGCATCTGTACGCCGGCCGCGTCGGTCCAGGTGACCGTGCCGGTGGTGTTGTCCCGGGTGATCCGGCTGCCGAGCTGACTCGCTCCGAGCGGGTCGAGATCGGTGACCTCGCGGAGGACGACACCCTGCATGTCGAAGACGTCGTGACCGCCCGGCCGGGTGACGGTGATCTCGCCCGCGTTGACGTTGACCTGGTGGGTGGCCAACGGCTGGTACTGCGCGTCGAGGCGCCGCGCGCCGCCTTGGCCGATTTCCAGGAAGCCGTTCTCGCCCGGCAGGGTGACCGCGATGCCGTGCGCCTCGTGCGCGCCATTGGCGTCGTACACGTGGTAGTTGCCGTTGTCGATCGCCCGATAGCCGCCACCCGCGGTCAGCTCGACCGTGCCCGGGCCAGGAGCATCCGCCCCGGTCCGGATCGCCAGGTTGCCGTGGACGTCGTGCACGACGATGAGCTGCTGGCCCGGCTGAACACCCGGCTGGTGCAACGGGATTCGCCGGTCGATCGCCAGACCCGCATTGTCGAACGTCCGCGCAATCCCGCCCGGCTCCGTGATCCGGAAGCCGACACCGTCCACCAGATCCACCCGGCCGGGCAATTGCGCGCCGAGGTCGTCGATGAACGAGACCGTGCCGTCCTGCCCGCGGTACAGGTAGACCGAGCCTTGGAAGTCTGGGTGCGCGACGCGGACGCCGGTCCCTTCCAGGAGGCCGTTGTTGCCGAAGTACCGGATGTCCCCGAGGTTGTTGTCGACGACCATCGTCTGACCGTTCGCCAACCGCGTCGCCTGCGTGTGCGGGACCGGCGTTCCGTGCACGTCAACGACCTGGAACCCACCACCATTCGGCTCAACGAAGTGCACGGGCTGCAGTGCCTGCCGATCGGCAATCGCCAACCCGTCGGTGATGTGCGCCCCGTCGGGCCCGTACCGCTGGGTGTGCCCCTGCGCCCCGGTGACCCGGAACCCACCGTCCTCAAGATCCTGTACGCCGAGGTGCTGCGTGTTCGGGCCGTCGAGGTGCGGCTGACCCCCGACCGGATGGACGTACGCGTGCCCGTCGTTGGCTCCGACCAGGTGGAACTGCTGATCCAGCCGGACGCCTTCACCGTCGAAGCCCCACGAGCGCCGGCCCTCGGTGACCCGGAAACCGCCGTTCGGCAGGTGGTCCAGCTGTGCGCCTGCCGGGCCGTTGACGAGTTCGTGCGTCGCCTGCCCGCCGGTGTTGCCGATTCTGACGTGAGCGCCGTCCGGGAGGCCCTGCAGCATCATGTTGACGACGATCGGCTCGTTGGCCCACGAGCCGGGCTGCGGCAGGCGGAGGAACAGGTCGCTGTCGTGCAGGACCTTGCCGCGCAGCTGAGCCCCGAGATCGCCGAGCTCGGTGTTCTTCCAGCCCTTGCTGAACTCGGTCGAGCCGCCGTCGAACTTCACCGACACGGTGCTCGAGTCGAGGTCCTTGCCGATCTGGATCGACAGCTTGTCGGCGTACCCGGGCTTGATCGCGGTGATCGTGGTGAGGTTGCCGTCAGGGCTCGTCGTCTTGGTGACCGAGACGTTGTCGAAGCCGTCCCACTTGGTGATCGAGCCCTGGTCGAAGGACCGGACGAAGTCGTCGAAGGCGGTCTGCAACGGCATCGGCGGCGGCGTCTCGCGGATCAGGTCCGCCAGCCGGCCGGCCGGGATCTGCTCGGCCTTGACCGGGATGATCGTCATCCCGTCGACGACCCGGTCCGGCCCGGTCCGGGTCAGCGTGGTCGGTGCGAGGGTGACCTCCCACTGGCTCTGGTTCCAGGGGTGCGCGTCGGCCGGTCCGGGCCGGTAGCCGGGCGGGTAGGACATCGACAGCTTGCCGTGGCCGGCCGGTACCTCGATCTCGAAGACGAACCGGTTGCCTGCGGCACCGTTCTTCGCCCACTCCTCCTGGAACGCGAGGTTGTTCGAGGTCGAGCTCGGCAGCCGTTCGACGAAGCTGCCGGCCTGGGCACTGGCCGGGTCCATCGACACCCCGCGGTACAGGGTGACCTCGCGGTCCGGCCCCTTGTAGAGCAGGTCCTGGGTGACCTGGACGAAGTCCTCGGTCTTCCGGATCAGCGTCCCGTCCTCGAGCGCGAGCGGCTTCACGTAGCCGCCGAAGCCGCGCTTGGAGGTGAAGGAGCCGCCCATCACGTCCTTCATCAGGTGCTCGACCGGCTTGTCGGTCGACGCCGCGGTGAGATGCGCCCGGGACAGGTCGACCTGGTTGGTCCAGCGCGCCGGGTCACCGTGCACGTTGCCGGCGGGACCGGGGCGGGCAGGTGCGTCGTCGCGGTCTCGAGCGGACCGTGGAAGGTGCCGTCGCGGCCGTAGCGCAGCGGGCCGCCCGGCGTGGTGACATGCACCTCGTCGCCGACGGTCCGCATCGGCCAGCCGCCGCCGAACGCCGTCGAGCTGCCCGGCGCGCCCGCTCAGGTCGAGCGTCTCGCCCGGCCAGCGGGCCGCCGGTCAGGTGGATGCGTCTGGCCGATCAGGTTCGGCCGCCGCCGAAGCCCTGCTTGAAGGTCCAGATGCCAGCTGCTCGCCGCCCGTGCCCCGCTGGATGACGGTGATGACGCCCTTCGTCGACCGAACCGGTGAACTCACCCGCGCGGCTGCCGAGGAAGGTGACTTCGGTCGCGTTGAACTCGAACGAGACGCCACCGCCCGGTACTTCGAACTGCTTGCCGGCGCCCGGCAGCTTGGGCTTCTTACTCAGGCCGCCGAGTTCCTTCTGCAGGTCGTCGAAGTCCATCGAGTGCTTGCGCTTGAAGCCGATCTTCGCGGTGTCCAGGTCGCCCTGCGCCGCATCCAGGTCCATCCGGGTCTGGTCGCCGATCGAGATTCCCCCGGCCGACGATCCGTCGTTGCGGCCACCGTGCAGCTGGAAGTTCATTTCGGCTTCCCGCAGGTTGTGCCGGGTGATCTGGATCCGGTTGTAGTCCTCCATCCGCGTGTTGATCGCGGCGTCGCTGTCACCGGGCCGGCGGAACGTGTCCGCCTTCGCGGCCAGGTTCTGCTCCCACTGCGCGCTGAACGGCTGCTTGTTCCACTCGGCGGGCTTCGACATGCTCGACGAACAGGTCGTTGTCGTGCAGCGTGCCGGCCTTCAGGTCGGTGGCGATGTTGCCGAACTCGGCCTTGGCCCAGCTGTGGTTGAAGGAGGTCTTGCCGTCCGCGGTGACCGTGACGCGGACCGAGTCGGCGTGCGGGTCGCGGGTGATGGTGATCTTCAGGTCGTGACCCGGCAGGCCTGGCTTGCTGACCGTGATCTCGCGGAGGTCTCCGGTCACCTTGGTGGTCGCGGTGACGTCGGACATGTTGCTGAACTTCTGCAGGTTGGCCTGGTCGAACGCCCGGCCGAAGTCGTCGAACGCCTCCGCCGAGGACATCCCCGGCCAGCGCTCGTTGATCAGATTGTCGAGCTGGGCCGTCGGAATCTGCTGGGCACGAACGGGAATGACGGTCATCCCGTCCTTCACGAACGAGTCGCCGGTGCGTTCCAGGACGGTCGGCGAGAGCGTCACCTCGAACTGGCCCTGGTTCCAGGCACCTGCTTCTTTGGCGCCCTGCTGATAACCCTCCGGGTACGACATCGACAACTTGCCATGCCCTGCCGGTACGTCGATCTGGAACACGACCCGCTTGCCCGGATCGGCTCCCTGCGCCCACTGCTTCTGGAAGTCCCAGTTGCTCGAGGTCGACATCGGCAGCCGCTCGACGAAGTTGTCGGCCTTCGCGGCGGCCGAGTCCATCGCCATCCCGCGGTAGACGGTGGTGTTCCCGACCGGGCCGTCGAAGAGCAGGTCCTTGGCGACCTCGTTGAAGGAGTGCACGTCGTTGGTCAGGTTCTTGCTCATCACCAGCGGATCGACGTACCCGCCGAAGCCCTTCTTGGAGGTGAAGGCACCCTCGCGGACCTTGACCATCATGTCGCCGACGTGGTCGAACTTGTCGGCTGCCGTCAGGTGCGTCCGGGACAGATCGGCCTGCGCGGTCCAGCGCGCCAGGTCGTCTCCCTGCAGGTGCATCGGCGGTACGGCGGCCGGCAGCTTCGAGGTCAGGCCGGAGTCGATCCGGAGGAAGTTGCCGCCCCGGTCATAGACCTGCGCGCCGGACGACGACGGGACCTGGAACGTGTCGTCGAAGTACCGGGCCGGAAGTTCGTTGCCGTGGACATCGATCAGGGACGCGTTCTCCGGCCGGCCGATCTTGATCTCGGCGGTCAGCGTCGTGCCTTCGAAGTCGCCGCCCTTGAGCGTCAGCTGATCGGCCTGCATGACCGGCCAGTTCCGCTCGTTGAGCTGGTAGCTCAGTGTGCGTACGACGTTGCCGTCGGCACCGGTCTCGGTGATCTTCAGCGCCTTGCCGTCGAGCACGCCCTCGAACGCGTCGGCCTTCGTCCCGGTGAAGCTGACCGACGTACCGTCGATCTTGAACATCGCCCCACCGTCGGGCACCGGGAACTGCCGCGGTGCACCGGCAGGGAGTCGCGGCCGTTCCTTGAGGGAGTCCTTCAGCAGGTTGTCCAGTTGCTGCTGGATGCCGTCCGGATCCATCCCGTGCTTGCCCTGGAAGGCGCTCTTCGCGGCGCCCAGATCGGCCCGCGCGGCATCGAGGTCGAGGCGCATCTGGACCCCGACCGGCTGGGTGGTCGACGAACCGTCGAACCGGTGACCGTGCACGGCCAGGTCCTCGAGCGCGTTGTCGACGTTCAGCTGGGCCTGCTGGACGGCGCGGAAGTCCTCCATCCGGGAATGCACGATCGCGTCGGTCTCGCCCGGCTTGCGGAACACGTTCGTCTTGGCGGCAAGATCCTTGGCCCAGGCGTCTTCCAGCCCGAGACCTTTGCCCTTGCCCTTGATGTCGAGCAGTCCGGTGCTGCCGCCGAGCTCCTCGGACCACTTCGCGGGCTGCGGGAGGTTCATGAACTGCTCGTTGTTGTGCAGTACGCCGCCGCGCAGGTCGGTCGCGAGGTGCGTGAAGTCGGTCTTGCTCCAGGTCTGGTCGAACTTGTTCAGCCCGTCCGAGGCGATCGTGACCCGGACCGAGTCGGCCTTCACGTCGCGCATCACGGTGATGGTGAGATCGTCGGCGTACCCGGCCTTGCTGACCGTGACGGTGTTGGTCAGGCCGTCGGAGCTGAGCACGGACTTCGCGGTCACGTTCTCCAGATCGGGGAACTGCTTGAGGCTGTTCAGCTCGAACGCCTTCACGAAGTCGCCGAACGCGGTCTCCGAGTCCAGGCCCGGCCACTTGGCGGTGATCACCGACTCGTACATCGACGGCGGGATCTGCTCGGCCTTGACCGGGATGACCGTGATCCCGTTGTCCAGCGTGCGGCTCGGGCCGGTGCGGACCAGGGTGGTCGGCGACAGCGTGACCTCGAACTGGTCCGGGTTCACCGCGGGGGCGTCGCCGGTGACCGGCTTGTAGCCCTCGGGGTACGACATCGCGAGCTTGCTGTGCCCGGGCGGTACTTCGATCTCGAAGACGACCCGGTTGCTGTTGATGCCGTTCTTGGCCCAGTCGTCCTGGAACTTCATCGTGGTCGACGTCGAGATCGGCAGCCGCTCGGTGAACGAGCCGGCCTTCGCGCTCGCCGGGTCCATCGAGACCCCGCGGTACAGGGTGATCTTGTCCTCAGGTCCCTTGAAAGCAAGGTCTTTCGCGACTGTCTCGAAGGTGTGCACCTTGGCGACCAGGGTGCCGTCCTTCAGCGACTGCGGGTTCACGTAGCCGCCGAAACCGCGCTTGGAGGTGAACGAGCCGCCGGCGACGTCCTTCATCAGCAGGTCGACGGTCTTGTTCTCGGCGGCGATCGTGAGGTGCGTGCGGGAGATGTCGGCCTGTGCGTTCCACTTGATCAGGTCGTCGCCGCCGAGATGCGCCGGCGGGGTGGGCTTCGGCAGGTGGCTTGTTGCGGACGGCTCGATGCCATGGAAGGCGCCGGTCTTGTCGTACGCCATCGGGCCCTGCGGGGACGCGACGACGAAGCCGTCGTCGGTCACCTTCACCGGCAGGTGATTGCCGTGCAGGTCGGTGACCATCGCCTTGTCGAAGTTTCCCAGGGTGCCCTGCAGGTTGATCGGCTGCTTGTCGAACAACCCGCCGTTCAGCGGGAACGACTCGCCGATCTGGTTCGCCCGGCCGCCGAAGCCGAGCGAGTAGGTCCAGGTGTGCGCCGTCGTACCGGCGGCGCCGTGCTCGGTGATCGTCAGCGTGCGGCCGTTGATGGCGCTGCTGAACGAGTCCGCCTTCGGGCCGCTGAAGCTGACCTGGCCGCCGTTCAGCTCGAACTTCATCCCGTCGCCGTGGGGCAGGTCGAAGCTCCGGCTGACCCCGCCGAGCAGCCGCGGCCGCTCCTTCAGGGAGTCGAGGGTCAGGTTGTCGAGCTGCTGCTGGATGCCGTCGACGTTGAGGCCGTGCTTGGCCTCGAACGACGTCTTCGCGGCACTCAGATCCGCCTCGGCCGACTTGAGGTCGATGTGCACCTGGTCGCCGACGGCCGGACCGGTCGACGGCCCATCGGCCCGGTGACCGTGCATCGCGACGTTGTCCAGCGCGTTGTCGAAGTGGTTCTGCGCGCGTTGGACCTGACCGAAGTCGGCCATCTTCGCGCTGACCATCGCGTCGGTGTCGCCGGGCTGGCGGAACACCCCGGCCTTGGCGGCGAGGTCCTGGTCCCAGGCGGCGCTGAGCGGCTGGTTCTCCAGCTTGCCCTGGGCGTTGTAGTGGAAGGTGACGCCCTTCTCGTCGATCAGCCGGACACTGCCGCCGTCGAGCTGCTGAATCTTGACGTCCGGTACGGCGTCCCCGGTCAGGGTGGTGACCCGGACCTCGCCGTTCTTGACGACCATGATGTGGTCGGCGGGCCGCAGTACGCCATCGGTCTTGGTCAGCCGCAGACCGTGATCGATCGCGATGCCGCCGCTGTCGAACCTGGTGGTCCGGCCGGTCGCGGTATCGGTGAACCGGAGGTTGCCCCCGGCAAGGACATCCATCCGGCCGTCCGGGCCCCCGCCGTACAGGCTGAAGCTGCTCACGCCGCCTTCGGTCCGCTCGACCGTCACGTAGGCGCCGGGGCGGTCGGTCAGGCCGGGCAGCGGGATGTCGGTCTTGCTGGCGATCGTGTTCGTCCCGATCCCCGAGTGCCCGATGTCGCCGCCCTTGCCCAGCGAGTAACCAGGGTTGTGTACGCCGGGGTTGTGGGTGCGGGTTGCGCGCTGAGGTTGGGAGCTGGTTGCGGGTGCAGCGCGACGAGCTGTCCCTCCGGGATCGCACCGTCCATGCCATGGCCGGGAACGCCGACATTGCCGGGCAGATTGGTGTTCGGCAGAGGTCTCGGGCAGGTGGGTCGTGCCGGGGTTGCCGGTGTGCACCGTCGTCGACTGGACGTGCAGGTCGGCGGCGCGGTTCGGGAGGTTGATCGGCTGGACGTTCACCGACGGGACGGTCGGGGCGTTCTGGGCGCCGGCGAGGCCGGGGTTGTCCACCTTCAGCGTGGCCGGCGCCGGCGTCTTGAGATCGCCCGCCGCCAGGTGGACGTTGACATTGACGTCCGCGCCACCGACCTTGCCGGTGTGGATCGAGGGTGGGGTCACGCCCTGCGTGGTCGCGCCGGGGTTGTGGACCAGGTCGAGGGCGGCGTTGATCCGGTCGACGGCCGGCGGGTTCAGGGCGTGGACGCCGTTGAAGCTGCTGGCGGCCGGTGAGTGCAGGATCTCGTCGATCGAGAGCTTGAAGTGGTTGGCCTGGAAGCCGTGCGAGGCGCCTTCGCCGATCTGGGTGCCGAAGTGCGGCGAGACCGTCGGGGTGTTGTTGCGGATCGCGGAGCCGGTCAGGTCACTCAAGCCGGCCGAGTTCTGCGACGGGGTCGGGACGTGCAGCGAACCGACGTTGTTGAGCGCCTGCGCCTGGACGTTGGGGTTGCTCAGGTGCAGCGAGTTGCCGAACTCCGCCGTACCGACGTGTGGTGACGGGATGTTGGCGACCACGCCGTTCGCGCCGACGTGCGGGGTGTTCACGTGCACCGAGGGCGGCGTCGCGCCGGTGGCGACGTGGATCGGCAGGACCGCCTGGTTGACCTGCGGCGTGGAGAGATGCAGGTTGCCGGCGAGTTGCGGCGTACCGATGTGTGCTGACGCGATGTTGGTGCCTACGTGGACGTCCGGGATGCTCGTGCCCGCGTTGCCCGGCAGGTGGATCCCGCTCTGCGTGATCGTGGTCGGCGGGGTCACCGCGCTGACGCCCAGGTCGCCGTTCTTGACCGCGCCGATGTTGATGTTGATGTCGTCGATCGCGGTGAACGCGTGGCCGGCGTTGAACCCCGCGCCCGAGGCGTGCCCGATGCCCTGGATGTTGATCATCGGGATCTTGATCTCGGGGTGCAGCATGTTGTGCAGGAAGCTGGTCTTGCCGAGCCCGGCGCCGGCACCGTGCTCGATCGGGATCGCGGCGATCCCCTTACCGATCGCGCTCGTCATCGGCAGCCCGAAGACGTCCTTGGCGAACACGCCGCGGCCGATCACGCCGACCTTCAGCGCCTGGGTGAAGGCCTGGAAGTTGGTCAGCCCCATCGCCTTGAAGGCGCGGATCTCGTCGGCCGCGACGGGCAGGAAGATCCGGGTCCACTGCAGACCGCCGAAGTGCGCCTTCAGGAACTGGCCGGTGCCGACCAGGAACGAGCCCAGCCCCTTGCCGACAAAGGAGAATCCTCTGCCGAGCGCTGCCGGCAGCTGACCGATCGAGGTGGTCAGCTTCGAGAACGCGCCGAGGGTGATCTTGCCGAAGTTGTTGCCGAAGTTCGCGGCGACGATCGGGAAGTTCCGCAGGTTCTTGACGACGAAGAGGCCGGTTTCCTTGATCGCGATGTTGGCCAGGATCGGCATGCTCTTCAGCCCGGTGAGCAGGCCGCTGAACAGGAAGTCCTTGCTGAACACGGTCTTGAAGGTCTGCGCGATGCCCTTCACGCCGGCCGCGATGCCCTTGCCGACCGCCTTGATGATGCTGAAGATCGGCAGCGCCTTGGTGGTCGGCGCGATCAGGCCGAGGCCGGCCAGGAACAGGTCGAGGAAGCTCGCGTCACCCTTGGCGACGTCGACGATGGTCTTGATGAAGAGGGCCAGGTTCACGCCCAGCGCGAGCAGGGCGATCGGGCCGCCGAAGATCAGCGCCGGGATGATCAGGATGATCGCCAGCCACTTGAACGCCTCCCAGAACGCCTCGCAGTCCGAGATCGGCATCTTGATGTCGGAGACACCGTTGATCCGGCCGGCGTAGCTCGAGGCCTGCTCGGACTGGTAGTCCCCGGCGGCCTTCGCGGCGTTCTTCTGGTTCTCCCGCTCGGGGTCGTCCTCGGCCAGGCCGCGGCCCGCGTTCAGCGCCGCGTCCGCCTTGGACTGCTGCTCGATGACGACCGTGCGCCACTCCCGCAGGGCGGTGGCGGAGTTCTCGAAGGCGCTCGCCACGCTCTCGACGTGACTGCGCAGCCGGCCGTCGACCTTGCCGCGCAGCGCCTCGGCGGTCTTGCCGACGAACACGCTGTCGTCGTTCTTGTTCATCACGGCCTCGATCGCCGTGATGATCTCCCGCGCCTTGGTGCCCATCTTCTGGAAGCCGTCGGCCAGCGCGTTGATCCGCTCGGGATCGCCCGGCGTCGGGTCTCCCCCCGAGACCGATCGCGTCCCAGTCCCCAGGCCGTGGCATCCCGAACCTCCCTCGCAGGCTGAAAGTGGTCCCTCCGAACTGTCCACGCAGCAAGGCCCTGGTCGGTTCAGATCTGTGGCCGGTTGTGGTCATCCGCGGTCTGTTCGGGCCTTTCGAAACTATTTCTGAACCTTCCGCACGGGATCTCCGTGGTCTGGGTGGAACCGTGTGGTCCTCGGGAGGCGCGATGCCGGACGACAAACTGAAGATGAACTACAACCTGCTGAACGACGCCAAGCGCGATCTGCATCAGCTGGCCGACGACCTGATCCCGTCGATGGACAGCGATGTGTTCCAGAGCCTCGGCGACGGCACCGACGACTCGATCCTCGGCAGCAGCGACATCTCGTACGCCGTCTACACGCTGCACAGCAACGCGTCGTACACGATGGGCAAGGCGAAGGACGGCCTGACCAAGCTGGGCGACTCGTTCGGCTCGGTCGGCGAGGCGTTCCTGCAGTTCGACGCCGAGATCGCCCAGGGCATGAACGCCACCAACAGCAACCTGGCCCTGTCGAACTACCAGCGGGACAAGTCCCAGTGGGACTACAAGCAGGCGCACCTGGACCAGTGCGTCGGCGACAAGCAGCCGGAGTTCTGCAGCGCCACGGATCCCGGCCAGCCGCCGCTGGACCAGACGATCGTCACCGACCGCGGCAACATCCACACCCACCTCACCCTCGATGACAAGGGCAACGTCATCAAGGAAGAGACCACGGTCACCTACGACGGCAAGACCTACAACTCGGTCACCACCTACGGGGACGACCGCCACCACATAGTCACCGACAGCACCTACCCCGACGGCAGCACGGTGCACAACGACACCGTGATCAAGCCCGACGACCAGGGCGGCGGCTCGCACAGCGTCTCCACCAGCAAGGACACCGACGGCAAGGTGGACACCACCGACACCGTCACCAACAAGGACGGCAGCGGCACCCAGACCGTCACGAACTCCGACGGCACCGAACACGTCTACACCCGCGGCGCCGACGACTGGCGCGGCACCAGCCAGCCCTGGGTCGAAACCCCGGAAAGCATCGAGGACAACAAGCCGACCGGAGCGACGACACCTTCGTCGCCTCGGTCGGCGTCTGATCCGTAGCGTTTTCAGCCAACCCCAGAAAGAGAGCACCCGCCATGGCCTACGACGGCATCAACCTCGACTACGGCAAGATCGTCGAAGTCTGCAACCTGATGACGAACGCCCACGACCAGATCTCCCCGATGATCGAGAACCTCCGCACCCGGGTGAACACCCTGGTCGACGACGGCATGGTCTTCAAGCAGTCCAGCGAGGTCATCCGCAACACCTACAACAACTTCGACACCTCCCTGAAAGCCGCCGTCAAGGGCATCCAGGACTTCTCCGACATGTTCAAGTCCATCAAGGAGAACGCCGAACAATTCGACCAGGGCATCAGCGCCAGCCTCAACCAGTCGAAATAACCACCGCAGCCGCGAAGGGCCCCAGGGACAACCAACCCCCTCGGGGCCTTTCGCATGCCCGGGACCAGCCAAGACCATAAGAGCCTAAGAGCGCTCAAAGAACACAACAACAGAAAGACAAAGGACAAAACAGACCAGAGAAATACAAACAAAGACAAAGAAAAAGAGATTAATATTAGGTCGCCTTCGGTGACCGAAGCGCGCAGCCTCAGGCACCTTGTGGATTGGAGCAGGGCACCCACGAGTGAACCGACGTGCGGCGCCGGACAGTCAAAATGTCGACGTACGGTGACATCTTGCTGATGTCGACGTACGGCGACATTCGGAGTATGTCGGATCCGTGCTGCCCAGCTGGGTTAAGGCACCTGGAAGAGTTTCCAGGTGCCTTCGGAGATGACCTCGATACCGGCTTCCGAGATCTTGATGGCGGAGTTGTCGTCGATGGCATAGGTGGGCGCGGGGATGTGGGAAGCCCAGAGGTCGGCGTTCGAGGGGGACGCGTCGGGGTGGTCTGGGTGGTTGTAGTGGGGGATGACTGCGAAGTCGACCAGGCCGGCGCCCTGGCCGGTGACCAGGAGTCTGTCTACGGCGCCGTCCGGGGTCTCGAAGACGATGGGCTCTGTCTTCAAAGGATTGTCGGTGCCGCGTGGGGGTTCGGTGTAGGTCTCGACGAAGGTGGAGGTTGCGGCCATCGCGCCCGCACTCACGCCGACGTAGACCGCCTCGGGGCGAAGAGTCGGCAGCAGACCTGTTAGGCCTGAGCGACGCATCCAGTTGGCTAGGAACATCGGGTCGCCACCCCAGAAGAGCAGAGCGTCGGCCTCGCGGACCGTGGGCAACCAGGCCTCTTCCTCGATGCTTGGGAGCACCGACAGCTCCAGGATGCCCAGGGATTTCCATCCCAGGTCACACAGACCGTTGCCAGACATCGCTCGCCACGCCATCTTCGCGCCACCGGGGAACGGGTAGATAGCGGTGGGGATGAAGAGTGCGTTGGACTCGGCGATCGGCTTACCCAGCAGGTCGACCAAGGCTTCGCGGATGCTGTCGTTCTTGATGCCACTGGATGTCAGAAGGGCCCTCATGTTCCCACCTTCCTAGGTCGGGGCTCGGACAGGAAACTGTGGGTTCGGACTAGTAATGACATGTTCGAGACCGCAGCATCCTGTTCAAGGCCCGGCGGAAGCTGTCAGCCGAGGCGGGCTGGGCTCAGACGCGGAGGGTGGTGAGGGGGATTTGTACGGCGAGGGGGGTGGCGCCGGGGCCGGTGGTCCAGGCTCGGCCTGGTTTGGGGGTGGCTCGGGTGATGTTGTGGGAGAGGCGGACGCCGATCAGGTCTCCGTCGCCGATCGAGCGGGGTTCGATCAGGAGGCCGCGGCGGGCTCGGCGGGCGGCGGTGGGCCAGCCGCCCATGCCGGTCTGGAAGCCGTCGATGGAGGCGGCGAAGACCAGGCCGGCGCCGTTGTCGCGGCCGGAGACGACGAGTTCCTTGAGGAGTTTGTCGGCGGCGGCCATCATCACCAGGTCGGCGTCGTCGATCATCACGACCTTCGGGCCGGGGATCTGTTCCAGGGCAGCTCGCAGGACGTCCTCGCCGGGATCGGCCTGGTCGAGCAAGATCACCTGCGGATGCCGCTGGAGCATCCGCAATGGCGTATCCCTCGGCGTGATCAGCACCAGCGAAGTACCGCCGGCCAGCAACGAAACCGCCAAGCCGGACAGGGTGTTGCTGCGTCCCGACCCAGGCGGACCCAGTACGGCGAACGACGACGCCACGCCGGCCAAGTCGACGCCGAGCGGTCCACCCTCATCCCCACCGAGGCCGATCAGACCCCATTGCGGCCGGCGATCGGCGGCCGGGACCAGCTCGTAGGCCTGCGAGAACTCAACAGACGAAGGCAATTCGGCCACCGCGAACGGCCGACGATCCGCCGGCACCTTCGCGTCGCGCTTCCGCGCCTCGATCGCGATCTCGCGAATCGCCTCCACCTGCTCGGTACCGCCACCAGCAGCCAGTACGGCGATCTGCGTCTCGGTGCCGGTCAAGACGTGCCACCCGCGACCAGGGATCACGTTCGCCGGCACCTTCGTCAACCGGAGACCAGCAGCCTGGTAGTCGGTCCGATCCGCCTGCCGTAGCAGCAATTTGTGGTCGTTGTGCGACGACAACCGTCCACCAAGCAACGACCGCTCCGAGGTCGCGACCACGTGCACCCCGACACCAGCACCTTCGCGAAGCAATCGCATCACGTCCTGCAGCAGTTGCCCTTGGTCGTGATCGTCCAGCATCGTCGACAGCGCGTCCCAGCCGTCGATCAGCACCAGGATGTGCGCCGGCCGCTCCGCCTTCGGCAGCAGCTTGCGCAACTCGGTCAGGCCGGTCGCGTTGTGCTTACCGGCGAGCTCCTGGCGCTCGGTGAGCTCCTGGTTCAGCCGCCGTAGTACGCGGTTCATTCGTTCCATGTCGTGCCGGGAGACGACCGCGCCACAGTGCGGCAGCGTCTCGATCACGGCGAGACCACCACCGGCAGCGTCGATCCCGTACATGTGCAGATCCGCAACGCTCATCTTCTTGGCCGCCGACCCCGCCAACGTCCGCAGCATCTGTGTACGCCCCGACCGAGGCGACCCGATCACATAGAGATGCCCGAAGGTCTCGAAGTCCACGCCCGCGACCCGCTGTTGCTGCAAGGCAGGAAGGTCTTCCAGCGCGTACGGCGCGAAGAGCGGCTTCGTAGTCTCCGGCAGATCCGACAGCAGCAACTGCCCGCTCAACGCCGGTTGCCAAGGCTTCGGCTGCTCAGCGAAGTCGTCCAGCTGCTCGACTGCCTCCCGGACGGCCGCGACCAGCGCCTCCAAATCGGTGACCGGCATCGCGACCGGCGACGCATCCTCGACCTCAGCCACGTCATCCGGATCAAGTGCCTTGCCGAGCGACTCCCAACCGAGATCGGTGACCTGCACCCGCGAGGGCTCGGCCGCGACCAGGACCTCGCCACCATCGTTGCGCTCGGCACCGACCCAGGCAGTCTGGAACAAGTCCGCCAACCGCGGCCCTCGCCGGATCAACGCACGACCAGGGATGCCAGGGTTGATCGAAGCAGCCTCGTTGACGTCGACGATGTCCTGGCTCTCCGCCTGGTCCGTCACCCGCAACGCGATCCGCAGGTTCGTGTTCGCCCGAATGTCACCGGTCACAACACCAGCCGGCCGCTGCGTCGCCAGAATCAAGTGAATCCCCAGCGACCGCCCGCGCTGCGCGATCCCGATCAACCCAGGAACGAAGTCCGGGATCTCCCGCACCATCGCCGCGAACTCGTCGATCACCAGCACCAGCCGAGGCAACCGCCCCAGCTCGGTATTGACCTGCCGCTTGACCTGATAATCCACCAGGTCCTTCGCGTCGGCAGCGGCCAGAATCCTTTCCCTGCGGCGCAATTCGGCGTCCAGCGACTCCAGCACCCGCTCGACCAGATGCGAATCTAGGTCGGTCACCATCCCCAAGGTGTGCGGCAAACCAGCGCACTCCTTGAAAGCGCTACCGCCCTTGTAGTCGACCAGCACGAAGGTCAACTCATCCGGCCGGTTGGCAACCGCAAGCGAGGCAACCATCGTCTGCAGCAATTCGGATTTGCCCGAACCCGTAGTACCGGCAATCAATCCGTGCGGCCCGTCGGACACCAGGTCGATCGAGAACCGTCCGTCGAAGTCCGCACCGAGGACAAAGGACGTCGACGCCGGCCGACGCTGCCAACGGGTCAGCAGATCAGCAGCAGACGGCGGCTCCAGGCCGAGCTCGTCGAGCAGCTTCACCATCTTCGGCAGTCCGGCATCGTGATCGGGGCTCACATCGCGCACCGGCGCCAACGCCCGCGCGATCTGCTCGCTCCACTCCGGCGTCACCAGATCAGCGCGAACGTTCTTCTGATCCGGCAGACCAGGCCGCTTCACCGTCAAGGTGTCTTGCCCAGTAGCGATCACAGCGCCGCATTCCTCCGGCAGCAACCGCTCGTCACGATCCAGACAGACGCTGTAAACCCCGACCGACGGCCCATCCGTCAACACCTGAATGAATCCCGGTACGTCGCGCAACCGCCGCGACCCATCGGCGATCACAACCACCTCAGGATCGGTCAGCGGCATCTCCTTGTTCGACGACGCCTCGATCCGCCGCTGCCGCCCCTGGACCTGCGAGATCAACTCCGTCACCCGGGCAGTGGTCGACGCCTCATCATTGGCAATCAGTACTGCGGCAGGCGCACCCTCCGGCCGCAGGTGTGGTAACCAGCGAACCCAGTCCCAGTCCGCCATCCGGTCCGGCTCAGCCAGTACGACGATGCGCAGCATCCGCGGCGAATGCAGCACCGCCGCCTGGACCACCATCCAGCGAGCCAGTGCGCGCGACTCCGCATCGCGGCCGGCGATCCCGACGATCCCGTGCGTCCGCAGCGGTACGGCGACCGGCGCGTCCGGGATGGTCCACCTGATCGTCCGGTGGTTCTCCTCGCGACCCTGATCGTCGAGTTCCTTCAGCGACGCCTGGTCCGCGGTACCGATCCGGAGCAGCAGGTAGTCGGGATCGCTCCGTCGCCGCTCCCACAACCGCGAGCCCGGCATGGTCGCCAGCTGCGCGATCCGGACCGGGTCCGGCGCGGTCACGTTGCGGATCAGCCGTTCGCGGGTGACCGCGACGCTGATCTCCTCCTCCAGCGCCGCCCGCCGCGCGTTGTACCGGCGGATCGCCTCCAGGTGCTCAGCCCGGTTGCTCTTCCGGCTGGTGAAGAAGTTCATTCCCATCATCATCGGACTGAGCAGCGTGAAGATGAGGAAGTAGTACGAGTTGAACAGCCCGACCATCACCATGCCCAGTACTACGGGCGCAAGCACCACCGGCCACGGAAACGGCCGTTTCTGGGGCGGCGGTGGCGGGTTCGGCAGCCGCAGCTTCACATCGTCCAGGTGTGGCGCGATCCGCGGCGGCCGGTTGTAGTCCAGCCCGAACCCATCAGCGGACGACCGCACTGCGGCCACCGGCTCCAGCGCGCCACTGTGCCGCAGCAACACCGAGCCGACCGCGAGATCCTCCTCAGGCAACCACTCGTTCGTCTGCCCGACCGGGATCTCACCCGGATCGGCCGCGGGTGAAGGCGCGAAGGCGTCCGGGTTCTCGGCGTCGTCGACCCGGATCGCGCTGGTCGCCGCATCATCCTCGGGCGGGCCGATCAACCGGCTCATCACCTTGCCGCGCATCGGCTCGGTCTGATGCCAATACGTCTCACCAGCAGGCCCGACGGTGACCCACAAACCTCGTGGCGGTACGCCGACGCCGCTGATCCGGATCGAGCACAGCGGATCCGACCCGATCTCGTGGCTGCCGGGCCCGATCCGCCAGATCCGCCCGGCATCCGGCCCGGACACGGCATGCAATTCGACGACGACAGGCGCGGGCCCGACCGAACTCTGCAACAGGTTCGGCGACTCGGCCGGCGCACCGACGCCGAGCACACCACCGTCCCGTACGCCGGAGCCAGCCAGCGGCGCCGCAGGATCAAGCCGACGAGTCCCGACGAACAACGGCTGCCCAGGCTGCCCCAGGCCTTCCGCAAGCCCGCCGACCAACAGTCCGCGCGGCAACTTCACGACCCGATCCGTACGCCGTTCGCCGCCGCGCTCGACCGTGGTGAGATTCAGCTCCACGAGGCCGCCTTCCGCTCCTGATCGAGCACCGAGACCCCAGCCACGCCGACCGGCAACTCCAGGTCGCCCAAGTCGTCCACGACGGCAGGGCCGACCGGCCCACGGGTCTCGAAGTCGTGCGGCGGCAGCCGGCGTACCGAACGGGCGACAGCCCTTGCCAACGGCAACGGATCGATCTCCAACCAGGGCGCCGCGCCGTGCAGGTGCAGCCCATGCTCCACGGTCGCCTCCACCAGCCGCGAGCTACCCCGCGCAACGCCGAGACTGACCAGCCGTACGCCGGGCGGCACCGGCTGATCCAGCGGATCGGCGCCGATCACGAACCAGGCGCCACGACGCTGGATCGCTTCCTCCATAGGCATTCCGCTGTGCCGCGGATGGATGCCAGCAGCAACTTCCACCGCACCAGCCGGGAGTCGCACGTCGAGTTGCGCCGCCAGCGCCTGGACGACAGCCCGCGCCGTCCGAGGTACGCCGTACACGGACAACGACCGCGGTCCGGACAGCAGGTCGATCATGATCGCGTTCTTGCCGCTCCCGTCGGTCCCGAGGCAGACCAGCAACGGTGTCTGCGGCGGCACATAGCCGGACGGCACCGAGTAGTCCGCAAGATCGGAGCGCCGGATCCACCAGAGCCGCGGATCGTGCTCGTCCTTCACCCAGGGCCCCGGCAACGGCTGATCGGCCGCGGCCCCTGCAACCAGTACGCCGATGCGCTGCTTGGCCAGCGCCAGCGCGTACGGCGTCATCGCGGGGGTGACCGCCGCCGCGAAACCCATCGCCTGCTCGGCTTCGGTCCAGCCGGCGTGGTTACGCAGTACGCGGCGGAGGAACTGCACACGGCGCAGATACCGGATGCGGGCCGCGACCGGGTCCACGAACGCGTGCACCGTGCGGCTGACTTCCCGCTTGATCCAGCGGAACAACCGCTTCCAGCCACCGAGCCGGCGGACCAGCAGGTTGAGCAGGACGAGCCCCAGTAACACCAGGCCGGCGTATCCCAGCATCTGGCGGACGTTGCTACCGCCACCCATCGGGGTCATGCAGCGGCCTCGCCCCATCCACCGCGCAACAGGTCCGCCCGGAGTGCGCGGACAGCAGTGTGCGTGCGTGACTTCACCGTCCCGACGGGGACCGCCAGTGCCATGGCGACATCTTCGCCGGGATGGCCGCAGAGGTGAACCCTCGTGACCACTTCGCGATGCGCGGGAGACAGCCGGCCGATCGCCGCGACCAGCACGGTCCGCTCCGCCACCTGCTCGGCCGGATCATCCTCGCAGCCGGTCGCCTCGAACTCCGACCGGCACAACCCGACCGGGATGGCCCGGTGGTTGCGGCGGTGCTGGTCGACGACCAGGTTGCGGGCGACCCGGAACAGCCACATCCGGATCGGCCGCTCCTCCCAGTCGAGGCTCTCGGCCGCGACCCAGGCACGCAGCAGCGTCTCCTGGACCACGTCCTCGACCGCGAAGACGTCCCAGTCGAGCAGGCTCTTCACGTAGCGGCGCAGGCTTTCCCGTTCGGCCAGACAGAGCTCGATCGCCTTCATCCGGCCAGGACTTATCTCGTCGATGATGGACCTCATTTGGGGGACGGACTCAACGGAGGACCACAAAAATCAAGGCTCAAAGTAGTTGAGCCCTACATCTATGACAATGACTTTCGGTGAACAATACGCAACGATCCAGATCCGGAGCGTTATGAGAGCGTAACTCACGGATCGTTTGACGGGGATAGGGTGCAGAGGAGATTCTCGTTCTGCCGCCCGGTACCGCTCGGGCGGTTTGCCCTTCCGCCCAAGAGCAAACGCGCTCAGATGAGCAAACTGGAGTCACCGTGCGGTCCACCAAAAGCGGCTCGAACCGGTTCTCGGACACCTTCGCCCGTCGCCCCGGCCTGCCCCGGCTGACCGGCGGCCCCGATCGGCGGGCCTGGATGACGACCGCGTTCGTCGCGACCTTCGTGGCCGGCGCCGCCGTCGCGGTCCCGGTGCTGACCCACCTGGGCGGCTCGGACACCGTCGTCTCGGTCGACGCTCCGGTCGATTTCCGGACCACCACCGGTACGCCGACGCCCGTGCCGACCACGACCGCCACGGTGACCGCGGCTCCGCGGACCTCGATCGCCACCGCGACCGTGACCGTGACCGCGCCGGGCGGCAAGGTGACCGTCGTCAAGCCGGGCGCCACCGTGACGTTGCCTCCGGCCACGGTCACCGCTCCGGCACCAGGTGCCAACACCGTCACCGCGACCACGACTGCGACCTCGACGACCACGGCGACCGTCACCACCAAGGTGACCGAGCCCGGCAAGGCGGCGGAGGACACCAGCGGCAGGGTCAACTGCAGGCGCAATCCCTGCAGGGCACCACGATGGCGATGAAGGGCGACGGCTCACACCGCTGCATCGACGTGAAGGACGGCCGCGCCGGAGCCGGCACCGACGCCACGCCGCTGCAGGTCTGGGACTGCACGAACGCCGCCGGCCAGACCTGGACGTTCGACAAGGACGGCACCCTCCGCTCGCTCGGTCAGTGCATGGACCTGGCCTGGGGCTCGATCGCCGAGAACACCCCGGTCCAACTCGTCGCCTGCAACGGCAACGCCGCCCAGCAGTTCCGGGTCACCCAGAAGAACCAACTGGTGAACCCGGCCGCCGAAGGCAAGTGCGTCACATCCGATGCCGACGGCAACGGTGCGCGGCTCTTCCTGCGCACCTGCACCGGCGCCGCCAACCAGGTCTGGAGCAGTCCTAGAATGAAAGGCTTTGAAGACGGACTAAAACGCGTAGGGGAACGGCGACCAGTCGGCGGGGCGCTTCTCCAGGAACGAGTCGCGTCCCTCGGCAGCCTCGTCGGTCGCGTAAGCGAGCCGCGTCGCCTCACCCGCGAAGATCTGCTGCCCGACCAGCCCGTCGTCGATCAGGTTGAACGAGTACTTCAGCATCCGCTGCGCCGTCGGCGACTTCGCGCAGATCTTCTTGCCCCAGTCGAGCGCGACCGCCTCCAGCTCCGCATGCGGCACGACCCGGTTCACCATGCCCATCCGGTAAGCGTCCTCGGCGGAGTACTCCTCACCCAGGAAGAAGATCTCGCGCGCGAACTTCTGCCCGACCTGCCGGGCCAGGTACGCCGAACCGAATCCGCCGTCGAACGACGCCACGTCCGCGTCGGTCTGCTTGAACCGCGCGTGCTCCGCCGAAGCCAGCGTCAGATCGGCCACCACGTGCAGACTGTGCCCGCCACCCGCGGCCCAGCCCGGTACGACGCAGATGACGACCTTCGACATGAAGCGGATCAGCCGCTGCACCTCGAGGATGTGCAACCGCCCGGCCTTCGCCGGATCGATCGTGTCCGCCGTCGTCCCCTCGGCGTACTTGTACCCGTCCTTGCCACGGATCCGCTGATCGCCACCCGAGCAGAACGCCCAGCCACCATCGCGCGGCGAAGGCCCGTTGCCCGTCAGCAGCACGCAGCCGACATCGGTCGACATCCGCGCGTGGTCGAGCACCCGGTACAGCTCGTCGACCGTCTGCGGCCGGAAAGCGTTGCGTACTTCGGGCCGGTTGAACGCGATCCGCACCACCCCCGCGTCGACCGCGCGGTGGTAGGTGATGTCGGTCAGCTCGAAGCCGTCCACCTGCTTCCAGGCCGACGGATCGAAAATCTCGGAGATCTGCTCGGATTCGGTCACGGGTGCGAGCTTATTTCAGCCCCGCGCGGTGCTCTCCCGCAGGACGACCTCGGCCCGGAACGTCTCCGTCGTCGGGTCGCCGCCCTCGACCGCCAGCTCCAGCGCCCGGCGTCCCATCTGCTCCAGCGGCAACCGCACGGTGGTGAGTCCCGGCCAGACGTCCCGCAGCGTGGCGATGTCGTCGAACCCGGCCACCGCCAACTCGCCCGGCACGTCGACCCCGCGGGCCCGCAGCGCCGACATCGCGCCGACGGCCATCACGTCGTTGACCGCGAACAAGCAGTCCAGATCAAGCTTCTGATCGAGCAGCTCACCGGCCGCCTGATGCCCGCCGTCCCGGGTGAAATCACCAGCCCGTACTGCGGCCGGCTCGATCCCGGACTCGGCCAGGCCGGCCAGGAACCCGTCCCGCCGATCGACCGCCGTCGCGAGCGCCTCAGGCCCGGCCAGTACGCCGAACTTGCGCAACCCGAGGCCGACCAGGGATCGGGCCAGCTCGGCCGCACCGGCGCGGTTGTCGGGCTCGATCGTGTGGGCCGGCATCCCGGCCTGGCTGACCAGCGCCAGCCCGGCCCCGGAGCCGAGGAAGTTCTCGATCTCGGTGGCCGTCCGGGCCAGCCCTTCGGCGTCGGTCCGGCGGCTGCCGATCATCACGGCGGCCCTGGCGCGCTGAGCACGCAAAGAAGAGAGGTAAGCAATCTCACGGTCGGCATCACGGAACGTGCTGGCCATCATCACCAGCAGACCGCGTTCGTCCGCGGCCCGCATCACGCCGTTCGCGATCGCCGCGAAGTACGGGTCCTCGATGTCGTGGACGAGGATGCCGACCACGTTCGTGGACGACTTCGCCAGCGCCTGCGCCTGGGCGTTCGGCGTGTAGCCGAGCGCGGCCGCAGCGTCCCTGACCCGTTCCTGCAGCTCCGGGCGCGGAACGCGGTCCCCGCCGTTGAGCACGCGGGAAGCAGTCGCGACCGACACTCCCGCACGCTGCGCCACATCGAGCAATGTCACCGGTGCTCGCAGATTCACTGGTTACCCACCTTCCGTACCGCGCTCCCCCTGGGTGGCGGTCACACTATCGGACCACAGGCCATCATCACCCTTCGTAGCTGAGAAGAGCCTGCCAATGTCGCCAGGACCTGGCATTGCGAGCCGGTAATGACTAGCCTTCCAAGCCATGACGACCGTCCACGCCAGGGTCGCGATCCTGGTCTCGTCCAGCCTGCTCTGTCTGGGGGCTTTCGCCGGTACCGCGTCGGCGTCCAGGGTGCCCGACGCCCCGGGCGAGTCGGGCCCCACGGCAGCAGAAAGCGCCGCACCGAGTGTCACAGGTGTCCCGGCGCACGTCGACGCGCGGTCGCACAGCACCCAGCCGGTCTACGACTACGCGAACGCGATCCGCGAATCGGTCTACGTCGACACCGACCTGGACACCGACTCCGACGGGCAGACCGACAAGATCGCCGTCGACATCGTCCGGCCGCGCGAGACCGCGGCCGCCGGGGTCAAGATCCCGGTGATCATGGACGCCTCGCCGTACTACTCCTGCTGTGGACGCGGGAACGAGGGCGAGAAGAAGACCTACGACGAGAACGGCGTCATCCAGAAGATGCCGTTGTTCTACGACAACTACTTCGTCCCGCGCGGCTACGCGATGGTCGGTGTGGACATCGTCGGCACCAACCGCTCGAACGGTTGCGGCGACGTCGGCGGCAAGGACGAGATCGACTCGGTCGTCGCGGTGATCGACTGGCTGAACGGGCGAAATACCGCGGAGACCCAGGACGGTGCACCGGTCAAGGCCGATTGGACCACCGGCGCGGTCGGGATGATCGGCAAGTCGTACGACGGGACGCTGGCGAACGGAGTCGCCGCCACCGGCGTACGGGGCCTGAAGACGATCGTGCCGATCTCGGCCATCTCCTCGTGGTACGACTACAGCCGCTCCGGCGGCGTGCCGTACTCGATCGACTACATGCCGTGGCTCGGCGGCTATGTCGGCCATGACACTCCGGCCTGTGACGCGGTGCGCGCGGATCTCGGCGAGCAGGACGACGACGAGACCGGCAACTACACGTCCTTCTGGGCCGAGCGGGACTACGTCAAGGACGCCCGCAAGGTGAAGGCGTCGGTCTTCATGACGCACGGTCTGAGCGACTACAACGTCCAGACCAACCACTTCGCGCAATGGTGGGAGGCGCTAGGCAAGAACCACGTGCCGCGGAAGATCTGGCTCGGCCTGGAGGACCACGTCGACCCGTTCGACTACCGCCGGGACGACTTCGTGGACGAGCTGCACAAGTGGTTCGACTACTGGCTGCAAGGCCTGCAGAACAACGTGATGAAGGAGCCCGCGGCAAGCGTCGAGGTCGCCCCGGACACCTGGCGGAACTACCCGACCTGGCCGGCCGTGAACAAGACCGTCCCGGTCCCACTGGCCGACGGCAAACTAGGGGCCGCAGGCAAGGGAACCGTCACGGTGACCGATGACCCGACGCTGACCGAGGACACCATCGTGGCCACGCCGACGGACGTGATCGCGGGCCGGCAGATGTTCCTGTCCGCACCGTTGCCGGCCGCGATCCGGGTCAGCGGTACGCCGACCGTCACGCTGCGGATCAAGTCCGACTCGACCACCACGCCGGTCACCGCGCGGCTGATCGAGTACGGCAAGGCCGACCGCTACGCGGGCTACGCGACCGAGGACGACGACCCGGACGACCCGGACACCTACGACTGTGTCGGCGACGACGTCGACTTCGACGACTCCTGCTACTTCAAGATCAAGAAGCTCACCGAAGAGAGCGACTTCGGCATCATCAGCCGCGGCTGGATCGACGCCGCGCACAGCAACTCCCTGACCCACCCGAAGCCCCTCACCCCCGGCCGCTGGACCACCGTCACCGTGCCCCTCCGGGCCCAGGACGAGGTCATCCCCAAGGGCAGAGTCCTAGGCCTCGCGATCACCTTGAGCGACACCGAGTGGACCACCCCCAACGACACCGGCGCCAGCATCGACATCGACCTGGCCAACAGCAAACTCAACCTCCCGGTCACCGCCGGCAAGGTCGCCGCCCCCACCAAGCCCCAGCCCATCCAGGTCAACATCACCACCCCCACCCAACGCCCCGACCTCCACGATCCCCTCCGCTGACCTTAAAACCAGAAGGTCAGTTCATAGCTGGTTCTTGGGAGTTGGCGGAGGCGCGGGCGGCGGGGCCTAGCGCGACAGCTGCGAGGGCGATCAGGACTGCGATCAGTAGCCAGCCGATGGGGTTCCAGGTGACGGCTAGGGCGGTGAAGGCTGCTGGGCCGAGCATGGACTGGAGTTGGCCGCCGAGGCGGAAGGCGCCCTGGTACTGCGCTCGCTGTCCTGGGGGCGAGAGTTCGCTGGCCAGGCCCCAGCCGCCACCGGACTGGAAGAGCTCGCCGAACGTGATCCCGACGTAGGCGACGATCAGCAGCAAGATGGTGAGCAACCTCGGCGTACCGGCGGTGAACATGACCGCCACGCAGCCGATCGCGATGAAGACCGCGGCGATCCGGCAGGCGCGGATGGCACCGGGAACCGACTCTGCTCCGCGAGCGGCCCACACCTGCAGCCCCACGGCCAACACCGTGTTGAGGGCGAAAAGCCAAGCCAGCAAGGCATGTGGCGCATTCGTGCGTTCGACCAGCCAGAGCGGGAAGACGACCGTCAGCAGGACGCCGTGCGATGCGACCAGACCGTTGAGCAGCGACATCGCAAGGAACGGGCGATCACGCAATGCCGCAAGTCTCGAAGGACGCGGCCCGGCCTGCTCGTGCCGTGCCGGTTTCGGCAGCCGGGAGATCAAGAGACTGTTGAGCAGCATCAGAAAGCCGGCGACCAGCGGGACAGCCATGATCGCTTGCCGGCTTCCGGTGGCGAGCGCGAGTCCACCCAGCAAGGCGCCGACGGTGAATCCGATGTTGAGCGCGGACCGGACGTAGGCGAGGACCTTCACCCGAAGCTCTCGATCGAGTGCGTCCAAGGTGTAGGCGCCGCGACCCGAGTTGCCGGCGGACTCGACGAGAGCCAGCAGGATCACGATCGCGAGGAAGGCGGCCACTCCTCGGGCCCACGGGTAGGCCAGGTAGATGCAGCCCTCCGCCAGCGCGCCGACCAACCAGCTCCGCAGCGGGCCGATGCGATCGACCAGCGCGCCCACCGGGACCGAGGCGATGAACGCCACGACGCCCGCGATCGAGATCCCTACCCCGACCTGGGCCGCCGACAGGCCGACGATCTGGGTGAAGAAGACGGCGTTGCCGGACAGGAAGACACCCGAGCCGACGGCGTACAGGGCGGATTGCAGGCAGAGCCGTCGAGGCAGGCCGGGTGGTGGCAACAGGCGGCTCAGACGCTGATCAACGGTCATGGCGACGATCAAAGCTGCCGAATCGACCGGCCGCGAACGATTCACTCAACACTGAATCGAACTAGAGTGGCCGGGTGCTGATCACGCGGTTCGGACCCGACGACCTGGCGGCTACCCGGTTCGCCATCTCGCCGTTGTGGGAGACGGTGACGAGTCGCTGGGCCGTGCACGACCCGGCTCGGCACGCCATCCACCTGCCCTGGATCAAGGACGCGCATCGCGCGAACAACTCGGCCGCCCTCCGGCCACATAAGCCGCTGCTCGAAGCTCTCATCCGGCCAGGTGCCTGGTTGCCCGACTTCCTCACCCCGGCGCCACAGACCCCGCTGACCACTGTCCAGGCCGAGCTGGCCGTCCTCGGCGCCACCCCGGCCGACATCGTGCGCGAGGACCTCGAGGTGACCCATCAGCAGACCCCGCTCACCGAGCTGGGGCGGCAGATCCACGCCGAGCCCGAGCGCTACCTCCCGGCGATCGTCGAGGCGCTGGCAGCCTGGTGGGAGCTCGCGATCGCTGCCGTCTGGCCGAAGCTGCTGACCCTGCTCGAGGCCGACATCGCCTACCGGACCAGGACGCTGGCCGACTACGGACCCGCCCGGATGTTCGCGGAACTGCACCCGAGCCTGCGCTGGCGGGACGGCCGGCTGGAGATGGAGTGGGGCCGCGACCTCGAACTGGAGTTGCGCGGCGAGGGGATGCCGATCGCGCCGAGCATCTTCCTGGACCACCTGCCGGCCTTCACGGTCCGGCCCGCGTCACCGGTGTCGATGTTCTATCCGGTCCGGGCCGTCGGCACGCTCTGGGAGCGATCGGTCGCACCGACCGGGCAACCGCTCGTCCGGCTGCTCGGCGAGACCCGGGCGCGGATGCTGATGATCCTCGACGCCCCGCAGACCACCAGCCAACTGGCGGCCCGGCTGGAGCTCGCACCGGGCGGGATCTCGGCTCATCTCAAGGTGCTGCACGATACCGGACTGCTGACCAGGCACCGCCAGGGCAAGCAGGTGCTGTACCTCCGTACCGACCTGGGCCACAGTCTGGTCGGCTCCTGATCTTCCCAGCGCGGCAGGCTATGTTCATACTTGCCTGGGTTAAGTAATGCGGTGGAGGAGCGGGATGTTGAGGCACGAGGTTGTTGAGGGCGATCGGAACGTCACCGGCGAGCCAGGGAGACTTTGGTACGCCGAACCGGCGACCCGGTGGTTCGAGGCGTTGCCGATCGGGAGTGGGCGGCTCGGGGGGATGGTGTACTCCGGGGTTGCGGTCGAGCGGGTCCGGTTGTCCGAGTCGACTGCCTGGTCTGGTGCCGCCGCGACGAGCGATGTGAGTCCGACCGGCCTGGTTCGGCTGCCGCGGATCCGGCGAGCACCTCTTCGCCGGCCGATACGCCGAGGCGCAGGCGCTTGCGGGTGAGCATCTGCTCGGCCGGCCGACCTCCTTCGGGACCAACGTTCCGCTGCCGGAACTGCTGCTCGACTTCGGCGAGGGCGGCGAGGCGACGGGGTACGAACGGTCGCTGGACCTGGCCGACGCGATCGTGCGGACCGGCTACACGAGAGACGGAATCGCCTTCACCCGTGAGGTTTTCGCGTCGCACGCCGACCAGGTGATCGTCGTACGGTCGACCACGAGCGCACCGACCAGCTTCAAGGTCTCCTTCAGCGGCGACGCGATCCCGGCCGAGGTCTCGACCGAGGACGACACGCTCGTACTGCGAGGGCACGCCTACGAGTCCCTGCACTCCAACGGCCGGGTCGGCTCGACCGTCGAGATCCGTGCCCAGGTAGTTGCCGACGGCACCATCCAATACGAGCCCGACCACGCTGCTGGTGACAGACGCGACGACCGCGACCGTGATCATTGCCGTAGGCACCGATTGGCTCGGCGACGACCCGACTGCCTACGCAACCCGGCTTCTGGACCAAGCGGTCGAAGCAGGATTCGACCAGCTCAAGCAGGCCCATCTCGACGACTACACGCCGCTCGTACGACGGGTTGCGCTCGACCTGGGTCGCACCGAGGACGCAGTACGGGCGTTGCCCACCGGTGAGCGGCGAGCCTTGTTCGCCAAGGGTGGCGAGGATCCCGAGCTGGTCTCGTTGTACTTCCAGTTCGGCCGGTATCTGACGATCGCCGGATCGCGCGCGGATTCGCCACTTCCCCTTGCCCTGCAGGGACTCTGGAACGACGGCCTGGCCTCGACCGGCGGATGGACGAACGACTTCCACCTGGACATCAACACCCAGCAGAACTACTGGGCCGCCGAGATCACCGGCCTCGGTGAATGCCAGCAACCCTTGTTCACCTTCATCGAACGGCTCGCCGCGAGCGGACGGCGTACGGCTTCCGAGCTGTACGGCGCACCCGGCTGGGTTTCGCACACGGTCACCAATGCCTGGGGATACACGGCACCTGGCTGGGGTCTCGGTTGGGGCCTGCACGTGACGAGCGGGATCTGGATCTCCCTGCAGCTGTGGGAGCACTTCGAATACAACCGGGACCTCGACTTCCTGGCCGGCCAGGCTTACCCGCTCCTGCGGGAGGCGGCGCAGTTCTTCCTCGCCTACCTGGTCGAGGATCCGTCGACCGGCTGGCTGCTCAGCGGTCCGTCCGACTCCCCGGAGAACTGGTACTTCTCGCCCGACGGCGACGAGTGCTCGATCTCGATGGGCAACACCACCGACCGGGTGCTGATCGAGGCGCTGTTCCGGATCTGCGTCGAGGCATCCGAGCTACTCGGCATCGACGAGGAACTCCGCCGCGATCTGAGAAGCCGCCCGCGAGAAGCTCTCGCCGTTCCAGATCGGCAAGCACGGCCAGCTCCAGGAGTGGCTGATCGACTTCGACGAGGCCGCGCCGAGCCACCGGCACACCAGCCACCTGATCGCGGTCTACCCCGAACGCCAGATCACCCCGCGGGACACTCCCGACCTCGCCCGCGCAGCCGAGGTCATCATCGAACGCCGCCAGGCCGCCGACGGCTGGGAGCAGACCGAGTGGGTCGAGGCGAACCTGATGGCGTTCTACGCCCGCCTGCTGCAGGGTGATCGTGCGTTGCACCATCTGCGCGGCCTGATCGGCGACGCCAGCGAACACAACCTGATGTCGTACTCCGCCGGCGGCATCGCGGGCGCGGAACAGAACATCTACTCCTTCGACGGCAACTCCGCCGGTACCGCCGCCCTCGCCGAACTCCTCGTCCAGTCCACCCCGACCGAGATCGAGCTTCTCCCCGCCCTCCCCACCAGCTGGACCGCCGGCACCGTCCAGGGCCTCAGGGCCCGCGGCGGCTACACCGTCGACGTCAGCTGGGACGCCAACCGCCTGACCAGCGCCACCATCACCGGTGGACGGGGTGAACCGCTGCACGTCCGCCTCGGCGACGAGGTCATCGAGCTCACCGTCGACCCCGGTACGACCGTGCGGATCACGAACTAGCCGGCGACGAAGTGCATGGGATCGCCGAAGCCGAGATCGGTGATCCCCGCCGAATGGAACGCACCGACCAGCAACGACCGCCGGTGCGCGGCGAAGGTGAGCACGTGCGCGACCATCCCGCCGTACGTGAAGACCCGCGGTGGTTCGCAGGTCGTGTCGACGAAGCTCTCGTCGAAGCGGCCTTCCTCGTTCAACCTGTTGACCAGGGCAACGAATCGCGAGCCGGCCTCGGCGTGCCTGGTCCGTAGGTCGGCGATCGGCGTCGTCACCTGGATGCCGCACTCCGGCACCTGGAACGGCCGGTCGTCGACCGACGCCAGCCACATCTCCTCCTGCCAGACCAGCCGGTCCAGCAGGTACCGGATCGACACGTCGTCGTCGATGCCTTCGACCGACAACTCGATCCGCTCGTCCAGCTGAGCGGCAGAAAGCCGGTCGCCGCGTTCGATCATCTCGCCGGTGAGCCACACGTGGTGCTCGACCATCCGTACCAGTACATCCATCCCTCTCGCCTCTTTCGTCGCGGGCAGGCGCAGGCCTGCCGGTGGCTGGAAATGAACCCCGCTCGGCGCCGCCAGGAAGAACCGCCGCGACGGCTCACGCCGCCACTCGCGAGGCGGCATCCCATAAGCCCTCGCAAAGGCACGGGTGAACGCCTCGTGCGACCCGTAGCCCGCGTCGATCGCGAGGTCGAGTACGCCGGAATCCTCCGCGAGCAGCCGGTACGCCGCTCGCTCGAGCAGCAGCCGCCGCCGGAACGCCGACGGTGACTCGCCCGCGACGGCTGCGACGACGCGATCGAAATTCGAGCGCGACATATGCACCTGGCGAGCCAGGTCGCAGCCGGATGTCTGTGGCTCGTCGAGGCTGTCTGCGACTGCGGCGACGAAGCCGGCGAACACGTCCGTGGAGTTCATGTCTCTACTGTGCCCGCCAATACGCCCGGCGGACTTGATCGATTTCGCCGAGTCGGCGCGCGCGGTCAAACAGCATTGCGTAGTACTCCACGATGTGTAGTAGTCTGCTCGGCAGAGCACCGTGAGGCCCGGTCTGAGGGGTCCGGGCCTTGCGGTGCACCGACCGACTTCGAGGGGGTGATGGCGATGGACACCAGCCAGCTGCTCAAGGGCGTCCTGGACCTCGCCGTACTGGCCGTCCTGCGGGACACCGACGGCTACGGGTACGACGTACTGCGCCGGTTGCGCGCGGCCGGGCTCGAGGACGTCGCGGACGCCTCGGTGTACGGCACGCTGCGCCGGTTGTTCGCGGCCGGCGCGCTCACGTCGTACGTGCAACCCAGCGAAGAAGGCCCGCACCGCAAGTACTACGGGCTGAACAAGATGGGCCTCGACCTGCTCGCCCAGTCGACCAAGACCTGGAACCACTTCGCCGACACCATGTCGGTGCTGCTCCAAGAGGAGGCGGCGTGAACAGCACCCTGACCGGAGCGGTCGCGATCTACCTCGCCCAGGTCCGGGCCGAGCTGAGCGACCTGCCGCCGGGCGAGCTCGAGGACGTCCTCGACGACGTCGCCGGCCACCTCGCGGAGGTCGCCGGTGAGTTCGAGCAGGAGCCGACCGCGCAGACCCTGCAGGAGCGCCTCGGCACGCCTCGCCAGTACGCCGATGAGCTGCGCACCGCGGCCGGCTACCCACCTTCACCGGGCAAACCGTCCGGCGCCAAGGCAGCCGAGATCAAGGCCGGCGAATCGGCGCTGCGCTGGGGCGTCATCGCCTGCCTGGTCGGCCCGTTCTTCCTGATCATCGCCCTGCTCGGCACCGGCCGCGACATCACCGCGACCTTCGGGTTCCTGGGCCTCGTCATCCTCGCGGTGACCGCCTACCTCGGCGTCCGGGCCCTGCGCGGGAACTCGCCGCGGATCGTCCTGGAGACGCCGCGCGGCGCCAGTACGGCGGCCTGGATCCGGGAGTCGATCGACCAGATCCCGCCGCACATCCGGCGCGAGCTGGTCACCATCGGCCAGCCGGTCTGGTGGGTGGCGCGCGGCGCGGTCGGCGGCGCGGCGTTCTTCCTCGTCTTCGGCGCCAACGCCGTCACGGTCGTCGGCGCGCTGGCCGGCGCCGCCGTGTCGATCTGGATCGGCCGGCGCACCCAGCAGGACGCCCGCTGGCTCTGGTACGTCGTACCGCTGAACGTCGTCGCCACGATCATCGTGCCGGCCTGGCTGGCCACCAGCTTCGTCGGCGGACCGGGCAGCATCTTCAACAACTACAACGACTACCGCGGCACCAGCACCAGCAACTACACGCCGAGCGGCCTCAACCTCGACGGCAACGCGATCGTCAACGTCTACCCGTTCGACGACCAGGGCCGGCTGGTCCATGTCCGCCTGTACGACCAGAGCGGCAAGCCGATCAGCCTGATCCGGCAGGACTGCGCGATGCAGAACGGCGACCGGCCGCAGGACGAGTTCTCCAACTTCTTCCCGCTCGTCTCGGTGCAGGACGACGCGAACGCTCCCGTGGACTCCAACGGCGTGGCGATCTGCAAGGACAGCGACAAGCCGCCCTTCGTGCCGCCGCCGGCCCCGGCCACCCCGACGACGCCTGGCGCCTCTGTGACACCGACGCCGACACCGACGACCGTCGCCCAAGCCGACTGCTGGGACCTCCACCAAGCCGTCGACCACGCCGAAGCCCAGCTCGACCCCGTCGGTCCCGCCAAGCCGGTAGCGCTTTGAGGCTGGGCTACAAGTGCGCCGCAGCGACCTTGCGGTAGGTGTAGCCCAGCTTCCGGTAAACCGCGATGGCCGCCTCGTTGTCGCCGTGCACCATCAGCCCGGCCTGCCCGTACCGCTTGACCAGCTCGGCCGTCGCAAACGCGCACACCTGCCGCGACAATCCCTGTCCGCGCGCCGACGGCTTGGTAGCGACTCCGGCCAGGAACCCGATCTCCGGCGCGCTCCAGGCATCGGCCGCGATGCTCAGCAGCTCGCCGCCTTCGGCAGTCACCCCGGCCCACCGCAGTACGCCGGACCGCCCGGGCCACGCATAGGAGTCGGGCGACGCCTCCGCCAGCAACTCCTCAACCCCCGCGTCACTCTCCAACCACGCGGCTGTGGTCACCTCCGACGGCGCCACTGACGTATGCATCCAGCCGAACGCTGCTGCAAAGTCCAACCTCGGAACCAGCTCGACGAGCTCCCGGATCAGCTCCTCGTCACCGAAAGTCCGCAGGCTCGGATTGACCTCGGTCAGCACATACTCGACCAGCCCCGCGACCTCGTCGGCCGGACCGAAGACGGCCAGCCGGTCGTGCATCGACAACTGCGGCGATGCCACCACGACCGCGTCCCCGGCGGACCAGGCTCGAACCCGGCCGCCGATCTGACCTTGCCCGCACCAAACGATCATCGGATCGCCGGCAGTGATCCTTGCCAGCTCTGCTGTTGTCGAGACCTCACGCACCCGCCCAGCTTAGATGGGCTTGCTCAGCCCCACGGCACCCACCGGGGCCTCCTCGGACGACAGTGCGTAGCCCGCCTTCTGATAGAAGGCGATGTTCCGCTCACTCCGCTCGCCCGTGAACAGCGTGATGGCCGAAACCCCTGCCGGCGCTTGGCTTTCGGCGTACGCGAGCAGCCGTCGCCCCAACCCGCTATGCCGCTGATCGGGCGCAACCATCAGCCGCCCGATGTGCCAATGGTCGCCGTCCCGCTTGGCCCGCACCGAACCGACCAGCCGCCCATCAAGCCGCACGACCCACGTCGCCCAATCCCGCAAGGCATCCCGTACTTCGTGCTCCGACTCATGGAGCGCGGGCAGATCGAGTGTCTCGTTGGCCAGCGCCTCGTCGACCCAGCAGCATCGCTGCAGGACCAGCAGTTCGGCTGCGTCGGTTGTTGCCGCCGGCACGATCTCCTCGGCGGTCCGGTAGAG
Source organism: uncultured Actinomycetota bacterium (assembly GCA_963740725.1). GTDB lineage: Bacteria > Actinomycetota > Actinomycetes > Propionibacteriales > Kribbellaceae > Kribbella. The sequence continues at coordinate 52,244 of CAVUFT010000043.1, forward strand.
CGGACGTAGTACGTCGGCCACGTGGTCCAGCTCCGACAACGCCTCCTGGGCGCGCGCGGCCAGGCGTTCTGTCTCGATCACCTTGCCATCGCTGAAGGCGTCCGCGATCCGCAGGAAGATGTCGCCGCCGATCGACAGCATCCGCAACGAGGCAGCGACACTACGAGCCATCTGTACGCCGCGGGTGCCGGCCGAGGTGTTGCCGTACCCGATGAACAGGCACGGTTTCCAGGCCCACTCCACACTCAGATAGTCGAAGGCGTTCTTCAACGTCGCGGGCATCGAGTAGTTGTATTCGCTCGTTACGAACACCAGCGCATCCGCCGAACCGACCAGGCGACTCCAGGCCTTGGTGTGCTCGTGCAGGTAGATCCCGGTCGACGGATGCTCGGGCTCGTCCAGGAACGGCAGGCCGACCTCGGCCAGGTCGGCGATCTCGACCTCGACGCTGCGGGCGCCCGCAGCACCGGCTGTTGCCCGGACGAACCAGTCCGCCACGGCGGGTCCGAGGCGTCCTGGACGGGTGCTCGCGACCACTACGAGAATTTTCTTTGACATGTCAATGAGGGTAGCGCTGTTCTTTGACATGTCAAAGACGTACGATCGGGGGCGTGACCCGATGGCTCGATGCCGATGAGGACCGTGCCTGGCGAGCGGTCCGCCGAATGCTGACCGTGCTGCCGTCCCGGCTGGCCCGCGACCTCAATCAGCTGGAGCTGTCGAGTGCCGACTACGAAGTACTGAGCACGCTGTCGGAGAAGCCGGATAGGCGCTGGGGGCTGCGGGACTTCGCGGTCAAGATGCAGTGGTCCCGCAGCCGGCTGTCGCACCACGCGGCCCGGATGGAGGCCCGCGGCCTGATCGACCGCGAGCCGGATCCGGTCGATGCGCGCGGCTCGATCTACCACCTGACCGACCACGGCTTCGACGTCCTCGCCCAGGCCGCCCCCGGCCACCTGAACTCCGTCCGCGCCCGCTTCCTCGACCACCTCACCCCAGAGGAACTAGCCGTCCTAGAGCGAGTCGCCACCCGAATCGCCGACCTGCCGGACTAGCCGGAGGGGCACCACCCGGCCTGGCCGCGGCTTACCACCGGACCCCCCGAGGGGGCGGCGTCGGTGTGCGCGCTAGTTCAGTCGCCGCGTCCCACCAGGTGAGGTGGGCTTCGGCTTCGGCCAGCGGCTCGACCGTCTCCCAGACCTCGACGATCAGTCCGTCGGCGAATCGCACGATGTCGACCACGGCGATCTCCGGACCGCCGGGCAGGCGGCGCCGCGAGTGCATCACCACGTGGTCGCCGTCCGCCAGCAGTTGCAGCACCTCGACCTCCTGATCGGCCAACGGGACCAACGCCTTGTCGAGCGACGCGAGCCACTCGGCCTTGGTCGAGGTCCGGTCCGGGCGGTGATGGATGAAATCGCTGCTCAGCAAGGGTTCCAGCGCCTTCGTGCTCCTGGTTGCGAGCAGCTCGCCTAGCCCTTGCTGGATGATGGTCTTGTTGTCTGTCGTCGTCATGTTCCGCAGTGTTTCCGCGATGGGACCGGGTTGTCGATGAACTCTGATTTCATCGCGCTCCGCTCAGATCGATGAGTACTGTCGAACTCGTGCAGACCATCGGAGAGCTCCTGCGGCACTGGCGACACCGCCGCCAACTCAGCCAGCTCGACCTCTCGATCGCCGCCGACGTCTCGGCCCGGCACGTCAGCCTGATCGAGACCGGCAAGTCCAACCCGAGCGCCGAGATGATCCTCCGGCTCGCCGATCAACTCGACGTACCGCTGCGCGATCGCAACCGCCTCCTGCTCGCGGCCGGGTTCGCTCCCCGGTACGACGAACGCTCGCTCGACGGCGCCGCGATGACGACCGCCCTGGAGGCGATCCAGCGGGTGATCCAGGCCCACGAGCCCTACCCTGCGGTGGTTTTCGACCGACACTGGAACATCGTGCTGACCAACCGCGCGGTCGAGCCGTTCTTCGCGACGGTCGATCCTTTGTTGCTCCAGGCCCCGATGAACCTCGTCCGGCTGGCGCTGCATCCGCGCGGCTTCGCCCCCTTGATCGCGAATCTCGCCGACGTACGGACGATGTTCCGAACCCGCATCAGACGCCAACTCGGCGCCGCCCCCGATCCCGAACTCACCGCGCTCTACGAGGAACTCCTCGCCCCCGGCCCCGACGAGACGGGCCTTCCCCTCGAGTCCGAGATCGCGATCCCGATGATCATCCGCCACGACGGCCGCGAACTCCGGCTCTTCTCCACCATCACCACATTCGGCACCCCACTAGACATCACCCTCGACGAACTAGCCATCGAGTCCTACTACCCCGCCGACTCCCCAACCGCCGCCTACTTCACCACACCCACCTGATCTCACACCTCGGCGTAGGAGCTGAGCGCAGCCGCACGGCGTACGCGCTGGGCGCGGGTGCCGCGGTGTACGGGCTAAGGGGTGTCTGCTCGTTGGATCGCGTAGGGGCTGAGGTGGTGGTAGCCGCGGACGGAGACGCGGCGGAGTTTGCGGATCCGGTACGCCGGGTGGCCGTCCAGCGCGGCAGCGAGTTCCCGATCGCCTAGTACTCGGCCGGGCTTCGCCTCCGAGGTGAGCCGGGCCGCGAGGTTGACCACCTCGCCGTAGACGTCGCCGAGGCGGATCAGAATGCTGCCGTAGGCGAGCCCGATCCGCAGCTCTGGCATGTCGCCTGCCTCCGCGACCTTGTCCTGCAACGCGAGCGCGACCGCCGCACCCTGGGCCGGCGTATCGGTCACGAACAGCACCTCGTCGCCGATCGACTTGATCACCCGGCCGCCGTTCAGCGCGACCACATCGGCCGCCATTCCTTCGAACCGCTCGATCAGCTGCCCCAGCTCGACCTCGGACAACCGCCGGGTCAGCCGGGTGTAGCTGACGATGTCCGCGAACCCGACCACCCGCACACCCCGGGCCAACTCGTCGGAGCCGGCCACCGCCCGACCCGCAGCGGCTGCCAGATGCCGCCGCCAGACGTACGTCTGCAACCGTTCCATTGCCGGTAGCAACAAAGACGCGACCTCGATCGCATCATCGGCGGCAAGCTTCGAATTGGCCAGCAACTCCAGGAACATGGCCGACTGCCAGGATGCCAGCCGCGACTGCGTCTGGCCGAGTTTCCGCGCCAGCGACGACTCCACGGCCGGATCGATGAACCCGTCGTCTTCCAGCGCCGCGACCAGCCGCAACGCCTCCACATCTCCGTCGGTAAAGGCGATCTCGTCATCCGGCACCGTCGCGAACCCGAGCGCATGCCACATCTGCTCGGCCCGCTCGATCGAGATCCCGGCGCGCGCCGACACCTCGATCCGGGTGAACTTGCGCTCCCCGCCGAGCAGCGCCTGCTCGAAGTCCCTCTGCATCGCCGCCAGATCCGGCTGCACGCCAAGCTCAGCCTCGACCTCCCGCAACGCCGGCATCTCCCCCGACGGCTCAGTCACCTCACTCACCCGCCCACCCGCATCCCAGCGAGGACCGCCGCCCGCCTCCCGGCGCACAGCGTCGCCAACCACCCGGACCGAGATCTCACCGCGGCTCGCACCTCAGCGAGGCCGCCGCCCGCATCCCGGCGAGGGCCGTCGGCCGCATCTCGGCGCACGCCGCGGCTCTCCGCCGCGCACCCAGTTCAGCGGGCGCGGGCGGCTCAGGTGGTGGGTTTTTCACCGCGCCGCTCGGCGATCGTTGCGTCGATGGCGTCGCGGAAGTTCGGCAGCCGGTTCGTCAGGTCGTCGAACTTCTCGCGGGTGAAGTGCAGCAGCTGCAGCCGGCTCTTCGCCGTCACCGTTGCCGTCCGCAACCGGTTCTGCCGGACCGCCACCTCACCGGCGATATCGCCCGGCCCGAGCTCGGCGATCTCCTCGCCCTTGACCCGGACCGCCGCCGTACCGCTGATGATCAGGTACGCCGCGTCCGGTGGCGTCTGCTCCAGGATCAGCGACCACCCGGCCGGTACCGAGACCTCCTCGCCGGCGCGGAAGATGTCCTTGATCTCCCGTCCGGACAGATCCGCGAACAGCGGCAGGTCCCGCGGGGACGTCCTACCCAGTGCCACGTCGATCCTCCGAGCCCGCCGGGCATCCTCCGGCGATCAGCCGATGTTTCCAGTCAGTAACTCTAACGCCCCACCCCACCAGAGGTCACCGACCACCTCCCCACCACGCGGAAACGCTCCGAACACACTCACCCAACCAGGCCGGACGCTCCGCCAACCACCTCCAACACTCCATCCAGCCGACAGACCCGTCGCGCAGCCCTGCCCGCGCAGCTGGCTACACCCCTGGATAACGAGCCGGCCAAGCCTGTGGCGGTCCGCATTCGGGCGTCGAGACCTGGATGAATACCTGGCGATGCACGATCCGACCGGCAACCGACCTCCGCACCGAGCGAACCACAGTGACGGCAGTGACGGCAGGACGCGGGACGGCGGGACGGCAGGACGGCGGGACGGCGGGACGGCCTGCAACGACCCGGGCAGACTGGAAGGACGCATCACCCATGGCAATCGCAGGCACCCGGAAGACGTCACCGGGCGTGCGGCATATCGCCGGAGGGGATCCAGTTCATTTCAGGCGCGGCGCGGCGGCATGACTAGCTGCAGCATGGATCCTCGTCTGGTCGGCTGGCCTTAAGAGGAGCCATTGGACCAACGGTGGCCGCGGTTCGGATCCCGGGTCTCTTGTGGCCCGGGCTCGGCGGGGCGTGGTCAGCCAGTGTCTTGGGTTTCTGGGCCCCAGGGGTCGAAGCCGGCAGGCTTGAGTGCTGCGAGTGGTGGCGGATCACCGACTAGAGGAAAGGCGCGGACCGGACGGACGGCCTGTTCGGCTGGACCTTCGCCCCAGAACGGGTCTTTACCCGCTCCGAAGCCACCGTCCCAGGCCTCTCCGTGCGCGGCTGCGGTGCCGGCGGCTGCTCGGCTGGTACTGCGGGCTGTGGTGAACCACGCAGAGCGGCCGGTACGGCGGGGTGGGTCGGCCCAGGACGGGCGGGTGACGTGGACTCTGCCGTTGGTGATGGTGATGGTGTAGAGGCCGTTGTGGACGGCCGTGTGGTGGACGCTGCAGAGGAAGACGAGGTTGGCGACTGAGGTGGGGCCGCCGTCGATCCAGTGGATGATGTGGTGGGCGTGGGAGTAGCGGGGTGGCATTCCGCAGACGACGCAGCCCTTGTCGCGGCGGGCCAGGACCCGCCACATCGCCTTCGTCACATACCGCTGCCCACGCCCTACGTCCAACGGTTCGGATTCTGAGCCGAGCACGACGGGGATGATCTCGGCGTCGCAGGCCAGCCGGCGCACGGCCGCCGCGGACAGCCGATCACCGAACTGCAGCTCGCCGGTCGCGTCGCGGCCCTTGGCCTTCAACTCGTCGTAGTCGATGGTGACGGTGATGTGCGGCTTGATCCCACCATGCCCGGGCAGTTCACCCGCACCGGCAGCGATCGCCAACGCCTCGGACAGCGCGTCAGCCTGCCGCTTCTCCAACGACCGCGGGTCGCGCTCACCATCGAGGGTCGGGCGAGGCTTCGCGCCGGCCTCGACCGACGTCCTGAACAGCTCGGCATTCTCGGCAGCGAAGAACCCAGAGATCTTGATGCCGTGCTCGGCGGTCGTGATCCGCAAGGCCTCACGGCCCCGGGCAGCGTCCTCGGCCGGTTCCGGGCCGTCGGTGTCCAACACGTCCCGGACCCGCTGACCCAACTTCTTCAGATCCCACGACGACAAGTTCCGGGCCGCTTCCACCATCTGATGCTCAGCGGCCTGCAGATCCTCGACCGGCACCATCGCCGCTGACGGGACCGCCTCCAACGCAGCGACGATTGCCTCGGCCTGCTCCGGCAACAACAACACCGGCAACTCAGCACCAGACACAGCATCACCATCAACGCCGGCGCCGTCCGGGGCCTGGTGATCGGCCGGGACGAGGTCGGCATCCGTTGCGGCGTTGCAGGCGATCTCGGCGCACGTCCCGCCTAAGGCGTTACCGGCGTCGCTGTCCGTCTCCGCGTCGGCAATGGCGTCGATGTACTGGACGACCGGGTCGGGGCCGGGTGGGGCGTAGGGGTCGGGGAGGGCTGCGGTGACGGCGGGGTATCGGTGCAGCGCGGCGGCGAGTTTGAGTTCGCGCTGGACTTCGGGGCGGTTGCGACGGTGCCTTGAGGCTACGAAGACGGCGGTGGGCTGGCCGGTGGCCTCCTTGGTGTGGCCGGTTTCGTCCAGACGGGCGAGGACTTGAAGGTGGTAGGTCTCCAAGAACGCGATCTCGGCACGCAGAGCATCGAGAGTGGCGACTGCTTCCTCGCCGCTCAACAGATACGCCGGCCGCGGCGCCTCGAAGAGGTCCATGCCGACAACACTAGACACCGCCACCGACAGTTTCTGAATCCCAGAAACCCTTGTGGACAAGGGATTCCGAAGCCACCAAAAGAGGCAACTTCGTCCACACTGCGGCCTTGCTTGTGGATAAAGCTGAGCGCCGAAGAAGGTAGCCCAGTAGCGTTCGGTGGATGCTTGAGAATCGATGGGTTGCCGAGGTCGCGAGACCGCTGTCGGAGCGGTTGCCGGGGTCGAGCGGGTTCAGGGGTTCGCTGGGAACGAGTGCTTCCGCCTGTCCACCAAGGGCGAGACGTTCTACCTGAAGTCCGGCGCGACGGAGGCGGTCAGGGCCGAGGCCTGGGCGTGCGAGCAAGCGCGGCTCGTCGACGTGATGGCGCCGGACATCCTCGCCGTCGAACTCGAGCCGCCGACGGCCTACCTGATCGAGCGCGCGATCCCCGGCGAGCCCATCTCCGACAGCGACGAGGGCGTACTGGCGGCTGTCGGTGAGCAGCTTCGCAGGTTGCATGGGATCACGGGCAGCGGCTACGGATTCCTGCACGAAGGGCTGAAGGACACCTGGAGTGAGGTGATCCGGCAACCATTCGACCGGCTCGGCGAGCTGACCGACGCAGGCGTCATGCCGGCTGACCTCGCAGCGAACCTCAGCACTCTCGAACCAATCGCCCAAGAGCCGATCAAGCCCGCGTTGCTCCACGCCGATCTGCATCCCCGTCACATCTATGCCCAGGCCGGAAAGCTCACCGGAATCATCGACTGGGGTGACGCAGCCTTCGGAGACCCGCTGTTCGAACTCGGCCGCTTCTCACGCGCAGGCTCGACACCGACCACCGCGCTCCTCAACGGCTACGGCCTCGACCGCACCCCCGAACTCGACCGCATCCTCACCTTCTACCGCATCACCTGGTCCCTCCTGGCCATGCACTGGGAACTAGCCGCCGGCGGCGACTGGTTCGCAGCCCACGCGGACGCCATCCGCTCGGATCTCCCCTTGCTAGCTTGACGGCGGCCCGGCGGCGATCCGCTCGCGAACCTGCTGCATCCGCTCAGCCGAGTGATGCGGCATCTCCCACCGAGTCTCCAGCCACCACGTAGCCCCCGCATCACCCCAACCACCAACCCGTACTACGTCCTCCGGGTCGCCCGCCGCCGTTTCACCCTCGGCAATCACGTCGAACCCCGGAGCCACACCCTGCGAGCTCAGCCACGTACGTAGTACGCGCATCTCTTCAGGCCCACCCGACTCGAACTGCGGCAGCACCCCGTCGCATCGCAACACCCGCCGCATCGACTTCGGCCGCGGCCAAGCACCCACCACCCAGATCGGGATCCGCTCCTGCACCGGTCGCCCGACCTCGGCCAGATCGTCCCGCGCACACTCGTAGTCGTAGTGCACACCGTGGTACTGCGAACGTCCCGCCCACAACTCGCGAATCAGATCGATCCCCTCATCGAGCATCGCCGCCCGGGTCCGCAGATCCAGCTCCTCCCCGGTCCGCGGCAGATCGGTCTCGGTCGCCCCGAGCCCCACCGCGAGAATCGCCCGCCCAGCAGAGATCTGATCAAGCGTCGCCACCTGACTAGCAACCTTCCACGGCCGCCGCCACGGCAACGGCGTCAACATCGTCCCCAACCGCACCCGCGAAGTCCGAGCAGCAACAGCCGTCAGCAACCCCCACGGGTCAACCCCGTACGCCGCCTCCCACACAAACACCCCATCCCACCCAGCCTCCTCAGCCAACACAGCCTGCTCCAACTGCTCAACCGCCGCCCCACCAGGCAGAATCACTCCGAATCTCATACTTCTTTCTACCCGCAATCTCCGACACTTTCCCAGCAACAGCGGAGATGAGCGCGGGTCAGCGTCGGGCAGACACCAGCAGGAGAGGTGGGCGGCGGCGGTGGATGGCTAGGTGGGGGTGGGTTTTGACCTGGGCGGGCGTTGGCTGGGGTTCTTCGACTGCTACTAAAGAGAACGCGTTGCGGCGTAGTGTCATCAGTAGGGACGACACAGTGCGGTGGTACTTCTGTACGCCGTTGACGAACCAGGTTCGTTGCCTGGGGCCCTCGTTGGCGTAGTCGTCGATCAGGAGGTCGGCTGCTTCGCAAAGGGGCTGTGATCACTGGGTGTTCGATCGAGAAGGTGAATTGGCCGGCAGGAGATAGCCAGCGGGCGATTCGGGCGACCAGGGCATCGAAGTCCTTTACGTAGTGCAGAGCGAGGCTGCTGACGACGAGGTCGACGCTGTCAGCAGGTAGATCGAAGGTAGCGATGTCCGACTGTACGTAGCGCACCGAGGGGTGCTCATGAGCTCGCGAAAGCATGGACGCCGAGAGGTCGACACCGATCACCTCCGCGGCGCCGGCCGTAGCGAGTCGTACGGCGAGTTCGCCCTCGCCGCAGCCAAGATCCACCACGCGCAAGCCGGCGACCGGCGGAAGCAGGGCGGCGAGCGCCGGGATCTCCAAGGCAGAGTTCAATCCCAGCCCGTCCCGGCGCAACTGCCGGTACCCCGCCAGGAACACCGGGTCGTCATAGACACTCATCACAACCACCGAGCCAGATCGTGTACGTCGATCATCGGCAGCTCCCACCGCAACGCGAACTCCTCCAGGTCGGCCGCGTCCGCCATCACCCCATCAGGCCGCATCACCTCGCAGCAGACCCCAACAGGCGCAAGCCCCGCAGCAACACAGAGCGCGACCGTCGCCTCGGTATGACCACGCCGCTCAGCCAGCAACCCAGGCCGCGCCGCCAGCGGAAACACATGCCCCGGCCGCAGAAAGTCCCCAGGCATCGACGACGGATCAGCCAACCGACGAATGGTCGCCGCCCGATCGGCCGCACTCACCCCGGTCCCCGGCAGCGACGCAAGATCCACCGGGACATGCATCAACGTCCCCTGCCGATCCCCCTCACCCGGCATCTTCGGAATCTCCAGCCGCTCCAGAACCGACGCAGCACAAGGAATCGTCGTATGCCCACAGACCTGCGTCAGCAGAAACGTCATCGCCTCCGGCCGGAACCGTTCACCCGCGAAGACGACATCCCCCTCGCCCTCCAACGTCGGATCCCACACCACGACCCCACCACCAGCGGCCAACTGCGCAACGACCTTCTGTACGCCGACCGGCCCACTCAGATGCCCCGCCCACGGCAACCGCCCCACCGCCCGAAGCAACTCGGGCCCATGTCCCGACCGCGCCATCCGCGCCAGCAGATCGCTCTCCAGATTGACCCGGTCGCCGGACTCCAACGCCCCGAGACGCGTCAACTTCAAGGTGTTCGGCACCAGCACCACCGAGAACCGGTCCTTCAGTACTTCGGCCACCGTCAGGCTGACCCCGTTCACCGCGACCGACGACTTCGCCACCAGCCTCGCCAGCAACCGCTCGCCCGGCTTGATCCAGACCCGTCGCCCCGCCGGTTCGTCATCGATCCGCAGCACCTTGCCGACCCCGTCGACGTGTCCCTGCACGAGGTGACCGTCGATCCGGTCACCGGCAGCGACGGGCAGTTCGAAGTGCACCGTAGTACCGGCGGTGACCCGGTCCAGCGTCGTCCTGCGCCGGGTCTCGTCGGTGACGTTCGCGACGAGTTCGCCCGGTCGCGCGGACTCCATCGTCAGCCGTACGCCGTCCAGGCAGACCGCGCCGCCCGGAACCAGCTCTACCAAAGGGTCCAGCGTGACCCGCAACGCCTCGTCGGTCACCTCGGCGACCGTGGCGGTCCGCTCGATTCTTCCAGTGAACACGCTTCATGCTCCTCTGCCATGAAAGGCCAGGGATCCGTGCGGATCCGAGCAGAAGCGGGGTATCACCGCATGGCCCCGGTCAGCAGCCGGGTCACTCCGCCAGTCGCACGGAGCCGACGGGCCCGGGATCTCTCCCTGCCGTCACACCTTGGAATCGCACCGCCAGCAGTAAAGCACATCAAACGTTCCCTTCACCGGAAGGCGAGTTGCGGAACTAACCGAGGCGCGCCGCAGACGCACCCGGCCGCAACCCACCCCGCCCTAGCATCAGAATTTCTGCGAGCGAATCCAACGCGGGGGTAGTCATGCGGGTAGCGATGGTAGGGATGGGGACCCGGGGCGACGCGCAACCGATGGTCGTCCTGGCGGCCGAACTCGCGCGCCGGGGCCACGACGTCGACATCGCGCTGAACACGGATCTGCGCTGGCTCGGGCAGCGACTCGGCGTACGGACGTCTGATCTGGAGTTGAACGCGCGCGAGTTCATGGAGTCGGAGCAGGGCCGCAAATGGCTCGCGTCGGGCGACATGGCGTCGTACGTGCGCTGGCTGCTCGACTACAAACGCCGGATCGCCGATCTCCTGCATGCCAAGCTGATCGAGCACACGGCAGGCGCCGATGTGGTGATCTCGGGATCCGTGACGGAGTTGGAGGCCGCGGTCATCTCGGAGGCCGCCGGAGCGCAGTACGTCGCCGTGCACTATGCGCCGATGCGCAGCAACAGCGCCTATCCGCACATGGTCGTTTCGCGGGAGGTCTTCTCTCCCGAGCGCAACCTCGAGACCTACGAGCAGGTCGAGAAGGGCAACTGGCCGGTCTTCGCCCCGTTCGTCAACGAGCTACGCGCCAAGGTCGGCCTGGAACCAGCGACCCTCGGCACGGCCGCGCGACTGGAGCAGGCCGGCTCGCTCGAACTGCAGATCTACAGCCAGCACCTCGTCCCGGAGCTCACCGAATGGGGCCCGCGCCGCCCGATCACCGGCTTCCTCTTCCCCTCGGACGAGCAACAGGCCAAGCTCAACGGCCCGGTGGATCCCGAGCTGGACCGCTGGCTCGATGCAGGCGACAAGCCCGTGTACTTCGGCTTCGGCAGCATGCCCATCCTCGATCCGCAGGCCGCGCTGGCCCTGATCGACCAGGTCAGCGGCAAGCTCGGCGTCCGCGCGCTGGTCGGCGCCGGCTGGAACGACCTCGACCTCGGTACTGCGAACGACGGGCGGGTCCGCGTCGTCGGCGAGTTCGACCACGAATCGGTGCTGCCGAAGATGCCTCGCTGCCGTCCACCACGGCGGCGCCGGTACGACGGGCAGCTCGATCCGGGCCGGCCTTCCGACGGTGATCTGCGGCGTCTTCGCGGATCAGCCGTTCTGGGGCGCTCGGATCACCGCACTCGGCGTCGGCAGCACCCTCGCCTTCGCAGACCTCTCCCCGGACACCTTGCTCGCGGCCCTTGAACCCTTACTGGCCGGCAGGTTCGCCGAACGCGCCCGTCAACTCGCTGCCAAACTCCGCTCCGAAGACGGCGTCACCACCGCGGCCGACGCCTTCGAACGAACCGTGAAAGCCTGATCCGGCCACTCCGCAGCCGGGTCGTCAGAGGCCCACGCCACATACCCATCCGGCCGTACGACGACCCGCGCCGCCTCCGCCCAGCCGGACAACTCCAGCAGCACGGGCCGACCATCCCGGAGCAGCTCCGCGACGCTCGTAGTACCGAGGTCAAGATCCGGCATCCGCTGCCCGATCAGCCGATGGTCACCCGGTGAATAGGCGACTCCCAGGCCGGACACCAATCCAGCCAGCCATTTGTTTGCCGATGGCAACCGCATCAGCTCGACGAAGACCTCGCGGAGACAGGCGACATCGTCATCGGGAACCATCAGCACACCTTGCGCTCGCGTATTCGCCAGCACCGCCGCCCCGACCGGATGCCGCTCATCGTGATAGCTGTCCAGCAGATCCACGCCGTCCTTCACAAAGGCCGCCAGCTTCCACCCCAGATTGAACGCGTCCTGCAACCCGAGGTTCATCCCCTGCCCGCCCGTCGGCGAATGAATATGCGCAGCATCCCCGGCGAGAAACACCCGCCCCTTCCGGTACTGCGCAGCCTGCCGCGCCGCGTCGGTGAAACGCGATCCCCAGCGGAGCTCCCGCAGTACGACGCCCTCGCCGTACCAAGCGGTCAACGCCCGCGAGACCTCGTCGAACCCGACCGGCAACTCCTTGTCCAACCCTTGCTGCTCAGGCCCGGTGAAGAGCACCCGATGAACGCCGTCCGCCAGCGGAAGCATCGACATCACCGCACCGTCCCGCGGCACCAGCGACGGCAACGCCCACGCCTCCTGGTTGTTGCCTTCAACAACGACATCGGCGACCACGGCCGAGAAGCGCCCATCCCTGCCAGGAAAGGCGATCTCACTCAGCTTGCGCACCGCACTCCGCCCGCCGTCGCACCCCACCACCCAGTCGGCGCGGATCGTCGTCCCGTCATCGAACTCGGCCAGCACTCCCTCGTCATCCTGGTCCAGTCCGATCAGCGTGAGGCTCTCGACTTGTACGCCGTGCAGCCGGAGATGGTCCTCCAGATACTCCTCGATCCGGGCCTGCGGAATCCCTAGCTGGTAAGGAAACCGCGTCTCCCACTCCGAGTACTCCAGCGGCACCGGCAGCCCGGCGAAGTGTCCGGCCGGCAACCGCTCGACCACCTCGTCCAGCAGCGGTTCCAGTAACCCACGAGAGTGCAGGATCTCGGCCGACCGCGGCTGCAGAGTCAGTGCCTTGGACTGCCCCGACCGCTCGATCGCCTTGTCCACCAGGCGAATCGACACTCCGGCTAGCTGGAGCTCAGCCGCCAGCAATAGGCCGGTCGGACCGGCTCCGACGATGAGAACCTCAGTACTCATGCGAGCAGATCATTCTTCCGCGAGTAGATCATCATGAAGCCATAGAGGACGACGAAGAGCGCGATCCACTGTGCGGTCGTCACGCCGGGAACCGCATCGAGCGGAAGCGCATACGCGATCACCACCCGCACCACCGCGTCGAGCACCAGCCCGACGCCCCAGACCGCGGTGATCAATCGCAGACCGTGCCGGAAACGCGGCTCCGAATCCCAGCGACTCGCCCAGATCTCGCCGCCACCTTTGCCTCGCTTGGCCTCGGCGATCCCGCGCCCGATCGACAGCAGCAACGGCTTGCCCGCGAACAACGTGCCGAGCATCCAGAACCCACACAGCGCCGTGATCACGCCATCCTTGGCCAGCAACATCCGTGGGCTGTCCATCGCCAGCGAGGCGATCGTCCCGACGGCGAGCGCGCTGATCATGAAGATCGCCAGCCAGTCCACCTTGGCGCCCTTGAGCAGCGAGTACGCCGTACGCGCGACCGGAATCACCGAGCCCGCCAACGTCGCGCCGATCACTCCGACCCCGGCCTGGCGCAGGCCGTAGAAGATCAGCAACGGGACCACGAGGTCGATCAACACCGGAGCCAACACGGCACCCCAACGAGCCTTCGGTTTGTTGTCGGTCACGGTACTCACGGGGTCTCCACTCGGGTCGCTCGATGAAAGGTCTCAGTCAGTTCGTCCGCGCACAGCTGCGGATCCGCACCGGCGACCAGGCGCCCGGCAACAGCATCGATCGCGGCGCGCAGCGTCACCGCCATCAGCGCGGAGTCGAACGGCCGGAAGTCGCCCGACCGCTGCCCCTCGTCGAAGAGGCCGACCAGCCGCGCGATCGCGCCGTCCGCCTCCTCATCCGGGACCGAGGCCTGGCTCAGCACGATCTGCTGGACCGCCCGGACGTGATCCGGTTTCGCGGCGATGAACTCGATGTTGGCGCGGATGTAGGCCGCCAGCTTCGCGGCCGGGCCCTCGGCCGCCTCGATCGCCGGGCGCATGTACTCGCCGGCGTCCGTGGTGACGCGATGCAGGACCTCGGCGAGCAGCTCGTCCTTGGAGGTGAAGTGGTACGAGATCAGCCGCTTGCTGCTCAGCCCGGCGACCGCGCAGATCGCGTCGTACGACGTGGCCGCATAGCCACGCTCAGCCAGTACGCCGATGGTCGCGGCGACGATCTGGTCCCGGCGGGCCGCTGTGCTCCCGGCTTGAGTTATCCGCATGTGTAAAAGTTACCCAGCTGTGTAAATCCTGTCAACCGCCGACCCGTTGACCCTTCCGGCGACCATCGTTACGGTGGCGGGAAATCGATTTCTCATCCGGTAGATATTGTCGACCGCCCAGGAGCTCCCGATGCAGAAACGTCTCGCTCTGATCATTCCGACGGTGCTCGGTGCCGCACTCCTCCCGCTGAGCACGAGCTCGGCAACACAGCCGGCGTCCGCCGAGCGCCCCGAAGTACAGGCTGCTGTTCCTTCGCCTGCTGAGCGGGTGGCGAAGCTGACCGGGCCGGAGTCGATCAACGACACCGAGGCGCGGTTCCAGCTCAAGTCGACGGATCTCGGGATCCTCTGGGACAACGGCGCCGGCGAGATCCTGTCCGCGTTCGGCGACAGCTACGGCAGCGGCTGGACCGGCCCGGGCGGCGGAGCGGGCGACCCCGCGACCCTCGACTGGCGCTGCAATCTGCTCCTCCGCAGCAAGGACCACAACCTGGCCGACGGGATGACGTTCGACAGCGCCGCCGAGGACAGCCCCGGTCATGCGAAGCAGTTCCTGGACTGCAAGAAGATCGACCGCGACGAGCACACCGTGATCCCGACCGCCGGGATCTCGGTCGGCAAGCGGCAGTACGTGCAGTACATGTCGGTCAACTACTGGGGCCCGGCCGGCAGCTGGTTCACCAACCACTCGGGCTTCGCGTACTCCGACGACAACGGCGAGACCTGGACCAAGGACCCGAAGGCGATCTGGCCGAACACCAAGGCCTGGGACGACAACTTCCAGATGAACGCGCTGGTCCGCAACGGCGGCTACGTCTACATGATCGGTACGCCGAACGGCCGCTTCGGCAACGCCCATCTCGCCCGGGTGCCTGAGCGTCAGGTGCTCCAGAAGAACGCGTGGCGCTATTGGGACGGACGCACCTGGTCGACCCGCGAGACTTCCGCAGTACCGATCGCTGTCGGGCCGATCAGCGAGGTTTCCGTTCAGTGGAACGCCTATCTCGGCAAGTGGTTGATGATGTATCTCGACGAGCAACGAGCATCCGTCGTACTACGGTCTGCCGCGTCCCTCACCGGTCCGTGGAGCGGCGAGCAGGTTGTTGCCCGAGGCACCGACTATCCCGGGCCTCTACGGAACGTTCATGCATCCCTGGTCGTCGGGGCCGGATCTCTACTTCACGATGTCGCAGTGGGATCCGTACAACGTCTTCCTGATGCACACGCAAGCTCACCGATGACGGCTCCGTCGACCAACCTGGTGACTGATCCCGGCTTCGAGGCGCAGACCGGCGCCACGCCGACTGCACCGTGGCAGCTGAGTGGACGTGGCGGAATCGATCGAACGAATCTCGGCCATAGCGGTCAGAACAATGCCTACGTCCGGGACTCGATCGGGGCCCACCAAGTCCAGCAGAACGTTGCCGTCCGCCCCCACCACCGCTACCGGCTGTCCGCCTGGATCCGGACCGCCGACAACAACTCCGAGACGATGCTCGGCGTCCGCACGTTGCGCGGGCAGAAGCTGTCCGAGCGTCGGTCGGGCGCGCATCCGGAGTACACGCCAGGTCTCTGTCGACTTCGACAGTGGCCGCGAATCGCTGATCCAGCTCTATGCCGGCTTCTTCGGTCACGGCCAGGACGTCTGGCTCCAGGCCGACGACTTCACCCTCGAGGAGCTCCGCTGATCACACAATCCGCTGCGGTGGTTCCTGCTGTTGTGGTTGGTCCTAGTCGACGCGGGGCGGTCCTGCCTTGAGGCGCCGTTCGGCGGCCTGACGGACGGCGGCTGGGTCCATTGAGGACCAGTCGGCGTCGATCCACCAGGTGGCGCCCGCGTCGGCCCACGGACGGACCGTCTCCGCCGCCTCGGGATCATCGGCCTGGGTCATGCCTTCGGCGACCACGTCGTACCCGTCCATCGTCAGGCCGTGGCGCTCGCGCTCCTCGCGGATCCACTCGACACCTTGCGCGACAACCTCGGGCGTCACCTCGCCGTCGCCGACGTACGCCGGCAGCCAACCGTCCTGCAACGCCGCCCGGCGCATCGACTTCGGTCGCGGCCAGCCGCCGACGACCCAGGTCGGGACCCGCGGCTGCTGCACCGGTGGCGGCGGCGCCGGAGGCATCAGCTCCGGGATTTTGCGCGCGGTGTAGTGCTTCCCGGAGTACTCGAAGGGCTCGTCGCGCCAGAGGTACGCCAGCATCTCGAGCGACTCGTCCATCAGCTCCGCGCGCACTTTCCGCCCCGGATCCTCCTCGAACAGCCAGAACCGGTCCTCCCCCGTCACCCCGAGCCCGACGGACAGGATCACCCGCCCGTTGCTCAGGTTGTCGACGGTCGAGACCTGACCCGCGACGTCCCACGGTTTGCGGCGCGGAAGCGGCGTGAGCATCGTCCCCAGCCGGATCCGCTCCGTCGTCATCGCAGCCGCCCCGAGCATCACCCAGGCGTCAATCCCCCAGATCGACTCCCAGACAAAGAACCCGTCCCAGCCGTGCTGCCTCCGCGATCCCGGCCAGCTCAGCCGCATCCCGCGCATCCCCCAACGCCATCACGAACCCGTATTTCATACCTCAGAACGCTAGCCCCCTGGACCGACAAAATCTGCGATCAGGTTCGGCCTACGCGTCAACGACCAATCGCTGGCTCAGGCTTCCAAGTTGATCACGCAGAACAGGTTGCCATCGGGGTCGGCAAGAACCACAAAGTCCGCATCCTCGGGATAGGCCCACTCAACTCGGGTGGCGCCCAGCGCCAGGAGGCGTTCGACCTCCGCGAGTTGCTCCTCCTCGTTATCTGCCCAGAGATCGAGGTGGGTGCGGTCCGTCTCGTCCAGATGCAGCCTGACTCCGCCCCCGTCATTGGGCAGCAAGAAGTCCGGATTGGTCCCCCGCTGATACCCCAATGCCTGGCTCCAGAACGCCCCGGCGCGCGCAGTGTCGGACACCTTCAGGACGATCGCTCCGATACGAACCATGCCCCAAACCTATGACCGAAACCGTACGACGCCTAGAGCAGTTGCACTCCCCCTCCGCCTGGACATGCCGGCCGGCTCGCGACGGCCGGGGGCGGGGGGCGCTGGCAGGGTTTTCGCCCGGTGGCGGGTTATTAACGTGGCAGCGGGCGAACATCGCGGCAGCGGCATCGGCAGCGGCATCGGCGCTCACCACGGAGGCAGGGCGGCGGCGGGCGGCGGGCGGCGGGCGGCGGGCGGCGGGCGGCGGGCGGCGGGCGGCGGGCGGCGGGCGGCGGGCGGCGGGCGGCGCATCCTCACCCACCCTCGGTCAGGCCTGGGGGTGGCGGGTTCGGCGGGTTCTGTGGTGGGAGGACTGGGTGCGGCGGCGGATGGGGCGGCGGGGGCCTACCAGGCGGGGGCCGGCTAGGCGGTCTTCGAGGCGGCGGGCTTCGCGGCGGATGGGTTGGGCTACGTATTCGCCGAGGATGACGCCGGAGGCGAGGGCTACGCCGATGGCGACGGCGGTGGCGAGGCTGACGATGCCGATGAGGTTGCCGTTGCTCATGACCTCGAAGAGGCCCTTGTAGATGGTTAGTCCGGGTAGCAGGGGGACGGTTCCGGAGACGACTACGACAAGGGGCGGTACGCCGAAGCGGCGGCCTAGGGAGTAGCCGCCAAGGCCGACTACGAAGGCGGCTGCGGCGGTCGACCAAGCGGGGCCGAACTGGGCTCTCGCCATCATCGTGAACACGAGCGAGCCGGCGGCGCCGACGACTGCGACCGGGAGCAGCGAGCGCAGCGGCGCGTACGACGCGAAGGCGAAGGCGACCGCCATCAGCGCGCCGGAGCCGACCATGATCGGGAGGTTGGCGAGTTTGATGGTCTGCGCCTCGATGGCGACCGGCAGGCCGAGCTTGATCCCGAGCGCGAGACCGAGACTGACGCCGGCGATGATCCCGCCGGTGAGCAGCATCGCTTCGAGACTGCGGGCGGCCGCGGTCACGTAGTACCCGGTGATCGCGTCCTGGACGGCACCGGTGAGGGCGATACCGGCCAGCAGCATGATGATGCCTGCGGCAACTACCAGTGACGGTTTCACCGGTGCGTGCACGGCGTACAGGATCAACGCGACGGCGGTCGCGACGAACGCGCCGGCGACCTGCTGGTAGAACGCGGGCAGGCGCTGGCGGTTGAACCAGCGGTTGCTGAGTTCGATCACGATCGCGGTGACGACGGCGACCAGCGTGATCAGCCAGCCACCGCCGAGCAGCAACGTCGCGCCGCCGGCCATCACGCCCCACGCGAGCACCGAGCTCCAGCGCGGGAACGGCGGGCCGGCGCTCACGATCCGGGCCAGCTCCCGGCTCGCCTCCTCCCGCGGTCACCTCGCCGCGCGCAAGCCGGCGTACGAGCTGATCGACGTCGGTCAGCCGGGAGAAGTCCTGCCCGCGATACCGCACCACCCGCATGTGCGTCTCGGGCGCGACATCGGGCGCCGCCTGATACGAGATCGCGATCGAGGTGAACGTGATATCCACCTCACACCCCCGCAACCCACAAGCCGCAGTCACAGACAGGATCGTCGCCGTAGCGTCCGCCGTACCGGCCCCGCTCGACAACACCACCTCCCCGATCCGGAGCGCCAGATCCAGCGCCCGGTACAACTCCCGCTGCACCCCCCGCTCCCGATCCTCCCGCCGCCGCCCCATCCCGCCCCGCCGCTGCTCCTCACCAGCCCGTCGCCTACCAAGGGCATGCGGGACGCCTGCGCATCCTCAGCCCCACCATCCGCACTCCGCCCGGCGCCTTCCCCCGCCGCACGATCCACACCCGGTCCGGCGCTCGACCCCTCCCCGGCAACCCCATCCACACCCCGTCCGGGCTCCACGCCTTTCACCAACGCTCGTCGGCGCCCTCGGCGCTTCCGCCTTCCCTCACCGCACCATCCGCACTCCGCCCGGCGCTCTCGCCTTCCCCCAGCGCACGCTCGGTGTTCGACCGTGGGGGTGGTGCGGGCGTGCGGGATGGCTGGGCGGGGTCCGGGGAGATCTCGTCCAGTTCGGGGGCAGGCTCGGGGGCCTCGGGCACCGGGTCCTTTCGTCGGTGGGAGCTCGGCCGGCGCCGGGCGTTGGCCGGCCGGGTGAATCGGAGCGGTGGAACGACGCTAACGCGCGCCGGTACGCCGTACCCAAACGGCGGTCGTGGATGCGACCGGCAGGCCACTGGACAGCAATCGCTTTCCTTGCGGCAACGGTTGACTCCCCGTGACGGTCCACCTAAGGTTGCGTCCACGAGCCTTGGAAAGCCCTTTCCAAGCGGTCGGAGGGCCCTGCGACCGGCCCGAAGAGAACCAGCGCAGATGAAGCGCCGAGGAGAGGTAGCACAGTGAACGATCGACACGTCGGCATCGTGATGAACGGCGTCACCGGCCGGATGGGCCTGCGCCAGCACCTGGAGCGCTCGATCGTGGCGATCCGCCGAGCAGGGCGGCATCCCCGCCGCCGACGGGACGATGATCATCCCCGAGCCGATCCTGGTCGGCCGCAACGAGCTCAAGCTGAAGGACATCGCGCGAGACCTACGGCCTGAGCCGCTGGACCACGGACCTGTCCGAGGCGCTCGCCGAGCCGGACGTCGAGATCTACTTCGACTCCCAGCTCACCCAGCTCCGCGAGAAGGGCGTCCGCGCCGCCGTCGAGGCCGGCAAGGCGATCTACTGCGAGAAGCCGATCGCCGAGGGACTCGGACGCGGCGGTCGACCTGGCCAGGCTGGTCCGCGACTCCGGGCTGAAGAACGGCGTCGTCCAGGACAAGCTCTCGCTGCCCGGTCTGCGCAAGCTCAAGCGGCTGGTCGACGGCGGCTTCTTCGGCAAGATCCTGTCGGTCCGCGGCGAGTTCGGCTACTGGGTCTTCGAGGGCGACTGGCAGGAGGCGCAGCGCCCGGCCTGGAACTACAAGACCGAAGAGGGCGGCGGCATCGTCGTCGACATGTTCTGCCACTGGCGGTACGTGCTCGACCAGATCTTCGCGCCGGTCAAGTCGGTCTACTGCCAGGGCGCGACGCACATCCCGACCCGGTGCGACGAGCAGGGGCAGCCGTACGCGGCGACGGCCGAGGACGCGGCGTACGGCGTGTTCGAACTCGAAGGCGGCATCGTCGCGCAGCTCAACTCGTCCTGGACGACGCGGGTGTTCCGCGACGAGCTGGTCGAGTTCCAGGTCGACGGGACCGAGGGCAGCGCGGTCGCCGGGCTGCGCAACTGCCGCGCCCAGCACCGCTCCGCAACGCCGAAGCCGGTCTGGAACCCGGACCTCCCGGCGGCGTACTCGTTCCGCGACCAGTGGGCCGAGGTGCCGGACAACGAGGAGTTCGACAACGGGTTCAAGGTGCAGTGGGAGATGTTCCTGCGGCACATCGTCGACGACGCGCCCTTCACCTGGGACTTCGTCGAGGGCGCCAAGGGTGTCCAGCTCGCCGAGCTCGGTCTGCAGTCGTGGCGCGAAGGTCGCAAGCTGGAGGTTCCGGCGCTCGACATCGAGACTCGCGCATGAGCTTGTCGCTGCGGCTGCCTGCTCGACGGCAGCCTGGAGCCGTACACACTCACCGGTACGCCGGTTGCCCACGGCACCTATTCGCCGGCTCGTTCCCGACTCGCCTTCGCCGCCGCTCACGTTGTCGCCGACCCCCTCGGCGACAACTCACCGGGCGCCCCCGCGGTCATCGACTGGGAACACACCCTCGGCTTCCGCCACCACCTGTGGTCGCTCGGCCTGTCCGTCGCCGAAGCAATGGACACAGCTCAACGCGGCATGGGCCTGGACTGGGCCGCCACCCAAGAACTGATCCGCCGCTCCGCGGCGGAAGCACCACTTCGCGCCTCCGGTGCGGGAGGCGCGCAGGGCGCGGAGGGCGCGGAGGCGGGTGCGAGCGCCGCGCAGAGCGCGGGCGCGGAGAAGCTGATCGCGGTGGGGGTTGGGACCGATCAGCTTTCTGCGGGTGTGCATCCGTTGGATGTGGTGATCGCCGCCTATGAAGAGCAGTTGGGGTTGGCTGAGGAGGTTGGGGCTCAGCCGATCTTGATGGCTAGTCGGGCGCTGTGTGCGGCCGCCAGTTCGCCGGATGACTATCGGAAGGTTTATGACCGGCTGCTGGGGCAGTCGTCGCGGCCGGTGATTCTGCACTGGTTGGGGTCGATGTTCGATCCGGCGCTGGAAGGTTACTGGGGTAGTGACGATCTGGATGCTGCGGCCGATGTGGTGGTCGAGCTGATCAACGAGAACGTCGGCAAGGTGGACGGCATCAAGATGTCGTTGCTGGACGCAAGTAAAGAGGTTGCTCTTCGCAAGCGCCTGCCCGACGGAGTGCGCCTCTACACGGGTGACGACTTCAATTATCCGGAGCTGATCCAGGGCGACGGCCAGCATCACAGCGACGCGCTGCTCGGTATCTTCGCGGCGATCGCGCCCGCCGCCGCGGCAGCGTTGAAGGCACTCGATGAGGGCGACCTCACGGCGTACGGGCAGATCTTCGCGCCGACCGTCCCGCTCGCCCGGCAGATCTTCTCGGCGCCGACGTACTACTACAAGACCGGAATCGCCTTCCTGGCTTGGCTGAACGGGCATCAGCCCGGCTTCGGCATGGTCGGCGGACTGCAGACCGGACGGTCGCTCCCGCATCTCGCGGACACGTTCCGGCTGGCCGACGCCGCCGGAGTACTGACCGATCCCGACCTCGCGGTCACGCGCTTCAAGCAGTTGCTCAGCACCGGTGGGATCGACGCATGAACCGCTACAGCCTCAACCAGGCAACCACGAAGTACTGGTCGCTGGAGGACGTCGTCGCGGCCAGCGCGAAGGCCGAGCTGGAGTGGATCGGCCTTTGGCGCGAGCCCATTCAGGAGTACGGCGTCGAGCGGTCGGCGAAGCTCGTCACCGATGCCGGGCTGCGCGTTTCCTCCTTGTGCAGAAGCGGCTTCTTCACCTCGACCGACGCCGCCGAGCGCGCAGCGAAGATCGAGGACAACCGCCGCGCGATCGACGAAGCCGCGACACTCGGCACCGACGTACTGATACTCGTCAGCGGCGGTCTGCCACCCGGATCGCGCGATCTCGACGGCGCCCGGGCGATGGTTCGCGACGGGATCGCCGAGCTGGCGCCGTACGCGCAAGAGCGTGGCGTCCGGCTCGCCGTCGAACCGCTGCACCCGATCTTCTGCTCCGACCGCTGCGTGGTCTCGTCGCTCGGCGGCGCTCTCGACCTGGCCGAGCAGTTCCCGGTCGAGCAGGTCGGCGTGATCGTCGACGCCTACCACCTGTGGTGGGACGCGGACATCTACCGGCAGATCGAGCGGGCCGGCGCCCGGATCTGCTCGTACCAAGTGAGCGACTGGGTCGTCCCGCTGCCGGCCGACACCCTGCTCGGCCGCGGCATGATGGGCGACGGCTCGATCGAGCTGCGCCGGTTGCGCGAGGCCTGCGACGCGGCCGGGTACGACGGTCCGGTCGAGGTCGAGATCTTCAACCAGCAACTGTGGGACGCGCCAGGCCAGGAAGTCTTCGACCTGGCCCTGGCACGCTATCTGGAGCACGTCGCCTAACAGAAGGAGATTCCTCCCCATGAGCGACCGGAACATTCCCGCCGACGGGATCGGCATGCACCTCTACACGATGCGCGAGGCGCTCGCCGAGGACTACCCCGGCACCCTGCAGCGGCTGGCCGAGATCGGCTACCAGACGATCGGCGTGAGCGGCCGGTTCGGTCACTCGGCCGAAGAGATCCGCTCGTACGCCGACGCGGCCGGCCTGAAGATCGTGCTGGAACACGTCGGCTATCCGCGCCTGACCGACGACTGGGCCGGTGCGCTCGCGGACGTCAAGACGCTGGGCGGCGAGTGGATCGTCGTACCGTCACTGCCGGAGGAGCTACGGAATCCGGACGGGTTCCGCGAGGCTGCTCGGGCGTTCACCGCAGCCGGTCAGATTGCGGCCAAGGAGGGGCTCAAGCTGCTCTTCCACAACCACGGGCACGACTTCGACGAGGTCGACGGTCAGGTGCTGTTCGACATCCTGCTGAACGAGGTCGATCCCGATCTGCTCGGCTTCGAGTTCGACCTGTACTGGGTGGTGAACGGCGGGAAGGACCCGATCGAGTACTTCGAGGCGCACCCGGGCCGGTTCCCAGCGCTGCACGTGAAGGACATGGCCGAGGACGGAACCTTCGCCGACGTCGGCACCGGGAAGCTCGATTTCGCGGCGATCTTCGCGCACGCCGAGGCGGGTGGAGTGCGGCAATGGCTGGTCGAACACGACGCTCCGACCGACGCGTGGGAGTCCGCGCGTACGTCGTACCGGTCTCTCGCTGAGCTCAGGTACTGACATTCGGTGATCGTGACGCAGCGTGGCGCCGGGTGCCTCGGCGTGTCGGGGAACGTTGTCCGGCTGGATCGATCTGTCACTCTATAAGGGGCCTCTCTCCACGGCGGGAGCCCACGTCAGGTCCCCTGATGCCGTGACAGCGGAGATCGCGCGTGCAGAACGAGCCCACCGTACGGATGACGGCAGTCCGCCGTCTCTACGAGGTGAGCGCCCGGATGGGTGCCGGGCGCAGCCTGGCGGAGACTCTGCAGGCAGTGGTCGACGGCGTCGTGGACGGGCTCGGGTTCGGCATCGCGGTGCTGAACCTGCGGCTGCCGGACGGCAAGTTCGAGGTGATCTCGGTGGCCGGCTCGCACGAGGCCAAGGAGGCGCTGCTCGGCACCGTCAGCGCGGCGGACATCTTCGACGCGGAGTTCGACATCGCGGACAAGTGGGGTGCGCTGCGGTTCGTGCCGCACGAGCGGTTGCCCGAGGGTGACGTGGTCGGCTGGGTGCCGGAGATCCCGGTGTCGACCGAGCCCGACGCGTGGCACCCGCTGGACGCGTTGTTCGCCCCGCTGCATTCGTCCGACGGCGAGCTGGTCGGGATGCTGTCGGTCGATCTGCCCGAGGACCAACGCCGGCCCGGGCAGATCCATCGCGAACTGCTCGAGATCTTCGCCACCCAGGCCGGGCTGGCGATCGACAAGGCGCGGCTGACCGACCAGTTGCTGGCCGAGAAGGCGCGGCTGGAGGCGAGCGAGACGACGTTCCGGCTGGTGTTCGAGGGCGCTGGGAACGGGATGGCCACGGTCGCCTTCGACGGCCCGGACCGCGGGTCGCGTACTGCGGGTCAACGACGCCTTCTGCCACATCACCGGCTACACCCCGGCGCAGCTGGTCGGGACGATCCTGGTCGACTATCTGCGCGAGGAGGACATCGGGCAGACGCGGCGCGAGATCGAGCTGCTCACCACCGGGCACGGGCCCTACCGGTTCGAGCGGGTCTTCCGGCGGACGGACGGGAACGACATCTGGCTCGGCGGCACCGCGGCGATCGTTGACCAAGGCAAGGATCAGCCGCGGATCGTGCTGATCCAGATCGACGACGTGACGGCCCGCAAGGATGCTGAGCGCGAACTGCAGCACCATGCGGCGCACGATCCGCTGACCGGGTTGCCGAACCGGCGGCTTCTGCAGCATCGGTTCAACGCGGCGTTGCAGCGATCTCGGCAGACCGGGCGGCGCGGAGTGTTGTTGTTCTGCGACTTGAACCACTTCAAGCAGGTGAACGACAAGTACGGTCACGAGGCCGGCGACCAGGCGTTGCGGGAGATCGCCGGATCGCCTACTGACCGAAGTACGGCATGGTGACACGGTGGCCCGGCTCGGCGGCGACGAGTTCGCGATCCTGGCCGAGGACATCGACGGCGACGACCTCGACATGCTGATGCGCCGCATCGACGAGTCCATCAGCCGCCCGCTCGAAGGCATCGACGTACCGGTCACCGCCAGCATCGGCACCGCCATCGTCAGCCCGTACGCCGCCGACCTCGAAGAACTCCTCCGCACCGCCGACAACGCCATGTACGAAGCCAAACGCCAACACCGGCTTCAACGCTGACGCTTCCGCCTCTTCTTCACCGGGTTCCGCCGCGCCACCAGCCGTCGCCGGTCGTCCCAGTCCTGCAAGCGCTGGATCATCACGGCGTTGTGCCGCTCGACGGACGGAATCACCTGGCCGCCGGTGTAGAACGCGAAGATCGGCGACCATCGAGCCTTCCCGTCCTCCCTGGTCCACCGCACCGCCGGAAACTCGGTGATCTGGGTGATCCGCACCTTCGGGATCCGCCGGCTGTAGAGGAACCCACGGATGACGATCTCGTCCGCTCCGTACGACGCCCCGGCCCGATAACCACGAACAGCAAGAAACACCCCCAGCACCCCGAACAGGACCGCGCCCAGAACCTTCCCCGACAGCTCACTGTCCAGCAGGGCACCGATCGGCAAGCTGATGATCAGCAGCCACCCCACTGCATTCAGAACCCGATTCACCAACAGAGGTTTCAGATCCACCTCAGGAGCCCAGGGTGGTGAGGGCGGTGTCGGTCAGGCGGTAGGTGGTCCATTCGTCTTGGGGCTGTGCGCCGAGGGACTTGTAGAAGTCGATGGCGGGGGTGTTCCAGTCGAGGACGGACCATTCGAGGCGTTCGTAGTTGTTGGTGACGCATTCCTGGGCGAGGGCGGTCAGGAGGGCCTTGCCCAGGCCGGAGCCGCGGTGATCGGGGCGACGAAAAGGTCCTCCAGGTAGATGCCGTGGACGCCTCGCCAGGTGGAGAAGTTGAGGAACCAGAGGGCGCAGCCGACGACCTCGCCGTCGATCGACGCGACGTGGCAGAAGACGGCAGGGGTCGGGCCGAAGAGGGCCGTGGTCAGCTGCTCGGCGGTCAGGTGGCACTCGTCCGGCGCCCGCTCGTACGTCGCCAGCCCGTAGACGAGGTCGACGATCGCCGGTACGTCGGCCGGCTGGGCGCGGCGGATTCGGTCATCTGTCTGCATGCGCCCATCCTGCCTTGTCACCAACTGACCGGGATTCACCCACAGGTGGAACTTGTTTACCGCGCTGTTCACCTGGCGCCGAAAGGCTGACACCACCCCGACCCGCTCACCGGAGGAACCCCATGCCTGTTTCACGTCGTCGCTTCATCGGCCTAGGCGGTGCCGGTACTGCGGCCGTCCTGCTCGGCACCGGCGCCTGGGACGCCTCGACCACGTACGCCGCCCCGACCGGCACCGGCAACCCGTTCACGCTCGGCGTCGCGTCCGGCGACCCGCAGTACAGCAGCGTGGTGCTCTGGACGCGGCTCGCGCTCGACCCGTACGCCGTCGACGGGCACGGCGGGATGCCTGCCAAGCCGGTCCGGGTCGAGTACGAGGTCGCCCACGACGAGCGTTTCCGGCACCTCGTCCGCCGCTCCAGCGTGGTCGCGACGCCCGAGCTCGGCCACTCGGTCCACCCCGAGGTCAACGGGCTGCTCCCGGATCACGAGTACTACTACCGCTTCCGCACCGGCGGCGAGGTCTCGACGGTCGGCAGGACCCGTACGGCGCCGCACCCGTTCAGCTCCCCGCGCGAGCTGCGGTTCGCGTTCGCCTCGTGCAACGCCTGGCAGGACGGGTACTTCACGGCGTACCAGCACATGGCCGACGAGGACCTCGACCTGGTCGTGCACCTCGGTGACTACCTCTACGAGTCCGGCGTGAAGACGAACAAGCGCGGTGTCGTGACGGATCCGCGCTTCCACACCGAGACGTTCGACCTCGCGCGGTACCGGCTGCAGTACTCGCTCTACAAGACCGAGGCTCCGCTCCAGGCAGCGCACGCCGCGCATCCGTGGATCCACACCTTCGACGACCACGAGGTCGAGAACAACTGGGCCGGCGATCTCTCCCAGGCCGACACCGAGCCGGACCAGGACCCCGCGGTCTTCCGCGTACGCCGGGCGCAGGCGTTCCAGGCCATGTACGAGAACCTCCCCCTGCGGCACGCCCAGATGCCTTCAGGACCGGACATCCGCTACCACCGTCGCCTCCCGTACGGCCGGCTCGCCGATTTCACCATCCTCGACACCCGCCAGTACCGCTCGGACCAGCCGTGCGGCGACGGCGACTCGGCGACCTGTGACGACCGCTTCAACCCGGACAACACGATGCTCGGCGGCAAACAACGCAAGTGGCTGCTCGATGGATTCCGTACGTCGAACGCCCGGTGGCAGGTGATCGGCAACCAGACCCCGATGGGCCAGACCGACATGGACCCCGGCCCGGACACCCATGTCTGGCTCGATCCCTGGGACGGTTATGTTGCCGAGCGCAACAAGGTGCTCGCGGCCGCGCAGGACGACGGCGTACGGAACCTCGTCGTGATCACCGGCGACCGGCACCAGAACTACGCCCTCGAACTCAAGCGCGACTTCGGCGACCCGGACTCCAGCACGGTCGGCACGGAATTCGTCGGTACGTCGATCACCAGCGGCGGTGACGGCGCCGACATGACCGAGCAGGGTCAGCAGTTCCTCGCCGCCAACCCGCACCTCAAGTTCTTCAACAGCCAGCGCGGCTACGTCCGCGTCACCGCCAACCAGCACGAATGGCGCTCCGACTTCCGCGTCCTTCCCTACGTCAGCCAGCCCGATGCGCCGATTTCCACCCGGGCCACCTACGTCGTCGAGGACCGCAACCCGCACGGGAATCTCTCCTAAACACCGACAGGGGGTTGTCGCGACCGACCACGAGAGTGGACGGAGTCGGGACAACCCCCTGACGCACAACGGAGAGGAACGAAATGCCTGTAGTGAACAGCATTGCCTGGTTCGAGGTCGGCACTGACGACCCGGCGACGGCCGAGCGGTTCTACGGTGACCTGTTCGGCTGGAAGGTCGCGCACGACGACACGATCAGCACCGACCCGGCGTACCAGTTCTTCAGCACCGGAGACGGCGAAGGGCTGCGCGGTGGGCTGTTCGCGACCAAGGGCTCAGTGCCCAACTACGCCGTCTTCACGGTGCTGGTCGAGGACGTCGATGCGGCTTGCAGCAAGGCTGTTGCAGCCGGCGGTCAGATCCAGCGCGGGCCGGAGGTCAATCCGGTCGGGGTGAAGTTCGCGCACCTGCTCGACCCGGCCGGGAACCAGTTCTCGGTCTTCACCCCGCCAGCACGAGCTGTTTGATCTTTCCCGCCGGGATGTCGAGGTCCTCCTGCCGCAGTTCGCGGGGCGCGGGCGTCTCGGCGGTGACGGTGACCGACGTGATGCGGTCGGTCCGGAAGACCCGCAAGGCATCCCGCTGCCGGCACCAGGCGATCAGATACCACTGGGTGGCCTTGCCGACATAGCCGAGGGGTTCGATCTCGCGGGTCGTCACGGCGCCCTCGCGATCGGCGTACGCGATGCGCAGGACGCGGCGGGTGGAGAGTGCGTCAGCCACCAGCCGCGGTACTGCGGTCGTCGGTTCCTCCTCATCGGCGAAGAGATGAACCCGCGCCGCCAGCTCCTCAGCCGCGGCGGCATCGTCGGTCTGCATCGCGGCGACGAGCTTGCGCAACGCCGAACTCGCGACCGAACTGAACGGCGTACCGCCCACCCGCCGCAGCGCCAGGGCCATCGCGACGGCTTCGCCCGGGGTCAGGTTCACCGGTGGGAGTGTGCGCGCCTTGTCGAGGCAGTAGCCGCCGGTGCGGCCGGCCTCGGCGTAGATCGGTACGCCGGACTGCTGCAGCGCGCTGATGTCCCGCTCGATCGTGCGCACGCTGACCTCGAAGTGCTCAGCCAGCCGCCGCGCGCTCCGGGCGCGGGGCGCCACCGCACGAAGCTCCTCCACCAACGCATAGAGACGGTCCGTACGGTTCATGCCCTCAAGCTAGCCAGCGCCGCCGACAATTCTGCATTCAGCAACCGCACTGCTGGCTCTCAGTGATTCTTACTGTTTGAAAGCTGAGTCTGCGTGCGGGAGGTTGGTTGTATGGCTACTAACAGCACACGCAAGATCGGCGACGTCGAGGTCAGTGCGATCGGGCTCGGCGGTATGCCGATGTCGATCGAGGGGCGGCCGGACGACGAGAGCCGGTCGATCGCGACGATCCACGCCGCGCTCGACGCCGGGATCACGCTGATCGACACCGCCGACGCGTATCACCTGGACTCCTCCGACATCGGCCACAACGAGACGCTGATCGCGAAGGCGCTCAACTCGTACGGCGGTGACACGTCCGGCGTACTGGTCGCGACCAAGGGCGGTCACCTGCGTCCGGGCGGCGGCGCGTGGACGCAGGACGGTTCGCCGAAGCACCTGAAGCAGGCGGCGGAGGACTCGCTGAAGCGGCTCGGGGTCGAGGCGATCGGGCTGTACCAGTTCCACCGGCCGGATCCGAAGACGCCGTACGCCGACTCCATCGGCGCGATCCGCGACCTGCTCGACGAAGGCAAGATCCAGCAGGCCGGTATCTCCAACGCGAACCCGGACCAGATCCGGCAGGCGAACGAGATCCTCGGCGGCCGGCTCGTCTCGGTCCAGAACCAGTTCTCGCCGGCCTTCCGGTCGAGCGAGCCGGAGTTGGAGTTGTGCGACGAGCTCGGCATCGCGTTCCTCCCGTGGTCGCCGCTCGGCGGTATCTCGAACGCCGGCGAGCTGGGCAGCAAGCACCCGGCGTTCCACCAGCTGGCCGGCGAACTGGGCGTCAGCCCGCAGAAGCTCACCCTCGCCTGGATGCTCGCCAAGTCCCCGCTCGTGATCCCGATCCCCGGCTCCAGCCGCCCGGAAACCATCCGCGACTCCTACTCGGCCGTCGAGCTCACCCTCACCCCCGACCAGGTCGCAGCCCTCGACGCCTCCTGACCTCGGCGGAATATCGCCGGTACTGCGGGACGTTAGCGGCGGCATGGAAGACATGCGCGCATTGAGCTACGGCCTTGGCCAGCAGTACTTCGAGGAGCGGGACTACCGGGGGCGATCAGCGCACTGCTAGCCGGTCGTCGAGGAGACGCCGGACGACGTGGGCACGCGCCTGCTGCTGGCGCGTGCCTACTTCCACGTGCACTTCTCAAGCCCGCCGAGGAACACCTGCTCGAGATCCTCGACCGGGAGCCGACGGAGTACTACGCCCATCTGATGATGGCCCGGACGCTCGAGCGGCAGCCGGGCGGACGAGGCGGTCAAGCACCGCCGGATCGCCGCGGCGCTGACCGGCGACGATTCGCTGCTGGCCTCGCAGAGCCTCGCGCTCAGTCTGACGGGCGCGGCGCTGGGCGGCGTACAGGTCGGTGACCACGGGCTTTGCTGCTAGTTGGTAGCTGCCGTTCTCGAGGTCTCCTTGGAAGTCTCGGGGGAGGCCGCTGCCTGCTGCGGTGAGCCCCTGGAGGCCGACGGTGATGCTGCGGGGTGCGACGTCGGCGAGGTCGATCGCGTACGGGACGCCGGTGGTGATGCGGACGTTCCAGTGCGCGATGCGGGCGCCGAAGAGCGGTCCGGAGGCGGCTGATCCGCCGACGCGGCCGTTGTTGGTGAGGGTGATGTCGGTGCGGGCGTTCTCGAACGGCATCGCGCGGTGGGTGTCGAAGGTGCCTTCGGCCATCGTGCCGCGGCGCCAGACGTTGCCGGCCGACAAGCCTTCGAGGTTCAGGCCGTGATGCAGCGAACCCTCCGGCAGGGGAACCGTGAACTTCTCGATCTCGAAGCCGTCGACCAGGTTGTCATGTGATTGCATCCGGCAAGCAAAACTGTGGTGCGCGGATCGGCCGCCGACCACCACGTTGGTCAGCGTGACCGCCTTGGTGGTGGTGAATCCGAAGCCGAGATCGCAGTTCTCGACCCGTACGTCGTCCGCCCAGCAGTCGTGAACCGCCTGGAAACAAAGGCCGTTCGAGCCTGGGTGGCGGTTGTGGATCGTCATCGGCTTCAGTGCGTTCTGGATCGTCAGCGACTCGATGCCGACATCGTGCAGGGTCGGCCCGATCTCGCGGAGCCGCGACGGCCAGCTCGGTCGCAGGTCGTAGCGCAGCGGCTGGGCCAACCTCACCAGGCGGTCCCCCAGCACTGCCTCGATCCGCACCGGCCACTGCAGGGTGGCGTACTGGATGTACTGCCCACCCGATCCGGTCGTCAGCTGCGGAGCCTTGGTCGGCCAGTCGTACTGCGCGGTCCCGGCGACATCGCCCGCCACATGCCGCAGTACGCCGGCGTCGGCAGGGTTGTCGGTCTCCAGTACTACGAGGTCGCCGGCGGTCAGCCGACTTGTGTCATCGACCAGGAGCGTCCGTTGACCGCGGGAAGCGGAGCCGACCTGGGCGAGCGTCTCACCGAGCAGCCAGCCTTCGGAGGTGGCGAAGTCCTCGGCTTCGGACTTCGCCTTGCGCTCCGGCGCGATCACCCAGATCTGGCCGCCGGTCCAGGACCAGCGGCTCTGCAGGCTCGGCTGGAGGTTCGGGCGGTAGCTCTGTTCCAGCGGGGTGGTGAAGTGGAGGATCGTGCGGTCGCGGCCGGATCCCTTCAGGACGACGTTCGACCACTGGATCCAGAGCGGCGAGTCGAGCCGGTAGGTGCCGGGCGGTACGACGATCGTGCCGCCGCCGCGCGTACCGGCGTACTGGAGTGCGGCGGTGAAGGCGGGCGCGGCGTCCTCGGTGCTGCCTGGGCGGGCGCCGAAGTCGGTGACGCGGGCGACCGTTCGGGGGCGTTGGGGGCGCTCGCCGCCGCGGTAACCGGCGTGCGAGATGTCGGGGACGAGCGGATGGGCGCCTTGAGCGGCTGCCCACTGGTCGAGCAGCTCCTCGGAAACATCGCGCGGAGGACGGAAAGGTCTTCCGCCGGAGTTTCCGGGGTTTTCCGTGGCGACGGCGGGGCCGGTCGGGAGGGCGGCCGCCGCGGGGATCGCGGCGGCGCCGCCGAGCAGGAGACGACGGGACAGAGTCATGGACGGGCACTCCTCGGGGCGGTGAGGCGGTTCGTGAACGAGTGAGGGTTTCGTGATGCGGAACCCAGTTTCACTGGGCGGCACTGTTCTGGCAAGGGCTTACCACAGGACTTCTGGCCCGTCGGCGACACTGGTGTCAGCTGGAATGACTCGCCGGGGATTGGCGTTGGAACGAGCGAGATAGTTTAATCGTGAATTACCAGCGATCGAGGAGTGCAGATGCAGTTCGGTGTGTTCACCGTCGGGGACGTGACCACGGACCCGGTGAGCGGCAAGACCCTGACCGAGGGCCAGCGGATCCAGCAGATGGTGACGGTCGCCCTGAAGGCCGAGGAGATCGGCCTGGACGTGTTCGCGACCGGCGAGCACCACAACCCGCCGTTCGTGCCGTCGTCGCCGACGACGCTGCTCGGCTTCATCGCCGCCAAGACCTCGAAGATCCTGCTCTCCACCTCGACCACGCTGATCACCACCAACGACCCGGTGAAGATCGCCGAGGACTACGCGATGCTGCAGCACCTGGCCGACGGCCGGGTCGACCTGATGATGGGCCGCGGCAACACCGGCCCGGTCTACCCGTGGTTCGGGCAGGACATCCGCGACGGCATCGCGCTCGCCGTGGAGAACTACGCCTTGCTCCGCCGGCTGTGGCGCGAGGACGTCGTCAGCTGGGAAGGCAAGTTCCGTACGCCGCTCGAAGGGTTCACCTCGACGCCGCGACCGCTGGACGGCGTACCGCCGTTCGTCTGGCACGGTTCGATCCGCAGCCCCGAGATCGCCGAGCAGGCGGCGTACTACGGTGACGGGTTCTTCCACAACAACATCTTCTGGCCGGCCGATCACACGGCCCGGCTGGTCAACTACTACCGCCAGCGCTTCGAGCACTACGGGCACGGCGCGGCGGACCAGGCGATCGTCGGACTCGGCGGCCAGGTGTTCATGCGGAAGAACTCGCAGGACGCGCGCACGGAGTACCGGCCGTACTTCGACCACTCGCCGATCTACGGTGGCGGCCCGTCGATGGAAGACACGATGGAGCAGACGCCGCTGTCGGTCGGTTCCCCGCAGGAGATCATCGAGCGGACGCTGACCTTCCGGGAGAAGTTCGGCGACTACCAGCGTCAGCTGTTCATCGCGGACCACGCAGGTCTGCCGCTGAAGACGGTGCTGGAGCAGATGGACATCCTCGGCGAAGAGGTCATTCCGGTACTGCGTAAGGAGTTCGACGCGTTGCGACCGGCTCACGTCCCGGAGGCGCCGACCCATGCTTCACTGAAGGCTGCTGCCGAGCGGGCCGAGGCACTCGAGACTGTCAGCCCTTCGGTCGTCGGTGTTGAGGAGACGAACTGATGAACCGCACTGTTGCTGTAGTGAGCGCAGGGCTGACGACACCGTCGTCGACGCGGTTGCTGGCCGATCAGCTGACGGCGGCTGTCCGGGACAACCTGGACGGCCGCGGCACGCAGTACGAGGTGAAGGTCTTCGAGTTGCGCGAACTGGCGCAGGACATCACCAACAACCTGCTCACCGGGTTTCCGTCGAAGGAGCTCGGTGAGGTGCTGGAGTACGTCGTACGGGCTGATGCGTTGATCGCGGTGACGCCGACATTCAGTGCTTCGTACAACGGGTTGTTCAAGATGTTCTTCGACGTGATTGACGACAAGGCGCTGGTGGGCAAGCCGGTGCTGATCGGGGCGACCGGGCGGGACCGAGCGGCATTCGCTCGTGCTGGACTACGCCTTGCGGCCGCTTTTCGCTTATCTACAAGCGGTTGTGGTTCCTACCGGCGTTTATGCGGCATCGTCCGACTGGGGACCGCATGCGGTTGCTCTGCGCGCCCGGGTCGAGCGCGCGGCGTCTGGAACTGGTCGATGCTATCGGCAACTATCGCCCCGTCGAGGTGGATCCTTACGCCAACCCTGTCTCCTTCGAGGACCTGCTGAACGGCTAGTGATGGGATGATCGCTGTCGTGAGCTCACGACAGCGACCGCCTGGTGACGCCGACGAACGAACCATGCTCTGCGGCTGGCTCGACTGGCAACGCGCGACCGTCCGCCTCAAGTGCACCGGCGTCTCGGACGAGGACGCGCAACGCGTCTTCCTCCCGACGTCACCTTCGTTGACGATCGCGGGCCTGGTCTCGCACCTGCGGTGGGTCGAACACGGCTGGTTCGAGGGCGGCTTCCTCGGCCTCCCCAACCTTTCACCGACCGGGCCTGACGCCGAGTTCCGCGTCCCCGGCGTACCGCTGGCTCAACTCTTGGACGAGTACGACGCCCAGTGGGCCCGCTCCCGGGAAATAACTGCCGCCCACCCCCTGGACCAACTAGAGGCCCACGCCCCACCCGGCCTGGAACTCGTCTCCCTCCGCTGGATCGTCTCCCACGTCCTAGAGGAGACCGCCCGCCACCTGGGCCACTTGGACCTCCTCCGAGAACACATCGACGGCACCACCGGCTCCTGATGACCACGCACCTGGCCGGCTACGCCCTCACCGCATCGACCGCGCGTGGTCGCTGGCAGAGCCGCTCGCTCCCAGATCCCTATCTGACCATCAGCAGCTGCCTGCAGGAGCACGTTCCGGAGCCGGACTTCATCGACTGGTACACCAACAGGCAGGAAGCCGAGGCCGTCCGCGCCCGCTGGCGCAGCCCCTTGGACCTGATCGCCGTGGGTCTGACCGAGGCGGAAGAAGCCGAGCTCAGGTCAGACGTGGAGATCGGCACAGAGTTCGTCTACTCGCTCCTCAGCCAACGGCGGCCCGTGCCGAATCCGTCGACGCTGCTCGGCTACGAGATCGTCGGAGCCGAGGCGACCTTGCAGTTCCACTCCTGGCACTGCCACGACTACCTCGACCAGGCTCACCGCGAGCTCGGAATCCGGATCAACCAGCTCGGTCTCTTCGACGACCACCGCGACGCCGAACGGGTTCGCGACTGGATGCTCTCGCAGCCTGTCGAGAAGTCCCCCAAACCGGTCCCCTGGGTGGTCGTTTCGCTCAATCGTTGTGGGTGATCACCACGGGCGGCGGAGGGTGCCGCCACGGGTGGGGAGGCGGGCGGGTGGAGCGGTGGGCGGGAACTTGGGGGCGAGAGCGCGTTGGTGGTCGAGATCGTCGAGGGCGGCGACCTTCGAGGGGTAGCGGGTCTTGCTCACCGCGCGCCACCGGTCGGGGGCGTACACCTTGATGACCCAGCCGCCGCGCCAGACGGCCCAGTGGACGATCAGGTTGACGAGGTAACCGATCGCCAGCAGCGGGAGCGCGATGAGCTCGTCGGCCAGCGTCGAATCCTCCCAGGCAATCCACCCGGACCGCCCGAGCCGGACATCCACCCCTTCCCCCACCACCCCATCCTCGTTCACCCCGCTACGACGCCCCCAAGCCACCTTCCCGTTCCAGCCCCGGCGCCCTTCACCTGCGTCTTTGTGACGGCGCCGGGCTGTTGGTGCGGCCGAGGCTGATGGCGCGTCACAGGCGAGGCTGACCGGGCGTCTGTCCGTACGGCGTACGCGGGATCAGCTGGTTACGGCATGAGTTGGCCGCCGTTGACTTCGATGATTTGGCCGGTGACGTAGCTGCTCATGCGGTCGGAGGCGAGGTAGAGGATGGTGCCTACGCATTCGTGCGGGGTGCCGGTGCGCGCCATCGGGATGGTGGTGAGCATGGCGGCGAGCTGTTCCGCGCCGGTGTGGCGGTCGTGGAAGGGGGTGCTGATGACGCCGGGCGAGATCGCGTTGACGCGGATTCCTTCGGGGGCGAGTTCCTTGGCGAGACCGCGGGTGAAGGTGCTGACGGCGCCCTTGCTGGTGGCGTAGACGACCGAGCCGCCGCCTCCGCCGTGCCGGCCGGCGATCGAGGTGACGTTGACGATCACCCCGCCGCCCTGGGCGCGGAACACCGGCACGATCCGCCGCGACAGCGCGAACACCGACGTCAGGTTCACATCGATGATCCGGCGGAACTCGTCGTCCGGTACGTCGACCACCGGCGAGCGCTTGACCAGATCGCCGGCGTTGTTCACCAGTACGTCGATCCGCCCGTGCCGCGCCGAGCACCTCGTCGATCAGCGAAGCCGACTCCGGCGACGCGAGATCGGCTTGGTGAATCGAGGCGCTGCCGCCCGCAGTACTGACTGCGTTCAGCGTGTGCTGAGCGCCGTCCGCGTTGTGGTGGTAGTGCAACGCAACCGTCGCCCCCGCCTCGGCAAACCCCACCGCAGCAGCAGCCCCGATCCCACTACTCGCTCCAGTAACAAGAACAACCTGACCCGTGAAGTCGATAAAACCCATGCCCTCATCCTCTCCCAGCCGCATCCGAGCGAGCGCAAGCCGGTACGCCGTACGCGGCGTAGGGCTAGCCGCGGAGCTGGTCCGACGAGCGATCGCGGCGGGAGGTGCGCGGGGCGGTACGCCGTACGCGGGTGGGGGCTAGCCGCGCCGGGGAGGGGTTTGGGGGGTGGTTGGCGGCGGTAGATTCGGTGGATGGGGTATGACGTGTCGACGCTGGAGTTGCGGCGGTGGCGGGTGGCTGATGCCTTGCGGTTGACGGCCGCGCATCAGGATCCGGAGATGGTGAACCAGGGCGGGATCCGGGACCGGGCGACCGCGGTCGACTGGATCGGGCGGGTCGCCGACCTGGACAACGGGCATGTGTACGCCGTTGCGGATGCCGACGATCACCCCGTCGGCTGCGTCGCGGTGACGAACATCGACCGGCATCAGGTCGGCTGGACCTGGTACTGGACGATCGCCGACATCCGCAGCCAGGGTGTCGCCCGGGACGCGCTGAGGGCGCTCGTCGACTGGGCCCACCACGACGCCGGCCTCTACCGCCTCGAACTAGGTCATCGCCTGAACAACCCAGCCTCGTGCGGTGTGGCAGCAAGCGCAGGCTTCCTCCGCGAAGGTGTAGAACGCGAACGCCTCACCTACGACGGCAACCGGTACGACGTCGAACGCCACGCCCGCCTCCTCACCGACCCCCTCGCCAAACCCCAACGCCCGGTAACCATCGCTACCTAAGAGGGTCAGTAGATCTAAGAAGGGTCGTAGGTGGGGCGTAGGTTCGCCAGCGTTCTTCCAGGACGTAGCCGAGGGATCGGTTGGCGCCGAGGCTGGCCTCGTTGACGCCGGCTCCACCGGTGCCGAACACCTCGAAACCGTCGGCCAGGAACGCGAGGATCGAAGCAGCCTTGACCGCCTGACCGATCCCGCGGCCGCGGTAGTCACGCAGTACCGACGTGAACTTCGTCTCCGCACGGTCCGGCATGGCGATCATCACCGTCGCCGCGACCAGCAGCGACCCGTCGAACGCCCCGAAGATGCGCGCTCCGTCCGTCCACAGCGCCTCGATCCGGGCGAGGTCACCGACCACGCGATGACTCGCCGGCGAGTACGGATAGTCCTTCTCGTTCGCCGACTCGAGTTCGAAGAGCGCGGGAGCGTACGACGGATCGAGCTCGCGGACGTCGAGCCCCGCGGCCGAAGCACGCAGTACGGCGGAGGTCAGCTGCTCGCGATCCGGGTTCCGCAGCCGCGCGGCCCAGGACTCGCTCACCACCCGATACCCGGCGGCTTCCAGCTCAGCGGTTCGCGGATCGTCATCGCGCACGGTTTCGATAGTCATCCCCGCGATCCTCCCGCACCGCGGCAAAACCGGAAAACGTTTTTCTGAGTTTCCGAGCCTCCTGGGTACTAGCGGCTGAGCACCCTGAGCACCGCCGGGCCGAGCCGGAGTTCCCCGTCGTCGAGCGGTTCGCAGCGCACACCGCCTCGCCCACGCAGCCCTTTGAAGGCCCCCGGCGCGACCGCGACATCCATCCAGGCGCACGGATTCGCCGGACGATGCGCCTGGAACCTGATCGCCCCGGAACCACTGTCCAGACTGAAGACCGCACCCTCGATCCTGCCCCCGTCCGGCCGACGCCGCGACGCCAGCTCATCGACCGGAAACCCGCGCAGCGCGATGTTGCGCCGCGTCAGGTGCGGATCAGGCACCTCCAGCAGCCCGGCCTCGGCGGCGAGGTCGTCCAGCGCGTCCGCGTCGAAGACGGTGACCGCGGCGCGCCGGTGGATCGGCCGGTTGAAGTACCGATCGCCGACCAGCCCGAGCCCCGCACGGACGGTCACCACCTCACGGGCGATCGGTTCCGGATCAGGCTTCGGCCCATCCTGCGGCCGACCTTCATAGGCATGCACCGAGGAGATGACCAGCGCCACGATCTCGACCGGTACCGCCTCGATGCTCACCCTCCGAGCCTACTGAAGCCCTCACACAAACGTTTTCCGCAGCGTTCTATCCAGGAGAAACGGTTCCGATGAAGGAGTTCAGATGTACAACCGGCATGCGATCGCGGCGACCCAGCTGGGCGACCTCACGGTGGTGGCGTCGGACGGCGCATTGACCGGGATCTATTTCCCGCATCACTGGGTCAAGCCGGACCCGGCCGCGCTCGGCGAGAAGGTCGAGCTGGCGGACGATCTGCTGCTCGCCGAGGTCGCACGTCAGCTGGTGTCCTACCTGGCCGGGGAGCGGGTGGCGTTCGATCTGCCGCTCGCGCTCGACGGCGACGAGTTCCAGCGGCGGGTCTGGGCGATGCTCGACGAGATCCCGTTCGGCGAGACCACGACGTACGGGGAACTCGCGGAGCGACTCGGCGACAAGGCGCTGGCCCAGCGGGTCGGGCAGGCGGTCGGGCACAACCCGCTGTCGATCGTCGTCCCGTGCCACCGGGTGGTGGGCAAGGACGGCAAGCTCACCGGGTACGCCGGCGGTCTCAAGCGCAAGCAGTTCCTGCTCGACCTGGAAGAGCCCGCCGCAGTCAAAGCCGAACGACTCTTCTGATCCCGTACTGCGGCCCGCCGCCGCCTCGGCTGAGGTGAGCGGCGGGCGGTCAGGGACGGATCCGGTAGTGGTACTGCGAGACGGTTTCGAATCCGAGCCGGGCGTACAGCGCCCGCGCGGGTTCGTTGCCCGCGACAACCTGGAGCCAGGCCCGGTCGATACCGAGTGTGGTTGCCTCTAGCAACAGAGCGCGCATCAGGGCGAGCGCACGGCCCTGCCGGCGGAACGCGGGATCCACCACCACGCAGTACAGGCCGGCCCAGTCGTCGACGAGGGCGAGCCGCGCGACGGCGGTGATCGTGCCCTGCTCGTGGATCGAGGCGTAGCGGGCGCGTCCGTCGGTGAGGATGCCGCGGGCGATCTCCTGCGCCTCGGCGCCGCCGCGGCCGTCCTCGCGCCACCACAGATCCATCCAGGCATCGTCGGGCGCCGAGGAAATATTCACTCGCCGGCCGTCGTCGGGGATCAACTCGAGGACCTTGGCGATCTCCGCGGTCTGTACCAGGGTCGGCGAATTGATCTGGTAGCCGCGAGCCGCCAGTAGCTCGTCCAGACCTTCCGGGCGCGACGCCGGACCCACCTGGAACCGGGGCGCGAGGCCCTGGCTCAGGTAGTGGGTTTCGACCTTTTCCAAGGTGTTCAGCAGGTTTTCCGGCGCTCCGACGGGGAGCACCGAGTTGGCTCGCTGGGTGACACCGGCCGCTCGCCGGGCCACCCAGCCGTCGAAGTCCACCACATCCGCGACCGGCCAGGCGCGGTACATCAGCTCATCCATCCGAGCAGCAGTCGTCACTCCCCGATCTTAGGAACGCCGACTGCATTTTTGCAAGACCTTGAATATTTATCCAAGCTTGCGGAGCAGGGGCACGACGTCGGAGGTGAACTGGGTGAGGAACCGCTCCTGGTCGTGACCCGGGCCGTGGACGACGAGGTGGTTGAATCCGGCGTCGAGGTACGGCTGGAGCTGGGCGATCACCTCTTCGGGGTCCGAGGCGACGATCCAGCGCTTGGCCACCTGCTCGATCGGGAGCTCATCGGCGAGGCGCTCCATCTCCGTCGCACTGTCCACGCTGTGCTTCTGCTCGGGCGTCAGCGACAACGGCGCCCAGAACCGGGTGTTCTCCAGCGCGAGCGCGGGATCACGGTCGTAGGAGAGCTTGACCTCGAGCATCCGGTCGACGTCCTCGAAGGCCCGGCCCGCCTTCTCCGCGCCTTCCTTGACGGCCGGCATCAGCTTCTCGGTGTAGAGGTCCATGCCCTTGCCCGACGTGGCGATGAACCCGTCGCCGACGCGTCCGGCGTACTTCGCGACCAGCGGCCCACCGGCGGCGACGTACACCTGGACCGGGGTCTCCGGGCGGTCGTAGATCGAGGCATCGACCGTCTTGTAGTACGGCCCCTCGGAGCTCACGCCTTCCTTCGTCCACAGGTCGCGGATCAGGTCGACCGCCTCGCGCAGCCGGGCGAACCGCTCCTTGAACTCGGGCCACTCGCGGCCGGAGACGGCGATCTCGTTCAGCGCTTCGCCGCTGCCGACGCCGAGCATGATCCGGCCCGGGTAGAGCAGGCCCATCGTCGCGAACGCCTGCGCGATCACGGCCGGGTTGTAGCGGAACGTGGGCGTCAGCACCGACGTACCGATCAGCACCCGCTCGGTCCGCTCGCCGACCGCTGCCATCCATGCCAGCGCGAACGGCGCATGGCCGCCTTCGTGCCGCCACGGCAGGAAGTGGTCCGACACCGTCACGCTGTCGAGCCCGAGTTCCTCGGCCCGGACCGCGTACTCGACGAGATCCCGCGGCCCGAACTGCTCCGCCGACGCCTTGTACCCGATGCGAATACTCACTTGTGCTCCCTCGTAGTCGCTGACTTCGCGTTCAACCCGGCCTGGCCTGCCGATGTTCCCTCTGCTTCGAACCCTACGGCGACCTGGTGGCCTTTAGGCTTGAGGCATGGTTTCCGACTCTGGGTTGCCCGCCGAGCAACCGCGACCCGAGCTCCGGGCCTCCGACGCCGATCGCGAGGCCGTGGCCGACGTACTGCGGGACGCGCTCGTCGAGGGCCGGCTGCAGCTGACCGAGTTCGAGTCGCGGATGGACGAGACGCATGCCGCCCGGACGCACGGCGAGCTGGAGCGGATCGTCCACGACCTGCCGGTGCCGGGAGCGCCGAGTGCAGTGCTGCCGGTCGGGGCGCAGTCGGATCGGATCGGCGGTACGCCGACCTCGCGGAACGGGGTCGCGATCCTCGGGGCGTTCGACCGCAAGGGGGTCTGGACGATCGCGCGCGAGTTCTTCACCGTCGCGATCATGGGTGGCGGCCGGATCGATCTGCGCGAGGCGCGGTTCGAGGCGCCGGTCACCACCATCCGGGCGTTCGCGGTGATGGGCGGGGTGACCGTCGTGGTGCCGCCGGACGTCGAACTGGAGGTTCAGGGCGTCGGGATCATGGGCGGCTTCGACCACAGCAAGTCGGGGATCGGGGTGCCGGGCGCGCCGCGGGTGGTGGTCACCGGGTTCGCCTTCTGGGGTGGCGTGAGCATCGAACGCAAGGTGACGAAGGCTGAGCGCAAACGCCTGAAAGCAGAACGCAAGGAACGCAAACGCCTGGAGTCTCCGGAGTAAGGCGGACCGGCGTACGGGCTCGGCGGGTTCGGGGCGGATCGCGTACCGGCGTACGGGTTAGTTGGTTTGGTGCCAGATGTCGTTGAAGACCTGCTGGGCGGACTGGACCTCTTCCGGGGTCGACGTCACTGAAGCGCCGACCAGCCACCAGCGGCCGGCGTTGCTGTAGGCCGTGGTCATCGTGAGCGTGTACGGCGCGGTGTTGGAGACCGTGAACCAGGTGTGCGCGTCCTTCGCGGTCCGCGGCGTCTGGGCCCTGAACGACTTCGTCCAGTCCTGGTCGAAGGCAGCACGGTTCGCCAGGCAGTCGGCGAGGCTGCGGCACTGGCGAACCGCGATCCGCGCGACCAGGTCCGAGCCCGAGTTGGACTTGTCGAGCGACGGCTCGGTCTGGACCAGGCGGTAGAGCGTCGTACTCGAGTCGCTGATCTTCCGCGTCTCCGGCGGCCGCGGCCAGCCGAACGAGAACGGCAGGTCGATACCGCTGACCATCTGGAGATCGATGCCTTGTGGATAGGTCTCGCCTACCAAGCCCGGTGTTCCGTCGGACTGCCGGTGAGGAGCTGCGGTGACCTTGGTGACGCCTGGCAGGAGCACCTGGGTGGGGAGCGCAGCAGGCTTCACTGGTGCCGCTACCGGTTCACTGGAGGGGTCCTTCTTGACTGCACTGCCGACTGCCGCGCCGACGGAGTACGCCACGGTGAAGACGATCAGGACTACGAGTACTACGACTGCGTAGACCCAGGTGCCGAGCTTCTTCCTGTACTCGCGAGCCAGCTCGACCTTGCCCGCCGGTGCTTTCTCTGGCTCTGCAGTGTCGACCGGCATTGGCACTGCGCCGTACTGCGTGAGTCGGCTGCGCACTGCTGCCAGGGACTGCTCATCGTTGCCCAGCAGGCCGTCCAGCGGGTCCAGCAGGCGCTCTGCTCCGGACTGTCCCGGGATAAGCTGAGTGATCGCGTACGGGCGGTCGCTGTTGAAGTTGGCCGCCCAGAGCGGAGTCTCCTGGTCTCCAGGAGTCAGCGCGGCGCCACGGCTCGATTCCCCGAGTCGCTCGCGAACCTGCGGATCGGCAGCGCCCGCAGTACTGAGGAAGAGACCGACGACCTCCATGTCGGTGAAGGAACGGCCGTGCCAGATCTCGGCGAGTGGATGCTCCAGCAACAGCTGGTCGAACTGGTACCCCTGGATCTGCGGCTGGTTGTTCACTGCGACTCCCAGATCGCCCGGTCCGCGATCACCAGGGCGGCGGATTCAGCGGCGTGTTGTTCGATCGGCTGGGCGGTGTAGTCGACCTGCACGATCACGTCGGCATGCAACTCCAGCAGCGTCACGGTCCAGCTCTGCCCGCCGGCGGCGGCCCTGGTCTGCAGCTTCACCGTGGAGCGGTCCGGCGACGGCTTCAACGCGCGCCGCTCGAAGGCCTGGCGCGCGGTCTGGTCCGGCCTGAGCGGAGGGTTCCCGGCGCCGCCGTCCTTGCCCGGGTACGGCGTGAACGTGATGTCCAGGGTCGCCGAGCTGTAGGTCGTCTGGGCCGCCCCGTCCGCCTTGACCGAGCAGCGGATCGCCAGGCTGCCGGTCTTCACCAGCTTCGGCGCGGCGCCGTTGGATGCCTTCGGCAACAAGCTCGAGACGTCGCCGAGGCGGGCACACAGATCGGCGGGCAGCTGCCGCGCGGGCGCGATGTCGTCGGGGGTGACCGGCTTCCCCGCCGCGAACCCGAGCCCGAGTCCCGCGACCACCGCGATCCCGGACGCGATCGCAGTACGCCGTACCAATCGACTCGCCATGCCCGAGACCCTAGCCACGAAGAGGTCCTCCCAGCCCACTCGACATGACGCGTTAGACGAGGATCCCGATGATCTGGTTCCTGCCTATCCTGCCCGGGTGACCACCTTCCCCGAGATCGTCCTCGGCCCGACCGGCGAAGTACTGGACCTGCCGTTCGGCGTCTTCACCGTCCGCATCTCCGGCGAGCAGACAGCCGGCGCGCTCTCGGTCGTGGATTCGGTCCTCGCGCCTGGAGCTCTCGGCGCGGCGTCGCACATCCACCACGCGCACGAGGAGTACTTCCTGGTCACCACCGGCGAAGTCACCTTCGACACCGCCGACGGCGAACTGGTGATGGGCCCCGGCGGCTCGGTCTCGGTCCCCCGCGGCCGCCCGCACGGCTACCGCAACGCCACCACGTCGCCGGCCACCCTCACCACGATCTTCACCCCCGCCGGCTACGAAACGTACTTCCGCGAGATAGCCGCCGAAGCCGCCGCCGGCACGCCAATCACCCCGGAGCTCTTGAACGAACTCCGAGCCAAACAACACACGACCCCTTGGCCTTAGAGGCCGGTACGCCGACCCGCCGTGGCTGAGGCCGGCGTACAGGTGCGGGTCAGCCCATCAGGGTTTTGACCGAGCCGCCTGATTCGGTGAGCTTCGTGCCGAGTCCGGCGAGCGCTTCGCCAACATTGGACAGAATCCCGGACAGGTCGTTGAGGTTGCCCGCCAGGCTCTCGATCTCGGTGGCGACCCCACCGATCTGCCCGCTCCCGTCGTTCAGCCGCTTCGCCGCCGCGTCGCCGATCCCGGGAATCTTGTCCAACTCGCCCGCAAGCCCAGCCAGCATCCCCGCGGCGTCCTTCAGCTTGTCCTTGGCCGAGTTCATGGTGTCGGCACTCCCACTCAACGCCCGCCGCGCACCACCCTCGCCGTCGTCCCCAACCAGCGCACTGGCCGCCTTGGCCGCCTGCTCACCCGCCTCAGCCAGCCCGGAGCCGATGGTCTTCAGCAACTCCGGCAACTGCCCGATGAACCCCAGCGCGTTGTCCGGCAACCCCCGAACCAGCTTGAGCACCTTCTCGAAGTCGTCCGAGTTCTCCATCACGAACCCGACCGCCTTCTTCACATCCCCCAGATCCCGCCCACCCAGCAAATCCTCAATACCCATGCCCGGATGCTATGGCCCGTCACCCCGCCCACCCCCCACCTCACCCAGGACGCGCCGCCCACCCCGCCTCCCAGCCCCCGATTAC
Organism: uncultured Actinomycetota bacterium; assembly: GCA_963740725.1. Lineage (GTDB taxonomy): Bacteria > Actinomycetota > Actinomycetes > Propionibacteriales > Kribbellaceae > Kribbella. The sequence continues at coordinate 96,759 of CAVUFT010000043.1, forward strand.
CACCAAATCCGTCGCACCATGTATCGTTTTCGACGTTGTCCGGCGCTCGTAGCTCAACGGATAGAGCATCTGACTACGGATCAGAAGGTTGGGGGTTCGAATCCCTCCGAGCGCGCCAGCACAAGCCCAAGTCATTCAGGTGGATGACCTGGGCTTTTGTGTTGCCGGGGCGTTGCAAGAGTTGCCGTTGGGTTCCACGAGCGCGGTCTGCGCCTGGGCCGAAGCTAAGGCAGCCTCGTGTCCGCCACTGACCGTCTGGAGCTGCTACGTTCCGCCTGAGAATGGGGAGGAACGTTCATGGGACGTACACGACTTGGGGCGTTGTTGCTGGCCGGCGTTGTCGCGCTGTGCGGCGGGGTTGTCCAATCCGCGCCTGCCTCGGCAGCGACCACGTCGGTGCTGGTGATGAGCGCCGGCCAGAAGCGGGCCGTGAATTCCTGGGTGGCGAACGGGGCCTACGAGTTCGCGGTCGGGCCGAGCTCGTTCTCTGTGTCCCAGCAGGGGACCTTGAACGGACCCGCGCCAGATCGTCACCAGCCGCTCCTGCTGGGAAGTGAACGTTCCGAATCCGGCGACATCTTCGTCGTACCTGGGCTTGACCAACGCCGGAGACCTCCAGATAGTCATTCCCGGTACTGGCGTGGTGTGGCACACCAACACCGCCGGGCGGGGCGGCAAATACTTCATGCTCACCCGCACCGGCGACCTCGTCCTGTACACGGCCAACTGGAAGATCCTCTGGCAGTCCGCCTCCGGACAGTGCTGGATGAGGTCCAACACCGTGCTGGCCAGCAACCACTGTATTCGCGTGGGGTACACCTTTTCCGGCACACGTCCTTGGCGCGTGCTGGCCATGCAGACCAACGGCAACCTGGTACTGCGCCACGGGTCGAAGGTTGTCTGGCAGACCCGGACGAGCGTGCCCGGCTCGCGTGCAGCGCTCACCACGCTCGGCGAACTTCTCGTCCAGGCTCCGAACGGGAAGGTGCTCTGGCGCAGCAACCGGCGCTCCAGCCCCAACTGCGCCTGCGCGCTGGATCTGGGCTTCCCTGCGCTGCCTGAACTCGCCATCACCAACGAGATCACCACCGGCCCCCCGATCACTGTCTGGCAGGTCCCTGTCCCACCTGCATGACCCTGGCGGTACTGATCCGGCGGCGGCGTGGTGACCCGTGGCACATTTAGTGTGCCTGGACGGTGGCATCGGTCCGCGGTGGCGCCTGGTGAGGGGTGGGCGAGATGGATATGAACCGGAGGCGGTTGCTCGCGCTTGGTGCCGGAGCGGCGGTGGCTGCTGGTGTCACGGGGTCGGCAACAACCGCGGAGGCCACGGCAGGCGGCGTACCGTCAGATGCGGCGTTGGCGCGCACGCTGGGATTGCGCAGCAAGTATGCGAAGGGTCAGCACTACGTCATCGGTGGTCGCGGTGAGCCGCTGGTGCTTCTGCCCGGCTGGCCGCAGACCTGGTGGTCGTTCCACAAGATCCTGCCTGCGCTGGCGAAGCGCTACACGGTGATCGCCGTCGACCTGCGCGGAATGGGTGGATCGGCGAAGCCGGCGGGCGGCTACGACAAGAAGACGATGGCCGCCGACGTCCACACGCTGGTTCGGCACCTCGGTTACGACTCGGTCAACATCGCCGGCCATGACATCGGCGCGATGGTCGCGCACAGCTTCGCGGTCAACCACCGCGCCGCGACTCGCAAGCTCGTCCTGATGGACGTCGGCCACCCCGATCCGTCCCTGTACGACCTACCGCTGCTGGTCCGCCCCGGGCAGGGCTTCAGTCTGTGGTGGTTCGCCTTCAACCAGGTCCAGAGCCTGCCCGAGAAGCTGATCGCCGGCCGGTCGCGGTACATCGTCGACTACTTCATGGACGCCTTCCCGCCCGACCCGTCCGCCATCGACGAACTGTCCCGCCGCGTCTACGCCCACGCGTACGCCGGTCCGGACGCGATCCGCGCCGGCAACGCGTGGTACCAGGCGTTCCACCAGGATGTCGTCGACTTCGCCGGCTACGGCAAGATCACGGCGCCGTTCCTCGGGCTGACCTCGGAGTACAGCTTCGAGTCCAACCAGGCCGCCTGGGCCGGTCAAGGCACCGACGTACGGGTTCACAAGATCCCGGGCACCGGCCACTTCCTGGCCGAGGAGAATCCGCAGGCAGTGATCAGCGAGCTGACCAGCTTCCTCGGCTAGGAAGGACATCCGCTCAGTCCAGGTGTGGGCCGTCCCAGGTGGACAGGCAGAAGGGATGGCCGGCCGGGTCGGCGTACACGAAGCAGTGGTCGGAGTTCGGCTGGAAGTCGAGCAGGGTCGCGCCGGCAGCGACTGCGCGGGCCCCGGTTGTCTCCAGGTCGTCGACGAAGAAGTCGAGGTGCATCTGCATGGGTACGTCGGCGCCGGGCCACACCGGCGGGCGGAAATCGTCGACCTGCTGGAAGGCGATGAAGCCGTTCGGCCCGGAGACGGTCGCCCAGTGCTCGGTTCCCTTGGTGACGCCGCCGGTGAGCTCGGCGTAGAAGGTCGCAAGGGCGAGCGCGTCGGGTGCGTTCACCGTGGTCGAGCTGAGTCTGATCTCGTCGGACATCAGTCGATCTCCATCGCTTCGTAGGCAGGGGACAACTCGTCCCAGCGCCGGCGCCACGCAGGTGCCGGAGTCTGTTCCGTCCAGCGCTCGGGGTGGGCTCGGGTGCCCGTTGCGAGCGACCGCCCCAGATCCTCCAGATGCGCCTGCCACCCGGCCCCGTGGAAGTACATCTTGTCCACCGGCAGTCCACGCTCTTCGACCACCAGCCTGGTCTGCGATCCCTCCTCCGTCAGCCAGGCCTCCATCTGAGACTCATCGTCCGTGCCCGGCTCCATCGTGAGGAGCAGGTGATGCGGTCGGTCGCACACCTCGATCCGTCCCGGACCGGTCCAGGTGCTGGTGAAGACGGCATGGATCGAGCCGCCCACGCGCAGGTCGCCGGAGACTTCAGCGATCCAGCGCGCGAGCCGCTCCGGCGTCGTACAGGCCTCCCACAGGTCGTCGATGTCCGTGTCGTAGACGTCCTCGACACGGACGGCGCCGCGGGTCTCGTCGAGCGCCCGCATCGTCCCGATGATGTTCACTTTCGCGCCTTCTTCCCTCGAGCGATCTCTGTCTGCAGGGCGTCGAGCCGGCTCTGCCAGAGCACGCGGTACCCCGCGAGCCACTCGTCCACCTCGATGAGCGCCTCCGGACGGAGGCTGTAGATCCGGCGCTGGGCCTCCTGGCGTACGTCGATCAGTCCGGCCTCCCGCAGCACCCGCAGGTGCCGGGACACGCCCGGACGGGCGATCGGGAGCGCCTCGGCCAACTCCCCCGCGCTCGCCGGATGATCGCGCAGGATCTCCAGAACCGTTCGCCGGCTCTCGTCCGCCAATGCGTGCAGCACCACATCCATGGTTCTAATGTAACCACACGGGTACGTACCCGCAAGGTTACATAAGACGATCGATCTGCGAGCGGTACCAGCCCAAGTCGTTCAGGTGGATGACTTGGGCTTTTGTGTTTTCCGGGTGAGGGCGAGGGCTAGGCCGGCGAGGAGGCAGGCTGTTGCGGCCGTGAGGATCAGGGGGCGGTAGCCGAGGGTTGTTGCTAGGGCGGCTGCGGCGAGGGGGGCTGTTGCGCGGCTGATGGTGGTGGGGGTGCCTGAGGATGCCGGCGATGGTGGCGTAGTTCTGGTCGCCGTAGCGGTCCAGGAGGATGGCTGGGGTGGCGATCGAGGCGACTCCGAAGCCGAGGCCGAAGAGGACCAGGCTGATCGCCGCGCCGAAGATTGTCCTGCCTATGAAGGGCAGTAGGGCGATGGCGATGCCTTGTAGCGTGATGATGCTTGAGGCAACGAGAGTGATCGATAGCCAGCGTTGGGCGATGGTCGTGACGATGCGACCGGTGACCGACAGCAGGCCGAGTAGTCCGGTCAGGGCGGCGGCGACGGTTGGTGGGTGGCCGAGCTGGGTGAGGTAGGTGACCAGGTGAACCGCGATGACGGCGAGGGCGGCGCTGTGCAGGATGAAGGCGCAGGCGATCAGCCAGAAGCCGGCGTCACGTAGTACGCGGGCTGGTGATCTTCGGGTGTGGTGGCTGGTCGTGGGCACTTCGGGGCGGGTGTGACGGAGACCGACCGCGTGCAGGGGAACGGTGATCAGGGCGACGATGGCCGCCAGGATCATCAGCGCGGTGCGCCATCCGTAGGCGTTGATGAGCTGGCCGGTGAGCGGGATGAAGATCGAGCTGGCGAAGCCCGCCACGAGGGTGATGCCGAGCAGGGCGTTGGTGCGTTGCGCAGGAGCGGTGACGGCAACGATGACGGCGAAGGCGGGCTGGTAGAGCACCATCGCCGAGGAGACGCCGATCAGCACGAATACGGCGTACAGGTGGGTTGCTGTTTGTACTTGCGACCAGGCGAGTACTGCGACCGTGGCCAGGACGGATCCGGTGGTCATCACGCCGTGGCCGCCGCGGGTGTCGAGCCAGCGGCCGACGGGGATTGCCATGGCTGCGCTGACGAGTACTGCGGTGGTGAGAGCGCCGGTAGCTGTGGTGGTGGAGATGTGCAGGTCTTGGCTCATCGGCGCGAGGAGAGCGCTGAACGCGTAGTACAGGACGCCGTAGCCGATGGTGGTGGTGATCGCGAGGGCGGCGACGACATCGCGGCGTTGAGGACTGCGGCGATCACCGGGACCGGAGTCGGTGGCGATCGCCGCAGTGCGGTTCATCAGTTGCAGCAGGTCGACTGGGTTGTCGGGGCGTCGTCGATGACGGTCAGGAGGCCGCCGGTGATGCCGGTGGCCAGGCCGCGGCTGGCTGGTGCGGAGACCGGGGCGGGGCCGCAGCATCCGCCGGCTGCTTCTCCGCTGGTGTCGCCGTAGGCGAGGTTCGAGGAGCAGACGCCGGTCTCGGGCAGGTCGAGTTGTACGTCGCGCGCGGCTTCCCAGTCACCGGCGAGCGCGGCAACGACCGAACGGGCTTGCTCGTATCCGGTGGCGAGCAGGAAGGTCGGCGCCCGGCCGTAGGACTTCGCGCCGATTGCGTAGTAGCCAGGTTCGGGGTGGGCCAGCTCGTCGACTCCGTGCGGCGGGACAGTGCCGCAGGAGTGCTGGTTCGGGTCGATCAGCGGGGCGAGGGCTCGGGTGGATCCCATGATCGAGTCCAGGTCGAGGCGCAGTTCGCCGACCATGTCGTGATCGGGACGGAATCCGGTCGAGTTGACCACCGTGTCGGCGACGACGCGCTGGTCGCCGGCGGCGAGTTCGACCCGGCCATCCGCAGTACGGGATGCCGCTTCGATGCGGAAGCTGCTCACGAGCTCGACCCGTCCGGACTGGACGAGCTTCTTCAAGCGGCTGCCCAGTGCGCCGCGTGCAGGGAGTTCGTCGGCCTCGCCACCGCCGTAGGTTCGCGCCTGGTCGGAGCCGCGAACCACCCAGACGATCTCGGTGCCGGGGACCTGCTCGGCGAGCTCGCCAAGGTCGAGGAGTGTCGTCGAGGCGGAGTGGCCGGCACCGACCACCGCAGTACGGCGCCCTGCGTACCGGTGGCGGTCGCGACCGAGTACGTCGGGCAGCGCGTGGGCGATGCCATCGGCAACCTCTGTCTCGCCGCGTGCCGGGATGCCGGAACCCCCGAGGACGTTCGGGCGACGCCAGGTCCCTGCTGCGTCGATCACGGCCGAGGCGAGGATCTCGGTGCCGTCGGCCAGCCGGATCAGGAACGGCGCCAGCTCGCGGCCCGCAGTACGGAGGCGGTCGAATCCGGCCCGGGTCACCGCGACGACCGGCGCGTTGTAGCGGATGCGGTCGTTCAGCTCGGGGGTCTTCGTCAGAGGTTCGAGGTAGGAATCGATCAGGTCACCGCCGGTCGGCAGCTTGCCGAGCTCCGGTTCCACCCAGTCGGCCTGTTCGAGCAGGCGCCGGGCAGCGCTGTCGATGTCGTAGCGCCACGGACTGAACAGCTTCACGTGCCGCCATTCCCCGATCGCCGCCGCGACGCCGGGGCCGGATTCCAGCACCAGGAAGTCCACGCCACGCTCGGCCAGGTGGGCGGCGGCGGCCAGGCCGACCGGTCCCGCCCCGATGACCACTACCGGTCCCGTCGGTGCCGCGGTGCTCTGCTCGCTCACGATCGATCTCCTGTTCCCTGCTATCTCGAAGTTCATCTAATCAGCGATGCCCACCTTGCCTCGTGATTCGATAAGAGTCAAGATAGACGCATGTCGAAACAGAAGATCGTCGTTCAGGCCGGTTGCTGTACGCCGATCGCCGAGGCGGCCCTTGATCCCGCCGGGGCGGCGGAGGGTGCGACGGTGTTCAAGGCGCTCGCCGATCCGGTCCGGCTCCGGCTGATGTCGATCATCGCGTCCGCCGAGCGGTGAGACCTGCGTCTGCGATCTGACCGGGCAGTTCGACGTGAGCGGCCCGACCATCTCGCATCATCTGCGCGTCCTGCGCGAGGCCGGCCTGGTCGATTGCGAGCGGCGCGGGACCTGGGTCTACTACTGGCCCATGCGCGAACGGCTGCAGTGGATCTCCGCCCTGCTCGCCACGCCGGCGCACGCCTGACTCGGCTCTGACCGGGCGCCGGAGTCCGCGGCCGGATTGACTTTCGTCAAATAGATCAGTGATTATTGAGTCAATGAACATTGAGCGATCATCCTTGCGTGAGCGAGCCCGGATCCATGCCGCGCTCGGCGACCCGGCACGTCTGGCAATCGTCGACACCCTGGTTGCCGGCGACGCAGCCCCCGGCGAGCTGAGCGCCGTACTGGATCTGCCGACGAACCTCATCGCCCATCACCTGAACGTGCTGGAGGAGGCCGGCCTGGTCACCCGCACCCGATCCGAGGGAGACCGCCGCCGTACCTACGTCGGCTGGTCTCCGAGGCGCTGGAGTCGGTGGTGACGCCGATGTGGACCGCGGTTCCGCGGGTGGTGTTCGTGTGTACGCAGAACTCGGCCCGCTCGCAGCTCGCCGCCTCGATCTGGTCGCGCCGCAGCCACGTACCCGCTCTGTCGGCCGGCACCCAACCGGCAGCCAAGCCGCATCCGCGAGCCGTGCGGACCGCCCGCAAGCACGGACTGAATCCTGACGCCTGGCGCACAGCTCACGTGAGTGACGTGGTCGAGTCCGACGACCTGGTCATCGCGGTGTGCGACATCGCCTACGAACATCTCCCCGCCGACTCCCGGCCGCGCCTGCATTGGTCGGTGGCCGATCCCGCAGCCGTCGACACCGATGCCGCCTTCGAGGCGGCCTATACCGAGCTCGCCGACCGGATCGATCGACTGGCACCCGTCCTGTCGCCCCGCGGGGATCATCAATGAGTAGCGCTCCTCCGCTGTGGCGGCGGGTGGTCGCTGAGGCGGTTGGCACCGGGTTGCTGGTGACAGTGGTGGTCGGCTCCGGTATCGCGGCATCCGCGCTGTCTCCCGGCGACGTCGGGTTGCAGTTGCTGGAGAACTCGTTCGCGACGGCGCTGGGCCTCGCAGTGCTGATTCTGATGTTGGGACCGGTGTCCGGAGCGCACTTCAATCCCGTCGTCTCGGCGGTCGACTGGTGGCTCGGGCGCCGCAGCGGTGCCGGTTTGACCTCCCGCGAGCTGGCCGCCTACCTCCCTGCCCAGGTGGGCGGTGCTGTCGCCGGGGCTGTGCTGGCAAACCTTATGTACGCCGAGGCGGCCGTGTCCTGGTCGACCAAGGACCGCAGTACCGGCCGTCTGTGGCTTGGGGAGATCGTCGCGACCGCTGGGCTCGTTGTGCTGATCTTCGCTCTCGGTTGGTCAGGGCGAGCGGCCTTCGCGCCCGCCGCCGTCGGCGCCTACATCGGGGCGGCGTACTGGTTCACCTCGTCGACCTCGTTCGCCAACCCGGCCGTGAGCATCGGGCGAGCGTTCAGCGACACCTTCGCCGGAATTGCCCCTGGATCCCTACCGGGATTCATCGTCGCGCAGCTCTTCGGTGGCGTGGTCGGCGTCGGCCTGTTGGCTGTTCTGTACCCCGACGCCGGACAGACGGCCGACACCTCGGCCACCACAACCACTGGAGCGATCACGTGAGCAAGCCAGTTGTCCTGTTCGTCTGCGTCCACAACGCCGGCCGGTCCCAGATGGCCGCTGGATGGCTCCGGCACCTGGCCGGGGACACCGTGGAGGTTCGGTCGGCGGGATCCCAGCCCGGCAACCAGATCAACCCGGCCGCTGTCGAGGCGATGCGCGAGGTCGGTATCGACATCACCGGCGCGGTGCCTCAACTGCTGGAAACCGAAGCGGTCCGCGGAAGTGACGTCGTCATCACCATGGGCTGTGGCGACGCCTGCCCGATCTTCCCCGGCAAACGCTACGAGGACTGGAAACTCACCGATCCCGCCGGCCAGCCGATCGAGATCGTCCGCCAGGTCCGCGACGACATCCGAGTCCGGATCGAGAAACTCGTCGCCGAACTACAGGCCGCGTAACCCATCAACTGTTCCTGGGTGCGTACATGATGATCGCTACTCCGACGAGGCAGATCGAGGCGCCGAGGAGGTCCCAGCGGTCGGGGCGGAAGCCGTCGACGATCATGCCCCAGGCGAGGGAGCCGGCGACGAAGATTCCGCCGTACGCGGCGAGGATGCGGCCGAAGTTCGGGTCGGGCTGGAAGGTGGCGACGAAGCCGTAGGCGCCGAGGGCAACGATCCCGCCGGCGATCCAGAGGACGCCGCGATGCTCACGCCAGCCCTGCCAGACCAGCCAGGCACCGCCGATCTCGGCGACCGCCGCCAGCACGAACAGCCCGATGGACTTTGCGAACGCCATGGGTGTGAAGGGTAGTCAGCCAGCTTCAGAGGCGACGAACGGCAGCGGGCAGGTCGGGTTGTGGGCGCAGTCGATCAGATCACGACAACCCGCATCGAGTGCCGCACGCAGGCTCGCGGCAATCACGTGCAGGTCGTCGATCTTCGCCTCGACGGCAACGAGTTTCTCCCGGGCGCGGACCTGGAGGCTGGTGTCAGGCATCCGGCCGGCTTCCGAGCAGGTCGGAGATCTCCTCCAGGGTGAAGCCGAGTCGTTGCGCGGCCTTGATCACCCGGAGCACGGTGATGGTCTCCGGCGGGTAGAGCCGGTGACCGCCGGGACTGCGGTCGGGTTCGGCGAGGAGGCCGCGGCGTTCGTAGTACCGGAGTGTTTGTTGGTTGACTCCGGCAGCCTCGGCGAGTTGGCCGGTACGGAGGCCGGGTTCACTCATGTTGTAGTCCCGCGGTCAGGGCGTCTAGTACGTCGGTGTGGGCTGCCGGGACGGTCACTTGGAGATGCACCTCTCCGTCAAGGCCAGGTGTGAAGGTGAATCCGAAGAAGGAACAGCAGTCGGTCTCCCGCGCAGTCAGGTCGCGCGCCCACGCTTCGAACGCCGCATCCAGCGTCAGCCTCAGCTCTGTTGGCGCCTGGCGCTCCAGTCCGCGCAACCCGCTTGCGAACAGGTCATCGAACTCGGCGATCCTGAGCGGCACCTCAGCCGTAGGCAACGTGCAGACCTCCGGAGCCCAGTTCTCGCCAGCTGTCGTCATACCTCGACGGTAAACCCGTACCTAGGTATCGAGTGCAAGTGTGAGGCTCGGCTACGAAGCGTAGGAAGGCCAGCGGGTGGAGGCCCAGGCTGACCAGGTTGTCTGGGCTGGTGGGATTGGGCCGCCGTGGAGTTCTTCGTTGTCTGGGACCTCGAACTGGGTTCGCCATTCTTCTAGTTCGCCGTCGGTGATGTAGAAGGTTTGGTCGGGGGTGGTCGCGAAGCGGTTGGTGATGCGTTTGCGTTGTTCCTCATGGTCGATCGGGAGGTAAACGACTTTGCTCCGTACGCCGAGGGTCGCGGCGATCCAGCGGAGGGCTGACCGTTCGTCCCTTCCCCAGAAGCCGAAATCGAAGACGACATTGGTGCCGAGCTCCGCGGCCCGCATGCCGACTTGAATCAGCATGCCTTCAACGAGATCCCGTTTGTCCGCGGGGTTCTCACCGTCGAACAACGCAATCTGCCACTCGTCGGGCGTCAACCGCAGGGCTGACTCCCTGATCTCCAGTTCCTTTGCCCGTGTGGTCTTCCCCGCACCGGGAAGCCCAACGATCAGATAGACGATGGCACGTGCAGACATATGACGGCTCCTGAGTGATGGCAGGGGCCAGGCAACACGGATACGGCCGCCCGGCAGAAGGCCGGCGGCGCGGGACCTACCTACACCCGTCCCAGCGCCGTCAGCAGCAGGAACCGGGTCGCTCTGATAGCGTAATGTCGACTAGCTGCGCTCCGGCTGGATCATCGGTCAGACTGTCTTCGCGAACGAGAGCGGCTGATCGGCTGCTGGCGCGACGAGGAGAAGGTCATGGCTACTTTTGATCGGTCGGATGATCTGCAGGGGGCGGAGTTCACGGATACGAATCTGCGCAGGGCGCGGTTCGTTGGGGCTGATCTGTCCGGGGTCGTCATGCGTGGCGTTCAGGTGGAGGGGCTGGAGATCGACGCGCCGTGGCTCTTCGAAGGAGACACCACTCTGCGTGTGAACGGCATCGACGTACGGCCGTTTGTCGAGGCTGAGCTCAATCGGCGGTTTCCCGGTCGGTCCGAGCAGCGCGCCGCGGATCCGGAAGGTTTGCGGGCGGCGTGGGATGTGCTTCAGAAGACGTGGGCGGCGACGATCGACCGCGCGGCGGGGATGCCTGAGGGGACGGTCGACGTACAGGTGGCCGGCGAGTGGTCGTTCGCGGAGACGCTGCGGCATCTGGTGCTCGCCACGGACGCCTGGCTCGGCCGGTCGGTGCTCGAACTCGAGCAGCCGTTCCACCCGCTCGGCCTGCGCAGCGGTGATGAGGACGACCTCGACACGTCGATCTTCGCGACGACCAAACCGTCGTACGCCGAAGTGCTGGAGGCTCGGGCGAGTCGCGTCGCGCTGGTCCGGGGCTTCCTCGCCACGGTCACGCCCGAGGAGCTCGCCGAACCGCGGAAGAACCCCTGGGCACCGCAATACCCGGAGTCCACGCTGCAGTGCGTCCACGTGATCCTCGAGGAGGAGTGGGAGCACCACAGATACGCAGTACGGGATCTTGATGCCATCGAGGCGACCTGAGTCATTGCCCGGCGCAGCCATGCTGATTTCGAGCTTTCTCGAAATGGCGCATTGTTGACCCGTCCAGCCGTGAGGATGCTGGCATCCGAGCAGGAGGAGTCGAGCAGGGATGCCTAGTTCTACGGTGCCGGCCAAGGCGCTCGGAGCGATCTTCGTGGTGGGCGCGATCCTGATGGCGTTCGTCGCGCCTGGCCTCTTCTTCGAGTGGCCGGTCAAGGTCGACGTCGGTGCCGCCCTGTACGCCGTACTCGGCGCCTGGCTGGTGATCTATCTGCCGATCGCCTTGACCGCTGCCGCGGATGCGGGCAGGCTGAGGCGGCGAGGTGATCTCGCCGCGCTGCAGGAGTCGGCCAATACGGTGAAGCTCTGCGCCGTTCCGTTCTTCCTTCTGAACTTCTTTGCCTTGACCGAAATCGTGATCGGCGCGATTTACCACGATTCGGAGCGGCTCGGGTTCGCCGGTTTCGCGTTGGCGTTGCTGTTCGTCGTACTGACGTATCTGGTGATGCTGCCGAGTTCGGCGTACGGCGTGGCCAGTCTGCGCTTGTTGCACAAGAGCGATCAGGTCGGACCAGTCTTCTTCGGCGTCAACCTGCTGCTGCAGTTCTTGTTCGTGGCCGACGTGATCAGCACGATTCTGGTGGTCGAGGTTGCGAAAGACCGACTCGGCATCGCACGCCCGCCGAGCACGGTGCAGCGACACCTTCTGACTGCTGTACTAGCGCTTGGTTCGGCTGTTGCCACGGTCTGGCTCGTCTTTGTCGCCGGCTTCTATCTGCTCGATTGGAACGGGCTCCTCATGTCGGATGCCATTCGCGAGCTGACAATCTCGTCACAGCTCGAGTTCGTTCTGCTGGTGGCTTTCCCGATCATTCCACTGATCACATTCCGCGCGGCTGTCAGATTGTTTCTGCTCGATGACCTGGACGCGCTCCGCCGGTCCGCCCGGGCGGTCAAACTCAGCATGATCCCGCTCTTCGTCCAGAACTTTCTGATCTGCGCTTTCATACTCTTCGTCGTGTCGTTCTATCCGGTCGCGCTGGCCGGATCGGACGCTCTCGACGGCGAACCGTACGCCCTGGCGCTGTTCGGCATCATCGCTGTTGCCGGGTTCGCTCCTGCTCTCATCGGCACGTGGCTGATGCTGCTGCCGACCACGATCTACAGCGTCACCTGTCTGGCCCTGATGGTGCGGCATCGCCTCGTCAGTCCACGCTACTGCACCGTCCACATGATCCTGCAGTTCGTCTTCGTCGCCGACATCATCAGCACGCTCGTCGTCGTCCGCCGGGCCAGGCGGGTCCTGCAATTGGCTCGTACCTGATCCGGTCCCGGCGCTAGGGTCGCGGGATGCCGACGGTCGGAGACAACAGCACGAAGCTCGCCGTACTGCGGGGGAACTCCGGTTCGGGTAAGTCGACCACCGCGCAGGCGATCCGGAGCCGCGTCGGGCGCGGCGTCGCCTGGATCGAGCAGGACTACCTGCGCCGGATCCTGCTCCGCGAACACGATCGCCCGGAAGCCCCCAATATCGGCCTGATCGACCAGACGACGCGGTATGCGCTCGACCACGGCTATCACGTCGTACTGGAAGGCATCTTCTACACCAAGCACTACGGCGAAATGCTCCACGAACTCATCGCGGACCACGCCGGGCCGACTCGGGTGTACTACTTCGAGCTGCCCTTCGACGAAACGATCCGGCGACACTCGACCCGCCCGCTGGCGAAGGTCGTCGACGCCGAGACGATGCGCGGCTGGTATCAGCCCAGCGACCTCCTCGGCGTACCGGACGAGCAGATCATCAAGGAATCCAGCACCGTCGAAGAAACCGTCGACCGCGTCATCGCCGATCTCACCTGGACCACCGGCGGCGCCGTTGCCAACCCCATCGAGGACTAGGGTCCGCGGGTATGGAGTATTTCGTTTACGGGCGGGATCGGGTTGGGGCCGGCGGGCTCAAGGAGAGCCTCGGCGAAGAGCACTGGGCGTTCATGGACCGGTACGACGATCGCCTGATCGCGCGCGGACCGACGTTGACCGGGCAGGACGATGATGCCGAGTCGACGGGCAGTCTGCACATCGTCGACCTGCCGGATGCGGCGGCGGTGCAGGAGTTCGCCTACGAGGAGCCGTACTACCGCGCCGGCGCCTTCGAGACCATCGACATCTTCCGCTTCGTCAACACCTCCGGCCGCACCATGTGGGAGTTCACCGACGCGATCGACGGCTACGGCCGCTACCTCGTGCTGGCGATGGGCGACACCCCCGCGCCACCCATCTCAAAACACTTGATCGTGTACGGCGAACTCCTCGACGACGAAACCCGCGTCGGCCGAGCCGCCCTCGTCGAAGCCCCCGACGAACAGTCAGCCGCGGATCTACTCCCCGGCAGCACCGAAGTCCACCCATGGACCTTCGGCGGCAGGCGGTAGCCCGGTCCTCCGTCAGCTGAACAGGGGCGGGCCGGCGGAGCGTACGCAGTACTAGGTGGGGATGCTCTTCGGCCACCAGGGTGGGACGTTGCCGGGGCAGAGGGATGACGGGGTGAAGTTCGGGGTGCCGGCCCAGGAGTAGAGGGCCAGGTCGGCGATGGCGATCGCGATCATGGCGGCGAGCAGGGCGGTGAAGAAGCCCTGGCCCTTGCGGGAGAACCGGTAGACGAAGTTGAACAGGACCAGGTTCACCACGAAGGCGACCGGGATCCCGACGAAGAAGAGCGTGGGTCCGTTGCCGACCCCGTTGAGGTGGACGCCGCACGCCTTCCACGACCTCGAGGTCAGCACGATCAGCCCGAAGCCGGCGCTGCCGCCGACGACCAGGGTCAGGAACGAGTCGACCTTGCTGCCTTTCGCCATGTCGTCACGGTAAGCGACGCGGCGGCCAAGACCAGCGAAACGCCCGGACAACCAGGCCGATCACAGCGCGTACCGGCGATTTTGGCGTGGAAAGCGATTGTCGGCGGAAATCTGTGACGGGCCTCACGCATCAGCGGTTCTCAACACCCCTTCCGGTCGCGTACCGTTAGTACCACTTGCACACTGGTATATGCCCACTGGGCACACTGGTCTGCGAGTGATCACACCGTGAAACCAGCTGAATCGAACCGCCGGAGACCCCGGCGGCCGACGTCGTACCCCCTCAACGGCGAGGGGATCACCGGCGTCGGGCCGATCGCGAGAGGGAATGAGCCGCCGATGACGACAACCGCCAGCCCTGCCCATACCGAGACTGCCCTCAGTGTCGAGAGCACCGTGACGACTCCGACCATCGACCTGAGCAACGCCCCGACTGAGCACCAGGGCCTGCTGGCCTGGGTTGCCGAGGTTGCCGAACTCACCCAGCCCGACGCGATCCACTGGGTCGACGGCTCCGAGACCGAGTACGCGCAGCTGACCGCCGAGCTGATCGCGGCCGGCACCATCGTCCGGCTCAACGACGAGCTGAAGCCGAACTCGTTCTGGGCCCGCACCGACCCGTCCGACGTCGCCCGGGTCGAGCAGCGCACCTTCATCTGTTCGGTCGACGAGGCCGACTCCGGCCCGACCAACAACTGGATGGCGCCGGCCGAGATGAAGGCGCTGATGACGGAGCTCTACCGCGGCAGCATGCGCGGCCGGACCCTGTACGTCGTGCCGTTCTGCATGGGCCCGCTGACCGCCGAGAAGCCGATGTTCGGCGTCGAGATCACCGACTCGGCGTACGTCGTCGCGTCGATGCGGATCATGGCGCGCACCGGCGCCGAAGTACTGGCCACGATGGGGACCGACGCGAAGTTCGTGCCGTGTCTGCACTCGGTCGGCGCTCCGCTGGCTCCCGGTCAGAAGGACGTGCCGTGGCCGTGCAACGACGAGAAGTACATCGTCCAGTTCCCTGAGGAGCGGACGATCTGGTCCTACGGCTCCGGCTACGGCGGCAACTCGCTGCTCGGCAAGAAGTGCTACTCGCTGCGGATCGCTTCGGCGATGGCCCGCGACGAGGGCTGGCTGGCCGAGCACATGCTGATCCTGAAGCTGATCTCGCCGGAGAAGAAGGTCCACTACATCGCGGCCGCCTTCCCGAGCGCCTGCGGCAAGACCAACCTCGCGATGCTCGACCCGACGCTGGAAGGCTGGGAGGTCGAGACGCTGGGCGACGACATCGCCTGGATGCGCTTCGGTGAAGACGGGCGCCTGTACGCCGTGAACCCGGAGTTCGGCCTGTTCGGCGTCGCTCCCGGCACCGGCTGGAAGACCAACCCGAACGCGATGCGCACGATCGAGAAGGGCAACTCGCTCTTCACCAACGTCGCGCTGACCGACGACGGTGACGTCTGGTGGGAGGGCTACTCGGAGACCCCGCCGAACCACCTCACCGACTGGAAGGGCCGCGAGTGGACGCCGGATTCCGGCGAACTGTCCTCGCACCCGAACAGCCGCTTCTGTACTCCGATCAAGCAGTGCCCGATCATCGCCGACGAGTACGAGGACCCCAACGGCGTACCGATCTCCGCGATCCTCTTCGGCGGTCGCCGGGCCACCACGGTCCCGCTGGTCACCGAGGCGCGCGACTGGGACCACGGCGTGTTCATGGGCGCGACGCTGTCGTCGGAGACCACTGCCGCGGCGGTCGGCCAGGTCGGCGTCGTACGGCGTGACCCGATGGCGATGCTGCCGTTCATCGGCTACAACGCCGGTGACTACCTGAACCACTGGATCACCGTCGGCAAGGACAACGACGCGTCCAAGCTGCCGAAGATCTTCTACGTCAACTGGTTCCGCAAGGACGAGGCCGGCAAGTTCGTCTGGCCGGGCTTCTCCGAGAACGGCCGCGTCCTCAAGTGGGTCATCGACCGGCTCGAAGGCAACGCCGCCGCGGTCGAGACGCCGATCGGTCACGTACCGACGGTCGACGCCCTCGACGTCACCGGCCTCGACCTCACCGTCGAGGCACTCCAGACCGCGTTGAACGTCGACGCCGAGGAGTGGAAGGCCGAGATCCCGCTCATCGAAGAATGGTTCGCCAAACTCGGCGACAAGGTCCCCGCTTCCCTGAAGCTCGAACTAGACAACCTCAAGACCCGCCTCGGCTAAACCCTTGGCCCGTACTACGTACTTCTCGCTCGAGCGCCCCGGTCCCTCCGACCGGGGCGCCCAGCTGCTTGCAAAACGCCGACCGCCCCACCCCGACTCCCATCGCGGCGAAGGCCTCGTGCCCGCCCGACCCCGTCGCGGCGAAGGCTGCTCCGCCAGCGTCGAGCGGGCGTGCGGCCCAGTACCAGGCGTTCTCCGGCGCATCGCCTCGGCCGCGAGGCTTCTGCGATCTGACAGTCCGGCAGGTCTTCCGTCTCCGCGCGGACACACTGGCATTGACCTGAAGGTTCGGCGCGAGCGCCGGTGGGCGAGGCCGACGGACCAGGTCGGTCCGCGGCTGACCGTCGCAAGCTTGCTATGGCGGCAGAGGATCATGTGACGTGAGCATCACGATTGCGGTGGTTCTAGCTGCCTTGGCACTGATCATCGGCATCACATCTAACTGGATTCCGAAGCCTAAGCAACTGAAGGTGCGATGGGTCGTTGTGATCCTCGCCGTAGCCGCCATCCTGATGTTTGTCCTGACGAGGGTGACTGCAGATGATGAGGCAGGCACGAAGGCCACGCCAGAGCGAACGAGCACCACCAGCGGCGGTCTTACCAGTCCGCCACCGGCCAATGAAATACCGGAGGAAGTTCGACAGCGACTGGTTATGACTTGGGACGATAGTTCAGGCTCGCCGGTGTTGTATTCATCTCGTAGCGATGGAACGAATCGGCAGCGATCAGGCGTGGACGGAAGCAATATCCGCCTCAGCTTTCTGCCCAACTCAACAGATATCGTCATGAGCAGCTACGAATCGAGTGGCGATTCACAGTATCTGGAGATTCAATCGTTGTCGGGAGAACATATTCGCCGACTGACCCACCCCAAGGCTCACTTCAGAGATTTTGGCGCATACGCCATCGACTATGACTCCGGAATGCTCTATTTCCTCCGGGAGCGTTCTACCGATGTGGGTGAGGGCACCTCCACGCTTAAGCCTTACGGTCTGATGCGCGTCCCTCTCGACGGGAGCAAGCCGGAGCAGCTTGTGAAGACCCCCATCCAACTGCAAAGTTCGATAAGCACCTCTCGTGATGGCGCCATGCTTGCCGGAGAATGTTTCCCAGAGGAGGGTCCTTCACAGATTTGCGTCACTGCGCCCGAGGCCAAATCTTATGTACGCCTACCTGGTTCGATGGATTCGAGTATGGAAGGTCCATCAGTTTCACCCGATGGTCGATACATAGCTTATTCTTCCATCAAGAGCAACGCATATGGTGAATCTCAGGTATACGTGTATGATCGCGAAACAAAGGCGACAACGATGTTGACGCAACTTCCTGGCAGGAACGGTGATGTCACCTGGTTTCCTGACCCGAATGTACGCTGCCTCGCTCTCTCCCACTATGAGACTTCCGCATCAGTATATTTCTCGTGTCTGCAATCACGCGTAGGGCGTTCATCAACCATCACGCTTCCTGGTTCGAAAATAGGCACCTGCTGACACGGCACCGGAACGACCGCACTCGAGTGCTGCAAATCAAATTGCCACGACGACGCTGCGAACGCGCTCTGGTTCGAGGGACCTCAGCGATGACACCTTGAACAGACAACCCGCAGAGGTCACCAGGACCGCCCTGAGCCAAGCACGCCGCGGAATTAGATGCGCTGGCACGTCGGAGCTA
Organism: uncultured Actinomycetota bacterium; assembly: GCA_963740725.1. GTDB lineage: Bacteria > Actinomycetota > Actinomycetes > Propionibacteriales > Kribbellaceae > Kribbella. The sequence goes on from CAVUFT010000043.1 coordinate 114,621, forward strand.
CCAGCGGATCTCGTCGGACCTCTTGGGAAGTGAGCACGGTGCCATGCAGGACCCAGGCCGCTCGCCGCAGTGGGCCGAGTCGGCACGAGGCTTGCTACCGCAGCACGAGTCTGGGTGGGGCGAAACCTCCGGCGCGATGGGTTGATCGGCCAGATGGTTAGGTGCCGAGGGTGGATTCTCGGGGGATTAGGCGGGTGGGGAGTTCTAGGGTGCCGGGGCGGGGGTGCCTGCGATGGCGTCGAGGAGTAGTTGGGCGCTGTGGCGGCCTAGGTCTTCTAATTGAAGGTCGACCGAGGTTAGGGGTGGGCGACTTGCGAGGGTCATCACCGGCCAGTTGTCGTAGCCGGTGACGGCGATGTCGCGCGGAACCGACCGGCCGAGTTCTCGGAGGCGGTCGCAGACGCCGCGGGCTATCTGGTCGCTGCCGCAGGTGATGGCGTCGAGGTCTGGGTGGTTGCGGAGCAACTGATCCACGGCCTGACGGCCCCATTGTTCGCTCCAGTCGCCGAAGAGGACCTCTGCGGCGGCGAAGAGGGTTCCGGCGTGATCGACGACTCCGCTCGCGCGCTCGGCGGCCGAGCGGTGATGGACGGGGCCGGTCACGTGCGCGATCTTGGTGCGGCCAAGACCCCGCAGGTGATCGACGACGGAGGCGGCGCCCTGGTGTTCGTCGACGATCACCGAGGTGTCGGCGCGGTCGGTCGACGCGGCGAGTGCGTAGACGACGGGCAGCGGTACGTCGATCGGCGGGCGCGGCTCGGTGCGGCGGCCGGTGACGACGATTCCGTCGACTCTTCGTGCGACGAGTGAGCGCAGGTAGTGCTGCTCACGCAGTGGATCGTCTCTGGTGTCGCAGAGGATGGTCGCGAGTTCACCCGCGCTGAGCACATCTTCGACGCCGCGCATGATCGGGTTGCTGAACCGTCCGGAGCTGTCCGTCGTCAGGAGCGCGACGGTGTACGTGCGTCCCGACTGCAGCGCTCGGCCGCGGGTGTCCGGGGTGAAGCCGAGCTGGTCCGCCGCTCGGCGTACGCGCTCGCGGGTGGCAGGGCTTAGCTGCCCGGTGTTGTTCAACGCCTTCGAGGCCGTCCCGACGGACACCCCCGCCAACGCAGCAACATCCAGAATCCGCGCCGGCTGCTTCCCCACCACCTGCTTTGGCGACACCGGCTTTCTGTTCGCCAATGTCTTTCCTTCCGCAGTCGGCCAACGTGCGGACGACTGTAGCAGGCACAGCCGGGAACCCCTTACAGAACAGAGATGTGCTCTTGACGGAGGCGCGCTGGAGTCTTACGTTGTCAGCGCGGAAAACGTTTGCGGTTTTTCCGTCCCCTGTGTGATGCCCGCCCATTCACATCACGCGAAAGAGGACCTGCCATGCCTGACTCCCCTGTCGAAGGGATGCCCCGTCGTGACTTCCTCGGTGTCACTCTCGCCGCTGCCGGCGGCCTGGCGGTCAGCATGACCGCATCCCCAGCCAACGCCGCCGAACCTGCCGGCGCCCCCGGCGTGGGGACCACCGGCGCTGCGGGCCTAGCCGGCTCGGCTGCGGGTCCGCCTGCTACTCGGGGCGGGCACTACGTTCCCAACGAGGCTCCGCTGCAGCCGGTGCCGTTTCAGAAACTGCCGCCGGGGGCGATCGAGGCGCGCGGCTGGCTGGCGCAGCAGCTTGACCTGCAGGTGCAAGGACTCTGTGGGCGGTACGACGAGGTCTCGGACTTCCTCGTCTACGACACGAACGGATGGGTCGATTCGGCGAAGGACGCCTGGGAAGAGCTGCCGTACTGGCTCCGCGGCCTTGGCGATCTCGGGTACGTGACTGGCGACCCCGCAGTACTGGCGAAGACTGAGCGATGGATCCACGGCATCATCGATACTCAGGCAGCGGATGGATGGTTCGGGCCCGAGCGGCTGCGGACTTCGCTGGAAGGCGGGCCTGACTTCTGGCCCGGGATGCCTTTGCTGGCAGCGTTTCGGTCCTGGTACGAGTACTCCGGCGACGAGCGGGTGATCCCGTTCATGACGCGCTATCTGCAGTTCCAGAACACGCAGCCGGCCGAGGTCTTCAACCGGTCCTGGGGCGCGTTCCGCTGGGGCGACAACATCGACAGCGCGTACTGGCTCTACAACCGCACCGGCGATTCCTGGCTGCTCGACCTGGTCCACAAGATGCATGCCGGCTCGGCCGACTACACCGACGGCATCCCTACCTGGCACAACGTGAATCTGGCGCAAGGGTTTCCGGGAGCCCTTGCAGTACGGGCTTCTTGCGCGCGACGGGAAGTATCGCGCGGCGACGTACCGGAACTACGACACGATCATGGGGCTGTACGGGCAGTTCCCGGGCGGTGGGTTCGCCGGGGACGAGAACTCGCGGCCGGGGTTCGGTGATCCGCGGCAGGGGTTCGAGACGTGCGGGATCGTCGAACTGATGCACACGTTCGAGATGCTCACCCGCTTCACCGGCGACACGGACTGGACCGATCGCTGCGAGGAACTCGCCTTCAACCTGTTGCCCGCGTCGTACGACCCGAGCCAGCAGGTCATGCACTACATCACCTGCGCCAACAGCGTGCAGCTGGACGACACGGTGAAGCACGGGCAGTTCCAGAACGGTTTCGCCATGCAGGCTTACAAGTACGGCGTTCACCAGTACCGCTGCTGTCCGCACAACTACGGCATGGGTTGGCCGTACTACGTGCAGGAGCTGTGGTTGGCGACGACGGACAACGGCTTGGCGGCTTCCATGTACTCCGCGAGCAAGGTGACCGCTCGGGTCGGTTCCGGGGCCGGGAGCGAGGTCAGTGTCGTGCAGGAGACGGAGTACCCGTTCGACGAGACGATCACGTTCACTGTGCAGGCGCAGCACAGCACACGTTTTCCGTTTTACCTGAGGATCCCGGGCTGGGCTTCGGAGTACTCGGTGTCGGTGAACTCGGCGCGCGTCTCGACCAAGGCGCAGGGTGGCTGGGTCAAGCTCGATCGGATGTGGAAGCCGGGCGACCGGGTAAAGCTGGTGCTGCCGATGCGGGTCAGGACTCGGCTCTGGACGGAAAATCAGAAAACGATTTCGGTGGACCGCGGGCCGCTCACCTACTCCCTTGCGATCGGCGAGCGCTACGAGGTCATCGGCGGCACCCAGCAATGGCCCGAGCTCGCTGTGTACCCGACGACGCCCTGGAACTACGGCCTGGTCGCCGGTACGCAGTACGAGGTCGTACGGCGATCTGTTCCTGCCGGGGCGAATCCGTTCACCCATGAGGGAACTCCGCTGCAGCTCAAGGCGAAGGCGCGACGGATACCTGAGTGGGAGATGGACAGCGAGAACGTGGTCGGGCTGATGCAACCGAGCCCGGCACGGTCGGACCAGCCGGTCGAGGACGTCACCTTGATTCCGATGGGTGCGGCGCGGCTGCGGATCAGTTCCTTCCCGACGGTTGGGGCCAACGGCACCCAGTGGCGGCGCAGGACGCTGATCACTGCGTCGCATGTGAACGATGGGGATTCGCTCGAGGCTGCCGACGACGGGCGGGATCCGGTGTCGTCCGCGGATCAGTCGATTCCGCGCTTCACCTGGTGGGATCGTCGCGGTACGACGGAGTGGATCGAGTACGACCTCCGCACGAGCCGGGCGATCTCGGGGGCTTCGGTCTATTGGTTCGACGACACCGGCTCAGGTCAATGCCGAGTGCCCGCGACCTGGCGGGTGTTGTGGCTCGACGGAGACACCTGGCGTGCAGTCGACGAGCCCACGCAGTACGGCGTACTGACTGACACCTTCAACAATGTGCAGTTCGCCCCCGTGCAAGCACAACGCTTCCGAGTCGAGGCCACCCTCCAGCCAACCTTCTCAGGCGGAATCCTCAGCCTCACATTCAGCTGACACCACGGACAGTGTTCCGCCCAAGGCAGACGAAAGGGGCTGCCGGTGGGGGCGGGCGCGCGTAGGTTGGCCGGCATGGTGATACCGGAGAGTGCGCGTGCAGTGTTGGAGTCGGATGCGTTGGGGCATCTGGTGACGATCAACCCGGACGGTAGTCCGCAGGTGTCGGTGATCTGGGTGGGGCTGGACGGGGACGAGATCGTCGCCGCGCATGTCCCGGAGCATCGGAAGGTGAAGAACATCCGGCGGGACGGGCGGGTGGTGCTCTCGCTCGAGACGGATCACATGAACGATCACGGGCTGGTCGAGTATCTGGTGATCACCGGTACGGCGCGGATCACCGAAGGTGGTGCGGTGGAGAAGCTGCGGGAGCTGGCCAAGGTGTATCTCGGACCGGATGCGGACTTCCTGCCTGGTGACGACTATCCGCCGGGGTTCATCACGCATATCGCTGTCGAGAAGATCGCCGGGGTCGGACCGTGGGTGGAGGGCAAATGAAGATCGGCGTGATGCTTCCGGTCGGGGACAACGAGGGGCCGACGGGCGGCGTACCGACGTGGGCTGATGTTCGGGCGATCGCCTTGGCGGTCGAGTCGAACGGGTTGGACTCGGTGTGGCTGGCGGATCATTTCCTGTACCGGCCGGGTGGGGATGATCCCCGGACTTATGGGATGCATGAGGCGTGGACGTTGCTGTCGGCCGTTGCGGCGGTGACCGAGCGGATCGAGCTGGGGACGATGGTGCTGTGTGCGTCGTTCCGGGATCCGGGGCTGACGGCGAAGATGGCGGCGGCGCTCGATGTGGTGTCGAGTGGGCGGCTGATTCTCGGGGTGGGTGCGGGGTGGCACGACCCGGAGTACGAGGCGTTCGGGTTGCCGACGGATCACCGGGTCGGGCGGTTCGCGGAGTGGCTGGAGATCGTCGTACGGCTGCTGCGGAAGGAGAACTTCAGCTTCGAGGGGAAGTACCACCAGGTGCGGGACGCCGAGGTGGTGCCGGCGCCGGAGCGGGAGATCCCGATTCTGGTGGCGGCGCGGCGGCCGAAGATGCTGGAGCTGACGGCGCAGTGGGCCGATGCGTGGAACACCGCGTGGTTCGGGGCTGTGGATGATCGGCTGAAGGAGCGGCTCGCTGAGCTGAAGGTGGCGACCGACGCGAGTGGGCGGGCGGTGTCTCGGACCGTGGGGATCGTGGTGCGGGATCCGGACCAGCCGGCGATCGAGGAGCCGAGCGCGGCAGCCATCGACGGGACGGTCGAGGAGCTGGCAGCTGCCCTCCGCGGCTACCAGGAGTTGGGTGTCGATCACCTGATCGCCGCTGTGGAGCCGGTCACACCCCGCTCCGTCGAGAGACTGGCTGAGGCGGCCCGACTGCTGAAGTAATGAAGAAGGCCCCGAGCGTGGCTCGGGGCCTTCTCTCTGTGCGGAGGCGGCGAGATTTGAACTCGCGAGAGGGGTTTACCCTCAACCCGCTTAGCAGGCGGGCGCCATCGACCGGACTAGGCGACGCCTCCTCCGACGGACCCCAAAAAGGGGCTCGACGAAGAGAAAGACTATCCGGACAACCGGGTCGGCGGCAAAGTGGGGGACGGACTCGCTGGGAGTGTCGCCCGGGCGCCCTGTAATCTGGCGAGAATCGACGGGGGTCGGGAGTCAACCGAGGAGGCAGTAGCGGCGTCTGATGTACCGAGGGCCGGTCTGCAGCAGGAACGGCATCGCCGCCACGTCGTCGATCAGGGAACGGAGCCATGTCGCGGAGTACTCGCGCAGCTGGACGCAGGTCCGCGCCGAAAGGTAGCCGGTCACGTCACAGTCACAAGGCGCACCGGGCCCGGACGGCCACGAAGGCCATCGGGCTGACCCTGATCAGCGCCCTGATCCCCGGCTCCGGCTTCGTGATGGGCGGCCGCACCAAGCTCGGTGCGTTCATCATCACGCTCAGCGTCGGCCTGCTCGGCCTGGCGGCGTACATCGGCCTGACCCACCGTGACTCGGTCGTGGAGCTCGCGGTCGACCCGAGCCGGTTGCTGATCGCGACCGCGGTCGTCGTCCTGCTCGGCTTCTGCTGGATCTGCATCGTGGTCTCCTCGCACAAGCTGCTCCGCCCGGTCAGCGTCAGCCACGTCGGCCGGCTGGCCGGTTCGGCTTTCGTCGGGCTGATCTGCTTCGGCATCGCCGTCCCGACCACCGTCGCCGCGCAGACCGTGATGGCGCAGCGCGACCTGGTCGGCAACGTCTTCCAGTCCGAGGGCAACTCCAAGAGCGCGACCCGGCCGAAGGTCAACAAGAAGGACCCCTGGGCGAACACCCCGCGGCTGAACATCCTGCTGCTCGGCGCGGACGACGGCGTCGGCCGCGAGGGCACCCGGACCGACACGGTGATGGTCGCCAGCATCGACACCAGGACCGGTGACACGAAGCTGATCTCGCTGAGCCGGAACTTCATGCGGATGCCGTTCCCCGAGGACTCGCCGCTGCACAAGTTCTACCCGACCGGCTTCTGGAACCCCGACCTCGGCAACGTCGAACAGCCGGAGTTCTACCTGGACGCGATGTACCGCAACATTCCGCTCGCCCACCCGGGCGCGCTCGGCCCGTCGGACAACGAGGGTGCGGACGTGCTGAAGGTGTCGGTCGGCGAGGCGATGGGCCTCAAGCTCGATTACTACATGCAGGTCAACCTGCTCGGCTTCGAGCAGATCATCGATGCGCTCGGCGGGATCACGGTCAACATCAACTACAAGGTCCCGATCGGCGGCGACTACCGCGGTCCGGGCTCGGCCGACGACACGCTGCCCAGCCGCTACCTGCAGCCCGGCCCGAACCAGCACCTGAACGGGCACGACGGCCTCTGGTTCGCCCGCGGCCGGTACGGTCTGAGCGACCCGTCCCGGCAGGAGCGGCAGCGTTGCACGATCCACGCGATCGTGAACAGCGCGAACCCGTCGGCGCTGGTGACGAAGTACCAGCAGATCGCGTCGGCGAGCAAGAAGCTGCTCCGGACCGACATCCCGCAGGAGATCCTGCCGGCCTTCATCGAGCTCGGGCTCAAGGTCAAGGGCGCCAACGTCTCCAACGTGGACCTGGACAAGGACAAGAACTTCCCGAGCGGGAAGAACCCGAACTACGAGGCGATGCGCGAGATCGTCAAGAACGCGCTCGAGACGAAGACCAAGCCGGTCGCTTCGACCCCGTCCACCACCACCACGAAGAAGCCAGGCACCGGCAAGACGACGACGGTGAAGCCCCCGGCGGGCGGCACCGAAGACCTGAACGACGCCTGCGCCTACCACCCGGCGAAGGGCTAGACGGTCAGCGCTGAGATCCTTGTCGGATGCGTACGACGTACCGGATGCGGCCTGGGCGGTTTGTCGGGGTTCTGGCCGCGGGCCTGATCATCCTCGGTGTGGCTGCGATCGTCTGGGCGGTCGGGTTGCCGACCGTCGCGATCGCGGTGTTCGCCACCCTGGGCGGGCTGGTGGTGATCGCCGGGCTGTGGATACTCGCGTTTCCGCCGATCCTGCTCAGGACGGGCGCCGAGACTGTCGCAGTACGGGGACTGAAGACGAACTGGGACGAGATCACCGAGGTCGGGCGGGTCGACACCACCCAGGGTCCGGCGGTCGCGCTGCGGACCAAGCAGAAGGACGGGACGATCCTGGTCCCGCTCCGCTGGCTCGCCCCTGGCAAGGCGGACAAGCTCGAAGCGGATCTCCGCGACCGGCTGAACCAGGCGCACGGCTACACAATCTGGGACGGCACTGCCCCGGACGAGGCCGATCAAGCAGAATGACAAGCGATTCATCCGCTTGAACTTTGGGAGCCCGGCTGTGCTGTCGTTCGAAATGTCGTACGAGGAACTGATCGCCTACCAGGGGACCAACCCTCGGCCGGCCGACTTCGACCAGTTCTGGGAGAAGGCGCTGGCCGAGCTGGCCGGCACCGACCCGGAGACCGCGTTCGAGCCGGCGACGGACTTCCCGCTGCCGTTCGCGCGCGCCGAGCACCTGTACTTCAACGGAACCGGCGGCTACCGGGTGCACGCCAAGGTGATCCGCCCGGCGAACCCGACCGGACCGGCCGTGCTGATGTTCCACGGGTACGGCGGTGAGCAGCCGAAGTGGATCGACCTGCTCCCGTACGCCGCCCGCGGGTTCACCATCGCCGCCCTGGACGTCCGCGAGCAGGTCGCGTTCCGCACCACCTCGCAGCAGCCGAACAGCTTCTCCCTGCGCAACCACCTGGTCGAGGGGCTCGACGGCGGCCCGGACAGCCTGCTCTACAAGCACGTCTTCCTGGACACCCGCCGGCTGGCCGACATCATCCGCGCTCTTCCCGAGGTGGATCCCAACCGCGTAGCCACCACCGGCTGGAGCCAGGGCGGTGGGCTGAGCCTGGTCGCGGCCGCACTGACGCCAGAGATCAAGTACGTCGCGAGCGTCTACCCGTTCCTGACCGACTACCAGCGGGCCTGGAAGCTGAACCTCGACACAGATCCGTACAACGAGATCACCACCTGGTTCCGCAAGCGCGATCCGCGGCACCTGCGCGAGGACGAGGTCTTCGCCACTCTCGGCTACATCGACGTGCAGAATCTGGCGCCGCGGATCCAGGCGGAGGTCACCTTGTACGTCGGCCTGGAGGACGAGACCTGTCCCCCGTCCACCCAGTACGCGGCATACAACAAGATCACCTCCGCCAAGGAGGTCCGCCTGTACCCCGACTTCGGCCACGACGACCTCCCGGGCGCCATGGACGAGATCTACCAGCAGATCGGCGCCAAGCTCTGACGCCGATCTGCCGGTCCCCTCGACCCCCGAGCCCTCGGTAGACCCGCATCACCCGCCACCACCTGGTTGGTGAGTACTGCGCGTCCGCATTAGCCTGGGTTGGGCACCTAAAAAACAGAGCCTCGTACTACTTAGTTGGCTTCTTTACCGGCCCAGTAGTGCCAGGCTGGAGAAGCGATTGGGGATCGGGTCAGACCGTCCGGCCAGGTGGCCGGCAGGTCGTGACTTCGGGCCGCGTACAGAATCACCTCCGATGCTGCTCGGTCACCGCGCACGGTGACCCGGGCGGCCGTCTCGGCGCGCATGTCGGCCAGGTAGTGGATGGCCGGCAGGAACTCGGCGCTGAGCCGGGGGCTGAGCCGGCCGACCGGTTCGTCGTCCAGCCTGATCTCGACCACGATCCGGTTCCGGTCGGCGAACGCGTCCTCTTCCTCGACCGCATGCATCGTCGCGTACGCCCAGCACTCGCCTTCCGGCCGGAAGAGCGGCGCCAGCACGTCCGGGTGCACCTCACTACCCGGTACGACGATCCCGCTGCCCATCGGCAGCAGTTGGTAGCTACCGGGTGGTGGCAGGTTGACCGGCACCAGCATGTGCGGTTGCCCGAGGGCGACCGCGACACTGGCGTGGAACTCGGTGCCGTCGCTCTTGCCCTCCCAGTCGGCCGGTTCCCACTCACTCACCCAGAGATGGCACGGCACCTGCGGTTGCAGGCCCTGGGCCACCAGTTCCGAAAGCACCGGGTGGTACCGGTGCGCGTCCTCCCTCGGCAGATAGCCGACGGTCCTGCCTTGTACCCGTACTGCGATCGAGCGCGGGTCGAAACGGTTGTGCGGTTCCGGGACGAGATCCGCGTCCGTGTCCAGATCTGCTCCTCGCGCCGGAATGGGATCAGGAAACAGGCTTCGGATCGCCTGCTCGTGCGGAGCTTCCCGGACGACTTCCTGGCCACACCACAGCGCGTCTCCCCACAGACTGAACGGAATCGATTCCATAGCTGCCCTCCAGTCCCCGTTGACCGGTTTACTCGGCTCATCCCGTCCAGGACCCTGGGCGTTACACCGAGTGAGCGTATGAAAACTAGACTGCCCAGTAAGCACCAGTTTCACGCCTGAAAAAAGCACCTTGTTGCGCAACCTTGTCCATCGGTCCGTACTTTGGACCCGACGCGTCTTGTGCAACGAACGAAATGGTAGGAATCGTGCAGATGCACGGGAAGGAAGCACATGCAGGGCAGTAATGCAGATGCAGATTCGGCGGCTGATTCACTCGCTCGAGCGGTCGATGCAGCCGCGGTGGAGGCCGCTGTCCAGCGGTTGGCCGGGGTAGCGCTCCGTACTCCGTTGCAGCGCAACCTGCGGTTGTCCGAGCGAATCGGCGCCGAGGTCTGGCTGAAACGCGAAGACCTCCAGATCGGCCGTTCCTACAAACTGCGCGGCGCCTACAACTTGATTGCGCAGCTAGATGAGGTTTCCAAGAAATCCGGTGTCATCTGCGCCAGTGCCGGCAATCACGGCCAAGGACTCGCGTATTCCTGTCACACGCTTGATGTCCAAGGTCGCGTCTATGTCCCCCGTACTACGCCCCGCCAGAAGCGCGATCGGATAGCTGCACTCGGCGGCGATCAAATCCAGGTGATCGTCACCGGCGACACCTATGACGATGCGGCCGCAGCAGCGCTCGCGGAGGCGACCGCGACGGGAGCGACGCTGGTTCCGGCCTTCGATGATCCGCGAACCGTTGCAGGCCAGGGCACGGTCGCGGTGGAGCTCGTGGAGCAGCTGGGCCGGGCGCCCGACGTACTGGTGGTTCCGGTCGGTGGCGGCGGCCTGGTGGCTGGTGTGGCGACTTGGCTCGCCGCGCGGCACCCCGGCGTACGGGTTGTTGGGGTTGAGCCTGCTGGGGCTGCGAGCATGGCTGCTGCGTTGGCTGCTGGCGAGCCGGTGACTCTGCCGCAGCTGGACAGTTTTGTGGACGGCGCTGCGGTACGCCGGGTTGGCGACGCCACCTTGCCGCTCGTCGCCGCGGCCGGGGTGGAGATGTTGTCGGTCCCCGAGGGGCTGATCTGCTCCGAGATGCTGGAGCTGTACCAGACCGACGGGATGATCGCCGAGCCCGCGGGTGCCTTGTCGACGGCGGCGCTGGGGCATGGCGTCGAGATTCGGCCGGGCGAGACCGTGGTCTGCCTGTTGTCTGGTGGCAACAACGACGTCAGCCGGTACGGCGAGATCGTCGAGCGCTCGCTGATCTACGAAGGGCTGAAGCACTACTTCCTGGTCAGCTTCCCGCAGGAGCCGGGTGCGCTGCGGCAGTTCCTGGACGGCGTGCTCGGGCCGGACGACGACATCACGCTGTTCGAGTACGTGAAGCGCAACAACCGCGAGACGGGTGTGGCGCTGGTCGGGCTCGAGATCGGCCGGCCGGACGACCTCCCCGGTCTGCTGGACCGGATGGAGGCCGCCCCGCTCGACATCGAGCGCATCAAGCCGGACTCGGCGGAGTTCCGCTATCTGATCTAGGTTCTAGGTGATCGGGAGGGACCAGACGTCCGCCAGCGACGGGTCGTAGCCGGAGGCGGTGTCGTTGTGCTGGATGCGGATTCGGACAGTGGATCCGCTCAGCAGGGTTGGGTTGTCGACGACGAGTTGGTACGTCGCCAGGCCGCCGTCGGGCTTGTTCATGACGCGGTGGTGGACGGGCGTGCCGTTGACGAGAACCTGGTAGTCCTTCACCTGGGCGTGGTCGTAGGTCTCTACGAGTCTTAGCGCGAAGGGCTGCCCGGCTGTGATGTTGAGGTTGAACTCGAACCAAGATCCGGGGATGTCCATTCCGGCGTACCGTCTGGTGCGGCCTGCCTCGACGCTGGTGGACGAGGAGGGCGCTGCTGTCAGTGCGTGCGCTGTTTCGGACGCGTTGTCGCCCAGGTCGGCGTAGTCGATCGCGTTCGGCGGTGTCAGCGATTGCGTGACGGTGAAGGTCGCTTTGGCCGCGGCCAGTTCACCCCGCGCGTCGGTGAATCTCGCCGTGAGGTCGACTGGCGCTGCGTTGCCGGCTTGTGGGGTGACGACCGGGACCGTGATGGTCTGCTGGGCGCTGGCAGCCAGGGTGACCGGGGCCGACGGCGCGGGGGTGGCCCAGCCGGTCGGCGTACCGATCTCGAGGCGGCCGGTGATCGATGCACTCGATTGATTGCGGACTACGGCGGACACCGTTGTGGTGGTACCGGGTTCGCCTGAGGCAGGGGCTGCGGTTGCCGAGGTGAGGGCGATCGGTGGGGGTGCGACGGCGAACTTGTAGGTGCCGGAGGCAACGGTCATGGCGACCGTGGCACCTTCGTCGACGACCCCGGTGACGTGGTCGGCCTGGCTCAGGGCCTTGCCGCTCTCCGTGATCAGGGTGGGGTTGAGGGCTGGGATCCGGACCGTCGCCGTGGTGTTGCCGGGGACCGTGACCTCGAGAGTCAGGCCGCCGTCAGCAGATTGCTTCCACTTGCTCGCTACGCGTCCGTACCGCGTCTGAAGACCGAAGTCGGCGTTGGTGATGCCGTTGCCGGGGACCGGGGCGATCAGCGACTTGTGGTAGCCGGGCTCGGCCGCGGAAACACCGGCAAGGGTGCGATACATCCATTCGCCGACCGCGCCGTACGCGTAGTGGTTGAAGGAGTTCATCCCGACATCGTTGAAGGTGCCGTCGGGGTTGATCGAGTTCCAGCGCTCCCAGATCGTGGTCGCGCCCTTGCCGATCTCGTAGCCCCAGGACGGGTACGACGTGTTCTGCAGCAACTGGTACGCGAGGTCCGAGCGGCCGATCTTGGTCAGCACCGGGAGCAGTCCGTCGACGCCGAGGAAGCCGGTCGACAGGTGGGTGTCGCGGCGCAGGATCGCGTTCGCGAAGTACTGGCCGGCCGCGGCGGTCCGGTCCGCCGGGATCAGGTCGCTGGTGAAGGCGAGGATGTAGCCGGTCTGGCTGTCCGAGCCCACCTTCCCGTCCGCCGCGACGAACCTCGCGATGAAGGCGTTCCGGACATCGTCATACAGCTTCTGGTACTTCGTGGCGTCGGCGGTGTTGCCGATCGCGGCCGCCATCTGACTGAGTTGACGGGCGCCCTTGGCAACGAACGCCGTACCGATCAGCTCCGTCGGTGTCGGGTCGTCGAGGTTGAGCCAGTCGTTGTAGTCACCGCCGCCGCGGATGAAGTTGGTCGAGCTGGCAGCGAGGTAGTCGACATAGCGACGCATCGAGTCGTAGTGCTGGCGGATCACCGAGGTGTCGCCGTACGCCTGCCAGAGCGTCCAGGGCACGTTCACCCCGGCGTCGGCCCAGCCGGCGTTGCCGAGTCCGCCGTCGAAGGAGTTGGGCACTGTCGGAGCGACGCTGGCGTAGGCGCCGGCTGCGTTCTGGGAGTCGCGGAGGTCCTGCAGCCACTTGGTGAGGAAGGCCTGCGAGTCCAGGTTGTAGACGGCCGTCCGGGCGAACACGTTGATGTCGCCGGTCCAGCCCATCCGCTCGTCGCGGGCCGGGGTGTCGGTCGGGATCGAGAGGAAGTTTCCGCGCTGGCCCCAGACGATGTTGCTGTGCAGCTTGTTCACCAGCGCGGAGTTGGTGGTGAAGGTGGTGGTCTGGGCGCCGTCGGTGCCCATCACCACGCCGGTGATCGCCGAGGCCGGTGGCGCTGTGGGGAGGCCGCTCAGCTCGATGTAGCGGAAACCATGGAAAGTGAACCGCGGCCGGTAGGTTTCCGGGCCGGTGGTCGCGAAGGTGTAGCGGTCGGTGGCCTTCGCCGAGCGGAGGTTGTCGGTGTAGAGGGTGCCGTCGGGGTTCAGCACCTCGCCGTACCGGATCTTCACGGTCTGGCCGGGGGTGCCGGTCAGGGTGAGCTTGGAGACGCCGACCATGTTCTGGCCGAGGTCGTAGAGGTAGACGCCGGGCGTCGGCGACGCGATCGCCTTGGCCTGCAGTTGCTGGGTCACTCGCACCGGCTGGTCGGTCTGCGGCTCGAGCTTGTCGGTCGCGCTCGGCCTGACCTGCACGGGAGACCAAGCAGACGGCGTACGGCGTGCGTCGTAGGTCTCACCGTTGAGGAGATCAGCGGTCTGTACTGCGCCGGGTGCTGTCTGCCAGCTGGAGTCGGTAGCGAAAACGTTTTCCGTGCCGTCGTCGTACTTGACCCGGAGTTGCGCAGAGAAGGCGGTCTGGCTGCCGTACTTGTTCGGGCCGAACATCGCCACATTGCCGGCGAACCAGCCGTTCGCGACCTCGGCACCGATGGTGTTCGCGCCGGACTTGATGAGGCTGGTGACGTCGTACGCCTGGGCCTGGATCCGGTGGTTGTAGTCGGTCCAGCCCGGCGCGAGTTCCTGGTCGCCGACCTTCTTGCCGTTCAGGCTGAGCTCGTAGATGCCCTGGGCGGCGCCGTACATCCGGGCACTCACAACCTTCTTCGCCTTTGGCAACGAGATGCTCTTGCGGAAGACCGGAATCGCTTTTCCGGGCAGCATCAGGTCGGTGTTTCCCTTGACCTGCAGGCCGCCGCTCGACAGCGTCCCGTCCGGGAACGTCTGGTCGCCGGCTGCGAAGGCGGTGTCGACGAGGACCTGGCCGGACGCGCTGGTCACCTTGAGGTTCCGGACGACGCCTTCTTCGGCCCCGTTGGTCCGGAATCCGATCAGGCCGGGCAGGTTCTGGTCGGAGCGCTGGCGCTGGTCGACCTGGGTGCCGTCGATCGAGGTCGTGATGGTCTGGCCAGCGACGGTGATCCGCAGGTGGTGCTGCTGCTTGAGGTTTACGTTCAGCGGGATCTCGGCGATGACCGAGTAGTTGCCGTTGGCATCACGGACGTGCGGCCGGAGCAGTGGGCGATCATCGGTCAGCTGGTTGAGCTGCCACATGTACGCCGCTCCGCCGCGCGAACGGAAGAAGACGCCGAGCGCATCCTTGGTCAGCGTCAGGTCGGTGTCGATCGTGTAGTCGGTCCACTCCACACCCGGCTGGCTGTCGGCGCCGATCCAGTCGCCGCGCCAGTCCGACGGTTGCAGCGCACCGGTCTCGAAGGTCGCAACCGGAGCCCAGCTGGACGCAGTACCGGTGTCGTCCCAAACGCGAACAGTCCAGTAGTAGGCCTTGTACGGCGTGAGCGCGGGGCCGCCGTACGTGACGTCGACCGAGCGATCCGATGCGACGACGCCGCTGTTCCAGATGTCGGGGTGTGCGGTCTTGGCGGCGGTCGAGGCGACGTGGATCTCGTAGCGGGTCTGAGTGGTGCCGCGACGGGTGCCATCGAGTTGCCAGCTGAGTCGTGGCGCTGCGGCTGCGACGCCGAGCGGGTTGGTGAGGCTGTTGGTCTTCAGGTTCGAGACGCTGGCACACGCCATTCTCGGCGGTGCGGCGGTGGCCGGCAGCAACGGCGTCACCAGGACGGCGGCTGCCAGCAGGCAGGTCAAACGGGAGCGGAGAGACATGGGGCGGAACTCCTCACAGAGATGGGCGGATCTGCAGGCGGAGCTGATGTCAGAGCTGGGAGTGGGGGCGGTTTGTCAGAGGAGGCCTCGGCGGGCGGCCCAGACGATGGCCTCTACGGCGGTGCCGAAGCCGAGGCGGTCGCAGGCGGCTCGGGTGCGGCGGCGGACGGTGCGTTCGGACAGGTCGAGGCGGCGGGCGACCGCGTCGACGGGCAGACCCGTTGCCAGCAAGCGGAGCAGCTGCAGGTCGTCGTGGGAGATCTCGCGGTGCACGGTGTGACTGCGCGAGAACGTTTCGTGCTGCAGAACGGTCATGGTGATCCTCCGAACACCCGGGACTCGGCGGCGTCCCAGTCGGCCGGTTTGCCTTGCGGCTCATACCGCCGCAACTCATGGGTGGCGCGAACGAGCGCGCGTATCGCGGTCAGATCCGGCAGCGGAGCACCGAGCGCGCGTGCCTGGACCAGCACGTTCCCCAGCGCGGATGCTTCGACCGGACCCGCCAGTACCGGGAGCCCGCAGGCGTCCGCGGTCAACTGGCAAAGGAGTTCGTTCTGCGATCCCCCGCCGATCACGTGCACGACCTCGACCTCACGACCGCCGATCTCCTGCGCTTGCCGCAACGTCCGGCGATACGCCAGCGCCAGACTCTCCAGCACACAACGCGCAATTGCTCCTCGCGATGTGGGTGCTTCCGCGACCGCAGTACTCGGTGATCCTCCGCACCATGTTGCCTGGGGCAAGGAAAGACGGATCGTCGGGATCAATCAGTACTGCGAACGCGGGCGCCGCGGCTGCTTCGGCGAGCACGCGCTCCAGGTCGGCGTCCCACTCCCGCAAACACTCCTGCAGGATCCACAACCCCATCACGTTCTTCAGAAACCGGATCTTCCCGTCAACCCCACCCTCATTGGTGAAGTTCGCCTCCCGCGCTTCAGCAGTCAGCACCGGTTCTTCCAGCTCGAGCCCAACCAAAGACCAGGTCCCGGAGGAGATATAGGCGAACCGATCGTCAACTGCAGGCACAGCAACAACAGAGGACGCAGTGTCATGCGATCCCACGGCAATCACCGGAGGGGTGGCGGGGGTCAGCTCCCCTTCCGGGGCGGAGGTGGCGGGGGACTCCGCGGGGGCGGGTGTCTCGGCCGAGGCCGGTGGGGTGAGTTCGGCGGCGATGGCAGGGAGGAGGGGGGCGATCAGCTCGCCCGGTTGGTGGATTGGGGGGAGGACGCTGCGGGGTATTCCTAGGCGTGCGAGCAGATCGTCGCTCCAGGTGCGGTAGTGGACGTCGTAGAGCTGGGTGGTGGAGGCGTTGGTGGCTTCGGCGCCGATGGACCCGGTCAGCCAGTAGGTGAGAAGGTCGGGGATCAGGAGGAGGGTCTTCGCCTGGGCGAGGAGGGGCTCGGCTGCTAGTTGGTAGACGGTGTTGAAGGGGAGGTGCTGGAGGCCGGTGATGGCGTAGAGGTCGGCCTCGGAAATTTTCTGGCGAACGTTTTCTGGTTTTCCGGTGGTGCGGGTGTCGCGGTAGTGCACGGGGTTGCCTAGGAGCTTGCCGTTGGCATCTAGGAGGCCGTAGTCGACTGCCCAGGAGTCGATGCCGATGCCGTCGACCGGACCGGCTTTGGTGAGACCGATGAGCGTTTCGCGGTAGAGGTGCAGGATGTCCCAGTAGAGGGTGCCTGCTACCGCGACGGGTCCGTTCCAGAAACGGTGGACCTCGGTCAGCTCGAGGACGTCAGGACCGACCTCGCCGACCATCACCCGCCCGCTGGAGGCGCCGAGATCTACTGCTGCCAGCCTGAGATTCATCTGCGTCTCCTCTCCATCGTCCGGTCCGCTCAACGCGGCGCGACGACCCTGAGGTCGAGGTGGAGAAGATCGGCGACGGCTTCAAGGTTCTTGACTTGGTGACCGGTGCCGAGGGCCCAGTGGTGAGCCACCCCCGAGGCCGACCAAGCATCGGTCCACTCGCCGGGGTCGCAGCCGAAGTCGACGCGGGAGGTGGTGTTGCCGATCTGCAGCAGCGGTCCCGGGACGACAGTTCCCTCGGAGGCGATCAGCCGGAAGGTCCCGTCGCGCAGCTGGCCGAGCCCGAGCGTCGTCACCGGCCCGTGCTTGACGTCGAACTCCACGGAAACTCCCCACCCACGTTTTCCGTGGTAGACGCCCAGCCCGCGCAGCAACGGCTTGGCCGAGCTGATCGCAAGGTGGGCAGGCCCGTCGTGGCCCATCTCGACCACGTTGTCGTGGAAGTTCAGCGCCTGCAGCTCGGTGAACGATCCGCCACCGCCGAGCTTGTCCATCACCAGCATCGCGAGCGACGTCCGCAGCTCGTACTCCCCCGCCGCCGGCACTCCACGAGCCGTCAGCAACGAAGCACCAAGGATCATCCCGGCCGCCACCCGCTCGTGGGTCTCGCCGTCCAGGCCGCGGTGGTAGTACGCAAGAGTGTCGAGCTGGAAATCCTCGACCAGCCGATCGAGCGCGACCGAGACCCGAGCGCCCCACCGGAAGTCGTCCTCGACCACCGAGTCGTCCAGCGTGAAGATCTCCCGGGCGACCTTCATCCGCTCGTCGGTCTCCGCATCGGTGACCTTCTCGACCCGCACCCGCAGATCGTCGATCTCGAGAATCTCGACATGCCCACCGAGCTGCGCGGAGACCAGCGTCGGGTCGGTGATCACATCCATCATCCCGGGGTACAGATGCCCGAGCAGACCGTGCCGGCCATGCCGAAGCGCAGCCCGTACGCCGGCCGCCCGCACCCAGCGCCCGATCCGATCCCAGGCGCGCTCGTCCTCGACGTACCCGGAGACCGACCGGAAGTCGATCCCGCAGCGCTCGAACGCGTTCGCCATCTCGGGCAACGGGCAAGCACCGCAGTACGCGAGCCACGCACCGGTGTCGAAGGACGCATGATCCATCGACTCGGTCGGCTGCAGGTTGAGCAACAGCACAGGCGCACCGCTGCGCTGAGCGACCGGGACAAGCATCGACGCCGTCATGTACGTCGTCAGGAAGCCGACGATCAGATCGCAGTCCGCAATCCGTAGCTTCTCCGCAGCCGCAGCGCCTTCCTGAGCGTCGGAGATGAAGCCGACGTCGACGACCTCGCAGTCCAGCTCCTGGCAAACCGCTCGGACACCCGCCGAGCCGAAGCCTGCAACTGCGGCAGCAGCTCAGGGAACTGCGGCCAGTAGGCGCCGAGCCCACCGGCGACCAGGCCGATCCGGGTCTTCCGGGGCTCGACCCACGGCAGCAGCCCGCCACCGTCAACCGAGCGACTCGGGATCAGTGCTCCACATATCCGGCCTCCTCGGCTCGCTGGGTAAGGTGCCGGTGGCGGCGCCAGTCGGCTCGCTGCATGGACGGCATGGCGTGCTCCTCCTAGCGCAGGAAAGCGGCTGCGACGCCGGCATCGACAGGGACATGGAGGCCAGTGGTGAGGGACAGGTCCCCCGCGGCCAGGGCGAAGACGGCTGCCGCTACGTGCTCGGGCAGCACCTCTCGCTTGAGCAACGTCCGCTGAGCATAGAAGGCACCCAGCTCAGACTCCGGTACGCCGTACACGGCAGCCCGCTGCGCTCCCCACCCCTTGGCAAAGATCCCGGACCCGCGCACCACCCCATCGGGGTTGACCCCGTTGACCCGGATCCCGTACTCCCCGAGCTCAGCCGCGAGCAGCCGCACCTGATGCGCCTGATCAGCCTTCGCGGCACCATAAGCAACGTTGTTCGGACCGGCGAAGACCGCGTTCTTGCTGGAGATGTAGACGATGTCGCCGCCGATGCCCTGGTCGATCAGGACCTTCGCCGCCGCCCGCGAGACCAGGAACGAGCCCTTGGCCATCACGTCGTGCTGCAGGTCCCAGTCCTTCTCCGTTGTCTCGAGCAACGGTTTCGAGATCGACAGACCCGCGTTGTTGACGACGAGATCGACACCACCGAACGCCAGTACCGCCGTCCGCATCGCCTCCTCGACCGCCGCACCGTCGGACACGTCAGCGCCGACCGCGATCGCACGATCCGGGCCGCCGATCTCCTGGGCGACCGCCTCGGCCGCGGCCGCGTCGAGGTCCGCGACGACGACACACGCGCCCTCGGCAGCAAGTCGCTGAGCGATCGCCTTGCCGATCCCCGATCCGCCGCCCGTGACGAACGCGATCCGGGTGGCGAGCGGCTTCGCCGGCGGC
This sequence comes from uncultured Actinomycetota bacterium, assembly GCA_963740725.1. Lineage (GTDB taxonomy): Bacteria > Actinomycetota > Actinomycetes > Propionibacteriales > Kribbellaceae > Kribbella. Next base: position 133,943 of record CAVUFT010000043.1, read on the forward strand.
ATCCGCCGCAGCTTGGCCTCCTCCAGCGCCCAGTACTCGATCCGGAACTTCTCGCTCTCGTCGATCGGCGCGTACGTCGAGACCGCCTCGGCCCCGCGCATCACGTTGATCGCGTTGACGTAGAACTCACCCGCGACGCGGGCGGTCTGCTTGTCCTTGCCGAAGCTGAACATGCCGACGCCAGGGCACCAGCACGATCGCCGGATCCGCGCCACGCATCGGCGGGCTGTCCGGCTGCGCGTGCCGGTCGTAGTACGCCGCGTAGTCCTCGCGGTACTGCAGATGGAGTTCGCGCAGCCGGGTCGTGGCTTCTTCGATCGAGGCCGACGGCGGCAGATCGAGAACGAGCGGCCGGACCTTCGTCCGCAGGAAGTGATCCGGGCAGGAGGTACCCAGCGCGGCCAACTCCGCGAGACGCTCGCGGGCGGTGAACTCGAGCACCGCCGAGGAGTCGTTGAAGTGACCGACCTGCGGGTTGTCCGTCGACGCGAGGCCACGGATGACCGGCGCCAGCGCAGCAGCCCGCGCGCGTCGCTCGCCCTCGGGAAGGGCCTCGAACCCCGGTACGACGGGGCCGAACGGCTCAGGCTTTCCGTTCTGAGCCAGGAAGAGCTCGGCCGTCCGGATGATCTCCAGCGAGTTCGCCTCGCACTCGGCCGAGGTATTGCCCCAGGCGGTGATGCCGTGCCCGCCGAGGATCACGCCGATCGCCGCAGGGTTGTCCTTCTTCACCTGCGCGATGTCCAGCCCGAGCTGGAATCCGGGTCGCCGCCACGGCACCCAGACCACGCGATCCCCGAAGCATTCGGCGGTCAACTCCGCGCCATCAGCCGCCGTGGCGAGCGCGATCCCCGAGTCAGGGTGCAGATGATCGACATGCGGAGCATCGACCAGCCCGTGCATCGCGGTGTCGATGGACGGCGCGGCACCGCCCTTACCGTGCAGGCAGTAGTCGAAGGCCGCGACCATCTCGTCCTCACGGTCGACGCCTGGATAGACATCGACCAAGGCGTTGAGCCGATCCTGCCGCAGCACAGCTAGCCCGGCGGTCGTGAGCGTGCCGAGGTCGCCGCCAGAGCCCTTCACCCAGACCAGCTCCACCGGCTGCTGGGTCACCGGATCGGTCGCAGTCCCCTTGGCAGACGTGTTCCCACCGGCATAGTTCGTATTCCGCGGGTCAGCGCCAAGTCTGTTGCTCCGCGCAACCAGCTCGTCTGCGGTGCTCATGCGCCCCATCCAGCCTGCTGGCCGTCGGCCCGGTCCTTGCTGATCTGTTCGAAGTACCCGCTGCGGTTGTACGCGGCGACCGGATCCGGATCCAGCCCCTGCGAAGCCCGCAGATCGGCCAGCAACGGTCGTACGTCGGTGTTGTAGGCATCCATCAGCGCAGCGTTCGCAGCCAGTACGTCGCCCTCCGCCTGAGCCTTACGCAGGACATCGCGGTCGACCAGGAGAGCCTTCGCGGTCGCCTCCTGAACATTCATCACCGATCGGATGATGGCCGGGATCTTCGCCTCGATGTTGTGGCACTGGTCGAGCATGAAGGCGATCCCGCGATCGGGGTCCAGCGCATCTCCCCGCACGATCTCGTTCATGATCCGGAACAGCTGGAACGGATCGGCCGCCCCCACCATCAGGTCGTCGTCGGCATAGAACCGGCTGTTGAAGTCGAAGGCCCCGAGCTTCCCAGCCCGCAAGAGAAACGCGACGATGAACTCGATGTTCGTCCCCGGCGCGTGATGCCCGGTGTCGATACAGACGGTTGCCTTAGGCCCTAACTCCAGGCAGTGCGCGTACGACGTACCCCAGTCCGGCACGTCCGTCGCATAGAAGGCCGGCTCGAAGAGCTTGTACTCGAGCAGCATCCGCTGGTGCTCACCCAGCCGGTCATAAACCTCATGAAGCGCCGCGGAGAGCCGGTCCTGGCGATCCCAGATGTCATCCTGCCCGGGATAGTTCGTCCCGTCCGAGAACCAGAGCTTGAGATCACGCGACCCGGTGGCATCCATGATGTCCACGCAGGCGAGCAGGTGATCGGTAGCCTTCCGGCGTACCCGGGGGTCTGGGTTGGTGACGCTGCCCAGCTTGTAGTCGTCGTCCTGGAAGACGTTGCTGTTGATCGCCCCCAGCCGCACACCCTGCTCCTTGGCATAGGCAGACAGGCGTGCGTAGTCGTCGACCTGGTCCCACGGGATGTGCAGGGCGACGCTCGGCGCGACGCCGGTGTATTTGTGCACGACCGCGGCATCCGCGATCTTCTCCTCCGGCGAACGCGGCACGCCGGGCTGGCTGAACACCTTGAACCGGGTGCCCGAGTTCCCGAACGCCCAGGAGGGCAGCTCGATCTCCTGACGGCTAAGGGCATCAGTCACGCTGGTCATATCAGTCCTCGGAACTCGGGGTCAGGTGGAAGATCTCCGGCAGCAGCAGGAACGACTCGTCCGGCGGCCGACCATCAACTGTGCCGTCTTCTTGGCAAGTGAAGAATTCGGTCATCTCGGCCTGCCACCGGGTGTTCACCTCGGTCGCCGCCATCGCCTTCTGCGCCGCCTCCAGGTCCTCCGACTCGACGTACCCGATCAGCAGGCCGTCGTCGCGGAGGAAGAGCGAGTAGTTGTGCCATCCGGAGTCCCGGAGCGCCGCCTGCATCTCCGGCCAGACGTTGCGATGGCGTACGACGTACTCGTCCAGCCTGTCCGGCCGGACCTGGAGGCAGAAGCAGTAGCGATTCACGAAAGCCTCAGAAGTTGAACTTGTCGATGTTCGCGGGAGTGAACTCGGTCGGGGGGCCAAGGACGATCTCGCCGGCCGCGCCGACGGTGTACTCGCCGAGCTTCCCGGCCTTGAACTTCTCGCCCTCGGCACCGGTGATCTGGCCGGATTTCAGCGCCGCACCCGCGTACGCCGCGAGGTAGCCGATGTCGGCCGGGTTCCAGAGCGCGAACTTCTTCACCGTGCCGTCCTTGACGTACTGCCGCATCTGGTTCGGCAGCCCGAGCCCGGTGATGGCGACCTTGCCCTTGTACGACGAGGCGCTCACGTACCGCGAGGCGGCCGCGATCCCGACCGTGGTGGGCGAGACGATCACCTTGAGATTCGGGTACGACTGCAGCAGGCCCTGTGCCTCGGTGAAGGACTTCTGGTCGTCATCATTGCCATAGGCAACCTTGACCAGCTTGAGCTTGGAGTTCTCCGGCTTGGCCAGTTCGGTCTTCATCACCGCGATCCAGGAGTTCTGGTTGGTCGCGTTCGGCGTCGCGGACAGCACGGCGATCTCACCAGAACCGCCGGCCAGCTCGCTCGCCATCTTCACCAGGCTCTCGCCGATGCCCTGCGTGGTCGCCTGGTTGATGAAGGCGTCCCGGCAGTCCTTCGAGGCGTCGGAGTCGAACGAGACGACCTTGATGCCGGCCTTGCGGGCCTGGTTCAGCGACGGGCAGACCGCGTTCGGGTCGTTCGCAGCGACCACGATCACGTCCTGCTGTTGCTGGATCAGCGTGTTGATGTAGCTGACCTGCGACGAGGCGCTCGCGTCGTTCGGGCCGACCAGCTTGTAGGTGCCCTTGATCTCGCCGACCGCGACCTTTCCGCCGCCGACCTCGACATCGGTGTACGGGTTGTTCAGCTGCTTGGGCAGGTAGGCGATCTTCAGGCCTTCCTTCAGCGGCGCGTTCGGGTCGGCCTTCGCCGCCGTGGTCGCGCCGCCGCCGGCTGTGTCGCCGGAGCTACTGGACTTCGTCGTACCGCCACCGCAGGCGGTCAAGGCAAGCGAGACGACGGCCACCGTCGACAGCGGTACCGCCATCCGGCGGGAGAGGCGAAACGTCATGGTTGAGTCCTTTCAGAGCGGTGGCGCTGTCGCTGCAGGGAGCTGCGAACGGCTGTTGCAAGGTTCGGTGCGAGGACGGAGACGATCAGCAGGACGCCGGTGACGACGTTGAGCGCCTCGTTCGAGACATCGGAGAGACGGAGTGCGTTCTGCAACGAGGCCAGCAGGAGGACGCCCGCGATGACGCCGGGCAGCGCGCCCTTGCCGCCGAAGATGGAGACGCCGCCGAGCAGGACCGCCGCGACGACCGCGAGTTCGAGGCCGGCTCCGTTGTCGGCGCGGGCGCTGGAGTAGCGCAGGGTCCACAGCACACCGGCAAGACCGGCGACGAGACCACTCACGACGTACAGGAAGAACTTGAGCCGCCCCGGCCGGACGCCGGCGAACCGGGCGGCCTGCTCGCTCGCGCCGATGGCGAACACGGCCCGGCCGACCGGGGTGGCGTGCAGGATCACTGCGAAGACTGCGGCGAGTACGACGATGATGATCAGCACGTTCGGGATCGACGTACCGCCGATGTTGCCGGTCACCCAGTCCGTGTACTGCGCCGGGAAGTCGGCGACCGCACCATCACCCAGTACGACGAACGCCAGGCCGCGGTAGAGCGCCAAGGTGCCGATCGTGACCGCCAAGGAGGGCAACCCGAGGACGGTGACGAAGAAGCCGTTGATCGCGCCGAGCACGGCGCCGAGGAGCAGGCAGAGCGGGATGATCGTCTCGATCGGCTGGTTCGAGTTCCACAGGTAGCCCATCACCGCGCTGGACAGGCCGAGCGTGCTCGCCACCGAGAGGTCGATCTCGCCGGTGACGATCACCAGCGTCATCGGCAACGCGACCAGCGCGATCGGCAGCAGGTCGAGGATCAGGAAGCCGAAGTTCTGCGCGGTCCCGAAGTTGTCCACGGTGGCCGCGGCGACGATCAGCACCACGACGGTGACGGCGATGATCGCGACGTTCCAGTTCGCGAAGCGACTAACGGACATGGGAGCCTCGCTTCTTCAATCGGGCCGCGACCCGTACGGCGACCAGCCGGTCGGCTCCGATCGCCAGCAGGATCAGGCCGCCGACGATCGCCTGCTGCCAGAACTGGTTGATCTCCAGCACCGCAAGGGAACTGCCGATCGTTGTCAGCAGCAACGCTCCTAGCGCGGCACCCCAGACCGACCCGCTGCCGCCGAAGACTGCGACCCCACCGACCACCACCGCGGCAACGACATTCAGCTCGTACCCCGTGCCCGCGGCCGCGTCGATCGTCCCGAACCTTGCTGCGAACAGCACCCCGGCCAGTCCCGCAAGGGCTCCGCTCACTCCGAAGGCACCGATGGTCCGGCGACCGACTGCGATCCCGGCCAGCTTGGCCGCCTGCGGGCTGGAGCCCATGGCGTAGAGCTCGCGCCCGACGCGGTAGCTCCGTAGTAGGACGCCTGTCACTGCCAGCACGAGGATCGCGATCCATACCAGGTAAGGGATTCCGATCAAGGTCGCGTTGCCGAAGTCGAGGAATCCCTTCGGGAGCTCGTCCGCGTTGATCTGCTGACCGCCGGCCCAGAAGTAGGTGATGCCGCGGACGACGTACAGGGTGCCGAGGGTGACGACCAGGGCTGGGACGTTGCCGTAGCGGACCAGGATTCCGTTGACCGCGCCGCAGACGCCTCCGACGGCGGCGCCGATCAGCAGGGCGCCGACGACTGGCAGGCCCGGGTGATCGCGGAGCAGGGTGCCGACGGTGAAGGCGCTGAGGCCGAGGACCGATCCGACCGACAAGTCGATATTGCGGGTGATCACCACCACGGCCTGGCCGACCGCCAGCACGGCCAGGATCGCGGTGCCGAGCAGGATGTCCCGGATGCTCTGGCCGGACAGGAAACGGTGGTTCGAGAGCGTCGTCACCAGGACGAGCGCCGCGAGCGCCAGCACGATGCCGAGCTCGCGCGCCCGGAGTACGAGATCGAGGGAGGACCGCCGGGCGGTCACGCCGCCGGGCAGCTCGACGGCGGTCACAGGGTGGCCTCCTGACCCATGGCGGCGAACATCACGGACTCCTCGTTCGCGCGGTCGCGGTCCAGCTCGGCGACCAGGCGGCCTTCGCGCATCACCAGCACGCGATCGGCCATCCCGAGGACCTCGGGCAGCTCGGACGAAACCATCAGGACGGCGACACCTTCCGCAGCGAGGCTGGACATCAGCCGGTGCACCTCGGCCTTGGTACCGACGTCGATGCCCCTGGTCGGTTCGTCGACGATCAGCAGCTTCGGTGCCATTGACAACCACTTGGCCAGGACGACCTTCTGCTGATTGCCGCCGGACAGCGTGCCGACCTCGTCACTCAGCCGCCCGTACTTCGTCTTCAGCTTCTTGGTCCACTCCAACGCCGACCGCCGCTCACTGCTGCCGGTCAGGAAACCCAGCTGGGAAAGGGCTCTGGACCGCGGCAGCGTCACGTTGCGCTCGATCGAGAGTTCCATCAGCAGACCTTGCTGGCGGCGATCCTCGGGGACGAGCGCGACGCCGGCAGCCATCGCCTGCCGTGGCGAGCCGGGCTTCAGCTTCTTGCCGAGCACCTTGACCGTGCCCGCGTCGCGCGGATCGACTCCGAAGATCGACTGGACCACCTCGGACCGGCCGGAGCCGACCAGCCCCGCCAGCGCGACGATCTCACCGGCCCGTACTTCGAAGGAGACGTCGGCGAAAACCGGATCGCGGCTCAGACCCTCGACGCTGAGGACGACCGCGCCGGGATCGACCTGCTGCTTGGGGAAGAGCGCGCCGAGTTCGCGGCCGACCATCCGGCGGACCATCTCGTCCACGGTGACCTCGGTGAGCAGGTCGGTCGAGACATGCTTCCCGTCGCGCATGATGGTCACTCGCTCACACAACGCGGTGATCTCCTCGAAGCGGTGCGAGATGAAGACCAGCGCGGCGCCGTCGTCGCGCAGGGATCGCGCGACGGCGAAGAGGCGCTCGACCTCGACGCCGGTCAGGGCCGCGGTCGGCTCGTCCATCACGACGACGCGGGCTTCGGCCGACAATGCCTTCGCGATCTCGACCAGCTGCTGGTCGGCGATGGACAGACCACGTGCCGGGCGGGCCGGGTCGATCGCGACACCGAGTCGTTGGAAGAGTGCGGCGGCCTGCCGGAGCATCGCCGTACGGTCGACTGTTTTGAAACGACCCAGTGGCGGGCGGCCCATCGCGATGTTCTCCGCGACGGACAGGTCGGGGAACAAGGTGGGCTCCTGGTAGATCACCGCGATCCCGGCCGCCTTCGCGTCGGCCGGGCCGGTCAGCTCGACCGGGTTGCCGTCCAGCTCGATCGTGCCGGCGTCCGGGCGATGCACTCCGGCCAGCATCTTCACCAGGGTCGACTTGCCGGCCCCGTTCTCACCGACCAGGGCGTGCGCCTCCCCGCCGTACAGGTCGAGGGAGACGTTCTGGACGGCGGCGACGGCGCCGAAGGACTTGGACACCTCACGCAGCCGCAGCAGCGGGGTCGCCTCACGCACGGTGGCCTCCGGTCATGGTCTGGGCTGATTTCTGAAAGGTTTCAAGTGGATGGCATGAAGGTAAGCAGGAGCGCTGGCGGGCGTCAAGGGTCTGCGGTCGGGAAATCGATGGAAGGACCGCGATCAGCGGCCGGAAGCGGGGTAAGCTTCGTCAGCTGTCACGTTTCAAACCGGGGAGGGTCGGATGGCTTCGAGCGGTACGGCGGACCACGGCCACCGGACACGTGCCGGCACCGGTGCGACGCCCGCCGCTGGGCGAGGTCGGCCGCCGCTGGGGCGAGGTCGGCCGCCGGGATCCGGGCTGCTGCCGGGGTGCGTGCTGCCGCCGGGGTGAAGGATGTCGCGGCCGCCGCGGGGGTTTCGCTCGGGACCGTGTCGAACGTGCTCAACCGGCCCGAGATGGTCAGCCCGGCGACGCGGGCCAAGGTCGAGGCGGCGATGGAGACGCTCGGCTTCGTCCGGAACGAGTCGGCCCGGCAGCTCCGGGCGGGTTCGAGCCGGATCGTCGCCTACCTGATGCTCGACGCGGGGAACCCGTTCTTCACCGACGTCGCCCGCGGCGTCGAGGAGGCTGCACAGGCGGCCGGGCTCTCGGTCTTCCTCTGCAACAGCAACGAGGACGCGGCGCGCGAGGCCGACTACCTCGATCTGCTGGAACAGCAACGGGTCCAAGGGGTGCTGATCACGCCGGTCGATCCCGACTCTGCCCGGCTCAGCAACCTGCCGGCCCGCGGTACGCCGGTGGTCGTGGTGGACCGGTCGATCGACAACGGCGAACACTGCTCGGTCGCGGTCGACGACGTCTTCGGCGGCGAGCTCGCGCTGAGCCATCTGCTGGAGCTCGGGCACGAGCGGATCGCCTTCGTGGGCGGGCCGAACAACATCGGCCAGGTCACCGACCGGCGCGCGGGAGCCCGCCGCGCACTCGAACGCGCAGGCCGTTCCGGTGACGAACTCGTCGACCTGGTCACCGGCGCACTGACGGTCGCCGAAGGTAGGGGCGCTGGGCAACGACTTGCCGGGCTGCCGGCCGCGCGTCGTCCGACGGCCGCCTTCTGTGCGAACGACCTGCTGGCGTTGGGATTGCTGCAGCAATGCGTGAGCCTCGGACTGCGGGTGCCGGACGACCTGGCGATCGTCGGGTACGACGACATCGAGTTCGCCGCGGCCGCCGCCGTGCCGCTGACCTCGGTGCGGCAACCACGCCAACTACTCGGCCGTACTGCGGCGGAGCTGCTGCTCGACGAGTCCGGCAACCCCGATCACGAGCACCAACGAGTCACCTTCACCCCCGAACTCGTCGTCCGGACGTCGACCCGCGGAAATTAGGGCTTGACCTGGAGCGCGCTCCAGGTCCGATGGTGTTGGGTATGACTGATTTGCGCATCGCCCTCGGCGCGATGGAATTCGGGACCCGGATCGACGAGAAGACCTCCTTCGCCCTGCTCGACGCCTTTGTCGACGCGGGTGGCACCTGGATCGACACTGCGAACTGCTACGCCTTCTGGCAGGACCCGAGCGGCCATGGCGGCCAGAGCGAGGAGCTTCTCGGCCGGTGGTTCGCGCAGCGGCCCGGCGTACGGGACAAGGTCAAGCTCGCCACGAAGGTCGGCTGTGAGCCTCTCTGGCCGGGAAGCTTCCCGGAGCATGCGGAAGGGCTTTCTGCCAAGGCGATCGACGCTGCTGTCGAGACGTCATTGCGTCGTTTGCAGACTGACCACATCGATCTCTACTGGGCGCATCGCGACGACCTGGACACTCCTCAGGACGAGACCGTCGCCGCCTTCGGCAAGCACGCGGCTGCTGGCACGATCGGCCGGATCGGACTCTCGAACTACGCCCTCTGGCGGGTCGAACGGGCTCGTGGACTCGCGCTCGAGCAGGGCGTGATGGGACCTACCGCCCTGCAGCTGCGGTACTCCTACCTTCAGCCGCGACCGTTCGTCCGCGCCCAGGCCCACGACCACCGGTTCGGCTGGATCACCGACGAGGTCCTCGACTACGCCGACCGCAATCCGGAGCAGGACCTGTTCGCCTACAGCCCGTTGATGTCCGGCGGCTACGAACGCGCCGACCGCCCGTTCCACCAGGCCTTCGACCACCCCGGCACCACCCGCCGACTGGAAGCCCTCGCCAAAGCCGCCGCCGACCTAGGCGTCACTCGCAGCGAAGTAGTCCTCGCCTGGCTGATCGGCGGCACCCCCTCCATCATCCCCATCGTCGGCATGAGCACCCCCACCTACCTCACCACCGCCCTCGCCGGCGCCCACCTCACCCTCCCCCCAGAAACCCGCACCTCGCTCGATCACGCCTGGTAATTCGGCAATAGCGGTTCCTGTGGGGGTGGTTGTCGTGCCACGATTTGGGGGTGGATGGTCAAAGGTTCTGGGAGTTGGTGGAGGCGGCGCGCGGGGAGGTCGACGACACGGTCGCGGACCCCGATGGAGTCGCGGACGCGTTGGGTGACGCGCTCGGGAAGTTGCCGGCCGACGAGATCGTCGAGTTCGGTGCGGAGTTCGAGCGCCTGCAGGCGGCGGCGTACCGGTGGGATCTGTGGGGCGCGGCGTACCTGATCAATGGCGGCGCCTCGGACGACGGGTTCGACTACTTCCGCGGCTGGCTGGTCGCGCAGGGCCAGGAGGTCTGGGAGGCGGCGCTCGCCGACCCGGACTCGCTGGCCGATGTGGTCGACGAGGATCTCGGCGAGGAGTTCGAGGGCTTCGACGGCGAGGGCATGCTCGGGGTCGCGGTCGGGGCGTACGAGTCGGCGACCGGGAGCGAGGCCGGCTACTGGGAAGCGGCCGGCGCCGAGGTCGACGACGTACCGGCCGGGCAGAACTTCGACTTCGACGACAACGACGAACTCCGCGACCGGTTCCCCCGCCTCGCCGCCCTCTTCCTGACCGACTGAGTAGCTAGGCCGGCTCGCCGCTGAGGCGCTCGATCAGGGTGCGGAGGCGGCGGCGCCAGGCGGACTGGGTGACGTCGTCGTCGGCGACGGCGAGGCTGACCAGGTGCTGGGTCATCTCGAAGCCGGCGACCGCGTCACGGAGCGCAGTCAGGGTTTCTTCCGGTACTGCGTGCCGTCCGTGGTCCGGCTCGTCGTGGTCGACCGGCTGATCCTGGCCGACCGGGCGGCTCACCCAGCCGGTGCCGAAGGTCGCGGGCACCAGCAGTTCGGGGACGAGCGACTCGTGGCTCAGGTCGGCCAGGTCCTTGTTGCCGTCGGAGATGCTGAAGATCGTCGTACCGCGACGGCGTACGGCGTCGATCCGTTCGAGCAGCGCGTCCGCCGGGGTCTGCTCGGCCACCACGAGCAGGGATTCGCCGCGGCCTGAGTCGCGGAGCCGGTCGAGCCCGATCGCCAGGTGCGGTGGGGCATCCGGCGGCGGCGCCCAGCGGATCAGGGACGGGCGGACGTCCTCGACGCCGGCGCGGTGGAGTTCGTCGTCCAGGTGGGCGGTGAGGTGCCAGGGCTCGTCCTCGGGCGGGCCGAAGAGCATCAGCCCGCCGACGCGGGTGGTGAACCTGCGCAGCGAATGCGCGAACGAGGTCGTCCGGCCGGCCAGTTCGGTGCCGGTCAGCAGCTCCCGAAGGACGGCGGCCTTGGTGAGATCCACCCCTCAAACCTGACACACCTGCCGCCGCCACGCGACCCGGAGTACCGGAGTACGGGCCCGGGTGATCTGAGTCACGTCAGCGTGAGGATTCGGGTCCGGTGGGGACTTAACAGTGTCGGCGCTTCGGACGGGGGGCGTCGAGCCGGTTCATCGATTGCTGCAGGGGGCAGTCGATGGACCGGTTGTCTTTCAGGGATCGAGGCGGTCGGCCTTGGACTGCAGGTAGTCGCGCTCCGGGACGCTCGTGGTCCGGCGGGCGGCCAGCAGGTAGCTCTTGCGAGCGCCGGCGAGATCGCCGGACATCTCCAGCAGATGGGCGCGGACCGCTTCCAGCCGGTGGTGGTCCGCGAGCCGGCCGTCGGACTCGAGCGGCTCGAGGAGAGCCAGCCCTTCCTTCGGACCGCTGGCCATCGCCACCGCGACCGCGTGATTGAGAGTGACCATCGGGTTGTCCGAGATCTGCTCGAGCACCTGGTAGAGCGCGACGATCTGCGGCCAGTCCGTGTCCTCGGACCGCTCGGCGGTGTCGTGGACTGCCGCGATCGCGGCCTGGACCTGATACGGGCCGAGCTGGGTTCGGGACAACGCGTCGGTGACCAAGGCCTCGCCTTCGACGATGGCCTCCTTGTTCCACAGCGAACGGTCCTGGTCGGCAAGCGGGATCAGCCCGCCGGCGGCATCGGTCCGGGCCGGGCGGCGCGCATCGGTCAGCAGCATCAACGCGAGCAAGCCGGCGACTTCACCGTCGTCGGGCAGCAACCGGCGTACGCCGCGGACCAGGCGGATCGCCTCGGTCGTCAGCTCCGCGCTGTGCAGATCGCTGCCGGACGAGGCCGTGTAGCCCTCGTTGAAGATCAGATAGAGCACGTGCAGCACGGCACCCATCCGGGCGTCCCGCTCAGCCTCGGGCGGCAACTCGAAAGAGCTGCCCGCTTGCTTGATACTCCGCTTGGCCCGGCTGATCCGCTGCGCCATCGTTGCCTCAGGCACCAAAAAGGCCGCCGCGATCTGGGCCGTCGTCAGACCGCCGACCGCTCGCAGCGTCAGGGCGATCTGCGAGGCCGCCGACAGGGCCGGATGGCAACACAGGAAGAGCAGAGTGAGCGTGTCGTCGCGATCGGCCAGGTCGTCGATTTCAGGGCCTGGGGCAACGAATTCTTCCGGAGCCGCGAGGTTCGCTGCGTTCTCCTCGCGCCGGCGCCGGGCCGTATCGCTGCGGAGCAGATCCATCAGCCGCCGTGAGCCGACCCGGATCAGCCAGCCTTTCGGGTTGTCCGGGACCCCTTCGACGGGCCATTGCTGGGCGGCCGCGAGCAGGGCTTCCTGGACGGCTTCCTCGGCTAGGTCGAAGTGCCCGTAGTGCCGGACCAGCGCACTCAGGACCTGCGGGGTCTGCTCCCGCAACAGCAGCTCGAAGTCGCTCACATCTCCAGCCCCGACGTATCCATCACCGGCCGTACTTCGACCGCCAGGTACTTCGCATCCGGCATGCGCGCGGCGTAGCCGATCGCCTCGTCGATGGTGTCGCACTCCACCAGGTAGAACCCGGCGAGGTGCTCCTTCGCCTCGGCGTACGGGCCGTCCGTAGTGGTCAGGGCGTCGTCGCGGACCACCACGGTCCGGGTGGTGATCGGGTCGGCGAGCCCAGCAGAGCTGACCAACTGGCCCTGTTCGGTGAGTTCGCGGGTCAGCTCGGAGTGCGCCCGGCCGAGACCTTCGCGCTGTTCGGCGGACAAGGCGGCCCAGCTCTCCGCGTTGCTGTAGATCAGCAGCATGTATTTCACGATCACATCCTGACGGTCGCGAGGGTTCGTTGCGACCCTCTCTCACCCGGTACGTCGGAACTGGTCGACCTGTTCTCGACAAGTTTTGTCGAGTCGTCGTAGCCGGGTCCGACGTCTCCCGCAAGACGGTGCCCAGCCCGGGCACCTGGAGTACGGAAGGCCTCGCGTCATGTCGAATACGCCGGATCCGAAGCGCTGGTTCGCGCTCGCGCTGCTCTGCCTGGCCGCGTTCATGATCATCCTGGACGCCTCGATCGTGCTGGTGGCGGTGCCGTCGATCGAGCGCGACCTCACCTTCTCCGCCGGTGGCGTGCAGTGGGTTCCCAGCGGATATGCGCTGATGTTCGGCGGGTTGCTGCTGCTGGGTGGCCGGATCTCGGACCTGCTCGGCCGACGGCGGGTGTTCCTGGCCGGACGTACTGCTGTTCGCGGGGTCCTCGCTGCTGTGCGGGTTCGCGTGGAGCGGTGACGCACTGGTGTTCGCCAGAGGGTTGCAGGGGATTGCGGCCGCAGTACTGGCTCCTAGTGCGCTGTCCATTGTGATGAACACGTTCCCGGCGGGAGCCGAGCGGAACAAAGCACTTGGCATCTGGGGAGCTGTGAGCGGAGTGGGCGGTACTGCGGGGTCGCTGGTCGGCGGGCCGGTGACTGATGGGCTTGGCTGGCAGTGGATCTTCTTCATCAACGTGCCGGTGTGCCTGCTGGTCGCAGTACTGACGCCGCTTGTCCTGAAGGACAGCCGTGGGCCGGGGCGTCGGGGCTTCGACGTGGCTGGTGCTGCGACAGTTACTGCTGCCCTGATCGTCCTTGTGTACGCCGTGATTCAGGCGCCCGAGTCTTCGGCGAGCAGGACCACGTTGCTCGCGGTCGCTTCGGCTGCCTTGTTCGCTCTGTTCGTCCTGGTGGAGAAGCGGTCGGCCGCGCCCCTGATCCCGCTACGCCTCTTCCGGTCGCGCACCTTGGTCGGCGGCAACCTGATCACGGTCGCCTGGGGATTCGGGGCGTTCGGGCTGAACTTCATCTACACGCAGTACGCCCAACTGGCGTTGGGGATCTCGGCGATCAAGTACGGACTGATGTCCGCGGTCCTGGCCGCCACGGCAGTCGTCGGATCGATGGTGGGACAGAAGCTGGTGAGCCGGATCGGACTGCGCCCGGTGTCGACCGGGTCGCTGCTGCTGGCAGGGATCGGCGCGACCCTGATGAGCCGCCTCACGGTGGATTCCGGGTACTTCGAGCTGGCCTTCTGGGGACTGACGATCTTCGGTGCGGGCCTCGGCGCCGGTTGCGTGGCCGCGGCGATCGCCTCGCTGAGTGATGTGGCCGGAGAGGACGCCGGAGTCGCGTCGGGACTGCAGAACGCGTGTTTCCAGATCGGTGGAGCGCTGGGCATCGCCCTACTCTCGGCGGTTGCCGTCGCGAACACCACTGGGCCGTCACCGGTCGCGCTGGTCGGTGGCTACCGCGTTGCCTTCGCTGCCTGCTGGGGCTTCATTGCAGTCGGGATGGTCGGTACGAGTCTGCTCGTCACCCGCTCGGCCGGAAAGCTGGAGCTGGTGTCAGTCGGGGAAGACGGTGCCGCGTAGTTCGACCCGATCGCCGACGATGGCGGAAATCCGACCGGCGAGCTGCTGGGCTCGGTCGTCGTCGGTGACGTCGATCATGAAGTACCCGGCCAACTGTTCCTTCGCTTCGCCGAACGGGCCGTCGGTCACGACCTGGACGCCTTCGCGAACCTGAACGACCTTGCCATCAGCCGGCATCGCGAGGCCTTCCGAACTGACCAGCTCACCGGATCCCGCCAGCTCGTCCTTCAGCAACGTCAACTCGCGAACCGCCTGCCAGGCGTTCTCCGCCGGCGGATCCTGCCCGTAGATCAGCACGAGGTAGTTCACAGCGGGCATCCTAACCAGCAAGGGCCCCGCGAGCAGCTTGCTCGCGAGGCCCTTGGCTGCTCTGCCGAGCAACTCTCAGACGATCAGAACCAGTGTTTTCTCCCGCCGACCTGGCGGCCGGTGGAACCGAGCAGGAACAGCACTGCTCCGACCACCAGCAGGATGATGCCGAGGGTCCACAGGATCGGGACGCTGAGCAGGAATCCCAGCAAGAGCAGGATCAGTCCGAGGATAAGCATGAAATCTCCTTCTAGGCAGGCCGCTGGACGGAAATGGCGGCACCAACCTCAGGTGCCCATCCCGAAACCCGCTGAACCGTCTACCGCGGAGTACGGATCACTGCCACGGAAAAACCGGCAGACGTTTGCCGGAGAAGGCCGCAACACCCTCTGCGAGCTCGCCACTACTGATCGTTTCCTGGTAGCGCTTGAAGGCCTTCTGATCCGCGTCATCGTCGGCGAGCAAGGCGTTCACCGACTCCTTGACCGACCGGATCGTCAACTGCGAGCGGTACACCAGAACGGCGGCGAAGGCTGCGGCTTCACTGTCGAGTTCGTCCGCGGCGACTACGCGATCGACCAGACCCTTCGACTCAGCGTGTTCGGCGGTGATCAGTTCGCCGCTCATCAAGAGGTACTTCGCGGTGGCGGGTCCGACCAGGTCGAGCAGCACCTTGATCGCGGCCGGCGGGTACACCACGCCGATCCGGGCCGGCGTCACGCCGAACGTCGAACCGCGCGCGGCCCAGCGGAAGTCGCAGTTGATCGCGAGTTCGAGCCCGCCGCCGATGCAATGACCGCGGACGACGGCGATCGTCGGTTTCGGAAACTCGCGCAGCGCGGCCTGGGCGGCAGATTGGCGGCCCGGATCTCGGCCATCGGATCGGCGGGGTCGGCGCCGGTCAGCAGGTCGCCGATGTCGGCGCCGGCGGAGAAGTCCGGTCCGGCGCCGGTGACGAGCAGCACCTTGACGCCCGGGTCGGCGGCCGGATCGGCGAGCAGGGCGGGGATGCGGGTCCCACATCGACCGGTTCAGCGCGTTGCGCTTCCCGGCGACCGGTCGATCACGAGTCGCGCGACCTCGGCTGGCTCGACCCGCAGGGCATCCATGGCGGGCAGTCAAACAGATCACGGACCGGGCCGCCGCCAGGCGGACCACAGCCGCCGTGTGAGCCGCGTCGCGGTGCTGAAAAGGGCTCATCAGCAACTCGTATCGTGGCCCGCTGAGCGTGCGCGATGTACGTAATCCGTTAAAAACGCCCGTCAGTTGTGAGACCCGCCGGTATCTGTGCTTGACTCCTCCGGTCGATAACGTTTTGATCTCGGCAGATTGGGTGATCCAGTGGCTGAAGGACGGCATAGACAGGCGCGGCACCGTCAACCGCGCCGCCAGGTTGTCTACCCCGGCATCGTGAAGGTCGCGATTCCCGGTGCGGCAGTGGCCTTGATGGCCACCGGGTCGGCAGTCGCCTTCCCGGACCAAGCCCCCTCGACGGATGTATCGGTCGCCAGCTCTCCCCTGCAGTTGGCGCGCGACACACAGACCAGTCGGGACGCACTCCGGCCGCCGCTCGACCTTCCGACCCAGGCACCCACCACGCCGGTCGCGAAGCACCTCAAGAAGCAGGCGCCGATCCCGAAGCCGGGGTCGACCAAGACCCGCGCCTCGCAGAACGCCCCGGTCGCACCGCCGAAGGTCACCGGCAGCAAGTTCACCACCACCGATGTGAACGTCTGGTCCACGCCAGGACAGACGCTCCTCACGGTTCTCCCCAAGGGCAGCAAGGTCTCGGTCACCGGTCAGGTCCAGGGTGTCTGGGCGCAGATCGTCCGCGACGGCGTCGCCCGCTGGGTCAAGGCGCAGTACCTGGCCGCCACGAAGCCGGTCGAAGAAGCCGGCGGCGCCATCTCGGCCGCGGCCTGCAAGTCGGGCTCGGGCGTCGAGGACGGCCTCACCCCGGACGCCATCCGGGTGCACCGCGCGATCTGCAACCTGTTCCCCTCGGTCACCGAGTACGGCGGCCTGCGCAGCGGCGACAGCGGCAGCGAGCACTCCAGCGGTCACGCGCTCGACATCATGGTCAGCGGTTCCAAGGGCCAGGAGATCGCGGACTGGCTGAAGGCGCACCGCAAGGAGATGGGTGTCAGCCAGCTGATCTGGGAGCAGCACATCTGGACGGTCCAGCGCAACAGCGAAGGCTGGCGCGCGATGGAGGATCGCGGTGGCACCACCGCGAACCACTACGACCACGTCCACGTCACCGTCTACGGCGACGCAGGCACCGCGTAGTCACTGCACGCAGCTAGATCCACGCCGACGGGTCCGCGGCCCATGCCCCGGACCGCCCTCCGCTGAAAACCCGGACCCGTCGGCGAGCCTTCCGTCCCCCGGCTCTGCCCCCTCCGGCTCCCGCGCTCGCGCGTTCGCGGCTCAGGGACGGATGTTGTGGTTCAGGTGGAAGAAGTTGGTCGGGTCGTAGGTCCGCTTGACCTCGCGAAGCCGGCGGTAGTCGGCCGCTGAGTACGCCGTCGCAGTGCGGCTCGGGTCGGCGAGGAGGTTCACGAAGGTGCGGCCGGTGGTTCGCAGTACGTCGGCCAGCTCCGGGACCTCCTGGTCGATGATCAGCGAGTACGTCGCTTCGCGGTGACCGACCGGCCCGGCGCCGGGACCTGGGTGCGCCATCGCGCCACCCCAGTGGCGGATCTCGACAGTCGCATCGGGGAGCGCGACCAGGCGATCGATCAGGTCGTCGGGGAGAGTGTCGACGAGGTCCAGGTAGCGGGCCGCAGTACCGCCCATCGCGGATTCGCCGAACGGCATCGTGCGGAGTTCGCCGGCGATCCGCGGGGCTGCGGTCGCGAGGAGCGGCTTGAGGATGTGCTCAGCCAGGTCCGCCTCTCCGGCGTACATGACCTTGAGGGCGACCGCTCGCCGGCCGTCCGGAGTACGGGTGAGGACGACGGCGGTGCTCAGCTCGTTGGGGATGGTGGCGGTCCAGTCGCGGTAGCAGCGCAGGATCTCGGCCGCGCGGTCGAAGTCGAAGTACAGGATGCCCGCATGGACCTGGCGAACCGGGTGCAACCGGAATTCGAGCGATGTGACGATCCCGAAGTTGCCGCTGCCACCGCGGATCGCCCAGAACAGCCCGGGATGCTCATCGGCCGACGCAGTGACGGCCCGACCGTCTGCAGTGACGATTTCAGCCCGTACGACGCTGTCGGCCGCGAAACCGTACTTCCGCGCCAGCCAGCCGACCCCACCACCGAGCGTGTACCCGGTGACGCCCACATCGCGCGAAGATCCCGCCAGCGGCGCCAAGCCGAACTGCCCGGCCGCGTCGATCACAGCACCCCATCGCGTCCCCGGCCCGACCTTCGCGATCATCCGCTCGCTGTCGATCAGCAACGACGTCATCGCCGAGGTCCGCAGCAGAATCCCACCATCGGCCGGAACCCTGGTCCCGTGCCCGGTCGCCTGCACTGCCAGCGGCAACCCATGCTCCCGAGCAGTCCGCACCGCAGCCTGTACGTCGGACCGCCCGTGCGCCTCCGCGACCACCAACGGCCGCGACTCGAACGTCGGCACCACGGACTTCCGCAGTACGTCGTACTGCGCTTCGCCCGGGCGGTGGATGTCGCCGTTGAACCCGTTCCCGAGCAGCCCCGCGACAACCTCGTCCGCACCGACACCTTGCTCGACAACCGCCTGCACGCTCATCCCGTACTCCTTCGCCGTCTTGGTCCTCACCTAGACGTCGAAGAGCTCAGGCCATTCTTGACACCCTCCCGAGAACTTTCTTTCTCGGATACCGTCCACCCGATGACGCAGACACACTCGGTGAGCATCGAAGGCTCGTTGGTCACCAAGACTTACGTGTCGACAGACCGCAACGAACACCTGCGCGAGTGGGCCGCGCTTGGGGCAATCTCGGCGCAGACGCCCGATCTGGTGCCGGCACCGCTCTCCCTCACCGCCGAACCCCCGGAGCCGTCCATCCCTACGCTTCCGGAGTCCCTCACCGCCGGACGCGCGCAATCCCCCTCCGCTGGACCTACCTTGACGATGTCGCTGGTGCCGGGGCGCCCCCTTGCCGGTGTCCTCACCCAGGCTGAGCTGGATGGACTCGAACTTGCCCTGCGCGCGCTGTGGTCGTTGCCGACTGATGGCGTTCTACCGAGCCTGCTGCCCGTCCTCATCAAGCGAGTCCGTGGAGACATTGACGCCTTTACCGCTGAGGGCGTCGTCGAAGAGGCTCGGCTGGCGGCTGTCGCATGGCTGGCTGACGGCCCTGACCTGCTGCTGGAGCCTTCGGCCGGCGTCATCGGACACGGGGATCCGAACCTGGCGAACTACCTCTGGGACGGCGAGCGGGTGCGGATCGTCGACTTCGAGGACGCCGGCGTGAGTGATGTGGCGCTTGAGCTGGCGACTCTGGTCGAGCACCTCTCGGCCCGGCAGACGGACTGGACCGCCTTCCTGGATCACTTCGCCGTCGATCCGTTGCGACTGCTGACCGCCCGCCGGCTGTGGGCGATCTTCTGGCTCACCCTCCTCCGACCAGACGGGCCGTCAGCGCATCGCAATCCACCCGAAACCCCTTTAGAACAAGCGAATCGGGTGCTGGCTCTGCTCAGCTAGAAAGGGTGTTCAGGCGGGTGTTGTCGGCGAGGATGTTGATCTCGGTGATCTTGCCGGCGGTGATGGTGAGGTGCATAACGCCCATCAGGCGGTCGTTGACGACGGTGATGATGCCGGCGGTGCCGTTGATCAGCGCCGGGCGCGTGTAGGGCGCCATCTTGGTGAACGTCAGGGCCTGCTCGACGACGGCAAGTGCGCCACGGACGAGCTTCGAGTGCGCGGGGCCGCCGATCTCGTCCGCCGCCAGGCCGGCGTCGGCACGGAGTACGACATCTGGATCGAGCAGCGAGAGCAGTGCCTCGAAGTCGCCACTGCGGGAGGCGGCGATGAACGCGTCGACCACCTCGCGATGCCGCCCGGCGTCGCGATCGCTGGTGGGGGCACCCTGGACGCGCCGCCGGGCCCGGCTCGCGAGCTGGCGCGTGGCGGCAGGAGACTTGTCGACAATCTCGGCGATCTCGTCGAAACTCACGCCGAACATGTCGTGCAGGACGAACGCGAGCCGCTCGGCCGGCGCGAGGGTGTCGAGGACGACGAGCATCGCGAGCCCGATCGCGTCGAACTGGACCGCCTCTTCCTCCGGGCCGAGTTTGCTGACGATCGGATCTGGGACATGGACCTCGATCGAGTCCTCGCGCCTCGACTTGCGCGAGCGCAGCATGTCGAGGCAGACCCGTGAGACGACGGTGGTCAGCCAGCCGCCGAGATTCGCGACCTCGCTCACGTCGGACCGGTTGAGCCGCAGCCAGGTCTCCTGGACCGCGTCCTCGGCCTCGCTGAGCGAGCCGAGCATCCGGTAGGCCACCGAGCGCAACTGGGCGCGGTTGGTCTCGAACTGGTCAGCGAGTTGATCGGCTTGCCGCACTGGTCACAATCTCCCGTCGTGGTTCGTCAACACCTTGACGATTCGGAGCACCATCATGTGACAGGTCCGGTCCGTGTGCTGATGATTGACGATGACGGACTTCGTGGACGACTTCGATGCCGACGAGCTCGACTTCGGCGTCTGGTCGCCGTATTACCTGCCCCAGTGGAGTTCCCGGGCGGAAACGGCCGCGACGTACGAGCTCAGGGACTCCTGTCTGCACCTCAGCATCCCGCCGGATCAGGGCCTGTGGTGTGCTGATGATCACCAGCCGGCGCTGCGCGTCTCGGGCATCCAGTCGGGCAGTTTCTCGGGTCCGGTCGGGAGCACGATCGGTCAGCAGCCGTTCCGCGCGGGCCAACTCGTCCGGGAGGAGCAGGAACCGTTCTGGGGCTGGACTCCGCACTACGGCGAGATCGAGCTGCGCGCCCGGGCCGTCGTCTCACCCCGCTCGATGGTCGCGTTGTGGCTGGTCGGGCTGGAGGACCGGCCCGAGCGGTGCGCGGAGATCTGCGTGACGGAAATGTTCGGAAAATCCGTGCGGAAAGTTTCCGTCGAGGTCGGCATGGGACTGCACAGTTTCCGCGACGTTTCCGTGCCGGAGGACTTCGAAGCCGTCCGGCTGCCGCTCGACATCGAGCAGTTCCATTCGTACGCCGTGCAGTGGTCTCCCGAGCGCGCCGAGTTCCTGGTCGACGGCGAACTCGTCCGGACCTGCCCGAGCCCACCGGCGTACCCGATGCAGCTCATGCTCGCCGTCTTCGACTTCCCCGACTGGGACGGCCCGGCGGATCACACGCCGGAGTTCGTCATCGACCACATCCGCGGCCGGTCCCTTTCAGGAGACCAGTAGCGGAAACCTGGAATAGCCGCGGATGACCCGTGACGACCGCCAACTCGGTGTGTCCTCGGGCCGGCCGGTGGGCACCGGGCGATGCAGTTTCGGCAGCCTGGTCGCCAGTTCTGCGAAGGCGACTTGAGCCTCGAGCCTGGCCAGCGGTGCGCCCAGGCAGTAGTGGATACCGCTCGAGAAGGCGAGGTGCTCGGCCTGCCGGGGCCGAGTGATGTCGAAGACAGCGGGATCGTCGAAGACCTTGGGATCCCGGTTACCGGCGGCCAGGATCAGCATCACCCAGCTGTCCGCCGGCAGGTCGACACCGGCAACTGTCACCGGCTCGTGGGCGATGCGACTCGTGTTGTGCACCGGCGGCGCATAGCGCAGGACCTCCTCGACGACAGCGGCCGCGCGCTCCGGCTCGGCGCGAAGCAGCTCCCATTGGTCCGGGTGGTCGAGCAGGGCTCCGATCCCGTTGCCGATCAGGTTGACGGTCGTCTCGAACCCGGCGATCAGCAGCAGCCGGGCGGTCGTGAGCAGCTCGTACGGCGTGATGCCGTCCGGGGAGGCGGCGACGAGATAGCTGATCACGTCGTCGCCGGGGTGTGCCTTCCGGAGCGGGATGAGTTCGCTGAACAGTTCGCGGAGTTCGGCGTTCGCGGCCGCCAGCGCGGCTGCCTCGGCCGGACCGTCGATCCCCGACAAGGCCGAACCGACCACGGTGCCGTGCCGCGACAACCGGTCGACGTCAGCGTCCGGGATCCCCATCAGCGTCGTGATGACGCCGATCGGGAGCGGTGCGGCGAAGTCGGCGATCAGGTCGAACGGACGATCCGGCGCGGCCGCGGCCCGGCGTTCGATGCCGGTGATCAGGTCACGGGTGAAGTCCGCGATCCGTTCGGCGTACCCGGTCATCATCTTCGGCCGGAAGGCCGGCGCCGCGAGCCGCCGCAACCGGGTGTGATCCGGTGGTTCGCGCTCGAGGAAACCGAGGTCGAAGCTGTTGCCGGACGTGTCCTCCGAGGTCGGTCCCGGATCGCCCGCCGAACGAACCCCGAACCGCCGATCCCGCAGAACCGCGTTGCAGACGGCGTAATCGGTCGTCACCCACTCCAGCCCGGCGCCGACGATCGGACCGCCGGCGCGAAGACGTTCGTAGATCGGATACGGATCGTCCTGCCCGGACGGGGACCACAACGGCTCGAACACTTCGGTCATCGCGTCAGCACTCCTGCGGTGAAGGTGGACAGGACCAGATCCGGTGCGTCCCGGGGCGCGAGCCACCCCTCCTGCACCAGATCCCAGGCGGTGAACAGCAGCGCATGCAGGGATCGGACGAGCCACCAGTCGGGGACACCGGGGCGAATCGTCCCGGCACCGGCGACGATTGCCGTGATGGGTGCGGCCAGCGCATCGGTCCGGGCGGTGACGGTGTCGTCCGCGAACACCTCGGGTTGTGCCGTCAGCAGAGTCAGGTAGGCGCCGAACGGCAGCAGGTCGGCGACCATCCGGCGGAGCGGGTCAGGGTCGGCCGGCGCGGCGGCGATCACCGCTTCGCCGAGGTCGAGCGCGCGGGAGGCGACCGCCACCAGGAGGTCGTGCCGGGTCGGGTACTGCTTGTGCAGTGTCGTCCGGCCGATCCCGGCGGCAACGGCGATCTGGCCCAGGGAGGCGGCCGGATCCTTCGCGAGGACAGCAGCCGCGGTGTCGAGCACCTGGTCCGCCGCCGTCAGCGTGTGAACACTCATGTTCACGACGGTACATCGGTGTTCACACCGACGGAAGGTGGACGGGCAGGACATCTCGGCTCGCGGCGATCCTGCTCGGGTGGGTGTTATCGTCGCTCTCGTGATCACGCGCATGAGCAACTGGTGGCCCGTCGACTAGGCGGCCCCCTTGTTCTTGCGCGAACCCAACCGGCTGCCTCGATGAGGCAGCCGTTCGTGTTTCCTCGCCGGGGCGACCCCACACCCCGAGGATTGCCGATGGCAACGACTTTCCGGACGACGGAACACACCTGGGCCGAGCTGATCTCCAGCCTGCTGGCCGGCCAGAACCTCACCACGGCAGACGTTTTCTGGGCGATGGACGACCTGGTCCGCGGTACGGCGTCGGCGGCGCAGGTGGCCGGTTTCCTGATCGCCCTCAGGGCCAAGGGCGAAACGGCGGCTGAACTCGGCGGACTCGCGGACGCCCTCCGCGCCCACGCGTCCCCGGTCACCATCCCCGGAACGTTCGTCGACATCGTCGGCACCGGCGGCGACCGCACCGGTGCCGCCAACCTCTCGACCCTGGCCGCGATCGTCGTGGCCGCCACCGGGACCACCGTCGTGAAACACGGCGGCCGCGCCGCATCCTCGACCACGGGTGGATCAGCAGATCTCGTCGAGCAACTGGGGATCCCGCTCGATCTTCCGGCCTCGCGAGCCCCCGCGATCGCAGCGACCGCGGGGATCACCTACCTGTTCGCCCCCCGCTTCAACCCAGCCCTGCGCCACGTTGCCGCGGTGCGCCGCGACCTCGCTGTACCGACCGTTTTCAATGTCCTCGGCCCGCTGCTCAATCCCGCGCGCCCCCGGCATCAACTCGTCGGCGTTGCCGATGCGCGCATCCAGGCGGTGATCGCCGCAACCCTCGCCGCCCGCGGCACCACAGCCCTCGTAGTACGAGGTGACGACGGCCTCGACAAATTCACCACCACTGGGACTTCGCAGGTCCACATCGTCCGAGACGGCACCTCGACTGCGACGACGTTCGACCCTCGGTCTGTCGGCATCCCGCTGGCACCACCGGGTCAACTCCGAGGTGGTGATGCCGCCACCAACTCGGCAATCCTCCGCCGCCTGCTCACCGGCGTACGGGATCCGATCCGTGATGCCGTGCTTCTCAATGCTGCTGCAGCTCTCACCACAACCACTCTCACCAGTGAACCTCTAGTGGATCAGCTGGCCGCACACCTCGCCGCTGTGCCATGCGATCGACACCGGCCGAGCCGAAACCACCTTGCGCCGTTGGGTTACTGCCGCACGCCAGGAGTGACCAGATCCCGAAGTGCCTGCAGTACAGCTTCCTGCTGCTCGATGTGGAGGTACTGGTGAGAAGCACCGTCGATCACGCGATGCTCACCACGACTGGTGCTTCTTGCCAGGTCCGCATGCATTGCACGGATGCCGTCATGCGCGTCCTGTTGATCTTCGGGTGACAGGTAGTTGTTCCAGTACGGATTGACACCGTTAGCCGTCAGGACGAGGAGTGGTACGTCGGGGATCTCGCCGCCGGCCCGGAGTTCGTCGAAGATCTCGGTGTCGAAGTTGAGCGTCTCCTGCAGACCGATCCGCCAGTCGGTGAGGTGGTAGTCGACCAACAGGTCCCGGAGCTCGTCGGGCCAGGACGCATAGAGCTGCTGGAGGGCGGCCCGGGAGGCGTCGATCTGCTCGGCCGTCAAGTCAGGCATGGTCTGCAGGTCGGGCTTCATCTGCTCGTTGAGCTCGCGGGCTCGGTCCGGCAGGTAGGAGTACATGTCCTCGTGCCCTGGGTCCAACAGAAGCAGGCCGGCGACCTCATCGGGGAAGAGCTGCGCGTAGCGACGGGCGTAGAGCCCACCAAGTGAGTGCCCTGCCAGGAGGTATGGGCCAGGCACCTCAGCCGCTTGGAGAAGAGCACGCAACTCCTCGACGACCTCGGCAGCGCTTCGCGGCAGCTCGATCCGATCGCTCTGACCGGTGCCTGCCCGGTCGTACAGAACGCTCGTCGTGAACTGCGAGAGACCTTCGACGAGGTTGAAGTAGTCCAGCCCGACGAGGCCTGCACCGGGCAGGAACACCACCGGCGGACCGCCTTCACCTGCTCGAGACAGGAACAGCTGCCGCCCACTCACGCCGTACGTCGCCATCGCAGCCCTCCGCCATCGTTCTCAACTTCGAGAACATTATCAGATGTGCGACTATTGCTCTATGGACGCGGTGGAAGCAGTGGCTCATCCGGTACGGCTGCGGATCGTGCATGCGCTGTCGGGTGGGCGCGCGCTGACCACGGCCGAGCTGTGCGAGCGGCTGCCGGACGTCTCGAAGGCGAGCGTCTACCGGCACGTCGGGATCCTCGCCAAGGCCGGGCTGCTCGAGGTCGAGTCCGAGCAGCAGATCCGCGGCACGGTCGAGCGCACCTACCGGCTGAACACCCAGCGCGCGCTGATCGACCCCGAGCGAGCCGCCACAGCCACCGCGGACGATCACCGGGCGATCTTCGCCGTCGCGATGACCACCTTGATCGCGGAGTACAACGCCTACCTCGACAGCGAGCACGCCGATCCGGTCGCCGACCAGGTCGGCTACCGCCAGCACGCGATCTGGCTCACCGACGCCGAACGCGAAACCCTGATCGAAGGTCTCCGCGCCGCGATCGTCCCCGCCCTCACCAATCAGGCCACCCCCGATCGCACCCAGTACCTCCTGAGCCCGATCCTCTTCCCGCACAACTGACATCGGGACCCGGCAGGCTCCTCAATCAGCAGGCCTGAAAGGCCCCGGTCGCCCGAAATACGCAGTACAGATCCCAAACCGCCTTGGTCTGCGGCTGGAGTGGCTCAGGAAGCTCGCCAGGCTTGAAGAAACGAGCCTCCCGTACTTCGTCCGCGCCCGGCCTCAGCTCGCCGCTCCACAGTCGCGCCTCGAAGCAGAGTGCGAAGCAATGGACCTGGTCGCCGTTCGGGTAGGTGATCTGGTGCACGGCAGGGTCGGAGAGCGAGGCGAAGGGGATCAGGTCGTCCGGCTTCACCCGCAAGCCCGACTCCTCGAACAGCTCCGCCACAGCCGTATCCCGGAAGCTCATCCCCGGCTCCGCGGCCCCGGCGGGGAACTCCCACTGACCGGAGTCGGCGCGGCACTGGAAGAGCACCCGCTCCTCGCTGTCCACCACCACGACCTGCGCGCCCGGCATCAGCAACAGCCGATCCCCCACAGATTGCCGCAGCTGCCAGAGGTAGGACCCTTCGAAACCCATTGGGCGACGATAGCGGTTTGCATGATCATGCAGAGGAGTGCATACTTATCCTCATGTCCAAGGTCATCGCATCCCTGCCCGTCGGCGAGCGGGTCGGCATCGCCTTCTCCGGAGGGCTCGACACGTCGGTAGCGGTCGCGTGGATGCGCGACAAGGGCGCCGTTCCGTGCACCTACACCGCCGACATCGGCCAGTACGACGAGCCCGATATCGCCTCGGTCCCCGGTCGCGCCAAGGCGTACGGCGCCGAGATCTCGCGGCTGGTCGACTGCCGGGCGGCACTGGTGGAGGAGGGGCTCGCGGCACTCACCTGCGGCGCGTTCCACATCCGCTCGGGCGGCCGGGCGTACTTCAACACGACCCCGCTGGGCCGCGCGGTGACCGGCACCCTGCTGGTCCGGGCGATGCTCGAGGACAACGTCCAGATCTGGGGCGACGGGTCGACGTACAAGGGCAACGACATCGAGCGGTTCTACCGGTACGGCCTGCTCACCAACCCGAAGCTGCGGATCTACAAGCCCTGGCTGGACCCGGCGTTCGTCGGCGAGCTCGGCGGCCGGCAGGAGATGAGCGAGTGGCTGCTCGCCCACGACCTGCCGTACCGGGACAGCGCCGAGAAGGCGTACTCGACCGACGCCAACATCTGGGGCGCGACCCACGAGGCGAAGACGCTGGAGCAGCTCAACACCGGCATCGAGACCGTCGAGCCGATCATGGGCGTCAAGTTCTGGGACGAGTCGATCGAGATCCCGACCGAGGACGTGACGATCGGCTTCGAGCAGGGCCGGCCGGTGACGATCAACGGCAAGGAGTTCGCGACCGCGGTCGACCTGGTGCTGGAGGCCAACGCGATCGGCGGCCGGCACGGGCTGGGGATGTCCGACCAGATCGAGAACCGGATCATCGAGGCGAAGAGCCGCGGGATCTACGAGGCGCCGGGGATGGCGCTGCTGCACGCGGCGTACGAGCGGCTCGTCAACGCGATCCACAACGAGGACACCGTCGCGGCGTACCACAACGACGGCCGGCGGCTCGGCCGGTTGATGTACGAGGGTCGCTGGCTCGACCCGCAGTCGCTGATGCTCCGGGAGTCGCTGCAGCGGTGGGTCGGCGCGGCGATCACCGGTGAGGTCACGCTGCGGCTGCGGCGGGGCGAGGACTACTCGATCCTCGACACCACCGGCCCGGCGTTCAGCTACCACCCGGACAAGCTGTCGATGGAGCGCACCGAGGACTCCGCGTTCGGCCCGCTGGACCGGATCGGCCAGCTCACCATGCGGAACCTCGACATCGCCGACTCCCGGGCCAAGCTGGAGCAGTACGTCGGGCTCGGGATGATCGGGACCGCGCACGCGGAGCTGCTCGGCACCGGGCAGCTCATCGGCGAGATGCCGGAGGGCGGCGCGGACGCGATCGCTTCCCGCGGCGAGGTGGACCCGGACGACGAGCTGCTCGACCGGGCGGCGATGGAGTTCGGCACCGACTGACCTTCCCGGATTTGACAACCAGGGGTTGACAGGTGACAACCCCTGGTTGTCATATTGATCGGTATGGCGAACCTTTCGGCGTACGAGCAGACTTTCGACGCGATCAAAGTGGCGCGTGAGCAGGCGATCCACCACACGAAGCTGGCCCGGCAGTTCGCGGTCGAGCGCCGCGACCTGATGCAGAGCCTGCTCGACCAGGGCGTCTCCCAGTCCGACATCGCCCGCGAGCTGGGCGTCAGCCGGCAGGCGATCCAGAAGATGATGGCCTGCTAACACCGGCCCGTGGCACGATTCCAGGGTGAGCAACCCGGCCGACGCGCAGCACCTGCGTGACCTCGCGTTGCTGCGCCGCGTGCGGGACCGGATCGACCGCGAACACGCCCAGCCGCTCGACGTCGAGGCGCTCGCGCGCGGCGTCAACATGTCGGCCGGACACCTCAGTCGCGAGTTCAAGCTCGCGTACGGCGAATCGCCGTACTCGTATCTCATGACGCGGCGGATCGAGCGGGCGATGGCACTGCTGCGACGCGGGGACATGAGCGTCACCGACGTCTGTTTCACGGTCGGCTGCCAGTCGCTCGGCACCTTCAGCACCCGGTTCACCGAGCTGGTCGGCGTCTCGCCGAGCGTCTACCGGCGCCAGGTCGGGACCGCGACGGAGGGCATGCCGTCGTACTTCTCGAAACAAGTGACCAGACCGATCAGGAATCAAGAAGCGCCTGCCGTCGACGCGCACCTATCGTGACAGTCATGGACATCACCATTCACGCGAGTTTCCTGCCGCACAACGACCCGGACGCAGCCCTGGCCTTCTACCGCGACATCCTCGGCTTCGAGCTCCGCAAGGACGTCGGCTACAACGGCATGCGCTGGCTCACCGTCGGGCCCGTCGGCCAGCCCGGCACCTCCATCGTCCTGCACCCGCCGGCCGTCGACCCGGGCATCACCGAGGACGAGCGCCGCGTCGTCACCGAGATGATGGCCAAGGGCACGTACGGCGGAATGCTGCTGGCCACCAAGGATCTCGACGACACCTTCGAGAAGGTCCAGGCCAGCGACGCCGAGATCGTCCAGGAGCCCACCGACCAGCCGTACGGCGTCCGCGACTGCGCAGTACGGGACCCAGCCGGCAACCTCCTCCGTATCCAGGAGATCCCCTCCTGATCTTCTCCGTCTGGGGCGTGTCAGGGGCGTGTCAGGGTGCTCCACGAAGGTTGGTCGCAAGAACGGTTCAGCGATCACTGTGGGGAGATACATCATGGGTAACGACGGCTTCTCCGAGACCGGACTGCGCAGACTGCGTGAGGTCCTGACCCGGCACGTCGACTCCGGCAAGATTCCGGGCCTCGTCGCCCTGGTCAGCCGCGGCGGCCGAGACGCACGTCGAGGCGCTCGGCACGATGCAGCACGACGGCGGCGCTCCGATGCAGCGGGACACCATCTTCCGGATGGCGTCCACGTCCAAGCCGGTCTCGATCGCGGCGTCGATGATCCTGGTCGACGAGTGCAAGCTGCGGCTGGACGACCTGGTCGAACAGTGGCTGCCGGAGCTCGCCAACCGTCAGGTGCTGCGGCAGATCGACAGCCCGCTCGACGACACCGTGCCGGCCCGGCGGCCGATCACCGTCCGGGACCTGCTGACCTCGACCTTCGGGCTCGGCATGGACATGACGTCACTCGGTACGCCGATCATGGGCGAGGTCTTCGCTCAAGGTCTCACCCCCGATCTGCCGACGCCGATGCCCGAGCCGGACGAGTGGATGCGCCGCCTCGGCGAGCTGCCGCTGATGTACCAGCCGGGCGAGCGCTGGCAGTACCACATCAGCAACGACCTCCTCGGCGTACTCGTTGCCCGGGTCACCGGTCAGTCGTTCGAGACGTTCCTGCGGGAGCGCGTCTTCGAGCCGCTCGGGATGAACGACACCGGCTTCGACGTACCGGCCGAGAAGATCGACCGGCTGCCACCGCTGTACGCGCCCGACGCTCAGACCGGGGAGTTCCACGTGTGGGACCCGGCGGAGGGCGGCCGGCACAGCAAGCCGCCGGCGTTCCAGGGCGGCGGCGGCGGGCTGGTCTCCACCGCCGACGACTACAACGCGTACTTCCAGATGCTGCTGAACCACGGCATGCACGGCGACGAACGGATCCTGTCCCGTCCCGCCGTCGAACTCATGACCACCAACCGCCTCAACGCCGAGCAACTGGCCCTCCGAACCAAGATGGCCACCGACAACGTCCACATCTCCCACGGCCAGGGCCAACACGGCGGCTGGGGCATGGGCATGGCCGTCCGCACCTACCGCGCCGACTACGCCCCCCTCGGCCAATTCGGCTGGGACGGCGGCGCCGGCACCTCGACCTACGCCGACCCCACCAACCACCTCACCGGCATCCTCCTCACCCAGGTAGGCATGACCGTCCCAGCCCCCGCCCACCTGATCCACGACTTCTGGACCACCCTCTACCAATCCCTGGACGACTGACCCCACCCCAAAATGACAACAGCTGAACCCACGAGTCGTGGGTTCGGCTGTCGTCGATGACCTGAGACATCACAAGGCGGAGGGTGTGGGATTCGAACCCACGATTACGGTCACCCGCAATACCGGTTTTCAAGACCAGCGCACTCGGCCACTATGCGAACCCTCCAGGCCGCCCGATAGAGGCTGCCGAGGGTCGAGGATAGCGCCATCGGGGTGGGAGCGGATGTAGTGACCGGGTGCGCTGGTCTTGAAAGCCGGTGCGGCGGGGTGGGGTTTCGAGGTGTGGGACCGGTGCGGGTGGCCAGTTGGTCTGGACATAGTGTGGGGGCGTGCAGGGGGTCTTCGTCGGGTTCGCGACGATCGGGCTGCTGATCGGGTTGGGGATTCTGCTCGCGCACCTCGGGATCATCGACGAGGCGGGGCAGCGGACGTTGTCGACGCTGGCGTTCTTCGTGGCGAGTCCGGCGCTGCTGCTGACCGTGCTGGAGTCCAGCGATCTGCGTGCGGTGTTCTCCGGCAACGTGGTTGCGCTAGCCGGCGCAGTGGTCGTGTCGGTGGCGGTGATCGTTGCCGTGAGCGTCATACGCGGCGAAGACCTCGCCACCACGACCATCGCCGCCCAGTGCTCGGCGTACGCGAATGCAGGCAACCTAGGCCTCCCCATCGCGGCCTACGTCCTCGGAGACGCTGCCCTGGTCGCTCCACTCCTCCTACTGCAACTCCTACTACTCCAGCCCCTCGTACTAACCCTCCTAGACGCGGCAGTCAGCCCCACTCGCCTCTCGATCGGCGCTGTACTCGCACGCCCCTTCAAGAACCCCATCACCGTCGGCTCCGCGCTAGGACTCGCACTAGCGATCTCCGGCGTACGCCTCCCGCAAGTACTGAACGACCCACTCGAGCTAGTAGCCGGGATGGCAGTGCCGTCCATGCTTCTCGCGTACGGCGTATCGCTGCGGCTGGGGCCGCTGCCCGGCCGCGGCGTCAGCGCTGGGCAGCTGGGACTCGTCGTCGGCCTGAAGATGCTGGTGCAGCCACTCTCGGCCTACCTGATCGGCCGCTTCCTCATAGGTCTCGACACCGAAGCCCTACTGGCCGTCACCGTGCTCTCGTCGCTCCCGACGGCGCAGAACGTCTTCGTGATCGCCTCTCGGTACAACAGAGGTGCGCTGCTCGCCCGGGACGCCATCTTCGTCAGCACGATCGCCAGCGTGCCCGTAGTACTAATTGTCACTGCGCTGATCGCCTAGCCCAGCTAGGGTGATCGCACTAGAGCAGGGAAACGGAGGTGGGAGCAATGTCTACGTCATCCGAGGACAAGGCCCACGCCGTCCGGTCCATTCGCTGATCAGTAGTCGCTGATCCACGAGGCCGGACGTTCGGTGGCGTCTGTACGGCGTCGCCCGTCCTGTCCTTCGTCATGCCCTCTGGAGCGTCGATGCGATCCCTCCTGTCCACAGTCCTGCCCGCTGAACTCGGCAAGGACTTCCGCAAGATCTGGCCCGCCGCGGCCATCTCCAACCTCGGCGACGGCGCCATGGCCGCCGCCGGGCCACTCCTGGTTGCCTCCATCACCGATCAACCGGCTGCAGTAGGAGCCGCCGCCTTCATCCAGCAACTCCCCTGGCTGCTGTTCGCCCTGTTCAGCGGCGCCCTGGTCGACCGCCTCGACCTGCGCCGGGTGATCGTTGCCGCTGACACCTTCCGCGCGCTCGTCCTCGGCGCGCTCGGAGTCGCGGTACTGCTGCAGCAATCGCCGCTGTGGGCGATCTACCTCACGCTGTTCCTCCTCGGTACTGCGGAGACTCTCGCCGACAACGCGGCCACCTCTCTCCTCGTCACCGCAGTTCCGAAAACGCAACTCGGTAAAGCAAACGCGCGGCTCTTCGCGACCGGCACGGTGCTCGGCCAGCTCGGCGGTCCACCGATCGGGGCGCTCCTCTTCGCCGTCGGCCACGGCGTCCCACTCGTCGTGGACGCGATCACCTTCGCCGCGGCCGCTGCCCTGATCGCCCGCCTCGCCAGCAGGCCGCGAGTCGTCCCGACAGTCCGTACTGCGCTGTGGGCCGACGTCCGGGAAGGCGTCCATTGGCTCTGGAACCACGCGGGCGTACGCACTCTCGCGCTGGCGATCCTGGTCATGAACATCACCTTCTGCGCTGCCTTCGCGACGTGGGTGCTGTTCGCCCGGGAGCGACTGGGGCTCAGCGAGACGCAGTACGGGCTACTGATCTCTGCTGGAGCGATCGGGGCCGTCGCAGGGATGCCGGTCTACCACCTGCTCGAGCCGCGGTTCGGCAGCCTCACACTGCTGCGCGCGGGGCTGGTACTCGAGACAACGGTCCACCTGATCCTGGCGCTCACCCGCAATCCCTGGGTAGCCGGTACGACGATGGCCGTGTTCGGCGTACACGCCGTCGTGTGGGGCATCGTCTCGACTACTGCACGCCAGCTAGCTACTCCAGAGGAACTGATGGGGCGAGTGAACAGCGTCTACATGCTCGCTTCTGTCGGTGGCGCGGCACTCGGTGCACTGCTGGGCGCAGTACTGGCACAGCGGTTCGGGCTGACTGCGCCGTTCCTGGTCGCGTTCGTGGCAATGGTTGCTGTGACCGCAGTGGCGTGGCGACCTTTGCGGCACGTGTCTGTGCGAGCTAAATAGGGTTTTGCTGCTGGCCGGGGGTTGTTACTGTCTTCGCCTCATGCCCACAGCCTCGGCCCTCGGCCTGCCGAACATCCGCGGCCGGTTCCCGCTGCTCGCCGGACTGATGATCGACTCCTTCGGCGGCGGCTGCGCCGGCCCATTGCTGATCCTGTACTTCGTACGCGTCGCCGGCATCCCGCTGGCGACGGCCACCGCGCTGCTGAGCATCGCGACCCTGTTCTCGATCGCCGCGCCGGCTGCAGTGGGCGTGGTGATCGACAGGGTCGGGCCGCGCAACCTGGTGATCGGTGCGCAGTTCGCTCAGGGCCTGGCCTTCATCGGCTTCTTCTTCGGCCGCTCGATGTGGCTGCTGTTCCTCTGCACGCTGGTGATGACGACTGGGCAGCGCGTGTTCTGGTCGTCGATCTTCAGCCTGCTCACGGACATATCCGACCCGGGCGACCGCGACAGGTGGTTCGGGCTGGGCGGCATGATGCAGGCGGCCGGCTTCGGACTCGGTGCGCTGGCCGCTGGAGCACTACTGGCCTTCAAGGGCGACGGGCCGTTCCTGATCGCCATAGCGATCAACGCGGTCAGCTTCTTCGTCGCCGGCTTCCTCCTGATGCGGCTGCACGTCGCACACTCCCGTACTGCGACCGCTGACGCGGAGGGCGGCGGTGCTCCGCTGCTGCGCAAGGACAAGGCGTTCCTTGTGCTGATCGGGGTGAACACAGTGCTGGCGCTCTGCTCGATGATGATCGGCGTGGGGCTTCCGTACTACGTGGCGGAGGCTCTGCCTGCTCCGAAGTGGATCGTCGGTGTCTTGCTGGCTGCGATCTCCGTCGTACTGGCGACTGGGCAGACGC
The DNA here is from genome assembly GCA_963740725.1 of uncultured Actinomycetota bacterium. GTDB lineage: Bacteria > Actinomycetota > Actinomycetes > Propionibacteriales > Kribbellaceae > Kribbella. The sequence goes on from CAVUFT010000043.1 coordinate 167,390, forward strand.
TCGTGGTGCGGCATACGGAGAAGCGGCGGAAGACGCACGTGCTGGTGCTGGCCGGGTTGCTGTGGGCGGTCTGGGGTGTGTTGATGGCCTCGCTGCTGCACCTGCCTGCCGGACTGGTGTGCCGGGACTGGTGCTGGCGACTGCAGTGTTCGCCTTCGCCGACGTACTGCACGCTGCGACCGGCAACGCGCTGGCGGCGGCCGTCGCGCCGAAGATCGGGCACGGGAAGTACCTGTCGTACTGGCAGTACTCCTTCACCTTCGCGAGCGTGCTGGCGCCGGCACTCTTCGCCCAGTTCTTCGACGTACGGCGTGAGTTCCCGTGGCTCGCGATCTCGCTCCTGGCCGTGGTCGCGGCGGGCACCATCGTCGCGCTCGAGCGGGTTCTTCCGGACGCGGCTGTCGGTCGCGACCGATAGCTTCGCTCGGGTGGGTTTCGAGCCGCCGGATCGCGCGACAGGCTGACTTGTCAGGGATTCTTGCATCGCTCGAACAGGTGTTCTAATGTCCATCTTGTAAGCTCGCGGATCCACCACTTGCCACCCCAGAACCTTCGTCCTCCCGGCCGAACCTCCCACCATTTGACGTGGACGGCCGCACCGGACGACGGCCGCCCGGGCAGTGAGGGCCCGGGCTGTGGATCCCTTCGGGCCTCCGACCGACAATGACGAGAGACGAGGTGATGCACGACGAGAGGGTGACAGCCGATGCTGCTCGAACACCGCGGCCGGAGACCGGTCGTGCCGGAGTCCGCCTACGTCGCGCCGTCGGCAGTGCTCTGTGCGGAGCAGTCGTCCTGGGCGAAGGCTGCAGGGTGTTGCACGGCGCCGTGCTGACCGCGGAGAACGGCGAGGTCCGCCTCGGAGAGAACAGTGTGGTGATGGAGAACGCCCTGGTCCGCGGCCGGGCGGACCATCCCGCACTGATCGGCGACGCGGTACTGATCGGTCCGCACGCCACGTGAACGGCGCCACGGTCGAGGATGAGGTCTTCATCGCCACGGGCGCCGCGTTGTTCCCAGGTTCGGTGGCCGGCGCGGGCTCCGAACTGCGGATCAACAGCGTGCTCCACGTCAACTCGCGCCTGGAACCAGGCACGGTCCTGCCGATCGGCTGGATCGCCGTCGGTGACCCGGCCCAGCTCTTCTCCCCCGACCGGCACGAAGAACTCTGGGCAGATCCAACGCGACCTGGACTTCCCCGGCACCGTGTACGGCGTCCCCCGAGGCACCTCGATGCGCGAAATCATGGCCCGCCAGTCCGAGTTCTTCGCCGCCCACCTCCGACGACACACCCATCCCCTAACCCACCGGCCTCAGGTCCAACCCCGCACCTTGCTCCGGTGAGACCTCCGTCCTGTGCCTCATCCACGCGGTTACTGGGCTTGGCCTTGTCCGTTGGGGGGTTCTCGGGACGGCGTAGTGGAGGCGGACGGAGCCGGCTGTGTCGGTGTGGACTGAGAGCAACTGCAAGGGGGTTGGGGGCTCGCCTTTGGTAAGAGGTGGGCCGTCCATGATGGAGGGAGTGCCTAGGCCGCCGATGAGGGCTGGGGCCAGGGTGAGGTGGAGTTCGTCGATCAGGCCCGCTCGCAGGAGGGCGCCGTTGAGGCCGCCGCCTGCGGCTGACAGTACGCAGGTGATGCCGAGTTCGGAGCCCATTGCGGCGATCGCCTGGGTTAGATCGACGCGGTCCTCGCCGGCGACGAGGTAGCAGATGCGTTCGCGGCGGAGATAGGCGAGATAGGCGGCTGGGGTCGAGCGCGCGACCAGGACCAGCACGTCCCAGTTCTCGTGATCCTCGGTCCAGCGCACCCGTCCGCGGCTGTCGACGACGGTGAACCACATGTGTGGCGGGGACGGTTGTCCGGTGATGTCCGGCGGGAGGAAGTGTTGGTAGAGGTCGGCGGTGTCGCCGTCATAGGCGGGTAGTTCCGCGGGGACCTCGTCCTCGGTGACCAGGCTGCCGCTGCCCTCCAGGATCGCGTTGCAGCCGTACTGCTGTTTGACCACCTCGATGATGTCGACCGCCACCGGGTCGGCGGCAGGCGGCGTCATCGCGGCCCAGAGATCCGTACTCGGCTGGTGCATCAAGAGCGCGTCCCGGGTGAGCGCTGCCTTCCCATCGACGCTCGCCCCCACACTCACCACCACGCGCGGTCGCTTCTGCATCATCGGTCTCCCTCGACTCCCTGGACGGCGGACCCCAGACCTATCAGCCACCACCGACAAACCGACGCATCCAAACTGCGCAGGTATTGCGATGCGAATCAGAGTTGGGCGAGGACAGACTCGAGCGTGTACTGACGGACGTGCCCCGGGGGTTGGGCTGCGCAGGTCATACGGGCGTCGATGGTGACGGTATGCGCGGCGACTTCGACGACAAGCGAGTCGTTGGCGGGGCCGGCGAGAGTTACTTGCCAGTGGGTGGGGGCGGATTGGTGGACGTTGAGTGGGCGGAGGGCTGTGATGGCGCGGGAGTGGCCGGCGGCTCGGGCGAAGTGTTGTGCGGCCTGGACCGGAGCGGGGACGGCACCTGAGCCTCGGTAGTACTCGGGGACGATCAGGCCTTCGTCGTACTGCTTGACGAGGTCGAGCACCTGCGACGGTGGGACGTGGCCGTAGAAGAGGCTGTGCGGAAGGAGCACCACGTTCGCGGCGAAGCGGTCGCCTCCGACGTGGCTGCACTCCCAGGTCCGGTCTGGGTAGGCAGCGGCGAGGGCTGCGGCTGCCGGACGGCCACGTACGGCGCAGCAGGCGTCGTGGCGCCCGTGTGTGCAGACGAGATAGACCGGTTCGATACTCGCTTCGCCCTGTATCCGACCGGCCAACACGTCCAGCAGTTGCTCGTCCGACTCCAACTCACCCCACCGGACAGACTCCCGCCCCGGCCGGCTGTCGACCATCGCCCAGCGACGAGGCGCTGTCCGATCGATTCGCCCATACCGCCGGATCAACACCGGCCGGACTCCCGCCTCCCGACACAACCGCGCAACCTCAACCCCTAGCCCACCTGACGGCCCCGATTCGCCGAGGGTGGTTAGGGCGTCTCGGGGCCAGGGGGAGTGGGATTCGATGAGGAGCCAGCGGGTGGCGGGTGGGGCTGAGGCTGTGAGGGGGTCGCCGCGTTGGTCGGCTGAGGCTGCGCAGCCGGTGTCTGGCTGGTACCTCGGCTCGGTCATGCGCGTCTCACTAGGTCAGTCACGGCTGAATTCGCCGAGGTCAGCGGGGGCTCGTGACGATGACGGCCTCGGTCATCAGGCGGCGGACGACGACCAGTTGGTCGGCCTCGTCCAGGCCTGGCAGTTCGCCGACTCGGACCTCCTCGCCTGAGCAGAGTCGGGCGACTGCCTCGCTCGTTGCCGCTGGCAACGAGATGGTGCGGTCGGAGAGCTGGAGCAGCACGGGATCACCGGGGACTAGCCGATAGCGGAGTCCGGCGCGTAGGCGGACCGTAGTACCGACTGTTAGTGAGGTGATTGCCGCAGCGTGGGCGAGTGGGCGTAGTGGTGCTGGGCGGTTGCCGGACCAGGTGCGGCGGCGTAGGCGTACTGCGAGCTCTTCGGCTGATGCCGATCGGATCTGCTCGACCAGGAGCGGCACTACCTTCTCCAGGTGTTGCGCGACCTGCGCCGGGTCGCCAGCGTCGAACCCGAGCGGCAGTGCAGTGCGCAGATCGACCTGGTTCGCAGCAAGCGCGGCCAGCTCCTGCACGAGGAGATACCGAGTGAGAGTGTGCAGACCGACTGTCAGGTGCGCACTGACTCCACCGAGAGCCTTGGCCGAGTGCAGGAAGCCACGCGGTACGTACAGCGCGTCACCCGGCCGCAGTACGGCGTCGATCACCGGCTCCTGGTCGCGAGCTGCTGCAGCGACGGCGGCGGAGTGGTCTGTCCAAGGCTGGTTGCGCAGTGGATCGACGTGGACCGGTGCATGAACAGTCCAGTGCTTCTCGCCGGCTATCTGGAGCACGAAGACGTCGTGTACGTCGTAGTGCGCGGAGAAGCCTTGAGACTCAGGCGGCGTGATGTACGCGTTGATCTGCACCGGGTGTCCGGCTTCGATCGACAGCTGAGTAGCGAAGTCGACCAGAGGCGGCCAGGTCCGGTGTAGCGCCTGCAGCACGACCGTGTGTCCACTGGCGAACAGTGCAGCGACCTTGTCGTCACGTACCTGGTCACCGATCTCCGCACCAGCTCCGCCGGCACCGGTGAACTGGTTGTCGCCGACAACCGTGCCGTTCTTGGCGATCCGCAGGAACGGCGTACGGAGCCCGCGCTGGGACAGCAACTCGTCCGCGGCGGCCAGGCTGAACAGGTCGGCGAAGCCGCCGGCCGGGATGTCCGGAGCAGGCGAAAGCAATGCCTGGCTACCCCAGTAGCTAGCTGGCGAACTCCTCGAGGTCTCCGCTCACACAGCGCCGAAGAGCCGGGCTGCTACCCGACGGCTGCCCGTCGGACTGCTGCCCGGCCTCCGGCTGTGTAGTCACCAACTTCCGGAGCCTCCGCTCGCCCCGCCGTCGGCTCCACCATCGGCACCGCCGTCACTCACACCTTCCGAAGCCCCGCCGTCAGCAGGACCCTCCGAGTCAGCACTGCCGTCGCTACCTGCGCCACTGTCGGCACCACCATCAGCACCGCCATCGCTCACGCCAGCAGAAGCCCCGCCATCAGCAGGACCCTCCGAGCCGGACGCGCCGCCGTCAGCACCACCATCGGCGCCACCGTCACTCACGCCTTCCGAAGCTCCGCCATCAGCAGGACCCTCCGAGTCAGCACTGCCACCGCTGTCGGCACCACCATCAGCACCGCCGTCGCTCACACCCGAGGAAGCACCGCCGTCCGCGGGACCCTCCGCGCCGCCGTCGGCACCACCGTCGTGTGCACCGGCCGCTGCCCCGCCGTCCGCGAGTCCCTCACTGTCCGAACCCGAGCCGTACGACGCACCGCCGTCGGCGCCACCATCGGCACCACCGTCGTGCGCACCAGCTGTCGCACCGCCGTCGGCCAGTCCTTCGCCGTCGCCGGACGAGGTCGTGATGTCGTCGCCCTCAATGCCCATGATGCTGCTCCCTTCGAGAAGTGATTCGGTGTACCCCTTGTGCGCAAAGTAGACCGGGGCTAAACCCCCTCCGGAGTTACAGCGAGCACTCGGTTCGGCAGCGATCAGCCGAACACATCTCGCCAGACCTTCAGGAACCCGTCCGTGACCGCCTCCGGCCGGACCGCGATCCGCAACCAATCCGGCCCGAGCCCCGGAAAAGTGTCGCCGCGCCGGACCGCATAACCCCGCTCCCGCAACCCCTCCCGGATCGCCGCCGCACCCTCGACCTGCACCAGCACAAAAGGCCCACGCGGTACGCCGTACGTCGAAACGCCGTCGCCAAGCCCCGCCAGCAGATGCGCGCGTTGGCGATCCAACTCCAGGGCAGCAGCAGCGGATTCGGCCAGAGCGCGCTCGTTGCTGCAAGCAATCGCCGCCGCCAGCGCAGGAGTGGACACCGGCCAATGCGGCTGTACTGCGGCCAACTGCTCGATGAGCCCAGCCGCAGCGATGACGTAGCCGATCCGCAGCCCCGCCAACCCCCAGGTCTTGGTCAAGCTCCGAATCACCACCAGCCCCGGAATCGAGGCCCCGACCAACGACTCAGGCTCACCCGGCACCGCATCCATGAAGGCTTCGTCGACGACCAGGATCCGGTCGGGCCGGGCGAGTTCGCGCAACTCGTCGGCCGGATGGAGCACAGAGGTCGGGTTGGTCGGATTGCCGATGACAACGAGATCGGCATCGGTCGGCACCAGACGAGGATCAAGGACGAACCCATCCTCGGGCCGCAGGACCACACGATCGACCAGGTGCCCGGCCGACCGGAGCGCCGCTTCCGGCTCGGTGAACTGCGGGTGCACGACGACCGGGTGCTTCGGCCGGAAGGCGCGCGCGATCAGCACGAACGCCTCGGCGGCACCGGCGGTCAGCAAGATCTGCTCGGGCGCACAACCATGCCGGGCGGCAAGTGCAGCGAGGGCGGCGTCCTGGCGCGGGTACGACGCGAGGTCGGTCAGGCCGGCCGTGATCTCCTCGAGCAGCCAGGCCGGCGGCGTACCGGCTCTGACGTTCACAGCGAGGTCGACCAGCCCACCTCCGACTTCGAGGTCACCGTGATGCTCCAGGTCGAACCCATCCACCCGATCCGTCACCCCAGGAGGCTAACCCGTACGACGTGGCGCGGGCGAGCGTAGTACTGGTTGTGGAGGTTAACGCGGGGTGACTGTGTAGCGACGGTTCTGCAGCGAGGGGTTCTGGGTGCGGATCTTGGCGAGGCGCTCGGCGGTGACGAAGCCGGTGGCGTGCCCGTCCGCTTCGCCGACAGCGGCGATCGCGATGCCCTGGGGATCGATGATCTGGCTCAGGCCGGAGTACTTCTTGCCGTTCTGCGCCGCCGCCGCGACGTAGCAGGTGTTCTCGATCGCGCGGGCCGTCAGCAGCGTGGTCCAGTGGTGCTCCTTGAGCGGACCGCGCACCCAAGCAGCCGGTACGGCGAGGATCTCGGCGCCCGCGTCGACCAGCGCCCGCGACAACTCGGGGAAGCGCAGGTCGTAGCAGGTCATCAGCCCGACCTTCTGGCCCGCGATCCTGATCACCACCGGCGCGACGTCGCCCGGCGTCAACTGGTCCGACTCGCGGTACCCGAACGCGTCGTACAGGTGGATCTTGCGATAGGCACCGAGCAGGTCGCCGTCGGGGCCGACCGCGAGGAGCGTGTTGTACGGGCGTGCTTCGTCGCAGCTGCGCTCGAACATGCCGGCCACGATCGCCGTACGGTGCTCGACCGCGCACTTGCGCAGGACGCTGACGAACTCGCCGTCCAGCGGTTCGGCCAACGGCCCGACCGATCCGCCGTCGGCAGCGAAGTCGGCCATCATCGCCTCGGGCAGGACGACCAGGTCCGGCTCGTCCCGCGCGGCATCGGCGACGAACCGCGTCACCAGGTCGCGGTTGGCGGCCTTGTCCTGCGAACTGGCGGTCTGCACCACGGCGATCTTCATCACTCCATGGTTGCACCTCACGCGATGTCAGATACCGACGTGAGGCCTAGCTTCGAAACATGAACATCGACGGCAGGACCTGGCGGATCGGCGAACTCGCGAAGGCGACCGGACTCAGCGTGCGGTCGCTGCACCACTACGACGCGATCGGGCTGCTGCAGCCGACGCGGCGGAGCGGTGCAGGACACCGCCTGTACTCCGAAGCGGACGTGCGCCGGTTGCACCGGGTCCTCGCGCTGCGGGGATTCGGGCTGAGCCTGGCCGAGGTCGGTCAGGTCCTGGCGGGCGAAGGCGATCCGCGGGAGCTCGTCCGGCGGCAACTGGAGCAGGTCGACGAGCAACTGGCGACCGCGAACCGGCTGCGGCAGACGCTGATCGGTGTTCTCGGCGGCCTCGACCAAGCGACGGAACCGTCGACCGAACTGTTGATCGAACTGATCGAAGGGATGACTGCGATGACCCGTGCACTGACCCGGGAAGAATTCACCGAGATGACCGAACGCCGCGAGGCGCTCCGGGCGTCGATGACACCGGAGGAGTTCGAAGCCGCCGCCGAGAACCGCCGCAGGGCGACCGAAGGCCTGTCCGAAGAGGAGCTGGAACGGATGACTGCCCAGCGAGCTGCCTTGATGCCGACAGACTGACCGACCAGTTGGGGGAGACTGGCGGGGTGGAGTTCGATGCGGTGGTGCTGGCGGGGGGTGCGTCGGCGCGGTTCGGGGGTGTGGACAAGGCGCTGGTCGAGGTCGACGGGGTCACGCTGCTGGATCGGGTGCTGAGGGCAACTAGTTCGGCGCGGTCGACCGTGGTGGTGGGGGTGCGGCGTCCGGTGTCCCGGGAGGTCGGCTGGGCGATCGAGGATCCGCCCGCGGGTGGGCCGGTGGCGGGGATCGCTGCTGGGTTGGCGATCGGCGGATCGCCTGTGGTGGTAGTGGTTTCGTGCGATCTGCCGTGGCTGACCGACGCGGATGTCGCGGGACTGGTTGCGGGAGTCGGGGAGCATGACGGCTACGGGCTGCGGGACAGCGAGTGGTCGAGAGCAATGGCTCGCAGCGGCGTACCGGCGTACGGCGTTGTCTGCTGCCCTCGAGGCGATCGGCGATCCGCAGAACCAGTCCGTACGCCGTCTGTTCGCCGGACTCGACCTGGGCTGGAGCGACCCCACCCCCGCCGCCAACGACGCGGACACCTGGACCGACCTCACCCCGCCAGGCTGAGCCGTCTCACTGAAGTAGCCAGTACGGTGGCGGTATGCGAGCTGTGGTGTGTGAGGGTACGGGCGGGGTCGAGGTTCTCACGATCGGCGAGATTCCGGATCCGACGCCGGCGGTGGACGAGGTTGTCATCGACGTCGTCGCGGCCGGGGTGAACCGGGCCGATCTGCTGCAGCGGGAGGGGAACTACCCGCCGCCGCCCGGTGCGCCCGGGACGATCGGGCTCGAGGTGTCCGGGACGATCTCGGCCGTCGGGGCCGAGGTCGAGGGCTGGTCGGTCGGTGACGAGTGCTGCGCGTTGCTCGCCGGCGGCGGGTACGCCGAGAAGGTCGCCGTACCGGCTCCGCAGGTGATGCCCGTGCCGGAAGGCGTCGACCTGATCAGCGCCGCCGCGCTCCCCGAGGTCGTCGCGACGGTGTGGTCGAACATCTTCATGGGCGCACACCTCAAGGAGGGCGAGACGCTGCTGGTGCACGGTGGCGCCTCCGGGATCGGCACGATGGCGATCCAGTTGGGTGTCGCGCACGGCGCCCGGGTGCTGTGCACCGTCGGCAGCACGGACAAGATGGACTTCTGCACGCGACTCGGTGCCGACGTGGCGATCAACTACAAGGACGCCGAGTGGGCGTCGGTGGTGAGCGAGGCGACACACAAGGCCGGCGCCGACGTCATCCTCGACATCATGGGCGCGAAGTACCTGCAGGACAACGTGAAGTCACTCGCGTACGACGGGCGCCTGGTCGTGATCGGCATGCAGGGCGGCACCCGCGGCGAACTCGATCTCGGCCGGCTGATGAGTCGCCGCGGATCCATCACCGGTGCCGGACTGCGGGTCCGGTCGGTCGAGGACAAGGGCCGCATCCTCGCCGAGGTCGTCGGCCACGTCTGGCCCCTGGTCGCCGCGAAGAAGGTGCGCCCGATCGTCCACCGCACCTTCCCCCTCGCCGCCGTCGCCCAGGCCCACGAGGCCCTCGAACAATCCACCCAGATCGGCAAGGTCCTCCTCACCCTCTAACTGGGCATGTTGGCTGCCAACCATTCCGGGTCGGGAGCGACCAGTTGGATGACATCGAGCCAGGTGCCTTCGGGGTCCCGGACGAAGAAGTGCCGCTGACCCCAGGGCTCGGTGACGACCTCGGTCTCCAGAGACACCCCCGCATCGGTGAGGGCTGCAGCAGTCTTGTCCGCGTCTTCGACGATGAAACCGAAGACGTTGGTGCTGTCCTTCAGAGCCGACACCGCGGCAGGGACCGAGGCATGTCCGCGTTCGGTGATCGCGAGCTCCCAGGACGCATCGCCGCGGCGTACGCAGATGAACCAGCCGAGATCGATGGTGATCTGAAGATCGAAGTGCTGCACATAGAAGGCGGCGACCTCCGCGGGACGCGGAGGTGACCACGGTGGCGCCGAAGGCTGCTGGTTGCATCCGCGGAGCGTACTGAGGCGGCGGCTCACCACCAGGAGATTGACCTGCGGATACTGAGTATGCATACTCGGTATCTATGTCGATCAAGCACGGATTGCTGGCGCTGTTGCGCGCGGAGGCCAAGTACGGCTACCAGCTGCGCGGGGAGTTCGAGGCGGCGACCGGGGCCACCTGGCCGCTGAACATCGGGCAGGTCTACACGACCCTGACCCGGCTCGAGCGGGACGGCCTCGTCGCGGCCGCTCACGGCGCGGGGGACGGCGACGGCAGATCGATGTACGAGATCACCGAGGCCGGCCGGGTCGAGCTGACCGGCTGGTTCGAGACGCCGGTGACGCGCGAGTCGCGGCCGCGCGACGAGCTGGCGATCAAGCTCGCCCTCGCGCTCGCCGTACCGGGGGTGAACGTGACCGCCGTCGTGCAGCGCCAGCGGAACTCCACCATGCAGGCCCTGCAGGAACTCACCCGCCTGAAGCGGCAGGGCAAGGAGAGCGACATCTCCTGGCGGCTGGTGCTGGAGTCGATGATCTTCTCCGCCGAAGCCGAGATCCGCTGGCTCGACCACTGCGAGTCGATGCTGTCCCGGCACGGAAAGACCGAATTCACCCAAAGGCGCCGCGCCCAAGCTGAACGTCCCGAGCCGGAGGTCAGACGATGAACCCGATTCTCGACATCCGCAAGCTGACCCGGCGAGCACGGCACGGGCGACCAGGCCGTGCACGCCCTCCGCGGCATCGACCTGTCCGTCGCGGCCGGCGAGCTGGTGGCCGTGATGGGCCCGTCCGGCTCCGGCAAGTCCACCCTGCTCACCTGCGCCGGCGGACTCGACCGACCGACCAGCGGCGAGATCCTGATCGACGGCAACGACCTGGCGACGCTCGGCCGGCAACGCGGTGGCCGCGCTGCGCCGCCGCCGGATCGGCTACGTCTTCCAGGACTTCAACCTGATCCCGGCCCTGACCGCCGCCGAGAACGTCGCCGCTCCCGCTCGAACTGGACGGCACCCGCGCCCGGACTGCGCGCAAGTACGCCGAAGCCGCCCTGGCGGAGGTGGCCATCGCCGAGCTGGCCGACCGGTTTCCCGACGAGATGTCCGGCGGACAGCGGCAGCGGGTCGCGATCGCCCGCGCGATCGTCGGCGAACGCCGGATCCTGCTCCTCGCCGACGAACCGACCGGCGCCCTCGACTCCGACACCGGCGAGGCCGTCCTCCAGCTCCTCCGCGACCGCTGCGACCAGCACGGCATCGCCGGCGTCCTCGTCACCCACGACGCCCGGCACGCCGCCTGGGCGGATCGCGTCGTCTACCTGCGCGATGGTGTCCTGGTAGGCCAGGCCGGCCCGCTGCCCGAGGCCGACGTCCTGCTGGAAACCCACTGATGGGCGGCTGGGGACCGCCGCTGCGGATCGCCCGCCGAACTGCGCCCGCTCGCCCGGCGGAGAACTCTGCTCGATCGCCGCCCTGATCGGCGTGCCGGTGATGGCCGCGAGCTGGTTCTGGCGATCATCACGCCGAGCATGTCCCCGAAGGGTGAACCGCTGGCCGACCGAGCTGATCGGCAAGGCGGATGCCCAGGTCATGGTGACGACCCACCGAACCGTCAGCCTCGGCGAACAGCTGCAGGTCGACGACGGCGGATTCTCGTACGTCCAGGACCCGAGCTTGAACGACCAGCGTGATCCCGGCAAGGTCGACCTGGCGCAGCTGCTGCCTCCCGGAACAAAGCTGGCGGCCCGGACCGGAACCGTCGGCACCACGACCCTCAGGACCTCCGACAAGGCCTCCGCCTCCTACCCGGTCGTCCTGATCGACGGAACCGACGGCCTGACGACCGGTTCCTACCGGCTCGACGACGGTCGGTTGCCCAAGGCACCAAATGAAGTTGCCCTCAGCCCGCGAACTCGCCAAGCATCTCGGCCTGCTGACCAGCGGCAGGCTCAAGCCCGCTGCCCAGGTCTCGGTCCTCGACGGCCCCAGCTATCAGGTGGTCGGCCTCACCAAGAGCCCTGCCGCCACCAAGGACCGTACGCTCTGGGCACCGCCCGGCTCGGCACTGACCAAGCAGGGCACGGACTCCGAGCTTCGCTTCGTGGCGGACCTCCCCGCAGACGTCGATCCTCAAGCCCTGCAGGGGAAACTCCTCGGCCAGGGCGTGGTCGTCACCCCTCGGGCCAGTGTCGTCGACCCACCACCTGGTTACGGAAACACCTACGCCAGCAGCGGGATCGCCGTGATGGTGCTGGTGGTCGGCTTCGGCGTCCTCGAGATCGTCCTGCTCGCCGGTACGGCGTTCGCCGTCAGCGCGCGGCGCCAGACTCGCACCCTCGGCCTGGTCATGGCGACGGGCGGCACCGCCGGCCGACATCCGCCGCATCGTCGTCGCCCAGGGCATCGTGATCGGATTGGCCGGCTCCGGCGCCGGCATCGCGGTGGCGGTGATCGCCGCCGTCGCCGGAAAGCCTTGGTGGGAATCGTTCTTCGGCCGGTTGATCACGGATCTGCAGTTCCCGGTCGGCCGGCTCGTCGTGATCGGCTTGATCGGCGCGATCGCGGGGTTGCTGGCGGCCGTCGTACCGGCTCATTCGGCGGCGAAGCAGCCGCCGATGGCCGCGCTGGCCGGGCGGTTCGCTGCCGGCCGGAGCGACATCAAGCTCCGGCGGCCGGCCTTGATCATGGTCGCGGCCGGGGTGGCCGCCGTGGTGCTCGGCACCAGCTGGATGGCGGCCGTCTATGCGAGGCACCTGAAGGAGGCCGCGGCGGATCCCAACCTCTACGGGGGCGGGATCACGCCGGAGCAGCCGATCGCGCTCATCCTGCTCGGGATCACCAGCGTGGTGAGCGGTCTGGTCTGGGTCCTGCCGAACCTGATCGCCCGGGCCGCCACCCTCGGGCGGGTGCTGCCGCTGAGTGGACGGCTCGCCCTCCGCGACGCCGCGCGGCACCGGCATCGCACCGGTCCGGCGGCCGCCGCGATCATGATGTCGGTCGCCGCCACGGCGGCGGTGGCCTTCGCGATGGCGAACTCCTTCGCGGCCTCGGCCAAGGACTACGTACCGACAGGCCGCGACGGTGACGTGGTGCTCAGGTACAACGGCGACAACACCAGCCACAACACCGGCACCGTGGTGTGGACCGCGGCGCTCGAGCGCAACGTCGCCGACGCCTTGCCGACCAAGAGCATCAGCCGGCTCGGACCGGTCGTTCCGCCCGGCGCCAAGCCCGAGCGGCAGGGGCAGTTCATCTCGATCGATCCGCTGGTCGCGTTCCCGCTCGGCCCGACCGGCGCCGAGAGCGACATGGCGGCCGCACCGCTGCTGGCGGTCGATCCCGCCTTCATCGCGAGTCTGGGCGGCAACGGCGCCGAGGTGGCCGCCGACCTACGGGCCGGGAAGGTCGTGGTCGAGACGAGCTTCCCCGGCGACCAGACCCGCGTCGGCACCTGGACCAGCCTGCAGCCCACACCGGCCAAGCAACTTCCCGTCAGCAAACTCCGGCCGTCCCGCGAACTCGCTGCCTTCGATCGGCAAGCGTTGATCGCCACCGATCTCGCCAAGACCCTCGGCACCATCAACGTCCAGCAGACCCACCTCGAACTCACTCGCGAACCCACCAAGGCCGAACTCGAGAACGCGACGAACTTCATCGGCTCCGAGGACGCTCTGAAGCTCGAGAAGGGCTACGAGAGCCCGGCCGACCTCGCGCTGGTCATCCTGCTCTCGGTCGCGGCGCGTGGTGACCCTGCTCGGGGTCGCCATCGCCGTCTCGCTGTCGGCGGCGGAGGGCCGGGCCGACCTGGCGACGCTCGGGGCGATCGGGGCCAAGCCGCGGCAGCGACGCAGTCTCGCGGCCGCCCAGGCCTGGTTGATCGGTGAGATCGGATGCCTGCTCGGCGTCTTCGTCGGTGCGCTCTACGGCTACACGGCCCGGGTCGCGTTCGGTTCGCCGTACTTCGCGATCCCGTGGCGCGAGCTGGGCGGCATCGTGATCGCCGTTCCGTTGGCCGCCGGACTACTCGCCTGGTTGCTGACCCGCTCCCGGCTCCCGATGGTCAGCCGGATCGACTGATTTCGTTGCCTCAGGCATCGATGGTGGCGGTGGCGGGATAGGCGACCGGGTACGCCGGCGTACTGGCGATCCGGCGCTGCCCGCAGTCGCAGCGCTGGTAGACGAGCAGACCTTCGCTGACCTGATGGGCGGATTCGACACTCCAGCGGTGCCGGTGTGGTTCTGGTGTGGTGGTCATGGATCCATCGTGATGTAATGGCATTGTGCATCTCAACCCTTACGGCGCCGACGCGGTCCTGCTGGCCGTCAACCTGGTCACCAACCCCGCCCGGACACCCGCGGAGCTGGCCGAGCGCTGCGAGGAGAGCGGCGTCGAGAGTCGTCTGGTCCGGACCCGGTCGGTGACGCAGGCCGACCTGGCCGCAGTACGGGTGGCATTGGACGAGTGGCTCGCGGTCGTCGATGCACCGGACGACGAGACGCGGGTGAAGCTGGCCAACGAGATGCTCGCCAAGTACACCGAGCATCCGCGGCTGACGAATCACGCCGGCGACGGGTGGCACATGCACTACCGCCCCGACGACGTACCGGTCGGGCGACTGGTCGCGACCCTGATCAGCACCGGTACGGCGTTGCATCTGGCGGGCCGGGGGATCACTCGATTGGGCCGTTGCAGCACAGACGGTTGCGACAACGTGTACGCCGACCTGTCGCGTGGCGGGCGCCAGCGCTACTGCAGCCCCGCCTGCGCCAACCGTGACGCCGTCCGCCGCCATCGCTCCAAGCACTAGGCCGTCAGCGCACGTCAGGACAGGGTTCTAGGATGGGCAGATGAGCGAGAGCAGCAGCGAGAACCAGGGGATGCCGATGGCCGGCGCCCAGACCGAGGACGGCAAGGTCCTGATCGTCGGTCCGGACGGCATGGCCGTCGAGGGGCCGCCGCGCTCCGACGACGACCACGAGCACGACGACGAACCACGCTCGGTGACCGAGCTGGTCGAGCAGCCCGCGAAGGTGATGCGGGTGGCGAACATGGTCCGCCAGCTGCTCGAAGAGGTGAAGTCGGCGCCGCTCGACGAGGCGTCCCGCAAGCAGCTGAAGACGATCCACGAGGCGTCGATCAAGGAGCTGGAGAGCGGCCTGGCGCCGGAGCTGGTCGAGGAGCTGGAACGGCTCAGCCTCGACTTCACCGACGACAGCACGCCGACCGAGGCCGAGCTGCGGATCGCGCAGGCCCAGCTGGTCGGCTGGCTGGAGGGACTGTTCCACGGCATCCAGACCGCGCTGTTCGCCCAGCAGATGGCCGCCCGCCAGCAGCTCGAGTCGATGCGCCGCGCCCTGCCCGGCGGTCAGCAACTGCCGCCGGAGGAGGGCCCGTTCCCGGGCTCCCCGCAGGCCGGCAATACCGACGGCCCGGGCAGCGGCGGGATGTACCTGTAATACAGGGCAGCTGTAGCGGTGGGAAACACCCGCTAAAAACAAAGCATTTGTAGCGCTTTCAGAAAAGTTCTTCGAGGACGGTGGCGACACCGTCCTCGTCGTTTGTCGGGCAGATCGACGTCCACCATGGCCAGTACCTCGGGGTGCGCGTTCGCCACGCCGTACGACGTACCGGCCCAGGCGAGCATCGGCAGATCGTTCAGCGAGTCGCCGAACGCGATCGTCTCGGCGGCCGAGATTCCTTGCTCTGCAGCGAAATCCGCGAGCATGGCCGCCTTCGAGACGCCGCTCGCGGCGATCTCCACCAGGCTGTGGCCGCCACTGTGGCTGGCGGCGACGCGATGCCGACGAGCGGGATCGATCCGGGCCAGCAGGTCGTCGGAATGCCAGCTGGGGTGCCGGACCAGCAGTTTCGCGGCCGGCTCGGCGAGCAGTTCCTCGAGCTCGGCGATCAACGTGTCGTCGGGCAGTCGGCCAGCGGTTCAGGTAGCTCGGCTCCTGTCCGTAACGGTCCGGTCGCTCGATCGCGAACTCCACCTCGGGAATCTCCGGCCCGGATCGCCCGCGCCACCTCCAGGGCGACCGCCGGATCGATCAACCGGGTCCGGATCGCCTTGCGCTGAACGACGTCGTACAGAATGGCGCCGTTGGCAACAATCGCGACACCGTGCGTCGCCGACCAGGTCGGCGAGGTCGTGCAGCCAGCGCGGTGGCCGGGCGGTGACCATCACGAAGACGGCGCCGGCGTCTTGGACCGCGAGCACCGCGGCCTTGGTGCGCGGGGAGATCGGACCGGTCGCTCGTGGATCAAGGTTCCGTCAAGATCGGTGGCGACCAGGCGGGGTGGGCGGGTGCTTCGTCGATGCGGACACCGGGCCACCGTATCCTGGTCCGACCGAGGAGCTCTCATACCCCTCCAGGGACCTCCGGCGCAACCATTTGGACATCGCTTTCCATGCAATCTGATTGACCGTTGAACAACGTCACCAGACCGTTACGGCAGGATGCTGCAAAGGCAGCTAGTTCCCATGCACAGCAGGGTTTCTGCGTGATTTCATGCGGTGGCTAGCGGGGAACCGGGGGCGATTCAACCGCGTCGTACGCCTGTTCCGGATCAGCAGGATCTGGTGCAGCCCCACCCCGGCGAAACAGCGTCGCAGAACTGATGCTGGAATTGGGTGCAACCAAATCCACATCAGCGACGTCAACAGTAATGGATCGGTGCGTCCAGCGCCGGACGACAGGGTGGGTCGGCAACAGAGGGGTCGGTCCATCAGCTAGTGGGCTCGTGTGTTCGAACGTCATTCACCGTTCGTTCACACGAGGTCCTGGAACTTGGGGAGCCACGATGACCGTCAACAGCGCCAAGATAGCGGGGCAAGGGAGCAGCGGCTCCCGTGCGGCTGTCGACACATCTTCCATCATGGAAGGGGCCATGACCGGCTGCACTGCACGGACAGACATCTTCCAGCACCGCTTGATGGAAGACCCGCCGCCCGCCTCCGCGACCCGGCGGACCCGGGAGCGCTACGACCAGCTGGTCCGTGAGGCCAAGACGCTCTGCGCGTCCTGCCCGCTGTTCACCGACTGCCTGTTCAGCGCCGTTGCAGAGCACGATGTCAGCGGCTTCGTCGCCGGCACCACGGCGGCACAGCGCACGGTCGATGCGCAATCTGCTGGACGTCGAGGTGCAGGCCGACGACTTCGACCAACTGGCCGGAGCTCGCGGAACGCGCCGCCCGGTCAGCCACGAAGAAGTGCTGCGGCTGCGGACGCAGTACCCGAGCGACAGCCTGGAATCGCTGGCCATGCGGCTGGGATGCTCGCTGTCGACGGTGAAGCGTCACCTGCGCAGGGCCCGGCGCGGCCAGAGCCCCGCCACCAAGGCCCCGCGTCGCCGCCCGGAGGTGAGCGCCGTCCTGGACGCGTTCGACGCCGTGGTGGACCAGCCCTGCCAGGCGCCACGACCCGGCACCACCCGCGTCGCCTGACAGCTGCACAGCTGAAGAAAACTTGAACATCGGTACCTGATACTCGGCCCGCCAGCGGACTATCAGCAACGAAGGCCCGGAATCCCTGCAGTCGCAGGTGATCCGGGCCTTCGGCCTGTCCGGGGAACTATTGCACCAGGACGGAAACGCTGGCGGGTGTTCCGCCGTACTGCTAGAACCAGCGATTGAGGACAGCCGCGACGCCGTCGTCCTGCACCGACTTGGTCACCTCGTCGGCGGCCACCTTCACCTCGTCGGGTGCCGAACCCATCGAGATGCCCAGTCCCGCGTAGACGAGCATCTCGATGTCGTTGCGTCCGTCGCCGATCGCGAGCAGGTCGGCCGGATCCAGCCCGTACTGCGCCAGTGCGACCTTCAGGCCCGGTCGATCTTGTCGACCCCTTCGGGCGCGATGTCGAGCCAGGCCGTCCAGCCGACGAAGTAGCTGACCCCGTGCAGGCCCAGTCGCTCGGCGAGCTGGACGAAGTCCGCCTCGGACGCGTCCGGGTCGCGAATGATCAACCTGGTCACGGGTTCTGGCGCGAGCTCTGCGTCCGGCACCACCCGGACCACCGCCTGCTTCCCGAGATCGCCGTCCGGGAACGGCGCGGTCACCCGGTATCCGTGGGCGCCGTCATCGTGCTCCTCGACCGCCATCCGCGCGTTCGGCGCATGCTTGCGCACCGACGCGATCACGGTCGTCGGATCGAAGGTCCGCTCGTCGATCGCCGTACCGGACGGATACCGGACGGTTCGCGCACCGTTGCTGGCGACAACGAATCCGTCCGGCAGTCCGAGCAGCTCGGCGACCGGCCGGGTGGTGTGGTACGCCCGGCCGGTGGCCAGGATGACCGGCACCTGGGCAGCGGTCCGGCGGACGGCGTCGATCACGGCGGGCGAGATCCGCTCGTCGTGATCGATCAACGTCCCGTCGATGTCCAGGGCAACGGCCTTCGGCCGCCAGCCGTCGGTCACTCTGGCCACCGGTTCGAGAACGTCCCGGCCGCCGACGTACGGGCGCAGCGCGGCCGGTACCCGGACCGAGCCGTCCGCCTGCTGGTGCGTCTCGAGGATCGCGACCAGCCAGCGGGTGGTCGCCAGCGTCCCGTTCAGCGTCGCGACGGCCCGCGTCTTGCCGTCCTCGTCGCGGTGCCGGATGTTCAGCCGGCGCGCCTGGTAGTCGGTGCAGTTCGACGTGGAGGTCAGCTCGCGGTAGGCACCCTGGGTCGGCACCCACGCCTCACAGTCGAACTTCCGGTACGCCGAAGTGCCCAGGTCGCCCGTCGCGGTGTCGATCACCCGGTAGGCCAGTTCCATCTTGTCGAGCATCTCCTTCTCCCAGCCGAGCAGCCGCTGGTGTTCCGCGGCAGCGTCCTCGAGGTTGCAGTAGGAGAACATCTCGACCTTGTCGAACTGGTGGACGCGGATGATCCCGCGGGTGTCCTTGCCGTGCGAACCGGCCTCGCGGCGGTAACAGGACGACCACCCGGCGTACCGGACGGGGCCGTTGGAGACGTCGATGATCTCGTCCATGTGGTACCCGGCGAGCGGGACCTCCGACGTACCGACCAGGTAGAGCTCGGGCTCGTCGAGCCGGTAGACGTCGTCGTGGGCGTTCAGGTAGCCGGTGCCGCCCATCACCTCGGGCTTGACCAGGGTCGGCGTGATCATCGGGGTGAAGCCGTTCTCCACCGCCTGGGCGATCGCCAGCTGGAGCATGCCGAGCTGGAGCAGCGCGCCGACGCCCTTGAGGAAGTAGAACCGGGCGCCGGAGATCTTCGCGCCGCGCTCCATGTCGATCGCGCCCAGCAGCTCGCCGAGCTCGAGGTGGTCGCGCGGCTCGAAGCCCTCGGCGGCGAAGTCGCGCGGCTTGCCGATCTCCTCGACGACCACGAAGTCCTTCTCGCCGCCGACCGGGGCCTCGTCGGAGACCAGGTTCGGCAGGTCGCGGGAGAGCTGGTCGAAGCGGGCCTCGGCCTCGTTGGCGGCGGCCTCGGTCGCCTTCACCTCGGCGGAGAGCGTCTTGGTGCGCTCCAGCAGCGCGGCCCGCTCGTCGCCCTTGGCCTGGGCGACCTGCTTGCCGAGCCCCTTCTGCTCGGCGCGCAACGATTCGAACGCCGCGATGGACGATCGACGATCACCGTCGGCCGCCAGGACCTGGTCGACCAGGTCGGTACTCTCGCCGCGCTTGGTCAGGGCCGCACGGACGACATCGGGGTTCTCACGGAGCAATTTGGCATCGATCACACAGCGAGGGTATCGGGGCGTGTCCCGGGCGGCGAAGTGTATTCGGGATGATGAGCTGGCACCAGGCGCATCGGCCAGGGTTTTCGAGGGGGTTTCGAGCGGGCGATGAACCATCATCCACCCACACAGGTCGGCCGTGCGCTCACGGTCGTCCTGGGGGTGCTCCCGTTCACGATCGTCACCCTGCTGGTCTTCGGCGAGTGGCCGCCGCTGCGCCGCTGGGACCTGTCGGTCGCCAATGAGGTCGCGGAGTACGGCGCCCTGCACCAGAACGTGGTCCAGTTCTGGGAGCTGGTCTCCGCGGTCACGGTGCCGTGGACCGCGCGCGGGATCATCGTGGTGGTCGCGGCCTACTTCTGGCATCGCCGGGCCCGGCTGCTGGCCGTCTGGCTGGTGGTCACGGCAGGCGCCGAACTCGGCCTGGTCGAGGCCGTCCAGCACATCTTCGACCGGCCGCCGCCCGCCCAGATGCTGATCGCGACCGACAGCTGGTCCTACGTCTCCGGCCATGCCACCTCGGCCTTCGTACTGGCCGGCGCGCTCGGCGTGGTGCTGCCGTCCGTGCGCGGGTGGCGGCGGCGGTTCCGGCTGCTGGTCACCCTGCCGGTCATCGCCGTGGTCTGGATCGTCTCGGTGGACCGGGTCGTGCTGGACGTGCACTACGTCTCGGACGTCCTCGGTAGCTGGGCGCTCGGCCTGGCCATCCTCACCGCCACCTCCATCGGCTTCGGTCTGCGGCCCGGCCTGCGCCGGCGCCGTCGCCGGGCGGTCACGGACGACTCCTCCGCTCCGCCGCGGGCGGCGGTGATCGTGAACCCGATCAAGGTCGGCGACGGGGTCGCGTTCCGGCGGAAGGTGACCCGGTCGCTGGCCGTGCGCGGGTACGACGAACCGCTCTGGCTGGAGACCCGGATCGACGACGCCGGGAACGCGATGGCCAAGCGCGCGATCGAGCACGATCCGGACCTGGTCCTGGTGGCCGGCGGCGACGGCACGGTCCGGGTGGTCTGCGCGGCGCTGGCCAACACCGGCATCCCGGTCGGCGTGATCCCGGCCGGTACCGGCAACCTGCTGGCCCGGAACCTGCACATCCCGCTCGACCTGGACGACGCGCTGGAGCGGATCCTGGAGGGCCGGGACCGCCGGATCGACCTGGTCACGGTCTCTGGCGACGGGCTGGACACCGACCGGTTCGCGGTGATGGCCGGGCTCGGGCTCGACGCCGCGATCATCTCCGAGGCCCCGCCGCACCTGAAGGCGCAGATCGGCTGGACGGCGTACCTGGTGTCGGCCGCCCGGAACATCAACCATCCGTCCGTGCAGGTCCGCATCCGGCTCGACGACGCCGAACCGGTCGAGCGCCGGGTCCGGACCGTCGTGATCGGCAACGTCGGCATGCTGCAGGCGAACATCCCGCTGCTGCCCGACGCCCGGCCGGACGACGGCCTGATCGACGTGGTGGTGATCGCGCCGCGCCGGGTGACCCAGTGGCCGCTGGTGTTCTGGCGGGTGATGACCCGGACCAAGCGGACCGAGATGTACCTCGAGCGCTTCACCGGGCGGCAGGTGGAGATCACCGCGGCCGCCGACGTCCAGCGTCAGCTCGACGGCGACGGGATCGGGATGGGCCGCTCACTCACCGCCGAGGTCGAGCCAGGCTCACTGGTGGTGCGAGTCCCCAAACGCCGGTAAAGCACCTCAGCGGTGGTCCGGGTCGCCGATCAGTGGTGATCTGGCTCGCCGAGCGCCGGTGACGCCTCCTTGCGGAGGGTCTCGATCGCCTCTTCCTCCTCCGGCGAGAGCTTGGACTCGCTCTCGAAGCCGGACACCTCCTTGGCGTAGGAGCGGGCGTCGTTCCGGCTGTTGATCGAGGTCAGGATCGACGCCGTCGCCGTTGTCGTCGAGCAACGCCATCGACCAGGACAGCCGGCCGCCCATGTCGCCGTACGCGTCGTACCGGACCACCGCGAGGTGCTGGAGCGTCTCCCGCATCTCGTTGCGGGCGTCCTCGAGCTCCTTGCTCAGCCGGCGCAGCTCGGACTTCACGGTGCCCGGCCTCTGCGGCTCCTGCGGCTGCGGCTCGGGCTGCTCGACGGTCTGGACCGGGGTCGCGGGCAGCTTCTGGGCGGTCTTGGGAGCACCGGTCTGCGCTCGCAGCGCCTGGATGGCGAACACGAGGGCAAGCACCGCCACGAACAGAGCAGCGATCCCGAAAGCACCGGCTAACGTCGAAGACACGGGTGGCAGCCTAATGGCTGCGTGGTCAACTGGGTGCGCTGCGTACGAATGACAGGTCCGAATCGGCGATTTCCTGCTGGGCCACGTAGATTCGCGGCGTGACTCATTTGCCTGACCCAGGTCCGCAACCAGGCGTGCACGATCTCGGCTACGCCCGGCTCGACACCGATCGCCTCGAGCGTACTGGCGACGCCGAGGTGGTCTACGGCGCCGGCAAGACGCCCGTCCAGGTCGTGGAACTGCTCCGCACCCTGCACGAGACCCACCCCGACAACGCCGTGCTCGCGACCCGGCTGACCGACGAGGCGCAGGCGGCTGTCTCTGCCGCGCTGCCCGAGGCAGTGGTCGATCCGGTCGGCCGTACTGCGGTGCTCGGCTCGGCGCCCGTACTACGGGGCACCGTCGCCGTCGTCGCAGCTGGTACGTCGGACGCTCCGGTGGCGGCGGAAGCTGCGACGACCGTCCAGGTGTTCGGCTCGGCGGTCGACCTGATCACGGACGTCGGCGTTGCCGGGCTGCACCGGATCATGGCGGTCCGCGAGCGGCTGGACGCGGCGGACTGCCTGATCGTGGTGGCGGGGATGGAGGGTGCGCTGCCGAGTGTGGTCGGCGGGCTCGTCGGGGTGCCGCTGGTCGCAGTACCGACGTCTGTTGGGTACGGCGCTTCGTTCGGTGGGGTGGCTGCGCTGCTCGGGATGCTGAACTCGTGCGCGCCCGGGGTGACCGTGGTGAACATCGACAACGGATTCGGGGCCGGGGTGTTCGCGGCGCGGGTCGCGCGGCGCGCGGCGCCCGCAGAGGTGAAGCCTTCATGAGGGTCGCGTGGATCGATTGTTCGGCCGGAGCCTCGGGAGACATGCTGCTCGGCGCGTTCCTGAGTGCCGGGGCCGATCGTGAGGTGGTGAACGCGGCGGTGCGCGCGGTGGATGCCTCGCTGTCGGTGACGGTTGAACAGACAACCCGCCACCAGATCGCCGCCACCAAGGCCTCGGTCCGAGTCAACGGCGAACTACACCCGAGAGGGACCGAGCGGCGTCGCCGCCGAGGCGCCTGCGACACGGACATGGGCATGGGCACGAGGCGAGGCTGCTGAGCAGCTGGGCATGGGCATGGTCATGCGCACTGAGTGGGTGCTACTCGGACTTGGGGTGAGGTTCGGGGGCTGATCGAGGGTGCTGGGCTGAGCGTCGCAGTACGGGATCGGGCTTTGGACACGTTTGCTCGGTTGGCTCGGGCGGAGGCTTCGGCTCATGGGGTTGAGCCGGATGCGGTGCACTTCCATGAGGTCGGGGCGCTGGATGCGATCGCGGACATCGTGGGAGTCGCGGCGGCGTCCGTGGCGTTGGAGCTGGACCGGGTCGTGGTCTCGACGATCTCGCTGGGCGGCGGCGGGCAGGTTCGCGGGCAGCACGGTGGGATTCCGGTGCCGGGGCCTGCGGTGCTACATCTGCTGTCCGAGGCGGACGCGCCGGTGGTCGGCGGCACCGCGCCGTACGAGATGACCACGCCGACCGGGGCCGCGCTGCTCGCGACGCTGGCCGACGAGTTCGGGCTGATGCCGCCGATGCGGATCCAGCAGACCGGCGTCGGCGCCGGCGGGCGGGACCCGGTCGAGGTGCCGAACATCGTCCGCGTGGTGATCGGCGAGGCGATCGAGCGGCCCGGCACGGAGCTGGTCTACGAGACCAACGTCGACGACCTGGATCCGCGGATCTGGCCGCAGGTGCTCGCGCGCCTGATGGAGGCCGGCGCGGCCGACGCGTGGCTGACCCCGATCCTGATGAAGAAGGGCCGGCCCGCGCACACGCTGTCGGTGCTGGTCGAGCGGCCGAACGCCGAGGTCGTCCGCGCGGTGATCCTGCCGAGACGTCAGCGATCGGGCTGCGCGAGTTCGACATCCGCAAGCATGCGGCTGACCGCGAGTTCGCGAGCGTCGACGTCGACGGCCAGCGGATCCACGTGAAGATCGCCCGGTACGGCGGTCAGGTGGTCAACGTGCAGCCGGAGTACGACGACGTCGTGGCGGCCGCGTCCGTGCTGAAACGACCGGTGAAGAACGTGCTGGCCAAGGCGATCGCGGCCGGCCACGACCTCTGGAGTTAGCGGCCCGAGTACGGCGGAGCGAAGAAGACGAGTAGAGCCAGGTCCTCGGTGATGTCGACGAAGCGGTGTTCTTCCTCGGCGGGAACGAACAGCACGTCACCGGGGCCGATCTGCTCCGACCCGCTCGGCGTCACGAAGGTCGCCCGGCCGGCGGTCACCACGTAGATCTCGTCCTCGTGATGCGGCGCCTGGTCGTCGACGCCGCCCGCGGGAGTCGAGTACGTCCCCACCGACAGCGAATCGGTCCGCAAGTGTTCGGCGAAATGGTTCGGCTCAGCCTTCTGAAAAACGCCCGCCCCTGACAGCTTCTGCATCCGGCAGACTGTTAGTGCGCGGCAGCCTTTTCCGACACGGCTTTGGCCTTGCGTTTGGGCCATTCGTACGGCCACCACTGCGCGCCGCCGCGGCGGGCCCAGAGGATCAGGCCGACCAGTACGCCGAGCTCGATCGCCGGGCAGATCGTGTCGCGCAGCCGGGCGCTGAACCACTCCAGCGAATCGGACAGCGAGGCCGCGACCTGGCGCGCGTTCGGATCCCGTCCTGGGACATACGCGATCGCGAGCATCGTCGTACGGATCGACCATCAGCTTGTCGACCTTCGACGCTGCCACGGCGGCCAGCGCGATCCAGGCGATCAGGTCGTACCAGGGCAGCGAGTACATCGCCGTCAGCAGCCAGGCGATCGCGTAGATCGCGGTGTAGCGGATGGCGTCCGGCGTGCGGGTCGTCCGGATGCGTCTGCGGCACCAGCGACTTCGGGAACACCTGCGAGAGCAGGATCGCGACCAGGATCAGCCCGACCCACGCGACGATCGCGAGCAGCGTGCGGACCAGGGCGCCGGGCAGGAACAGGTCGAACAGGCTCAGGAGCACCTTGTGCGGCGTACCGGTCGAGATGAAGGACGTCTGCGACCGCGCCTGCTGGAACGCCTGCAGGCCGACGATGGCGTACAGACCGCCCATCGAGACCGCGCCGCCGACGCAGAAGATAGATCGCGCGCCGGCGATCCGCGCGCAGCGACCAGAGCATCGCGACGCCGACCAGGCCGATCGACAGCTTCGTACAGCCGGCCACGCCGAGCATGATCCCGGCCCAGAACACGTGTCGTGCGGAACAGCACCAGCGCGATGACCGCGAACATCACCGCGATCGCGTCGTTGTGCGCACCGGCCAGCACCGTCCACAGCATCAGCGGGTTGGCCATCCCGAGCATCACCACGCGGCGCTGGTTCGGCAGGTTCGGGCCGACCAGCTTGAGCAGCAGCAGGCCGGTGACGATCAGGCTGATCGCGACCGACAGCTGCAGCATCCAGACGGTCAGCTGCATCGAGTCGCCGCCGACCCAGGAAGCGAACCACTGGATCCAGGTCGCGATCGGGCCGTAGACACTCTTCGCGCCCTGCCAGGGCCGCTCGGTCGCGGCGATCACCGGGTCGTAGCCGAGCCGGATGGTGTCGGCCGGCGCGGTCGTGTACGGGTTGCCGCCGAGCGACATGATCCGCCCGTACGCCGCGTAGATCAGCACGTCGCCGGAGGCCATCGGCGGGACCAGCGTGATGGCCGCCGTCGTACCGATGCCTAGGGCAACCAATCGGTTGACGCGCGGCGCCCAGCCGTGCTTGAGCGCCTTCACCGCCAGCCAGACGCCGTAGCCGCCGAGCAGGATCGCGACGTAGATCATCACCGAGACGAGCCAGTCGTTCGGCTTGGTGTCGCACCAGTACGACGGGAGCCAGGCGTGCCGGTTCGTCAACGTCAGGACGACGACCGACGGGCCGAGCAGGCCGGCCGCGACGATCAGGGCGGTCGAGGCGAGATAGAGAGCGACTGCGCGGCGGCCGTCCCTGCAACGCGGCCGGGGTCTGGACCTCGTCGCTCATTGGAGCGGCTTCCGCGAAGGTAGCGCGCTGCGGGCGGCGAGCGCCCGTCGTACGTGCAAGAACTGGCGACCGCGATGCAGCTGGCCGCGCAGGTCCGTGCCGGTGGCGCGATGCCGGACGTCGATCGGGACCTCGATGATGCGGAAGCCCTTGCGGCCCAGGTCGATGCTCAGCGCGGTCTCGACGCCGAAGCCGCTCGCCAGCGGGAGCGCGGCCTCGAACGCAGTCCGGGTCAGGCAGCGCTGGCCGGACAACGGCTGCTCCGGAGCCCAGCCGGTCGCCTGCTCGATCCCGGACCTGGCAAGCCGTACGACGAATCCGTGCCCGCCGGCCTTGCTGCCATCGGCGCGGATCTGCGCCGGCAGGGTGCCGATCGTCATGTCCGCGCGACCGGCGACCACCGGCTCGATCAGCGGCTCGGCGCCGGTCGCGGTGTCGGTCAGGTCGGCGTCGAGGAACAGGAGATGCCGCGCCCGGGCACCGTCCCGCTCCGCCACAGCCACCGCCCCGGTCTCCATCGCCGCCGCCTTGCCCTTGTTCTGTTCGTGCCGGACGACGACCGCCCCGGCCTGCTCGGCGGCCGCCGCGGTGCCGTCGGTGGACCCGTCGTCGACGACGACGACCAGGTCGACACCGGCGATCTTCTGCACCGCGTCCACGGTCGCGGCGATCCGCTCCGACCTCGTCCTTCGCCGGAATCACGCAGGCGACAGCACCCTCGGCGGGCTCGACGGGAGGCAGATCAGTACCGGACACAGCACCGCAGCCTAGTTGTTCCCGCAGCCGATCCTCCGCCTCAGCACCACCGGCCTGTGGATATCTCGTCCTTTCGAACGATCAGGAGCGGGTGCGGGTGTAGAGGAGGGTGACGGCGCCGGACTCGGTGGGGGTGGCGTCGGTGAGCTGCCAGGAGGTGGTGGGGAGGCCGTCTTCGAAGAGGCGGTCGCCGCCGCCGACGAGTTCGGGGGCGAGGGTGATGCTGAGCCGGTCGAGTTCGTCGGCGGCGAGCAGATCCCGGATGACGCTGCTGCTGGCCAGGACGATGATGTCGCCGCCGGGCTCGTTGCGGAGCTGCTTGACCACGGCGGCGGGGTCGGCGTTGACGATCCGGGAGTTCTGCCAGGGCGACTCGGTCAGGGTGGTCGAGAAGACGACCTTCTCGACCTCGTTCAGCCACTTCGAGAAGGCCCGGTCCTGCGGGGCCGCGTTCTCGTCGTCGGCGACGGCCGGCCAGAAGCCGCCGAAGCCCTCGAAGTTCTTCCGGCCGAGCAGGGCCGTGGTGGCGGTGCTGGTCACCCGCGTCATGTGGTCGCGGGCGCCTTCGGTGATGGCGTGCGGCACGATCCAGCTCATGTCGTAGTCGCCGCCGGCGCCGTTGATCCGGCCGTCGAGCGAGAGCGTGATGTTGCCGGTCACGGTGCGGGGGTGCTGCTGGTTCATCTCGGTGGTCCTTCGGTTGGTGGGACTCCTTCGCGGCGTCCTCTTGACCACAATCCTGTCGGCGGGCCGACCCTGGAACATCGGCCACCTGGCCGATATCCCGGCACCCCTGGCCGACGAATTGGTGTTGGCGGAAAATTGTCGGACAATCAGACAGAATCAGGGCGGTTCCGGTGGGGCTGCCGTAGCTTGGTGGGACGACGGGTCGACGAGAGGGCAGGGGCATGACTGAGGCTTATGGCATCGACAGCGAGGTCGGGCCGCTGCGGACGGTGATGCTGCACCGGCCCGGCAACGAGCTGCGGCGACTGACTCCGCGCAACAACGACAAGCTGCTGTTCGACGGCATCCCGTGGGTGGGCCGCGCGCAGGACGAGCACGACGCGTTCGCGCAGGCACTCCGCGACCGCAACGTCGAGGTGCTCTACCTCGGCGGCCTGCTGACCGAGGCACTCAACCACCCGGACGCCCGTACGGCGGCTGTCGACGGCGCGATCGAGGATCTCCGGCTCGGCGACACGCTGCGCGACTACCTCCGCAACGCGCTGGCCGCGCTCGACCCGGCCGCGCTGGCCGAGGCGCTGATGGCCGGCGTACGGAACGACGAAGTACGGGCCGGTGGCCTGGTCACCTCGTTGCTCGCCGACGAGGACTTCCTGATCGACCCGCTGCCGAACCTGCTCTTCACCCGCGACTCAAGCGTCTGGATCTCCAGCTCGGTCGCGGTCACCTCACTCGCGATGCCGGCCCGGGTCCGGGAGACGCAGCTGACCGAGCTGATCTACAAGTTCCACCCGCGGTTCGCCGGTGCGGACAAGGTCTACGACCACACCCTCGAGCACGTCGAGGGCGGCGACGTCCTGGCCCTCGGCCCCGGCGTACTGGCGGTCGGTGTCGGCGAGCGTACGACGCCGGCCGGTGTCGAGCGGCTGGCCCGGCGGGTGTTCGCGAAGGATCTGGCGCACACCGTCCTCGCCGTACCGATCGCGCAGCAGCGCGCGACGATGCACCTGGACACCGTCTGCACGATGGTCGACGTCGACGCCGTGCTGATGTACCCGAACATGGCCGAGGAGATGCGCGCCCTGGCCGTCACCACCGACGGCGAGGAACTGCACGTCGCCGAGTCGGAGCCGTTCCTGGTCGCCGCGGCGAAGGCGCTCGGGATCGACACCCTGCGGCGGATCGACACCGGCCTCGACCCGGTCACCGCCGAGCGCGAACAGTGGGACGACGGCAACAACACCCTCGCGCTCGCACCGCGGGTCTGCATCGCCTACGAGCGGACCGTGGAGACCAACGCACGGCTCGAGGAGTCCGGCATCGAGGTCATCCGCATCTCCGGCTCGGAGCTCGGCTCCGGCCGCGGTGGCCCGCGCTGCATGTCCTGTCCGGTACTGCGGGATCCGCTGACCGTCGTCTGAGAAGGCTGACCCTGACATCGATTTCAGGGCGTGGTGAGGTGCCCGACACGCGGAGTGAAATCGGGGGTTGTCGTCGGGCCGGGTTATGAGTACTCTTCATGCCTAGGCCCAGGCCCTGTTGCTCCCCCGTCAGCAGGACTTGGGCCGTCCACGTGAAAAGGCCCCCTCGCGCAGCAGCGCGAGGGGGCCTTTCTCTGTCTCACATCTTTGAAAAGACTTTCATTCTCTAACGGATCGTCAACTGCCGGCTGGCGAGACCCGCCCGAGCCGCCCGCTCCTCGTGGGTCAGCGCGGCCTCCGTCGCCAGGGCCTTGTCCAGCGCCGCCGCGAACTCCGCGGCCGGCTTCTCCAGGTCGGCGGCCTCGGCGTCGGCCGGCAGCTCCCAGACCGGAGCCAGTACGCCGAGCGCGCGGAACGAGCCGATCAGGCGGCTGCCGTCGATCAGCGCCGACGAACCGGCCGCGTGCAGCCGGGCGAGCGCGTCGAGCAGGGTGTCCTCCGAGTGCGGCATCACCCAGCGCAGGTACCGGCGGTCGCCGATCTGCGTCCAGTACGCCGCCTCGGCCGACTCCAGCCGCACGGTCGGCGACAGCGGCCGCGTTGGCCCGCTCCAGCCCGGCGGCGACCTCACCGGTCGGGTCCTCGACGTTCTCGCCGACCCAGTAGTCGAAGCCCTCGTGCACCTTGACCTCGATCGGCTTCGAGGTGTCGATCAGGTCCTGCAGGCGCGGGCCGTCCTTGAGCAGGTCGCCCAGCTGGATCGGGTTGCCGGGCTCGGTCGTGCAGCGCCGCGGTGATCGCGTGGCCGAGGTCGCGGCTCGGGTCACCGGACGAGGCGTGCGTCTGCATCCCGATCCAGATCGTCTCGTCGTCGCGGACCAGGCCCGGCATCGCCATCGGCAGCAGGGTGACCAGGTTGACGGTCTTGCCCCCGTGCTCGCCGGTCAGCGTGACCTCCGCAGTACCGGCGGGGACGATCTCGCGGAACGCGATCAGGTCACACTCGGCCGGCAGGCCCTCGAACGGCCGGACCACGAAGCTGTCGGCGGCCTGCGCCTGCTCGCGGCCGTGGCACTGCTTGAACCGCTTGCCGGAGCCGCACGGGCAGGGCTCGCGCGGGCCGACGTCGACCAGGTCGGCCGGGTCCAGCGTGACGGTCGTGGTGTTCTTGGCGCGGTTGCGCGACTTCTTTCCCATGGCCGCAGTCTTGCAGCATCTCCGCGAAGAGGGTTAGCCGGTGGAGTTCGGCAAGCCCGGGGTTGGTTCAGCTGGGTACTACGGCGTAGACGGTCCGCCTTGCCTTCGCCGGTACGGACGCCCCAGTCGGAGGTCAGCACGTCGACGATCGCCAGGCCGCGGCCGCCGATCGACTCCGGGTGCGGTTCGCTGACCCGGCGCGGCTCGGTCTCGCCGCAGCCGTCGGTGACCTCGAGGTGGATACCGGCCTTGTCGATCCACCAGGTCGCGCGGACCTCACCGGCCGGCAGCGCGGGCGCGTACCGGATCGCGTTGGACAGCAGCTCGGACAGCACCAATTGCGCGTCGTCACAGGCGTTCTCGGCGACCCGGTACCGCTTCAGATAGCCGGCCAGGCGGCGGCGGGCATCTGCTACCGCAGACACTTCGTGCGGCAGTACGACGTCCACAACACTCACGTCGGCGGGCAAGGTCGCAGAGGACAAGCAGGGTCTCCTCAGTCAAGGGATAGCACTAGCACCTTTGCCCGCGATCGCACCTGTGAAAACACCCTTTGGTATTCCGTTACATAGTGACGCCGAAGATCACACGTTTAGCTGAGAAACCGAGATATAAACCCCCGAATTTAACGTCCCAATAACCCCGTGCATTCAGTTGATTACGCAGCTGGACGTCGATCTCCTGAGCTTCGGGACACTCCGCAACCGGCTAGCGGCCGCGCCGGAGCCGATCCACCAGCCGGCGGCGGTGCCCGGCCGGGTAGGCGGGGGCGTCCGCGGGGTCCTCGGCGAGGGTCTTCAGGGCCAGTTCGGGGCGGTCGCTGATCAGGGCGTCGACGCCGATGTCACGGCAGAGCCGGACGTCCTGCTCGGTGTTCACGGTCCAGACGTGTACCTGGTGGCCGTGCTTGTGCGCACGATCCACGTACTCCGGGTGCGCGCTGACGATCTCCAGACTCGGACCCGCGTACGAGACGCCGGTCGGCAGCGAACCGTCGCGGAACCGCAGCGGCACCCGGTCCATCAGGAGGACCGTCCGCAGGCCGGGCGCGAGCACCCGCATCCGGCGCAGCGAGAGCCAGGAGAAGCTCATCACCCGGACCGGGGACTCGGTGCCGACCTTGGGATGCGCCCAGCCGAAGCGGTCGAGCATCTCGATCAAGCGGCGTTCCACCAGGCCGGCGTACCGGGTGGGGTGTTTCGTCTCGATCGCGAGTTCGAGCGGGCGGCCGGCGTCGCGGACGGTCTCCAGCAGCTTCTCGAGGGTGAGCACCTTGGTCATGTCCGGGTCGGGCAGCTCGGCCTCGTCGTCCAGCTCGGCCCACGGGTTCTTCCACGAGCCCCAGTCGAAGCTGTCGAGCTCCTCGAGGCTCATCGTCGACAGCACCCCGCGCCCGTTGGAGGTGCGCTCGATCCGCCGGTCGTGCACACAGACCAGGTGCCCGTCCGCGGTCAGCCGGATATCGCACTCGAGCCCGTCCGCGCCCGCCTCCACCGCCCGGCGGTACGCCGCCAGCGTGTGCTCGGGACTGACCTCGCTCGCGCCGCGGTGGGCCACCACTCTCGGGCGTTTCCCCATGCAGAGAACTCTGGCATGCCCGCAGTCAGCAACTCACGCAGCCACGCCTTCCACCCGAAACCCACTCACCCTGTACTCCGGCCGCAATCGGCCAGGTGGGGGTATCGCCCGCTCCTCGGCCCGGGTTTGAACAGGATCGTGCGGGGTGGGACATGGAATGACATGTTCAGACCCGCCGGTTGGTGTCCAAGGGTGCCGGGTTGTGACCGGTGGGGCGGGGGGGTTGGGTGAGGATGGGGGTATGGAGATGCGGGCTGTGGTGCTTGACGGGCCGGTGGCGGCTGGGGAACTGCGGGTTTCGCGGGTGGAGGTGCCGGAGCCTGGGGTCGGGTGGGTCCGGATCAAGGTGGAGGCGTTCGGGCTGAATCGGTCCGAGTACCACCTGCGGGCGGGGCTGGCGACCGGGGCGAGGTTTCCGATCATTCCGGGGATCGAGGCTGCCGGGACGGTGGATCTGGCGCCGGGTGGGGAGTTCACGTCGGGGCAGCAGGTGGTCGCGATGATGGGTGGGATGGGACGGCAGTACGACGGCGGCTATGCGGAGTACACGGTGGTGCCGGCCAGTTCGGTGATTCCGGTGGAGACGAAGCTGGACTGGGCGACGCTCGGTGCGCTGCCGGAGATGCTGCAGACGGCTCATGGGTCGTTGCACACCGGACTGGGGATCCAGCCAGGGCAAACGTTTTTGGTGCGTGGCGGTACGTCGTCGGTCGGTGTCGCAGCGGCTGTGCTCGCGAAGGAGTTCGGGCTGACCGTGCTGTCGACGACGCGGAACCCGGATCGCCTGGAGATGCTCCGGGAGCTGGGCGTCGACCACCCGCTGCTCGACGACGGAAACATCGCGGAAAACGTGCGGAAAGTGTTTCCGGACGGGGTGCAGGCGGCGCTCGAACTCGTTGGCACGAACGTGCTGCCGGACACGCTGAAGGCAACTGCGGTCCACGGCACGGTCTGCTTCACCGGCATGCTGAGCGACGCGTGGACGATCCCCGACTTCTACCCGATCGGCTACCTGCCGAACGGCGTCCGCCTCACCGCGTACGGCGGCGAGAGCAGCGACCTCCCGGCAGAGGCATTCCAGCGGTACGTCGATCTGGTTGCCGACGGCCAGCTGCCGATCCGCATCGACCGGGTCTTCGCGATGGAAGAGATCGCCGAGGCCCACCAGGTGATGGAAGACGGCCGCGCAGTAGGCAAACTCGTCGTCCGGGTCAACTGACTCCCGCCCCGGCCGACCGCTATCGGCCGGGGCGGAAACGCGGGTCCGCCGGGTCAGGCGTGTCGCCTCCTGCCAAGGACGCTTCGCGGTGCGGCCTGCGCGGACGCGGGAGTCCGTAGTGGTCGCGCAACGTCGTACCGGTGTACTCGGTGCGGAAGAGGCCGCGCTGCTGGAGGATCGGGACCACCTGATCGGCGAAGGCCTCCAGGCCCGACGGTAGGACGGCGGGCATGATGTTGAAGCCGTCGGCGGCACCGGCATCGAACCAGTCCTGGATCGCGTCGGCGACCTGCTCCGGCGTACCGCTGAAGGTTCGATGCCCACGGCCACCACCGAGTCGGCCGATCAGCTGGCGCACGGTCAGCTTCTCCCGCCGGGCCAGCGTGACGATCAACGTGTAGCGGCTCTTGGCGCCCTCGATCTCGTCCTCATCCGGCAGGTCGGCCGGCAACTGCTGATCGAGCGGCAGATCCTCCGGCTTGAGCTTGAGCGTCTTAGCCAGCTGGTGCCGGGCGTACTCCGGCTTGATCAGCTCGTCCAGCTCGCGCTCGAGACGCTGAGCCTCCTCGACGGTGCCGCCGATGACCGGGACGATGCCGGGCAGGATCTTGATCCCCTCCGGGTCGCGGCCCGACGGCCGCAGTGCGGGCCTTCAGGTCGGCGTAGAACGCCTGGGCGTCCTCCAGGGTCTGCTGCGCGGTGAAGACCGCCTCGGCGTACCGGGCGGCCAGTCCCTTGCCGTCCTCCGACGAGCCCGCCTGGACGATCAACGGGTAGCCCTGCGGGGATCGCGGCAGGTTGAGCGGGCCGCGGACCTGGAAGTGCCGGCCGACGTGCTCGATCGGGTGCACCTTGTCGTTGTCGCCCCAGACGCCGGACTCCTTGTCGGCCAGCGTCGCGTCGTCCTCCCAGGAGTCCCAGAGCTTGAAGGCGACCTCCAGGAACTCCGCGGCCCGGTCGTAGCGCTCCGCGTGCGCGGGCTGATCGGCCAGGTTGAAGTTCTTCGCCGCGTCCGGACCCGGCCGTGGTGACGACGTTCCAGCCGGCGCGGCCCGCCGCTGACGTGGTCGACGCTCGCGAAGCGCCGGGCCAGGTTGAAGGGATCGTTGTACGTCGTGGAGGCGGTCGCGATCACCCCGATGCCGCGAGGTGGCCGCGGCGATCGCGGTCAGCAGCACGGTCGGCTCCAGCGATCCCGCCGGGCGCCGCCCGACGTTGCCGAACAGCACCGGCGAATCGGCGAAGAAGATCGAGTCGAACTTGCCGCGCTCCGCGATCCGCGCCAGGTTCTGGTAGTGCGCGACGTCGGTGTTCGCGGTCGGGTTGCTCTCCGGCAGCCGCCACGACGCCTCGTGGTGCCCGGTACTCATCAGGAACGCGTTCAGGTGCAACTGCCGGGTCATAGCGAAACTCCCAGAGCATCGAGTAGTCGGGAACGGACAGCGGCGAACCCGGGATCCGCCGGCGAGCGCGGAGTCGACAACTCGATCGACTCCTCGGCGACGATGCGACCTTCGTCGAGCACGATCACCCGATCGGCAAGCACGATCGACTCGTCGACGTCGTGGGTGACCAGCAGTACTGCGGGTTGGTGCGCGGCGCAGAGTTTCCGCAGCAGCACGTGCATCTTCATCCGGGTAAGCGCATCCAGCGCACCGAACGGCTCGTCCGCGAGCAGCAACTCGGGCTCGCGGACCAGCGAGCGCGCCAGCGCGACCCGCTGCTGCTCGCCGCCGGACAGCTCGTTCGGCCACGCGTTCTCGCGCCCTGCGAGCCCTACTTCGGCAAGGCTCTTCCGACCCCGATCATCAGCTCCTCGCAGACCGAGCACGACATTGTCGAGAACCCGGGCCCAGGGCAACAATCGCGAATCCTGGAAAACCACTGACACGTTTTCCGGTACGACGAGATCGCCGCTCCCGGCCACTCCGTGGTCCAACCCGGCCAGCGCCCGCAGCAACGTGCTCTTGCCTGAGCCGCTCTTTCCCAGCAGGGCAACGAATTCGCCGGGCTGCGATCTCGAGATCGAGGTCGTCGAGGACCACGCGGTCGGCGTACGGCGACCAGGCCTGACTCGACGGATCAGGCCGCGGGCCTCGACGGGTGAGCTGGTGATCAGTCCGCCAGTGTGCGTCGCCATGACAGCGCCCTCCTCTGGATCAGGCGGACGGCTCCGTCGGAGAGCAGCCCGAGTACGCCGTACAGGACCAGGCCGACGATGATGATGTCGGTCTGTCCGTAGGTGCGGGCCAGCTCCATCATGTAGCCGATCCCGCTGGTGGAGTTGATCTGCTCGACCACCACGAGCGACAGCCAGGCACCGGTGACCGCGAACCGCAGGCCGAGCAGGAAGCCCGGCAAAGCGCCCGGCAGCACGACCTTGCGGATGAACTCCCAGCGGGACAGGCCGACGGTCTGCGCCAGTTCGACGTACCGGCTGTCGATCGTGCGCAGGCCGTTGTGGGTGTGGATGTAGATCGGGACGAAGACGCCGAGCGTGATCGTGGTGACCTTCATCGATCTCGCCGATGCCGAGCCAGAGGATCAGCAGCGGCAGCAGGGCGAGCGACGGGATCGCGCGCTTGATCTGGATCGGTCCGTCGAGCACGGCCTCGCCGATCCGGCTCAGGCCGGACAGCAGCGCGAGGACGTACCGAGCACGATGCCGAGGCCGAGACCGAGCCGAACGCCCGCTGGGTCGAGGTGAGCAGGTTCGACTGCAGCCGGCCGTCGGCGATCAGGTCGCCGGTCGTGGTGACGACGGTCCAGGGCGCCGAGAGGATCCGCGGATCGAGCCAGCCGGCGGCGGAGCCGATGCTCCAGATCGCCAGCAGCAGCACCGGTCCGATGAGCGCGCCGAAGCTTGATCGGCTTACCCGGGCCGAGCCGGCGGCGCCGTCGTACCGGCGCGTGGTGACAGCTTTCGCGCTAGGCCCGTACGCCGGTCAGCGTCGCGGCTGAGCCGCTCATTTGGCGGCCGCCTTGATCGCGTCGGCCGCGACCGGACTGGAAGCGCAGGTCGTACAGGTCGGCGGCCTTGATCACCTTGTTGTCGGTCTCCTTGGCGAGCAGGTCGATCGTCTCCTGCTGCCGGGTGATCGCCTCGCTCCAGTCGGCGCTGATGTCCGGGCTGGCCGGCGTTGTCGACCAGCCATTGGCCGTCGGCGTCGGTCAGGCCCTGGTCCTTCACGTAGTAGCCCGCGATCCATTCCTTCGGGTGCTTGTCGATCCACTCCTGCGCGACACCCCAGGCGGCGACGTACGCGCGGATCGCGGCGGCCTTGCCGGCGTTCTCGAGCGACTCGGTCTGGACGTAGAGGTGGCCGGCGTCGTCCCGGATGCCGTGCTGGATCGTGGTGGCGCCGTCCTTTCCGTACTTCGTCAGGTAGCGCTTGATCGAGACGCCGCCGATCGGCGCAACGTCGACCTGCTTGGCGGCCAGCGCGTTCGTGTAGACATCTCCGGTGCTCGGGAGCTCGATGAGCTTGACGTCGTCCTTGGTCAGACCGGCCTTCTTCAGAACCTTCAGCACCAGCGCTCCCTGCGCCTGACCCGGGCTGAAGGCGATCTTCTTGCCGCGCAGGTCCGTCCAGCGTCTTCACTTGTACGCCCGGGAGCGATGCCGAGCTGGTAGATCGGGTGGTTGATCGCGTCCTGGCGGAACTTGGAGGCGACGATCTTCACGTGCAGCCCGGTCCAGGTCGCGTGGATCGACGGGATCTCCGCGACCGAACCGACGTCGAGCGCCTTGTGCCCGGAACGCCTCGGTGGTCTGCGGACCGCCGCTCAGGTTGGCGAACTGGACGAACTTCGAGACCTTGTCGAGCTGGCCGGACAGCTCGAGCGCCTTCTGGGTGGTCGGATCGCCGACGACGATCTTGGTGCCGTCCGGAACCGTGGTCGGCAGAGCGGCGTCGAGCGCGAGCTTGGGGCCTGCGCCGGCCTTCGGCGTCGCCACCGCAGCCGGCCAGCAGCAGGGCCGCGGTCACGGCGACCGCCGCGACCGCGCCGGCTCGCAGGGTGCGGCGGATGTTTCGGGTGCTGGACATGGCGGAGTCCCTCTCAAATCAGGCGCTGCGGAAGATGTCGGTTGCCGGTTTCACGACGGGCGGTCGGTGGTTGCGTAGCGGCCGTCGTGGTAGAGCAGCGGGTCGTGTTCGCGGCGTTCGGCGTGGGTGGCCAGGCGGGCCACGACGATGTGGTGGTCGCCGACGGCGAAGCGGTGCTCGACCAGGCCGCGCAGGTAGCTCGGGGCGTCGTCGAGGACGGGTTCGCCGGTGCGCAGCCGGGACCAGCGGGTCGGTTCGGCGAACCGGTCGATGCCGCTGGTCGCGAACCGGCCGGCGATCTCGCTGCTGCTCGGCGTCCAGGAAGTTGATCACCAGGCTGGTGGCCTTGTTGATCGTCGGCCAGCTGGACGCGGTGGTGGCGATCGAGAACGAGACCAGCGGCGGCAGCAGGCTGACCGAGACGAGCGAGGTCGCCGTGAACCCGACCGGGCCGTGGCCCGCGTCGGCGGTGATCACCACGACACCGGCGGCGTGGCGGCGGAAGACCGAGCGGAAAACGTTTGCGTCGACGGTCTTCTCGTCGAGGCGGTCAGGAACCACCGATAGTCGGGTGTTCTGGGCAGGATCGAGCGCGTGGACGGACATGTCTCTCCCTCGGGACGGGGCAGGGACGACCGGCAGCGGACAGGCAGGAGCACCGCGACCGGGCGGGGTGGATTCAGCTGGCCTTCGGGGGGCCACTGTTCGGCGTACGGCCTACGAAGCGGCCGGTACTGCGGTCGTCAGCGACAGGTGGCGCTGGAGGTGCGCATCTGGTCGATGACGCGGCGGCGGGTGAGCAGACGACTGACCAGCACCGGCAGCGGTGCGCCACCGGGGTTCCAGGCCGAAGTCGTCGTCATGTCAATCACTGTCTCATCTAAGTCGACTGAATAACTAGACAATCTCGCCATCCGGAACACCAGTCCAGAATTGCCCGCCCCCTGGACCGACAGACCCACCAGTTGCAAGGCGTCGGGCTCACACGGCGGGTGGGTGGTGCGTTCTACTGGCGTGATGGTTTCGGAGCAGGTCAGGCTGCCGCCCTTCCAGGCGCTTGTCGACGAGCACTGGCGGGATGTGATTCGGCTTGCTCGGGCGTTGGCGGGGCCGGTGGACGGGGATGATGTGGCGCAGCGGGCTTGGGAGAAAGCGTTTGCGGCTTATCCGAGCTGAAGTCGGCCAAGAACCTGCGGAGCTGGTTGCTGACGATCACCGCTCGGTGTGCGACCGACGTACATCGGGCGCGGAAACCACAGACACCCCTCGACGACGCCCCGCCGATCGCCGTGGACGGGCCGGACGCCGCGGACTGGCCCGATCCCGAGCTCTGGCAGGCCGTGAACGAGCTGCCCGAACGGCAGCGCATCGCTGTCACGCTGAAGTACGTCGGCGACCTGGACCACCATGGCGTGGCCGCCGCTCTGGACACCACGCCCGCCGCATCCCGCCGACTCGTCAGCGATGCGCTCGCAACATTGCGCAAGAACCTCGGAGTACGAAATGACTGATCTCGAGCGCCGGCTGAGCCGCCTCGCCACACCCTCCACTGCCCGGCCGCCAGTTCTGCCGACCGCCGACGTCGCCTATGCCCTGCACGACACCCCGATCGGCACACTGCTGCTGGCTGTCGCGGAGGGCAAGGTCGTAGCCAGCTCGTTCGGCGACGAGGAGACGATGACGACCCGGCTCGCCCGGGCGATCTCTCCCCGCGTACTGCGCCAGCCGGGCGCGCTGGACGACGTACGCCGCCAACTGGACGAATACCTGGCCGGTCGGCGGCACTCGTTCGACTTGGAGGTGGACCTCACCCTGGCCACCCCGTTCCAGCGACTCGTCCTCAGCGACCTCCCACTCCACACCAGCTACGGCCGCACGACGACGTACGGGACACTGGCCGGCGAGATCCACAAGCCGAAGGCGGCCCGGGCAGTCGGTACTGCGCTCGGCGCGAACCCGCTCTGCGTCGTGCTGCCCTGCCACCGGGTGATCGGCGCGAACGGAAACCTGACCGGATACGCGGGCGGGCTGGACGCGAAACGTTTTCTGCTGAATCTTGAATCGAAAAGCTGAGTTTTCCTTCGGTGCAGATCCAGCATTTACACTGAATCCACGGAAGGGGCAGGCCCCCAGTGTGGAGTGGGGACCTGCCTCTTCTGGACCACCCTGGAATTGCTGAGTCGTCAGCGATTCCAGACGACCT
Source organism: uncultured Actinomycetota bacterium (assembly GCA_963740725.1). Lineage (GTDB taxonomy): Bacteria > Actinomycetota > Actinomycetes > Propionibacteriales > Kribbellaceae > Kribbella. The sequence goes on from CAVUFT010000043.1 coordinate 206,086, forward strand.
CGAGCTCGTAGTCGTCACCCGGTACCCAGCTGCCGTCGTCGCAGCGGTACTTCTTGACCTCGCCCCGCGTCACCATGCCCTGGCCGGCCGTGTGGCAGTCGGATTCCCAGTAGTAATAGCCGACGAACTCCCAGTTGTCAGCGGCAACAGTCACCGGCGCCGGCGCTGCCGGAGCAGGCGCAGCGGAAGCCTCAGCGGCCGGTACGGCGAGGGCGCCGACGAGCAGAACCGAACCGGTGAGCGTGGTGTAGGCGAGCTTGCGGATGTTCATTTCGACCTCCGTGATTCGAGTGTTTGAATGCCTCCAAACTGGCCGCGCGGGGCGACCCCCGGCCAGACTTTTCGGAGATATTCGAAATGTCCTGGCCGCCTTTCGGAGAGCACCGAAAGGCATTGACGCCGAATCCTGCACAGACATTCACATCAAGGTTCTGAGACCGGACCGCAACGCAGATCCGAGGATTGGCTGCCTACCGTGGGAAGTGGCGATCCGAACATGATCTGGGGGTGGACGGATGAGCCTGCGGATTCATTTCACCTGCGACGATCTGGCCCGCACCATCGTGGCGCCGGAGCCCGATCCGTTGTGGGAGGTGCTGCTCAGCCTGCATCTGCTGCAGACCGACGAGGACCAGCCGTTGTTCGGGCGCTGGCGAAGACAGGTCCGGCGGCAGTTGCAGGCGAGCGACCGCCGGCTGCTCGACCTGGCGCCACCGGAGGGCTACTCACCGGACTTCCTGACTCCATCGGCGGACGACCGCAAGAACGGTCTGGCGACGAACGATCTCGAGGGCGGCCTGTCGGCGATCTTGCAGACACCTTCGGCACGGGTCGCTGCCGAGCTGGAGCTCCTGGTCGGGCGGGGTCCACTGACGCCGTGGATGAAGCGGCTGGCATCCGGCGAGGAGGCTGCTCGTCGTGAGCTGGCCGACCTGATCCGGCGTTATCACCGGATCGCGATCGCGCCTTACTGGACAGCGATCCAGCGCGAGGTGCACCGGGACCTGGCGGCGCGGTCGCGGGCTGCGCTCACCGGCGGCTTCACCAGCTTGGCGGGCCAACTGCATCCGGACGTTCGCTGGTCGCCACCGCGGTTGGAGGTCCACGCCGGCCGGATGGACCGCGACATCGACCTGGCCGGCCGGGCGCTGCGGATCGTGCCGTCGATCTTCTGCCGCCGGCATCCGATCATGCTCGGCGATCCGCGCCTACCGCAGGTCCTGGTCTATCCGGTCGAGCCGGACCCGACCTGGTTCGACTCCCGGGCCCTGCCCCGCGACGGGCGTGCGCTGGCAGCGCTCCTGGGTCGCACGCGGGCCGCAGTACTGGGCAGCGTCGCCGAAAACGGTTGCTCTACCAGCGAACTGGCCCGGCGCCTGGGCATCTCACCGGCCTCCGCCAGCGAACACGCCAGCGTCCTGCACCAGGCCGGCCTGATCCGCACTCACCGGGTAGGCACCGCGGTCCGCCACACCCTCAGCCCGACCGGCGCCGAACTGGTGCCTTAGCCACGGATACGTAGTACGGGTGCTTAGGCGTTGGCTGGTTGGCGGATTTCCAGGATGAGGCGGCGGCGGCCGCCCCATTCGCGCTTGTAGACCTTGAAGTCCTCGATGCCGGCGGCGGTGCAGAGGCGGGCGTAGCTGGCTTCGTCGTGGATGAAGTGGACGCTGCTGGTGCCGAAGTGTTCGGTGGTGACGATCCGGTGCTCGGGACCCTGGCGGATGCCGTTGGCGATCTCGGAGGCGGTGGCGGGCCCCCAGATGGGTCCTTCGATGATCGCGAGGCCGCCTGGCCGGAGTACCCGGGAGATCTCCCAGATCGTCGACATCTGCTCATCCTCGGCGAACAGCTCGTGGAACGCGGTCCACAGGCAGATCACCGCGTCGAAGGAGTCCGACTTGTACGGCAGGTCCGTCATCGAGCCGATCGCCCAGTCGATCGCCAGGTCCTCCTCGGCGGCCTTCGCCTGACCGGCCTGGATCAGGTTCGGGGAGATGTCGAGGGCGCGGACCACCTTGCCCGCGCGCCGCAGCGGCAGGCTGACCCGGCCGTACCCGCAGCACAGGTCGAGGACGGACTCGCGGCCCTCGAGGATCTCCTCGACGGCCTGGACGACGGCGGCGTCCCGTTCGGGCGTGGTGCGACTGGCGAGCCCCTCGACCCCGAGTTCTTCGTACTCGGCCCGGCTGCGCAGTGCAGAGTTCAGCATTGCGCAAGTATCCCGGTCCCGCCGGGCCACTGTCAGCATCAGGTACCAGATCGAGACCCGACGGTTCCTTGCCCGGCGAGCTGCGACCCGGATCCCAGCCGGCCGAAGATGATTGCGGCGAGCATCGATACGACGATCGACGTGTAGGTGGCGCCGAGCCAGCCCGGAACCGCGTGCCCGTTGAAGATCCGGCTCTGCAGGTCGAGCCAGAACGGCGACCAGCCCTTGACCGTGCCCGGGTTGACCAACTGGTAGGCGACGAAGCCGAAAACCCAGGCCAGCGTGGGCTGCCAGCGGAACCGGGCGGTGTCGGAAACGTCCCAGCGCATCTTGCTGACCACGAAGAAGTCCGCGATCGCGACCGCGAACAAGGGGATGAAGACGGATCCGATCAGGTAGAGGAACTGGGTGTAGTTGCCCAGGTCAACCAACAGCGCGAGCCCGGTGGCCAGTACGCCGATGGCGACCGAGATCCAGCGGCGGTCGATGTGACCGACCAGGTTGTGCGCTGCCATCGTGGTGGAGTAGACGTTCGCGTACGCCTCGTCGACCTCGTCCACGAGCAGCACGAACAGGGCGATCGCTCCAGCAGGCAAGGTGACGAGCGCGGTGATCACGTCGGTGCTGTTGGTCTGCAGTGTTGCGACAGCGAGAACACCCAACCCGTAGTACACGATCGCTGCTAGGCCGTAGCCCAAAGCAGAGCCACCGAAGGCAGCCTTGTTCGTGCGGGAGTGGCGCGTGTAGTCAGCGGCGAGCGGTGCGAAGGAGACAACACCGGCGGCGGCCAGGTCGACAGCGGGCCAGAAGCCGAACACCTCGTCCTGCGGCAGGGAGTGCACCGGCTTGCTGAGTACTGCGATGAACAGGTAGACCGACGCGATCAGCACCAGCCAGACCATGAACTTGCGGAGCAGCTTCACGCTGCCCAGCGGACGCACTGCCATCGCAGTGGCGATCACACCGGCCAGTACTACGAACAGCCACCGCCAGCGCTCACTCGTCACCGCTACTGCGGCCTGTGAGATCACGATGATCTCCATGGTCGCCCAGCCGATGTTCTGCGCGATGTTGAGCACTGTCGGCGCCACCGAGCCGCGGCGCCCGAACAGCCCACGCAGGCTCACCATCGCCGGTGCGCCGGTCTGCGAGCCGAAGACAGCTGCACCACCGAGCACCAGGGCACCGATGCCGCAGCCGATCACTACCGCGAGCAGGCCTTTCACCAGCGAGCCCGTGTACGCCGCGACGAGCGCACCCGTCACCGGGCCGAACAGCGAGATCCCGAAGTTGCCCCAGAGAGTGAACTGATCAAGGAACCCCAGTGTGCGCGGGGTGTCGGTAGTGAGGACCAGCGGCGCCTCGGCGTTGTTCTGGGCATCACGCACTGCAGTAGTGGTCATAGTGACCTGCTCCCTACGCCGGCATTACCCGGTCAGGTTCAGGCGGTCGGCGACCCTGCTTGTCGCCCTCTCAGCCCGCATTACGGTGCGAGCTCCCGCGGAGGTTTGTTACTGCGTCAACGATAACGCGTCAGTCGCTTTGTATACACCTGCCGATGAACGCTGCCAACTCCCGGCCGTTGGTCAGCACCGGCATATGTGACCCACTTGGCAAGGTCCAGGCCTCACCGTGCGCCTTGTCGGCGACCTGCTGCACCCACTGCGGCGGCGCAAGGCGGTCGTGCTTCGACCGTACGACGACTGTCGGCGTACTCAGAGCCTGCATCGCAGCCGCCAGGTCGTAGTGGCGCGCTGCTTCCATCGCCCGTGCCATCGAGGGGAAGCCGGTGCGGAAGTACTGGCGGCTCAGCGTCGGGACGAGGCTAGGTGAGTCCCAGACGGCACTGCGTACCCACCGGACAGCCAGTGTTGACCAGGTCGACGCAGTGACATCACCACTCGGCGCTACGAGCACTAGAGCTTTCGCAAGCTCCGGATGCGCAAGTGCAGCGGCTACTACGATCTGGCAGCTCGCAGAGTGACCTACAAGAACTGCCGGAGTCTCCTTGATCTGTACTGCGAGGCGCTCGGCCAGTGCGGTGGTGTGGAGGTCATCGCCTCGCGCTGCACGTTCGCCGTACCCGGGGAGCGTGATCACGTCGTACTGCGTGTCCAGATGCTCCACTGTGGGCGCATAGGACTCCGGGCCCAGACCTAGCCCGGGCACCAGGACAACCGGCGTCGTCATTCCCAGGGCGGGCGGTCTGGGGCGGCTTGGACCACCGGGTTCGGCACATCCGGCCTCAGCTCGCGGTACCCGAGGGCGAATCCGACAGCGAGGATGAGCAGACCCGTACCGCCCCACCCGTACGCCGTGGGGAGGCGGTCCAGGTTGTCGTCGATCGAGCCCATCCCGGTGGACAGCACCATCACGAACCAGATGAACAGCGGGATCAGCGAGACGCCGACCAGGCAGAGTCCGACGATCTCGAACGGGTCGGGGTCGCGACCGACCTTGCGGCGTTGCATCACGTCGCGCAGCCACATGATGAGCGCGACGGCGCCGATCAGGACGATCAGGAGCTGGCCGACGGTGTCGATGACATCTGTGCGCAGGGGGTGGTTCAGGGGCGAGCCGGGGAGCTGGGCGATCTCACGGATCGACACGCGTTGGACTGAGATGACCAGGAGTCCGTAGACGGCAGCGATGACTAGGGCGAGCAGTACTACGCGTGCTGCGCGGGGGTCGCGTGGTGCTGCGGGCCGCTGGTCGCGTCCGTACGAGGGGAGCTGGTGGGGCTCCGGGTAGGCAGGAGAGCCGTAGGGATGTCCGGGCCGGTAGCCGGGTGGCTGGACGTAGCCGGGCTGTTCGCCGTACGGGGCCTGCTGTGGCTGGCCGGGGTATTGCTGCGCCGGTGGTTGCTGGCCGGGATATTGCTGGCCGGGGTACGGCTGGGCTGGCGGTTGCTGGCCGGGCGGAGCGGAGTACGGGCTGTTGGTGCCGTACGGCGTGGGCTGGGCGTAGTGCTTCGACTCGGGCTCGTCGGGGTCGTCACCACGCCCGTAGGTGGGGAACTCCGGTGACGACATCGCTGCTCCCTCGGCTCGGCCTGACTCGCTGCTGCTCTCAGGTTCTCACGGCGGAGGCGTCAGGTGGCCTTGATCGTCGGCCAGGCGTTGGGCCGGCAGCCGCTCGAGGCCCTTGGTCTGCTGCATCATCACCGGCGCCGGGGTGTTCTGAGTGGCGCAGGTGGAGTGGCCGTGGCCCAGTGCGTGGCCGACCTCGTGGTTGACGAGGTAGCTGCGGTAGAGATCGATCTGGCCGGCGTACGCCGGTACGGCGTACATCCAGCGCTTCGCGTTGAGCACCACCCGGTCGTCGACGCGGCAGGAGACCTCACCGCCGGTGTCGAGTGGCAGGCAGAGCTTGTCGGTCAGGGTCGGCGTCGCGAGGATGACGCGGAGATCGGCATCGGGCTTGTCGGTCCGCTCGAAGTTGACCGGGTGCACCGCCTGCCAGCCGCGCGTATCGGTCAACGTCTTGTGGATCGCGGCCGCGACGAGCGCGGGGTTGAACGAGAGGCCTTCCTCGATCTCGACGCGATACGTCAGCTTGTCCCGTACGCCGGACGCCTTGCTCGTGCCGGCCACGATGCCGAGCCGTCCGGTCGACACCGTGACGTTCGGCTTCGACTCCTTCGGCGGCCTGGTCAACGTCGGCGCCGGCCGCCCCGGCATCGTGAACGTTGCCGTCGGCACCGGCACGTCCGCGACCATCTTCCGGTCGCCCTGACTGCCGCCTTGCCCCTCGCCGAACTGCGAGGCGAGTTTCTGTTCTCCGGCGGCCTCCGGGTGCAGCACCATCACCACCCCGAGCACCGCCAGCGCCGTCACCGAGAACCACTGCGCGCGATAGGACCGCCGCCGGCTATGCCGCCCACCGGCCCTGCGCCGCTGCGCCCTCCGCCCGGTAGCCATGGTCAATGACCCTATCGACTCCGACCCGTTACCCCAAAGCCCAACCCTCCACCCCCACCCAAAACCCTCAACAAGGCCTGGCCTGCCACGAGACGACGGCGCGGGGGCGGGTGCTTTTTAGGCTGTGCGGGTGCGGAGGAATTTGCCGAAGTGGGGGACGGTGAAGGCGACGGTGCCGCGTTCGGCGGAGAAGACGAGGCCTTTTTTGATGAGGCCGTCTCGGGCTGGGGAGAGGGATTGGGGTTTGCGGGAGAGGGTGGTGGCTACCTCGGCGGTGGGGACGGGGCCGTCGTCTACGCCGATGCCTAGTTCGGCCATCGCTCGCATGTACTCGCGTTCGGCGGGTGTCGCGCGTTCGTAGCGGGAGCCGAAGAAGCCGACGGTGAGTTCGCGGGAGGCTTCGGGGGCGGCGACGGCGACGTCCTTGATGGTGATGGGGCTTGCCGGCGCGTGGTCCCAGGTGGCGTGGGCGAAGGCCTGGACGAAGTACGGGTAGCCGTCGGTCTGCGCGTAGAGCTCGTCGAGCGCCTCCTCGTCGTACATGACGTCCTCGCTCTCCGCCGGGACCATCAGCGCGCGGTCGCAGGCTTCGCGGGCGAGGCGGTCGACGCGGATGTAGCGGAAGAGGCGTTCGGAGTACGACTTCGAAGCGGACAGTACTGCGGGGAGGTGTGGCAGCCCGGCGCCCACGACAACCAGCGGGGCGCTCTGCTGGGAGATCTCGTGGCAGGCGGCGCAGAGTGCGGACAGGTCATCGGCGCTGATGTCCTGCATCTCGTCGATGAAGAGTCCGACGCCGACGGACAGGTCGCCCGCGAGGTCGGCCGCGTCGGTGAAGAGTTCGATCAGGTCCATCTCGAGATCGCCCGAGTCGGCGCGACCCTTTGCGGCGGCGACATCGACGGGCGGGTGCCAGCGGATGCCCTTGCGATCGTTCTGCGCGGTACGCAGCGCGAAGGCCTTCAGTACTGCGCTGAACTGGTCGACGCGATCGTCGTCGCGGTGCCGGTGCCCGAGTTCGCGCATCGCGGTGTGCATCGCCTGCGCGATCGGCAACCGGATGCTCTGGTCCGGACGAGCCTCGATCTTGCCGGTGCCCCAGGCGCGCTTGATCGCCTGACTCCGCAGAGTGTTCAGCAGCACGGTCTTGCCGACGCCGCGGAGTCCGGACAGCACCAGACTCCGTTCGGGCCGGCCGGCGGCGACGCGTTCGAGCACCACCTCGAACTGCCGTACCTCGGTGTCGCGACCGGCCAGCTCAGGAGGCCGCTGACCGGCGCCGGGCGCATAGGGATTCCGGATCGGATCCATGCATTCCACTCTATGAGCGCGTCTAGCGTTTTCCTTAGATTTCGCTAGCCACCCGCAGAGCGTGTCGCTTCTCTGTCAGATATCAGCCGTGTCTAGCATTTTTACTAGATTTCCCTAGACGCCGATATCAAGCCTTAGCGGCGATCACCTCGTACAGATGCCAGTGCTTGGGCCCGCCCAAGGACTTGCCGTCCTCGTCCACCTCGTGAAAGTGCTCCACCTGCCACCCACGGAACAGCTCCCGTACTGCGTGCTCGGGGTGGGCGCTGATTTCCGGCAGCTCCGCCCAGGTGTCCCGAGGTCCCAGGAAGTGCCCGGCGAACCGGCCTTCGGGCGCCACCGCGGAGACAACGCGCGCCCAAGCTTCGGCGTACCGGTCGGGAGGGACGAAGAAGAGGCTGAAGCCCGCATAGACGAGGTTGGAGGCGGGCGGTGTCGCGGTCCACAGGTCCGCGAACTCTGTTGTCAGACCGGACAGGCCGGCGGCGCGTTCCGTGACGGTCTTGAGGGCGGCTTTGCTGGAGTCGACGGCGTGGACGGACCAGCCGTGGTTCAGGAGGTCGAGGGTTTCGTTGCCGGCGCCGCAGCCGAGGTCGACGGCCGTGCCGGGGGTGTCGAAGAGGGCGACCGCGCGCTGGTAGAGGGGTCGCGGTGGGGTACCGGTGGTTTGAGCTACGTAGCCCGACCAATCGGAGAAGCGTGTCATTTGATGGAGTCTTCCGCGCGAAAGGTCCTCCACGCGCACTATGGTCTGCGCATGGGCGGGGTTGAGGTGCGGGAGTGGACCGTGCAGGCCGCTACGCAGTACGAGCGGACGCATCAGCAGTACGTCGGGGGTGCGCGGAAGCTGGAAGCGCTGATCAACGAGTTGATCGGCGAGGAGGAGGGCATCAACTACCTGAGTGCGACGGCGCGGGCGAAGGATCCCGAGTCGTTCCTCGCGAAGGCGTCGAAGCCGCATCCGGACGATCCGGGGAAACCGAAGTACGACGATCCGCTGGAGCAGATCACCGATCTGGTCGCGGCCCGGATCATCACCTTCCTGGTCGAGGCCGTGGACCGGGTCTGCGAGGTGATCGAGTCCGAGTTCGAGATCGTCGAGCACACCGACATGGGCGCGCACACGCGGGCGCAGGGCGCGTTCGGGTACGCGAGCAAGCACTACCTGGTCCGCCTGAACGCGCATCGCCGCGAGCTGCCGGAGTACGCCGTACTGAAGAACCTCACGATGGAGATCCAGGTCCGTACTGCGGTCCAGCACGCATGGGCCGAGTTCGAGCACGACATCCGGTACAAGCTGGACATCCCGCCGGACCGCAAGCCCGAGTTCGACCGGCGGTTCCTGCTCGCGGCCGCGTTGATGGAACTCGCGGACAACGAGTTCGCCGAGATCGACAAGCTGTACCGCGAACTGGCGGCCGCAGAGCCCGACGCGGCGCCGATGGATCTCACGACGGGCACGCTGACCACGTACCTGACCAGGCGCTACCCCGACGCGCCACACGCGAAGACGAACCACTACGCGTGGATCCTCGGGATCCTGGCCAAGCTGGGAGTCACTACAGAGGAGCAGCTGACAGAGCTGCTGCAGGGGATCGATAGCGCTGCAGTGCAAGCAGCGATGACACACAGGTTCCCGGCAGGCACCGTACGTCGGCTGGACGACGACCTGCTGGCGGCGAAGGGCACGGAGTACGTGGATCTCTTCCCGGAGGAAGAGCGTCGCCAGAAGATCCTCCGCGGTCGCTACAAGGCGCTGGTCCGCAGCGGCTTGCTCGAGGGGTCTTAGCGCGGGCGTGGCTTCTGGCGTAGCAGGGCAGCACCGAGTGGAGTCAGGACGTGCAGCATCGACGTCTGCCTGCGCTGACTAGCGATCAGCCCGCTGTCGCGCAGTACGGTCAGGTGATGACTTGCGGTCGGTGCACCGATCCCGACGCGTTTGGCGATCTCCCCAGTTGTGAGTCCGTCACTGGTCGCCTGCAGGACCGCCGCTCGCGTAGTACCGAGTAGTGCTGCTGTTGTCGGTCGCTCTGGATCAGCGTCGCCCTCGACCTTGTGGAGCAGGGGATAGCTGAGCATCGGCGGCAGGTCGTCGTCGGCCAGCGCTACTGGGTAGTGCCAGCAGAAGTACGACGGTGAGAGGAGCAGGCCGCGGCCGCCGAGGTGCAGTGTTCGGTCGTACGGGTACTGGACCTCCAGCACCGGGTAGTGCCAGCGCATCAGCGGCCAGTAGCTCTTGAGCAGCTTGTCAACGCCACCGCGGACCAACGCTCGCGACCGCATCACCCTGTCGCCCTCGACGGCTTCCTGGATGTTGTCGTCCTGCGGCTCGATCACCTTCTGGTAGTAGGTCCGCAGTGCGTTGCCGAGCTCACCACGCATCTCTCCGGCAGCCAGACGCTTGCCGAAGGAGGGAGCGCGGTGCACGAGAGCCAGGGTCTTGAGTTCGCTGGTCACTCGCTCCTGGGGAGTGGCGAGGATCGCCTCGATGCCGGCGTCGAGGCCGTCGAGGGCAGCGGGTGGGGTGAGGAAGTCGGGGAAGTACGCGGCCCGGGGGAAGAGCGGCAGGAGCAGGTCGGTGACCATCGCGTGGAGGTCGTGGTCCTCGGTGAGAGCTTCCTGGGTGGACCGGTACCAGTTCGCGTAGGCCCAGCGGCCGCGGCGGGTCTGTAAGCGGTCGAGGCTGTTGGTGATCTCCCAGAGCGGATCAGGGGTCGCCGCCAGCCGCACTTTGGTCAGGTCACGCTCGGTGAAGATGATCCGCAGCATCTGGTCCCCAGTGTCGACGTCAGGCCCGATGGAAGCCCGGACAGCAACAGCATGTCAAGAGAGTTCGACGGCGACCTTGGCGGCGGTGGCGCGAGCCCAGCCAGTAGTCGTGATCAGGCCGAGGACGAGCACCAGCAAACCGCAGCCGGCGATGATGAACCAGCACAACCGGGCCGCCGGGACGAAGCTGGTCTCGAAGGCACCGGTCAGCCGGGCGTTCAGAACCGTGCCGACGATCGCCACGCCGAGCGAGGCACCGACCTGCCGGCTGGTCGAAGCGATCGCCGCCGCGACACCCGCCTGCGCACGCGGCATCCCGGAGACGGCTGCGTTGGTGATCGGCGCGTTCAGCATCCCGAAGCCGAGGCCGAAGATCAGATACCCGACGAGCAGCACCGGGGTCGCAGTACTGTCCGTCAGGCGCGAGAGAACCAGCCCGCTGATGGTCAGCATGATGCCGGCGATCACCAGCGGGATCCGCGACCCGCGACTGCCCACGATCCGCCCGGACAACGGCGCGAACACCACCGTCATCGCCGCCATCGGCAGCGTCAGCAATCCGGCGTGCAGCGCCGTGAAGCCCCGGGCGTCTTGTAAATAGAGGGAATTCAGGAACAGGAACCCCGACAACGCAGCAAACCCGCACACCGCGATCACCGTCGCCCCGGAGAACGGCAGGCTCCGGAAGAACCGCGGATCGAGCAGCGGCTCCCGCCTGCGTCGTTCGTAAAGGACCAGCGAAACCGCGGCCACCACCACGACAACGAAGCAGCCGAGGATCAACGGCGACGTCCACCCCGCGGACCGCCCCTCGATGATCCCGTAGGTCAGCCCGACCAGCAGCAGGATCACCAGCAACTGCCCGACCGGATCGATCCGCCGCGGCACAGCAGCCCGCGACTCCGGCACGAACAATGCAGTCAGCAGTACGGCGACCAGCGCGACCGGCACGTTGATCCAGAAGATCGACCGCCAGCCCGCCGAGTCGACCAGTACGCCGCCGACCACCGGGCCGACCGCCATACTCAGCCCGACGACGCCACCCCAGACCCCGATCGCCTGGGCGCGCTCGCGCGGCGCGGTGAACGTGTTGGTGATGATCGACATCGCGACCGGGTTGAGCATCGAGCCGCCGATCGCCTGCAGCATCCGGAAGACGATCAGCTGGTCGACGCTCTGGGCGAACCCGCAGAGCAACGACCCGACTCCGAACAGCACCAGCCCGACCTGGAACGTCCGCCGCCGGCCGACCCGGTCGGCGGTGGATCCGGAGACCATCAGCAGGCTGGCGATCACCAGCGTGTAGGCGTCGATCGTCCATTGCAACTTGGCGACCGAGGCGGTCAGGTCGGACCGGATGGAGGGCAGCGCCAGGTTCACGATGGTCGAGTCGAGCCCGACGATGAACAGGCTCAGACAGCAGATCCCGAGCACCAGCAGCCGCCGCCGGCGAGTCAGTTCCCCCACTCGCTCAGCCTCCGCTTCTCCCGGTCACTTCAAACGTTGAAGACTTTACAACCGCGCCCCGAACCGCGGTCCGAACCAAGGCGTGGAAAAGAGTTCGACGGGCTCGTCAGGACATGCCTACGCTTGACGGATACGCCTGGTCAGGTGCTCCTCGCAGTTCTGTCTTCTTTGAAAACCCTCCATTCTATGCCTCCTTTTGGGACGTCATGTCGCTGCGCCTCCTTCCCTTCGCCGACCCGGGTGTACCCGATACCCGGTCCGGCCTCCGACTCATCCTCTGGCTCGAACATCAGCAGCTGCGCGGACAGGCCGCCGCGGTCGGCTGGGGCCTGCTCTTCTTCGGTGGCATCGCCGCCGCCCCGGTCGCGGTCGGCATCGCCGTCCAGGCCGTGATCGACAAGTCCTGGTCCCGGCTGTTGCTGGCCGGCCTGCTGCTGCTCGGGATGGGCGCGGCCAAGGCCGGCGCCGACTCGTTCTTCCACAAGGCCGTGGTGACCAACTGGATCTGTACGGCGTCCCGCATCCAGCAGCTGATCTCGCGGAAGGCCGCCGAGCTCGGCTCGATGCTGACCCGGCGGATCGCGGCCGGCGAGGTGGTCGCGGTGAGCAGCGGCGACGTCGAGAAGATCGGCTGGTTCGTCGAGGTGCTCGGCCGGTTCGCGGCTGCCCTGCTGACCTGTTTCGCCGTGGTGATCGGCCTGCTCTTCTACGAACCGAGGCTCGGCCTGATCGTCGCGATCGCCGTACCGATCCTGGCGTTCTCGATCGTCCCGCTGATGGGTCCGGCCGAGCGCCGGGCCGATCAGCAGCGGGCCAAGGGCGGCCGGGCCACCGAGCTGGCGGCCGACACGGTCGCCGGTCTGCGCGTACTGCGTGGCATCGGTGGTGAGCAGCTCTTCCTGGACCGCTACCGCGACGCCTCGCAGGAGTACAGGTCGAGCGCGGTCCGCTCGGCCCGCATGTGGTCGCTGATCGCGGCTCTGCAGGTGCTGCTGTTCGGGTTGTTCCTGGTGCTGATCGTCTGGTTCGGCGTCAACTACGTGACGGACGGCCGGATCAGTGTCGGCGAACTCGTCACGACGTACGGGTTCATCACGTTCATGCTGGTGCCGTTGCAGACGTTCGAGGAGACGGCGAGTGCGTTCATCTTCTCGAAGGTGTCCGCACGTCGTGCTGCCCGCGTGTTGTCGCTGCAGCGCACCGACGACAACGCGGGGACCCTTGAGGCCCAGGTGCCGACCGGCAACCTGTACGACCCGATCACCGGTCTGTCCGTGACAGCTGGGACCTTCACTGCCGTGGTTTGTGGCAACCCGGACGCCAGTGGCCGGCTCGCTGATCGTCTGGGCGGTCACAGCCCAGATGCTGAAGCAGGGCAGGCTTCTGTGCTGCTGGGTGGCGTAGCGCTGGATGAGCTGCCGCTGGACTCGGCACGGACCGCAGTGCTCGTTCAGGACAAGGACCCGGTGCTGCTGTCCGGGACGGTGCGCGACCTGTTCGACGTACCGGCCAGTGGTGTCGTCTCGATCGAGGCAGCGCTGGATGCTGCGCAGTGCGAAGACATCCTCGACGTACTGCGTCAGTCGCTGCCGGAAGGTGGCACGGACGCAACCATGGCCGTGCTGACCGAGCGGGGCAGGTCCCTGTCCGGTGGACAGCGCCAGCGAGTCGCATTGGCCCGCTCGCTGTACGTGGACCCGGCCCTGCTGGTGCTGGATGAGCCGACCAGTGCGGTGGACGCCCACACCGAGGCGCGGATCGCTGACGGCCTGCGGTTGCTGCGTAACGGACGGACCACCGTGGTGTTCACGTCCAGCCCGCTGATGTTGGACCGCGCGGAGCAGGTCGTGTTCGTGCCGGACGGACACGTCGAGGCCGTCGGTACACACCACGAGCTCATCAACACCAACACCAACTACCGCGCGGTCGTCACGCGTGAAGACGAGCCAACCCTCGAGGAGTCGGCGTGAAGCGCCCCGAGTACGACCCGGCAGCGCCGCAGGAAGCGGCCCGCTTGCCGGTAGCCGGCACCGAAACGGTGCGGGCCTACCTGAAGACCCTGTTCAAACGGCATCGCCGTGCGTTCGGCTGGCTCACCCTGGTCAACGCGACGGCGGCCCTGAGCGGCATGGTCGGTCCCTGGCTGCTCGGCAACGTGGTGGAGAAGCTGTCACAGGGCAAGACGGACGTAGACCTTCCGTACGTCGTACTCGGCTTCGTCTGCGCGCTTGCCGTCCAGACGGTCTTCGTGCGGCTCACCAGGCTGCGCGGCGCAGTACTGGGCGAGGAGATGCTGGCCGACCTGCGTGAGGACTTCCTGGTTCGCGCAGTCGCGCTGCCGCCGGGCGTGCTCGAGCGGGCCGGTACCGGTGACCTGCTGTCGCGCATCACCACGGACGTGGACCGCCTCTCGCACGCCATGCGCGACGCGGTTCCGCAGCTCACCATCGCGGTGATCTGGGCCGGGCTGCTGATCGGCGCACTGGTGGTGACCGCACCTGAGCTGGCGGTGGCCGTCGTGATCGCAGCGCCGATCCTGATCATCGGTGGACGGTGGTACTTCCGCCGCGCGCCCTCGGCGTACCGGTCGGAAGCGGCCGGGTACGCGTCGGTTGCCTCGGCGCTGGCCGAGACCGTGGACGCGGGCCGGACTGTCGAGTCGTTCCGGCTCGGTGACCGCCGGATCAAGCTTGGTGACAAGCGGATCGGTCAGTGGGTCGCCTGGGAGCGGTACACGCTCTACCTGCGGATGATCCTGTTCCCGGTGATCAACATGACCCACACGGTCGCGTTGGCCGCAGTGCTGATGATCGGTGGCGGTCTGGCGATCGAGGGCTGGATCACTGTCGGCGCACTGACTACCGGCGCGCTCTACATCCAGATGCTGATCGAGCCGGTCAACATGATGATCCGCTGGTACGACGAGTTGCAGGTGGCTCAGGTCTCGCTCGCGCGGCTGGTCGGCGTGCGCGAGGTCGAGGCGGCAGCGACCGGCGACGACACCGAGCCGGACGGGCGGACCGTCCTCGCCGACGAGGTGCGCTTCGGCTACCTCGAAGGGCGCGACGTGCTGCACGGCGTCACCCTGACCGTCGAGCCGGGCGCGCGGGTCGCGCTCGTAGGCCCTTCTGGTGCAGGGAAATCGACGCTCGGCCGGTTGCTCGCGGGGATCTACTCCCCGCGGGTCGGCGACATCACCTTGGGTGGCGCCGCACTGGATCGGATGTCGGCCGAGCAGGTTCGCAGTCATGTCGCGCTGGTCAACCAGGAGCACCACGTGTTCGTGGGCAGCGTTCGCGACAACCTGCGGCTGGCTCGTCCGGCGGCGAGTGACGCGGAGCTGTGGACGGCGCTGCGGTCGGTGGACGCGCATGCGTGGGTGGCTGGGTTCGAGCACGGCCTCGATACCGAGGTCGGCTCGGGTGGAGTCTCACTGACTCCGGCCCAGGCACAGCAGGTTGCCCTGGCTCGGTTGGTGCTGGCGGACCCGCACACGTTGGTGCTCGACGAGGCGACCTCGTTGATGGACCCGCGGGCGGCCCGGCATCTGGAGCGGTCGCTGGCCGGCGTACTGGAAGGCCGGACGGTCGTCGCGATCGCGCACCGCTTGCACACCGCGCACGACGCCGATGTGATCGCCGTGGTCGAGGACGGTCGCATCGTCGAGCTCGGCGGTCACGACGAACTGGTCGATGCCGAAGGCCCCTACGCGGCACTGTGGCACTCCTGGCACGGTGAGCGCTGACCTGGCACCGATGAAAGACTGACGACGTGCTGACAACGTTGCTTTCGCTGCCCACCGTGATCGCTTTCGATGTGGACGGCGACGGCCGCCTCCTGGTCGGGTACGACGGGAGCGGCATCCGGCAATTGCACGAGATCGGCCCGGACGGGAGTTGGCGAGCGCTGACCGAGCTCGGCGACACCGTCCGGGATGCCCGGTACATCCCGGGCGCCCGCCAGGCCGTGATCGAGCACGACGCCGGCGGCAACGAGCGCGGTCAGCTGTCACTCCTCGACCTCGAGGCGGACGGGCTCCCCGAGCTCGAGCCGCTGGTCCACGACCTGGCTTACGTTCACCACCTGGTCGATGTGAAAGCAGAGCGCGTTCTGTTCACCACCAACCGCCGGAACAACGTCGACTTCGACCTGGTCGCCCGGGACCTGGCGTCCGGGGCCGACACCGTGCTGTACGACGGTGGCGGCTACCTGGCCTCGGCCAGCGCATCACCGGACGATCGCTTGGTGCTCATCCAGCTGTTCGGCGGACACGCCAACTCGCACCAACTGCTACTGGTCGAGGTTGCCACCGGCACCGTGACCGAGCTGACGGGCTTCGACGACCCGATCAACCAGGTCGCCCCGTCCTGGCTGCCTGACTCGTCCGGCTTCCTCATCTCCACCGACGCCGACCGAGACCGCCACGCGGTGCGCCGCTACAACCTCGCGACGGGTGAGTGGACTGATCTGCTCGTGGACGACGGGCGGGATCTGGCTGGGTGGGCGTGTCCGGACGGCGATCACCTGCTGGTCGGTAGCACGTTGGACGGTGAGGTCTCGCTGGCTCTGCACAAGCTGGCCGATGCTGCGCTGCTTTCACCGCTCGCCCTCCCGCCCGGCGGCACTGCGGCGAGGCACCAGGCGGCCGGCGACCCGCTCTGGTCTGCCGACGGCAGCTATGCGGTGATCAACTACACGTCACCGGTCCAGCCACTCCAGGTGTTCCGCTATACACGGGAGACCGGCGAGCTGCTGCCGATCGAGGTTCCCGACCTCCCCGAGCTGCCGGCCGGTCTCTCGCATCCGGAGAGCCATCGCGTCCCGACTCTGGACGGCGAGCAGGTCCCAGTGTTCGTCTTCCGCCCGGCTGACGGTGGTGACGGGTCTGCCGTCATCCACATCCACGGCGGTCCCGAGGCCGCCGCGATGCGCGTCTGGAACCCGCTGATCACCGGACTCGTCGAGGCCGGCCACACCGTCGTAGTACCGAATGTGCGCGGCTCAGCGGCGTACGGGAAGCGTTGGTATTCCCTCGACGACAAGACCCTGCGCCTGGACTCGGTGGCAGACCTCGCTGCGATCCACGCGTGGTTGCCGACCATCGGGGTGGACCAGAGCCGGGTAGCGCTCTACGGCGGCTCGTACGGCGGTTACATGGTGCTCGCCGGTCTCGCGTTCCAGCCGTCACTTTGGGCGGCCGGTGTGGATATCGTCGGGATCGCCTCGCTGGTCACCTTCTTGGAGAACACCTCGGACTACCGGCGGGCCGTCCGCGAACGCGAGTACGGCACGCTGGCCGACGACCGGGAGTTCCTCGAACTGGCCAGCCCGCTCAACCGGGTCGACGACATCCGGGCGCCGCTGTTCGTCATCCACGGCGCCAACGATCCGCGCGTCCCGCTGTCCGAGGCGGAGCAGATCGCCGAGGCACTGGCCAAGCGGGACATCCCCTGCCAGCTCCTCGTCTACGCCGACGAGGGTCACGGCCTCGCCAAACTCCAGAACCGCCTCGACGCCTACCCGCAGGCTCTCGCGTTCCTGACCGAGCAACTAGCGCAGAGCGGGAAGTAGCGGAGTCAGGCTCGTGCCTTCCAGCCGGACCGGGAGGCCGAGCGGGATGGCGAGGTTGACTGCTGCGTGGCCGATCGCCGCGCCCTCCACCATCGGCACGCCAAGGGGCGACAACCGCTCGCGGAGCACTTCACGGACCAGCTCCTCGTTGTCCGTGTCGGTGAAGTCGCCGATCACCAGGCCGCTGACCTGGTCGAACCAGCCGGACCGCAGCAACTGGGTGAGCAACCGGTCGATCCGGTAGCTCTGCTCACCGACGTCCTCCAGGACGACGATCCCTTCCGGCTGCGCGAAGGTCGGCGTACCGATGCTTGCTGCAAGGAGGGCCAGGTTGCCGCCAAGCAGCCGGCCTTCCGCAATACCGGGGACTACTGAGCGAGCGCCGGCCGGGGCGAGTAGGTCGGTCACCGACTCTGGGGTGAAGAGCAGGTCACGCAGGCGGTCGCGGCCTTGGTCGGATTCGAGCTGCTCGACGGCGGCCGCCATCGGGCCGTGGATCGTGACGAGACCGCGCGCGTTGAGGACCTCGTGCAGGGCGGTGATGTCGCTGAAGCCGACCAGGATCTTCTCGACCGAGGCCAGTTCGTCGAAGTCGAGATGCTCGAGCGTGCGCTGTACGCCGTACCCGCCGCGGCCGCAGAAGACCGCCTTGAAGTCCGGCTCGAGCCACGCCGTCCGGAGGTCCGCCGCCCGGGCGGTGTCCTCCGAGGCCAGGTAGCCCAGCTTGTCGTGCCGCCCGAGCACGGACGGCATCACCTCGACCTCGAGCCCCCAGTCACGCAGGTACTTGAGCCCGATCTCCAGCCGCTCGACCTGAATCGGTCCCGCCGGCGCCACCACCGCGACGCGATCCCCGGCTTTCAGGCGCGCCGGTCTCCTCACCTCAGTCACCGGGTGACGGTATCTCCTACCAATCGACCTTCACAGTGCTGGTCCTGGTAACGCCGTTGACGGTGACGGTGAGCTGCGCGGTGCCGGGCCGGAGTGCGGTGAGCTGACCGGTTGCGGGGTCGAAGGAGGCGACCGACCAGAACGGGGCCGTCGTGGCGGGACCGATGTGCAGGAACGGTGAGCCCGACCAGTCGGCTGAGACCGGGAACGAGACCGGCACGCGACGGTCTTCCTGTACTACCGTCGCCGCGGCTGCCGCAGTCTGACCACGCCGCAAATTGGTTGGTGCTGAAAGCTCGAGCGAGTCCACGTGCGGCCGGAGTTCGACCTGGAACCAGGAGCGCTCCGGTGCCGACCAGTTCCGCTGCGCGGCATCAGCCGGCCGAGCAGACGGGTCGATCCCGACGAGCGCCCAACCGGTGAAGCCACCCGCGTCAGGTGCGGCGGCCGGGCTCTTGCCCGAGTTGCCGGTCAGTGGCAGCAGTACGCCGTCCGTCCGGGTCGCCGCGAACGTCCCTGCGTGAGCCGCCATGTACGCCGCGCCCTTGCCGGTCGATGCGCGGAAGTCGGCCAGCCAGCGCACCAGCAACTCGGCCTCCTTCCGATCACCGAGCTGCGAGTTCTGCGTCGGCGAGGGATCGTCGATCGGGTGGTGTGCCATCACCACGACGTTGCGGATCGCCGGGGTCTTCGCCGCGTCGTCCAGCTGCGCGCGCAGGTCGAGGATCTGGTCGAACCCACCGGCGCGCAGCGACCCGAGCGACGAGTCACGCAGTACGAATCGCGTTCCCTTGTGGTCGAAGGTGCTCGTCGGAGCGCCGAAGACCTTGGTCCATTCGGACAGGTCGCCAGGGCCGTAGCTCTCGTGGTTGCCCGGCACGTAATGCACCGGCACCTGCCCGGCGACCTCCTCGTCGATGATCTTCTTGGCCAGCGCGATGTCATTGGCGAAGCCGCGATCGACGAAATCGCCGTTGATCACCAGGAAGTCCGGGTGCTGCGCGAGCGCCTCGCGGATCGTCCGCCGGGCCTGCTTCACGTAGTCCGACTCGGGGTCGTCCGCAGTGAACTGCGCGTCCGACATCACCGCGAACTTCCAGCGCCCGCTCGAGAGCAGCCCGTCGGTGACCACCATCGGGTCGATCACCTTGGCCGGCGGCGTCACCGTCACCGGCGGAGCACCGCGGACGGTGAGATCGTCGACGATGATGCGGCCCGAGTACTGCCGGGTCGGCACGGTCTCGACCACGTAGATCCGCCAGAACCTCAGCGGCATCGTCAATCCGGGCGGGATGTTCGCCTCGACGTACTTCCAGCCCGTCCAGTCCACGGTCGCCGCAAGGTTCAGCGTCTGCGCCGAACCACCCGCGCCGTCATAGGCGTTCGCCCGCAGCCAAGCGCCCTTCCCATCGCCGTAGATCCAAGCGCCGAGCTTCTGCGGCTGCCCGGGCAATGTCTGCTGCGGAGTTTGGGACAGGTACGCCGCCCGCGTCGCCGTGCTGCCCGTCAGCGAGTAGTCCAACGCGATCGCCTGCCCACCATCGTGGCCCTCGGCAACCGATCTCGACGCAGTAGCAGCACCGACCGGTACTGCGTTCGCCTGCCACTTGGCGGGGTCGTCAACCTCATCCACGACCTGGCTGGTGAGACCGGCTGTGACACTGAGTTGAGTAGTCAGACTGCCGACCTTCGCCGTGACGACCGTGGACACCGCATCCGAGCCGACCGCGGTCACGTCGAATCCATTGCCCCGAGCAACTACCTTGATCAGTGCCGGGTCGTAGGTCAGCTTGACGTCGCGCGGCTCGACCCAGGTGGAGAAGCCGTCCGCGTCGAAGCCGTTGACCGTGAACGAGCCCTTGGAGGTTGCGTCCGGCAACGACACCTGACGGGTCGACGGCGCCAGGCGGATCGGCGTACCGAGGACTGTCATCGGGAAGCGGCCGCGGGCCTGGCCCTTCGCCGCGGTGACGATGACATCGCCCGCGCGTTGTCCGGTCACGACTCCCTGGTTGGTGACGCGGGCGTTACTACCCACCGACCAGTACGGCGTACCGCTGGCCGGCGCGTAGGTCTCGTCGTAGCCGCGGGCGGTGAGGACGCGGCTGAGGCCGGTCAGCACGCGCGAGCTCTTCGAGATGTCGGTGTCGGGCAGCTCACCCGCAGTACCGGCGGCTTCGATCTGGAAGCCCTTGAGTTTGCCGGATCCCTTGCTGGGAACGAGTCCCAGTCCGTTCGGGACCAGGCGTTCGCCGCCGTCGGACGGGTTGTTCACCACTGCGGGGTTCTGCTCGCCGGGCGAGCGGGCCAGCATCGTCGACGAGCCGCCACCGTCCAGGTTGAGGACGTCGTCGGCACCGAGATCGACCATCAGCTGGCCCATCTCCTTCAGCGACAGCCCGCGCGAGCCGGTCGCCCGGCCGTCGACGGTGAGCAGCACCATCCGGCGGCCGTTGTCGGTGAACCCGACCGCGGTCCGCGGTGCCAGGTCGGCGTCCGGTACGTCGTCGAGCACCTTGCCGTCGCGGGCGAGCTGGACGTTGCCGCTGATCCCGACCGCGATGTCGGCGGCATCGGAGCGTGGGCCGTACTGGACCTCCACCTTGTCGCCGAGCTCGAAGGCCGCGAGTGAGGTGGCGCCGGTCTCGCGGCCGATCAGGGCGAGTTCGTTGGCCGCGAGCGGCGTCGTACCGGGGGTCGTCGTGGACGAGACGACGACGTTGTCGCGGAGGATCACCTCGCGGACGGCCGGGAGACCGTCGACGGTGCGGGTGCGCGGGGCGTCACCCCATTCGGGGGTGTAGAGACCGATGCCGTTCGCGTCGACCGTCGGGGAGTTGAGGTTGCTGAGGTCGAGCTTCGTTGCGTCGTCATCGGTCGCGGTGCCTTGCAGGAAGACCTGGGCGATCTTGCCGAGACCGTCCTTGCCGATGACGGCGGTGTCGTTGTGGCCCGCCGCCGGCGCGTTGATCAGCCGGCCGTTGTTCTCGATGCCGACGCCGAGCGGCGCGGTCGTGTCGTTGATGTCGAAGAAGTCGCCGTTGACGCCGGCGATCGCGCCCTTGCGAGCGAGTTGCTGACTGAGCGGCTGACCGCCGGAGACCTTGCCGGTGTTCACGTAGTCGACGGTCACGCCGTGCTTGTCGAGATCCGCGACGAGGAAGTCACCGCGCAACCAGCCGCGCGCGTCGAGGCGCTCGAAGGCGGTGTAGTTGACGCCGGGCGCGACCGGGCTGTCCTGGCGGCTGGTGACGAGACCTTCGCCGGCCGGAGCGATCGCGACATCGGCGACATCGGTAGCCGCTGACGACTGCCGGAATGCCTCGACGGGCGCAGGTGAGGGGTGGGCCAGGGCCGGGGTGAAGACGGTGGTGGCGAGCAGACCGCCGGCCAGCAGGCTGACCGCCGTACGCCGGGTCGTCCCCCGTACTGAGCTTTTGGATGGGCGGAACACAGGGGCCTCCTCGGCGTGGACGGACGCGGCCATCCGACGCCGAGAGCCCTACCGCCTGGTGAGGCGCAGGTGTACGCCGATCGACCGACCGGTGACAAAGTAACGTCTCCGGTCGGTCTTCGGAAGATTATTGTCCGGAATCAGTCCGGATCGGGTGGGATCAGTCGAGTGAGACCGGGCGGCCGGCGGACTCCCAGGCCTGCATCCCGCCGTCGAAGTTGACCGCGTCCCGGCCCTGGGAGGCGAGGAACTGGGTCGCCATCGAGGACCGGCCGCCGACCGCGCAGACGCAGAGCACCTTCTGGTCCAGCGGCACCTCGCCGACCCGCTCCTGCAGCTGGCCGAGCGGGATGTGGGTCGCGCCCTCGATGTGGCCGCGGTTCCACTCGTCCGGCTCCCGGACGTCGAGGACGAACGCCTCGGCCAGCAGCTCGTCGTCAAGGTCGGCCACGCCTACGGCAGGAATCTCCGGGTTCATGCCCCGATCATCGCAGCCTGCCGAACCGGCCCGGAAGGAACCCACCGGAATGCGACTGCCCGAGGGGTGGATCGCAGGTTGACATGACAAGTCGCGGCGACGAATTCTCGTCCGAAGGACTCGGGGAGGGGATTGCCGATGGCGCTGATCGAAGGGATCCCCGGCGAGTTCGGTCCGCAGCCCTGGGGCGAGGCGATCCTGCGCCGGCGCGACCTGCTGCTGCGGATCACCCGCCGGCCCGTCGATCGCGAAGTACGGCTGCCCGGGCTGGCGACCACGCCGCGACACGTGGTCGAGGACCGCACCGGCAAGGCGCTCACCTGGCGACGCGACGGCGACGACCTGCTCGTCACACTGCCCGAGGCGGGCGACCTCCCCGTCGTACGGGTCGCGCTCGAAGGCAAGCTGCGGATCGTCCCGCCGGACACCGTCACCGCGAATGCCGATGGGGTGTGGGATCTCAACCCGCACTCGTCCACGGCATACCTGGTCGGCCGGCGGGCAGCAGAGGTCGCCGTCAAATTCTTCGGCCCGGCAGACAGCACCACGAGCTACCGAATCACCCTCAACAACCACTCGTACGTCGTACCGGGCGCCACGTTGACCGCCACCACCATCGGCCCGTACGCCGTCCCCGCCGGCCGCGTCGTCGAGTTGACCGTGGAGCCGATCAACCGATCCCGGCAGCCAAGCGCCTTCGCGCCCGGTCGGGGCAGGGGCGAGCCCTCGTCGCCTCGCAGCGTCGGCGGCTCCGCGCCGGACGGGATCCCGCTGGGACGGGTGTTGGTGGCGCCGGTGGGAACTGTGTTGGCCTCTGTGGAGGACGCCGGGCCGGGGCGGGTGGCTGTGACGGTCACCAACTTCGGGCGGACGGCGGCGCAGGGTGAGGTGTTCGTGGCGTCCGCGGCGCAGGGTGAGGTGTTCGTGGCGTCCGCGGCGCAGGGTGAGGTGTTCGTGGCGTCCGCGACGCCGGAGCAGTGGTCGTTCGAGGATCTGGCGCCGGGTGCGGCATTCACCACCACCGTCAGCCTCCCCGGCGATGCTCTCAGCGTCCGACTCGATGCCGGCCGCCGATCAGCCTCATTGGCTTTCCGCCGCGAATGAGGAGTCACATCCGCAACCAGATGACGTAGTGCTGGAGCCGGGCAGGTGTGAGCTGTCCCGACCCCTGCTACTTGAGGAGTTTGGAGAGCCGGCGGTCGGCCAGCAGTTTGCCGCCGGTTTGGCAGGTCGCGCAGTACTGCAGGGAAGAGTCGGCGAAGCTGACCTCGCGGACGATGTCGCCGCAGACCGGGCACTTCTGGCCCGTCCGGCCGTGCACCCGCAGCCCGCTCTTCTTCTCGGACTTCAGGTCCTGCGCCGCCAGGCCTTTCGAGCGTTCGACCGCGTCCGTCAAGGTTTCTCGCATGGCGTTGTAGAGGACCTCGACCTCGTCGGCGCTCAGGTTCGACGCCGGTTTGAACGGGCTCATCTTCGCCACGTGCAGGATCTCGTCGGAGTACGCGTTGCCGATCCCGGCGATCACGCCCTGGTTCCGCAGGACGCCCTTCAGCTGGACCCGGCCCTGCTGCTTGAGGATCTCGCCGAACTGCTCGGCGGTCAGCGTGAACGGATCCGGCCCGAGCCGCGCGATCCCCGGCACCTCGGCCGGGTCGCGGACCACGTAGACGGCGAGCTTCTTCTGGGTGCCGGCCTCGGTCAGGTCGAACCCGGAGCCGTCGTCGAGGACCGTCCGGAGCGCGATCGGGCCCTTGCCGGGCCGGACCAGCCCGGTCGACTGCTCCTCCCGCCAGCGCAGCCAGCCCGCCCGGGCCAGGTGGATGACGAGGTGCACGCCCTGCGCGGAGATGTCCAGGAACTTCCCGTGCCGCTGCACGTCGTCGATCAGCAGGCCCACCAGCGACGAGATCGGCGGGTCGTAGGTCTTCAGCGCGGAGATCGCGGTGATGTCGGCACGCACGAACGCCCGCTCGACGGCACGTTCCCGCAGGAACCCCGCCAGCGATTCGACTTCCGGCAACTCGGGCACCCCCCAAGTGTGCCGCACGCCACCGACAACTCCGGGAAAACAAGGAAGGAAAGCAAAGGAAGGAAAGCGCGCGGGGAGGTCGGGAAAGAGAAGGAAGGAGCGTGGGGGAGATCGGGGAAGCAAGCGTCGGGGGTAGATCGGGGAGGAAGCGTGGGGGTAGGTCGGGGTAGATCGGGTGGATCACCCATACGGTCTGGTTGCGGGGAGCGCTACCGTCTGTAGGAAGAGAGAAGGAGGGACCTGATGGGTTTCGTGAAGACATTGGTCAAGGGCGCTGTGGTGGCGAAGCTGCTGCAGGTGGCCCAGCGTGAGCTGAGCAAGCCGGAGAACCAGCGCAAGGCCAAGGAGATGTTCCAGAAGGTCCAGCAGCGCCGCAGCGCCCACTAACCGGGCGCGATTGCCTCATCCCGGCGAGTGCCTGACGGCCCGCCGGGCGGAGGCGTGCGCGCCTACCTGCGGCAGCTCCCGGCGTACGGGCTGTGCTGGTCAGAGGCGGACGGCCTGCAGGGGGTAGGTCGCCGCGAGGCGCTCGGGGCGCTCGGTGAGGCGCCATTCGCCGTCGGCGCGCCACACCCGCCCCGGTTTGCCTGTTCGGGCACCTACAGCCGGCGGTTGAGCGAGAAGAGGCGGCCGAGGACAGGCATCAGCACGATGTTCAGCCCGTGCAGTACCCCGATGACCAGCAGGATGCCGCCGAGCCGGCCGGCTTCGAACCCCACCTGGGCCGGCAGCACGGACAATCCCCAGTTCTCGCGCGGTTCGAAGCTGACGGTGAACAGGATGTAGGCCGAGAAGATCAGGTAGTAGACGATGTCCGTCAGCACGATGTAGCTCTTCCCGGTCTGCGGATTGTCGTGGAACACATCCGCGGCATACGCCCGGCCGAACCGCTTGATGAACGGGCCCAGCCACAAGGCGATCCCGATCAGCAGGGCGTCGGTCAGCAGTTCGAGGATCCACCAGTCCATCAGCACGTGTCCGTTCTTCTTGGGTGTGGTCAGCAGGACGACGGCTGCCGTCAGCAGAGCCGCTGCGGCTCCGGCGAGGACGCCACGGCGGACTTTGCGCCGCCGGATCCGGTCGTCGCCGATCGTGCCGAGCACCCGCTCGAACAGATCCGGCGAGGTGGACCGGAGCCGGTCCGGTCCGAGCGCCTCGAGCAGGCGGCGCTCGATCGGATCGTCAGGCTGTGGACTGGTCATCAGGGTTCCTCCAGCTCTGCCTTGAGCGAGCGCAGGCCACGCTGCAGATGGGTCTTGACCGAGTTCGGCGACAGTCCGAGCGTCTCGGCGATCGCGCCGACGGACAGTTCGAGGTAGTAGCGCAGTACGACGCAGTCCCGCTGCCGGCGCGGTAGTCCGCGAAGTGCCTCGATCACCTCGCGCCGGCTCTCGTCGGCTGCGCGCAAGCGTCCTCGCGCCGACCGGTCGTCCACCTCGGCCGGTGGCCGGTGCCGCAGCGACATCAGGCCGCGCCGGTTGTGGTCGCGGGCCAGGTTCACCACGATCGACCGCAGGTACGCCGCGGCGCGCTCCGGGTCGTTGATCCGCTGCTGGTGGCGGGTCAGCCGGACGAAGGCCTCCTGGACCAGGTCCTCGGCGGCCGTCCGGTCGTCGACGAACCATCGGGCCAGCTGGATCAGGCGGGCCCCTTCGGCCTCGAACAGCGTGACGACGAGGGCGTCGGCGTCCGTACTCCGTATGCCGTCGCCCAGCAGGTTCGTGGTCGCATCCATAGCCCCCATCACCTTGACGGACGAGTGAAACCGGCGACCGGGTGACACCGCAGAAACCTTCGTCTGCGCGTCACCCGGAAGGCCGGACGCAACCCGTCTGTTGCAGTGATCCTTGCTCCCAGCATGGACCTGATTGGGGGAGTCATGTCAGCACTACACCGAATGATCGCGATCATGTCCGCGGCTCTGGCGGTCTCGACCTCCTTCGTGGCCGCTGCCGAGGCCGGAGGCGAGAGCCACGCAGCGACGGCCGTGGTCGCGAGCGGCGAGCTCCGCAACCTGCAGCCCGGCAGCGCGAATCCCTTCGACCACGCCCGTGCTGTCGTGGTGATGGTGATGCAGCAGGGCCGCAGCATGGCGCAGTTGCGCGTCCTCGGGATCGATCGTGCGGTGGCGGGACGGTCGTTCGGCGCCCATCTGCACGTCGGCCCGTGTGTCGCTGGAGAGCGGTGTCCAGCGGGCCCGCGGCTGGCTTGTCTGCCGGTGTCATGGTGAGCATTCCGAAGGCGGCTGGTGTCGGTCTTGGGCTTGGGGCTTGTTGGGGAATCGCGGCTCGCGGGTGGATGCGGTTGATCGCTGAGGATCCGGAGTTCAGTTGGAGCGGTACGGGCGCGATTGTCGGTGCCTGTGCTGTCGGTGGACTCATTCTCGGGTTCCTCGCCGGGGCGCGGGCGGCCGGCTGGTCTCGCGGCTGGCGGGCGCTCGGACTCGTGAACCTGCTGATCTTTGCCGGTCCCGGCCTGCCGTTCGTCCCGGCGTATCTGCTGGGTGGGCTGCTCTTCCGACGTGGGGTCCTGTTCCGAGCGGCAGGCGCGACCGGGGTGCTCGGCAGCCTGGCCGTGCTGTGGCTCGTCAACCAGCAGGATCCTGCTCCGGTCGGGGCACCGACGCTGTACGGCGGGTTCCTGCTGCTGAGTCTCGCCGTGGCTGCCGGCGGCGCCGAGTTCTACCGGCCCAGGGCGTCCGCGACTGTACGTCGGACAGCGCAGCAGCGGCCTCAGCCCGGCGTTGCCACTCACCGACGCGATCCAGACCCACTACCGCGATCCGGTACGCGTTGGTCGCCTCGCTGAGGCGTCCCAGACCCGCCAGCGACCGGCCCAGCTCGTAGTGGACTACTGCGTTGCCCCACTGGTCGTCGTGGGTCTGGAAGGTCGCCAGCGCGCGGTGTCCTCGCTGGATTGCTTCCTCGTAGCTGCCTTGGTCGTTGCGGAGTGCACTGAAGCGGTACTCCGCCATCGCGACGCCACGCTCGTCACCCAGGTCGGCCCGCATTTTCAGTGCCCTCCGCAGGCAGGCGCGTTCATGTGGACGGGCCTCGCAACTCCTGTGAACGGCACCTGCCCCTGGCCAACAGACGGACCCGGCAGGAGACAGCAAGAACCGGCTGGAGAGGCTTCGCGGCTCTCCAGCCGGTTCTCTGGGCGTCAGGCCGCGTGCCGGCCGTTGTGGTGGTGGAAGAGCCGGGCGTGGCGGATGCTCACGACGGTGCCGCTGGTGGCGGCCGGCTTGTGGGAGAAGGGTTCGGCCATGCCGCCCAGGGCGAGCAGGTCGAGCTTGGACCTGGCCTCGTCGCGGTCTGTCGCAACCCAGGCACCGGCCGGGCCGTGCTCGAACCCGGTGGAGTGACGCCTGTTGCTGCTTTCCAGAGCCGCGATCACGGCCAGCGCGAGTACTGCGAGGACGATGATTCCGGTCATGGCAGTAATTCTGCTACCAGTCAGATCCAGCCACAATTGGCACTATTGACAGTCACCCACAAATTTCTGCCATACTGGCTCCCATGCTGCAGAAGATCGCTGTCGTCCTGATGGAGGACGTCGCCTTGTTCGAGTTCGGCGTGCTGTCGGAGGTGTTCGGGATCGACCGGACCGACGACGGCGTACCGGCCTTCGACTTCAAGGTCTGCTCGACCCGGCCGGGTGAGGCGCTGAGCACCAGCAGCCATTCGGCCGTGATCGCGCCGTACGGGCTGGAGGAGCTGGAGGACGCCGACCTGGTCGCGTTGCCGGCGACGACCTGGCGGCACGAGTACGACGAGCGGATCCTCGACGCGCTCCGCCGGGCGCACGAACGCGGCGCGATCCTGCTGACGGTCTGCTCGGGCGCCTTCGTGCTCGGCAAGGCCGGGCTGCTCGACGGCCGCAACTGCGCGACCCACTGGCGCTACGCGAAGCTCTTCCGCGAGCAGTACCCGCTGGCGAACCTCGACGCGGACGTGCTGTTCGTCGACGACGGCGACATCATCACCAGCGCCGGGACGGCCGCCGGCATCGACGCCTGCCTGCACCTCGTCCGCCGCGAGCTCGGCAGCGCCGTCGCGACCCGGATCGCCCGCCGGATGGTCGTCCCGCCGCAGCGCGACGGCGGCCAGCGCCAGTACGTCGAGGTGCCGGTGCCCGAGTCGTCCGGCGAGAGCCTGCAGCCGGTGCTCGACTGGATGGTCGACAACCTGACCATCGAGCACACCGTCCCCGATCTCGCCCGCCGGGCCCGGATGTCCGACCGCACCTTCGCGCGCCGCTTCGTCGCCGAGACCGGAACGACGCCGGTCAAGTGGGTCACCACCCAACGCGTCCTGCACGCCAGAACCCTGCTGGAAGAGACGAAACTGGGCATCGAACAGATCGCCTCGGAAGCCGGCTTCGGCACCGCGGCGTTGTTGCGCCATCACTTCCGTAGGGTGGTCGGCGTACCTCCCCAGGACTATCGCCGAACCTTCCAGACTGCGAGCTGATGATCACCTACCGACCCGCCACCCCCGCCGAAGCCGTCGCAGTACTGGCCTTCTGGGCCACCGCCGCCGAGGACGTGGATCGCCCGTCGGACTCACCCGACGCCGTACTGCGCCTGATCGAGCGCGACCCGGAAGCCCTGATCCTTGCCGTCGACAACGACTCGGGCGAAGAAGGCGGCGATGCGCAGATCGTGGGCTCGATCATCGTCGGCTGGGACGGCTGGCGCTGCCACCTCTACCGCCTGGCGGTGGCCCCAACCCACCGTCGCCGCGGTATCGGCAAGGCCCTGATCGCGCTGGCAGAGCAGCGTTTCGCCGCGTACGGCGGCACCCGGGCCGACGCCATGGTCCTGGACGCCAACACCGCCGCCCACCCCACCTGGACCACTGCCGGTTACCACCCTCAACCCAACTGGTCCCGCTGGGTCAAGCCGCTCTGACCCTCCCGGGGAACCCCGGGAGGGCGCAGTGCGACGTCAGACCGAGCGTTGGTAGGTGCGGAAGGCTCGGGTGGAGAGGTAGCCGACGAAGAGGGTGAACGCCAACAGGTAGAGGCTGTGCCAGGCGACTGAGGACCAGTCGGGGGTGGCGGAGAGGGACTCGCGAGCGGCGACCGCGGCCCAGTTGACCGGGTTGAAGCGGGCGCCTACCTCGACCCAGTGCGGGGCCAGTTTCGGGTCCATCATGATCGACGACAGGAACGTCAGCGGGAGCGAGACGAACTGGAAGATGCCGATCAGCGCCTCCTGCTGCCGGGTCAGCAGCGCGACCGCGTTCGAGAGCGAACCGAACGCCGTACCGACCAGCATCGAGGCGACGATCGTGACGACGTACCCGAGCCCGTTCCCCTCATAGCGAGCGCCCGCCGCCATCCCGATCGCGAACACCAGGATCGTCTGGATCACGGTGGTCGTCGCGCCGCTGAGTAGCTGCCCGGCCATCAGCGCACCCCGGCGTACCGGCGAGGTCAGCATCCGGTCCATCACCCCGCGCTCCATGTCGGTGATGAACGTGGTTCCCGCCCACCCGCTCGACATCAGCGCCGTCATCATCACGATGCCCGGCGTCAGGAACGCGATGTACGACGAGTCCGAGAACCCCGGCAGCTGCACGACTCCCTTGAACAACTGCCCGAACAGCAGCAACCAGATCGCCGGCTGCACCAAGGTGAAGGCGATCAACGCAGGAGACCTGTACTGCGCGCGCAGCCATCTCCCGGTGATCATCGCCGTCTGGCCGGCCAGTCCGCCGGAGCGGGCCGAGGAACGCACTGCAGTAGCTGTCATGGTGGCCATCAGGCGGCCCTCTCCTTCTCCGCATCGGATGCTTGCTCGGCCGCCCGGAAGGTGCGACCGGTGTACTGCAGATAGACGTCGTCCAGCGTCGGCCGCGCAACCGTCACGGCCGCGACCGGAATCGCCTGCTCCTCAAGGACTCCAAGGACAGCCGGTACTGCGGTCGCCCCGTGATCCACGCGCGCTCGCAATACGTTGCCCTCGACAACGACCTCGCCGATCCCGCGCAGTCCGCTGATCAAGGCGTGCGCCTTCGCGGTCGAAGCATTGCCGGCCAGCTCGACCTGCACGGAATCGCCGTGCAGCTCGGCCTTCAGCGCATCGGGACTGCCTTCGGCGACCACCTTGCCGTGATCGACGATCGCGAGCTGCGCCGCCAACCGGTCGGCTTCTTCCAGATAGTGCGTGGTCAGCAGCACCGTGAGACCTTCGGTCGCCGAGAGCCGCTCGACCTCGGTCCACAGGTCGGCCCGGGCTTCCGGGTCGAGCCCGGTCGTCGGTTCGTCGAGGAACAACACAGTCGGCCGGTGGACGAGTCCGAGCGCGACGTCCAGTTTGCGTTGCATGCCGCCGGAGTACGTGCGGACCTGGCGATCGGCGGCTTCGGTGAGGCCGAAGCGATCCAGGAGCTCGGCGGACCGGCGTACGGACTCCTGCTTGGAGAGGCCGTAGATGCGGCCGCTGAGCACGAGGTTCTCGGTGCCGGTCGCCATCGGGTCGGAGCTGGACATCTGCGGTACGTAGCCGATCGCGAGCCGGACCGCCTGCTGATCCTTGACGACGTCGAGGCCGGCGACCCGCGCCGTACCGGAATCCGCCCGGGACAATGTGGTGAGGATCTTCACCGCGGTGGACTTGCCGGCGCCGTTCGGGCCGAGAAGGCCCAGTACTACGCCCTCCGGGACGCTGAACGTCAGTCCGTCGAGGGCTCTGACCGGCGGCTTCTTGCGGGCCGCCGGGTAGGTCTTGACCAGCTCGGCGACCTCGATCGCCAGGTTTCGGGCGTGCGTGGGTGGTGCCATGGTGCGAACTCCTCAAAGGTGTGGTGAGGAGCCGATCCGGGGCGAGCTGGCTATCCTGATGGTTGCGCCTTGGGTGCCAGGTCTCGCTTGCGGGATCGACTCGAGGAACTGCGGCCCTTGACCTCGGCGTTGCCGCGCCCTGGTCGGGGGCCGTCCTTGGTTACAGTCCTTCCGGCGCGACCTCCTTCAGCCAGGGGAAGTCGACCCCGAGGTACTTGACGGGGTTCTTCAGGACGTCGCTGGGCGAGATCCCCAGCTCGGCGACGAGCTCGTGCGTCTTGCGCCAGAAAGCACTGCCCTCCAGGCCGTCGGCGCGGATCTCGCCGGCCAGCCGCTGCGCGTAGTTCCGCTCGGCGGTGAGCAGCTCGACCCGGAACTCCGACTCGACCCAGAAGATCCGCGGGAACTCCTTGGACCGCATGAACTCGTGCGCCGCGGTCAACTCCGCGATCTGCTGGTCGAGCCCGACGATCCGCTGCTCCAGCAGCTCGACGACGCGGTCCGGCGGGAAGGCCGGCACGTAGGCGAGACCGGCTTCGAGCTGGCTGTACTCCTTCTCCGGCGAACCGAGCAGCTCGGTCAGCCAGTCGGAGAACTCGGCCCGGCCCGCTTCGGTGATCGCGTAGACGGTCCGCTCGGGGCGGTTGCCCTCACGCACGGTCTCCACCGCCTCGATGAAGCCGGCCTTCTCCAGCGCCGCGACCACGGAGTACAGGGACCCGTAGTTGAGCTTGATGCTGCCGTCCTTGCCGCGGGTCTTGAGCATCGTGGAGATCTCGTACGGGTGCATCGAGCGCTCCCCGAGGCTGCCGAGCACCGCGAACGCGAGGGGGTTCGCCACCTTGCGCTTGACCATGCTTCGCCTCCTCGATCTCGATTACTCGAAATCGAGTATTAGCTTTCGGATATCTCCTGTCAAGCGGGTCGCTCGAAGATCAGCTCGAGCCCGTCCTCCTCGTCCCACTGATCGCCGTTCTGGGTGAAGCCGAACGAGGCGATGGTCGCGAGCGAGCCGACGTTGTCCGGGCTGATCGTGGCGCGAACCACCCGTACTTCGGGTTCGCGGGCGGCGCGCTCGAGGAGCATGGCCAGGATCGCCTTCGCGTAACCCTGCCGCCGGTACTGCGGGTCGACCGTGTACCCGACCTCGACCATCCCGTTCTCGTCGGGCGGACCGTGATACCCGGCATACCCGACCACCACCTCACCCGGTCCGCCGTCGCCGGACTCGGCTCCAGGCGCTTCGGCGAGGACCGCACGGGCGATCCAATCCGCCGCCTCCGGCTGGGTCTCGAGCTGCTTGAGCCGGTAGTTCCACAGCCACTTCGCGCGATCGTCGACGAACAGCTCGCCGAGCTCGACACCCGACTCGGCGCGGGCGGTGGTCAGGTCGTCCGCAAGCAGCGCGGCCATGGTGGTCGGCGACAAGGCCGCAAACCGGATCTGATGAGTCATACCGCCGATGCTCGACGCTGCCGAGCCTCGCCGTCCAACGGATTAGGCGAGCGCTTCGGCGTACCAGGGTTTGATGATGTTGTCGATGATGGCGAGGCGCTCGTCGAAGGGGAGGAAGGCGGACTTCATCGCGTTGATGGCGAACCAGCGGAAGTCGGCCAGGCCGTAGTCGAAGGCTTCGGCAAGCAGCGCGAGTTCGCGGCTCATCGACGTACCGGACATGAGGCGGTTGTCCGTGTTGACCGTGACCCGGAACTTCAGCTGGGCGAGCAGGCCGATCGGGTGCTGCGCGATCGAGTCGGCCGCGCCGGTCTGCAGGTTGGAGCTCGGGCACATCTCGAGCGGGATCCGCCGGTCCCGCACGTACGCCGCCAGCCGGCCCAGCTCGACCTTGCCGTCGAGACCCGCCGCCGGGTCGTACGCGATGTCGTCGATGATCCGTACGCCGTGACCGAGCCGGTCCGCGCCGCACCACTGGATCGCCTGCCAGATCGACGGCAGGCCGAACGCCTCGCCGGCGTGGATGGTGAAGTGGGCGTTCTCGCGCTGCAGGTACTCGAACGCGTCCAGGTGCCGGGTGGGCGGGTAGCCCGCCTCGGCGCCCGCGATGTCGAAGCCGACCACCCCGGCGTCGCGGTAGGCGACCGAGAGCTCGGCGATCTCCATCGACCGGGCCTGGTGGCGCATCGCGGTGAGGAGCTGGCGCGCGACGATCGGGCGCTCGGCCGTCGCCATACCGTGCTCGAAGCCTGCGGCGACCGCATCGACGACCTGCTCGAGCGACAGCCCGGCGGTCAGATGCTGCTCGGGCGCATAGCGGATCTCGGCGTACACGACGCCGTCCGCGGCCAGGTCCTGCACGCACTCGCTGGCGACCCGGGTGATCGCCTCGGCGTTCTGCATCACCGCGACCGTGTGGTCGAACGTCTCCAGGTAGCGGGGGAGCGACCCGGAGTCCGCCGACTCGACGAACCACTGGCCGAGTTCGCCCGCGTCGGTGCGCGGCAGCTGGTGGCCGATCTCGGCAGCCAGCTCCACGATCGTCGCGGGCCGCAGGCCACCGTCGAGGTGGTCGTGCAACAACACCTTCGGCGCATCCGCCAACTGCCCAGCCGAGATCATGCCGCCATCCTGCCAGCCCGTACTCCGAGTGGCTGGACCCGATCCGGCAAACGTCCAAGATTTTTGGGGGTGGCGGGTGTCATGGTGTGGAAATGGTCCTCCGTGAGCGTCCCGAGTGGCAGTTCTTCGCCGTGCTGCCGAAAGCGGACCCCGTGCTGGCCTCAGTCTGGTGGCTGCTTCTGTTGGTGCGCGGCGCGTTGCCTGCCGTGTTCGCGATCGCCATGGGGTGGCTGGTCGGTGCCGTCCAGCATCACGACGAGCTGGCTGGCCCGCTGGTTCTGATGGGTACGACGTTCGTTCTGCTGCAGGTGCTGACGCCGGTGCATCAGGCGGTGAGCGCCAATCTCGGGAGCCGGGTGGCGGCGTGGCTGAACGACGAGCTGGCACGGGCGTGTGTGGAGCCGCCAGGGATCGGGCATCTGGAGGATCCTTCGCTGGCCGAGGATCTGACGGTTGCGCGGGAGTTCGATCGGGGCCAGACCGGGCCGCCGATGTATATGAACGTGGACTTCACCGCTAGCAGCCTGGTCGAGATGGTCGGTGGGGTTGCTGCGGCTGTGGTGCTGTTCGGGTTCAGCTGGTGGGCGCCGGTGGTGCTGGTGGTCGCCTGGAGCGCGACGCATTGGTTGCTGCGGGAGAGCGGGGTCTGGCGGGATCGGAATACGTCGGAGGTTCGTTCTGCGCAACGGCATGCGGACTATGCGTATCAGCTGGCTGTCGAGCCTGCTTCTGCCAAAGAGCTGCGGTTGTTCGGTTTGGCGGGGTGGGCTGTGGAGCGGTTCACGGAGCGACGGCGGCGGTTGTTCGAGCTTCAGTACACGGCGACCCGGCTGCGGGAGCGCCCGATGATCTGGAGTCTGCTGATCGTGGTGGTGGCGAACGGGGTGGTCTTCTGGGCTCTCGGCTCGGCCGCGGTCGGTGGCGATCTGGGGCTGGATCGCCTGGTCGTCTTCGCCCAAGTGGCGGTCGGGGTCAGCTCGATCGCCTTCGGCGGCTTGAACTGGGTCCTCGACGGAGCCGCCGCACCAGTTGTCGCAGTACGGAAACTGAAACCCGCAATGGCTCCGGCCGGTGCTTTGGCTAATGGCTCTCGCTCTGGTTCTGGTTTTGAGGGACCGGTTGGGATCAGGATCCGGGATCTGAGTTTCAGTTATCCACGGTCTTCGCGGGCGGTGTTCGACGGGTTGGAGTTGGAGATTCCGGCCGGGTCGTCGCTTGCGGTGGTGGGGCAGAACGGGTCGGGGAAGACGACGCTGGCGAAGTTGTTGTGCCGGTTCTACGACCCTTCCAGCGGGGCGATCGAGATCGACGGGTCGGACCTGCGGGACCTGGATGTGGATGGTTGGCGGACTCGGGTCGCCGCCGTCTTCCAGGACTTCCTTCGTCTGGAGCTTTCGTTGCGGGACAACGTTGCACCCGGTGGTGCGCCAGAGGCCGACATCCTTGCTGCGCTGGCAGACGCCGGTGCGGGTGAGCTGGCCTCGCTCGATACGCGGCTGGCGACCGGCTACGAGGGCGGCACCGACTTGTCCGGCGGGCAGTGGCAACGAGTCGCGTTGGCGCGGGCGCTGTGCGCAGTACGGCAAGGGGCTGGGCTGGTGTTGCTGGATGAGCCGACGGCTCAGCTGGATGTTCGTGGTGAGGCGGCGATCTTCGATCGGATTCTGACGGCGACGCGGGGTGTCACCACGATCCTCGTCTCGCATCGGTTCTCGACGGTCCGGCATGTCGACCGGATCTGCGTGCTGGAACACGGGCGCGTGATCGAGCTCGGGAGCCACGACGAGTTGATGGCGCTCGGCGGGCGGTACCGGACGATGTTCGACCTGCAGGCGCAGCGGTTCTCGGCCGAGGTCGACGAGGAGGGGATGAGCTATGACACGCTCTGACGATCTGCCTCGTGCGCTGCCGTCGATGTGGCGACTTTGCAAACTCGGCTACCAGCACGAGCCGGGCCTCCTCGTCTTCGCCTTTGTGATGACCCTGCTGGCCGCGTTGCCGGATGCGTTGCTCGCGTTGTGGCTGAAGGTTCTGGCCGATGGCGTACTCCGTGGCGACCGGCGGGCCGTCTTCGTCGCGGCTTTCGGGATGGCGTTGTCGGTGACCGCGACCTGGTTCCTGCGAACCTTGTCGGCGCGGATCTCGCGACGGTTCCGCGACCGCGTCACGATCATGCTGGAGGCGCACGTCGCCCGTCTGCAGGCGACCGTCGCGACTGTCGAGCACCACGAACGCCGCGACTACCTGGACCGGCTTTCCGTACTGCGGAAACAGGTGTTCGTGCTCGACCACATGTACATGTCACTCTTCTCGACCTGCGGCTGGATCCTGCGACTCGCGGTGACCGTCGGGCTGCTGATGTCGATCAACCCGTTGCTGGCGCTGCTAGTGGTCTTCGCGGTTCCGACCGTGGTCAGCTCCAGTTGGCGGCCTGGGGTGGAGCGGTCGGTGGAGGAGAAGAACGCTTCCCACCAACGGCTTTCGGAACATCTCTTCCGGACGGCGACCACCCCGGCTCCGGGCAAGGACGTGCGGGTGACCGGGATCGGGCCTTCGCTGGTGACGGATCGGCGGCTGGAGTGGGAGCGCTGGTACGAGCCGATCGCGCGAGTCCGATGGGTGAGTGCTGGGTGGCATGCGGCGGCCTGGGCCATCTTCGGAGCGGCGTACGTCGGGGCGGTGCTCTTCGTCGCGTCCGGGCTCGACGGGTCGGTGGGGGACGTGCTGCTGATTCTCGCGGCCGGCGCGCGGCTGTCGTCGTACATCGGAGCGACGGTCGGTGAGATCGGGTTCCTGCGCGGGATCTGGCTGGACGGATCGCGGCGGCTGGTCTGGCTGGAGAACTACGCGGCGTCGTTCGACGCGGGCGCCGATCTTCCGGTGCCTGCGCGACTCACCGACGGGATCCGGCTGGAGGGCGTTTCCTTCAGCTACGCGGATTCCGACAAGGTTGCCCTGGACAACATTTCGCTACATCTCCCGGCCGGCAAGGTGATCGCCGTGGTCGGCGAGAACGGCGCCGGGAAGTCCACTTTGGTGAAGCTGATCGCCAAGCTCTACGAACCGTCCAGCGGCGTCATCCTCTTGGACGGCCAACCCCTGTCGCGAATCCCCGCCGATGCGTGGCGCGCCCGGATCGCCGGCGCCTTCCAGGACTTCTTCCGCTTCGAGTTCCAGGCCAGGCACAGCGTAGGCCTGGGCGATCTCCCCCGCTTGGACGACGAGCCGGCAGTCTCCACAGCTGTCAATCGCGCAGGAGCTCAAGACGTAGTAGACCGCCTCGACTCCGGCCTCGCCACCCAACTCGGCTCCACCTGGCCCGACGGCGCCGAACTCAGCTTCGGCCAATGGCAGAAGCTCGCCCTGGCCCGCGGCTTCATGCGCGACAACCCACTCCTACTTGTCCTCGACGAACCCACCGCCGCCCTGGACGCCGAAACCGAACACGCCCTCTTCGAACGCTACGCCCAAGCAGCCCGCACCAGCACCGACGGCCGCATCACCCTCCTGGTCTCCCACCGCTTCTCCACCGTCCGCATGGCCGACCTCATAGTCGTCCTAGACGGCGCCCACCTAGTAGAAACCGGCACCCACGACTCCCTCATAACCCTCAACGGCCACTACGCCGACCTCTACAAAATCCAAGCCGCCGCCTACCGCTGATGGTGCAAGCCCCGCTTGCACAATTTGGCAAGCGGCGCTTGCCAGATTCGGGGCAGATGATCTGCCCCAGGGATGCCCCGCGATGGCCTTCGTGTCGCACTGCCCTGTCGACTGAGGGTTGGTGCTATGAACGACAACTCTTCCCCACGTTTCGCCGCCAAGCCAACCCGCACCTCCCTTCCCGACTGGTATCCCGAACTGCTGGACTCAGTCGCCTCACACATCTCCACCGGCCACCGCAGAGCAATCACCGCCGCCAACACCGAGATGCTGACCACCTACTGGTCGATCGGCCGGGAGATCCTCGCCCGCCAGCACCGGGAAGGTTGGGGCACCAAGGTCATCGCCCGACTGTCAGCGGACCTCAAAGATCGGTTCCCCACGGCCAAGGGCTACTCACCCCGCAACCTCAGGTACATGCGAACCTTCGCCGTCGCATGGCCGGATCCGCCAATTGGGCAGCGCTGCGCTGCCCAATTGCCCTGGCGGCACCACATGGTCCTGATGGACAAGCTCGACACCGCCGATCTGCGCCTCTGGTACGCGGAGACCGCGGTCGAGCACGGCTGGAGCCGAGATGTCCTGGCACTGCAGATCGACACCGGTTTCCACCGGCGAGCCGGCAAAGCGGTGACCAACTTCGCCGCCGCTATCCCGGACGAGGGGTCCGATCGCGCCCAGCAGGCCACCCGTGATCCGTACCTCTTCGACTTCATCGAGGCGACCGGGAAGCTCCGCGAGCGGGAGCTCGAGCAAGGGTTGATCGACCACATCGGGAAGTTCTTGGTCGAGCTCGGTCAGGGGTTTGCGTTTGTCGGGCGGCAGGTGCGGCTTGAGCTGGCTGGGGAGGAGTTCTACTGCGACCTGCTCTTCTACCATCTCGAGCTTCGGTGCTTCGTGGTGATTGAGTTGAAGTCGGTTCGGTTCGATCCTGCGTTTTTGGGGCAGTTGAATCTGTACACGGCGGTGGTGGACGACGTGCTCGCGAAGCCGGGTGACAAGCCGACGATCGGGTTGTTGCTCTGCCGTTCGAAAAACGATGTCGTCGCCGAGTACGCCTTGCGGGGGTATCGGGTTCCGCTCGGGGTGTCCGAGTGGGTGACTGCTGCCAACGAGTCGTTGCCCAAGGAGGTGGCATCGGTCTTGCCGAGTGTGGCTGAGCTGGAGGCCGAGCTGGCTGCTGGGCCGGAGGAGTTGTGACTCAGGCGGTGTGGATTTTGAAGACGGGGACGCCGGGGGCTACTTCTAG
Source organism: uncultured Actinomycetota bacterium (assembly GCA_963740725.1). Lineage (GTDB taxonomy): Bacteria > Actinomycetota > Actinomycetes > Propionibacteriales > Kribbellaceae > Kribbella. The sequence goes on from CAVUFT010000043.1 coordinate 244,466, forward strand.
GAGGCGGTCGAGGGGGGAGTTGGCTCGGACGTCGTCGCCGAAGAAGGCGCCTACTTCCCAGGCCCATTTCTTGAGGTAGAGGCGGATGATGTCGGGCTTGTCGGTGTCGGCGAGTTCTTCGGCGCGGAAGGTTTCGGTGGTGCGGCCTACGCGGAGGGTGCCTTCGCCGCTGGCGCGGAGGTTGCGGACCCACTGGACGTGACCGCGCGGGGCGACCAGGTAGCGCTGGCCGTCGAGGACGAGCAGGTTGACCGGGGTGCTGCGCCACTCGCCGGACTTGCGGCCGCGGACCGAGAGCACCCGGCTGCCCATCAGGCTGATGCCCAGGTTGGTCAGTCCGGCGACCAGCTTGTTGAAGGCCAGCATGCTGCGCCGGCCCGACGTCACCACTCGCTTGTCGTTGTACTCCTGCATGGCGGATGCTCCTCGAGTTTGTGAGAGCGGTGCTCTCTGTTGTGACCAGTGAACACCGTCGCCGGAGCAGTGTCAAGAGCAGTGCTCTCGCTTTAGCGCGGTGCTCGTGGCAGACTGCGAAACATGAACGCCGGACGCACCGCCCGGGACCGGGCCCGGGCCGAACTGACCCAGGAGATCAAGGACGCCGCCCGCCGCCAGCTCGCCGCGGACGGCGCCGAACGGTTGTCCCTGCGCGCGGTCTCCCGCGAACTGGGCATGGTCTCGTCGGCGCTCTACCGGTACTTCCCGAGCCGCGACGACCTGCTGACCGCGCTGATCATCGACGCGTACGACGCTCTCGGCACCGTCGCCGAGAAGGTGGTGACAACCGAGCAGGATCCCCGCAGTGCCTGGATCGCGGTCTGCCACGCAGTACGGCAGTGGGCCAAAGACCACCCGCACGAGTACATGCTGATCTACGGCTCACCGATCGCCGGGTACCAGGCGCCCGACACGACGATCCCGTCTGCCGCCCGGGTCGCGATCGTGCTGCTCGGGATCCTGACGAGAGCCCAGGCTGAGGGCAGTCTCGATCCGCTCGAAGCTGCTCCCGAGCCTTCCGGCGTACTGGCTGAGCAGGTGGCCATCGTGGCGGACGCGGCTCCCGGCGTACCGGCCAAAGTGCTGCTCCGGGCGGTGATCGCGTGGACGCAGTTGTTCGGGATGATCAGCTTCGAGTTGTTCGGGCAATTGGCCCGGACGATGGATCCGGCGGACGCGTTCTTCGCCGACACCGTGGAGCAGATGGCTGCCTTCGTCGGTCTCAGCCGAAAGCAGCAGGCAGCGGGAAGGCGAGGGCGCGGTTGACGCGACGGACGTACTGCTCGCGTGGGATCGCGACCGCGCCGAGCGTGGCGAGATGGCTGGTCACCCACTGAATGTCCAGGACACGCTCGATCGCGTACTTGTCGCTGAGCAGCTCGACCAGCCCGGCGACGGCCGCCTTCGAGCCATCAGTCTTGTGATGGAACATCGACTCGCCCGCGAACAGCCCGCCGATCGCCACGCCGTACAGGCCGCCGGCCAACTCGTCGCCGTCCCAGGCCTCGACCGAGTGCACCCAGCCGAGCTCGTGCAACTTCGTGTACGCCGCGATGATGTCCGCGTCGATCCACGACCCCGGCCGCTTCGGATCCGCGCAGGCCCGGATCACCCGGTCGAACGCGGTGTTCACCCGGATCTCGAACTTCTCCCGGGCCCGCCGCAGCGACCGCGACGGCGTGAACCCGTCGACCTCGATCACGCCGCGCTCCACCGGCGACCACCAGAGCAACGGACCATGGCTGTCCGGCATCGGGAACAGCCCCCGCCGGTACGCCGCGAGCACCGTGCCCGGCTCGAGATCTGCCCCGGCCGCGACGACATCACCGGCTCCGGCGACCCCGACCGGCGGAAAGTCCCAGACGGACGCGGGAGGTTCGATTGGCACCCCACCATCCTGACGCACCCCCTCCCCGGCCGGACCGTCCGGGTCAGGCAGGGTGGACGCATGACTTCTGAGTTCAGCGACTGGATCGAGACGCCGATCACGACGGAGATCGTGCGGGGCGCGATCGAGTTGGAGACCACGCAGTACGGCGTACTGCCGCATCGGCTGCCCGCCTGGGCCCGGGCGCAGAACACCGACGGCCAGCTGGCGATGGCGGAGGCGCGACCGGCCGGCGTACGACTTGCTTTCCGTACTGCGGCGACCGCGATCGAGCTGGACGTGCTGCGGACGAAGATGGCCGCCGTCGGGGCGCCGCCGGTCCCGGACGGGGTCTACGACCTGCTGGTCGACGGGGTGCTCACCGCGCAAGCAAGTCTGAGTAGCGGGAACGTCCTGACGCAGGACTGGTCGACCGGGAAGACGGAACTCACCCGTGGACCGGCCGACACGCTGCGATTCACCGGGCTGCCGGCCGAGGTCAAGGACATCGAGATCTGGCTGCCGCACAACGAGACGGGCGAGCTGGTCGCGCTGCGGACCGATGTACCGGTTGAGCCTGCGCCGGATCGTGGGCGGCGGGTGTGGCTGCATCACGGAAGCTCGATCAGCCATGGGTCGAATGCGAGCAACCCGACCGCGACCTGGCCGGTCGTGGCGGCGGGGCTCGGTGAGGTCGACCTGATCAACCTGGGCTTCGGCGGGAGTGCATTGCTTGATCCGTTCATCGCGCGGACGATGCGGGACATCCCGGCGGATCTGATCAGCATCAAGCTCGGCATCAACATCGTGAACGCCGATCTGATGCGGCTGCGCGCCTTCGGTCCGGCTGTGCACGGGTTCCTCGACACGATCCGGGAGGGGCATCCGACGACGCCGCTGCTGGTCATCTCGTCGGTCTACTGCCGGATTCACGAGGACACGCCTGGGCCGGGTGCGCCGGATCTGTCCAGCGGGACGCTGAAGTTCAGGGCGACCGGCGATCCGGCGGAGATTGCCGCGGGAAAGCTCACGCTGACGGTGATCCGGCGCGAACTCGCCCGGATCACGGCTGAGCGTTCGTCGACGGATCCCAATCTGCAGTACCTGGACGGGTTGGACCTGTACGGCGAGGCGGATTACGCCGCCTTGCCGCTGCCCGACGAGTTGCATCCGGACACGGCGACGCACCGGCTGATCGCCGAGAAGTTCGCCGGATCCGCGTTCGCCCCTGACGGTCCGTTCACCGGCAAACACGGATAGTCGGGTGGCGGGCCGTAGTACGGGGACTGGCCAGGGTTTCTCCCGAGTGGCGGGTTCACAGGCGGCACGTAGAGTTGTGAGTGCGCCCTGCCGCCAAGCCCGGGCGTCCGAGTCCGAAGGAGCACTGTGGCCGGAGTAGCCAGGTTCGTCGCCAGCAGTCTCGCGCCCGCCGCCCAGCGGTTCGCCCCACAGGCCGCCGCCGGTGTCCTTCGTCAGGTGCTGGAAGTCGCGATCGACGGGTACCAGCGGTTCCCGGGCGCGGAGAAGGTCGCCGCGAAGCATCTCGCGAAGAACGACGGCGACCCCGAACTCGCGATCGACACCGTGATCGAGCAGCACATCCGGCTCGGCGGCCTGCAGGGGTTCGTCACCAGCATCGGCGGGCTGATCACGCTGCCGGTCGCACTGCCGGCGAACCTGACCGGGATCGCGATCGTGCAGGCCCGGATGGTGGCGGCGATCGCCCATCTGCGCGGGTACGACCTGGATGATCCACGCGTCCGTACTGCGGTGATCACCTGCCTGCTCGGCGAAGACGGCGTCACGGACCGGATCAAGAAGGAAAGCCTGGTGACATCGCCACTCGCGATCGCCACCGCGCCGGTCTTCGACCCCGAACTGGACCGCCAGGTGGCCGGCGAGGTCGTCGGCGAGCTGATCGCCCGGATCAGCGGCAAGCGCATGGCCCTCACCGTCACCCGCCGGGTCCCGCTCCTGGGCGGCGCAGTAGGCGCCGGCGTCGACGGCTGGTCGACGTACCGAATCGGCCGCTACGCCGACGAGAGCCTGGTCCGCCGAGCCCCACGCTCCATCGAGCAATAACTGTCGGTGGCGGCTGTCAGGATGCTCGGGTGAGCACCCAACGCGCCGAACTGGGGGATTTCCTCAAGGCCCGCCGGGCGCAGGTGACCCCTGAGGAGGTCGGCCTGCCGCCGGGCGGACGACGCCGTACGCCGGGGCTCCGGCGCGAGGAGCTCGCTCAGCTCGCGGGTGTCGGCGTGACTTGGTACACCTGGCTCGAGCAGGGCCGGCCGATCAACGTGAGCGGCCAGGTGCTCGACGCGGTCGCCGGCACGTTGCGGCTGACCGATCCGGAGCGGGCGCATCTGTACCGGCTGGCCGAGGCGACGCCGCTGCGGCCGAAGACCGGTCTCTGCGCGAGCGTGCCGGTGATGACGGAGATCCTGGACGCGCTCGACCCACTGCCGGCGGTGATCACCAACACCCGCTTCGACATCGTGCAGCCGAACGACGCGTTCAGCGACCTCTTCCACGACTGGCACACGCTGCCGTGCGTGCACAAGAACCTGCTCTGGTGCATCGTCACCGAGCCACTCGCCCGCCAGCAGCTGCTGAACTACGAGGAAGAAGTTCCGTACCTGGTCGCGCGCCTCCGCTCGGCGTACGTCGAACACATCGGCGACCCCGACTGGGAAGAAGACCTCGCCCGGCTCCGCAACCTCAGCCCCGAGTTCGCCCAGCTCTGGTCCCGCCACGAGGTCGCCGAGTGCTCGCCCCGCCCCCGCCACGTCGTCCATCCGGTCGCCGGAGAGCTGCACTTCACCGTCACCGAACTCTCCGTCCCGGCCCACCCCGACTTGGTGATGTTCGTCGAGACACCCGCCGACGACCTCAGCCGCAGCCGGCTGCCCCTGACCCGCCGGACCGTCCAAGACGTGAGCAGGTCAGCCGGCTAGGGCTTGGACTACTCGGCTGGCGGAGGGTTTGCCTAGTTGGGTGGACATCCAGGTGCTGGTGGTGACTAGTTTTTCGAGGTCTACGCCGGTTTGGATGCCTAGGCCGTCGAGTTGCCAGACGAGGTCTTCGGTGGCGAGGTTGCCGGTGGCGCTTTCGGCGTACGGGCATCCGCCCAGGCCGCCGGCGGAGCTGTCGACGGTGGTGACGCCTTCGCGGAGGGCGGTGAGGGTGTTGGCGAGGGCCTGGCCGTAGGTGTCGTGGAAGTGCACGGCGAGCTTGTCGACGCCGACGCCCGCTTGGCCGAACGACTCGATCAGGCTGATCACCTGGCCGGGGGTCGCGACGCCGATCGTGTCGCCGAGGGAGAGTTCGTGGCAGCCGAGTTCGACCAGGCGCGCGCCGACCTTCACCACCTGGTCGATCGGTACGTCGCCCTCCCACGGGTCGCCGTAGCACATCGAGACATAGCCGCGGATGCTCAGACCGGCCGCGAGCGCCCGCTCGATCGTCGGCGTGAACATGGCGAACTGGTCGTCCAGGGTGGAGTTCAGGTTCTTCGCCGCGAAGGTCTCGGTGGCGCTGGCGAAGATCGCGATCTCCCGTACGCCGGCCGCCAGCGCGCGATCGAGACCGCGTTCGTTCGGGACCAGCACAGGAGCCCGTACTGCGGGGGGCAGGTCGAGTTGTTCGAGCAACTCGGCCGCGTCGGCGAGTTGGGGAACCCATTTCGGGTGGACGAAGCTCGTCGTCTCGACGGTCGTCAGGCCGGCCTCGACCAGGCGGCGGATGAACTCGGCCTTCACCGCGACATCCACGATCGCCGACTCGTTCTGCAGTCCGTCCCGGGGGCCGACCTCGTAGATCGTCACCCGCTCGGGAAGTCCCTCGGCCCGAACCTGCTGCGGTTTCCGCACCTTCAGCCTCCGTCTCGTCCCTGCTGGGTGGGCAGGTGATCGCTGCGCCAGGAGGGGTCTCCTCCAGAATGGCGGGTGATGACAACTCTGGCTGACATTCTGCGCGGGATCGAGGACGGGGTCTTCCCGACCCCCGATCTCTTGGTCGAGGTGGTTCCGGCGCCGTCTCCTCGGGAGGCGTGCGTGGTCGCGTTCACCGCACACATCGTGGTCGCTGCGGATGTGGATCCTGAGTGGGTCGCCGAGCGGGTCCCGGCTGGTGATCTCTCGGCGCCGCTCAATCCGCCGTTCCTGTTCGCGCTGGAGCAGTTGACCGGGCGCCGCGTGAACGCGATCGACGCGATGCTGCTCGCGCCTGCACTGTCCGATCCCGGCGAGCGCGCTGCGGCTGTGGCTGAGTTGACCGAGTTCACCGATCACACCCACTCGCGGATCCAGCGCGCCTGGCGCTACCGCGACGACGTACGGGCCTACTCCGATCCGTACGGCGGGTTGGTGGTGATCGGGAACGGTCTGGCGGGGCGGCTCGAGTGTGCGCTCGAAGTACCGGAAGGTGTTCGCGGCAAGGGGCATGGCCGCCGCCTGGCCCGAGCCGCCCGCGCACTGATCCCCGCAGACGCCCACATCTGGGCCCAGGTCAGCCCCGGCAACGCCGCGTCGCTCCGCACCTTCCTAGCCGCCGGCTACACCCCAGTCGGCTCGGAAGCCCTCCTCGTCCGCTGATCCCGGACCACCCGGAGGCTTATCCGAGGTGGCGTTTCTTCGGCCGGCGCTCGTCCACGGGTCTCCTTCATCACTCCGCGGCGGGAACGGCCGGCGGCGGGCGGTGGTAGGTGGGTGGGGTGCCGGCGGCGAGGTCGCCTCGGTAGATGCCGTGGATGATTTCGGATTCGTAGCCGGCTAGTTGGGGCATGCCCAGGGCTCGGGCGATTTCGAGTTCGGCGGCTGCGTCGTACGGGACTCGGACGAACTGGATCGAGAAGGGGGCCTCGTCGAGGGTGTCGGGGACGCCTTCGAGGATGACGTAGACGGGGGTGGGGTCGCTCATGTTGTTGCCGACGCTGCCGGTGTTGAAGAGGATGCGGCGGTCGAGGTCGGCTTCGTAGAACGAGTCGTGGGTGTCGCCGTACCCGACGACGGTCGGCACCGGGCCGTCACCGGTCGCGGGGGTGTTCTCGAACATGCCGAGATACTCCTGCTCGTCATGGTCGAACCGGACCCGCCGGTGCACGCTCGTCGCGGACGCGTGGAACAGCCGGATCCGGCGGCCGCTGAGGACGAAGTCGTAGCTGAACGGGAGGTCGCGCAGCCACTTCCACTGGTCCTCGCGGAGTTCGTTCTTCCACCAGCGCAGGCTTTCGTTGTCGATCTCGCGATCTGGATCTGGGAGGAAGTCGTCCCAGTTGCCGAGGATGTTCACCTCGCACAACTCCCGGCACCGGTCGACCACCGCGCGCCCACGAGGTCCCTTGCCGACGTAGTCACCCAGGTTGAAGATCCTGGTGATCCCCCGCGCCTCGATGTCGGCCAGCACCGCCTCCAACGCCGACAAATTCCCATGAACATCCGAAATCAACGCAATCCGCTCCAGCCCCATCCCCCCATCATCTCCTCCCTAAGGCTCCAACCGCGCCCCGCACCCATTGCAGCTAAGAGCAACCTGCAACAAGAACTTGGCGTGGGGCCCGGTTGCCCGCGATGCGGCCGGAGAGGCTGCGGGGGCTGAGGCTGCGCCGGCCGAGTTCGTGCTGAAGGTGGCGTCGCCCGAGTGGGCCTGCGCCTGCGGCGCGGCCGAAACCTGACGCCCGGCCGGCGCTTGGACTCTGGTTAGTTGCTGCCGGTGGGGCCGGCGTATTCGGGGGTTCTGTTGGAGGACGACGACGAGGATCGGGCGCCGCCCGAGGGTCTGCTGCCTGAGCTTCTGCCGCCTCCGCCCGCCGCCGCGTGAGCCTCCGCCGGAGCCTCGGCTGCTGGAGGGGGTGGGGGAGCCGCCGCCTGATTCGCCGGCTGAGTGGGAGGCGGCGCCGGAGACGGCGCCGGCTGCTTTTCGGGTGGCGGTTACTGCGGCTCCGGCTGCGCTGGCGCCTACGCCGATCGCACCGCTTGCCATGCCGCCGCCACCGCCACCTCCGCCGCCCGAGGAACCGCCGGCGCGGCCGGAGGAGCGGCCTAGGTTGACGGCGCCGCTGGCGGCGTTGCCGGGGTCGGCGACGGCGGCTCCTGCGCCGGCGCTTCCGCCGGCGACGGCGGCGGTGATCGGTACTGCGAAGCGGAGTAGGGCGGGTAGGGCGAAGATCGCGAGGAGCATCATCATCAGGCCGGTCAGGGCTTGCACCAGACCGTTGCCGGACTTGTTCGTCATCCCGGCTTCGTTCATCTTCATCGCGGCCGCGTAGATGAGAGCAGCGGCTGGTTTGTAGGCGATGAAGGCCAACGCCCAGGCGCAGTACTTCTTGAACCACGCCTTGCCGGCTTCGGTGTTGGTCGCGGCGGCGGCGATCGGGAAGGTACCGGCGAGCAGCACGAGCATCGCCGAGCGGATCAGCAACAGGACGATCTGGATCACCGAGGTCACGAAGACTCCGAGCATGCAGAACGACATGACGATCATCGGCAGTTGAGCCATCTCGTTGTGTCCGCCACCCTTGATGACGAGACCCCCGAGCGCCGCGCTGAACGGCTTACCGTGCGTTGCGTTCTCCACGATCTCGATGGCGAGCCCATCGGACCACGAGGACAGCACCTGGATCGTGGCCGTGCCCATCCCGGCGACCACCACCAGCATCATCGTTGCCTTGAGCAACTCCCGGATCGGTTCGCCGCGCTGCTCCCAGACCGTCCGGATGCCGGCGATCATGATCGCGAAGGTGAATACACCGGCGGCGATCGCCACCGAATAGCTGTGCAGGAACTCGACCGGACCGGTGGCGGTCCATTCCCGCTCGCCGGTCTGGGTGGCGACCTGCGGAGTGTCGACCTTGATCCAGAAGGTGGCCACACCGCCGACCCCGGACTCGGCGGTCTCGCGGATCTTGGTGACGATGTCGGCGAAGATGTTGGTCGCGACCGACTGGAAGCCCTCACGGACCCCGCATCCGAGGTCAAGTTTGTTGCACATCAGACACCGCTCCAAGCGACGAAGCCGGACAGATCACGTTGCTGCGCGTACGGCGAGCCGAGGGCGCTGCCGGGTGGAGGTGGCACCAGGCGCCAGTCGCCGGCGTGCCAGACGAGCGTGAAGGTCGCCGTCATGTAGGCGGTCTCGACGGGCATCGCGAGCATCACGGTGGCGCGGTCGGTGGTCGCGTCGAGCACCCGGAAGCCGGCGATCTGGATCGGGTTCGAGTCCTCGTCCGCCGATTCCTTCCGCAGTTGCTTGAGCAGCGCGTCGGTATCCGGGCCCGGCAGCATCAGCTTGCCGACGGTGGCGAGGGCCTGGTGCTGGTCGGCCATCGCGGCGATCACGTTGTACGTCGCGAAGACCGCGCCGGTGGGCGAGTGCGCGAAACAACGCCGGAAGCCGTCGCGATCCTGCTTCCCAGGCCCGTACGCCGAAGACCGCGGCACCACCACCCGCCGATTCACATCCCACCCGTCCACCGCCGGAGCCTCCACCGGAACCCCCTGATCCCCCACCGGCAACCCACACACCCTCCCCTCACTTCTCTGAGGGGTGGCTTCTGAGTTAGGAGTGGCAGGTTGGGTCGAGGGAGGAGCGCAGGTGGGGTCAGCAGCGCACACGGTGGGGTTCGTAGTACTGGAGTTGGCGGAGGCTTTGTTGGGGGTGGTGGTGAGGAGGAGGGCGCCGCAGAGGAGGATGGCTCCGATCACGATGCAGGCGGCGATGAAGCCTGGGCCGTACGGTGATTTTTCCTCGTTCGTGTCCATCTCGATCCCCGATCTGCGGCGGCCAGCGGTGTACGAGGACCAGCCTGGCAAAGATCGGGGCGGCGCCGCGGAAGTTATCCACAGGCGGTTGTCACGCTCGAAACCCCATCATTCGTGTCTCGACCTGTAGCCGATAGGTCACCCCGTGTAGCGAAGTGGACGGGTCAGCTAATAGAGTCCGCACATGACCATCGCGCCTCCGCTTTGCTCGCCCCTAGCGATCGCCGATGCAGAACCCACTCCCGTCGCCGAACCTTGGGAAAGCGACGTGATCACCGCGTACGGCCTGCTGCGTGAAGCAGCAGCCGAACTCGATCACCTGATGCGCCATTCCCTGAAGCGCAGTGGTCTGCAAATGGCAATGTTCGAACTGTTGCTGCGGCTCGCCCGCAGCCATGGCGAGAGACAACGTCTCACCTCACTCGCCCGGGAGCTGACCGTCACCACCGGCGGCATCACCCGGCTGGTCGACCGTGCCGAGAACCTCGGCCTGGTGCGTCGGGAGCCCTGTCCCGACGACGCCCGCGGGTCGTTCGCGGTTCTCACGGAGGAGGGCAAGCGTCGCCTGCGCGAAGCATTGCCCGACCACCTCCTGGAGATCGACAGCCTGTGGATGTCTCAGCTGGCGGACGAGCGCGAGCTCGTCCTCGGCAAGCTCCGCCGGGTGCGTGACAACGCCCGCCGCTGGCCGAACGGCCGGCCCACCCTGGGTCCGATCACCGACCGGATCTGACCGCAATCGCATTACCCGCTTCTAACGGATGGGGCGCCCGGCTGGTGCCGGGCGCCCCGTCGAGCAATTGTTGAGTAGTGAACCAACCCCAAGCCCCGGTACAGCCCCGGCCGGAGGCCGCACCGCGCCCTCCGCAGCGTCGAGGGCCGTTGGTCCGGGCCGCGATCGGCGGCATCCTCGCCGCGCTGGCCGGACTGGCCGCGGGCCAGGTGGCCGCCGCGATCCTCGGGACCGGACAGACGCCGGTGGTGGCGATCGGCTCGGCCTTCATCGACCGCACCCCGCCCTGGCTGAAGGACTTCGCGATCTCGGTCTTCGGGACGCACGACAAGCTCGCGCTGAAGACCGGCATCGTCATCGTCCTGATCGCGTTCGCCGCGCTCGGCGGAGTTCTTTCCGTACTCCGGTACGCGGCCGGCGCCGCCGTCGTGGTGATCCTGGCGGGGGTCGCCGTGATCGCAGCGCAGACCCGCCCGGACGCCGGCCAGACCGGGTTCGTGCCGTCCTTCGTCGCCGGCGTGGTCGCCTTGCTCGTACTGCGGCTGTTCTCGCAGCGCCTCGCCGGTCTGCTGAAGTACCCGGACGACGGTGTGAGCCGGCGCGGATTCCTCCAGCTGTCCGCCGGAGTCGCCCTCGGATCTGTCGCAGTAGGTGCCCTAGGCAACGTTATCGGCGGACACCGGTCAGCCGTCACCGGCGCCCGGAACGCGCTCCAACTGCCGTTGCCGCCGAGCCTCGATCCGCCGGCCGGCGTACAGGTTCCGGATGCTCCGCCGTGGGCGACGCCGAACGAGGATTTCTACCGGATCGACACCGCGCTGTCGGTGCCGCTGATCATGCCGGCGGACTGGAAGCTGCGGATCCACGGCATGGTCGACCGCGAGATCGAGCTGGACTTCGCCGCCCTGCTGAAGCGCACGGTGGTGCACAAGTGGGTCACGCTCACCTGCGTCAGCAACGAGGTCGGTGGCGACCTGATCGGCAACGCGCTCTGGTCGGGCGTACTCCTCAAGGACCTGCTGAACGAGGCGGGCGTCTCGCCCAAGGCCGACGCGATCCAGTCCATGTCGAAGGACGGCTTCACCGCCGGTACGCCGTTGAGCACGCTGCTCGACGATCGCCAGTCGATGCTCGCCTTCGCGATGAACGGGAAACCGCTGCCGCTGGAACACGGGTTCCCGGTGCGCATCGTCGTACCGGGTCTGTACGGGTACGTCTCGGCGACCAAATGGCTGACGGACATCGAGGTGACCCGGTTCGACCAGTTCGAGGCGTACTGGACACCGCGTGGGTGGTCCGCCCAAGGACCGATCAAGCTGTCCTCGCGGATCGACGTACCGCGGTCGAAGGCGTCGACGGGTCAGGTCACCGTCGCCGGGGTCGCGTGGGACCAGCACGTCGGGGTCTCGAAGGTGGAGGTCCGCGTTGACGGCGGCGCGTGGCAGGAGGCGACGCTCGCAACCGACGCGTCGATCGACACCTGGCGCCAATGGCACTGGACCTGGGACGCGCCGCGCGGGCACCACGTGCTCCAGGTGCGCGCGTTCGACGCCAAGGGCAACCCTCAGGTCGAGAGCCAGGCACCGCCCGCTCCGAACGGCTCCACCGGACTGCACAGCGTCGACATCAAGGTCGGCTGACGAGCCTCGCTTCAGTGCTCGACCACGGGTGCAGCGACCCGCAGTACGGCCCAGACGACTGTCCCGCCCGTCGCTGTCGCCGTTGATCCCCAGGCAGTCGCGACGCCGGCGACGATGCGCCTGCTCAGCGGATCGAAAGGCGACTCTCGATCGACGGTGGACCGATCATCGGTAACGGCGACGGTGAGCAGTCCGCGGCGCAGCTCCAGCCGAAGGATCAGGTCCCGGGTCGAGTGCTTCATCCCCTGCTCGACCAGTTCGTCGGCGATGATGACGGCGTCGTCCGCTGCCGACTCGCAGCCGCAGCTCCGGCAGAACTCGACAACGTGCTGCCGAGCCGCGCCCGGGCTGGTCGCTGCGATCGGGAGCAGCCACACGGCCAGCCTGCGCAGCGGGGCCCGTTTGGTCGCTGCCAGCGAGACCTGCAGGTTCGGATAGATCCGCACGAACCTGCCCAGCACCCGAGCCTGCCGTCGCCCTCGTCCTTCGAGGGCCGGTCCCGCCGCGAGAATCAGCTGGCCGCCGGACCACACAGCCGTGCGACGTGCGACCACCGCGAAGACATTCAGTGCGACCGGATGCTGGATCGCCAGCAGTTCGAGGTCGACGATCACCGCGGCCGGCTGGTCGGCCAGGCACTTCAGCAGCAGGTCCCGCAGGCGCGGCACCGCGCCGATCGACAGCACCCCCAGCAGCCGCACGATCACGAGGCCGGCGTCGCTGTGCTCGTCCACCTCGATGGAAAGCAGCGAATCGCTTCCCCGAAGCTCCCTACCGGAATCGAACTCGCCCACGACGCGCCCCCACGCTTTGTCCGTACCAAGTCGGCCCGGCTCTATCGCGCCGACGGTACGCCCTGGTGGCCGCTACGTCTGTGCGTCACCTTCACCTGGGTGGGAGACCGCCTCGAGCACCATCGGCAAGAAGGTGTGCTCCAGAGATCCGGCCGGCACCTCAGTGGGCTCCAGGAGGCTCTGCGAGCGAGCGCCCTCGTGCAGTGCCATCACGAAGCGCACGAACTGCTCGGCAGGCACGCTGAGCTGAAGGCCGCTGGTGGAGATGATCTCCTCGACCAGGCGCGTCAACTGCTCCCGGAACATCGCTCGCTGCTGGTTGAGCGCCTCGGCCGCCTCCGGCTGGCGCAGCGCGTGCAGGGTGAACTCTGTCGAGATCAGGTGCCACTGCCGCTGGTCCGGTGCGGCATCGTCCAGCAGGCCCAGTACTGCGTCCAGCAGAGTTCCTGGCTGATTCGCAAGGTCCGGCAGCAGCGCGGCGATCTGCTCCAGCAGCCGGTCCGTGGTCGCCTGGAACAGGGCGAGCACCAGCTCGTCCTTGGAAGCGAAGTTCGAGTAGAAGGCGCCGCGGGTGAACCCGGCCCGGTCGCAGATGTCCTCCACGGACGCGCCGTGGAAGCCGCGTTCGGCGAACACGTCGAGGGCGCCCTCCAGCAGACGGGCCCGGGTGGCGGAACGGCGGCGCTTGGGCGTTTCCATGGTCTTAGGATACAGTTCTGTATTGAATACACAACCGTATTGAACGGGGTACACCCACGATGGAGCTCAGGGCCTACGCGATCAGCGTCCAGGGTCCGCACGCACCGATGCTGAACCCGACATCGGTCGCTGTCGGCGATCACCAGCTGGTCCTGCTCGCCGGCTACCCCGGCCCGGGCCACGTGGCGGCGGCACTCAGCCTGTCGGGGCGGCTGCATCCCGACGGCGGTGAGGTGACGCTCGACGGCAAGACCGACGGCCGCGTACTACGGCAGCGGGTCGCCGTCGTCGACGCACCCGGGATCACCGAGCCGGACGACGCGTTGCCGGTGAAGTCGGTGGTCGGCGAGGAGCTCGCGATCGCGGGGAAGAAGGCCGGCGGCAAGGCGGTCAACGCGTGGCTGGAGGAGCACGGCTGGCACGAGTACGCCGCCAAGCGGTTCGAGCACCTGCCGATCGCCGTACGGACCGAACTGCTCGCGGAGCTGACGGTGGCGCGGGCGGACGTCAAGGTAGTGATCCTGACGATGCCGGACCGGCACGGTGGGGATCCGCACGACTGGTACGCGCTGGGAAAGGACCTGGCGTCGCGGGGTTACGGCGTGATCATCACCTGCGCGGACGCCTCGGCCAGGCTGCTCGGGGTGACGGCGGCGCAGTTGGGCTCGATCGATCAGCCTGAACCACTCAAGGTCGCCCCGGCCGCTCCGGTGGAACCCGTTGAGCCAATCGAAGAAACCAAGACAGATGTAGAGGCTGAAGCATGACCGCGATCCGGATGGCTTTGAGTGAGTTGCGGCGGCTGACCGCCGGACGGTTGCCGAAGCTCGCGGTGATCGCGATGCTCTGCGTCCCGATGCTGTACGGCGGTCTGTACCTCTACGCGAACCACGACCCGTACGGCAGGCTCGACAAGGTCCCCACGGCTGTCGTCCTCGAGGACGAAGGCACGACGCTGTCCACCGGCGAGAAGCTGTCCGTCGGCCCGCAGGTCGCCGACGAGCTGGTGAAGTCCAAGAGCTTCGACTGGCACCGGGTCGATCGCGCCGAGGCGACCAAGGGGGTCGAGGACGGCAAGTACGAGTTCGCGCTCGTGCTGCCGAAGACGTTCTCGGCCGACCTCGCCTCGAGTGCGGAGTTCCAGCCGAAGCAGGCGACGCTGGAGCTGTACACGAACGACGCGAACAACTATCTCGCGCACACCATCGCGAACCAGGTCGTCGCCCAGGTCACCAAGACGGTCGCCTCGCAGGTGAGCGAGACCGCGGCGAGCAAACTGCTGGCCGGGTTCAGCACGATCCACGACCAGATCACCCAGGCCGCGACGGGTGCCGGGCAGCTGCAGAGCGGTCTGACCTCGGCCAACACCGGCGTCACACAACTCAAGACCGGCGCGACCCAGCTCAACACCGCGCAGGCGCAGCTCTCCGCCGGCGCGACCAAGCTCTCCACCGGGATCGGCCAGGCCTCGAAGGGCGCCACCGACCTCGCCACCGGCGCCGGCCAGCTGAGCACCGGCCTCAACACCTTGAAGACGAAGACCGCCAATCTCCCCAAGCAGACCAAGGATCTGGCGACCGGCGCGGATAAGGTTGCTGACGGCAACGAGAAGATCTCGGCCGTCGGGAAGCAGGTGGCGACCGCCTCCGGCACCCTGGTGAAGGATCTCTCCAGTCTCGACGCCGGGCTCGCCCAGCGACTCAAGGCGCGCGGCTTCACCCAGGCCCAGATCAATCTGGTCCTGCAGGAGACCGCCAAGTTGCGTGGCCCGGTGGTCACGGCGAACACGAAGATCCAGTCCACCTCGAAGCAGCTCAACCAGCTGGCGACCGGCGCCCGGCAGGTCTCGAACGGCGCGGCTACCTTGGCGAACGCGACCCCGGCCCTGACCTCGGGCATCAGCAGTGCGGCAGCAGGCGCCGGCAAGCTCAACACCGGCGCGACCCAGCTGAAGACCGGACTGGGCACCCTCCAGACCGGCGCCACGCAACTCGCCACGGGTGAGCAGCAGGCCGTCACCGGACAGAGCCAGCTGCTGACCGGCGTCACCACCCTCAGCACCGGCATCGGCAAGCTGAAGACCGGTGCT
The DNA here is from genome assembly GCA_963740725.1 of uncultured Actinomycetota bacterium. Classification (GTDB taxonomy): domain Bacteria; phylum Actinomycetota; class Actinomycetes; order Propionibacteriales; family Kribbellaceae; genus Kribbella. The sequence goes on from CAVUFT010000043.1 coordinate 260,045, forward strand.
ACCGAACTCAACACCGCACTCACCAACGGCGCCAAGCAGATCCCGAACCCGTCGGCCGAGCAGCGCAAGGCGGTCGCCGAGACCCTCGGCGCACCGGTCGGGCTGCACAACACTTCGCAGGCGACGGCCGACAGCTACGGCGCCGGACTCGCTCCGTTCTTCCTCAGCCTGTCCTGCTGGATCGGTGCGTATGTCCTCTTCCTGCTCGTCCGGCCCCTGTCACCGCGTGCCCTCGCGGCACTCCAGTCGCCGCTGCGGGTAGCGCTGGGCGGTTGGTTGCCGCCGGCCATCTTCGGCGCGATCCAGGCCGCGCTCGTCTTCACTGCGGTGATCTTCGGGCTCGGGATCGACACCACGCATCCCTGGCTGACCGTCGGATTCCTGATGCTGACCTCGATCACCTTCGTGGCGGTCCTGCACGCGCTGTCCGCCTGGTTCGGTGCCGTCGGCAAGTTCCTCGGCCTGATCCTGATGGTGATCCAGCTGGTCAGCGCGGGCGGTACCTTCCCCTGGCAGACGATCCCGGCGCCGCTGTACTTCTTCCACCACGTGCTCCCGATGAGCTACGCGATCGACGGCGTCCGGCACCTGATGTACGGCGGCCCCGGCGACAGCCTCGGCCGGGACCTCCTCGTCCTCGCCGCCTGGCTCCTGGCCGGCATCACCGCCTCCGCCCTGGCCGCCCGCAAACAACGCGTCTGGGTAGCCAAGAAGCTTCAACCCGAACTGGCGCTCTAGGCCCAGGTGGAGATTCTGGCGAGTTTGTCCGGGTTCATGACCCAGAGGAGCCGGTCGATGCCGTCGGCCGAGGCAGCGATGTTGAGCATGACGAACGCGACGCCGTCCCGCGAGACCACCGCCGCGGGGCGGCCGTTCGCCTCGGTCAGGGCGATCGTGCTGCCGGTCCAGAAGCGCGGCGCGAACGACTTCATGAAGAGCGCGATCCGGGTCCGGCCCGCGACCGGGATCCGGCTCGCGTTCCGGATCCCGCCGCCGTCGGCGTAGCTGATCGCGTCGGCGGCCAGCAGCTGCTCCAGCTCGGCGACGTTGCCGTTCCGGGCAGCCTCGAGGAAGGCCTCCAGCAGGCGCCGGTGTTCGCCGTTGTCCACCGGTTCGCGTTCGCGCCGTTCGGTGGCCAGTCGTTTGTGCGCGCGGCTGACGAGTTGCCGGACATTCGGCTCCGACAGCTCCAGGATCGTCGCGATCTCGTCGTACGGGTAGTCGAAGGCCTCCCGCAGTACGTACGCGGCGCGCTGCGTCGGCGAAAGCTTCTCCAGGACATGCAGCAGCGCGAGTTCGAGCGCGTCGGCCCGCTCGGCACCCAGCGCCGGGTCGTTACGCAGATCGATCGGGTCGGGCAGCCACGGGCCGATGTAGGTCTCGCGCCGGACCCGGGCCGACTGGGCGGCGTTGATCGCGAGCCGGGTGGTCGTGGTGGCGAGGAAGGCGGCCGGTTCGATCACCTTGGCTCGGTCGTAGCCCTGCCAGCGGATCCAGACCTCCTGGACGATGTCCTCGGCCTCGGCGGCGCTGCCGAGCATCCGGTAGGCGATGCCGAAGAGCCGCGGCCGGATACCCGCGAAGACTGCGGCCGCCTCGTCGAGATCGCTGGTCACTCCTCCATCGTACGAAGCAGTGCAGCGGCGGCCGTCAGCAACTCCTCCGTGGTGGGTTGGTCGAAGTAGGTGATCAGTGCCTCGTAGACCCCGGCCTTGTCGGCTTCGGCGTCGACCACGTAGCCGAAGTAGCCGTCGGCATAGCCGATCACCCTGGTGATCGGGAGCCCGCTCGAAGCCTGGAGCCGGAGGCCGTGGAGAGCGAAGAGCTCGACCGGGAGATGCACCCAGGCGACGTCTCCGAGCGTGACGACGCTGAGCCGCAACTCAAGCTCGGACGGCAGTGCGGCGGCCGCCATCAACGCTTGCCCGCGGGCACCGTCCAGCCGGGTCTGGGCGATCCGCGCCGC
>CAVUFT010000044.1:0-81229 GCA_963740725.1 uncultured Actinomycetota bacterium
CTGCGGTGGGTAAAGCAAATCGAGTAGACCACTCGGGGGTTGCACGAACAGGCAAATCCGGTCTTGGCCTGCCCCTTGCCGTGGCAGGCTTGGCCGTATGCGATTCGGGCTGAAAGTGAATGCCGCGGGGTGGACCGATGCGGCGGAGTGGGCCGGGCGGGCCGAGGCGGCCGGCTTCGACGGGCTGTGGACCGGGGACAACCTGCGGAATCCGCGCGACGCCGCCGTACCGGTGCTCGACGGGCCGACCGTGGTGACCGCATGGGCGGCGACGACCAGCCGGATCCGGGTCGGGCTGCTGATCGCGAACCTGGTGTTCCGGCAGCCGACCGTGCTGGCGAAGCAGGCGCTGACGATGGATCACGTGGCCGGCGGGCGGTTCGACTTCGGGATCGGGTCGGGGGTCTGGCCGACGGATCACGGGATGGCGGGCGTGCCGGTGTGGACGGCGCGGGAGCGGGTCGATCGGCTGACCGAGTTCGTCACGGTGGTCGAGCGGCTGCTATCCGGGGACGTGAGTGACCACGAGGGGCCGTACTACCCGTACTCGCTGGCTTCGATGACGCCCGGGCCGGTGCAGGAGCGGGTGCCGTTGATCATCGCGGCGAATGCGCCTCGTGCACTAGCTGTGGTTGCGGCGCATGGGGACGGGTGGGTGACGTTTCCGGGGGCTGCTTCGGAGGCGGACTTCTACGAGGCTTCGTTGGAGCGGCTGAGGTTGCTGGACGAAGGGCTCGGCGGTCGGTCGGTACGGCGGATTCTGCTGGCCTATGGCGCGATCAGTCCGTGGGAGTCAGTGGACGGGTTCGCGCGGCTGGTCGAGCGGTACCGCGGGGCGGGCTTCGACGAGATCGTGGTCTACGCACCGAAGGACCACGAGCGAGCGGTCTTCGACGAGGTTGTCTCGAAGCTGGACAACTACCGCTAGAGCGGGTTCCGAGTAGACCGATTCGGTGGGGGCCGCCGCGGTGGTCCGCGGCGGTCAGCATGGCCTGCTCCTCGGCGTACGGGCCGTCATAGGGTCGTTGAGTATGGGTGACTTCAACGGACTCGACGTCCATCTGGGCAACGTCGCACGGTTGTCGACGGCCACCACCTGGTCGATCAGCGCGGAGAACCGGGACGGCTCGAAGGGCGGCGGCGCGCGGGCGACCGAGGGGGCGTACTCGCGGCAGGCGCGCGAGGCCGGACCTGGGTGGAAGATGTCGCCCTGTCTGCCGCTGCCGGCCGGGTCGACCACGACGCTGGCGGAGATCGAGGGCTCGGGCGCGATCACGCACCTCTGGATGACGGTCAACAAGATCCATTGGCGCTCGCTGATCCTGCGGATGTACTGGGACGACGAGGAGACGCCATCGGTCGAGGTACCGCTCGGCGACTTCTTCTGCAGTGGCTGGGGTGAACACAGCCAGATCAGTTCGGTGCCGATCGCGGTGAACCCGTCCGGTGGGTTCAACAGCTACTGGCAGATGCCGTTCCGCGGCCGGTGCTCGGATCACGATCGAGAACCTGCTCGAGGAGGACATCGACGAACTCTTCTACCAGGTCGACTACTGAAGACTTACCGAGGTCCCGGACGACATGGCGTACTTCCACGCGCAGTGGCGGCGCAGCAACCCCGTGCCGTACGGCGAAGTGCACACGTTGCTCGATGGGGTCCGGGGTGCCGGGCAGTACGTCGGGACGTATCTCGCGTGGGGCTGCAACAACTCCGGCTGGTGGGGTGAGGGCGAGATCAAGTTCTACCTCGACGGCGACGACGAGTACCCGACGATCTGCGGCACCGGGACCGAGGACTACTTCGGCGGCGCCTGGGGCTTCGTCCACCCGGAAGGCACCTACGCCACCTACACCACGCCGTACCTCGGCATGCCCCAGGTGATCCAGCCCGACGGCTTCCTGCGCAACCAGCAACGCTTCGGCCTCTACCGCTGGCACATCGCCGACACCGATCCGCTTCAGCCCAGGACCTCCGAGTCACCATCCAGGCGCTGGGCTGGCGCCGAGACGGCCGCCTCCTGCCACCTCCAGGACGACCTAGCCTCTACCGCCTACTGGTACCAAACCGAACCCCACGCCCCCTTCCCCACACTCCCCGGAAAGGACTACCTGGAGGTCATCTAGACCGCATAAGCACCCTCCGGGCTGGTACCAGCCATGAACACTTTCCGTAGATATTGATCGATCAAACCGCCTATGCGATCTAGTTTTCAGCTACACAGAGTGCTACTTTCCCGGACGGGGGACGCCGCCATCGACGCGGTGTCTGGGGAGGAAGAAGAGTTATGAAGCATGGTGGGAGCCCGTCGAACTCGTCAGCAGGCTGGCGGTACAACTCGCCGCCGAACTGGCCACCACCGCCGGGCGACGATTGGGTTCCCCCAGTTGGGTGGCAATCAGACCCTGCATGGGGACCGGCGCCGCCGAACTGGGTCTTCTGGGTGCCACGTCAGCCGGACACAGCACCCGTGTCGTTCCAGCCGACACCCGTAGTACAAGCGCAGCCGCAGGCTCCGGCCCCGCAGGTGACAGCGCCGAAGGAGACCGGCGTGGACCTCAACGTCGGCCTGTTCGGCGCTCGGGGCAAGGCGAAAGAGTTAGCCGCCGAAGTTCAGAAGCTGACCTTGGCGAACGCGGAACTGCGCGCTCAACTCGACAAGCTGGGTGTGTTGTCGCTGGTCGAGATCGAAGAGCGGAAGACCGCGCTCACTCAAGAGATCGAGGAGGCGACCGCGGCGCTGGCCCAGGACATCGCATCCCAGCGGGCCGGTCTGAGCATCGAAATCGACGAACGCCGAGCAGCTCTGGCCACGGAGATCGCAGCCGAGCAGGGCCGGCACGCGGCAACCCTCGCCGCAATCATGGCTGAAGAGTCAGCAGTCGCCGAACGACTGAACAGTCTGCGCGCGCAGACTGTGCTCACCGAAGACACACTCATTCTTCAAGAAGCTGGCGTGTACGAGTACACCCATCCGCTGGACGACTCGGTGGCCTACAAGGCCGAACTGGCCAGATTGCAGGATCGGATCAAGGCCATGGTCCGCAAGGACGGCGGAGCGGTCGTGGGCTCGACCTCAATGACGATGAACGGCTCCCGGACCGAGGGGGCGAAAATGGTCCGCGAGTTCTCCAAACTCCTGCTTCGCGCCTACAACAATGAAGCCGACAACCTGGTTCGGGGGCTACGTCCCTACAAGTTGGCGACGTCGAAAGATCGCTTGGCGAAGGCCAGGTCGACGATCGAGAAGCTCGGTCAGTCGATGGATATCCGCATCGGCAGTGAATACCACTCGTTGCGCTGCAAGGAGCTCGAGCTCACGGCGGACTTCCTCGAGAAGTTGGCTGTCGAGAAAGAGCACGAGAAGGAAGAGAAGGCTCGGCTCCGAGAAGAACGCCAATCCCAGCAGGAGCTCCAGCGACAGCGGGAGAAGCTCGAACGCGAGCGGGCCCACTACGTCAATGCACTGGCCGCGCTCGAAGAGAAGGGTGATGTCGAAGCTGCCGACCGGATGCGTGCGGAGATGGGCGAGATCGACAAAGCCATCGAGGACGTGGACTACCGGGCGGCCAACATTCGCGCCGGATATGTCTACGTCATCTCCAACCTCGGAGCATTCGGAGAGCGGATGGTGAAGGTCGGGATGACGCGCAGACTGGAGCCGCTGGACCGGATCCGCGAGTTGTCCGACGCCTCTGTCCCCTTCAACTTCGACGTCCACGCCATTCATTTCTCCAACGATGCCGTCGGCGTCGAGGCAGAGATGCATCGACGCTTGGCGGATCGCCGGGTCAATCGGGTGAACCTCAGGCGCGAGTTCTTCTACGCGACGCCGGCCGAGGTACGGGATCTGTTGGCGGCGGTCGCGGGCGACCTGCTGGAGTACACCGATGTCGCAGCAGCCCCCGAGTACCACCAGTCCGTCAACTCAAGCACTGAAGCTGTACCCGAGGTTGCGGTATCGACCGGCTAGCCGGTCGCCCGTCGGCTGGTCAGACCTCGATGTTCGCCATCACATGCTTGATGCGGGTGTAGTCCTCCATGCCGTACATCGACAGGTCTTTGCCGTGGCCGGAGTGTTTGAAGCCGCCGTGGGGCATTTCGGCGACGATCGGGATGTGGGTGTTGATCCAGACGCACCCGAAGTCGAGGCGGCGGGCCATCCGCATCGCGCGGCCGTGGTCGCGGGTGAAGACTGACGAGGCGAGGCCGTACTCGACGCCGTTGGCCCAGCGGAGTGCCTCGTCCTCGTCGGAGAAGCGCTGGACTGTGATGACCGGGCCGAAAATCTCGTCCTGGATGGCCTCGTCGGTCTGCTGGAGGCCGGAGACGACGGTGGGTTCGTAGAAGTAGCCGCGATCGCCGACTGCCTGGCCGCCGGTCTGCAGGTTGGCGTGGTCGGGGAGGCGGTTGATGAAACCGCCGACACGGCTGAGTTGGTCGGCGTTGTTGAGGGCGCCGTACGCAACGTCATCTGACGGTTGCCCGGTCTTGGTGGCCTTGGCCTGCTCGGTCAGGGCTGCGACGAAGTCGTCGTGGATCCGCGGGCCGGCGAGTACGCGGGTCGCGGCGGTGCAGTCCTGGCCGGCGTTGAAGTAGCCCGCGCCCGCGATCGCCTCGGCCGCAGCCTCCAGGTCGGCGTCGTCGAAGACCACCACCGGCGCCTTGCCGCCGAGTTCGAGGTGGGTCCGCTTCAGCTTCCGCGCCGCCGACGACGCGACCTCCATCCCGGCCCGGACCGATCCGGTGATCGCGACCAGCTGCGGGATGTCGTGATCGACCAGTGCGCGTCCGGTGTCGCGATCACCGCAGACGACATTCAGTACGCCGGGTGGCAGAAACTCGTTGCACAGCTCGGCGAGCAGCACGGTCGAAGCCGGAGTGGTGTCGCTCGGCTTGAGCACGATCGTGTTGCCCGCGGCAAGGGCCGGCGCGATCTTCCAGATGGCCATCATCAGCGGGTAGTTCCAAGGCGTCACCTGACCGACCACGCCGATCGGCTCACGGCGTACGTACGACGTATGGCCGGCCATGTACTCACCGGCCGACCGCCCCTCCAGCAACCGGGCCGCGCCGGCGAAGAACCGCAACTGGTCCACGCACGGCGGCAGTTCCTCGGAAGCGGTGAGCGCCAGCGGCTTGCCCGTGTTGTCGCTCTCGACCTTGGTGAACTCCTCCGACCGGGTCTCCAGCGCGTCGGCGATCTTCAGCAGCGCCCGCTGCCGCTCGGCCGGTGTCGTGTCCCGCCAGGTTTCGAAGGCCCGCGCAGCCGCGCCGAACGCCTGGTCGACGTCCTCGGCCCCCGACAGCGGCGCCTGCGCATAGACCTCACCGGTCGCCGGGTTCACCACGTCGTACTGCGCGCCGCTCAGCGCGCCGACCTTCTTGCCGTCCACGAGGTTCACGAAGGTCTGCTGGTCAGCCATGACGGTCCTTGTCTGGTCTCGGGGGCCTCAACGAGGGCGAGCCTAGCCGGGATGACGACGGAATCGGTAGGTGTACGGTGTTTCAACCGTCGACATACGCAGGCAAATGGCCCTCTGAGTGCGAAATCACTTGTCAACAGCTACGCGCCGGGAGAAGATGGCGGCCTACGGCCAGCCCAAGAAGAGGAACGTGATCATGCCCTCCGACGCCGCCGACCTAGCCCGTCTGCAGGAGTCCGCCCGCAACCATCTCTGGATGCATTTCACCCGGATGGGGAGCTACCAGACCGCCGACATCCCGGTGATCGTCCGGGGCGACGGCGCGTACATCTGGGACGCCGGCGGCAAGAAGTACCTGGACGGTCTGGCCGGTCTGTTCGTCAGCCAACTGGGGCACGGCCGCACCGAGCTCGCCGAGGCCGCGGCCAAGCAGGCTTCGGAGCTCGCCTTCATGCCGCTGTGGTCGTACGCGCACCCGAAGGCGATCGAGCTCGCCGAGCGAGTCGCCGGCTACGCGCCGGGCGACCTGAACCGCGTCTTCTTCACCAGCGGCGGCGGCGAGGCTGTCGAGACCGCCTGGAAGCTGGCCAAGCAGTACTTCAAGCTGACCGGCAAACCCAACAAGCACAAGGTGATCAGCCGCGCGATCGCGTACCACGGCACCACGCACGGCGCGCTCTCGATCACCGGCCTACCGGAGCTCAAGGCCCCGTTCGAGCCGCTGGTGCCGTCGACCTTCCGGGTGCCGAACACGAACTTCTACCGTGCGCCGCAGCACGGCGACGACCTGGAGGCCTTCGGGCGCTGGGCCGCCGACCAGATCGCGGTCGCGATCGAGAACGAGGGTGCCGACACCGTCGCCGCCGTCTTCCTCGAGCCGGTCCAGAACGCGGGCGGCTGCTTCCCGCCGCCGCCCGGGTACTTCCAGCGGGTCCGCGAGATCTGCGACCAGTACGACGTACTGCTCGTCTCCGACGAGGTGATCTGCGCCTTCGGGCGGCTCGGTCACATGTTCGGCGCCGAGCGGTACGGCTATCAGCCGGACATGATCACCTGTGCGAAGGGACTCACCTCCGGCTATGCGCCGCTGGGCGCGATGATTGCCACCGACCGGCTGATGGAGCCGTTCCTGCACGGCAATGTCTCGTTCGCCCACGGCTACACCTTCGGGGGTCACCCCGTCGCCGCGGCCGTCGCACTCACGAACCTCGACATCTTCGAGCGTGAGGGCATCAACCAGCATGTACGGGACACGGAGGGGGAGTTCCGTACGACGCTGGAGAAACTGCTCGACCTACCGTTGGTCGGCGACGTCCGTGGCGACGGGTACTTCTATGGCATCGAACTGGTCAAGGACAAGACGACCAAGGAGACCTTCAACGACGAGGAATCCGAGCGCCTGCTGCGCGGCTTCCTCTCCAAGGCACTCTTCGACGCCGGCCTGTACTGCCGCGCCGACGACCGGGGCGACCCCGTCATCCAGCTGTCACCGCCACTGATCTGCGACCAGTCGCACTTCGACGAGATCGAGCAGATCCTCCGCGCGGTCCTCGTCGAGGCGGAGACCAAGCTCTAGAAATCGAAGCCGAGCCCGAGGCGGTCGAGGGTTCGGAGCCAGAGGTTGCGGTGGCCCGCGTGAGCGTCTGCGCGGGCCATCGACCATTTGGTGAGCTTGATGCCGGCGTACCGGAGCGGTTCGGGCGGGAACGGCATCGGGCGCTGGCGGACCATTTGCAGGCGGCGGCGGTCGGTGTCCTCGGCGTACAGGAGGTCGAGCATCACGTCGGCGCCGAAGCGGGTGGCGGCGACGCCCAGGCCGGTGTAGCCGAGCGCGTAGGCGACGCGTCCGGAGTACGCCGTACCGAAGAAGGCGCAGAAGCGGGTGCTGGTGTCGATCACGCCGCCCCAGCGATGGGTGAAGCGGAGTCCCTCGAGCTGGGGGAAGGTCGCGAAGAAGTGGCGGGCGAGCATGGTGTGGATGGAATCGCGCTGCTCCAGCGACTCGTGGATCTTGCTGCCGAACGAGTAGAGCGGTTCGTAGCCGCCCCAGAGGATCCGGTTGTCGCGCGTGAGGCGGTAATAGTGGAAGAGGTTCGACGCGTCGCCGATGCCCTGGCGGTGTTGCCAGCCGATCGAGGACAACTGCTCGGTGGACAGCGGCTCCGTCATCAACACCAGATCGTAGACAGGCACAGTGAAGGGACGGAGCCTTCGCAGCAGGGATGGAAATGCGTTGCTGGCAAGGGCAATCCGATCCGCCTTCACTGCGCCTGTTGCTGTTAGCAACAAGTTTTGCTGCAGCTTGAGAACCGGGGTGTGCTCGTAGATCCGTACGCCGAGGTCGAGGCAGGCCTGGCGGAGTCCGCGGACCAAGTGCGCCGGCTCGACCAGCGCAGTACGGGATGGTTCTGCCAAGGCACCCAGGTAGGTCGGCGAGGCGACTTCGGCCTGTACTTCGGCTTGGTCTAGCAAGACAGCCTTCTCACCAGCTGCTTGCCGCTGTGCGACTTCTTCGGCCAACTCGTCGAGATGATGAGGAGCGGTGGCGACAGTGAGTTCGCCGGTCCGCTCCCAGTGACAGTCGATCCCGTACTGCGTGATCGTGGTGCCGATCGCTTCCAGGTTGGCCATGCCGAGCCGTTCGAGCGTGTCGATCTCGTCGGGCCAGCGGGCCAGCCCGTTGCCGTATCCGTGGGTCAGGCTGGCATCGCAGAAGCCGCCGTTGCGGCCGCTCGCCGCGTTGCCGCAGGTAGCAGCCTCCAGGATGACGACGTCCAGGTGGGGATAGCGCTCCTTCGCGCGGAGCGCCGTCCACAGTCCCGTGTAGCCGCCGCCGACCACGGCGAGGTCGGCCTTCTCGTTCCCGCGGAGCGGTTCGCACGGATCGGGACCGGGCTCGTCGAGCCAGTAGACGGCCGGTTTCGCGTGCGCCAGCGCCTCCTCAGCGAGCACGGGCGGTCCGGCGCCGTCGGGCCAGCTCGCCGCCGAGCACCGCGATGACGGCGATCAGGAACATCGCCGTACCGACGACGTTGATCTGCGGCGGGATGTCGCGCTGCGCGGAGCCCCAGACGAACATCGGGAAGGTGACCGTCCGGCCCGGCGTTCAGGTTGGTGATGATGAAGTCGTCGAACGACAGCGAGAAGCTCAGCAGCGCCGCGGCCAGGATGCCGGGGAAGACCAGCGGGAAGGTGATCCGCCAGAACGTCTGCCACTCGGTCGCGTAGAGATCCATCGCCGCCTGTTCCAGCCGGTTGTCCATCCCGGACAGCCGCGCCTTCACGGTGACGACGACGAACGACAGGCAGAACATCACGTGCGCGATCAGGATCGTCCAGAACCCGAGCCGCCCGCCGAGCCCGCCGGAGACGAACAACGCCAGCAGGGACGAGCCGAGCACGATCTCCGGCGAGGCCATCGGCAGGAAGATGAACAGGTTCGTCGCCGCGCGGCCGCGGAAGCGGTGCCGGACCATCGCGAACGCCATCAAGGTGCCGAGCGCCGTCGCGATCACCGTCGCGACCAGGCCGATCCGCAGACTCGTGCTGACCGCGTCGCAGAGCCCGAACGGCTGACACGGATGCTGCCAGTTGTTCAGCGTGAAACCGTCGAACTGGTACGACAGCTTGCTCTTCGGGGCGTTGAACGACATCAGGATCACGACGAAGATCGGCGCGAACAGGTAGAGCAGGACCAGCAGTCCGAGGAACATGATCAGGTGCCGCGCGATCCAGCGGCCGACTCTCGTCATACCAGCTCCTCCGTCCCGGCGCGGCGTACGTAGAACAGCACCAGCACGGTGATGGCCGCCATCAGCGTCACCGAGAGCGCTGCTGCAGTCGGGTAGGCACCGGCCGCGAACAGGCGCTGGATGTCGTTGCCGATCATCCGCTGCTTCGGCGTACCGAGCAGTTGTGCGTTGATGTAGTCACCAGCCGCTGGGATGAAGGTCAGCAGGGTTCCGGCCACGACACCTGGCATTGCCAGCGGCAGGGTGACCGTGCGGAACGTGGTGATGGCATTGGCGTACAGGTCGCCGCCTGCCTCGATCAGCCGGTGGTCGATCTTCTCCAGGCTGGCGTAGAGGGGCAGCACCATGAAGGGCAGGAAGTTGTAGGTCAGGCCGGTGATGACCGCGGTCGTGGTTGCCAGTAGTCGGCCGTCGGAGCCGAGGATGTGCACGGCTTTCAGTGCATCGACCACGAAGCCGTTGTCGCCGAGCAGGAGCTTCCACGACAACGTGCGGATCAGGAAGCTGGTGAAGAACGGTGCGATCACCAGCGCGAGCATCAGGTTCTTCCAGCGACCTGCTTTGAACGCGATCGCGTAGGCGAGCGGGAAGCCCAGCAGCAGGCAGAACGCGGTGGTGAGCAGCGAATACCAGAGCGAGCGCCCGAACGGCCGCGCGTAGTCGGCGAGCGCATCCACGTAGTTGTGGAAGCTCCAGGTCATCTTGAAGCCGGCCTCGATCGACCCGTTCGGGTCGTACAGACTGGCCGCGATCAGCGACACCAGCGGCACGACGAAGAACAGGATCAGCCAGAGCCCACCCGGAAGCAGCAGCAGGTACGCCGTACGCCGGCGCCTCGTCTCCGGTGGTGCCGGGGGTTCCGCGGTGCCTCCGACGCCGATATGACTCAGCGCGCTCATCAGGCGTCGTCCCCGACTTCCTCGACACCGGCCAGCGCATCCTGTGCGGCATCGAGTACGAACGTGTGGGCCGGCTGCCAGTGCAGATCGACCGCATCGCCGACGGTGAGCGTGTCCCGCGCCCCGGTGTTCTGCTCGAACACGGTGAGCTCCTGGCCCCACGGAAGACGCGCCAGGTACTGCGTACTCACGCCGACGTAACTGACATCGGTCACCACGGCGCCGCGTAGCACGTTGCCGCCGTTCTGTTCTTCACCGGCCGGGGCGAGGAAGACCTTCTCGGGCCTGATCCCCATCCAGACCTCGCCCTCGGTGACCCGGCAGCGCGGGATCGGCACGGTCACCTTGCTGCCGTGCACATCGACGATCAGTTGCTCGTCGGCCTTGCCGATGATCGCGGCGCGGACCAGGTTCGACTGGCCGAGGAAGTTGGCCACGAAGGTGGTGGCGGGGAGGTCGTACAGCTCCGTCGGCGTACCGAGCTGTTCGATCACCCCGCCGTTCATCACCGCGATCGTGTCGGCCATCGTCATGGCCTCTTCCTGGTCGTGCGTGACGTGCACGAAGGTGATGCCGACCTCGGTCTGGATCCGCTTCAGCTCGATCTGCATCTGCCGGCGGAGCTTGAGGTCGAGAGCACCGAGCGGTTCGTCGAGCAGCAGCACCTGCGGGCGGTTGATCAGCGCTCTGGCCAGCGCGACTCGTTGCTGCTGGCCACCGGACAGTTGCGGCGGCTTTCGCTTGCCGAAGGCACCCAAGCTCGACCAGCTCGAGCATCTCGTCGACCTTCTGCTTGACCTCCTTGACCTTGCGGCGGCGGAGGCCGAACGCGACGTTCTCGAAGATGTCGAGATGCGGGAACAGCGCGTAGTTCTGGAAGACCGTGTTCACCGGCCGCTTGTACGGGCGCAGCCCGGTGATGTTCTGGTCGCCGAGGCTGACCGTGCCGCTGGTCGGCTCCTCCAGCCCGGCCACCATCCGGAGCGTGGTGGTCTTGCCGCAACCGGACGGGCCGAGCAGGGCGAAGAACGCTCCCTCGGGGACGGTGAGGTCGAGGTCGCGGACGGCGTGGTAGGTGCCGAACTGCTTGCTCACCCCGGTCAGGACAAGGTCGCTGGATTTTGCTGAGGTCTCTGAGGTCGTTGAGGTCATTGGTCAGCCCCCGATCGCGAGGTTGAAGTCGGTTTCGTAGAGCTTGGCCTTCGCTGTGTCCAGGGCCATGAACGCGGAGGCCTTCGCCAGCGTCTCGGCATCAGGGAAGATCAGCGGACTGTCGACCAGCTCGGGGTCGACCTTCTCCATCGCTTGTTTCGCGCCCTCGACCGGGCAGATGTAGTTCACCCAGGCCGCCAGGGTCGGCGGCTACCTCGGGGTCGTAGTAGTAGTTCATCAGCGCCTCGGCGTTCGCCTTGTGGCTCGCCTTGTTCGGCACCAGCATGTTGTCCGACCAGATCCCCAGGCCCTCTTCGGGGACGACGAACTTGATGTCCTCGTTGTCGGCCTGGAGCGCGAGGACATCGCCGGACCAGGCCTCGCAGGCGACGATGTTGCCCGCGTTCAGGTCCTGCACGTAGTCGTTGCCGGTGAACCGCCGGATGTGGCCGGAGCCGACGTAGTCCTGCAGCTTCTCCAGCGCCTTGCTCCACTCGGCGTCGTTGAACTTCGACGGGTCGGCGCCGGTCAGCTTGAGCATGAACGACATCGTGTCCGGCATCTCCGAGAGCAACGTGACCCTGCCCTTGAGGTCCGGCCGGCTGAGCAGATCGGCGAAACTGCCGACCTCCTTGGTGAATTTCGCGTTGTAGGCGATCCCGGTGAGACCGGTCTGCCAGGGCACGCTGTAGTCGCGGTTCGGGTCCCAGCCCGGCCCTCTCAGTTGCTTGAGCAGGTTCTTGTCGACGTTCGGGATCTTCGCGTGGTCGAGCTTCTGGATCCAGCCCAGCCCGACGGTCCGGGCGGCCATCCAGTCGGTCAGCACGAAGATGTCCCGGCCGCACGGCTGACAGGCGCCGAGCTGGTCGCGCACCTTCGCGTAGAACTCGGCGTTGTCGTTGACGTCCGCCGTATAGGTGACCTTGACGCCACTCTGCTTCTCGAACTCGACCAGCGTCGGCAGGACGGTCTGGCCGTTCACCTTCTCGTCGGACTCGTCCATGTAGCTGGGCCAGTTGGAGAAGATCAGTGTCTTCTCGGTCGCCGACTTGTCCGTACTACGGCAGCTGTCCGCGGACTGTTTGGCGGCCGGGATCCCGCAGTCGGTCAACGACCCACCGGCGGCCAGTCCCAGTGCGGACAGCCCCAGCCCGCGGAGGACGGTCCGTCGTCTGACGGTCTGCATCGGGACCTCCCACTGAGCGGCTTCGCGGGCGATACTGTCAAACCAATTACCTCAAGACAAGGGATTCCGTAGTTGAATAGCCATTTCGCAACGGAATCCGGGGTCGCGACTTGCTTACCCCAGGTGACGCTGACAGGATCGGGCCTGTGACCGCACGCAATGCCGGCCCCGACAAGACTCAGGGGCTCCTCGACGACACCGCCAAGGCGATCATCCGCGAGCTCCAGGTGGACGGCCGCAAGTCGTACGCCGCGATCGGCAAGGCGGTCGGGCTCTCCGAGGCCGCCGTCCGCCAGCGCGTCCAGCGGCTGACCGACGCCGGCGTGATGCAGGTGGTCGCGGTCACCGATCCGCTCGAGCTCGGCTTCGCCCGGCAGGCGATGATCGGGATCAAGGCCGAGGGTGCGCTGGAGCCGATCGCCGACAAGCTGTCGGCGATGGACGAGATCGAGTACGTCGTGATCACGGCCGGCTCGTTCGACCTGCTCGCCGAGGTGCTCTGCGAGAGCGACGAACACCTGCTCCGGGTGCTGTCCGACCGGATCCGCCAGATCGACGGCGTCAAGGTCACCGAAACCTTCGTCTACCTGAAACTGGTCAAACAAACCTACTCCTGGGGCGTGCGCTGAGATGAACCTCGGCGGACCGGATGCTGCGGTGGGCGCTGGGGCATGCGCTGCGCTGGGCGCAGGGGTGTCCGCTGGGGCATGCGCTGCGCTGGGCGCGGAGGCTCGCTGGGTGTGGCTGATCTGCCGGGGCGTGCGCTGAGATGAACCTCGGCGGATCGGGTGCTGAGGTGGAGTTGTCTCGCCGCTGGGGTCTGCGCTGAAGCGGCGGATGCTTGGTGCCGGCGTGCCGCTTTGGGCTGCCGGTGATGCTCCGATGCTTGCCTCGGGCGCCTTTGGGCACGCTGTTCCGGAGGCCGGGGTGCCTCGTGCCCCGCTGCCTGGGGATCGGGATGCTGACGTCGCGATCGTCGGCGCGGGGTTCACCGGGTTGTGGACGGCGTACTACTTGCTGAAGGCCGATCCCACGTCTGCGGGTCGTCGTACTGGAAGCAGAGACAGCCGGGTTCGGCGCTTCCGGACGGAACGGTGGCTGGTGCTCAGCTCTGTTCCCTGTCTCCTCCCAGCGCCTTGCCTCGTTGCCCGGTTCGAGTCGCGAAGCCGCGCGGGCGATGCATTGGGCGATGCAGGCAACCGGTGAACGAGGTCGGTCTGGTCAGCGCCGCCGAGGGCATCGACTGCGATTACCACAAAGGCGGCACCATCGTTCTGGCCCGTACGCCGGTGCAGCTGGCGCGGGCTCGCGCGGAAGTGGCCGAGGCACACGAGTGGGGTCCGGGCGATCTACGCTTCCTCGAACCATCCGAGGTCGCCTCGCACGTCCAGGCGACAAAGGTGCTTGGGGCAACGTTCACCCCGCACTGTGCTGCACTGCATCCTGGCAAGTTGGTCCGCGGTCTTGCTTCCGTCGTCGAGCAGCTCGGGCGCGGTGATCCACGAACGTACCCCCGTGACGGCGATCGAGGCGGGGCGCGCGATTACGCAGTACGGGGTAGTGCGTGCTGACGTGGTTGTTCGTGCGACCGAGGGGTTCACGTCGGGGTTGGCGGGGCAGGGGCGGACGGTCGCGCCGGTGTACTCGCTGATGGTCGCGACGGAGCCGCTGGACGATGCCGTCTGGGATCGGATCGGACTCGCCGGGCGACCGACGTTCAGCGATCATCGGCATCTGGTGATCTACGGGCAGCGCACGGCGGATGGGCGATTGGCGTTCGGCGGACGCGGGGCGCCGTACCACTTCCGGTCCAGGATCCAGCCCTCGTACGACGAGGAGCCGCGCGTCTTCGCCGCCTTGCGAGCCACCCTGCGCGACCTGTTCGACGGGCTCGACGACGTGGAGTTCACGCACTCCTGGGGCGGACCACTCGGCGTACCGCGGGATTGGTGTGCCTCCGTCGGCCTCGATCGCGGCAACGGCCTCGCCTGGGCCGGCGGCTACGTCGGCGACGGCGTCTCCACCACCAACCTCGCCGGCCGCACGTTGACCGACCTGATCCTCCGTCGCGACACAGACCTCACCCACCTCCCATGGGTAGGCCATCGCTCCCGCCCCTGGGAACCCGAACCCTTCCGCTGGCTAGGCATCAACGCCGGCCTCCGCGCAATGACCCTCGCCGACACCGAAGAGCGCCTAACCGGCCGGGAAAGCCAGAATCGCCCGCCTGATGTCCCCCCTCCTCGGCGGCTGACCACCCCGGCCGCGGTTGGCTCGGGCGCGGTTCCCCTCGCGGGCTCGCGCGGTTCCCCTCGCAGGCTCAGATGCGGTGGGCCTCGCAGGCTCAGGTGCGGTTGCCTCGCGGGCTCGGGGGCGGTTGCCCTCGCAGGCTCAGGTGCGGTTGCCTCGCGGGCTCGGGGGCGGTTGCCCTCGGGGCGGTTGCCCTCGCGGGCTCAGGTGCGGTGGGCCCAGAGAAGCGTATGGCCGCTGGCACCTTCGGCGACGAACTCTTCTCGCTCGACCACCAGACCGGTCTCTTCGATCCAGGTCCGCGTAGTGGCCGCATCCGAGTGACTCCACCACATGGGCGCATCCCCACCGAGCCAGTTCTCCTCAGCGCCGGTCCATGCGGTAGCACCGACCGTCGCTACGAAGAGCCCACCCGGCCGCAACCAGTCCGCGATCCGCCGAAAGAGCTCCCGCTGCTCGTCGACCGGAATATGAATGAGCGCATAGAACGACAGCACCGCATCGAAAGACCCCACCGGCAGCTCGAGCTTGCTCGCATCAGCCTGGACAAAGGTTGCCTCCGGCACGCGTTCCCGAGCCCGCTCAACCTGTACTCCGCTGAGGTCGACGCCAGTCACCCGATGCCCCGCATCGCTCAGCGTCGCGGCAACCGGAACCCCCGACCCACACCCCAGGTCGAGAACCTGGCTCCGATCGCTCAGCCGCGCAAGGATCTCCACCAGCCAGTCCCCGTACTTCGTCTCCCCGTCGTACGCCTCGTCATACCGCGCAGACAACGCGTCATACCCCCGCCGAACCACATCCTTGGCCGCCTCGTTGTCCACAAACCCTGACCCTAGGCGGAATGCCGCCTGCTCGCCTTCGGATTTCGCGCCTGTGGACAACTCCCTCTTCTTCGAGGCCCTCGAACTCCCTTGTCCACAAGGGTTTCTGGGGATCAGAAACTGTCGGCGGCGAGGTCTAGAGTTGTCGGCATGGACCTCTTCGAGGCGCCGCGGCCGGCGTACACGATGAGTGGCGAGGAAGCACTCGCCGCTCTCGATGCGCTGCATGCCGAGATCACGGTCCTGCAGACCTACCACCTCGAAGTCCTGGCCCGCCTGGACGAAACCGGCCACACCAAGGACGTCAGCGGCCAGCCCACCGCCGTGTTCGTGGCCTCGAGGCACCGCCGCAACCGCCCCGAGGTCCACCGCGAACTCGAACTGGCCACCACCCTCCACAAATATCCAGCCGTCTCCGCAGCCCTGCCTGACGTCTACGCCCCACCCGGCCCCGACCCGGTGGTCCAATACACCAACGCCGACGCGGACCCTGACGGCAGCGGTGTTGCCGGCGATGCTGTGTCTGTCGTTGAGTTGCCGGTGTTGCTACTGCCGGAGCAGGCCGCAGCGATCGTCGCGGCATTGGAGGCGGTCCCCGCGGCAGCGATGGTGCCAGTCGAAAACCTGCAGGCAGCCGAAGAACAGATGGTCGAAGCAGCCCGGAACTTGTCGTCATGGGACCTGAAGCAACTCGGCAAGCGAGTCCGCGACGTACTGGACACCGATGGCCCCGAGCCCGCCGAGGAAGCCGCCCGAAGCCGCGAAGCCCTGCGGCTCAGCACTGCCGACCAAGGAGTGAAGTTCTCCGGATTCCTGGCCAACGAGAACGCCGAACTGTTCAAGACCCTGATCGAGGCAGGCGCCAAGCCCCGCCCGACCCTGGACGGTGAGCGCGACCCGCGATCCCTGGAGAAGCGCCGGGCCGACGGCTTGTCCGACGCCCTGTCCATCGCCGCCAACGCAGGCGAACTCCCCGGCCACGGCGGAATCAAGCCGCACATCACCGTCACGATGGACTTCGACGACCTGAAATCCAAGGGCCGCGACGCGACCGGCGACCTCCAGTTCGGCGACCGCCTGTCCGCCGCCGCAGTCCGCCTCCTGGCCTGTGACGCCGAGATCATCCCCGTAGTCCTCGGCGCAGAATCCGAACCGTTGGATGTCGGTCGTAGCCAGCGCTACGTCACCAAGGCAATGTGGCGCGCCCTGGTCCGCCGCGACAAGGGCTGCGTCGTCTGCGGCATGCCAGCGAGGTACTCCCACGCCCACCACGTGGTGCATTGGATCGACGGCGGCGCCACCTCAGTCGCGAACCTGGTGTTCCTGTGCAGCGTTCACCACCACGCAGTCCACAACGGCCACTACACAGTCACGATCACCAACGGCAAGGTCCACGTCACCCGCCCCACCTGGGCCGACCCACCCCCCACCACCCGCCGCTCCGCCTGGCCCACCACACCCCGCACCACCAGCACCTCTCCTGCTCTGCAAGGCGAGATCGCGTACGGAGAGGGCGGGGGAGGCGCCTTCGGAGTCGACAACGACCCCTTCTGGGGCGAAGGACCTCCCGAGCAGACTCTCCGCCCGGCCCGCGCCTTCCCGCTGGTCGGCGATCCACCACCACTCGCAGCGCACAAACCTGCCGACTTCGACCCCTGGGGCCCGGAAACCCTCGACACCGGCTAGCCCCACCCGGCCGTACCCCGGGCCGCAGACCCCCGGGTTCCGAGCGCACGACCACAGTCGCCCGCTGGCTCCTCCCAGACCATCCGAGCGGACGGCTTCCATCCCTGCAGCTCCCCTGAGCCGCAGGCCAACCCGGCTCGCCCGAACCACTGCGCCATGCCCGCAGCTCCCCTGAGTCGCAGGCCAACTCAGCTTGCACGAACCCGCAACCCCCACCTAGTTCACTCATCCACCACGGCTCACTTGTCTGAACCCGCAGCCCCCACCCGGTTCACCCGAAAGGCGTTGGATCTGGCGCGATTTGAACGTGCCGTAGCCGGTGGCTCGGATCAACGCTGTGCGGAGGAGCGGGGCAGGTGGTCGCGGAGGTGCTGGGCGTTCTGCGTGGCTGCCTCGCGATCAGCTGGGATACACGGGTCGGGGAAGCGGTGGTGGCTCACGGGGCGGGGGTGCCGGGTCGCTCGGCTGATGTTGGCTCATTCGTGCCAACGCGGGTCGTCGGACTGGACCTGCTGCGCCTCAAGGCCGTGCTGGGAGTGCGGACAGGCAGTGGTTGGTTAGGTGGCGGGTGAGGGTGAGTCTGGTGGCGAAGAGGTCGGATAGGTTTTCGGTGATGGGGTCCTGGAGGCGGTCGAGGGGTAGTGAGGTGAAGGTGCTGCGGAAGAGGAGGCCGGCGTTCATGGCGTAGGCAATGTCGTTCTTGGGGTGGTCGAGGCCTTCAGTGCGGAGGCCGTTGCTGTAGGCATCTACTAGCGCGGGGCGGAGTACGGGTAGGTCTTCGAGTTCTAGCTCGCCGGCGTGGGCTAGGCCGAGCTGGAGCTGGGCTAGGTCCTCACCTGCGGGCGCTAAGCCGCCGAGGCTCCAGTCGATGGCGACGAAGGTGTCAGGTTCGGACTGGGGAATCAGTAGGTTTTGCGGGCTCGCGTCGCCGTGGACCATCACCTGCGGGAGTTGGGTGAGGCGGTCGAGTACTGCGGGGGCTCGGTGGGCCAGTTCCTCGAGATCGGTTTTGAGAGTGTCGTCTGCCGTTGCCATCAGCGGGTGCTTCCAGAGGTCCTCGCTCTGCAGGGCCGGCAGGACGAGAGGCACCAGATAGGTCTCATAGAAGGTGACGAGCGGGCCGGCCGGAGTACGGAACTGGACTGGTAGGGCGTCGGATCGGGTGAGGCGGGCTGATGCGCGACCGAGTAGTTCGGCTGCGGTGGCGAACCGTTGCGTGTCCCAGCGGACGGCACCGACGGCGATGTCTTCGAGGACCATCACGATGCGGTCGTCGGGCAGGTCGGCAACGCGATGGACTGCGGGGAGGCGCAGGCCGTCGGGGAGAGCTGCGTTGACGTCGGCAGCAGCGGCGTACACCTCGGCCTCGAAACGCCAGAGGTTGCTGGCTATCGCGTCCTCGCGGGCGGGCGACGGCAGGGTGTCGATCAGCGGCCAGTGGCGGAAGGACTGGATCACCTTGACGAACAGCGACCAGTCCCGTCCGTCCACGGTTTCACCTCGGAGGCGGACGGCGCCGACCGTGGTCGGCGTACCGAAGGAGTAGCCGACCGGCTTGGTCCACCACCGGCTCACCTCGGCGTCACCCACGCTCACCGCGGCGTCACCCACGCTGACCTCGGCGTCGCCCACGCTCACCTCGGCATCGCCCAGGCAGGAGGCGGCGAGTTCCTCGACGGTCTGCTGCGTCAAGAAGTCCCGCAGTACGCGATCCAGGTCCGTGGTCATCGCGGGCTCTTCTCGGATATAGTAAAGGAACGTTGGTTGTGTATTGACAGTAAGGAGTGTCCATGGCGGATGTCAACGGGCCTTCGCACCTCGCGCAGCACCTCAACCGGGTGAACCGCCGGCTCCGCTCGGAGGCGGTGCCACCGGCGGACTTCACGGAGTTGAGCGTCGCCCAGGTACGCCTGCTGGACGTGATCCCCGCCGACGGCTGCCGCATCGTCGACCTCTCTGCCGAACTCCGCGTCAGCAGCCAAGGCCTCGGCCAACTCGTCAAACACCTCGAACGCGAGGGCTACCTCTCGCTGGCCCCCGACCCCACCGATCGCCGAGCCAAACTGCTCCACCGCACCGCAGCAGGCGACAAGGTCGTCGCGCAGGTCGCCGCACTGCTGGACTCCGTCGAACAAACCTGGCGCGCCGAAATCGGGCCCACCCGCTTCGACACCTTCCGCGAAGTGCTCGCCGAACTTGCCGCCGAACTCCCCTAGCCCTCGTGCGCTTGCCCTCGCGCGCTTGCCCTCGCGCGCTTGCCCTCGCGCGCTTGCCCTCATGCGCTTGCCTTCGTGCGTTAATCCCTCTTGCGCCTGCCCTCTTGCACTTCGACCTCTTGCGCTTAGGCCTTTTGGGCTGCGAGGGCGCGGGAGTGGAGGAGGGCGGCCAGGGGTGGGCCGGTGAGGGGGATGGTGGGGGACGGCCAGGTGGTGGGGGTGGGGGTGGCCGTGGTCAGTTCGGTGTGGGTGAGGTCGTAGAGGTTGGCGGCGTTGCCGGTCTGGGCGACGATCTGCTGGAGGAGGCGGTTGGTCTGTTCGACCCAGAGGAGGTTGTCGGGGGCGACTTCGTCGGGGCGGACCAGGAGGAGGTCGATGTCGCTGTCCAGGTCGCCGTCGACGCGGGCGATTGCGCCGAAGAGGCTGGCGTGGAGTGGGGCGATGGTCCAGGTGGCGAACTCGGCGGCGAGGTTGGCGGCGAAGGTGGTGCGGAGGTCGGCGAGCATCTCGACCGCTTGGGCGGCGAGGTGTTTACGGTTCAGGGAGTAGAGCAGCGAGTTGCCCGACTCGTGGACGTGCACCAGACCGGTGGTCGCGAGGCGTTGCAGGACCAGGCGGACACCCGCGACGCTGCCGGAGCCGGCCAGGCTGTGGATGTGGCGACCGGAGAGTTCGCGGTCGGCGGTCGCCAGGACCTGGAGGACGGGTCCGTCGAGCGAAGGGATGGCAGTACTGATCGGCCGGCTGAGGTCCACCCACCGAAAGTAGTTGCTCAGGGCCCACATCTCTAATCCGCGTGATCGGTCAATTAAGGTGACTGTCATCGACGGAGACCAAGGGGAGGCCGCGATGGTGAGCCGGGCGGAACGGAGCAGGAGCAATCCTGATCTCGGGATGTTGTCGGGCCGGCTGCTCTTCGCCGTACAGCGGGAGTTGTTCGGCTCGCTGGCCGACCTCGGGTTCGACGATCTGCATCACCGGCACGGCGCGGTGCTCGCGTACCTCGAGCTGACCGGCATCCGGGCGACCGAGCTGTCGCGGTTGTCGGGTCAGCACAAGCAGGTGATCGGGACTCTCATCGACGAACTCGAAGGGCTCGGGTACGTCGAACGCACGCCCGATCCGGCCGATCGCCGGGCGAAACTGGTCTGCCCGACCGAGCGCGGTCGAGCCCAGATGGCGGCGGCCGACAAGATCATGGCCGCCATCCAGGACCGGCACGCGCGACGGCTGGGCCGCGAGAACTACGCCGCCTTCAAGGCCGCCTTCATCGACGTCGTCGAGCACCAGCGAAAGCGCTGACGCCCCGAACCCGGAGGCTGGTTGGCAGCGGACGACCGGGGCGGGTGAAGATCGAGCTCGCCCCGGTCGGCCGCGTCGTACGGCGCCATCTCCGCGAGCATCGGTGCCCGGCGGGCGCTAGAGACCTTGCGAGTTTGCTCGGAGCGTTGGTGTCATCCGGAGTTCGGCGGTGAAGGCGTAGCGGTCGCCGCGGTAGACGGCTGAGGTGTACTCGAAGATGCCGTAGCGATTCGTCAGCAGCTCATAGAGAGACCCGTTGAGATCGTCAGCCTCCAGCCCAGGGACGTAGCTCCCCGGCAGCGTGGTGCGCTCGACAACCATCGGCAGCTCGTCGGCGAGCCGGACCCGAGTGAACGTCAGCACCGGATCACCCACCGGGATGCGCAACCGCCGGGCGGCAGCCCGATGCCACCCGACCTCGGCCATGGCGCCTGCCAGGCAATCGAGGACGCAGTAGCGCTCGCCGGGTCGATAGCTGATCCGGTTGACCTCGGGGTGGGGTTGGGGCGGTTGACGTGGTTCGGCGGGGGCGGGTGGGGCCTCTGGGGGTGGCGGCTCGGGTTTTGGTGGGGCGGAGTTCGAATACGGGGCTGGGGGCGTATGTGGGGATGGGGGTTGCGGTGCGGTTGATGCCGGTTGGGGTGTGGCGGCGGACGACTGCTCGGTGGGTGGATTGGTGGCTGGAGGAAAAAAACAAGCAGGCTTGATTCTTTTTGCCTGGGGTGGGACGCTCGGCTGACGATCCGTCGCGCAAGGGAGCCCCGGTGCAACTGGACGATGTACTCGCTGATCTGAGTGCCGAGAACGCCGAGCTGGACCTGCTCGTCGGCGGGCTGGCGGCCGGCGGCTGGGCGACACCGACGCCGGCCGAGGGGTGGACGATCGCCCATCAGATCGCGCATCTGGCGTGGACCGATGAGGAGTCCCGGCTGGCGGCGACCGAGCCGGAAGAGTTCCAGGCTGAGCTGCAGAAGGCGATGGCTAATCCGGCCGGGTTCGTTGAGGACGGGGCGGCCGAGCTGGCTTCGCTGCCGCCGGGCGAGTTGCTGACCTATTGGCGGGAGACGCGCGGCGAGCTTCCGAATGCGCTGCGGTCGGTGCCAGCGGGCGAGAAGGTGCTGTGGTTCGGGCCGCCGATGAGTCCGACCTCGATGGCGACCGCGCGGATGATGGAGACCTGGGCGCATGGGCAGGACGTGGCGGATGCGCTCGGCGTGCAGCGGAAGGCGAGCAACAGGCTGAAGCACGTTGCGCATCTGGCGGTGCGGACGAGGAACTTCGCGTACTTGCTGAATGACAAGACGCCGCCGGCCGAAGAGTTCCGGGTGGAACTTCAGGGTCCCGACGGCGACACCTGGAGCTGGGGACCGGAGGACGCCGAGCAGCGCGTCACCGGGCCGGCGCTGGACTTCTGCTTGCTGGCAACGCAACGACGGCACCGCGACGACCTCGCCGTACAGGCTGTCGGGGCCGAGCCGAGACGCGGAGACGCTGGCTCGGCATCATCCAGGCGTTCGCTGGCTGCCGGGCGACGGAGGCGGGCGGGGCAGGTTGCTGGCTCGGCGGACGACGAGGGTCGGGCGGGGCAGTCCGGATGACTGTGGACGAGTCGGTGCATGTGCGGATTGGGAATGCGTCGGGGTTTTATGGGGATCGGTTCAGTGCGTTTCAGGAGATGTTGACTGGTGGGGAGCTCGACTATCTGACCGGGGACTATCTGGCCGAGTTGACCATGTTGATCCTCGGGCGCGATCGGTTGAAGGATCCGTCGAGCGGGTATGCGAAGACCTTTCTCCGGCAGCTCGAGGCCGGGCTCGGTGAGGCGATGGATCGCGGCGTACGGATCGTCAGCAACGCGGGCGGGCTGAACCCGGCAGGACTCGCGACGGCGATCCGGGAGCTGGCGGATCAGCTCGGTCTGCACCCCAAGATCGCGTACGTCGAAGGCGACGACCTGCTGCCGCGGGCGAAGGAGCTCGGTCTCGGCCAACCGCTCACCGCGAACGCCTACCTCGGCGCCTGGGGGATCGCCGAGGCGCTCGACGCGGGCGCCGACATCGTCGTGACCGGCCGGGTCACCGACGCCTCGGTGATCGTCGGCCCGGCGATCGCCGATCACGGCTGGCGGCGGGACGACTTCGACAAGATCGCAGGCGCGATGGTCGCCGGGCACGTGATCGAGTGCGGCTGCCAGGCGACCGGCGGCAACTTCGCCTTCTTCAATGAGATCCGCGACCTCGGCCGGCCGGGCTTCCCGATCGCGGAGATCTACGCAGACGGCAGCAGCACGATCACCAAGCACGCCGGTACCGGCGGCGCGGTCACGATCGACACGGTCAAGGCGCAACTGCTCTACGAGATCACCGGAGCCCGGTACGCCGGGCCGGATGCCACCGCGCGGATGGATTCGATCCAGCTGAGCTCCGACGAGCCCGACCGGGTCCGGATCCGCGGCGTCGAGGGCGAGCCACCTCCCCCGACGTACAAGGTGTCGTTGAACAGCGTCGGCGGGTTCCGGAATCAGGTGGACTTCGTGCTGACCGGGCTCGAGTTGGAGGCGAAGGCGGAGCTGGTGCAGCGGCAGCTCGAGCGGGGGATGCGCCGCAAGCCGGCCGAGCTGAAGTGGTCGGTGGCGTGGACCGAGCAGGCGAACGCGGACAGCGAGGAGCTGGCGAGTGTGCTGCTCCGGTGCACGGTGAAGGACCCTGATCCGAAAGTGGTCGGCCGCGGGTTCTCCAGTGCCGCGATCGAGCTGGCGTTGTCGAGCTACCCGGGCTTCCATGTCACGGCGCCGCCCGAGGACGCCTCGCCGTACGGCGTCTTCACGGCCGGGTACGTCGATGCCTCGGAGGTCGAGCATGTCGCGGTCATGCCGGACGGCACGCGCAAGACGATCCGGCCGTCCGAGCAGACCTTGGAGCTGGCGCCCGCAGAGGGTGCGGACCTGCCGATGCCATTGCCGCAGCTCGTCGCGGCCGGGCGGCCCGCGCGTTCGTTGACGCGCGAGGTGCCGCTGGGGCGGATCGCCGGTGCGCGAAGCGGGGACAAAGGCGGGGATGCGAACGTCGGGGTCTGGGTGCGGAGCGAGATGGCGTGGCGCTGGCTGGCGCACACGTTGACGGTCGAGAAGTTCCAGGAGCTGCTGCCCGAGACCGCTGTTCTCAAGGTGACGCGGCATGTGTTGCCGAATCTGTGGGCGCTGAACTTCGTGGTCGAAGGGCTGCTGGGCGAGGGCGTCGCGTCGCAGGCGCGGTTCGATCCGCAGGCGAAGGCCGTCGGCGAATGGCTGCGTTCGCGCTACCTCGACATCCCGGAGGTGTTGCTGTGAGCGCTGAGGAGAAGGCGCTACGCGAGACCGTACGGCGGTTCGTCGAGCGCGAGGTGCTGCCGGATCTGGACCAGTGGGAGCGCGACGGCGAACTGCCGCGCGAGCTGCACAAGAAGGCGGGCGATCTGGGGCTGCTCGGTGTCGCCTTCCCCGAATCGGCAGGTGGCGGCGGCGGTTCGCTGCTGGACGCGATCGCCGTGACCGAGGAGATCCACTACGCCGGTGGGTCCGGCGGACTGGTCGCGTCCCTGCTGACCTGCGGGATCGCGCTGCCGCACATCATTGCTGCAGGCAACCAAGAGCAGATCGACCGCTGGGCCCGGCCGACGCTGGAGGGGACGCTGATCGGTTCGCTGGCGATCACCGAACCCGACGGTGGATCGGACGTCGCCTCCCTCCGTACTACGGCCCGTCGCGACGGCGACCACTTCGTCGTCAACGGGGCCAAGACCTACATCACCTCCGGCGTACGGGCCGATTTCGTCACCACTGCGGTGCGCACGGACGGGCCGGGTGCGCACGGGATCTCGTTGCTGGTGATCGAGAGCGATTCGCCGGGGTTCGAGGTGTCGCGCAAGCTGGAGAAGATGGGTTGGCGCGCTTCTGACACGGCCGAGTTGTCGTTCACCGAGGTGCGGGTTCCGGTCGCGAACCTCGTCGGTGAGCCGGGAACCGGGTTCGTCCAGCTGGCGCAGAATTTCGTCGCGGAACGGTTGACGCTCGCAGTACAGGCTTATGCCGGGGCGCAGCGGGCGCTGGATTTGACGGTGGAGTGGTGCCGGGCGCGGGAGACGTTCGGGCGGCCGTTGATCTCGCGGCAGACCGTGCAGCACACGCTGACCGAGATGGCGCGGCGGGTCGATATTGCGCGGGTCTACGTGCACGAGATCGCGCGGCGGTCGATCGCCGGGGAGGACGTGTTCGCGGAGGTCAGCTTTGCGAAGAACACGGCGGTCGAGGCGGGTGCGTGGGTGTGCGACCAGGCGCTGCAGTTGCACGGCGGGCTCGGGTACATGCGCGAGGCCGAGGTCGAGCGCCAGTACCGCGACCAGAAGATCCTCGCCATCGGCGGCGGCACCACCGAGATCATGACTGCTTTGGCAGCCAAGCGATTGGGATACACCGCATGAGCGACAACCGAGTGGCAATGCTCGAGAAGCTGGCGGCGCTTGAGGTTGAGCATGCCAAGGCGCTGGCGGGCGGCGGGGAGAAGTACGTCGAGCGGCATCACAAGCGGGGGAAGTTGCTGGCGCGGGAGCGGATCGAGTTGTTGCTCGATCCGGACACCGCGTTCCTGGAGCTGTCGCCGCTGGCCGGCTGGGGTAGCGACTTCACGGTCGGGGCGAGCCTGGTGACGGGGATCGGCGTGGTGGAAGGCGTCGAGTGCCTGATCACGGCGAACGATCCGACCGTCAAGGGTGGCGCGAGCAATCCTTGGACCTTGCGGAAGGCCTTGCGGGCGGACGAGATCGCGCGGGCGAATCGGCTGCCGGTGATCAGTCTCGTCGAGTCGGGTGGCGCGGATCTGCCCACCCAGAAGGAGATCTTCATCCCGGGTGGCGCGATGTTCCGGAATCTCACCCGGCTGTCGGCCGAGGGGATTCCGACGATCGCGCTGGTGTTCGGCAACTCGACCGCGGGCGGCGCGTACATCCCGGGCATGAGCGACTACGTGGTGATGGTCGACGGCGGCGCGAAGGTGTTCCTGGCCGGACCGCCGCTGGTGAAGATGGCGACCGGCGAGGATGCGGATGACGAGTCGCTCGGCGGCGCCTCCATGCACGCCCGTACTTCGGGGCTGGCGGACTACTTCGCCGTCGACGAGCGGGATGCGATCCGGCTCGGCCGGCAGATCGTTTCGCGGCTGAACTGGAAGAAGCTCGGGCCGCCACCTGCCACGCAGTACGAGGAGCCGTTGTTCGACGCCGACGAGTTGCTCGGGATCGTGCCGGGTGATCTGAAGATCCCGTTCGATCCGCGGGACGTGATCGCCCGGGTGGTGGACGGGTCGGTGTTCGACGAGTTCAAGCCGCTGTACGGCGGATCGCTGGCGACCGGGTGGGCGTCGATCCACGGGTATCCGGTCGGGATCCTGGCGAACGCGCGCGGGGTGCTGTTCAGCGAGGAGGCGCAGAAGGCGGCGCAGTTCATCCAGCTGGCGAATCGTGCGTCGGTGCCGTTGGTGTTCCTGCACAACACGACCGGGCTACATGGTCGGGCAGGAGTACGAGCAGGGCGGGATCATCAAGCACGGGGCGCAGATGATCAACGCGGTCTCGAACTCGCGGGTGCCGCACGTGTCGATCCTGATGGGGGCGTCGTACGGGGCCGGGCACTACGGGATGTGTGGGCGGGCGTTCGATCCACGGTTCCTGTTCGCGTGGCCGTCGGCGAAGTCTGCGGTGATGGGGCCGCAGCAGTTGGCCGGGGTGCTGTCGATCGTGGCGCGTGCTGCTGCTGCGGCGAAGAACCAGCCGTACGACGAGGACGGCGACGCCAAGATGCGGGCTTATGTGGAGGGGCAGATCGAGGCGGAGTCGCTGCCGATGTTCCTGTCCGGACGCCTGTACGACGACGGCGTGATCGACCCGCGCGACACCCGGACCGTGCTCGGGCTGCTGCTTGTCCGCGATCCACTCTGCTCCCGTCAAGGGGACCGACTTCGACGGCGCCAACTTCGGCGTCTTCAGGATGTGATGGCGATGTCCTCGTATACGTCCGAGTTGAAGCTCTGGTCCACTCCGTCGATCACCTCTGTCCTGGTGGCGAACCGGGGGGAGATCGCGCGGCGGGTGTTCCGGACTGCGCGGGACCTTGGGATGTCCTGTGTTGCGGTGCATTCGACGGCGGATGCTTCGGCGCCGTACGTCGGGGAGGCGGATGCGGCGGTGCATCTGCCGGGGACTGCGCCTGGTGAGACGTATCTGCGTGGTGAGCTGCTGGTCGAGGCTGCGTTGAAGGCGGGTGCTGACGCGGTCCATCCCGGGTATGGGTTCTTGTCGGAGAACGCCGGGTTTGCGCGGGCGGTCGAGGCGGCGGGGCTGGCGTGGATCGGACCGCCAGCTGCGGCGATCGAGACGATGGGCTCGAAGATCGAGTCGAAGAAGCTGATGGCGGCGGCCGGCGTACCGGTGTTGTCGCAGTTGGTGCCTGATGAGGTGACCGAGGACGATCTTCCGGTGTTGGTGAAGGCGTCAGCGGGTGGTGGCGGGCGCGGGATGCGGGTGGTCGAGTATCTCGAGGATCTCGCGTCGGAGATCAAGGCGGCGTCGGCTGAGGCGTTGTCGGCGTTTGGCGACGGGACGGTGTTCTGCGAGCCGTATCTGGCGACTGGGCGGCATATCGAGGTGCAGGTGCTGGCGGATCAGCACGGGACGATCTGGGCGGTTGGCGAGCGGGAGTGCTCGATCCAGCGGCGGCATCAGAAGGTCGTCGAGGAGGCGCCGTCGCCGTTGGTCGAACGGTTGCCTGCTATGCGGGATGAGTTGTTCGAGGCGGCTCGGAAGGCTGCTGCGGCGATCGGCTACGTCGGGGCGGGGACGGTCGAGTTCCTTGCCGACGACAACGGCCGCTTCTACTTCCTGGAGATGAACACCCGCCTCCAGGTCGAGCACCCCGTCACGGAGTCGGTCACCGGGCTGGACCTAGTCGCTTGGCAATTCGAGATCGCCCGTGGTGCAGAGCTCCCTGCTGAACCCCCTGCTGCAGTTGGCCACTCGATCGAGGTCCGCCTGTACGCCGAAGATCCCGCCCACGACTGGCAACCCCAAACCGGCACCCTCCACCGCTTCGCGCTTCCGAGGTACCACGCTTCGGACCTGGCGGACCGCGCGGAGGTACGCCGCCTGGATCCGAGGTCGACTCGGGGGTCGAGAGCGGTAGCGAGGTTTCGCCGTACTACGACGCGATGCTTGGCAAGGTGATTGTTTGGGGGGCTACTCGGGAGGTGGCTGCGGCTCGGCTGGCTGCTGCGTTGGAGCGGGCTGAGATTCATGGGGTGCGGACTAATCGGGACTTGTTGGTGCGGATCTTGCGGCATCAAGCGTTTCTTGAGGGGGATACCGATACGGCGTTCCTCCAGAAGCACGGGTTCAAGGTGCTGCCGGATAAGGCGGTTGAGGAGTTGTCCGCGTTGGCGGCTGCGTTGGGGGATGCGGCTGGGCGGCGGAGTGCGGCGACGGTGCAGGGGCGGTTGCCTAGTGGGTGGCGGAATTTGGCGTCGCAGCCGCAGCGGAAGACGTTTGTGGTGGGGGAATCGTCGTACGAGGTGTCTTATCGGCTGGCGCGCGACGGGTTGGTGGTGGACGGCGAGGTGGCGTTGGTCGAGGCCTCGCCGGATCGGGTGGTGCTGGAGGTTGGTGGGGTTCGGCGGCGGTTCGACGTTGCGGCGTACGGCGGGCTGGTTTGTGTGGATTCGGCGTTGGGGTCGGTGGCGCTGACCGCGGTCGAGCGGTTCCCTGATCCGTCGCAGCAGGTGGCCGCGGGGTCGTTGCTCGCGCCGATGCCGGGCACGGTGATCCGGGTTGGTGTCGCGGTCGGCGATCAGGTGACACAAGGGCAGCCGCTGCTCTGGCTGGAGGCGATGAAGATGGAGCACACCATCTCCGCCCCCGCGGATGGAGTAGTCGCAGAGCTCGGAGTCGCACCGGGGCAACAGGTCGAGGTCGGCGCCGTCCTGGCCGTCGTCGCCGAGCAGGACCCCGCAGGACAAGACATCGTGGCCGGCGCGGCGGACCCCGTAGTACGAGACATCGTGGCCGGCGGGGCGGATCCCGCAGTAGTACGAGTGGAGGAGGACGTATGAGCTTCGTCGAGAGTGAGGAGCGTCGCGCGCTGCGGGCGGCGGTGGGGGAGCTCGGGAAGAAGTACGGGTATGCCTGGTTCACCGAGCGGGCGCGGTCCGGCGGGCACACCACCGAGCTCTGGCTCGAGGCGGGCAAGCTGGGGTATCTCGGCGTCAACCTGCCGGAGGAGTACGGCGGCGGGGGCGGCGGGATGGGCGACCTGTCCATCGTGCTGGAGGAGCTCGGCGCGGCCGGGTGCCCGCTGCTGATGATGGTCGTCTCGCCGTCGATCTGCGGCACGGTGATCACCCGGTTCGGCACCGACGCGCAGAAGCAGCGCTGGCTGCCGGGGATCGCGGACGGCTCGACCACGATGGCCTTCGCGATCACCGAACCGGACGCGGGGTCGAACTCGCACAACATCACGACCACCGCCCGGCGTACGGCGGACGGCTGGTCGCTCTCGGGACGCAAGGTCTACATCTCCGGGCTCGACGTCGCCCAGGCCGTGCTGGTGGTCGGCCGGACCGAGGACGCCAAGACGGGCAAGCTGAAGCCGGCCCTGTTCATCGTGCCGACGGATGCGCCCGGGGTCGAGTTCACCAAGATCGAGATGGACCTGATCAGCCCGGACAAGCAGTTCTCGCTGTTCCTCGACGATGTCCAACTGCCCGCCGAGGCGCTGGTCGGCTCCGAGGACGCGGCACTCATGCAACTGTTCGCAGGGCTGAACCCGGAGCGGATCATGGCGTCGGCGTTCGCGATCGGGATCGCCCGGCACGCGCTGGACAAGGCCGTTGCCTACGTCAAGGAACGCCAGGTCTGGAAGACCCCGATCGGCGCCCATCAGGGAATCGCCCATCCGCTGGCCCAGCTGAAGATCGAGCTGGAGCTCACCCGGCTGATGATGCAGAAGGCGGCCGCGCTGTACGACGCGGGCGACGATCTCGGCGCCGGTGAAGCCGCGAACATGGCCAAGTACGCCGCCGGCGAGGTCGCCGTCCGCGCGACGGACCAGGCGGTGCAGTCGCTCGGCGGCAACGGCATGACGGTCGAGTACGGCGTCGCCTCCTTGGTCGCCGCGGCCCGCGCCAGCCGGATCGCCCCGGTCAGCCGGGAGATGATCCTCAACTTCGTCGCCCAGCACTCGCTCGGTCTACCCAAGTCCTACTGAGTCGGGTCCAATCATCCTCCCAGCTATCTGAAAGGACCTGCCGCCAATGGTCATTCTCAGTCAGTTCCCGCCGGTCGAGGTACTCAACGTGCCGTTGCACGAGGCCGTCCTCGGTCGGGCTCAGGAGTACGGCGACCGGCCGGCGCTGGTCGACGGCGTCAGCGGCAAGGAGATCAGCTACGCACAGCTCGATCAGATGACCCGGCGGATGGCAGCGGGCTTCGCCGAGCTGGGGATCAAGCACGGCGACGTGATCGCGCTGCACAGCCCGAACACCATCCTCTATCCGGTCATCTTCTACGCCGCCACCCGCGCAGGCGCCACGGTGACGACCGTCAACGCGCTCTACACAGCCGACGAGCTGCGCAAGCAGTTGGTCGACTCCAAGGCCCGCCTGCTGGTGACCATCTCGCTCTTCCTCCCGGTCGCGACCGCGGGGAGCGAAGGCACCGACGTCGAGCAGATCTTCGTCTGCGACCAGGCGGAGGGGTACCGCTCGGTGACGGAGCTGCTCGCGTCGACCGCGCCGGAGCCGGTGGTCGAGATCGACCCC
Organism: uncultured Actinomycetota bacterium; assembly: GCA_963740725.1. Lineage (GTDB taxonomy): Bacteria > Actinomycetota > Actinomycetes > Propionibacteriales > Kribbellaceae > Kribbella. Next base: position 30,531 of record CAVUFT010000044.1, read on the forward strand.
GCCGAGGACGTCGCCGTGCTGCCGTACTCGAGCGGCACGACCGGCATCGCCAAAGGCGTGATGCTGACCCACCAGAACATCGCGACGAACCTCTTGCAGGCCGAGGCGACCTTCGAGATGGGCGAGAACGAGCGGATCATCGCGATCCTGCCGTTCTTCCACATCTACGGCCAGGCCGTGCTGATGAACCTGCCGTTCCGGCTGGGCGCGACCGTGGTGGTGTTGCCGAAGTTCGACCTGCAGCAGTTCCTCAGCACGCTGGCGGAGCAGAAGATCACCCGGGCGTTCGTGGCTCCGCCCGTAGTGCTGGGGTTGGCGAAGCACCCGGCGGTGGATGGGTTCGACCTGTCGGCGCTGAAGCATCTGACGTCGGCGGCTGCTCCGCTCGACGGCGACCTGGCCGACGCCTGCGCGAAACGGCTCGGCCTGCACGCAGTACTGCAGTGTTATGGGATGACCGAGCTGTCGCCCGGGACGCACGCCGTACCGCAGGACGAGCTCGATCCGCCGGCCGGTGCCGTGGGCAAGCTGTTCCCGTCGACCGAGATGCGCCTGGTCGGTGCCGATGGCAACGACGTCGGCGAGGGTGATCCCGGTGAGATCTGGATCCGTGGGCCGCAGGTGATGAAGGGGTATCTCGGCCGGCCGGCGGAGACCGACGCGACCATCGACCCCGAGGGCTGGCTGCACACCGGCGACATCGGCCGGGTCGACGAGCGTGGGTTCCTGTACGTCGTGGACCGGGTGAAGGAGCTGATCAAGTACCACGGGTACCAGGTGCCGCCGGCCGAGCTGGAGGCCGTGCTGCTCACCGACGACCGGATCGCGGACGCCGCGGTGATCGGCGTACAGGCCGACGGCAACGAGATCCCGAAGGCGTTCGTGGTGGTGATGCCGGGCGTCGAGCTGACCGCCGAGGACGTGATGGACTACGTCGCCGAGCGGGTCGCGCCGTACAAGAAGGTCCGGCAGGTCGAGTTCATCGATGCCGTCCCGAAGGCCGCTTCGGGCAAGATCCTGCGGCGCGAGCTGCGAGCACGGGAGGCGGCACGTGAGTGAAGGACCTCTGGCCGGCCGGACGATGCTCATGCTCGGTGGCGAAGCGGCGACGGCTCGGTCGCGGACGCCGGAGATCGTGGCGGACGCGGCGTACGTCGTACTGACTGGTCGGCGCACTGGGAAATTCCTGATCGATGACGAAGTGCTGGCGTCGGTCGGAGTCACGGATCTGTCGGGGTATCGGCTGGCGGCGTCCGATGATGACCTGTCGATGGACATCTTCCTGTGACCGAGGCACTGCGCGAGCCGCAGCAGGACCGGAGCCGGGCGACCAGGCAGAAGCTGCTGGTCGCCTCGGTGGAGTCGCTGGCCGAGGTGGGCTACGCGGCGACCACTGTTGCGGTGGTGGCCGCCCGGGCGGGGGTGTCTCGTGGGGCGGCGCAGCATCACTTCCCGACGCGAGCTGATCTGTTCGCGGCTGCGGTGGAGTACATGACCGAGGTGCGGCTGATGGAGATCCGTGAGCAGGCATCACGGCTGCCTAGTGGCTCCGGGCGGACCGAGGCGATCGTCGGGATGCTCGCGGATGTCTACACGGGTCCGCTGTTCCGTGCTGCGTTGCACTTGTGGGTTGCTGCGTCGACCGAGGAGCCGCTGCGGCAGCAGATCGTGCGGCTCGAGGCGCATGTTGGCCGGCAGGCGCACCGCGCGCTGTTGGAGGTCCTCGATGTGAGCGAGCGGACTCCTGGTGTCCGGGAGACCGTGCAGGGAGTGCTGGACATGTCTCGGGGCTTGGGGCTCGCCGACCTGCTCACTGACGACTCGGCCCGCCGAGAGGGCGTAGTACGGCAATGGGCGCATATCTTGGATCAGGCTTGGCTCTGCGCTGATCGGCTTACGAGCGACTGACGAGCCAGCGGATCGGCGCCAGCGGGTCGGGTTGGTAGCTGCAGTAGACACCGGTACGAACGGCCTGCGAGAAGTGGCGTCCGAGCTCGGGCTGCCGGCTGTCGACCCGCGCGATCGCGTAGCGAAGCGACCGGGTGACCGCCGTTCTCGCGCGTTCAGTGGAGCCTCCGGACGTCCGTCGGCGGCCGGCCAGCCCCAAGGCACCTGACAGCTGCGCGACGATGAAGTCGCGATCGCTCTCGGCGAGCGCGACCCGTCCGAGGTCGTTGAACTCACGCGCTTCGTCCAGGTCTTCCTCGATCTCGGACAGTCGACGGCGATAGGCCGCGATGGCCTGCTCGTCCAGCACCTCGAGACCGCGTTCCCCCGGCCTGGCCGGCAACGTCCCGTTCGACACGGCGACCAGGTCGAGGGCGTGGAACTCCCGGCCCGGATCTTCGAGGAGCCGGGCAAGATACGCCAGGCCCACCAGGTCGGGCAGGACCAGCTCGATTTCGCCGACCGTGATGAGGTAGTCCGCCCCGCGGCGGGTGTAGGCGGCCTCCAGTCCCGCGCGAGAGACCCCTCGGCTGACGGCGGCGGGAGGCACCCGATCGGCCCAGAACGTGGCTCCGAACGCTGTCAGCCCGTCGCGCGCAGCCCGCCACTCCATCCTCGCCACATCCGCATGGCCCTGGGCCTCGTGAGCTCGACCGAGGACGATCCGGGACATCGCCAGTTCGAACGGCGCATCGAGGTCGGCCCACAGTCGAGCTGCGTCGGCAGCCATCCCGATCGCCGTGTCCCGGTCGCCTTCCAGCTGCAACGCCCTTGCTGTGGCGGCCGCCGCAGCGGCTTGCAGAGCCATGCTGGGGTAGCGCGACGCGATGTCGGTCAGAGCGTCGGCGGCTCGACGGACCGTCGCCACGTCACCCGCCTCGTCGGCGATCTGCGCCTGTGCGTCCAGGAGTGGCGCCAGCCGGAGGTCGCCGAACGGCGGCTGCTCCTTCGACGGCGCCGTCGAGGGGTGGGCGATCGCATCGCCGATGAGCTCGGCGGCCGCCGCGGTGTCCCCCTGCGCCATCCTGAGCAGCGCGAGCCCGGGATGCGGCGACCAGCCGTGCTGGTGCGCGGCCACGAAGCATTCCTCGGCGCCGGCCAGGTCGCCGCGCCGAAGCCGGATGGTGCCGAGCTCGGCGAGCGGCCAGCCGTACTCGCGCCGCATCCATGGCCTGAGCTCCTCGCAGGCGCGCAGCGCCTCGTCCTCGGCTGCCGCGATGGGGCCCGAGATGCGCAGCAGCTCCGCGCGATGAACCCGGCACCGGCCGATGAACGCACCGAAGCCGTGCCCCTGGCGCCAGCGCTCCATCATGTCGGTCCACTCGCGAGCCCGATCGTGCAGTCCCAGCCCGTTGACCGCGCAGACGATCTCGCAGAAGGCGATCCCACTGGCGAGCGGGTCCACCTCGCCGGTGCTCAGCTCGACCGCGATGTCGTCCAGCGCGGCGACGCCTTCGTCGATCCTGCCGTCGGCGATCGTCAGCCGGGCCGTCGCCACCCGGCCGGCGATCGCGGCAGCCGGGACACCGAGCTGCTTCCCGAGCCGGATCGCTTCCTGGGCGAGCTCCCGGGCCCGGCCTTCGTCACCGCACAAGAACCGCTCGTACGTGCCGACCATGGCCAGGACCGCGCGCGCAGGATTCTCGTCGTCGTCCGCGAGCAGCCGCTCGGCCCGGCGTACCCAGCCCCGGACCGCTGCCATCAGTCCGGTGTCGCAGAGCAGGTAGAGGGCGATGGTGGCGGCGGTCTGCGCTGCGTCACCGTAACGTCCCTCGGCCAGCTGCAGATCGAACAACTCTTCCCACGTCGAGATGGCCGCCTCGAAGGACCCATCGGCATAGGCCGCATCGGCTCGGTCGCGGAACGCGCCATCGCCTGCGGTCATACCGGGCATTGTCACAATGTGACAGCCGGTTGTCACGCCTCCTGGATGGAAGCTCGAACCCTGCCAAGGAGGAATCATGCGACTCGCCAAGGAAGACATCCCCGTACGGATGGTGGTGCCCGGAGCTACGGCCCGGCAGATCTCCGGTTTCGGAAGCGCTACCGGACCGCTCGGTGCGGAGTACTTCAGCCTCGGGGCCGGAACCGATATCACCCCGCTGCTGGTCGGCCTCGAGGGCGATCTCTGCCAGGCGCCGCACTGGGGTTATGTCATCGGCGGTCAGCTCGTCGTGACCTATGCGGACGACTCGACCGACACCTGTGTCGGCGGCGACGTGTTCCACTGGCCGGAGGGCCACACCGTCCGGGTCGAGAAGGACGCCGAGGTCATCCTGTTCAGCCCACCGACCGAACACCTCGCGGTCATCGACCACATGCTGGCCCGACTCACCCGGGCCTGAGCACGGACCGCTGGTTGGACTGAGCCTGGGGAATCGCTGACCAGTCACGTAGGTTGCTTTAGGTCATGACTTCTACTGAGCGGATCGACACCTCCGGGGTGGGGCTGCGGTCGGAGCGCGGGCCGATCCTGCTCGCCGTCATGCTGAGCATCGGCCTGGTCGCGATCGACGCGACCATCCTGGCCACGGCGGTGCCGTCGGTGGTCGAGGACCTCGGTGGGTTCAGCCAGTTCCCGTGGCTGTTCTCGATCTATCTGCTGGCGCAGGCCGTCTCGGTGCCGATCTACGGGAAGCTCGCGGACCAGCGCGGCCGCAAGCCGATCATGATGCTCGGCGTCGGGCTGTTCGTGCTCGGCTCGATTCTCTGCGGGTTCGCCTGGAGCATGCCGGCACTGATCGCGTTCCGGCTGGTCCAGGGTCTCGGCGCCGGTGCGATCCAGCCGATCGGGATGACGATCGTCGGCGACATCTACAGCGTCGCCGAGCGGGCCAAGGTGCAGGGCTACATCGCCAGCGTCTGGGGGATCGCCTCGTTCGTCGGACCGACGCTGGGCGGGGTGTTCTCCGACTACATCTCCTGGCGCTGGATCTTCTTCGTGAACATCCCGCTGGGCCTTGCTGCGGCCTGGGTGCTGCTGCGTCGCTTCCAGGAGAACGTGGCGGCGCCGACCAAGCACCAGATCGACTACGCGGGGACGATCCTGCTCGCGGTCGGTGGTTCGCTGCTGTTGCTCGGACTGCTCGAGGGTGGCGTGATGTGGTCGTGGGATTCGGTCACCAGCATCGCGATCCTGGCTGTCTCCGCATTGCTGCTGACCGCTTTCGTCTTTGTCGAGAGGCGTGCGCCGGAGCCGGTGCTTCCGCTGTGGGTGCTGGGTCAGCGGGTGCTGAACTCGGCGAACTCGTCGGCGCTGCTGGTCGGCGTACTGATGATCGGGCTGTCGACGTACGTGCCGCTGTACGCGCAGGGGGTGCTCGGTACGTCGGCGCTGGTCGCGGGCTTCGCGCTGGCGGCGATGACGATCGGGTGGCCGATCGCTGCGTCGCTGGCGGGGCGGATCTACCTGCGGGTCGGGTACCGCACGACGATGCTGCTCGGTGCGGCGATCGTCGTGATTGGCGCTGGTCTGCTGCTCACCGTGACTTCGAGCAGCGCGGTGCTCTACCTCGCGCTGGCCTGCTTCGTGATCGGCGTCGGGCTGGGCTTCACCGCGTCGCCTGCTGTGGTCGCGGCGCAGTCGTCGGTCGACTGGCACAGCCGGGGTGTGGTGACCGGGGCCAACATGTTCGCCCGGTCGGTCGGTAGCGCTGTCGGAGTCGCCATCTTCGGCGCGGTCGCGAACGGTGTGGTCGCGAGGAAGCTCGGCTCCGACCACGGCGACCTGCAGAAGCTGCCGGGCAACGTGCTCGCGCCTGCGATTCACGACGTGTACTACGGAGCCGCGGCCGCCGCTGTCCTGCTGGTGATCGCCGTGGTCTTCATGCCGAACCGCGTAGCCGAGCAGCCTCGCGGCTAAGCGCCTCGGGACTCGGCGACGCGGCGGAGCCAGTAGCGGAACCAGGCTGGGCCGTAGGGGATGTAGACCCGAGTGGGGATGCCCTTGTCGCGCAGGCGAGCCAGCTCGTCAGGCCGGATGCCCAGTAGTTGCTCCATGGGGACAGTGCCGATGCTGAGCAGCACTGCTTCTCTCAGACGGGCGTCGTGCGTTGCCAGGGACCAGTTGGCTTCGGCAGCGGCCAGTCGATGGGCCAGCTGGAGGTAGGCGATGTCCGTCGCTTCGCCGTACGGGTGTGCGCCCGTCTTTTCGACATACGCGCCCTTGACGAGCCGCACTTGTACTCCGGCTTCGGTGAGCGCGTCGATGTCTTCCGGAGATCGTCGGAGGTTGGCCTGGACGGTGGCGCCGAGGCGGTCCTTGAGTCCGCGGGCGGCTACGTCCAGAACGCACTGCAGGACCTTGTCGGTCCGGACGAGGTCCTCGGCACCGAGTTGGAGCCTTCTACCTGCTGGAAGCGCCTCGACAATTTTGGCAACCAGGTCGGCCGCGCCCTTCGGGTCGACGTCCAGGGCGAGGTGCGAGAGATCCAGCGACAACCAGACATCGGCCGGTGGCTGTGGGAGGAGCTTGGCCAGCTCCAGATACTCGTCGACCACCCGGGCGGCGTCTGCAGGGTCGGTGGACATCTCACCGAACAGGTCGACGCTGATGCCGTGCCCGAGGGCCAGCTGTTGATCGGCGACCTTCAGTGCTTCGTCGCGGGTTCGGCCGGCTACGTAGCGAGAGGCGGCTCGCCAGGCGTTCTCTTCACCGCCGGGCACGCCCTTGACCAGCTGTTCGAGTCGTTCGTTCGTTGCCAACTTGAAGAGCACTGCCCGATCCAGACGCATACAAGGAGTCTGCCAGCCCTCTTAAATTGCTTCCTGCTCGCCAGGGCGGCGGTGCGAGCATGTCCGTATGCGTGCAGTGGATTGTGTCGGTGCCTTGATCCGTGACGACCAGCAGCGGGTGTACGTGCAGCGGCGTACTGAGGAGCGGCGGTTGTTGCCGGGTATCTGGGACATCGTCGGCGGGCACGTCGAGGCTGGTGAGACTCCGGAGCAGGCGCTGGCAAGGGAGGTCGAGGAGGAGACCGGGTGGCAGGTCCGGTCGATCGACGCGACCGTCGCCGACTGGGAGTGGACCTACGAAGGCCGCGTACGCCGTGAGGTGGACTACCTCGTCACCGTCGACGGAGACCTCGAGCGGCCGCTGCTCGAAGCCGGTAAGCACGACGCGAGTGCCTGGGTCGGACCGGACGATCTCGACCTGCTGATGGTGAACCGGGCCGACGGGGACCGGCGGCTGCGCGACATCGTGGCGCACGCCGTCCGGACCCGGTTCACCGAGCGGTTGATGCTGGTCCCGATCACTGGACCCGATGAGGTCCTCCCCGGACATGCGGCGGACCTGGAGCGGCTGCACGCGGATCCATCGGTGGCTTTCTGGTATGACGGCGCCTGGTCGTCGGAGGAGGCTGCGCGGCAGGCAGCCTCCTTTCAGCAGCGCTGGGAAGCGAACGGGACGAGCAAGTGGATCGCGTACCGGCGGTCGGACGGGTCGCTGGTCGGTCGCGGTGGGATAGAGCGGATGACCGCCGGCAGCGAAGGCGTCGCGAAGATCTCGGCAGTGCTCGACGACGGCGGCCGCTGGGCGGAGTACCGGCTTGAACTTGGCTGGGCGTTGCTGAGCTCTGCTCGCGGCGAAGGGTTGGCGACCGAGCTCGGCCAGGCCGGGCTGACCTATGCGTCCGAAACGCTGGGCGCACGGTCAGTGATGGCGTTCACCGAGCGGCACAACCTGGCCTCGCGCGCTGTGATGGAGCGGCTCGGCATGAAGTACGCGGGCGAGATCCAGACCGACGGCCTGATCGAAGGCCGGCCAGGCGTCCATCCCGACGCGCCCTTTGCCGTCTACGTGACCTACTTCTGATCGAGGCCCGCGACGAACCGGGTCAGCAGGACGGCGAAGGTCTCCCGCTCGGTCTCGGACCAGTCGTCCATCGCCGTGGCGAACTTGCGGCGGCGGAAGGTGTGCACCCGCTCCAGCCGCTCGCGGCCCGCGTCCGTCAGGACGAGATTGGTCCGGCGACCGTCCAGCTGGTCGGCCTCGCGGCGCACCAGACCCGCGCCGACCGCAGTCGCGACCAGCTTGCTGGCCCTTGGCTGGTCGACGCCGATCGCCTCGGCGACGCCGTTCACGCCGATCGGCTCGTCGCCCGCCGCCTCGATCGCGTCGATCACCTGCTGACCGGAGTCGTCCTGGACGCCGGCCTGCCGGGCGAAGAACCGCAGCATCTGGCGCCGGCGGATGGCGACCATCGCCGTCTCGACCGCTGCAACCGGGTCGACCATGAGCCCCTCCAGGTATATGCTCGTTGACATGTATATGTCAGATGACAACAAGCCTATCGGGTGGTGGCTGAAGGAAGTCGACCGGTTGCTGGAAGTGTCGTTCGAGCAGACCCTCGCGGCGGACGGGCTGGACCGGCGCCAGTGGCAGCTCCTCAACGCGGCTCACCGGGCGGAGCCGTTCGCCGTCGCGCTGGCGCCGTTCCTGTCCGGCGATCCGGCCGAGCTGGCATCGTTGACAGCCCCGCTGACCGCGCGCGGCTGGCTCGACGGCGAGCGGCTGACGCCGGCCGGAGCGCTCGCGCACGAGCAGCTGACCGAGAAGGTGCAGGTCCAGCGCCGCCGGGTGACCAACGGCATCGTCGACGCAGAGTACCTGCAGACCATCGACGTGCTGCGGCGGATGGCCGCCAACCTGGACACAAATAACTCCGCTGTGTGACCACCCAGGCGCGGTGGTCACACAGCGGAGTCGGCCACCTCGAGGGCGCCTCCTGGTGAGGTGTCAGGAGGCACTGGCCCCGCCCGGCCCGAGGTGTCGGCCAGGAGGTGGTTGGAACGGCTGGGCTGCGGTGATACAGGGACTCGAACCGCAAGCCCAGCCGGGCTGGTGGGCGGTGCGGCCCGGAGCTGAGGAGAGCTCCGGACCGCACCTCGGGTTTCGTCCGGGGGCTGAGGAGTGCCCCCGGACCTTCCTTTCGGTACCACTCCTGGACGTGAGGAGACCCCAGGAGCGTCTGCCAGGTCTGAGGAGGACCTGGCGGGCTCAGATGTCCGCGTGTTCCTGCGGCCCGAGGATGTCGTTGGTGACGCGGAGGCCGGCAAAACGCCGCCGCATCGCCTGCTCGTAGCGGGCCGCCAGCGGTGCTTCGGCGACGTACTGTGCGATCACGTGCTCGCCGAACCAGACCCGCACCCGGCGGCGCTGTTGCCTCGACGTCATCTCCGCGATTGCCACTACTTTCTCACCCCGTAACTCTCAGGCCTTGCAACCAGTTGGACTTACTGGTTGTCATGGCAGTAATGGTGCACAGACCGACCGTGACCGCTCTAGGACCTGGACCGGACCTTTGCCGGACCTCTCCCGGACCTCTGGCGGACAAAGCCGATCTGCACCTTGTCGTGGGGCATTCAGTCGAGACAACGTCTGATCTGACGTGAACGGGAGGAACGATGGCGGGTAGGTATACGCCAAAGACGGTCCTGGCGCACTTGATCCAGCGCCGGAACCAGACCTACTCCGAGATCGTCGCCGAGTTCGTCGAGCTGGGTGGAACCATCACCGAGCGGCACCTGCGGCGCCTCGCATCGGGCGAGCGGGCAGGGACCACTCCACAGACCCGGCGCACCCTGCAACGCATGTTCGGCAAGCCGGTCGAGGAACTCCTCGCTCCGTACGTCCCCGAGCAGGCCGCCCAGGTGGTGCCGGTGGCTGCAACGGGTGGACGGATCACGACAGGTAATGAGATGGAGGTACTCGACATGGCTGCCAGCCGTGCGCGGGCGTTCGCCCTCGCGGCCCAGACCGGTCTCGGAAGCGAGGCCATGGAACAGGTGTACGACGACGTGAGACACGTCGCGAAGGCCTATCCACAGCGTCCGCTGCCGGAGATCCTCGGCCAGCTGGTCGAGACGCAGGACCTGGTCTTCGCGTTGCTGGAGAGCCGGCAGCGTCCGGAACACCTACGGCAGCTGTACTTCCTCGGTGGCGTGACCGGCGGTCTGCTCGCCAAGGCGTCGCACGACCTCGGCAACCCGCACGCCGCCCTGACCCAGGCCCGGACCGCCTTCCTGTGCGCCGACAACGCCGACCACCACGGCCTGCGCGCCTGGGTCCGCGGGCTGCAGTCGCTGGTCTCCTACTGGGCCGGCAACCCGCACGACTCGGTCCGGTACGCCCAGCTGGGCGCCGGCTACGCCGAGCAGGCCAACAGCACCACCAGCGTCTGGCTCCCGGTCAGCGAGGCCCGCGCCTGGGCCGCGCTCGGCAACGCGGACGCCACCCGGGCCGCGCTGGAGCGCGCGGAGAACGCCTGGGGCACGGTCGTCGAGGGTGACGACCTGGACGAGATGGGCGGCCTGTGCACGTTCGGCCGCAACCGGCAGCTGTACTACGCGGCCGACGCGCTCGCGTGGCTCCCAGGTGAGCGCGACACCGCCGAGCGGTACTCCCGCCAGGCAGTGGACGCCTACACCGACCAATCGCACCCCGAGTGGGCCTTCGGTGACGCCGCCGGCAGCCACGCCGCCATGGCCATCACCCGGATCGCGAACGGTGAACTGGACGGCGCGGCCGACGCGATCGCGCCGGTCCTCGGCCTGCCGACCGAGCGCCGGATCAACGGTGTCGTGCACTCGGCCCGCCGGGTGCACCAGGCGCTGCGCCAGTCCGGCCGCGCCGACGATGCGCGTGACCTGCAGGAAGAGATCGAATTGTTCACCCGGACCCCGATGCAGACCTACCCGCGGTAAACCGGTCGAGGAATATCGTCCCGCCCATGGACCCGCTCACCGGTGATGCTGTTCGCCTGCGCGATTTCAGGCCGGAAGACCTCGACGATCTGCTCGCCGTTACCGGTGACGACCGGGTGACCACCTGGATGTCGTTCGACAGCCATACCCGCGAGGACGCCCAGCGGATGCTGACCGGCTGCATGGCGAGCGCCGCCGTCGAGCCGCGCACCGTCTACGGCCTGGCGATCACCCGGTCCGACGACGACCGGGTGATCGGCTTCGCCCGGCTCGCCGAGAGCGGGGTGCAGGCGGCCAAGCTCGGCTACATGATCGCCGCCGATCACTGGGGCAACGGCTATGCGACCGACGCGGCCCGCACCGTGCTGCGGTTCGCGTTCGGCCCACTCGCCCTGCACCGCGTCACCGCCGCGATCGGCCCGGAGAACTCCGCCTCGATCACGGTCGTCAAGAACCTCGGCTTCAGCTACGAGGGCCACCTCCGCGACCACGTCTTCACCAACGGCGGCTGGCGCGACTCGGTCCTCTTCTCGCTGCTCAGCACCGAAACGGCCGCCCTCACCCCTCGCTGAGCTGTTCATCTGGCGCACACCTTCGCGTCATGCACTCCCTTGACAGTTGCTTGTCAGCACAAGGAGGGTGTTCCGCCATGACGTCAGAGCAGCAGGTGCCCGAGTGGGCCGACCCGGCCGTTCCCGAGGACGAGCTGGATCCGCAGGGGGTTTCCCGGCGCGGGTTGATCCGCCGGGCCGGGTTGCTGGGAGCCGGGTTCGCGGCTGCCGGCGTACTGGGGAGCACGGAGACTGCCGCGGCGACCAGCGATACGTCGTACGGGGAAGATCCTGAGTTGGTGTATCTCGTCGGGGATCACCATGTGCACAGCCGGTACAGCCACGACGCGAAGTACGACTTCAGCCAGCTGGCGTTGCGTGGGTCTCAGTTCGGGCTGGACTGGATGGCCTTCACCGAGCACAGCAACTTCGGGCATGCGGACAAGGGTGCACAGGCGGAGAACGCCGAGGTGCTCAAGGCGCGGGCGGAGAACCCGCGGATGCTCGTGTTCCAGGGGCTCGAGTGGTACATCCCGGCTGCCGAGCACGGCACCGTCCTGGTTGCACCGGGTGCGAACAACGTGGCCCTGCTGCAGCAGTTCGAGCGCGAGTACGACGGGAAGCTCACCGGGCGCTCAACCAGCACCCCGGAGAACGAGCAGCACGCGGTGAAGGCACTGGCCTGGCTGGCGGAGCAGAAGCGGACCAAGTTCGTCGACGACGTGCTGGTGTTCGCCAACCACCCGATGCGACTGGGGATCGACTCGCCGCACGAGGTCCGCGCCTGGCGCGACAGCGGCGTCTGCATCGGCATGGAGGGCGCACCTGGTTCACAGGGCGACGCCGACCCGGCCTGGTGCGCCTTCCGCGGTACTACGACCAACCAGCGCGGCGAGTACATCAACAATCCCAGCGATGCGAGCTGGCCTGGTTACCCGGTCGACGCCTACCGCACGTACGGCGGCTTCGACTGGGCCACTGCGACCGTAGGCGGACTCTGGGACTCCCTGCTCGCCGAGGGCCGGCTCTTCTCGATCACCACGAACAGCGACAACCACCGGACCATCTGGGACACCTGGAAGGACGGGGAGTTCCCACCCGGACAGAACTTCGACTCACTGGGCTGGAAGCCGTCTCCGACGGACGCCGGTACGCCGCAGGCCGGGAGCGACTTCTGGCCGGGACAGTTCAGCCGGACTCACGTCGGCGTGACCAAGTACGGCTACCTCGAGGTGATGGCCGGACTGCGAGCTGGACGGGTCTGGGTGGACCACGGTCAGCTGGTCGACGGCATCGACGTACGGGTGGCTCCTGTTGGGTCCAAGCAGCGTGGGGCGACCCTGGGCGGTCGCTTGCGGGTACGCCGCAACGAGAAGCTGGAGCTGCGCGTCACGGTGACCAGTGCGACCCGGCCGAACTTCCACGGCGTACTGCCGCGGCTTGCTCACCTGGACGTGATCCGGGGCGTCGTGACCGGTGCGGTGAAGGACCGGGACAGCTGGAAGGCCCCGGACACCCGAGTAGTCGAGCAGGTCGACGTACATCGCAAGACGGGCACCTACTCGTTGCGGATCCCGCTGGGCCGGGCCGAGGCCTCGCACTACGTGCGTCTGCGCGGTAGCGACGGCAACCGGCACGGGGCCGGCTACCTGGGTCGCCACATCGACCCGGCCGGTCCGATCCAGCACCCGCCGGCCGACGGCGATCCCTGGCTGGACACCTGGCTCTACACGAACCCGGTGTTCGTGGACGTGGTCCGTTGATCGAAGGCTTGGAGTGGTGGGGAGACTGGCTGTATGGCCATCCCCTCGCCCCTGAGCATGCTGGACCCGGTACGGGACGGTCTGGCCCGGATGATCCTGGAGAAGGTTGCCGGGCCGGACCCGTGGGCCGAGCGGGACCGGGTCCACAGCACTCCCGGTCCTAGGTGGTTCGCGCCGGACCGGCCGATCCGGCGCGTCCACGGCGACGCCTCGATGTTCGCCGGTGGGCTGCGAGCGCTGCTGCTGCAGTCACTGCACCCGCTGGCGATGGCGGCGGTCTCGGCACACTCCGGCTATCGCGGCGACCCCTGGGGCCGGCTGCAACGCACCAGCTACTTCCTGGCGATCACGACGTACGGCGCTGAGCAGGATGCGGAGGAAGCCATTGCCCGGGTGAAGGCCGTGCACGAGCGAGTCCGCGGGACCAGTCCGGACGGGACTCGCTACCGGGCTTCAGACCCGCACCTACTCAAGTGGGTGCACGTGGCCGAGGTGGACAGCTTCCTGGCAGCACACCAGCGGTACGGCGCTGCGCCACTCGACGCTGCCGAGCAGGACGGCTACGTGGAGGACACTGCGCGAGTGGCTCGTGCACTGGGCGTTGTGGATCCGCCGACGACAGTTGCTGAGCTGCGCGAGACCTTGGCGTCGTACCGGCCTGAGTTGCGTGGGACCACGGAGGCCCGAGAGGCAGCGCGGTTCATCCTGGTGCATCCGCCGGTGCCGCTGGCCGCGCGCCCGGCGTACGGGGTGTTGACTGCGGCGGCGGTCGGGTTGCTGCCCTCCTGGAGCCGCTGGCCGCTGCGGCTGCCGTACCTGCCGCTGGCGGAGAGCACCATGGTTCGAGTGGCCGGTAGTGGACTGACACGCACGATCCGGTGGGCTTTGGCCTCTCCGACACTGACTCCAGAGTAGTTTTCTCCCATGTCGAAGCGCCCGGACCGCCCGCTGCCGATCGGTACGCCGGCCGGAGTCGAGGTGCTGACCAAGATCCTCACCCAGGGCCCGATCCCGCGGGTCCAGATCGCCCGCCGGACCGGACTCTCCCAGGCGGCCGTCACCAAGGCCGTCGCGCCGCTGATCGAGGCCGGGTTCGTGACGGACCAGCCGGGCGCCGCCGAGGGCCGGGCCGAGCTCGGGATCGGACGCCCGGTGAGCCCGCTGACGGTGGTCGCGAACAGCGTCTCGGTGATCGGGCTGAAGGTGACACCGACCGACCTGATCGGGGTCACCACCGACTTCGAGGCCGGGATCCGCACGGTCCGGCACCAGCAACTCACGGAGCTGTCCGCCACCACGGTGATCGACCGGCTCGCCGACCTCGCGAACGAGCTGATCGCGACGCTCGACGACGAGGCCGGTCCGCTGATCGGGATCGGCGTCGCGGTCTCCGGTGACGTCGACGCCCGGCACGGAGTGGTCCGGGACTCGCCGTTCATGGGCTGGCGGGATGTGCCGGTCGCGGCGCTGCTGGGCGAGCGGCTGCAGGTGCCGGTGGTGGTGTCGAACGACGTCCGCGCGCTGACCGTGGCCGAGCACTGGTTCGGGGTCGGCGTCGACGCGGACTCGTTCGCCGTCGTGACGATCGGATCCGGGGTCGGCTGCGGGCTCTACATCAACGGCGAGGTGGTCTCCGGCGCGCACGGGGTCTCCGGCGAGCTCGGGCACCTGCCGCTCGCGCCGGGCGATCTCGTCTGTACCTGTGGCCGCCGCGGGTGCGTCGAGACGGTGGCCTCGTCGGACGCGATCCTGGCCCGGGTCCGGGAGACGACCGGGCAACCGGAGCTGGACCTGTCCGGAGCGATCCAGCTCGCGCACGAGGGGGACGCCCATGCCCGCGAGGCGTTCGACCGGGCGGGCGAGGTGATCGGTTCGGCGCTGGCCGCGATGGTGAACCTGGTCGGGCCGGAGCTGGTGGTGATCGCCGGCGAGGGCGTCGCGGACTACGACCTGTACGAGGAGCGGATGCGCCAGGCCTTCGCCGAACACGCCTTCGGTGCCGCCGGTGACGCCACCTTGATGCTGCGGTCGCACACCTTCGACGACTGGGCGCGTGGCGCCGCCGCGACCGTGATCCGGTCCTATGTTCGCGGCGAACCACCGTTGCATCGTTGACGCGGCGTTTGTGTCGCCGGTCGATCGCATAGAGTAAAGCGAGAATCAGTAGAGCCGGAAGGTTAGTTCGCGATGACAGGTGTTGGTGGTCCGGAGGAATCGATCCCCGGGGTCGACCCGAACAAGCCGAGTATCGCGCGGACCTACGACTATCTGCTGGGTGGCAAGGACAACTTCGCCATCGACCGGGCGCTCGGTGACAAGTTCATCAACGACCTGCCGGGCTCGCGGGTGATCGCGTACGACAACCGTGGTGCGCTGATCAGGGCCGTCCGCGAGATCGTCGGCAGCGGGGTCAAGCAGTTCATCGACCTGGGCAGTGGGCTGCCGACCGCGGACAACGTTCACCAGGTCGCGCAGGGGCACCAGCCGACGGCGAAGGTCGTGTACGTCGACATCGACCCGGTGGTGCTGAGCCATGGCCGGGCACTGCTCGCCGAGAACGAGTACACGACGGTGATCGAGGGCGACCTGCGCGACTCCGAGAAGATCTACCAGCACCCGGACACCCAGGCGCTGATCGACTTCGACCAGCCGGTCGCGCTGATCTTCAGCGCGATCCTGCACCACGTGAACGACGACGAGGACCCGGGTGCGCTGGTCAAGTTCTGGGTCGACCGGATCCCGTCCGGCAGCTACGTCTTCATCAGCCACTTCCGCAGCGAGGACGACCCGCGGAGCGCGGAGATGCAGAAACTGCTGCAGGGGTCGCTGGGGCGCGGGCGGTGGCGGACCGACGACGAACTGATCGCGCTGTTCGGTCCCGACCTGAAGATCCTGCCGCCCGGGCTGGTCCCGTCGGCCGAGTGGCGCCCGCTCGAGGAGCCCGAAGACCTGACCGACTGGCAACGCCTGATCGCCGCCGCTCTCGCAATCAAGCCTTAGCCCGAACACCCGCAGTACAGGCCGGAGCGTCCTTCCTGCCTGGGGCTGGAAGGACGGCTCGGGTCGGCCGCGTCAGCTGCGCGCGGCGGCGAGGATCTTGCGCCAGACCTTGCGGTAGGCCTCCAGGCCGTCCTCGGCCAGAGGTCCGGCCGGGCCCGCGGTGATGGAGACCCGCTCGGGGATGGTGCCCCAGACGGGAATCTCCTCCGCCGCGTACTGCGCCATCGCCTCCTGGTAGGACCGGGTGTAGGTCCGGGCCGAGCAGATCACCAGACCGACCGGGATCTCCTTCGGCACCAGGTCCAGCACTGCCCGCACCCGGGGCGTCTCGACCCCACCGATCCGGGTCGGGATGATGACGATCCGGGCTCGTTCGAGTGCCTTGTTCAGCAGCCGTTCGTGCGACGGGGGCATGTCGACGACACCGATGCCCTCCGGCGGCACCTTGTCCAGTGCCTTGGTCAGGAGGCGCTCGGTCGGCGCCTCGGCGATCTCGATCCTGGCCAGGTGGTCGTCGTCGGAATCCGCGATCCAGTCGGCAGCGCTGCCTTGTGGATCCGCATCGACCAGAGTGGCTGTGCGACGGTTGGAAGATGCCAGCGCGGCCAAGTACACCGACGTGGTTGTCTTGCCGACCCCGCCCTTCAGTGCAGCTGTCACGATGATCATGGAACTGACGCTACCCGGTTTTGTCCGATTTCCGGCGTGTCGTCGGCGTTGCTGAAACGCGTCGTGATAGTTGCCAGTGGCCTCGACCGGGTACGCGGGTTACTTCCCGAGCCAGGCGTCGACCTTCGACTGGTTGTCCTTGACCCACTTCTCGGCGGCCGCGTCCGGGGTCATCTTGTCCTCGGCGATGTACTTGGCGACGACGTTCTGGTCGGCGTTGGTCCAGTTGAACTTCTTCACCAGGTCGTACGCCGGGCTGCCGGAGTCGGCGAACTTCTTCGAGACGATCTTGTCCAGGTCGTACGGCGGGTAGTCGCAAGCGATCTTCTCCGGTACGGCGTCGCAGCCGGCCTTGTACGGCGGCAGATCGATCTTGACCAGCTTCAGCTCGTCGAACAGCCACTGCGGCTCGTAGAAGTACGCCAGCAGCGGCCTTCTTCTGGGCCTGCGACTGACGGAACGCCTGGATCAGGGACGTCTCGCTGCCGCTCTGGACCACCTTGTAGTCGAGCCCCAGGTTCTTCACCAGCGCCTCGTCATAGGTCACGTACGACGGGTCGCCGTCGAGCAGCTGGCCCTTGCCGCCGGACTCCGAGGTCTTGAACAACGACGCGTACTTGTTGAGGTTGTGCCAGTCCTTGAGGTCCGGGTACTTCTCGACCATCCACGGCGCCACGTACCAGCCGATGACGCCCTTGACGCCGGTGGATCCGGCCTCGACGGCGACCTTCTGGTCGGTGATGTACTTCTTCTTCAGGTCCGGGTGGCCCCAGTTCTCCAGGTTGACGTCGACCTCACCGGTGCTGAACCCCTGCCAGGCGATCTCTTCCTTGAGGTTCTTCTTCACCACCTTGCAGCCGAGCTCCTTGGTGGCCACGTAGGCGACCACCGCCGCGTTCGCCTCGTACCCGACCCACGGGCTGACGGTCAGGTTGAAGGTGCCGCAGGCCTTGCCGCTCGCGGCCGGCTTCTCCGCATCGCCGACCTTCGCACCGCCACATGCTGTCAGCGCGAGCGCGAGAGCGGTCAGCACACCGGCCGAACGCAGCAGCTTGTTCGTCACCACAGGTTGTCTCCTCATGATTCAACTGAACTTCCGGGTCCGCTTGGCCGCGGCCTGCGTGATCCGGTCGAGCATGACACCGAGCAGCACGATCGCCAGCCCGGCCGCCAGGCCCTTTCCGTACAGCTCACTCTGCGCGAAGCCCGCGGCCACGTCGTACCCGAGGGCCCCCGCGCCGACCAGACCGCCGACGACGACCATCGACAGCACGTAGATCAGGCCCTGGTTCACCGCGAGCGTGATGGCCCGCCGGGCGACCGGGAGCTGCACCTTGCTGATCACCTGCCAGCTGCTGGAGCCTACCGAGTTCGCCGCCTCGACCGTCGCGACCGGGACGGCCCGGATGCCGTCGGCAACGATCTTCGTGGTCACCGGTACGGCGAACACCACGGCCGCCGCGATCGCGGTGAACCGGCTGGTGCCGAACAGCGCGAGGAACGGGACCAGGTACACGAACGGCGGCATCGTCTGCCCCGCGTCGAGCACCGGCCGCAGCCAGCTGTCGGCCCGCTGGTTCCGCCCGGTCCACACGCCGAGAACGATGCCCACAGCAACCACCACGACGGTCGCCAGCAAGGTGGACGCGAGCGTGACCATGCTGTCGTGCCAGACCCCGGTCGCCACCAGCAGACCCAGGCAAACAGCAGCCGGTACGGCGCCGCGCCAACTCCCGAGCAACGCGGCCAGCGCCACGATCACCACGGTGACGAGCCACCAGGGCGACTCGGTGAGCAGACCTTCCAGCGGGTTGAGGATGCCGTTCGTGACGGCATCGCGTACGCCGTACGTGAAGCCGCCGAAGACGTCCTGCACCCAAGTCGTCACGTCGGCCGCAGCTACTGCGATCTTCGAGCCGATGTTCGCGCTGGTGGGGAACTCCGCTGCCCAGAGGTAGGTGCGGGAGAACCAGACCGCGACCAGGACGGCCAACCCGCCCGCGGCGAGCAACACGCGCCGGCGGCGGCTCGCAGTACGCCATGGCCGGTCGCCTGCGGCTGTCGTGACTCGGTCGAGCACGATCGCGATCACCACGATCGCCAGACCGGCGTTGAACGCGCCGCCGACGTCCAGCGTCTGCAGGGCCTTCAGGACGGTCTGTCCGAGGCCCGGTGCGTCGATGAGCGCGGCTACGGTCACCATCGACAGCGCGGCCATGATCGTCTGGTTGATCCCGACCACGACCGTACTGCGGGACATCGGCAGCAGGACCTTCACGAGAGTCTGGCCGCGCGTGGACCCGAGCGAGCGCGCCGCCTCGACGCTCTCCTGCGGGACCGAGCGGATCGCGTGCGCGGTCAGCCGGACCACCGGCGGCGCCGCGTAGATCAGGGTCGCGATGGTCGCGGCCGCCGGGCCGATCGCGAAGAACAGGGTCAGCGGCGCGAGGTACACGAAGGTCGGCAGCGTCTGCATCAGGTCGAGGATCAGCGTCGCGACCTTGAACGCGCGGTTCGACAGGCCCGCCCAGATCCCCAGCGGGATGCCGACCAGCAGCGAGAGCGCGACGGCCGCGATGGTGAGCGCGAGCGTGTCCATGCTCTCCTGCCACAGCCCCTGCAGCCCGACGAACGTCAGCCCGGCCGCGGCCAGCAGGGCCACCTTCCAGTTGCCGAAGGCCCAGGCCAGGTACGCCGAGATCGCCACCACACCGAGCCAGCCGACCACCGGGACAGGTCGCCCGTACGCCGGTTGGCTCAGGACGTTCTGCAAGAGGATGACCAGGTGGTCGACCGCGATCCGGATCGCATCGAGGAACGCGTTGCCGTTGCCGAGGAAGTCCCGGTGCGCCGTCAGCCAGCGGTGCAGCGCGGTGGTCTCCTGGCCGCCGATGGTGAGCGTGTCGATCCCGCTCAGCACGAACCAGGCCGCCACCCAGCCGACGATGAGGACGCCGGCGATGACGGTACGGCGTGGCTTTCGGACCCGGATCTCGACCGAGCCGGTGATGGACGCCATCTCAGGTGTCTTCGGGGCGGCGGCGGGGTCCCGATCCGCGACGACGGCCAGGATCGCCTCGTCGTCGATCACGCCGAGCAGCTGGCCGTCGGAGATCACCTTGACCGGGCGGTCGGACTCGAGCACCAGCCGGGTCGCCTCGCGGACCAGGACGTCGGGGCCGAGCTCAGGGCCGTCCAGCTGCTCGTCGGGCCGCGGCTGCCGGACGATCCAGCGCAGGGTGAGGACGTCGGCCCGCGGTACGTCGCGGACGAACTCGCGGACGTAGTCGTCGGCCGGCGCGCCGACCAGCTCGTCGCCGGTGCCGAGCTGGACCGCGGCACCGTCGCGCATCAGCAGGATCCGGTCGCCGAGCTTGAGCGCCTCGGACAGGTCGTGGGTGATGAAGACCATCGTCTTGCCGACCTCGCGGTGCAGCCGGGCCACCTCGGTCTGCATCTCGCGCCGGATCAGCGGGTCGAGCGCGGAGAACGGCTCGTCGAAGAGCAGCACGTCGGGGTCGTTGGCGAGCGCGCGGGCCAGGCCGACGCGCTGCTGCATGCCGCCGGAGAGCTGCTCGGGGTAGAGCTGCTCGTTGCCGGACAGGCCGACGAGGTCGATGACCTCCTGGGCGCGGCGGCGGCGATCGGGCTTGTTCTCGCCGCGGACCTCGAGGCCGTAGGAGACGTTGTCGATCACCCGGCGGTGCGGCAGCAGGCCGAAGTGCTGGAAGACCATCGAGAACTTGCTTCGTCTGAGGGCTCGCAGGCGCTTCTCGTCGGCGGCGCGCAGATCCTCGCCCTCGAAGTAGATGCTGCCGGCGGTCGGCTCGATCAGCCGGGTCAGGCAGCGGACCAGGGTGGACTTGCCGGAGCCGGACAGGCCCATCACGACGAAGACCTCGCCGGGGGCGACGTCGAAGCTGAGGTCGCGGACGGCCGCCGTACAGGAGGTCCGCTGGTAGAGGTCCTTGCGGTTCAGGGCCGCGAGGTCAGGGCGTCGCGGGACGCGGTCCGCCTTCGGCCCGAACACCTTCCACAGGCCCTGGATCGACAGCAGTGCGTCCGACGCCAGCGGGTCGGGGTACTCGAGCTGAGCGGTCACAATGGTTCACCCTCGCATCCCGGCCACCGGGTTCGTCGTGAACCGCGACTTTATCGAAGCCCCGGCTCCCCAGCGCCGCCGCGGGTGTCTGATCACTCAACCTTTACCCGCCCCAAACACCCCCAACCAGCCCACCAGGGCACCTCCCGGCGCCCATAAACGGCAGCAAACAAGCGGCTTCGCCGCGCGGGGAGCGCGGGAGCGCGGGGAGCGCGGGGAGCGCGGGAGCGCGGGCGCGCGGGAGCGCGGGAGCGCGGGAGCGCGGGAGCGCGTGCTACGGCTGGTAGGGCGGGGCTTCGCCCCAGCCCCACCTGGGGACGGGGGCCTTGGGGGGTGGGGTGGCGCCGGGTTGGGAGTTGGCCAGGGCCAGGCGGGTGCCCCATTCGACGTACGCGACGAAGGCGGAGCGGAACTCGGGGTCGTCCGGCAGCCCGGCGGGATCGGCGCTGGCGGCGATCAGGGCGGCCCAGCGGGAGCGTTGTTCCTCGGTCAGGCCGAGGTTCAGGTGGTGGCCGAGCATCGCGGGGTAGCCGCCGAGCTCCTCGGTGTAGCCCTTGGGCCCGCCGAACACCTCGCTCAGCCAGATCGCCACATGCTCGCGGTGCTTGTCGCTCATGTGCGCGAACACCGGCGCCAGGATCGGATCGTCCAGCACCTTGTCGTAGAACACCTCGGTCAGCCGCCGGAACGCATCCAGCCCACCGGCCCACTCGTACACCGTCTTCATCGCCCATCCCTTTCTGATTGCACTGTAATCATGTAATCAGACGTCGAGGTTCATCCGTCGCCGGTCGCGGTGAGGTCGTCCCAGCGGTTGTTCAGCGCCGGGAACAGCTCGAAGCACGGATCACCCGCGAGCGGCTTCGGGTCGATCACCAGCCACGGTTCACGATCGGCGGCCATCACGTTGTCGTAGTGGAGGTCCCAGTGGAGCAGCCGGTCACCAGGCTCGTCTGCCAACTCGGCCAGCCGCGCAGCGCACCGGCGTACGAGCGTCTGTTCTGCTGAGTCGGCCAGCAGCGGGATCTGCGTCGGTGCCTCGGCCAGCATCGCGTCGGTGATGTCCTTGACCTTCCGGAGCGCAGGAGGCGCCTGTACTGCGCTGAGCCGGGCGAGGAGTTCTGCCAGAAGCTGCGTGGCTTCCTGGTCGTCCGGGACGTCGCTGAGCATCTCCGGACGCAGCCGCTCGAGCAGGATCGTGGCTGTGTCTGGGTCGTCCTCGAGAACCCGTACTACGCCGTCGCCGTTCCAGACCCGGAGTGCCTGGGCCTCGCCGGCGTTCTCCTCGTTGATCGGCTGCAGCTTCAGCATCGCCCGGGTGCCGTCCTGCCGTACTACGGGGAGCACGAGCGACGCAGCGCCGTACAGGGGCTCGCCGTCTCGCGTCAGCGCCCACTGCTCGAGGTAGCCGGTCGTCAGCTTCGGTAGAGCGTCCAGCCACGGCTGCGCATCCTCACCATGGATCTCAACCAGCGCAGCCGGTACGACGAACTCGGGCAACCTGGACTCCTTCGGTGTCGGCCGAGTCCGACAGTAGGTGCTCCAGGGATTGTGTGCTTGGGTTTTCCCCGTGAGCTCACCAGAGACGGCCGACCCAGCCCGCGATGCGACCCGGCAGCAGCGAAGGACACAACTGCTTGTGGCGCTTGTGTACCTGGGTGTGCCGCTGGTGTTCCTGGCAGCGACGGTGCTGATCGCCAGCTAGCCAGTCAGTGTTCACCTGGCCAGCGGTGGTGTTCCCTGCCGCCCTGCTGGTGTTCGGCTGGTTCCTGTGGCGCGGCAGCGTTATCAGGTTGGGCGGTGGACCAGTGTCGGCTTCTGGTTCGGCCTGGTGTCGTCGCTGTACGTCGGGTTCTTCTCGATCGTGTTCGACCAGCGGTGGATCGGCCCGGTTGTCCCTGTCGCCGCATTGGCCGGGGCGTTCTTCGGTGCGCTGCTCGGACAGGCTGCTCAGCGGACCGTGCTGTCGCCGCTGCGGCGGGAGCTCGCCGGTACGCAGTACGAGCTGCTCTTGTCGTTGCGCGGCGTACTGCTCACCACGCTGGAGATCGGGACTACCTCGGTGACGATCAGGGCGCGCTTCTTCGCCAGCCCGCCGGGCGGGCGCGACGCGGCCCGCCGTACGTACAAGCTGTCCGAGGTGACCGGGGTGTACCCCGCCTCCCTCACCGGCTCGGAGCGGTTGAAGTTCCCGATCGCGTTGCCGGCCAAGCCAGTCGGCTCAGCCGGCCCCGCGCTCGTCCTCCAGGCCCGCGGCGAAGACTGGGTCCTGCCACTGGCCGCCGCCGACGCGGTAGCAGAGTTCCTCAACACCCGAGTAGCCGTAGCCAAGCTGACGGCTTAGCGACGATCCGGACGGTCAGGCGCCGGCGGCTTCGCGTTCCTTGCGGGAGGTTTCGGCCTTCTCGGCCTGCCAGCCGTCCTCGTTCTTGCCGAGGCGCCAGTAGCCGGAGATGCGAGACGCGGTCGCGCGGGAGACCGCGGTCGCCGTGCAGGTGGCGGCGGAGCTGCGTGACGAACCCGGCCTCGCCGTGGACGAAGACGTGGACGTCATCGGACGGGAACTCGAGCTCCTCGACCGCGCGCACCAGGTCCGCACCCCGGGTCTCGGTCCGGTGGAACCAGGTGAGCTCGACCTCGCCCGAGATATCGAGCTTCTGCTCCTCGCTCTCGTTCTCGACCTCCACGAACACCTTCGCCCGCGCACCGGCCGGGAGCTGCTCGATCGCGGCGCCGATCGCCGGCAGCGCGCTCTCGTCGCCGACCAGCAGGTGCCAACCGGCCTCCGGGTTCGGCAGATAGGCACCGCCCGGACCGTTGAACCAGAGCTTGTCGCCCGGCTTCGCCGTTCGCGGCCCACGGACCGGCGATCCCCTCGTCACCGTGGTAGACGAAGTCGATCGTCAGTTCCTTCGCGGCCTCGTCCCAGCTGCGGCACGGTGTAGGTCCGCATCGTCGGCCACTGCTCGGACGGGAACTGCTCGCGGACCGACGCCCATGTCGAGCGGCTCCGGGTAGCTCACGCCGGGCTTCGGGAAGAGCAGTTTGACGTAGTGGTCACTGATGCCGTTGTCGATGAACTCGTCGCAGCTCAGCACGAGCCGGATCATGTGCGGGGTGATCCGCTCGGTCCGGCGGACAACCGCCAGCTTCGCGCGGCGGTTACGGGGTGCGGGGCTGCTCACGCGACCACGGTCCTCTCAAAACTTCCAGATAGTTAGGCATACCTAACTCAGGTTAACCGACACCCCCCAAATCCCCACCTCGACGAGAACGCACCGAGCGAGCGAGTACCGGATGTTCATCTGGTGGTTGCTCGGTGCCTGCGTCAGTTTCGGGCTGGGGGGCGAGGGTGGGGGGATGGGGCAGGTGTTCGGGACGGCGCGGCGGCCGGCTTATGTGGTGACGCGGACTGATCAGGGTGGGCGGCCGATCTCGTTGGATCGGCGGGGGCCGGACCGGGCACACGGTGCTGTTCACCGGGGGGCCGGGGATGGGGAAGACGCTGGAGCTGGATCGTGCACAGCAGGCTGCCCGGCAGAACGACTGGACGTGTGTGCGGGTCGACGCTTCGCCGCGGGAGCCGCTGGAGAACCGGTTCGTGCGGGCGGTCAGTGAGGATCTTGGTGGGCTGCGCAAGCGGTATCGGGTTCTTCTCGCTGCGGCAAGCTGAAGAAGACGCTGCGGGACCTGACTCAGCGAAGCGCGCAGTGAGCAGCGTGGGGCGGAGCTGCGGTTCGGGGTCGCGCCGGTGCAGGCGGTGGTGAAGAAGCAGTGGGAGGCGCCGGGCAAGGACGGCGTCGGGACGACCTTGAACCAACTCGCGGACAACCTCGGCGAACTGGCGGCGAAGAAGGGCACGCCGGTACTGCTGATGGTCGACAACCTCGACGTCGCATCCGACCGCGATCTCGCCGCGCTGACCGAGTTGTCCGCTCATCTCGAGCAGGACGGGCGCCAGGTGTATCTGATCGGCGCCGGCGGTGAGATGGCGGCGACCCGGCTGCTGGCGCGCGTCCGGCGGGATGTCCGGTATCGCGACCGGGGTGACGAGCCGGTTCGATCTCCGCGAATGCGGTCCGCTGGCCGACGACGAACTCAGGCCGTCGGTGACCGAGCCGCTGCGGCAGGCGGGTGTGCGGTACGAGCACCTGGCGATCGACAACCTGCTCAAGGCGGCGAACGGTGATCCCGGGCGATTGCGGGATCTGGCGGAGACCTCGTTGGAGCTGGCGCAACCGGCGTACGGGCTCACCGCTGATGTGGCGAAGGCGGCGACTGCGCAGGTCAACGCGCGATCGCGGGTCTTCTACCAGGCCGCGTGGAACTCGTGTTCCGATGCCGAGAAGGAGTTGCTCGCGAAGGTCGCAGTACGGGGCTCTAGTGGGTTGTCGATGCCGGGTGAGACTCAGGCTGCCGGGACTGGTCAGTGGCAGGCTGTCGATGCGGCGCGGCAGGGGTTGGTGGCTCGCGGCATGCTGCGCGACACCGGCCAGCGGGTGAAGGTTTCGGATCCTGGTCTGCAGGACTGGGTTGAGACGCGCGTCGGGCAGTCGGCCGCGCAGTCAGGTGTCGCCTTGGCCGGTACTACGGGGCCGGCGCTGGGCACTCCCGAGTCTGGTCGCCATGGTCAGCGCGGCAACAGCACCACCCGTCAGGTCGGTACGACGACCTTCACGGTGAATCGCTAGCAGCAGCCGTCGTCGCAGGTGGCTTTGGCGTTGGGCGCGCAGCAGCCCTTGCCCTGCCATGCCTGGATGCCTTCGCGGAGCGCGATCGCGGCAATCACCAAGCCTGCAACGGGGATCTGCCCAGTACCAGCCGAGGGTTGCGTTGAGCAGGAGGCCGATCAGGAGCACTGCGGACAGGTAGGTGCACAACAGCGTTTGGGTGCTGTCGGCAACTACTGCGTTGGAGTTGAGGGCTTTGCCCGTACGGCGTTGTGCGTACGAGAGCAGCGGCATCACGATCAGCGACGCGATCGCCAGGCCGATGCCGATTCCCGAGGTGTCGGACTCGTGCTGTCCCAGCAGACCGCGGACCGATTCGAATCCGACGTACGCGGCGAGGCCGAAGAACGACAGCGCGATCAGCCGCAGTGCCCGGCGTTCGCGCGTCTCCGGCAGCGGGTGCCGGAACTGCCAGAGGATGATCAGCCCGCTCGCCACCTCGACGACCGAGTCGAGCCCGAACCCCACCAGCGCAACAGATCCCGCCACCGAACCGGCCGAGATCGCAACCACGGCCTCGACGAGGTTGTAGCTGACACTCGCCCCCGCCAGCAGTTGCGCCCGCCGCCCCAACTTCTTCCGACGCAGGTCGGATCCTCGGTCAGGCACTTTCAGTTCGAAGAGTTCGCTCATCGGCAGTCGCCGGTTGCGTCGGGGCGGCAGCAGGCAGGGTCTACTGCGAGGACGACGTTGAGCAGTTCGGCGAGCGCCGTACCGAGGCTCGGATCGGCCAGCTCGTAGCGCGTCCGCCGACCCTCCGGCTCCGCAACAACCAGCCCGCACCCGCGCAGACAGGCGAGGTGATTCGACAGCGACTGCCGACTCACCCCGATCCGCTCGGCCAAGTCCGCCGGATAGCTAGGCCCCTCATGCAGCACGAGCATCACCTGCGTACGCGTCGAATCCGACAACGCATGCCCGAACCGCGCCAGCACCTCACCCCGACCAACGATCGTCTCCACGATCCCGACAGTACACGATCCAATGTATTCACCAGAACCTGTACTACGCGCGCCGGCGGTTCACGGCCAGATGGAGCTGACCCATTCGGGGTGGTCGATGAAGGGGTTTCGGTTGTGCTGCCAGGTGTCGAAGATGACCTGGTTGCGGCGCTTCTCGAAGGCGTCTGGCGGGTCGGCCGCGCTCCACGCCTTCAGGACGGACAGCTTGCCGATGTACGGCGCGGTGCCGTTGTTGACCGAGTTGTTCGGCTCCAGGTCTGCGAACCCGTCGCCGCCGTCGTAGCGAACGGCCATGTAGAAGATCATCCGCGCGACGTCACCACGCACGGCCGGCCGCGGGTCGAACGAGTCCGAGTCGGCCGTGCAGCCGGGGCACTCAGTCACCGCAGTACCGCCGTTGTCGAAGTCGAGGTTACCGCGGGCCGCGTTCACCGAGACGTCCTCGGGCCGCAGGTGATGCACGTCGGTCCCCGGACCGGTCACGGTCCCGAAGTCGCCGTGGGACTTGGCCCAGACGTGCTCGCGGTTCCAGTCGTTGACGCCACCGCCGTTGGTGCTCTTGCTCTGCGAGCGACCGGAGTACAGCAGGATCACGTTGTTGGAGTTGGCCGGGTCCTGGTCGGTGTCCTTCAGCGCGTTCCAGACCTGGTCGTAGGTGAGCTTCGTCTGGCTCGAGATGATCGTGTGCAGCGCGGCCTTCAGCGCAGGACCGGTCTTCCCAGCAGCAGCCGCGTAGTAGTCACCCGGGTCGCCAGGATCACCCGGATCCGAGCCGCCACCACCGGAGATAGCAGTCGGGTCCTTCAACCCGGCATGCGGAGTGAAGTACGGCGTGAGCGTCCCGGTGACGGTGATCTTGGTACCGATCAGCCCAGGGTTCGACTGCAGCCCGTACTGCGAACGGAAAGCGCTCGTGATCTGCACGTAGAGCATCGAGCCCGTGCTGGTCTGCGAAGCCGAGTCCGCCAGCGCCAGCGCAGTGTCCGCAGTGAAGCCGCTCCGGATCACCGTGTTCGCAGCAGTCGGCTGCCCGACCACGTATCCCTCGACGGTCCCGACGGACCCGTTCTGCTGACCGATCGCCGTACTGACGGAGATGGTGGCGGTAGTAGCCGCTGTCGACGGCGTTATGCCGTAGCCGAGCAGGCCTAGAAGAAGTATTCCGATCAGGACTGGGCGCAAAGCACGGCGATTCTGCACAGCGAACTCCCACGGGGCGGTGGAATACGGGCGTTGGAGTGCAGTCTGCCCTGCAAACCCGCCGGGGAAGCCTGATCGAAGAAAATATTGTCCGACAAGCGAGCAAACTTGAGTCGGTGGGGCGGTCGCGTGGCGGCCGCCCCACCTAGGTGTCAGGGCCCCCATCAGTTCACGGCTTGTGCCGCGTTCTGCTCGCCCATCCACCAGCGAGGCGCTACTGGCGGGCAGCACCTCACCGACTGGTGGGAGAAGGACGGTGAGGCCCTTCTCCAGCGGTGGCGTGGTGCGGACGCCGTAACGGACCGTACTCAGTCCGGAACGGATTGTCCATGGTGAACAGAACCCGTCTCACGGTACTGACGGGTCACTGATTCAGCAGCTGATCGTGTCCGCGTGCGTGGTGCCGGCGGACCGGTAGGCGTTCACTCGCGCCGTAGCGGTCGCGGGCGACAGCGCCTCGTTCTTCGCGTAGTACACCCAGTCCGCAGACTGCACGTAGGCCGCAGTGCCACCGGTGTGACCACTCAGGTCGATGAACCACTGGTTGTAGTTGAGCGTCATCGGCCGCCGCGGGTAAACCGAGTGCCCGTTCCCGTCCGTGGTGTGATCAGCAGCGAGCGAGCCGTCGATGTAGTACTTCACGTGACCAGCAGCGACCACCGCCACCAGCGTGTGCCAGCCGGCGTGGCTGAAGCGCCGCGCAGCGCTGATCCGCCACCCGTCGAACGGGTCCACCTGATAGGTGTTCCAGCTGGTGATGAAGTCGACCGGCCCGGTCTCGCCCCAGCCGCCGTTCGGCAGGTACTCCGAGATGTCCAGCTCGCTGTACGTCGGCTCCCAGTCGTAGTCGAGCGGCGAGATCGTGTAGAAGGTCTGGTTCACCAGGTCGCCGTCATTGCCGCTCACTGGCCGGTCACTGAACTTGAAGCGAGTCGCGTAGGTGCCCTCGAAGAACCGCTCCTCGGTTCTGCTGCACCTGCGCCTGCGTAGTACCGCCAGCAGTTCCGTTGGTCGCAGCCCGCAGTTGCAGCGACTTCTGGCCGTCCACGGTCGGGAAGGTGACGTTGCTCGCGGTCCAGGTGCCTTCGATGCCCGGGCCACCGCCGCCGGTCCGGACGCTCCAGTCGTGCCCGGTGAAGTTCGGGTCGGTCCGGGAGCTGTAGTTGAAGTCGTCGAAGAACGCGCCGCAGGCAGCCGGCTTCCGGACTTTGTCCAAAGCGGGTCGCGCGCTGGCCGTAGTACTGATGCTGCCGGCCGCCAGAGCGGCCAGTACTACGGCAGCCGCGGTGATCCGGAGTTTGCGTGATCGAGCCATGGGTTCACACCTTCGTCTCGGGGCGGGAAGACTGCATTGCAAAAGATGTCTCCGTAAAAATGGTCTATCCAACTGGTCAAGTCAAGGCCCAGTTTGAGCGCAACCGCTTTCCGAATCGGTTTAACCACTGGTAAAGATAGGTAGAGTTGAGCCGATGCGAAGGACCGAGGCCCGCGACCGGCTGCTCGAGCTGATCGAGGTCCGCCGACCGGGTGAGCCGCTGCCGTCCGAGCGCAGCCTGAGCGAGGAACTCGGCGTCTCCCGGCCGACCCTGCGGGCGGCACTGGACGACCTGGCCCGCGACGGGCTGGTCGTCCGCGAGCACGGCCGCGGCACGTTCATGAGCTCGCGCAAGATCCATCAGGCGCTCGAGCCGACCGCCGGACGGCGACTTCCAGGTGCCGCCGGCCGAGGGTACGCCGTGGCAGAGCCGGCTGATCAGCTTCGAACTGGAGCCCGCCGGCGCACGACTCGGCCAGCGGATGGAGATCTCACCGGGCGACCAGCTCGTCTCGGTGGTCCGGCTGCGCCTGGTCGACGGCGCCCCGATGTGCATCGAGCGGATCAAGCTCCCGGCTGCTTTCGTCCCCGGCATCACCGGGCGCGACTTCGAGATCGGCTCGCTCTACGGACTGCTGCGGTCCAGGTACCACGTGGCAGCGAGGAACGCAGTACAGACGACTGAGCCGACGGTGACGGATGCACAGGAGGCCGCACTGCTCGGCGTACCGCTGCATTCACCCGCGCTGCTGTTCGAGCGGACCACCCGGAACGCGGACAACGCGGTGATCGAGTACACCCGGTCCATCTACCGCGGCGACCGCTACCGGATCACGACGCGGCTGACGTTCCCCGAATAGGAGCCAGCGGCCGGTGGCGCGAACCCTGCTGAGGTTCGCGGCACCGGCCGTGGGTCCGGGGAGCTCGACTAACCCTTGACGGCTCCCGCGGCCACGCCTGTCGTCACTCGTCCCTGCAGGACCAGGAAGATCAGGAGTACGGGCAGCATGAACAGGGTGGCCGCCGCCATCGTGGCGCCCCAGTCCGTGCCGAAGGTGTTGCTGAACGACGAGAGCCAGACCGGCAGCGTGCGCTGGTCCTGGTTCTTGATGATCAGCAGGTTCGCGAAGGCGAACTCGTTCCAGGCGGTGATGAAACCGAACAGCGAGGTGGACAGCAGCCCGGGCGCGAGCAGCGGGAAGACGATCCGCCGGAACGCCTGGAACTGGTTGCAGCCGTCGACCTGAGCCGCTTCCTCGAGCTCGACCGGGATCGCCCTTCAGGAAGCCGCGCAGCGTCACGATCGTGAACGGCAGCGTCATCATGAAGTAGATCAGCGTCAGCATCGGCAGCTTGTCGAGCATGTCGGTGTCGCGAGCGATCACGTACATCGGGATCAGCAGCGCTTCCCACGGCGTCATCTGCGCGATGAACACCATCAGGATGAACGCCTGCCGGCCCTTCCACTTCATCCGGCCGACGGCGTACGCCGCCAAGCACGCGATCACGAGTGCCAGCAGTACTGCGCTGATCGCGACCATCGCGCTGTTGCGCCAGAAGGTCCAGAACCCGTCCGCGTTCACCGCAGTACTGAAGTGGTCCAGCGTGACGTGCGTCGGGAAGAACGACGGCGTCTCGGCCTGGATCTCCTTGGTCGGCTTGAAGGCGGTCAGCACCATCCAGTAGACCGGGAAGATCGAGAAGAGGAAGACGCCGAGGGCCAGCGACGTTCAGCGAGATCCTGCGGCTGAGCCGGGTCCTCACAGTTCACCCTCCTCTTTGAACATCTGCCGGAAGTAGGCGAGCAGTACGACGGCCAGGATCAGCACCGTGACCATCGAGATCGCCGCACCCAGGTCGTAGCGGTTCAGCGACTGCGCGATCTGGTACGCGTAGACCGGCAGCGTCAGCGTCGCGTCGCCCGGACCGCCCTGGCTGATCGCCCAGATCTGGACGAAGCTCTTGAAGACCCAGATCACCTCCAGGCAGAGGATCAGCCCGAACATCGGCCGCAGGATCGGGAAGGTGATCAGCCAGAAGGTCTTCCAGGAGCCGGCGCCGTCGATCTGGGCCGACTCGTGCAGTTCCTTCGGCACCGACGTCATCGCGGCGTACAGGGTGAGCGCCGCGAACGGCACCGACTGCCAGACGATCAGCAACACGATGATCGCGAACGTCGAGTTGCCGTCCGCGAACCAGGCCTTGCCGTCGAACTGCTCGAAGCCGAGCGCGACCAGGACCCAGTTCACCACCCCGAGCTGGGACTGGAACAGCCACTGGAAGACCGTCGTCGCGGCGATCACCGGGATCGCCCAGGCGACCACCAGGCCGCCCATCACGGCGAACCGCATCCATTTGCCCAAGGCACCGATCAGCAGCGCGACGAACGTGGCCAGCACCATGATCAGGCTGACGTTGATCGCCGTGAACACGAAGGTCCGGCCGACCACACCCCAGAACTTCTCGTCGGACAGGATCCGCTGGTAGTTGTCCAGGCCGACGAACTCGGCACCCCCACGGATCAGCTGGGCGATGCCGAACTTCTGGAACGAGATCAGCAGGTTCCGCACCAGCGGGTAGACCAGCAGGTACGCCGTACCGACGACCGTCGGCGCTACCAGCAGATACGGGAGAACGCGGGCCCACAGGGGTCGCCCCCGCCGGACCGAGACCGGCGAACCGGGCTCGGGGGCGGGGGCCGCTGTGGTGGTGTCGATCTCAGCCACAGCCATAGGTCTACTTGGCGTTCAGGGCCTGGGTGATGATCTCGTCGGCTGCCTTGGCCGCGGCGGCCGGGTCACCGCCGGTCAGCACCTTGGTCTGGTACTCCTTGATCGGGTTCTTCGCCTCGACCGCGGCCCAGTTCGGGGAGTTCGGGGTGGCCTTGCCGTTGGCCGCGCCGGCCGCCATCGCCGCCACGCCCTCGTCCGCGCCGACCGAGGAGGCCAGGCTGGTCCGGTTCGGCACGTACTTCATCGACTTGGCCAGGTCGACCTGCCACTTCTCGCCGGCCAGTTCCTTGATGAAGGTGTACGCCGCGTCCTGCTGGGCCGAGGCCTCCGGGATGATCAGGTCGGAGCCACCGGTGAAGACGGCACCCGGCTTGTCAGCGCTCTTGCCCGGGATCGGGAAGAAGCCGATCTTGTCCTTCAGCGCCGGGTTGGCCTGGGTGATCAGCTCGGCAGCACCCGGTACGGCGATCATCTGCGCGACCTTGCCCTGCGCGAACACGTCGGTCTGGGTCGGCTTCGCCTCGTCGGAGTCCTTCGGGCCCTTGCCGAGCGCCTGGATCTGCTTGTAGAAGTCCATCCCCTTCAGCGCCTCGGGGGTCTCCAGCGCACCCTTCCAGGTGTCGCCGTCCTTGACCGCGAGGTCGCCGCCCTCGTCCCAGATGAAGCCGGACAGCACGTAGAAGTTCTGGCCGGGCAGGTAGATGCCCTGGTTGCCGCCGGTGTTCACCTTGGCGGTGTCGGCCAGCCACTCCTCGCGGGTCTTCGGCGGGGCGGTGATGCCGGCCGCCTGGAACAGGTCCTTGCGGTACAGCACGACCCGGTTCGCGGCGTAGTACGGAATGCCGAACTGCTTGCCGTCGAAGTTGCCCGGCTCGGCCAGACCGGCGATCCAGTCGTCACCCTTGAGGTCGGACTTCTTGTCGGTCAGGTCCTTGACGCCACCGCTGGCCGAGTACTGCGCGACCTGGGTGTTGCCGACCTCGATCACGTCCGGCGCGTCCTTGCTGGCCAGCGCGCCGATGATCTTGGGGCCGATCCCGTTCCACTCCTGGATCTGGACGTTGGCCTTGATGTCCTTGTGATTCGCCGCGAAGTCGTCGGTGAACCGCTTGAGGAAGTCGTCGGAGACGCTGCCCTTCATCAGCCACACGTCGATCGTCGTCGGCCCGCTGGCGGCGGTGTCTGTCTTGTCCGAGCTGCCACAGGCGGCGAGCGCGGTCAGGGATAGTGCCGCTACTGCGGCGACGGCAAGGGGACGGAACTTCATCGGATCACCTCTGGCGGAGTAGCCGGAGATTCCCCCGGCTGACTGGTATGAACCTGTCGTTCAGTGGCGCACAGAATTGCCCAGCTTCAGCTGACCAGTCAATAGTTCAGGAGTGTCCGTTACTAAGTCGTGAGAGCGTAGTCGCCCGCTCGCCTTGCGCGACGACATGATCCGTACGAGCAATGGCTGCATTTTGCGTTGCACATAGCGCAATAGACCAGATGGAATGCTGGTTTGCTCGCCCGGTCTATACCAGCGCGCGCAGTACGGCGGAGGCCACCGCGGCGTCCACGGCGCCAATACCAGTGAGGTCCGCGATGGACAGTCCGCCGTACGCCGGCCGACCGTCGCGCAGGACGGCACCGACCGCGATATCGGCGTCCGCGGCAACGACACCGGCCCGTACGGCGTTGCCGAAGTCGCCGTGGTCGAGACACTGCGCATGATCGTCGGTGGCGACCAACGCGTCCGGCGAACAACTGTCCGGCAACTCGTCCTTGCCGGGCATGTCCGTGCCGACGCCGGTCACGTGCAGCGCGTACGGAAGGCCTCGAGCGGGCAACGGACTCCGGGCGGCGGTCGTCGTGATGACGATCAGGGCGCACCTGCCTCGAGCGCATCCGGCCGAGCGTCGATCCCGCTGTCCCGCAGACCTGACAGAGCTTCTCGGCTGCCTCGGCACGTCGCCCCCACACGCGGACCCTGCGTCAGAGGTCGGAGCTTGTGCAGCCACTCGACCTGCAGCCGGGCCTGCTCGCCGGTGCCGAGGACGGCGACCTCGTCGATCCCGGCCGGGGCCATCACATGGGTGATCAGCGCACCGGCGGCCGCAGTACGCCAGGCCGTCAGCAGACCTTCGTCGGCAAGCACGTCCAGCCGGTACGCCGGTGGTCGCGTCGACCACGAGCATCAGGCCGTTGTTGACCGAGGCGAACGTGCTCGCGATCTTGACGACGAAATGCGGTGAGCCGTCGACGTGGCCGGCCTTCACGTGACAATCGCCTTGGTAGGCAGGGAATTCCAGCACCATCGGCGCGGAACCGACGTACGGCCCTCGGCATGGGCGATCAGCGCCTCCCGGACCGCGGCGAAGATCGATCTCCGGCGTCGCAACCTCGGTGATCTCCGCCGAGTCCGATCACGGGCAAGGTCATCCGCGCTTCTCCAGCCAGTTCTCCCACTGCTGCAAGGCTTCCTCGGGCCCCGACCGGCCGAGGCCGACCCGGAACCGGTCCGCCGGGACCTCGGTCAGCTCGGAGCGGTAGATGCTCGAAGGCAGCAGCAGTACGCCGGCCTGCTCGACCAGGTCGGTGCACATCGCCTCGACGCCCTCCGCGCCGAGGTAGCGCGGGAAGCAGACACAACCGCCTTGCGGAGCAGCGAAATCGAACAGCTCCTGGTGCCGGCCGAAGAAGTCGTCGAACAGCGGCAGGTTGGTTGCGACGATCTCGCGATTCCTTGCAAGCAAGCGATCCCGGGCCCGCAGACCGATCAGCGCGAGGATCTCGCTCGGGCCGGAGTTGCAGATCGAGGTGTAGTGCTTGGCCCGCTCCAGCCGGTCCAGGACGTCCCGATCACGGCAGGCGATCCAGCCGATCCGCAGGCCGGGCAGTCCGTAGGCCTTGGACATCACGTTCAGGGACAGGGCATTCGGCGACAGATCCGCTGCCTGCGGCAACGAAGGGCCGGTGAGTTCGAGCCCGCGATAGACCTCGTCGCTGAACAAGGTGATCCCGCGCTCGTCGCACAGCCGCACCAACCTCTGCCAGGTCTCGAGATCCGGGACGGCGCCGGTCGGGTTGTTCGGGAAGTTCACCGAGACGAGCTTCGTGGTCGGCCGCAGCGCCCGCTCGATCGCGTCCACATCGAGCGACCAGTCGTCGTCTTCCCGCAGCGCAACCCCGGTCACCTCGCACCGCGAGAGGGGGATCGTCTCGGCCGCCTGATAGTTCGGCGTCAGCACGACCGCGTGATCACCGGCATCGAGAAGCACGTTCATCGCGAGGTAGAGCGCTTCCTCTGCGCCTGCAAAGCACAACACATCCTCCGGTACGACGACGTCGTACGTGCGGGCGATCTCCTCCCGGAGCGCCGGCAGGCCGCGCGTCTCGGTGTAGCCGAGGGCGAGCGTCTCCCAGCGGTGGAGGCCGTCGTCGTCGGCCATTGCGAGCAGGTCGCTCACTGCGACGGTCTGCGCGTCGGATGCGGTCAGGTGGTAGCGGGCGCTGAACTCCCACCGCGAGAAATAGGTCTCCAGCTTGAAGTCAGGAAGGGTCGGCATCGTTCGGCTCCTTGCGTGCCTGCGCGAGCAGTTGGTAGAGGGCGGACCGGGAGATCCGCAGGGCCCGCGCGACCGCCGGTACGGATCTGCGCTGGCTGAGGACGCCGGCCGCGTCGAGCTGGGTGAGCAGCTCCAGCCGGTCCTGTTTGGTCAGCCGGTCGACGGCGACACCTCGCTCACGGACGAACCCGCCGACGAGGTCGTTCAGCGTCTCGGACCAGTCGTGCTCGAACAACACCCGCGGCTGCCCGGTCACCGGCGCAGCAAAGGCCGCCAGGATCCGGCTCGCCTCCTCGAATGCCGACCGGTCGACATTGATGCAGAGCACGGCCTCGGGTTTGCCGGCCGCATCTCGGACGACCGCGCTGACGCTGGACAGCCGCCGGCCGTCGGGCAGCGACTTCGGGTAGGGGCCGTAGACGTCGGGGCCGGTCTCGGTCAGCTCCGCGAGTTCGCCCAGCAGCGACGGGTCCCCGGCCGTCCGGTCCGAGAGCGGATTCCAGATGCCGAGGATCTCGTCGGTCTCCGGGTCGTGCAGCACCACCTCGGCGTGCGGCGACAGCAGCAACGCCACGGCTTCACAGATGGGGGCGAGGGGGTGGGCCATACTGTGGACGTTACATCTTTATTGGACAGATCGTCCAGGGACCCTGTTGTCATTGCGCTGCGCGTTCTTCAGCCCGAAGAGCAGCAGGCCGATGCTGATCGCGCCGACCACGGCGTACGTGACCCGGCCGCCGATCCCGTCCCAGGTGGTGTGCAGCGCGACCGCCACGGCGTACAGGCCGACGAAGCCCAGGAACCGCTTCCCGGCCGGCTGGACTGCGAACCGCCAGAGCCCCCAGCAGGTCAGCCCGGTCCAGGCGGCGTGCCCGGCCGGCGAGAGCAGGCCGCGGATGAACAGCGTCTGCTCGGCCGCACCGACGTTGCCGCCGGACTGGAGCAGCGCGACGAATGCGTAGCCCATCGTCTCCAGTACTGCGAACCCCGTGCCGACCGCAACGCCGATGACGATGCCGCCACCGACCGAGCGGTACCGGTGACCGAAGAACAGCACCAGCACGACCGGGATCACCAGCTTCGCGGCCTCCTCGATCAGGCCGACGCCGAGCATCGGCAACGCACCGAGCTTCCGCATCGCGTCGTACTCGAGCAGGCCCGCCACCACGACGCCGATGACGCCACCGAAGATCAGTGCGCCGCCCAGTGTCGGTCCGTCGATCAGCCAGCGACCGGAGCGGCCCGCGGCGAACGTGACGAAGGTCAGCGGTACGACGAGCGCGCCGAGCAGGATCATCGTCGGGAAGAGGTTCGGGTTGCCCGTGTCGGCCAGCACTGCGAGCACCGCGAGGTACAGCGCAGCTCCGACCACCAGCGTCCCGACCCAAGCCCACCTACGAACTACCTGCTGTGCCGTCATGTTCTGATCCTGCACCGGTTACCGTCGAAGGAGGAGGTGGTTACAGTGCGCGTACTACGAATCGGTTCGATATTGGGATGCGGCACGCTCCTACTAGTCGCCGGCACCGCTTGTGGCACCGGCGAGCCGACCGGACCACCAACCGTCACCGTGACTGCCACCCCGTCCCCGACACCGACTCCAACCCCAACAGGAGCCAGCGGCGTCGTCCCCAACGTGGTCGGCGTCAACCACCAACTCGCCCAGGACACCATGCAGGCCGCCGGCTTCTTCTACCTCACCGAGGAAGACGCCACCGGCAAGGGCCGCCTCCTCATCAACGACCGCAACTGGGTAGTCGTCTCCCAACTCCCCACCGGCGGCACCCAAGCCCCCCTCACCACCAAAATCCTCCTCCGCTCCAAGAAGATCGGCGAGTAGCGCGGTGTCTTTGTTGGGACATGTCGCAGGGACGGCAGGGGTGGACAGGGGGTAAAGGTGGGCGGCGGCCGCAGACTCACTCGGAAGAGGTGCCTGCCCCTAGCCTCTCGAAGGAGTCCCACCCATGTCCTCCCCGAAGAAGCGTGCCGCCATCCTCGCGGCAGTCCTGGCCATCAGTGCTACGGCGCTCCCGGCGACCGCTGCTCCACCTGACGACCCCGGCCGCGTCACCCCGCGCACCACAGCGGGCCCGGCGTCCGGCGTACAGAAGGTCACGCTGGTCACTGGTGATGTCGTGCAGGTGTCTGATGCCGGCGGTGGCAAGAAGGCTGCGTCGGTGACACCTGCGCCTGGCCGTGAGCGGATCGCGTTCCACACCATCGAGGTGGACGGCGGGATGCGAGTCCTACCGAGTGACGCGGTGCCGTACATCTCCAGTGGCGTCCTGGACGCGAACCTGTTCGACGTGAACGAGTTGATCGCCGACGGCTTCGGCGACTCGACCGCTCCGTCGCTACCGCTCATCGTGCGGTACGCCGACCAGAACACCGCCCGCTCCCAGTCACTCGCCGGTACGACGACCGTCCGGCAACTCCCGTCGATCGGCGCTACCGCGATCCGGGCCGGCAAGGGCGAGCTCACCTCGCTCTGGCAGTCACTCAAGCCTTCCCAGACGGCTCGCACACTCAACAGCGGCATCACCAAGGTGTGGCTGGACGGGAAGGTCAAGGCGGTACTCGACCGGAGCGTGCCGCAGATCGGTGCTCCTGCTGCTTGGCAGGCTGGCTACGAAGGCAGCGGCGTCTCTGTCGCAGTACTGGACACCGGTGTCGACGCCAACCACCCTGACCTCGTCGGCAAGGTCAAGAAGGCCGTGGACTTCTCCGACAGCCCCAGTGGCACTGTCGACCACTTCGGCCACGGCACGCACGTGGCTGCGACCATCGCGGGCACCGGAGCCGGTGCCGGCGGTACGCGGAAGGGCGTAGCGCCCAAGGCCGACCTGCTGATCGGCAAGGTGCTCGGGGACGACGGCTACGGCTACGACTCCGGGATCATCGCCGGGATGGAGTGGGCCGCGGCCGAAGGCGCCAAGGTGGTCAACATGAGCCTCGGCGGCGAAGCCACCGACGGCACGGACCCGCTGAGCCAGGCCGTGAACGACATCACCGCCCGGACCGGCATGCTGTTTGTAGTTGCTGCAGGCAACGAGGGCGCGGACCAGACGGTCGGTACGCCGGGCGCCGCCACCTCGGCCCTCACGGTCGGCGCGGTCGACCGGGACGACAAGCTGGCCGATTTCTCCAGCCGCGGACCGCGGCTCGGCGACGGCGGCCTCAAGCCCGAGATCACCGCACCCGGTGTGGATATCGTGGCGGCCCGCGCCGCAGGTACCGACATGGGGCAGCCGTTGGATGAGCTCTACACGGCAGCCTCCGGTACGTCGATGGCTACGCCGCACGTGGCAGGCGCTGCCGCCCTGATGGCTCAGGCACACCCTGACTGGAAGGCAGACCGCCTCAAGGAGGCACTGGTCAGTACTGCGAAGACCGCTGCCGACCAGACCGTCTACGCACAAGGTGCGGGCCGGGTCGACGTGGCCCGTGCGATCTCACAGAAGGTCTTCGCGACGGGTGTTGCCGACTTCGCCCTGACGAACGAGTCAGCGAGCCGGACGATCACCTACCGGAACGACAGCACCGCACCGGTCACCCTGAACCTCAAGGCCGCTGTGGACAACCTGGACTCGCACACTCCCGAGACCGCCGCGTTCACGCTGCCGAGCAGCATCACTGTGCCTGCAGGTGGGAGCACCGACGTACCGGTGGCAGTGGACGCCGCCAAGCTCGGCCGTGGTCTCTACAGCGGCTGGATCGTTGCTACTGGCCCCGACGGCATCCTCACGCACACAGCGGTCGGAGCGCTGCGCCAAGGACCGAGTCACACGGTCACCCTGCGAGCAGTGGGTCTGGACGGCAAGCCCACCGGCGTACCGGTGGTCTCCTTGTTCGGCGACAACTCGCGTTCCGACACGCTGGGCTGGATCGCCGACGGTGGCAGCTACACGGCCGAGGTCGAGGAGGGCACCTACCTGCTGCACTCGATCGTCGAGAACAACGACCCGCAGGACGAGAAGGTCAGCCTGTTCACCGATCCGAACATCGTGGTGAACAAGGACATCGAGGTGGTGATCGACGCCCGGAAGGCGGCTCCGATCACGATCGAGACGCCCAAGCCGTCGGAGCAGCAGGCAGTGCTCAGCTACTACGTGCACCGCGTGTACGGCAACGGCCGCAGCATCAGTCACGGTGTCATGCACTTCAGCACGGTCAAGCAGGTCCTGGTCACGCCGACCAAGCCGGTCGCCGACGGCAGCTTCGAGTTCTCGTCCCGCTGGCAACTGGCTGCACCGATAGTCCAGGCGTCCATCCCTGGTGTCTCCGGACCGCTGGACATCAACCTGCTGCACCAGTCGCCCTCCCTGGCCGGCAAGAAGCGTTTCCCCCTGACCACGACGGTCACCAAGGGCGCGATCGCCGTACTGAAGGACAGTGAGGACGGCGACGAGGAGGCGCAGATCGAAGCAGCAGCCAAGGCCGGTGCTGCAGGCGTCATCCTGGTCCGGCCGCCGGACTGGTCCGCGTGGACCGTCTGGAACCCGACCGGCGACCGCGAACCCATCCCGGCGATGGTCACGACCACCAAGGACGGCCAGAAGCTGATCGACCGGGCCCGCAAGGGCCACGCCACGATCGACCTGACCCTGACCACCTCCAGCCCTTACCTGTACGACGTACAGCAGGTCTCGGCCGGCCGGATCCCGGCGAAGATCGACTACAAGGTCACACCGGCGAACAGCGCGCGAGTGACCACGTCGTACGCCGACAACGGTGGCTTCAACTGGGCCAAGGAGCAGCGGTTCGGCTGGCGGCCGTGGCAGGACGTACTCCTGGAACGACCGCAGCGCTTCGTCGAGACGCCGAAGGTCCGCGAGGAGTGGGTAACGACCGGTGACTCGCTCTGGCAGCACCGGGTGCACCACCTCTTCACCTGGGACTCGATGAACCCGCTGAGCGGCGGCATGACCTCGGTACCGCGTCAGCTACAGCCCGGTTCGTCCAAGCGAGACCTGGTTCGGTCCGGTGGTTCGTCCGGCGGCTGCACCTGGCGTCGTGTCGACCAGGACCGGTGACCGGTTGTCGCTGCGGGTGCCGTCCTTCGTGGACGCTGCCGGGCACTACACGATCGGCGAGACCACCGGCGCTTCGGCAGTGCTGAGCCGGGACGGTCAGGTGGTGTCGGAGCTTCCCGATGCGTGGCAGGACGTGATCACCAGCAGCGGCGATTCGGCGTACAAGCTGGAGCTGTCGACGGAGCGCGTGGACCCGGACGGCGAGTGGAACTGGGGGACCGAGACTCGCACGGTCTGGGACTTCAGGTCGAAGAAGGTCGCGGAGACCAAGGCGACTGCGCTGCCGCTGCTGCAGGTGGACTACGAAGTGCCGACGGACCTGACCGGGCGGGTGGCAGCCAGGGCGCACCTGATCGGGTTCAAGGTTCACCAGCAGGCAGGGGTGGCTGCGCCTCGCTCTACCTCGCTGCAGGCCCAGGTGTCGTTCGACGAGGGCAAGACGTGGCGGCGGATCGTCGCTGTCGGCGTCCACGGTCACTACGTCGCCGTAGTACCGGCAGGCAAGGGAACTGTCTCGCTCAAGGTCAGTGCCAGTGACAACGCGGGCAACAAGATCAGCCAGACGGTCATCCGGGCCTACGGACTGAAGTGAAGGAAGGGCGCGGGCAGGTAGCAGACTGCCCGCGCCCTCTATAGCCAGCTTCGCTTCGCTGCCTGGAACGCCAGCCCGGTCCGGGTATCCACACCGGCCAGCGCCATCAGGCGGTCGAGACGGCGTTGCACCGTACGGCGGCTGATGCCGAGCTGCGACGCGATGGACTTGTCCGGTACGCCGGCGACCAGCAGCGACAACAGGAAGCGCTCGGAGTCGTCCAGCCCGTCCGAGCCTTGCTGCGCCCCGCCCTGCAGCTTCACCGGAGTCGCCTGCTCCCAGTGGCTCTCGAAGAGCGAAAGCAGCGCGTCCAGTAGCTGCCCACGCCCGATCACTGCGGCAGTGGGCTCACCGATGCCGAGCTCATCGTCACGGACGAGCGGGCAGACAGCAGTAGCCCGGTCCACGATCGCCAGCCGCACCGGCAACGTCGGAAGCGTCCGGGCCTCCTCACCCCAGCCGACACCTTCGGCGATGCTGTCCAGCTCACCAGGCGTCTCCAGCAGCGCCCGCTCGTAGATGGCGCGATACCGTACGCCGCGGCTCAGCGCGCCGTACTCCTCCGTGTTGTCCGCGCCCTGCATCGCCAGTGGATTGGCCCGGCAGAACCAGAGGATCTCCTCCTTCGCCGAGTCCTGCAGATCGCGCAGCCGATCCCGCAGTGGCGTGGCACCGACGATCACCTCGACCAGATGGTGCGCGTCCCGGCGGCTCGCGCTGGCCCGGAACTCCTCGCTCAGCGACGCGACGGTCTTCCGCGCCGACTCCAGCGACTCCTGGCGCCGTAACAACGTTGTACCGAGCGCGACATCAGGCGGCAGCGGGCGAAAGACCGGCTCCTCGCCGGGCAGGATCGCGACCAGCCCCTTGGCCTGCAGCCGCTGCAGCACCTCGTCGGCCTCCTGCTGCGGGAGCTCCGCGACCTCGGCCAGGTCGGCCGACCTGGCGGCGGACAACCCGACCAGCAGCCGGTAGGCCTGCTCCTCGCGGGCGTCCAGCAACCCGTCTTGCATCGTGGCCTCACCTCCCGTGCTCGAAGCTCAACCTAACCAGGCGATCCAACGCAGTGGCGAGCATTTTTGTCCACCATCCGGCACATCTGGGTCAACCGAGTGCTCTGGCACTCCTGGCACCGGAGTGCCATCACGAAACCCGGCCGGCACCGTCACTACCGGTGAAGGACGCAATCGCGAGACTCCCGCCCGAGCCGCCATCGAGAGAGAACCACCATGCACTGGACTGACTACGCCGGCCTCGTCGGCCTGGCTGCCGCCGCTGTTCTCGCCGCCTGGATGCTGCTGGGCGCGGGAAACACCACCCCGCATCGAGGAGACCACCGGCACGCCGGTAGCCATCCCACCGCCCTCACCACGCGGCTAGGACGCCACCGTGCTCCGGCTGTCCGCATCCTCCGCCGCCTCCATCTGTGGTGACTTGAGTTTGCTCGCCCGGTAGTAGGTCAGTCCGCCGAACGCATACATGCCGAGGCCCAGCGCAGCCATGCCCGCGATCACCGGCCACTGCCAGGGTCCGGCCACATAGAGAGCGAGGAACCACGCCTTCGCATCGACCTGGTTGAGCTTGAAGACAGCCGGTACTACGGCCTGCGGGAACAACGGGATGGCCCCGAAGCCCAGGCAGAGGCCGGCCAGCGTGCGTCGCCACTGCGGAAGTTGCTGCAGCTTCCTCGACAGGGATGACGCGGCTGCCTGCTGACCTGTCTGGCGACCGTGCCGGAGCAGCGTGAGCAACTCAGGACCACGCTTCTCCAGTCGACGGGTCGCCAGCCTTCCGAAGTACCACCAGCTCAGTACTCCGGTAGCGAGGCCGACCGGGATGCCCCACCACGACCAGGCGATGGCAGCTAGCAGTGCGGGAGCAGCGGTAAGCGAGATCAGGACGAGCATCACGTAGACGAGGCCCATGGTCTCGCCTTCGTTCTCGCCCGAGTTCAGGGGATTGCCCGCGCGCTTGTGGGCATCTGTGGTCGGCACTGGCGAGTAGACCGAGGAGGCGAGGATCAGTCCGGCCGCACCGCCGAGGACAGCCGGCAGAGTGCTGAGAGCCAGCGGCCAGGCGCTGTTCGAGCCGGACCACCACGTGAGCAGCAGGGTGATCAGGAGACTGGGCGGACCGAACACGAGCAGGAAGGAGCGCTGCCTGGCGCGTACGTCGGCCCGTGCCGAACCGGGCGTCATCACGGTCATCCAGAAAGCCGTACCGTCCGCACCGTAGAGGTTGGAGAACATCGCACCGCCCATCACCACGGCAGCGGCACCGGCCCACGGCAGCATCGCCTTCCAGCCGATCGCGAGGGGCATGAGGCAGAAGAACAATCCATAGGCGATCGCGAAGACCGCACGGTGCCCGTAGAGCAGGTCACGCGTCCACGAACGGATCTCCTTGGCTCCTGCGGCCCCGCCGGCACTAGTGGCGGTCAGTGGGCGACGGACTCGTACGCCGGAGCGCGTCGCCGTAGTACGGCGTACTAGCAGTGCTGACCAGGCGACGAACATCAGTGCGTTGAGCACCACGAGCCCTACGAGAGGTAGAGCGACCTGCAGCCAGTCGTTCCGTCCTGCGGCCTCTACTGCTGCCAGACCCCAACCAGACGGTGCAATCCGGGCAGCGTGAGCGATAGTCCCCTGGACGTCGGTGCTGATGAACGCAGCGATCAACGCCCAGCCCTGAGCGGTGAACGCGAGGATGAACGCGTTGACCAGCGCAGCGAGCACCGCGCCTGCCCGCACCTGCAGCAGTACGCCGTACACGGCAACTGCCAGCCGCGACGCCAGCACGAACGAGAGCAACTGCAGCACCACCGCAGGCAGCGCGATCAACAGCGCGCCGACAGAGAGCTGCGCACCGACCACCACAAGGCAGAGCAGCGCCACGAAGCTCACAGCGGGCGCGAAGCCGGCCAGGGCGGCTGCGAGCAACCCGCCTGACAAGGCACGCGGCGGTAGCGGAAGCATGGTGAAGTACTCCGGCTTGAGCGTCTCGTCACCGCCGCCCGCGAACAGCGGACCGACGATCCAGCCCAGTGCCCACACAGTGACCGCCACTGCGACCAGGTCGGCGTCACCGCGAGCAGCAGCCCAGATGGTTCCACCTGCGAGCACCAGGCCGAGGAAGGCGCCGCCGGCTACCCAGGACACCCGGTTCTTGTCGCGCAACGCATGCCGCAGAGCGGCCAGTCGCATCCGGACCAGCGTCTGCGAGGTCGCGTAAGTCAGACCGAGAGCCATGTCAGCCCTTCGGCTCCGCGGGTCGACGCGCCGACCAGGGACACGAAGGCGTCCTCCAGCGACCCACCGGCCTGCACCTCGGAAACGGTGCCTGAGGCAACTACTTTGCCGTCGGCGACCACCGCGACCCGATCGCACAGCTGCTCGACCAGCGCCATCACGTGACTCGACATCACCACCGAGCCGCCGCCGGCGATGAACCTGTTCAGGATCGTCCGGATGGTCGCCGCCGAGACCGGATCGACCGCCTCGAAGGGTTCGTCGAGCACGAGCAGCCGCGGAGCGTGCAACAGCGCGACCGCCAGCCCGAGCTTCTTCCGCATCCCGGTCGAGTAGCCGATCACCTGCTTGTCGTCCTCGTGATCGAGCTCCAGCACTTCGAGGAGCTCCGTCAGTACGGGCCGTGACCTCGTCTGCAGGCAGCCCGCGCAGCAGACCGAGGTAGGTGAGCACCTCGCGACCGGTCAGCCGCTCGGGCATCCCGAGGCCGTCCGGGAGTACGCCGACCAGCCCCTTCGCCTGGACCGGCTCGGCCCAGACGTCGACGCCGAAGATCTTCGCCGTACCGGTGTCGGGCCGGAGCAGGCCGACCGCCATCGACAGCGAGGTGGTCTTGCCGGCGCCGTTCGGGCCGAGCAGGCCGAAGAACGAGCCCTGCGGCACGGCGAGACTCAGGTCGTCCACTGCCTTCTGGGTACCGAAGGTCTTGCCGAGTCCGAGTAGCTCCAGCGCTTCCATCAGTTGCCTTCCTTCCGCGTCGCGCGGTCGAAGAGATCGGCGAGCTCCTCGCCGTACGCCGTCAGGTCGAGGTCATCGCCGCGGCTGAG
Organism: uncultured Actinomycetota bacterium; assembly: GCA_963740725.1. Classification (GTDB taxonomy): domain Bacteria; phylum Actinomycetota; class Actinomycetes; order Propionibacteriales; family Kribbellaceae; genus Kribbella. The sequence continues at coordinate 75,456 of CAVUFT010000044.1, forward strand.
CAGCATCGGTACGGCGTCGATCGCGGCCCGGATCGTGGTCGCCATCACCCGGGTGTCGAAGGTGCCGAACTCACCGGTCGCCTGACCCCAGTGCAGAACCTTCTCGACGTCGGAGATCGCCTGCGAGCCCTGCGCGGCGTAGACCCCGTCGTCGGCGCGGATGATCTCCAGCAGTGCCCGCAACGCGTTCGGGTGCAGGCGCATGAACTCCAGGTTGCTGGTGATCAGCGTTCGCAGCCCCGCGGTCGCCGACGACTGCGCGACGATCTGCGGCTCCATCAGCGCCACCGCGGTCTTGGCGACCTGGCCGACGACGGCGGCGATCAGGCCGGCCTTGTTGCCGAAGTGGTACGAGATCACGCCGACGCTGACCCCGGCCCGCTCGGCGATCCGGGCCATCGACGCCTTGCCGATGCCGCCCTCGGCGATCACCTCGATCGCGCAGTCGGCGAGCTGGGCCCGCCGGGCCGCCTCAATGAAGGTCTCATTTTCTGAACGCACGTTCAAAAGTTAGCACGGGCGTTCAGACGGGGCGATCGGCTATCGTCGTGGGAGCGCTCTCAAGCCTGTTGGAGGGGTCCATGCCTGAGATCCGGCCGTACCGGGCGGGCGACCGGGCCGCCGTCGCCGACGTCTGCGTCCGGACGGCGGACAACGGCGGCGACTCCCGCGCGCTCTACCCGGACCTCGAGCTGCTGCCGAGCATCTTCGCGTTCCCGTACGTCGACCTCGAGCCGGAACTCGCCTTCGTCCTCGACGACGGCGACCGAGCGGTCGGCTACGTCATCGGCTGCGCGGACACCCCGGCCTTCGCCCGGCGATGGCGACAGGAGTGGCTGCCCCGCGTACCGCAGTACAGGCCTCTGACCGGACCTCCCGAGACGCCGGCCGAACAGATGATCGACCTGCTCCACAACCCCGAACGACTCGTCATCCCCGAGGTCGCGGACTATCCCGCGCACCTCCACATCGACCTACTCCCGGCCTACCAACGCGCCGGCCACGGCCGAGCCCTGATGACCCGCCTCCTCAAAGCCCTGGCAGACAAGGGCGTCCCAGCCATCCACCTCACCATGCTCACCGCCAACACCCCAGCCCGAGCCTTCTACGACAACCTCGGCTTCCACCACATCCCAGTCGAGGGCGTCGACTTAGTCACCTACCTCGGTCGCAGCACGAGCGGTTAAACCGTGGTGCGGTTGGTGCTTCGGGGGTCGGTTACTCGGCGGGTTTTGTAGAGGTCGCCTTTGAGGGCTGTGGTGCGCCAGGGGCGGGCCAGGTGGAGGGGGATGTGGAGGGATGGGTCGTCGCGGTTGAGGTCGGCGATGACCAGGTCGGCGGCGGAGACCAGGGCCGCGTAGGTGCCGGCGGGGGTGATCAGGCCCGACGGCATCAGGTGGTGGGTCTGGGCGGGGAGCGACATGGCGATCCAGTAGGCGTTGATCGCGGCGTACGCGCGGGCCTTGACCTCGAAGATCGAGTCGACCGGGTACGCCGACAGCAGTAGGCACTCGACGCCGAGCCGCTCGTACTCCGAGAACAGGTGCGGGAAGTTGATCTCGACGCAGATCATCAGGCCGAACCGGTAGCCGTCCACATCGAAGACGACCGGCTCGAAGCCGGGGCTGTAGTACTGCGTGATCTCGGTCTGGGAGCAGAAGCGCTTGTCGTACCGGTCGACGATCTTGCCGGTGTCGGAGATCACGTAGAGGCTGTTGTGCGGCCGGTTCGGGGGAGTGAGCGGGTGTGCGGAGCCGAGGACGACCCAGAGTTTCAGCTTCGCGGCCAGCGCCATGATCTGCTCGAGCTCGTCGCGGACCGCGGCCCAGTCGACGTCGGCCCAGTCCTGGATCTGCTCCTTGGCATAGCCCGAGAGCAGCCCCTCCGGGAACTGCACCAGCCGGGCCTTCCCAGCCGCCGCCTGCAACATCTGCCGGCGAACTTCGGCCCCGTTCTTCCGCGCGTCAGCCGTGATCTCCGGCTGGGCGATCGCAATCCGTATCCCCGTCATCACTCAACGATCGCAGGCCGCGCCGACAGACGCAGAATCGGGCAAACAAAAACTCCCGGCCAGATACCTGACCGGGAGAGAGACGCTGTGCGCGAGGGGGGAGTTGAACCCCCACGCCCTTTCGGGCACACGGACCTGAACCGTGCGCGTCTGCCTATTCCGCCACCCGCGCGCATGGTCACCGGTAGCCTCGAAAACTGCTACCTGCAACCGAGGAAGAACGTTAGCACGACCTGAGGCAGACTCTGACATTGCGGGTTCGGTCGAACCTCCCGATACGATCGATCGTCGTACCCGGTGTGCCCACCACACCGGAGGGCGCGGCGTACGGCGAGCCTGTTGGAGGCGCCGGACGGCAAGCACGATCGTTGGCTCCAGCCGGCGACCGACCAGTGGAGGAGGACGCGTGCGACCGCTGCAGCGCTTCGAGCGGCGCCTGGAGGGCATCGTGAGTGGTGTCTTCGCGCGCGCGTTCAAGGGAGACGTGGAGCCGATCGAACTCGCCGCCGCCCTCAAGCGTGAGATCGACAACACCGCCCGGATCCTGTCGAGGGACCGGCGGCTGGTGCCGAACCACTTCACCATCGAGCTCGGCCCGGACGACTTCGAGCGGCTGAACGCCTACGGCCGGACGCTCAACCACGAACTGGCCAACGAGCTGCGTGACCACGCCGACATCCAGCGGTACACGTTCTCCGGGCCGGTCGAGATCGAGCTGACCCAGCAGGACGACCTGCCGACCGGGAAGTTCCGGGTGGTCAGTGCGACCATCGGCAAGCCACAACGTCCCCGGCCGCAACCCCAGCAGCCGTACATCCCCGATCCGAACGAGGGCCAGACCGTGATGCAGAGCGCCCCGGTCCCGCCGCCGCCCGCGCAGCCGACCCGCCAGGGCCACCCCCAGGTGATGCTCGAGGTGAACGGCCGCCGCCGCCCGATCAACCCACCCGGGGTCGTGCTCGGCCGCGGTACCGACGCGGACATCCAGATCAACGATCCGGGCGTGTCCCGGCGGCATGCCGAGATCCGGTTGATGCCCGAGGGCCCCGGAGGTGTCAGGGTGGTGCTCGTCGACCTGGGTTCGACCAACGGCACGCTGGTCAACGGCCGCCGGGCCGCCGAGGCCGAACTGACCGACGGATCTACGGTAAGGATCGGGAACACCACCATGACGCTGCGCCTAGCGGACGAGCCCATCGCCCAGCCGCCGAGCAGCGGGTGGTGACCGAACTTCCATGTCGGAACTCACGCTGACCCTGATCAAACTGGGGTTCCTGGCCCTGTTGTGGATGTTCGTCCTCGCCGTGCTGTCGGTGATCCGGTCGGACCTGTTCGGCGCCAAGGTGGACGCTCGCGCGGTCGCCGCGCCGGCGGCCGCGGCAGGCCGGACCCCGAAGGCTGCCAAGCCGGTGAAGAAGCGCAAGGGCATGCCCGGCTCGGTCACCATCGCGGACGGCCCGCAGGCCGGCGTCGGCGCGACCCTGGTCTCCGAGCCGGTCGTGATCGGCCGCGGCTCGGACTGCCAGATCCGCCTCGACGACGACTACTCCTCGACCCGGCACGCCCGGGTCTTCCAGTCCGAAGGTGAGTGGTGGGTCGAGGATCTCGGCTCGACCAACGGCACCTACCTGGACGGCCAGCGGGTGACCAGGCCGGTGCCGGCCGAGATCGGCGGTTCGATCCGGATCGGCCGTACGACGCTGAACATCGCGAAGTAGGCCCAGTCCATGACCCTGTCGCTCGACTACGCCGCACTGTCCGATGTCGGACGGGTGCGCCGCAACAACGAGGATTCGGCGTACGCCGGTCCGCATCTGCTCCTGCTCGCGGACGGGATGGGTGGTGCCGCCGCAGGTGAGGTCGCCAGCGCGGCCGCCGTCCAGGTGATCCGCCGGCTGGACACCTCGAACATCACCGGCCCGGACATGATGGAGGCGCTCGCGGGCGCCGTCCACCGGGCCAACGAGAAGCTCTCCGAGCTGGTCGAGGAGGACCCGGAGCGCGAGGGCATGGGCTCCACCGTGACCGCCCTGCTCTTCGACGGCGAACACCTCGGGCTGGCCCACCTCGGCGACTCCCGCGCCTACCGGCTGCGCGACGGACTGCTCTACCAGCTCAGCCACGACCACACGTTCGTGCAGTCGCTGGTGGACGAGGGCCGGATCTCCAAGGAAGAGGCCTTCACCCACCCGCACCGAAACCTGATCCTCCGCGTTCTGGACGGCCGGCCGGATTCCGATCCGGACCTGGAGATGCTCGACGTCCAGGCCGGTGACCGGTTGCTGCTGTGCAGCGACGGACTGCCCGACTACGTCAGCGACCAGGTGATCGCGACCTCGATGGCCGACGGTACGCCGGACTCGGTCGTGGTCGAGCTGATCACGCACGCGCTCGAAGCGGGCTCCAACGACAACATCACCTGTGTCGTCGCGGACGTGGTCGAAACTGCTCCCGCCAGCGGGGATCGCCCGCAGCTCGTGGGTGCGGCAGCCGAGCTGGCTCAAGGCGGCACGGGACGTGGCGAGCCGACCATCGCAGTACGGGGACATGGTGAGGGTGAAGGCGGTGGCGCAGGGCTGGATCCTGAGGAGCTGCGGTACGCACCCAGGCCGCCCAAGCGGTTCCTCTGGCTCCGCCGGCTGGCCGTGCTGGTCGTAGTACTGGCACTGATCGGCGGTGGCGGCTGGTTCGCCTACAGCTGGACCCAGAAGCAGTACTACGTGGGCACCGACGGCGACTACGTGGCCATCTTCAAGGGTGTGGACCAGTCGTTCCCTGGGCTCACGCTGTCCAGCGTCTACGAGAAGCAGACGCTGCAGGTGGACAAGCTCCCGACGTACAGCCGCCAGCAGGTGGAAGGCACCATCCAGGCGGACGACCTGGCCGGGGCCCGGACCATCGTGACCGAGCTGCAGCGGACCGCTGACGAGTGCGCGGCCAAGGCGACGCCGAAGCCGACCACCAAGCCCTCCACCACGCCGTCGGGCAAGCCTGTCTCGACCCCGCCGACGACGCCCGTTCCCAGCACCCCGACCAGTACGCCGTCCAACGGCGGCAGCCCGGACGACTGCGACGGGGTCCGATGAGCATCGCCTCCACGTCGGTCATCCAGATCATGCCCCGCACCCGGCGCGGGGTGGAGCTGATGCTGCTGATCATCGCGATCGGTGTCTCGGTCGGCGCCTACGTCAACATCGGCCTCACCGTGCAGGACAAGGTGCCGGCCAGCACCGGGTACTACGCGGCCGGGATCGGCCTGCTCGCCCTGATCGCCCACCTCGCGCTGCGCTACCGCGCCCCGTACGCCGACCCGGTGCTGCTCCCGTGCGCAGTGGTCCTGAACGGCCTCGGCGTCGCGATGATCCACCGGATCGACCTCGGGCTCGAGGCGATCGCCGTCGCGAACAACAGGACCCCGAAGGCACCGGCGGCGCCGCAGCAGATCACCTGGACCGCGGTCGGCATCGTGCTGTTCCTGGTGGTCATCCTCGTGATCAGAGATCACCGTCGCCTGCAGGCGCTGACCTACACCGCCGGCCTGGCCGGTCTGCTGCTGCTCGTGCTGCCGCTGATCCCGGGCCTCGGCGTGAACATCAACGGCGCCCGGATATGGATCCGGCTGGCCGGGATGTCGTTCAGCCCGGTGAGTTCGCGAAGCTCTGCCTGGTCATCTTCTTCGCCGGCTACCTGGTCGTGAAGCGCGACGTGCTGACCCTGGCCGGGCACCGGTTCCTCGGCCTCGACCTGCCGCGTGCCCGCGACC
>CAVUFT010000045.1:0-50680 GCA_963740725.1 uncultured Actinomycetota bacterium
CAATTTCAACCAGACGATCGGCGCACTGTCTGGCGATGGCGCCGTGACGCTCGGATCGGCGACGCTGACCACCGGCGGCAACAACGCGAGCACGGCTTACACCGGATCGATCTCGGGCACCGGCGGGCTGACCAAAGCCGGCACCGGCACGATGACGCTGTTCGGCATCCAGACCTACACCGGCCCGACCAGCATCAACGGCGGCACGCTCGGCGTGTCGCTCGCCAATACGTTCTCGCCCCAGAGCGCCTTTACGGTCGCCTCGGGCGCGACGTTCGCGCTCGCCAACCACAGCCAACTCATCGCCTCTCTGGCCGGCGCCGGCACCGTCTCGCTCGGCGATGCGACGCTCACCACAGGCGGAAGCAATGCGTCCACGACCTTTTCGGGGGCGATCACCGGCGCCGGCGGAAGCCTCGTGAAAGCGGGTACCGGCGTCTTCACGCTCGATGGAGCCAACACCTACACCGGCACCACCAACGTCAATGCGGGCACGCTGATCGTGAACAGCACGATCGCAAGTTCCGGTGCAGTGTCGGTGAATCCGGCGCGACGGTCGGCGGCATCGGCACGCTGCCGAAGACGACGATCAACGCGGGCGGCACGCTCTCGCCCGGCAACTCCATCGGCACCATCGCGATCGCGGGCAATCTGACCTTCGTCGGGCCGGCAATACATCGTCGAGGTCTCGCCTCGGCGGCGGACAAGACCAAGTCACGGGCGCGCCCGGAACGGCGACGCTCTCCGGCACGCTGAGCGCCGTCGGCCCGGCGGGGCCGGTTACACGGTCGGCCAGCAATACACGGTGCTGAACGCCCTGGGCGGCGTGAGCGGGACGTTCGGCACCTCGTATTCTCCGGCAACTTCGGCGCCACCAAGCCGCATGTCGAGTACGATGCGAACAACGTCTATCTCGTGCTCGATCCGAACGCGATTTCGCCGTTCCTCATGGGCGGCACGCGCAATCAGCGCGCCGTGGCAGGCGCCATCGACATATCGCTTCTTGCGGGGAACAGCCCGGCACCGTTCTCGCGTTGTTCAACCTGACCGCTCGCAACTGCCAGCCGCCCTCGATCAGCTTTCCGGTGAAGTGCATCCCACCACGATAGGAGTGCTGGTGGACGAGAGCCATTATCCGCGCTCCGCAATCCTCGGCCGGTTGCGTCAGGCGTCCTACGGCGGCAACGCCAGATGGCGTCGCTCTCGATGGGCGGACCGCAGGCATTCGCCGCCGACGGTGGCGAAGCGATCGAAAGCGCGCTGGCTTACGCGAAGTCTCCGATCGTCACCAAGGCGCCGATGAAAGCGCCGTCAGCCGAACGGCGACATCATGTTCTGGGCGCAGGGTTTTGGCGCGCGCGGCCAATTCGACTCTGACGGCAACGCGACAACGTGCGGCGCGATCTCGCCGGCTTTTTCTCCGGCGTCGATACCCGCGCCGGCTCAAACGGACGCCTCGGCGTCGCTGCGGGTTACACCGGCTCGCGCAACGCACTCGATGGCCGCGGCTCGTCGAATGTCGAGACCGGATACGTCTCGGGTTACGGCGGCTGGGCGTTCGGCAATTTCAATCTGCGCGCAGGCAGTGCGTTCGCGTGGCACACGATCGACACCAGCCGGACGATCGTATTCCCGGGCTTCTTCGATAATGCGACCGCGAGCTACAATGGCCGCACCGGGCAGGTCTTCGGCGAAGCGGGCTACGGTTTCGCGTTCGGCAATGTCGCGGTCGAGCCGTTCGTGGGGGGTGCATGGGTCAGCCTGCGGGCCCGCGATCTCGGGCCGATCGGGATCGCCTGGCTGGTCAGCTTGGGCGTCCTGGTCTTCGAGAGCGACCTCGGTTCGTCGCTGCTGTTCTTCGGCCTGTTCCTGTTCCTGCTGTACGTCTCCACCGAGCGGGCCGGCTGGCTGATCATCGGTGGACTGCTGTTCGTCGGCGGCGCCTTCTTCGCCTACACGGCGATCGGCCACGTGCACACCCGGATCACCGACTGGCTCGACCCGTTCTCGATCGACGGCGGCCAGATCGCGGTCGGCCTGATGGGTCAGGGCTGGGGCGGCGTGCTGGGCCGCGGCCTCGGCCAGGGCCGCCCCGAACTCACCCTGTACGCGAACAGCGACATGATCATCTCCTCGTTCGCCGAGGAGCTCGGCCTGACCGGGCTGATCGCGATCATCTTGATCTACACCCTCATCATCGAACGCGGCCTGCGCACCGCACTCGGCTGCCGGGACATCTTCGGCAAGCTGGTCGCGACCGGTCTGGCGATGTCGTTCGCGCTGCAGGTGTTCGTGATCATCGGCGGCGTCACCGGCCTGATCCCGCTGACCGGTCTGGCCACCCCGTTCATGGCGCTGGGCGGTACGTCGCTGGTGGCGAACTGGGCGATCATCGCGCTGCTGCTGCGGATCAGTGACCAGGCCCGCCGGCCGCAGACCCCGGCTGCTCCCGTGTCCGACGAGACGATCGCCATGGCGGTGCAGAAGGCATGAACTCAGCAATCCGACGACTGGCTGTGGCCGCGCTCATCCTGATGCTCGCGCTGATGGCCAACTCCACCTATCTGCAGGCCTTCCGGGCCGGCGAGCTGAACGGCCGCAACGACAACCGGCGGGTCCGCGACTCGCAGTTCTCGGTGAACCGGGGGCCGATCCTGGTCGGCGGTACGGCGATCGCGGTGAGCAACAAGTCCAACGACCGGTTCGTCTACCAGCGGACCTATCCGCCGAACATCGCCCAGATCTACGCCCCGGTGACCGGGTACTACTCCTACCTGTTCGGCCGCGGCGGCATCGAGCTGACCCAGAACTCCGAGCTGAACGGCTCGGACCCGTCGCTGGCCTTCCGCCGGGTGGTCGACGTGATCACCGACCGGCAGCAGCAGGGGGCGAGCGTCTTGCTGACGCTGAACTCGGCGGCCCAGGTGGCGGCGTACAAGGGACTGGCCGGGAAGAAGGGCGCGGTCGTCGCGATCGAGCCGAAGACCGGCAAGATCCTCGCGATGGTGAGCTTCCCGTCGTACGACCCGAACCAGCTGGCCTCGCACGACCTGACCAAGGTCGGCACCGCCTGGAAGACGCTGAACGCTGACCCGGACAAGCCGATGCTGAACCGCGCGATCAAGGAGGTCTACCCGCCGGGTTCGACCTTCAAGCTGGTCACCGCGGCGGCGGCGCTGTCGAGCGGCAAGTACAACCCGCAGACCCAGGTGCGCTCGCCGGCCGAGCTGGACCTGCCGCAGACCACGGTCAAGCTGCCGAACGAGAACGGCAAGAACTGTGGCGGCAGCGACAACGCCACCCTGACGGTCGCGCTGCGGAACTCGTGCAACACCGCCTTCGGCTCGATCGGCCTCGATCTCGGCGCCGACGCGCTCCGCCAGCAGGCGGAGAAGTTCGGCTTCGGCGAACGCCAGCTGCCCGAGCTCGGTGCCGCCGCCAGCCAGTTCCCCGACTCGCCGAACGCGCCGCAGGTGGCCCAGTCCGCGATCGGCCAGTTCGACGTCCGGGCCACCCCGCTGCAGATGGCGATGGTGTCGGCCGGGATCGCCAACGGCGGCAACGTGATGAAGCCGTACCTGGTCCAGAACGTGAAGACGGCGGACCTGAAGACGGTCTCGGAGACCAAGCCGGAGTCGCTGCACCAGGCGGTCTCGTCCGAGGTCGCGAGCCAGCTGACCCAGATGATGGTCGACGTGGTGAAGAACGGTACCGGCAAGCCGGGCCAGATCAAGGACATCGACGTGGCCGGCAAGACCGGTACGGCGCAGACCTCACCGGAGAAGCCGCCGTTCGCCTGGTTCACCGCGTTCGCCCCCGCCAACGACCCGAAGATCGCGGTCGCGGTGATGATCGAGGACGCGAACGTCCCGCGCAACGACATCGCCGGCGGCGCCCTGGCGGCACCGATCGCCAAAAGTGTGATGGAAGCGGTGCTGGGCCAGTGATGACGATGAGGTACAACCAGGTGACGTCGCGTCCGCAGTACCAAGGCCCCGCTACCGTGGGCCCATCGAGTGAGCTTTGGCAGAGTTCGATCCGCGCAGGTTGGAAGGCAGAGGAATGACATCGCAGGCACGTCTCGTCGGCGGCCGCTACGAAGAAGGCGAACCGCTGGGTCGAGGGGGCATGGCCGACGTCCGCAGGGGCATCGACAACCGACTGGGCCGGGCGGTCGCGATCAAGCGGCTGCGGGTCGATCTGGCCAGCGACTCCACCTTCCAGGCAAGATTCCGGCGGGAGGCACAGTCGGCCGCCTCGCTGAATCATCCGACCATCGTGTCGGTCTACGACACCGGCGAGGAGCCGGATCCGAACGGCTCCGGCATCACCATTCCGTACATCGTGATGGAACTGGTGACCGGGAAGACGCTGCGCGACCTGATCCGCGAGGGCCGCAAGATCATGCCCGAGCGCGCGCTGGAGATCACCTCCGGTGTTCTCGAGGCGCTCGACTACAGCCACCGGGCCGGCATCGTGCACCGCGACATCAAGCCCGGCAACGTGATGCTGACCCCGCAGGGCCAGGTCAAGGTGATGGACTTCGGCATCGCCCGGGCCGTCGCGGACACCTCGTCGACGATGACCCAGACCGCCGCGGTGATCGGTACGGCGCAGTACCTGTCGCCCGAGCAGGCCCGGGGCGAGACGGTCGACGCGCGCTCCGACCTCTACTCCACCGGCTGCCTGCTGTACGAACTGCTCGTCGGCCGGCCGCCGTTCGTGGGTGAGTCGCCGGTGTCGGTGGCCTACCAGCACGTCCGGGAAGAGCCGCTGCCGCCGTCGTCGTTCGACCCGGACATCCCGCCGGAGGTCGACGCGGTCGTCCTGAAGGCGCTCACCAAGAACCGTGAGCACCGCTACCAGAGCGCGTCGGAGATGCGGGCCGACATCCACCGGGTGCTGGCCGGTCAGCAGGTGACCGCGCCGATGGCCGCGGTCGCCGAGACCCGCGCGATCCAGCCGACCCAGGTGGCGCCCTCGATGGCCGCCACCCAGGCGTACCGGCCACAGTCGAACGACCTGCTGCCGCCGGACAACGGTGACGACGAGGCCGAGGCGGCCCGGGCCCGGCGCAACCGCGGCCTGGCGTACTTCCTGCTCGGGCTGGCGATCGTGGCCGTCGCGGTCGGCGCGTACGCGATCATCACGAACGGCAACAAGGACAACAAGCCGCCGGCCACCGCGCAGGTCGCCGTACCGAATGTCGCCGGCAAGCCGGTGGACGAGGCGACCGCGATCCTCGAGGCGAAGAAGCTGCAGGTGACCACGACGTCGGTCGCGAGCACCGCCGTCGCGAAGGGCTCGGTGATCGACCAGAAGCCGGGCGCGAACGCGATGGTCGACGAGAACTCGACCGTCGCCCTGCGCATCTCCGCAGGCCCGAACACCTTCCCGGTGCCGGACGTGATCGGCAAGTCCGAGCAGGATGCCCGGGACGCGCTGGAGAATTCGGACGGCAAGTTCCAGGTCGTGTCCAAGGTGAACACCGAGGACAGCGACAAGCCCAAGGGCACCGTGACCAAGATCAGTCCGGACGCAGGCGGCCAGTACGCACCCGGGACCAAGTTCACCCTGACGGTCTCCAGTGGCACGGTGAAGGTCGAGGTTCCGGACGTCACCACGCAGAACCAGGACGACGCCACGAACACCCTCAAGGGTCTCGGCCTGGCGGTCGGCTACCTGCAGGACAACTCGGACCCGAACGCGGTCGAGGGCACGGTCGTCAAGCAGAACATCAAGGGCGGCACGAAGGTTGCCAAGGGCACCAAGGTGGTGCTGACCATCGCGACCGCGCCGGACCAGCCCGACCCGACGGACACGCCGTCGAACACCCCGAGCAACTCCGAGACGCCGATCATCCCCGGCACCGGCGGCTGACGAACAGCACTGTGGCGAAGGGAAAGGGCCGGCCGCGTGACGACAGCGCCGCGCGACGACTCCGCGGCCGGCACGAGGTCGAAGACCGCGAGTCCCCGCAGAAGGCGAGATCGGGATTCCGCGGCATCCTGAGTTTGTTGTGGGGTCAGCTGACGACAGGCGCCATACCTGCCGAGCGCGCCACCGCGCCGGCGTCGCCGCAGATCGCCAGCCAGTTGGCCAGCATCCGGTGACCGCCCTCGGTGAGCACCGATTCGGGGTGGAACTGGACGCCCTCGACCGGCAGGTCGCGGTGCCGCGCCGCCATGATCACGCCGGCCTCGGTCCGGGCCGTCACCTGCAGCTCGTCGGGCACGCTGTCCTGCGCGATCGCCAGCGAGTGGTACCTGGTCGCGGTGAACGGCGACGGCAGCCCGGACAGCACCCCGGCACCCTCGTGGAAGACCTGGCTGGTCTTGCCGTGCAGCAACTCGTCCGCGCGGCCGACCACCCCGCCGTACGCGACGCCGATCGCCTGCAGGCCGAGGCAGACCCCGAAGATCGGTACCTCGCCGCCCTTCTCCTTGACGATGTCGACGCACGCGCCGGCTTCCTCCGGCGTGCCCGGCCCGGGCGACAGCAGGACGCCGTCGTACTCCGAGACGTCGTCCGGGGTGACCTCGTCGTTGCGCAGCACGGTGGTGTCGGCCTGCAACTGCTGCAGGTACTGGACCAGGTTGTAGACGAAGGAGTCGTAGTTGTCGACGACAAGGATCCGGGGCATGCGGACCATTCTGACAGCAGGTGCCTAGCGACCGCTGCCGGTGACCGACGGGCTGGCCGACGGGCGTCTTCTCGAAGCCCGGCACCGTCGCGCTCTGGAGATCCAGGGTGCCCTCGTACGCCGGCATCGAGATCGACGACTGGTTCTTCACCTGGTACCCGAGCTGGAACTTCACCACGTAGTCCTGCAGGTTGTCGATGTACTGCGAATCGTCCAGCGCCTTCTGCAGCTTCCGGCGGTCACCGATCGCGGTGATCACGTACGGCGGCAGGTACGGCACGCCGTGCAGGACGACCGAGTTGCCGACGCACTTGATCCCGGTGGTCGAGATGACCCGGTGGTTCTGGATCGTGATGGCGTCGGCGCCGCCGGCCCAGAGCGCGTTCACGACGGCCTGGATGTCCTGCTGGTGGATCACCAGCCAGTCGGCGTCGACGTCCGGGTTGTCCTTCACGACCTGCGACGGCGCGTCCTTGAGCGTGACGGTCAGTCCCGGACCGGTGACCGGCACCGTCCCGACCTGCTCGGACAGGTCCTTCAGCTGCTTGGCCAGCTTCGGCTCGATCGAACCCTGCTGGGCCTGGAGCTTCTCGATGTCCTGGGTCAGCGCTGCGTGCTGCCGGGTCAGGGCCGCGCTGCGGCGACTCTGTTCCTCCACGAGGCCCGCGAGCGTAGTGTTGCGGCTAGGGCGCAGGTCGGTGCCACGAGCATTGGTGGCACTGGTCGCGAACAGCAGACCGGCGCACAGCAGCGCCACTGGCGCACCAATGCGCCAGAGCGAAAAACGCCGCAGCCTGCTCACCCGTGAACCCCTTGCTCCCGTCTGCACTACGCTAACCGAGGCCAGACCCAGTGGTGTGGCTGGTGCCGGCCTCGCGAACCGAGGCGACACCACTCACCTTAGTGTCCGCTACAAGGAGTCGAATCCGTGCCCGAGTCGAGCAGTCGCAAAACCAAGAAGTCGTCCGCCGAGAAGGTGAAGGTGGAGAAGACCCCGAAGAAGCCACGCACCACCAGCCGCGTCTGGGTGGCGCCGCTGATGCTCGGTTGCTGGCTGCTCGGACTCGCCTGGCTGGTCGTCTTCTACGTGGCCGGCCAGGACATCCCGGTGATGAAGGACCTGAACAACTGGAACCTGCTGATCGGGATGGGCCTGATCGCCTGCGGTTTCGTCGTCTCCACCCAGTGGATCTGACGACGTTTCTCCGTACTCAGTACTCCGTACGACGAGCCTCGGGCCTCAGCCGGCGATCGGGCGCAACCGGCTGAGGTCCGAGGTCTGTTGCTGTGTGGTCCTGGCGCAGTGGTGTGAATTACATCGCTGAAGTTATCCACATGGGTATCCCCAGCTGTGCACAGTTTTTCCCCGCGTTGTCCCCAGGTTGTCCCCGGCTTTCGGCCGATGAGCGGCGAAAATCGCCTGAATCTGTGGACGAATCAGGTTTGGCCCCCAACTTATCCACAACTGGGGAGAAGCTTTTCGAGCCGCTCGCCGAAGTCCTGGGGAAACTCGTGCGCGAGCCCCGGCACCCGCTCGATGCGCAGACCGAAGACGGTCAACTGCTCGACCGCCTTGTCCACAACCTCCAGCAGATCGTCGCCCTCGCCGATCAGCACAGCCGCCGGGGCCAGCACGTTCTGTGCCTCGCCCGGCAACTCCCGTAGGCCGGAGCCAGAACTCCGGCCCGGCTCGGCCGCAGCGCCCAGTCGAGCGCCGCCCGGCCGCCGGCGAGAACCAGCCGCGATCAGCGGTGCCGCGCTGCCGTCCGGCAGCTAGTGCCGGGCGATGTCGGCCGGCGCTCACGTCCGGCCAGGTGCGGTACATGGGCGACATCGCCGCGAAACCAGCGCACGAGCTAACCCTCAGCAGTCCGCTGCCGCCGCTCGCGCTGCCCAGCGCCGTGCAGAGCTACGACACCGCTGCGGGGAGCTGGATGAGCGCGGGGCGAGGATCCGGCCTTCGCCGACTAGCGGAGAGGGCGACGAACTCCTGGAACTCCGGCAGTGGCTGCAGCCCGGCGAGATCGTCATCCCCGGTGAGGATCGACGGATCCCACCACGCGCCTGCGGCGCTGGCGTCCCGTAGTACCTGAAGAGCTGCCGTCGGGCTCGCCGAGTGAGCCGTGCAGGCAGGCCGCGTAGATGGGCGAGGTCGGCCGACCACGGCTGCGAGGGCGGGATCCGGCGTACGGCGAGCAGGTCGAGCGCGTCGCGTTGCCGGCCCTCGCCGTACAGGGTGAAGACGCGGTCGGTCAAGGCGTCGAAGCGCTGCTGTGCGAGTGTCCATAGCGCCGATGGTTCCAGGCTTCGCGCGTATACGCAGGGATATATGTAGACACCTACGTAGGGGTGTGCGTATAGTTCTACGTAGGAGGAGAGAGCATGCCGAACAAGACGATCTATGTTTCCGACGACGACCTGGCGCTCTACAAGCGGGCCCAGGAACTCGCCGGGAATCTGTCCCAAGCGATCTCGACCGCGCTCCGGCGCTACGTCGAGATGGAGGAAGGCCGGCTCGAGGGCTTCGACGAGATCACCGTCCGGGTCGGTCGCGGGGCCGGCCGCAAGCAGCGGTTCTCCGGCGTACTGATCGCCGAGGGCGGCCGGTCCAACAAGGACGGGTACGAGGCGTTCAAGGTCTACCGGAGCCGGACCGGGAAGTTCGTCCTGCACGCCGACCGGAGCAAGCAGTACACGACGCTCCACACCGTCGACGGCGAGGAGCAGAACAACACCGGCTGGCGGAGCTGGATCGGCAGCTTCAGCAGCAACCAGTCCTGGAGCATGGCGCAGGGCGAAGCCACTCTGCACATCGTCGACACCGTCGAGGAACTGCGCGACCTGATCCCCGACGACCTCTACGCCCTCGTCGAGGAAGCCGCCGATCAGCCCGCGGTCGAAGACCTCGACATCTGATCCATCCCCAGCTGACCAACTGAATACCTGATCCACCGCGCGGCGACCCGACCTGGTCGGCCGGCTGGATCAGCACGCCCGAAACCTCTCCTCCATCACCCCTTCAGCCATCAGGCCAGGTTCACCCTGCCCGAAAACAAGCGAGGAAGCATGAACAGTTCATCCCTGGCGATCGACGTCGCCGGCCTGCGCAAGTCGTACGGCGACAAGCTCGTCCTCGACGGCATCGACCTGAAAGTTGCCGAGGGCACCATCTTTTCGCTGCTCGGCCCGAACGGGGCGGGCAAGACCACCGTCGTCCAGATCCTGTCCACCCTGATCACCGCCGACGCCGGCGAGATCCGGGTCGCCGGCCACGACCTGTCCGCAGCTCCCGAGGCGGTCCGCGCCGCGATCGGCGTCACCGGCCAGTTCTCCGCGGTCGACGGTCTGCTGACCGGGGCCGAGAACCTGATCATGATGGCCGATCTCAACCACCTGGGCCGCACCGAAGGCCGCCGCCGCGCAGCCGAGTTGCTGGAGCAGTTCGACCTGGTCGAGGCCGGCAAGAAGCTCGCGATGACGTACTCCGGTGGCATGAAGCGGCGCCTCGACCTCGCGATGACGCTGGTCGGCAGCCCGCGGATCATCTTCCTGGACGAGCCGACGACCGGGCTCGACCCGCGCAGCCGGCACCGGATGTGGCAGCTGGTCCGCGAACTGGTCGCCGGTGGCGTCACGGTGCTGCTGACCACG
This sequence comes from uncultured Actinomycetota bacterium, assembly GCA_963740725.1. Classification (GTDB taxonomy): domain Bacteria; phylum Actinomycetota; class Actinomycetes; order Propionibacteriales; family Kribbellaceae; genus Kribbella. Next base: position 10,295 of record CAVUFT010000045.1, read on the forward strand.
CAGTACCTGGACGAAGCCGACGAACTCGCCGACCAGATCGCAGTACTGGACCACGGCCGGCTGGTCGCCCAGGGCACCCCGGCAGAACTGAAGCGGCTTGCCCCTGGCGGGCACATCCGGCTCCGGTTCAACGCGCCCGACCAGTTCGCGCTGGCCGCTCAGGTGCTGCCGACCGGCTCGCGCGACGACGAGTCGCTGGTTCTTCAAGTACCGAACGACGGCAGCGTGCAGTCGCTGCGCAGCCTGCTGGCCCGGATCGACGACGCCGCCCTGCAGGTCGACGAACTGACCGTGCACACCCCCGACCTGGACGACGTGTTCTTCGCCGTCACCGGTCAACCCACCACCTCCGCGAACGACGACGAGAAAGCGATGAGCCGATGAGCACCACGAGCTTCCCGATGGCCGACACCGCCACCATGCTGCGCCGCAACCTGCGGCACGCCCAGCGCTATCCCGGTCTCTCGCTCGGCGCGCTCGCGATGCCGGTGATCATGATGCTGCTGTTCGGCCTGATCTTCGGCGACACCTTCTCGGCCGGCCTCGGCGGCGGTGGGAACTTCGACTACATCGACTTCCTCACCCCGGGCATCCTGCTGATGTCGATCGCCTCCGGCACGATGTCGCCCGCGGTCGGCGCCGCGATGGACATGAGCGAAGGCATCGTCGCCCGGTTCCGGACGATGGCGATCTTCCGGCCCGCCGTGCTGACCGGGCACGTCCTCGGCAACGTCCTGATCACCATCGTCAGCCTGGCCCTGGTGATCGGCTTCGCCATCCTGATCGGCTTCCGCCCGAACGCAACCGTTGGCGAATGGCTGCTGGCGGCCGGCCTGCTGATCGCGGTCACCGTCGCCCTCACCTGGTTCGCAATCGCCCTCGGCCTGACCAGCAAGACCGCCGAGGGCGCCAGCAACATCGTCCTCCCGATCAGCCTGCTGCTGCCCTTCCTCAGCAACACCTTCATCCCGCTGGAGTCGATGCCGAGCGGCATCCGCTGGTTCGCCGAGTACCAGCCCTTCACCGCGATCATCGACACCCTCCGCCACCTCCTCCTCGGCGCCCCCATGGACCAGGGCACCGGCTGGCTAGCCCTCGCCTGGTGCGCCGCCATCGCCCTGGTCGGCTACCTCTGGTCCCAGAAGAGCTACAACAAGGGCACCGCAGCCTAGTTTTGAGCGCTATCGAGTCTCCGCGAGACGATCCTCACCAGCAGCTGAGGATCGTCTCGCGGAGCCAGGTTTGGGCGGGGTCGGCGTCCAGGCGGGCGTGCCAGAGCATGCGGACGTCGATGGGCGGTAGGTCGGCGGGGATGGGGAAGCGGCGGAGGCCGAGGGGTTCGGAGTACTCGGTGGCTAGGCGGTCGGGGACCATGCCGATGTAGTGGCTGGAGGCGACCAGGAGCAGGGCTACCGCGTGGGTGGGGACTACGGCCGCGACGTGGCGGTGGAGACCTGCGGCTGCAAGGACCTCGTCGAACGGGCCGCTGCGGAGCGCCTGTCTCGCCTGCCGACACTGTCCGCGGCGATCTCCGGCTCGCTACCACGCGACCAGGCTGGGGTGGGCGCCGGATTGCAGGCCGCAACCCGCGAGTTCGGCAGCGCACTCGGAGTCGCGGTGATCGGGACGGTGCTCACCGCGCGGTTCGTCCACGAGCTGCCGGTCGGCCTCCGCGGCGAGCACACCGTCGCGCAGGCACTCGCCGCCGAGCCCGCTTCCGCTCACCAGATCCTCACAGCGTTCGTGGCAGGAGCGGACGCGGGACTGCGGGTGATCGGCATCGCCGTACTGGTGATCGGCTGTCTGGTCACCGCGCAGTCGCTGCTGACTCGTCGAAGCCGGTGAGCGACGGGGCGCCGAGCTGGTTGGCGCGGGTCCGGATGTGGGCCGGGGTGAGCAGGTCGCAGTCGGAGTTGTTGATCGGCTCCTCCGCCATCACCCGGAGCGGGATGACGCCGGTCCAGTAGGGCAGGTCCAGGTCCTCGGGCTCGTCGTTCGCCTCGCCGCTGCGGGTCTTCAGCGACGCCTCGGTCAGCGAGAGCGCGAGGACGGAGGTCTTGGCGAGCTCCTTGCGGTTCGGCGGGCGGGTGGCGTGCGAGCGGCCGGGGACCAGGTGGTCCACGATCACGTTCAGGCCGTGCAGCTTCTCGTCGGGGTCGGTGACGAGGCGCGGTACGCCGAAGATCACCGCCGAGCGGTAGTTCACCGAGTGATGGAACGCCGACCGGGCCAGCACGAGGCCGTCGGCATGCGTGACCGTCACGCAGATCGTCTGCTCGGGCGCAGCCACCACACTCCGGGCGGCCACCGAGCCGTGCAGGTAGAGCGTCCCGTCGACGCCCTGATCCAGGTCGATCCCGTACGCCGTGGGCAGCACCAGCGGGGCATCGCCGAGGATCACGCCGAGATGGCAGAACATGCCTTCCCGCAGTACTGCGTGGAGTTCGTCGCGGTCGGTCCCGGCGCGCTCCTTTGAGCGGCGCAGCGCGGTGCGATCGGTCGGCTGGAGCGGCGTCGTGATGGTCATGGAACCAGCCTGCGGCCGGAGTGGCATGCTGGCACGGTCCATTCCGATCCGAATCAGGTAGTCCACTTGAAGAGCTCGCTCCCGCTCGTCCTCGACCGCGCCGGCAGTGGTCCGCTGCATCTGCAGCTGGCCGAGCAGTTCCGTACGGCGGTCCGCGACGGGCGGCTCCAGGCCGGTCATCGGCTGCCGTCGACGCGCGATCTGGCCCGGGAGTTGTCGGTATCGCGGTCGGTCGCGCAGGCGGCGTACGACCAGCTGCATGCCGAGGGGTGGATCGAGGGCCGGATCGGGTCGGGGACCTACGTGGCGGACGTCGTACCGCTGCAACCTGTCGAGCGGCCGCGAGCCCGGGTTGCCGCGGCGCCGCAGGAGAAGCTGTTGTCGTTGCGGGCGGGGATCCCGTACATCGGCGGCTCGCCGGATGCCGGTTGGCGACGGGCCTGGCGAGAGGTATCGGCGCAGTTACCGCCGCCCGGATACGAAGATCCGGCCGGGCTGCCCTCCTTGCGGGAGGCGTTGGCGGCGCATGTCGGGCGGGTCCGGGGGATCGCCTGCGGACCCGAGAACGTGCTGATCACGCACGGGACGATTCACGGTCTGCGGCTGCTGCTCGCCGTACGGCATCGCCCAGGCGACCGGATCGCGATCGAGGACCCCGGCTACCTCAACGCGGTGGTCGCGGCTCGCGCCTATCGGTTGGAGGTCGTCGACATCGGCGTCGACGAGGACGGCCTGCTGGTCTCCGAACTCGGTGACGACCTCGCCTCGGTCTACGTGACCCCGTCGCACCAGTACCCGCTCGGCGGCCGGCTACCCGTTGCCCGGCGCAACGAGTTGATCCGGTGGGCACGGCGGACCGGGGCAGTGCTGATCGAGGACGACTACGACAGCGAGTTCCGGTACGACGTGGCGCCGCTGCCCGCGCTGGCGCAGCTGGACCTCGATCGGGTGGTGCACCTGGGCACTCTCTCGAAACTGATCAGCCCGGCGCTGCGACTCGGCTGGCTGGTCGCGTCGGCCGAGGTGGTCGACGCGCTGGCGGCGTACCGGGAAGGGTCAGGAGACTGGCTCGGCTGGCCGATGCAGGCCGCCTTCCTGGCGATGCTCCGCGACGGCTACCTCGACCAGGTGATCCGCCGCAACCGCCGCCTGTACGCCGAACGCCGCAACCACACCTGCGAGGTACTCGCGCCGTACGGCCGGGTGATCGGCCAGGACGCCGGCCTCCACATCACCCTCCTCCTGCCCGACCACCTCGACGACCGCGAGGTATCAGCTCGTGCGCGCGCCGCCGGCGTCGTCGTCACCCCACTCTCGGAGTACCGGCGATCGGTCCCCGGCCCACCCGGCCTGGTCATCGGCTACGCCCGCCCGAGCCATCAGGACCTCCGGAACGCCCTCGATCTCCTCGCCGGGGTCCTGCGCCGGTCCTGAGTTCCGGGTTGGCGAAAATCTAACGTGGCGAGAGTAGACATTCGATGGCCCGCTGGGTAATGTTCCTCGTGTTGAGAGAGAAGAACAGCGAAGCTGACGTGGACAGCTAATGTTCTGTCCGAAGAAGTGGAAGTGGTACGACGGTGGATTCCGCCGGGCCGATCAACGGAAGGGTCCGGGCTTCTCGCCATGATCTGTTCAGAGTCGCTGGAGCCGGTGGTCGAGAAGGGTTCCAGGCTTGACAGAGGTAGTAGGTAAAGCAGTTAGAGCGACAAGAAGGGAAGGGATTTCACCGTCGGATCGCCTGCCAGGGCCAGTACGTTGCCGGGCGGGTGCCGTAGCTCCTTCAGATGGGAAGGTGGTCTTCGGTTATACATACAGCGATCCTCGCAGCGACAGCCTTCACGTGGCGCGCTGCGGACAGGTAAGACCGGCCGCGAGGCCGGAAGATGGTGACAATCCAGAACCCCTGGGCCCCGGTGCTTCGGCACCGGGGCCCATCGACATGGAGGCGCGATGACCCCAGACCTGTACACGGAGACCGCGATGAGTTCGAACTCCCCGGCCGGGCCGGCCCACTTCGACGACGACGACTACCCCGCCTTCACGATGGGCCGGGCCGCCGAGATGCTCGGCACCACGCCAGGATTCCTGCGCAGCCTCGACGAGGCGAAGCTGATCACCCCGCAACGCTCCGAAGGCGGACACCGCCGCTACTCGCGCTACCAGTTGCGCTTGGCCGCCCGCGCCCGGGAGCTCGTCGACCAGGGCACCGCCCTCGACTCGGCCTGCCGGATCATCATCTTGGAGGACCAGCTCGCCGAAGCACTGCGGATCAACGAGCAGATGCGGGAGCAGAGCTAACCGTTCGGCTGAAGAAGGCCCGGAGGTCTTCGACGACGAGATCTGTTGCTTGGTGAGCGGCGTAGTGGCCGCCGGTGTCGTAGGTGTTCCAGGAAACGATGTTGCTGTGGTCCCGCTCGGCGTACCGCTTGACGGTGTGCAGGTCGTCGGCGAACTCCGCCAGTCCCAGCGGGACTCTGGTCGGCTCGGTGCTGATCGGTTCGTTCTTGCTGTCGGCGTAGATGCGCAGCGCCGACCCCGCCGTACCGGTGAGCCAGTGGATGGACACATGGGTGAGGAGTGTCTCCAGATCGAGTCCGCCCATTACTTGGCTGTTCCACGCGAGTAGAGCGAGTGGTGAGTCGTAGAGCGCGTACGCGAGGGTCTGGGGCTGCTGTTCGTGCACATGCGCGTACGCCCCGACGGTGCGCTGGACATCCCGGAGTCCATCGAGCGCGGCTCGGTCGGCCGGGCTGAGGTCACTCGGTTCCGCCTGGTCGGTTGGTGGGTAAGCCATCGATTCACCGTCGGGCAGGGAGAACAGCTGCGTGAGGTGGATGCCGATCACCGGAGCGATCTTCGAGAGCTCGATGGAAATCGGCGAACCCCAGTCGTTGCCGGCCGCGGCGTACCGGTCGTAGCCGAGGCCACGCATCAACGTCGCCCACGCCCGCGCGATCCGGCGCGGTCCCCACCCCGCATCCGGCGTCGGCCCCGACCACCCGAAACCCGGCAACGACGGAACCACCAGATCGAACGTCACCGCCGCCTCCGGATCGGTCAGCGGCTCGATCAGATCCAGGAACTCCACCACCGACCCGGGCCACCCGTGGCTGAGGATCAGCGGAATCGCACCGGGCACCCCGGACCTGACGTGCAGGAAGTGCACCGTGGTCCCGTCGATCGTCGTCGTGTACTGCGGATACCGGTTCAGCCGCTCTTCCCAGACCCGCCAGTCGTAGCGTTCCCGCCAGTACTCCACCAACTCCCGCACCCGCGCCACCGGTACGCCGTACCCTTCGCCCAACTCAGGCCCGAACCGCACCCGCGCCAGCCGCTCGGCCAGATAGCTCAACTCTTCGTCAGGAACGTCGATCCGAAACTGCCGTGGTTCTGTCATCGTCATGCCTGAGACATCGAGAGCCCCGGCCACAACTCGACATTTCAGCCCGGATTGTTCTTCAGCGGCGGCTGAACGATCGGCGCACTGCCGTCCCAGGTGAGTTCGGAAAACCACATCGTCCGGCCGGGTTCCTGGCCGACTCCCGCCGGATCCCACGCGTGGTACACGAACCAGTCGCGACCATCAGCGTGCAGAACCATGTTGTGGCCGGGACCGGCGGCGTCGGGGGATGAGGTGAGGATCGGGTCGCCGGACTTCGTGCAGGGGCCGGCAGGGGTGGTGCAGAGCGCGTGGCCGACGGCGTACGACGGTTGGTCGAAGGCGTTGGCGGAATAGAAGAGGTGGAAGAGGCCCTCGCGTTCGACCATGTAGGGAGCCTCGACCAGATTGCCCTCCCACGGGAGGGTCTGTTTGATCAGGCGGATGGGTTCGCCGACCAACGTCAGACCGTCGGGGGAGAGGCGGGAGACGGAGATCCAGGTGTCGACGCCGATCGCGTTGCCGTCGTTCTTCCAGTAGAGCCAGCGTTGGCCGCTGGAGTCCTGGAAGGGGCTGGCGTCGATCGAGCCGCCCTCGTCAGCCTCGCAGATGAGTGGCCGACTCGATTTGTCGACATATGGACCTTTGATGTCCGAGGCCACTGCGGCACCGATCGCCTGGACGCCCGACGCATCGTCAGAAGACGTGTAATACATGACGAAACGGTCATCCGCGTGCACTGCGACCTCGGGTGCCCAGACCCTTCCGGGTGAGCTCCAGGATCGGGAGTTCGGGGAGAGCGTCGCCGACTGGGTGCCACGAGAACAGGTCGGTTGAGGTGAGGGTCTGGATGTTGCCGAGGGGGCCGTTGGTGGCGAAGGCGTAGTAGGTGCCGGCTACGGCGACAACCTGCGGGTCTGCGAAGTTGTCGCCGTAGACGGGGTTGGTGAAGGTCATTTCACCGCGTAGAAGCGCAGGTAGTCGAAGGTGGCGACGGGCGGCGGGGTGACGCCGGTGAAGTCACCGTGGGCGAAGAGGCCCAGCTTCGGGGTGGCTCCGGCGGGGAGGACCCAGGAGGCGCCCCAGGTCCAGGTCTTGCCGTCGGTGCTGGTGCCTGCGCGGTAGACGTGTTCGCCGGCCGCGTTGCGGTGGTAGGCGAGCCGCATCCACATCGTCGGTGCCTGGCGGCCGATCGCAGCGCCGCCGTAGCTGGTCGCACCGTCCGAGGCACGCGCCACCAACTCCCGGCCGAACTCGGTCTGCCGCGTCTTCCAGATCGACACGTCACCCAGCCGGGCGAAGTCGTCGTCGTTCAGATACGCGATCATCCCGGCCTGCTGGTAGTTCCGTACGTCGCCCTCGCCAAGATCCAGCTGCAGCTTCGTCTCCGCGATCCAGCTGTCCCGAGCGGGCGTCTCGTGGAACAACAGTCCCGGCATTGTTCCCCGACCCGACCATGTCGGCGTTCTCCAACGGCCACGACAAGTTGCCATCAGCAACAACTGCCCTGTCGTCCTGCCGCACCCAACTCCACTCAGCCCCAAGCCCGCCATTGAACTCGTCAGCACTCAGCAGCTTCCCAACTTCCGGTACTGCGGCCAGCCGGCGAACCGGATCAGCCACAGCCCGCACAGTCAGGTTGTCCACCTCGGCCGACCCCAACCAGCTCACCGGCGCCGATCGCAGCTTCAACCCCGGTACGACGAGCTGCGCCTCGGCGTACAAGTCACCGAGCCCTGCGTCGTTCACCCGGACAGTCACGGTGTTGCCGGCCACCTGCACACTCAGCTTGTTCCACTGCGTGCGATCGAAGTCAGCAGGCAACGTCGCCTGAGCAGTACGCCCGCCTGCGACCACACTGATCTTGCTCCCGCTCACAGTCGCGACCACTGAACCGCCAAGCACAGTGGTGAAGCCGTTTCCCAGTCGTACGTCGGCCTCGACGCGCACTGACCCACCCGGCGCAGCCTGGCGAGTAGTAGCGGCTCCACGGATCGCCGCAGTAGGCCCACCAAGCGAGTCACCAGCTCGCCTGGTCGCACCCCACAGACCGCCCGCAGGATCGACCGAGTTGATCCCCGCGCCGGAGCCCGTGACCGGAGCCGGCTGCGGCGTGTCCGACGGCCCAGCACCGGCGCGTGCCCGCGGCCAGCCGTCGATCCAGTCGATGTCGTCGATCAGCATCGGCCGCCGGTTGATCCCGAACGGGTCGGTCAGCCACGGCGTCCCGCGGTCGATCGCGTGGTAGACGATGTGGTCCTGCCCGGCCGCGTCGGTGATGAACGCGTGGTGCCCGGGACCGATCCACTGGTTGCCGTTCTGGGTGATCACGGTGGTACCGCCGACCCGGGACTCGTCCATCGAGGCACCGGTCGCATCCAGGAACGGGCCGCGAGGCGATCGCGAGCGACCGGCGAAGACGGTGTAGCCAGTGGTCGGTCCGGCGCAGCAGTTCGAGGTCGAGCCCATCAGGTAGTACCAGCCGTCGCGATACACGGCGTACGAGCCTTCGTAGCGGTCGCCGACGGTCACCTGGGTCGGCGTACCGACCGAGTGCAGGCCGTCCGGGGAGAGTTCGGTGACGGAGATGCCGCCGTAGAAGCCGCCGCTGTAGAGGTACCGCTTGCCGTCGGCCGCCGTGAGTAGCGCGGGGTCGATCGTGCCGAAGTAGCCGCCGTTGCCGTCGGGCTTCGGTGCGACCACGGGTGCATCGGTGGAGGTCCAGGGACCGGAAGGAGTCGGTGCGGTGGCGACACCGATCGCGTTGTCGGCGCCTGGGTTGGCGATCGTGTCGGTGACGGTGAAGTACATGACGTACCGGCCACCGAAGTACCGGATGTCCGGCGCCCAGAAGAACGAGCCGGGGGCGGCCCAGGCGGGTTTGGTCGCATCGCTGAAGACCGTGCCGAGGTACTCCCAGGAGCTGAAGTCCTTCGTCCTCGCCATGTGCATCAGGCCGAAGGGGCCGTTGGCAACGAGTGGGTCCGAGGTCGCGTAGGCGTACCAGTAGCCGTCCCGGCCCTGGATGATCGACGGGTCGGCGAACGTGTCGGCGAAGGACGACGAGATCGCGTTGAGGGTGGTGACCGGGCTCGGCGGCGCGGCGACAGCCGCCGTAGTACCGGCGGTGACTGCGGCGAACGCGAGAGCTGCGGCAAGGAGACGTCTGGGAGGCACTGGCGGGGTCCTCTCTGAAGGGGGTTCAGCTGATCGGCGCGAGCCTGATCAGGTGCCACGACGCCGGCGGCAGCGTGGCGGTACAGATGCCGTCGGCAACTGTCGTGTCAGCGATGCGGCGCGGAATCACCCGATCGGGCTCGTCGGCAGTGTTCACGGCTCGGCGATCGTCGTCGTACAGAGCGAGGTGCTCGACGAGCCGATGCCCGGCGAACACCGGTACTTCGAAGTCGAGGGTCTCGGTCTCGCTCCGGTTCACCACGAAGACGGCCAGCTCACCGGTCGATTCCTCGTACGTCGCAGTGCTCCAGAGCGCCGCGATGCGCCCGTACTGCGCGGTCTCGATCTCGGGCCCGGACACCTCGGTCCGCAGTACCGTCGACCCGGCGTACTTCGCGGTCAGCGCGAACGGGTGGAAGATCGTCTGCCGCCAGGCGCGGCCGTCGGGCTCGGTCCGGATCGGGGCGATCACGTTCACCAGCTGGGCCAGGCAGGCGATCTTCACCCGGTCGGCGTGCCGCAGCAGCGTGATCAGCAGGCTGCCGACCACCACCGCGTCGTCGACCGTGTAGACGTCCTCGATCAGCGGGCTCACTTCCCGTACTTCGAGGCCGAGTTCGCCGGGGAACTCCTGCTGCCGCCAGACGTTCCACTCGTCGAACGACAAGGTGATCTCCTTGTCGCTGCGCTTGAGCGCCTTCACGTGATCGGCGGTCGCGACAACCGAGTCGATGAACCGGTCCATCCCCTCGGCGCAGCCCAGGAAGCTGGCCTGGTCAGCCTCCCCCTCCCCCCGCTTTCCTTCCTTCCCTTGCTTTTTCGGTTCGTAGTACGCGTGCAGGGAAATGTGGTCGACCAGGTCGTAGGTGCGCTCGAGGACCGTGCGTTCCCAGTCGCCGAAGGTCGGCATGGTGGCGTTGCTGGAGCCGCAGGCGACGAGCTCGACGCCCGGGTCGACCCGGCGCATCGCGTTCGCGGTCTCCTCGGCGAGCCGGGCGTACTCCTCGGCGGTCTTGTGGCCGATCTGCCAGGGGCCGTCCATCTCGTTGCCGAGGCACCAGACCTTGATGCCGTGCGGCTCCTTGCTGCCGTTGCGGGCGCGGCGGTCCGGCAGCTCGGTGCCGGTCGGCAGGTTGCAGTACTCGAGCAGCTGAACCGCTTCGGTGATCCCTCGGGTGCCGAGGTTGACCGCCCAGATCGGCTCGACGCCGGCCTTGCGCGACCAGGCGACGAACTCGTCGGTGCCGAACTGGTTCGGCTCGATCGCCCGCCAGGCCAGGTCGAGCCGGCGCGGCCGTTCGTCCTTCGGGCCGACGCCGTCCTCCCACTGGTAGTTGGAGACGAAGTTGCCGCCGGGGTAGCGGATCGCGGTGACGCCGAGCTCGCGGACCAACGCCAGCACGTCCTCGCGGAACCCCTCCGGATCCGCGGCGGCGTGCCCCGGTTCGTAGATGCCGGTGTAGACACAGCGCCCCATGTGCTCGACGAACGAGCCGAACAGGCGCCGGTCGAGCTCGCCGACCACGAACGCGCGATCCACCGCAAGACGAGCCACAAAGTCCTCCTGGACAGATCTTTACAACGATTACCTGGTGAGTTTTCCAACGATTGACATCGCTGTGTAAAGAGCTTCACTCCCGGGTGCCGTGACACACTCGGGCCTCAACACCGGGTGGAAGGAGTTCGGATGGCGACCAGGCTGAGCGATGTGGCGGCGCGGGCCGGCGTCTCGGTGAAGACCGTCTCCAACGTCATCAACGACTACCCGCACATCACCGCCCAGACCCGGGCCAAGGTCGAGGCCGCGATCGCCGAACTCGACTACACCCCGAACGTCAGCGCCCGCTCGCTCCGCAAGGGCCGCTCCGACTTCATCGCGCTGGCCGTCCCGGAGATGGCTTCGCCGTACTTCGCAGAGCTCGGTGCCGCGGTCAGCCGGGCCGCCAAGAAGCGCGGCATCACCGTCCTGATCGACCAGACCGAGGGTGAAGCCGCCGCCGAGAAGCTCGTCCTGGACGGGATGCGCGGGCAGTTGATCGACGGCATCATCTTCTCGCCGATCACCACCGCGCCGGCCAAGATCGGTGCGGCCGACACCGCGAAGCCGCTGCTCCTGCTGGGCGAACGGCATCCGAGCGGCAACTTCGACCACGTCGCGGTCGACTCGGTCCAGGCCGCCTTCGACGCGACCACCCACCTGATCGCGATCGGCCGGCGCCGGATCGCCGCGATCGGCGTCGGCGGTGGCGCAGGCACCGGTTCCGTACGCCGTAAGGGGTACCGCAAGGCGCTGAAAGCCGCCGGTCTCGAACTGGACCCGGCTCTCGAGGTGGGCGGTTCGGGCTACCACCGCGAGGACGGCGCCGCCTCGATGCGCGAACTGCTCGCGCTCCCCGAGCCGCCGGACGCGGTCTTCTGCTTCAACGACCTGCTCGCGATCGGCGCACTGCGCGACCTTGGCCGACGCCGGCCTCAACGGCTCCGGACGATGTCGCGGTCGTCGGCTTCGACGACATCGAGGACGGCCGGTACCACTCGCCGTCGCTGACCACGATCTCGCCCGACAAGGAGTGGCTGGCCGAGAACGCGGTCGCTCTCCTTCTCGATCGGATCGCCGGGGTTGGTGAGGCCGACCGCCGCGACCTCACCGTCCCGTACACCTTGCAGATCAGGGAATCGAACGAACGGTTAGAAGGCAGCCGCGCAGGTGGTCAGGTTCGCCGTGACGCTGGCACCGCGAGCGACCGTCACCTGCCGGGTCTCCAGCACCTGACCGGTCGGGCGTTCACACGTCATCGTCCACGACTCGGTGCCGCCTTGCTGGACGACGATCGGCCGGGTCGACGGGTTCGTGTGCCAGGTGTAGGTGCCACCGGCCGGCACGACCATCGTGGTGTCGAGCACGTCGGGGATGTTGGTGCCGTTCCACGTCTTGGTGTTGAACGACTTCTTCAACCGCAGTACGGCGCCGGCCGGGCCGGTCCCGGTGATGACCGAGTGCCGGGCGGCGTTGATCGTGCTCTCGGCGGCGATCAGGTACGCCGCGCGGTTGCCCTTGCCAGCTGTGCTGCCGGAGCCGAAGTAGAAGTTGGCGATGTTCGAGAACGCCGGGTGGAAGCTGCTGGCGCCGTGCTCGAAGGTGAACCCGAGCCCGCCGGTCGCGTAGTACGACCAGTCCTCCGTCGTCCCGGTGGTGTCGTACAACTCGTAGCCGAACTGGCTGTCGTACCCGTTCTGCGCAGCCATCTGGTCGCCGAGCGACTTGTAGAGCGCCTCGTCCGGGGTGTTGCCGGCACCCGCGTAGCCCGGCTCCCGGAGTACGAGGTTGGAGTAGGTGTGGTTGGTGATCAGGGTCGTCACCTGGTTCGCCGAGACGAGGGCCTGGATGTTGCGCGACTCCGGCTCGCTGAACGCGCTCGCGCCGCGGTACGTCTCCGAGGTCAGGCTGGTGGACGCACCCGGGCCGCCCCAGAAGCCGGCGTAGTTGCGGTTCAGGTCGGTGCCGCGGGACTGGTTCGACGACTGCGCGCACTGGCCGGTGGTCGGGATCTGCCCGTTGGTGATCCGGCAGTTCTTCCGCTTCATCTCGTACCCGAGGGTGCGGCTCAGGTTGAAGCCGTCGGGGTTCACCACCGGCACGAAGATCACCCGGGACTTCTCCAGGATGTTGGTGATCCGCGGGTCGACGCCGTCGTTCTTCAGCAGGTCGTACGCGAACTCCATCGTCAGCTCACCCGACGGCCACTCCCGCGCGTGGTGCAGGCCGACCATCAGGAACACCGGCTTGCCGTCGCTGGTGTTCACGTTGTGGCTGACCTCGATGCCGCGGATCGTGCGGCCCTCGAGCGAGGTGTTCTTCAGCGTGAACGGCTTCACCTTCGTCGGGTACTGCGTCGCCAGCGCCGCCAGGTCGTTGGTGTAGTCCGTCAGAGTCCGGTACGCCGTACGCCCACTCGGCAAGGTCGCCTTGATCGCCTTTGTCTTCACGGCTTTCGCGTACGCCGCGTCGGCCGCCTCGCGTTCCTTGTCGGCACCGACCAGGTCGTCCTCGAGCACGCTCCACTGGAAACCGGCCAGCTTCAGCAGCCGGCGATCTTGATTGCCGTAGGCAACCACGTCGACGAAGTCCTTGCCGGCGGACTCGGCCAGATCCAGGTCGAGAGTGTTCAGCCGCTTCTTGTCGGCAGCTGTCGGGGTGTGGATCCGCAGCAGCTGGATCAGCTCGGCGTTCTGGTACGCCTGCACCTTGTGATCGGGTGGTGCCGCAGCCTGGACCTGGCTGCCGGCGCCAACGGCGACGACCGCCGCTAGCGCCAGGGGGACAAGTCGGTGCCATCGGGCGGGATGGAACACGGTGACCTCCAGTAGTGAGGCTATTGCAATGGGTAACTGGAGGGTATTGGGCTTCCGCTGCGCAAGGAAGCAGTTCCACCAACTGCGCGGGGAAACACTCAGCGGTGGCCGAGGGCGGAAAGCTGTTCGGCGAGGGTGCGGCGGAAGGCGGGGACGTGGGCCAGCAGATGCAGGCCGGCGTTGCGGGCGGGACGTAGTACGGACGGCGCTGTGGCCAGGCGGGTCAGGCGGTGGGCCAGGGAGACGACGCGGACAGCTTCGGCGCGGTTGTCGGTCGCGTAGGCGTCCAGGTCGGTCTCGTTGCCGGTGGTGAGCGCTTCGGCGAGCGCGTCGCCCAGCGTCACGGCGTCGCGGAGGCCGAGGTTCATGCCCTGACCACCCGCGGGGCTGTGGGTGTGGGCGGCGTCGCCGGCGAGCACGATCCGCCGGTCGCGGTAGCTCTTGGCGACCCGTTCGTGGATGCGGAACCTCGAGCCCCAGATCACCTCGGTCACCCGGGCGGTCGTCTCCTGCGGGCCGCGCGTGTTGAGAAGCTTCTGCGCGTAGGCCACATCGGGGTGCTCCGGCGCGTCATCGACCTCGGCGACCAGGCGGAAGGAGCCGTCGGGGAGAGGAGCGGCGACGAGCATGCCGGGGCGAGAGAAGTACAGCAGTACTTCGTCCGCGGGGAGGCCGCTCTCGACCCGGACGTCGGCGAGCGTGAAGTTGAGTGGCAACACGTCGTCGCCGGCGAAGCCGAGGCCGGCGAGATCGCGGATCCGGCTGTTCATCCCGTCCGCGGCCACGACGTACTGCGCCTGGATCACCTCGCCACTTTCCAAGCGTGACCTCGGCGCCGTCGGGCGTCTGGCGGACGCGCTACGGCGGCGTACGGGCGGTGGACTGTGCCGCCGAGCTCTTCGAGGCGTTCGAGGAGGACCTGCTCGGTGGTGCTCTGCGGGATCATCAGGACGAACGGGTAGTCGGTCGGCAGGTGATCGAAGCGGACCGGGACCAGGGTGCGGTCGCCGTCCGCGATATTGAACTGCTCGACCGGGCGGCCGAGCTCGGTCAGCCGCTTGGCGACGCCGATGCGCTCGAGCATCTCCAGCGTGCGGGGATGGACGACCGAGGCACGCGAGGTGTTCGCCCCGGCCGCCTGCTTGTCGACGACGGTCACGTCGCGACCGTGCCCGGCGAGCGACACCGCGACCGCGAGCCCGACCGGTCCCGCACCCACCACCAGCACCTCGGTCCGCTCCGGGATTCCACTCATCTTGCTCGCTCCCTCTCCATGTCAACACTTGTTGGCCAACGCTTGTTGACTTCGACTGTAGGCGCTCACGCTTGGTAGGTCAACACTTGTTGACCTACGGTGGGGACATGACGGACGAGGCGACGGGCGCGAGCGCGCCGAGCAGGCCGAGCGGCTCGGGCGGCGACGCCCCCGGTCGGCGGAGGCGGGCGAGCGGCGACCGGTCAAGGCGGGCGAGCGGCGGTCTGATCGGACTCGGGGGGCGATCCTGACCGCGGCGCGGGAGCGGTTCGCGGCGGAGGGGTACGAACGGGCGACGATCCGGGCGATCGCGGCGGACGCGGCGATCGATCCGGCGATGGTGATGCGCTACTTCGGCAACAAGGAGAAGCTCTTCGCGGCTGCGGCCGAGTTCGACCTGCGCTTGCCCGATCTCAGCGCGCTGCCGCCCGCCGAAGTGGGGGCTGCCCTGACCAACCACTTCCTCAACCGCTGGGAAGACGACGAGTCCCTCAAGGCTCTACTCCGCGCCAGCGTCACCAACGAGGTCGCCGCAGACCGCATGCGCCAACTCTTCGCCCAGCAACTCGGCCCAACCATCGCCAGCCTGGCTGCCCCTGACACTGCTGCTACTCGGGCTGGGCTTGTTGCTACGCAGGCGCTGGGCTTTGCGTTGTGCCGGTATGTGCTGAAGCTTCCGCCGGTTGCCGGACTCACCCGGGACGAGGCAGTTGCCTGGCTCGGCCCGACGATCACCCGCTACCTGACCGGAACTCCCTGACGAGGGCTCTAGCGGCGGGCTTTGTTCTGGCGGTGTTTGGTTTCCTGGAGGAAGAGCCAGGCGACGGCTGCGCCGGTGACGAAGCCGCCGAGGTGACCTTCCCAGGAGATGTTCGGGACGATGAAGGAGAGCACCGCGGTGATCGCCACGTAGCCGACGATCCAGGTGACATCGAGGCCGCGGGCCTTGCTGATCACCAGCAGTGCGCCGACCAGGCCGAGGACCGCGCCGGACGCACCGAGGGTCGCGCTGCCGGGGGCGCCGAGAATCCACACCGCGACACCGCCGCCCAGCGCGGAGAGCAGGTAGAGCACCGCGAACCGGAGCCGGCCGAGCATCTGCTCCAGCATCGGTCCGAGCTGCCACAGCATGAACAGGTTCGAGAAGATGTGGAAGATCTGCACGTGGGTGAACGCCGACGTGAGCAACCGCCACGGCTCGGAGTCGACCAGCACCGGAACCAGCACGAGGTCGTTGACGATCCGCGGGCTGCCGGTGCGGACGGCGATGAAGACCAGCACGTTGAGCGCCAGCATCGTCATCGAGACGACCTGCACGTTGCCGCGCTGGATGCCGCCCATCGAGGTCCTGGTCCGCGGAACCGACCGGACGCCCTCGTTGAAGCAGGACGGGCACTGGAAGCCCACTGCCGCGCTGTTCATACAGGCCGGGCAGATCGGCTTGTCGCAGCGCTGGCATCGGACCCCGGCGGGCCGATCCGGGTGCCGGTAGCAGACGGTCTCGGTCAACGCCGTGGTCCTTCGCACTCGGTCACGAGCCGACCGCGATGGCGGTCGGCTCGTGGCTGGATCAGACGGTCTTGCGCTCGATCTTGACGCTGGTGATCACGATCGGCTCGATCGGCCGGTCGCCCGGCGCGGTCTTCGCGGTGGCGATCGCGTCCACGACCTTCTTGGAGTCGTCGTCGGCGACCTCTCCGAAGATGGTGTGCTTGCGGTTCAGGTGCGGGGTCGGCACCACGGTCACGAAGAACTGCGACCCGTTGGTGCCCTTGCCGAACTGGATGCCCGCGTTCGCCATCGCCAGCAGGTACGGGCGGTCGAACTGCAGCTCCGGGTGGATCTCGTCGTCGAACGAGTAGCCCGGCGAACCGGTGCCGGTGCCGAGCGGGCAGCCGCCCTGGATCATGAATCCGTCGATCACCCGGTGGAAGCCGAGGCCGTCGTAGAACCGCTCGTGGCTCGCCTGACCCGTCTGCGGGTCGGTCCACTCCTTGGTTCCCTCGGCCAGGCCGACGAAGTTCTGCACCGTCTTGGGGGCGTGATCGGGGAACAGCTTGATGACGACATCGCCCTTCGTCGTCTGCAACGTCGCGAACAGTTCTTCGGCCACGGGATAACTCCTCATCGGTTACGGCGTACGGCATCGATCCTGTCATGCGACTCCAAGCTGGACCCGCATCGACCGGCCGGGCAGCGGTTTCCGCACGGCCGGGCCGGACCAGGGTCCGGTCCGGGTCGCCCATCGAGCGTTTATCGGCTGGGTACGACGTACGATGCAGACGAAGCCGGAAATGTCCAGAGCCGTACCAGGTCGTCCATGTCGCCGATGGGCCAGCACTCAGGCGCCAGCGACGGGGCGCCGCCGAGGAGGAACCGTGGGTTTGTTGAAGTCCAAGGGCCGGGTCGAGTCCGCGAAGGACAGGGTCCGGCCGTATCGCCGAATCGGCCTCGCAACGGGTCGGACCGGCCGTTGACACCGCACGGGAGAAGGTGTCGCCGTACGCCGAGAAGGCCGTCGAGCGCGGCGCCAGCCTCGCGCACGCCGCGGTGGAGAAGGCCGGCCCGGTGATCGACGACGCGCTGAGCAAGGTCGGTCCCGCCACCGAGCACGCCGCCGAGCGGGCTCGCGAGCGGTTCAACGACGACGTGCTGCCGAAGGTGACCGCCGCGCTGGCGACCCTGGCTGCCGCCGCCGAGCCGGTCGTCGAGGAGACCTCGCGCCGGGGCAAGGCCACCAAGGCCGCGCTCAAGGGTGAGATCGACGTACCGAAGAAGAGCCACAAGCTGCGCAAGGTGGTGCTGTTCCTCGGCTTCGGGGCACTCGCCGCCGCGGCCGTGAAGAAGCTGCTCACCCCGCCGGAGCCGGCCTGGCAGTCGACCCCGACCAGCGGCCGCGACTACAGCTCGGCCCCGGCCGGTACGACGTCGCGCCCGGCCGCCGACAAGCCGGCCGAGTCCGAGGCCAAGCAGGACGTGGCTGCCGCCAACGGCAAGACCGAGGCGAAGCCCGACGAGACGGTCACCGACACGGCCACCTCGAACGGCACCGCCAAGAAGGCGACCAGCACCAAGCCGCGCTCGACCGGCACGAACAGCTCCAAGCCGACCGAGTCCTGAGCCTTACCGAGCCGCAACGGCGAAGGCCGCGATCCCTCCGGGGGTCGCGGCCTTCGTCTTGGGCACGGTCAGTTGTTGTTCTCCGGGCCGCTCCGGTCGAGGACCTCGTCGCCCTCGTCGTCGCCGTCGGCCGGCGTTCTCGTCGTGGTGATGCGACCTGCGGACAGCAGTTGGGTCGCGTACCGGTGGGTGATGCAGGGGTAGGTTCCGCCGCATTCGCGGCAGACGGCGTCGTTGCGATGCAGCCAGGGCAGGACGCCGAACCGCTTGATCCAGGTCAGCGGCTCCCGGTCGGGCGCATGCAACTGCAGGGCCGAGCGGGCAGCGTTCTGGATCTCCGGGGCGGACCATTCCTCGGCGCTCTTGTCCATCAGATCGCTCAGGTCGGGGTTGGGCGATGAGCTGGACGGTGTCTGGGTCACGTTCGTCTCCGGGGCAGGGGTCGGAGCGGTCGGGGCGGTGCGTAGTACCGGTGTCACCGGTGGTGATGTTAGACCCCGCCGGGAGCAGGCTGAAACGAGGGCTTGTCCTCAACCCCAGAGCGTTTCGAAACTGACTCGCGCCTCGAGCTCGAGGAGGTGGCGTTTGCGGGGGATGCCGCCGCCGAAACCGACCATCTTGCCGCCTGCGCCGACCACCCGATGGCAGGGCACGATGACCGCGATCGGGTTGTGGTTGCAGGCCACGCCGACCGCCCGGGCGGCGCCCGCGTCACCGACGATCTTGGCGACCTCGCCGTAGGTCTGCATCTCGCCGTACGGGATCCGGCGGAGCTGCTGCCAGACGGCGCGCTCGAAGTCGGATCCTCCGGGCACGGACAGCGGGATCGAGAACTCGGTCAGCTCGCCCGCGAAGTACGCCTTGAGCTCTTCCTGGGCGCGCAGCAGCACCGGGTCGCGGACGATGCCCGGCTCGACCTCCGGCTTGCCCATGCGTCAGCCGGCACAACCCGACGTCGTCGACCGCCAGGGACAGGTCACCGATCGGCGAATCGATCACGGACCAGCGGATGGAGCGTCCTTCTGCCACAACAGTCTCCTTGCCTCAACAGCCTCGATTCTCCTCCTCGGCACCGACAGTTTTCGCCGGCCCTCTGAGCGGGGAACTGTTGACTCCGCAGCCAGTGGGCGCGCCATCGACACGGAAGGTTCTCGCCCGATTACGCCGAGTTGTGCTATTTGTGATTCCCCGCCTCACGAGGGCGGGCCTGGCGACGAGGGGTACACGTGACCGGTCCGTCGGCGTACGAGCCGAACCCGTACGGCGTACCGGCGTACTCCGAACGCGCACCTTCCGGCGCGACCCGGCGCCCGCCAGCCGCCGCCGCTGGACCGGTGGTTCACCTCCGAGCAGGCGATGGGGCTCGGGGCCTCGATCCTGATCGGCGTCGACACCGTGGCGAGCTGGACCTCGGCCTGGGCCGACTGGCACTCGTACGGCGCTGTGCGGGCCTACCCGGACGACGACGGGAAGCTGGCGCAGGCCGACCTGATCTCCGGCTCGTCCGGCATCTTCTCCGCACTGGCGCTGCTCGCGGCCGCGGTGGTGTTCATCGTGTGGCTCTGGCGGGTCCGCTGGAACGCGGAGATGTTCTGCCGCGGCGAGCACCGGCTGACCAGGGGCTGGGTGCTCGGCAGCTGGATCTGCCCGGTGGTGAACCTCTGGTATCCGAAGTGGGTGGTCGACGACATCGTCGCGGCCAGCGACCCGCGGACCTCACCGCAGACCGTCAGCCTGCGCAGCATCCCGGGCACCCGGCTGGTCTGGGCCTGGTGGATCACCTGGGTGGTCGGGCTGGTGCTCGGCAACGTCGGCGCAGCGGAGCTCGCTGGACGGCGTACCGAAGCTCGGTGAGCTGCGGACGAACGCGCTGCTGTCCAGCATCTCGGCGGTCGCCACGACGGCCGCGGCGGTGCTCGTGATGGTGCTGATCAAGCGGGTCAACGAGCTCCAGATCCGGCGCCCGTGGACGCCTTGGTGGGCCGCCGATCAGGCGCCTCCGCCGTACGGCGCGCCCGGTCGCTGAGGCCGGGACCGCTGCGGAATCCGACGGCGCCTGGAAAGCTGCCCTGGAAAGCAAACCGTCACGGACCGTTCAATCGCTCGTTACAAGTGGTGATGGGCGTACGAAAAGAACTCGTTAAGTCGATACCCTCCGTGCTGACACCGACTCCACACGGGTACTTACTTCGTGGTATCAATGTGGCTCGGTCACGCGGGGGCAGGATTCGACCGAGACGCCGAACAGACGGAGTTCCAGCAACGCGAGGGACGCAAGACGTGAGCCACCCGCAACCAGCAGTGCTGTCCGCTGCCGAAGAGCCAGAAGTGTGGCAATCGCACGCCGCTGAAGAGTTCCAGCCGGTCGACAAGGTCGGCAAGATCGCGATCGCGCTGCTCGGCGCGTCGACAGTGACGCACCTGCTCTCCACCTGGTCCGACTGGAACACCTACGGTGTGGTGCACACCTACCTGGGTGGCGGCCCGAACGTCGACGACGCGGATCTCAACCGCGCCGACTCCATCGCCAGGATCATCGCGTACCCGAACGTCCTCGTCTCCGTCGCCGCCGCCGTGCTGTTCGTGATCTGGCTCTGGCGGGCCCGGGTGAACTCCGAGGTGCTCTGCCAGGCCGACCACCGCCGCAGCCACGGCTGGGTGCTGGCGAGCTGGTTCTGCCCCGGACCGAACTTCTTCTATCCCAAGCAGATCGTCGACGACATCTGGCTGGCCAGCGATCCGAAGACTCCCGTGTACGCCGACGACCTGCGCCGGTTCAGGAAGCCCCTCCTCACCAAGGTGTGGTGGGTCTCCTGGGTCGGCGCTCTTGCGTTCGACGTGGTGATCCGCCGGGTGCTGATGTGGATGGACGCGACCGTCGGCTCGCTGCGCGGGATCGCACTGGCCGGTACGGCGTCGCTGATGCTGACCGTGGTCTCCGCGGTCGCCGCGACCTTGGTGATCCGCAAGATCAACGCGATGCAGGCCGAGCCGCGAGTGGGTGCCGTGGTGGGACCAGCGCGAGCCGAAGCTGGCCGCCGTCCCGACGTACGCCGACGACGACACCTCCGAGCAGCAGGCGATCACCGAGCCGATCGCGGTCGCGCCGGCCCCCGCCCTGCGGCTGGAGCGGCAGCCCGAGCCGGCCCTGCAGATGGCCGGTGGCGGCGCCGAGGAGGCCCCGAAGTGGAGCCCGTTCGCACCGGCCGCGTCAGAACTGGCAGGACCCGGCTCCGGCGAACCCGAACTACCGCCCGGTCGAGTCCTGGGGTGACGACACCGGCACCCTGACCAGCCCGGTCGAGGAAGCCACCCCGTCGTACCAGCAGACCGCTGCCGGTCCGGAGAGCCCGAGCTGGGCCACCCCGACCAGCTACCCGGAGCCGGCGAACAGCGACCTGCTGTCCGCGCCGCTGCCGAGCTGGCAGGCCGAGTCGGTCGCACCGCCCTCGCTCTCCCTGGTCGACACCTCGTACACCTCGACCTCGACGTCGTACGAGACCAGCGAGCCGTCCTGGTCCAGCTCGTACGCCGAGCCGTACTCCTACGAGACGTCCGACTACCTCACGTCGTCGGAGCCGATCGCCGCGCCCGAGCCGGAGCCCGCGCCCGAGCCTGTTGCGCGCGCCGGTCGCCGGGCCGCTCGGGTGGCGGTGGACAGCCCCTCGACCATCGGGTACGGCCAGGACGACGACTACCTGACCCCGTCGAAGCCGCTGCCGACCGTCCCGTCGTACGGACCCGAGCCGTCGTACTCGCCGGAGCCTGCGTACACCCCGGAGCCCGCCTACACGCCGGAGACGACCTACTCGGCCTACGAGGCCCCGGCCGCGTCGTACGAGCCCACCTCGTACAGCACGGACTACTCGGCCACGTCGTACGACTACTCGACGCCGGAGACCAGCTACAGCGCTCCGGAGACGAGCTACTCGACCTACGAGTCGTACAGCGCCCCGGCCGCCCGCCGCCGCCACTCCGGAGCCGACGTACGACAGCTACACCTCGTCGTACGACTCCTCGTACACGCAGAGCTCCTACACGGACTACGGCACCGAGAGCTACGAGTCGTACAGCCCGAACTACACCCCCGAGTCGTACACCGCTCCGGACTACAGCACGTACACCCCGGAGCAGCCGGCCACGGAGTACCAGCAGCAGACGCCGTACTCCTACGAGCCGGCTGAGCCGCCGGCCGCGGACGACTCCGACACCACCGCTCCTCGCACCGTCCCCCGCCGCCGCTGGGTATGACAGGCCTCGCCTTCTCCACGCTCGGCTGTGCGGGAGCTCCGCTGGATCACGTCCTGGAGCTCGCCAAGGCCAACGAGATCGGTGGGCTCGAGCTCCGGGCCGCGGACGACGAGTTCACCCACGTCGGACTGAGCGCGGGCGAGCGCCGGACGCTGCGATCCCGGATCGAGGACGCCGGCCTGGAGATCCTCGCGATCAGCAGCTACGTGAAGCTCTGCGCGGTCGAGGACCAGCCACTCGAAGCACATCTCGAACTCGCGGCCGATCTCGGCGCTCGCGGCGTCCGGGTATTCCCCGGCGATGAACCCCCGACCGGTACGCCGGAAGACGCGACCGGTACGCCGGACGGTCCGACCCCCGGCGAGCTCCGGGCCCTCGATCGGGTCCACTCCGCGCCGACGGACGTCCACGTCTTCCTGGAGACCCACGACTCGCATTCGGCCGGCAGCAGGATGGCCGCGTTGTGCCGGTTGCTCGATGCCGAGGCGCCCGGGCACAACGCGAAGGTGATCTGGGACAGCGCCCACACCTGGAGCCACGGCGAGACCCCGGCCCAGGCACTCGAACTGCTCCGCCCGTGGATCGACTTCGTCCAGATCAAGGACAGCGATTCCACCCAGAACTACCGCCCGGTCGCCATCGGCACCGGCGACTACCCGATCACCCAGCTCCTCGAAGCGCTGGACGGTACGGCGTACTGGCTCTCCCTCGAGTGGGAACTCAAGTGGCACCCGCACCTGCCACCACTCGACGAAGCCCTGCCTGCGACCCGGGCCTGGATCGGCTGAACCTCCTTGCTGCGTTGACTATTCAGGGTTGAAGTATTTGGCCTAGGCCACAATTGGGATTCAGTCTCGGGTCGGTGCATGACATCGGGTACCGATGGGTCGTCAGACCAAGTGACGTCCCGACGGGGGACCGACCAGGTAAGGACTCACCATGACCCCTCGCGCGATCGACAAACGCGCCCGCCCGGGCAACGAACACCCGGCGGCGGACCAACCTCTCGAAGCACCACCCCCGGAGCCGGACGAGCCGGAGGTCAGTACCCCTGGCGGATCAGAAGCCACTCACCTGCGATGGGAGTGAGGATCACCGCGGTGATCACGTAGTACCACCACTCCCACCGGAAACTGCAGAGCTTGCCGATCAGACCGGTGCCGGGAGCCGCCAGCATGACCCCCGCGGCGCAGTACGCGGCCGACACCTCGGTACCGTCGAACCGGATGTACGCCACCACGGTGATCGCCGCCACCGTCAGCAACGCGATGACGAAGCCGCGGACGAACGGATTGACCTCCTGCCACAGGTTCCAGCCCGGCGGCGGCGGTCCCCAGCGCGGGTCCGGCCGCCAGTCCGGGCCGGGCCGCCACTTCGGCGACGGTGGTGGCGGCCAGTTCGGCGGCGGGTTGAATCTCTTCGGCATCGTGATCCCTACACCTCGGTCGGAGTCTCCGAAGTTAGGTGTGGAGCTGGCCGCCCGGGGCCTGCTGGCACCAACAGGTCACTCGGGTAGCAGGAGAGATACGTCGCCGAACTCGTGCCAGAGGTAGTTCCGTTCGAGAGCAGCGTCGTACGCGCGCTGGACGACCTCTCCACCGACGACAGACTCCAGCAACAGCAGGTGCGACGCCTCCGGAGCATGCATCCCGGTGATGAGTCCGTCGACAACTCGCGCAGGATGGTCAGGCCCCATGACGAGGTCGGTCCAACCACCAGCGGCTGCCACCGATCCGTCCGCGCAAGCAGCAGACTCGATCGCCCGGACGGCCGTAGTACCGACAGCGATCACTCGGCCGCCGTTCGCCTTCACCCAGTTGACCAGACGAGCAGTGTGCTCCGGTACGTCGTACCGCTCGGGCAGCGGCGGTTCATGGCTCTCCTGCGAGGAAACCCCACAGTGCAAGAGAATCGGAGCGATCAGTACGCCGGCCGCGGCGAGGTGACTCACCAGCTCGAAGCTGAACGGCCTTGCTGCACTGGGCATCTCGGCGCTCCCCGGTTCGCGGGCGAACACGGTCTGGTAGAGCGCGAGCGGCCAGCGCTGCCCGACGTACTTGTAGGAGATCGGCCGCCCGTTCCGACGCAGGTAGGAGACGACATCGGCCACCGGCGGTTGCGCCCGCCACAAGCGATTCTGTTCTGGCTTGTACGGCGCCAGCAGCGTGAGCACGCCCTCGGGAAGCTCCACCCGGTCGCCGGAAACCCCACCAAACAAGGGCGAATCACCGTTGCGCAGCTCGACCACCCAGGTGCCGTCGTCGAGTGCGGTGGAGAAGTGCACGATCACGGGAGCGACCCCGGAGCCGGTGATCCAGCTGCCGTCGACAGCCGCCGGCAAGGTGCCGGAAGTGTTCACCAGCAACAGATCGCCGGGCCGCAGGTGATCACCGAGCCGGTCGAAGCGCGTGTGCGTGATGGCCGACCCCTCCGCGACCAGCAGCTTCACCTGATCCCTTGCCAGCCCACGCGCCTCGGGCGGCTCGGCCGCGTTCAGTGCGTCCGGCAAGGTGAATCTGGTCTGTGGATGAACCGTCACGAAGTCACCGCCGGTTCGAACTCGGCCGCCCGGTAGCGCCCGCTGGCCGGCCGCGCATCGAGCAACCGCAGAAACGCCGGTACTACGGTCGCCGGCTCGGGGCGATCCGAGATGTCCTCGCCGGGGAAGGCGGCCTGGTGCATCGCCGTCCGGAGATCGCCCGGATCCACTGCGTACACGGCGATGTCGGTGGTGTTCCGCGGCGAGCACCCGGCTCGCGTGATCGAGCGCGGCCTTGGCGGATCCGTAGCCACCCCAGCCCTCGTACGCCTCGACCGCGGCGTCGGAACTGATGTTGACGACGATGCCGGCCGCGGCCGTGAGTTCCGGGATCAGCGCCTGGGTGAGGGCGATCGGCGCGACGACGTCGACGTCGAACACGCGCCGGAGATCGTCGAGGTCGGTCGCGACGAGCGGGCGCAGCGGGCTGATGCCGAGGTAGCTCGCGTTGTTCACCAGCAGGTCGAGGCGGCCGAGTTCGCCGACGGCGTCGACCAGATCGGCCCGGTGTTCGGCGTCGGTTACGTCACCGGCGAGCGGGACCACATCGGTCCGGTCGGCCAGCGCGTCGGCGGCATCTTTCAGGGCGTCCGCGCCGCGGGCGTCGATGATCAACGCCCAGCCACGGTCCGCGAGCCCATGAGCGAGCGCAAGTCCCAGCCCGGCCGAGGCGCCGGTGATCAGAGCAACAGGACGAGTCGAAGAAGGAGTCATGCCGATGACTCTCCAACCTCAAGCAAACTTGAGGTCAAGACCCGCGTGACACCTCGCTCTCCTTCCTTCCCTTTTCTTTCCTTCCCTTGAGCCGAGGGTCCGCACCCGCCCGTGCGAACCCCCGGTTCTTCAGTACAACATCAATCAGAGGCTGTCGATCGACGCCGGGAACCGATCGGCGCGTTTCGCTGTCGTAGGGTCGGCCGGCTTCGTGATGAGCTGTCGGCTGATCGACGCCCCGCGAGAGAACGGAGGCAGACCCGATGGCGCTGCGCGACCGATGGAACGACCTGCTTCCTGGCGGCGAGAGGCTGGCCGACGATCTCGCCGGGCGGTACACCGGGCGCGACCGGCAGGCCTATCGCAACCAGTACCTCGAGGTCGTCCTGACCGCTGTGGACTCGCTGGAGCAGCTCAGCACGGATCACATCGCGGTCCGGCTCGCTGCCTGGTTCCATCGAGCCGTCCACGAGCCCGGCTGGTCCCCGGCCCAGGATGCCGAGGCCTCCGCTGCGCTGGCCGAAGAGTTGCTGCCCACCCACGCCGTGAGTGCGGCACGCACCGCCGAGGTCGCCCGCCTCGTCCGGCTGACCGGTAGTACTTCGTCCGCCGCTCGACCGAAGGAGCAGGATCCGAACGCTGATGTCCTGCTCGATGCTGTTCACGCGGCGCTGGCCGTCGAGCCCGCGCAGTACGCGAACCACGCGGCAGCGGTACGCCGTGATCGCCGCCAGGATTTCGAAGCCCGGCACGCGGAACTGAAGGCGTTGATCGCCGGACCGATCTACCGGACCCAACTGGCCGAGGGCCGGTACGGCGCAACTGCGAGGACCAACCTCGGGACCGAGCTGGCAGAACTCGATGACGCGCTCCCCGCCCCTTGGCGCGGTTGGCAGCGGGCAGCCCTGACGGCGGTTGCGACCTTCGGCGCGCTCTTCGCAGCTGCTTTCGCGCTCAGCGCAGCCGGTTCACCGTGGAGTGTTCCGATCGGCTCGGACTCTGCCGTCCTGCCGGTGATCGTGGCGGTCGTCGCACTGGGCCTGAGCGTCCTCCTCTACCGCTGCGGGCGGAGCGAGAAACGCTGGGCCCGTCTGGTCTCGCTAGCGGTCGCTGTTGCCGCTGCCACAGGCCTGCTCGTTGCGTGGCTGCTCGTCCCGGCCACCACGAGGTCCAACGGTATCGGTCAACGGGTGCCGCTGCTGATCACCGCGCTCGGACTGGTCCTGCTGGGCGCTTTCGCCGCGATGGTCGCCACCACTCGTCGCTCTGCGAGCGTCCGCAACCGAGGGCAGGTGCTCGCCTGGATGACCGTCCCGGTCGTGATGGTGCTGCTCCTGGTGTTCGTCGTCACCCCGCTGCAACGCGCCTATCTCCTGGCCGGCAACGAGCGGCTGGACGGTCCGGCCGGCCCCGCCGGTGCGGCTCCCCGTTCGGAACTGACCGGCGAGCTCAGCTGGTCCAGCTACCTGCGAGACACCCGTGGTGACGCCTTCCGCCGCGCGATCCAGACCCGGTACGGGATCGCGATCGCCCGGAAGTCCTCGACGGTCGAGATGCTCGATCCGGCGACCGGCCACGTGCGCTGGACCTACAGCCGGTCGGATGCCGACGGGTCTGCGGAGCTCTTTGCGACCTCGGAAGGACGCCAGGTGATCGCGTCGTTCGACGGCCTCGGCTATCTCGTACTGGACGCCGACACGGGCCGGCGGGTGGCCGCCTGGCCGAACGGCACGCGGGACCACGACATCGACAACGCCGACCCGCTGCTGACCGGTGAGGATGTCAGCAAGGGATCGAACATGCTCCGTGGCGTGAATCCGGACGGCAAGGCCCGCTGGACCTTCAAACCAGGTCGCTGCATCACCATCAATGCGGTCGCCACCGCCGACACGGCCGTGGCGAATCTGGAACGCAGCTGCGGCGACCCGGACGACCTGACCGGCCTGGATCTGAAGACCGGCAAGCAACTGTGGACCCGCCAGGCAGACTGGATCAACTCTCCGGCGGTCGCCGGGGGGCTGGTCGTAGGGATCGAGAGCCGCGGTGCCTCCAACGGCGCGAAGAGGGGCGACCTGGTCGGCGTCGAAGCCCGCACCGGGGAGGTGAAGTGGCGCTGGACCGTTCCACCGACCAAGGACTGCCCGACCGAGCTCACGACGGCCGGCGACGTCGTGCTCGTGGTCGGCTGCGCCGGTGCAGCAGCCAGACCGTTCCGGACCCTGGTGGCGGCCATCGACTACCGGACCGGGAAGACCGCCTGGGAACAGACGGCGACCACCGAAACCAACTCGCGGACAGCGGTGACCACGGATGGCAGGGTCATCCTGCTGACCGAAACTTCGGGGCACTGCATGATGGACGTCGTCGAGCAGTCCGGCCAGCGGCGGGTCCAGCTACCCGCCGCTGTGCGCTGCGCCCGCGGAGCCGTTGCTCTCGGCAACCAGGTGCTGGTCAGCGGTGACGACACCGTCATCGCCCTGCGCTGAGATCAGGATGCCTGGGTTGAGGATCCCGTGCGGGTCGAGGACTTGCTTGACCGCCCGGAGGGCTTCGACGGCGAGCGGGCCGATCTCCTCGGCGTACGCGCTGCGGTGGTCGGTGCCGACGCCATGGTGATGGGTGATGGTCGCGCCCGCGGCGGAGATCGCGGCGTTGGCCGCCGTCTTCGCCTGGCGCCATTGGGAGATCGGGTCGTCGGTCTGCGCGCAGATCACCGTGAAGTAGAGCGAGGCGCCGGTCTCGTAGACGTGCGAGACGTGGCAGAGCACGATCGGCGGCGTGCCCTGTTCGGTCAGTTTGCCACTAGCGCCTCGGTCACCTGGCCTTGAGCTCCGGTAGCGCCGACCAGAAGCCGGCGGTCTCCAACGTCTCGACCAACGCGCCTTCGTCGAGCAACGGATCCCGCAAGTACGGCGCGCGATAACGCCCTTCCCGCCAAGTCTCGCCCGGTCCCTCACCCAACTCCTGGCCTCCGGCCTCGGTCAGCACGGCAGCTACCTCAGTACGCCGTACGCCGGTGCGCTCGCCCTCGAAGCCGACGATCGCCAGTACGCCGCCGGAGCCGCCGCCGAGGACATTCGGATCGGCGAGGTTGATCGCGGTCTCGGCCTCGTCGGACAACCTCAGTACGGTCGGCAGTGGTCCGTCCTGCGCGAGCCGGCGAATGGCAGCGAGCCCTTCGTCGAACGACCCGAAGCGCCACCCCTCGAAGGAGCGCTCGGCCGGACGGGGACGGATCCGCAGGACAACGCTGGTGATGATGCCGAGCGTGCCTTCGGAGCCGAGCACGAGTTGGCGGAGGTCCGGTCCGGCCGCGGACATCGGCGCCTTGCCGAGCTGGATCGTCCCACGCGGAGTCGCCATCGTCAGGCCGACCACCATCTGGTCGAAGCGGCCGTAGCCGGCGGACGACTGACCGCTCGAACGGGTGGCCGCGTAGCCGCCGATGCTCGCGCCTTCGTAGGACTGGGGGAAGTGACCGAGGGTGTAGCCG
This sequence comes from uncultured Actinomycetota bacterium, assembly GCA_963740725.1. Taxonomy (GTDB): domain Bacteria; phylum Actinomycetota; class Actinomycetes; order Propionibacteriales; family Kribbellaceae; genus Kribbella. Next base: position 39,103 of record CAVUFT010000045.1, read on the forward strand.
CGCTCGGCGAGTAGGGCTTCTGCGGCTGTCCCGCGTACGCCGGCCTCGAGCGTCGCCGTACGGGAGATCTCGTCGAGCTCTTCCAGCCGGTCGAGCCTGCGGAGATCGACAGCGATGAAGGCTGTCCCCTGTGGTGCTAGGCCGCCGACAACCGACGTACCGCCTGCATAGGGGACTACTGCGAGGTGCTGCTCGGAGCAGGTCGTGAGGAGAGCCTGTACGTCGTCGTGGGAACCCGGGTAGACCACTGCGGCCGGCATGTCAGTGGTGTCGCCTGCTCGGTGCCGGAGCAGGTCCGGGGTCGAGTAGCCACGGGTGTGGCCCCAGCGGGTCTCCAGGTCCGTCCGCACGTGCTCGGCACCGAGAAGCTTCTCCAGTTGTCCCAGCGCCTCGTCACTGAGACCGGGCTGGTTCGTCGGAGCGGTGGGATCAGCAGGGCGGCGTACGCCCAAGTGCTTGAGTGCTTCCAGGGCGGCTGCTGGAAGGGCGACCGGACGGGCAGGATCGCCCCAGCGTCCGGGCGTGAGTTGCGCCACCGGCAGGTCGGACTCGGTCATCATGCACTCCCCATCGCTCGGCTCGGGAGGTAGCGTCTCGCAGGGCCCATGGTTGTCAGGAGACCATTCCCGGACGCCAGGGTCGCTGATACACTCTGACGTGTGATGTCTCAGCGTATCAGCGATACCGACAGTGGATCCAGCGCCTCGGAGTCGACCGGCTCGACCCGGCCCACGCCCGCGAACGCGATCGGCGAGGAGCGGATCCTCGACGCGGCGTACGAGTTGCTGCTGGCGATCGGGATGCGGCGGATGACGATGGCCGACATCGCCCGGCATGCGGAGGTCTCCCGCGCGACGCTGTACCGGCGCTGGCCGAACGTGCAGGCCGTGGTCGCCGCCCTGATGACGCGCGAGTGGACGACGGCGCTGGTCTCGGCATTCCAGCCCGACGCGGTCGACGGGCGGTCCCGGTTGGTCGAGGGCGTCGTCGAGGTGGTCGCGAAGACCCGGACCCACCCGTTGATGCGGAAGATCATCGAGCTCGACCCGGAGTTCCTCACGCCGTACCTGCTGGAGCGGCGCGGCAGCAGTACGGTCGCCCACCTCGCACTCGTCGAGGCCGGCATCCGGGCCGGTCAGGAGGACGGTTCGATCCGGGCCGGCGATCCCGACTGGCTGTCGCGGCAGATCATCCTGGTGTCGCTGGCGTCGGCGGTGTCCGGTCCGGTGCTCGCTTCTGCCGAGGAGTACCCGAAGCTCGACGAGGAACTGCGAACGATGCTCACCCGGTACTTGGTGCCATGATCGCGGTCGGCAACGCCAGCCTGAACGCGGCCCGGCGGACCCGCGACCTCGACTGGCTGGACACCACCCGCCAGGTCGACGTGCTGGTCATCGGCGGCGGCGTGACCGGTGTCGGCGTTGCCCTCGATGCGGCCGCGCGCGGGTTGTCTGTTGTTCTGGTGGAGAAACACGACCTGGCGTTCGGGACGAGTCGGTGGAGTTCGAAGCTCGTGCACGGCGGGCTGCGGTATCTGGCCTCGGGGCATGTCGGGATCGCCTACGAGAGCGCGGTCGAGCGCGGCATCCTGATGAAGACGACCGCTCCGCATCTGGTGCATCCGGTGCCGCAGGTCGCGCCTTGGTTGCCGCAGGCAAGGTTCATGCAGGCGGCGATGCTGCGCGGGGCGTTCCTCGGTGGGGACGTGCTGCGGACGTTCGCGCATACGAGTGACGACTACCTGCCGCATTCACGCCGGGTCAGCTCGGCCGAGATCCTGCGCTACGCACCGACTCTGCGACCAGACGGACTGCGCGGCGGCTTCCTGACTTGGGACGGGCAGCTGTACGACGATGCGCGGCTGGTCGTCGCGATCGCGCGCACCGCCGCGCAGTACGGCGCTCGCGTGCTGACCCGCTGCGCGGCTACCGAGGTCACTGGGCGAGGCGCGGTGGTCGTCGATCAACTGTCCGGACGGCGGATCGACGTCGACGCCGCTCTGGTGATCAACGCGACCGGGATCTGGGCGGATCAAGTTGCCTCCGGCATCAAACTCCGGCCGAGCAGGGGAGCGCACCTGGTGCTGCCCCAGTCGGCCTTCGGCGGGTTGTCGGCGGTGCTGACCGTGCCGGTGCCCGGCGAGCTGCGCCGGGTGGTGATGGCGATCCCAGCGCCGGACGGGCGGGTCTACGTCGGCCTGACGGACGAGGAGGCGCCCGGACCGGTGAGCGACGTACCGGTGGCGACGGACGCGGAGATCGACTTCCTGCTCAACACCATCAGCTCGGCGGTCCAGGTCCCGCTGACCAGGGCCGATCTGCTCGGCACGTACGCCGGGCTGCGGCCGCTGCTCGACATGGGTCACCACCGGGGCGAGGACAAGACCGCGGACATCTCGCGGCGGCACGCGGTGATCACCGGCACCGGACGGGCTCGTCACGATCGTGGGCGGCAAGCTCACGACGTACCGGCGAATGGCCCAGGACGCCCTGGACGCTGGTCTGGCCAGCTCATCCTTGGAAGCCCGCCGGCCTTGTCTGACCCACCGCATCCCACTCGTCGGCGCCGCCGACCGCGTCCGTCTAGCCGCCGTCCGTGCTCCCTCCCGCTTCGTCCAGCGCTACGGCGTCGAGGCCCTGGACGTCATCGCCGGCGACCCTGCCTTGCTGCAGCCGGTTGCGCCCGGCCTCGCCACAACCCACGCGGAGCTCCGCTTCGCAGTACGGCACGAGGGAGCCCTGACTCCCGACGACCTCCTCGACCGGCGAACCCGCCTAGGCCTCTCCGCCACAGACCGAGCTTTGGCCCTCCCCGCAGCAGAAGCCGCCTTCCAGCTCAGCGCACAACAAGGCTGATTTGTGCAGTTGGCAACGGTCTGGCGTCACTCGGAGCGGGGTTCTCCGGACTGTTGCTGCGGAGTGCTGTAGGACGGGAAGGTCTTCTGGGCCTGCTGGGTGGTGAAGCCTGGGAGCTGACGAGGTGCGTACTGCGGCGGCTCGGGCAGGACATCTTGGGGCGGAGCCTGGGCGCCTGGGGGTTGCTGCGGGGCTGTGGGGGGTTGGGGGATGAGGGCGTCGGCGGTTGCTTGTTGCCAGGTGCCGACGCGGAGCATGATGACGGCGCTGGTGACGGTGGCGACGATCAGGAGGACTGCGGCGACGGTGAAGCCGATGTCGACGCCGAGCGCTACCCGGACCATGAAGGTCTGCAGGTCGTAGATGTCGACGTACCCATCGTTCTCGGCGGCTTCCGCGGCGTCGACCAGGCGGACCATCCAGACGATGAAGCTGACGCCCGCGAAACTGCCGCCGCCGACGAGGAGCACCCAGAACACGCTCCAGGACGCCCACCAGGCAGAGAGCAGCGCCTTGATCTGGCCTGACTTCGCGGCACCCGGCTCGCTCGACGGTTCGCTCGCGGAGACGACGTCCTGGACGACCTGGAGCGGATACCAGAACTGGACGATCGGACAGAACCAGCCGCCGACGGCCCAGCCTTTCCCGTGCCGGTGCGCGCCGCTACCTGAGTTGTAGCCGCCCTGGTAGCTGCCGGCGAACTGCGGTTTGAAGATCTCGGTGTTCTCCCGGGCGCGGTAGAGCCAGATGATGAACGCGATGCCGGTGCCGAGGAAGAGGTAGCCCGCGAGATCCATCAGCGGCCCGGTCCGGGTGATCCGCTCCACCCCACGGTCGACCTCGTCGTCGGAGACCAGCAGGTAGATGAACCGCTTGACCCCGGCGTACGACTGCCAGAGCAGCACCGACTGAATCACGGCGAACACCGCCGTCAGCCCCATCAACACGATGGTCACCCAAGCCACCGCCCGCAACGGCCGATACCGAGGCCCGTACGGCACCCCCGGATACCCCCGCACAGCAAACTGCCCCGGCACCCCATGCTGCCCCGCATACGGCATCGGCAGCCCGGGATGGGCCCCAGGTGCTCCCCGCATACGGCCCAGGTGCTCCCGCATACGGCGCCGGTTGCCCCGGATATGACGCAGGCGCTCCCTCATACGGCGCCGGCTGCCCCGGATAGACCGCCTGCGGCCCCTGTCCCGGATATGGCGCAGGCAGATTCGGCTGCGGCATCAGTTGCCCCGGATAACCCCCAGGCAGTCCGGGATGCGGACCCGGCGCCATCGGTTGCACCGCATGGTGCCCCGGAACCCCCGCGAACGGCATCGGCTGCTCGGGATACGGCCCCGGATATGCCGCGGACGCTCCGCCCGCGGCACCCGGCTGAACCGGCTGTCCTGCGGAAGGGCGCGTGTGGACGGGGGAATCCTGAGGCCGAGGATCGGGTGGGCCTGGGTATGGCGAAGGTGGACCCATTGACGGCCCTTGGCTTTCAGACATGCTTCCCCACCTCCCCAGTCCCCTTGTCGAACAAGTTAGCGCAGGGCGGGGAGCGTCCAGGGGTTGTCCACAGGTCAATAGCTGCAGATTGGATCAGGTCAACCGGCAGAGCACCGCGGTTGCATCGTCGTGCCGCTTGCCCCGGAAGCTCCCCACCTCAGCCGCCGCATCCAACCGGCGTACCCGATCAACCAACCCGTGCGGCCCCGCCGCCTCCAACACGTCGACCAGCTCGTCCCAGCTAGTGCCCATACCGCTCCGCAAACCGAGAGGCGCCGTCGGTCAGCACTGCAGCAACCTCAACCACCGCGCGTTCCGTAGTACCGGAGACTGCTTCGTACGCCGCCTTAGGTGCCGTGCTCGCGACCCAGAACCCACCCGGCTGGTTCCGCAGCCGCCGAACAGACTCGAACGTGTACTCCGGCAGCAGATCGACCCGGTTGTCCGCCAGCACCGTCACCAGGCCCTCCGGGGACCGCAGCACGATCGGGGAATCAGCCAGGACCAGGTGCTCGACCTGCTCCGCCCCGACGCGCAGCATCGACACGGTTGTCGAGGGACTGTCCGGATTCGCGAGATCGCAGGTGTCGGCATGCTCCGCGCACACCGCTGCGATCGCGTCCGCCAGCAGATCCGCCAGGGGAGCTGTGGATTGCCCTAGCAACGGCAGCACCAACTGCCCGCCCAGCCGCTCGACCAGCCACCGCACGTCGTGCCGGCACCCCGAGTCGACTCCCGGCGGCGCCGTCGCCCCGTCCAGCACCACCACGAAATCCGCCCCGATCAGCAGCAGATCCTCGTTGGCCGCCCCTGGCAACCGGTCCGGCGCCGCCTCACACACCGCCCGAATCTCCACCCGGCTATTCAACCCCGGGACGCCCAGGTGTCTTTCAGCGACTGATCAAGCGGGATAGCCGGCGACCAGCCGAGGTGCTTCTGGATCAGCGTGGTGTCGGCCTGCTGCCACGGGACGTCCACTGCGCTGGACCCGGCGTGCCCCGCATGCGCCACGCCTTCGACCACCTTGGTCGCGGTACCGCTCAACTCGACCAACCGGTTGACCACATCGCGGGCCAGCGCAGCGCTTCCCGATCCCACATTGAGTACCGGCGGCAGTCTGTCCTCCGCCGTCGCCACCGCCACCACGGCTTCCGCGACATCCCGTACGTCGATGTAGTCCCGCCACGCCTCGAGCGACCCGAGCTGGATTGTCTCGGCCGTGCCCAGCTGACGTACGACCCGGCCGAGCAATGTGCTGGCCGGCGAACCAGGGCCGCTGATGTTGAACGAACGCAGTACTACCGCGTCAGCTCCGTTGCGCTGCGCACGGAGTACGAGCTCCGAGCCTGCCAGCTTGGTGATCCCGTACGCCGCGCCCGGCCGGAGTTCCGCGTCCTCGTCCTGGCTCGTCCCACGCGGCGCCCCGCCGTACTCCGCCGCCGAGCCGATCTGGACGAACCGCGCGTTGGTCGCGTGATGCCGTGCGGACTCGAGCAGAGCCTGGACCGCGACCACGTTTCCCCTGGTCAGAGCTGCAACGTCGCCTTGCGTCGCGGCGGCCGCGTTGACGATCACGGTCGGCTTGTACATCCCGAGCTGGGTGTCGAGCGCGTAGTGATGAGCCTCGGTCAGGTCGAGCTGCCGATGCGGGTCCCCGCTGCTCCTGGTGAACCCGCGATGCTCGATCCCGCGCTCGGCCAGCAGCGCGCAGATCCGGCTCCCAAGGAACCCGCCGGCGCCGAAAACCATCACCCGTTCTGATCCGGTCACCCCTCAATCCTGCCTCCCATCTCCGACGATCGCCTGAACTTTGTCCGTCGAGGTCGTCACAATGCAGGGGACACCGACCACCCCCACCCCCGAGCGAAGCGAGTTACCTCCCCCCACCCCCACACCCGAGCCGAGCGAGTTACCTCCCCTCCACCCCCCACACCCCCCGAGCGGAGCGAGGGGTTGGTTTCCTTCCCTTCTGTTTTTGTGATTGAGAGGCAACGCTGTGGCAGACCGCAAGCACGGGCGTCAGGCACCGGCAACCGAGTCCACGATCAGGGACTGGGACGAGGCCGATCCGTCCGGGCAGACCTACACCCGGGTGCTGTTCATCGACTCCGACCTCACCGAGATCACCAACGCGGGCGGCGTGTTCGACGAGTGCACCTTCCGCGGGGTCAGGTTCAACGCTTCCACGCATACAGACGCGGCGTTCGTGAACTGCACGTTCGTACGCTGCTCCTTCTTCGACACCACATTCACACGATGCAAGCTGATGGGGAGCTGGTTCGACGACTGCACCTACAGCCTGATGAAGGTGACCGGCGGCGACTGGTCCTTCGTCGGTCTCCCAGGCGCTGATCTGCGCGGAGCCGAGCTGTCCGGCGTGAAACTCCGCGAGGCGGACCTGACCGGCCTGCGGGCAGCCAAATCCGTACTACGGGATCTCGACCTCTCCGGCGCCTCGATGCAACGAGCCGATTTCTCCGGCTGCGACCTCCGCGGCTCCGACCTCGCCACCCTCGACCCGCTCACCGTCGACCTCAAAGGCACCATCGTCGACCTCCCCCAAGCGATCGTCATCACCACTTCTCTAGGCCTCGAAGTCCGCCCCTGACCTGTGGATATCTGCACCCCACTGTTCCTTCATCCCCCGATCCATCCACACCCTGTGGAAAACTATGCGCACATTCCCCACTCCGTCCCCAGTGGTTCACCTCCCCGCCCTGGACGTCGCCTCCACACCTGGCACCGATGCCGCATCAGTACCGACGCCTCTTGCCCAGGCACCTCCCGCCCTCGCATCTGCGCCGGTGCCCGCCTAGACACCCGCACAGCACCTTCCTCAGCCCGCCCTCCGGTCGCCCTCCCAGCTCCCGCGACCGATCGAGGCTCGCTCCACCTCACCCATGCGTCCGGATAGAGGCACAAGAGCGCGATCACCGTCGGCCGCGACGGAAGACCGGACCGGTTGGTGGCTAGCGGAGGCGGGCGAGTGGGCGGAGGCGGCTGGTTTTGACCGGGCGGGGGACAGCTCGGGCGAGACGGGCCGAGCGGAGTACCAGTTCGCCTCGGCGGTGCCGGGCCGGAGCGCGGGAGACGAGGATCGCGCCGTGCTCCACGACGTACGCGGGGCTGGTCAGTGTCCGCGTCCGGGTCGCCAATTGGACGACCGCGGCCAGCCCGACCCCGGCGAAGGCGCCCAGCGTGTTCGCGATCAGATCGTGCAGCTGACACGACCGCCCCAGCGGCGGGATCAAAGCCTGCACCGCCTCGACCGCCGCCGACAACCCGATGCCGGCCGCGATCCCGTCAGCCGGCCGCCCGCTCGCGAGCGTCAGCATCCCGGCAGCGGGGATGAACAGAAAGACGTTGAGCAACCCCTGCAGCGAGGTGAGCCCACCGGTCGTCGTCAGATGCGTCCCGCAGACGCCGGCATCACTCAGCCGGTGCGCCGTCGGGCTCAGCGTCGCCGCCAGGATCAAGGCGAACGACGCAGGCATCAGCAGCGACGCCAGCCGCGGCACCGCCCCGCCCAGCCGCCGGGCCGACGAGAGGGCAACCGGCAGCGTCATTGCGGTCAGGACGACCCACGTGTCCAGCAGATGCGGGATGCCGCGATAGGTCTCGAGCACGTGTCCGGATCCTCCGTAGTCGACGGCCGACGCGCAGCCCGCTAGGACCCCGCGCCGACCTGTCGTCATCGATCACCCGATGTCGCTTCCTCAACAGACGATCAGCCGTCGGCTCCACTGCCCGCTAGGTCAGTCCGGACATCTGCATGCACCCGCAAACAAACCGTGACAATCCGTACCCGAACCGTCACGCCAACCAGATGCCCTCAGCAACAATCTTGGTGCCCAAGGCAACCAACTCCCACCCGCACGCCCATACGCCGGTACGCCGGTCACGCAACGCCGCTGCGACCAGCCGACCGCGATCCAGGGTGCACGGCTGACCTACTCGCCCCCTACGCTCCTTGCGGTGAGCTACGACATCTACTTCGCGAAACGCCGCCCCGATCAGACCTGGGCCGAGGTACTGGCGGAGCTGGAAGAGGCCGCGGAGCAGGACGAGTCCGACGACCTGCCGCTGACGCCTGAACTCGTTGCCGCCTGGGACCGCATCGTTCCGCAGGCTCAGGAACTGCTCGGCGAGATCGAACTCTTCGAGACCGAGGAAGCCCGCTCGCTCGACCACAGCAGCGGAATCCAGGCGTCCTTCTACGCCGGCGAGGTCACGATCACCATCCCGTACTGGCACCGAGGCAGCGAGGCCGAGCGCTTCCTGAACCTGGCGTACGCCCTGGCCGCCATCATCGAGCGCGAGACCGGCCTAGAAGGCTACGACCCACAAACCGACCTCACGATCGCCGACAGCACCCCCGCCGTCAGCACCATGTCAGCCATCGCCACCGAACTTCACGACACCCCCGGCGGCTACACGGGAAGATGACGACTCTCGCCGGCAAGCTGGTCGCGGCGATCAACACCTCCGGGCGCACCGCAGTACAGGCTTCTCTGGACGACTTCAGAACAGCCGTCGTGCGCCCGGCCGCCCCGGTTCTGCGAGGGATCGGGGCGGCTGGGCTTGGGGTCAGCCGAACTGGCCGACCTGGTAGTCGCCGGCCGGCTGCTGGATCATCACGTTCATCCGGTTGAAGGCGTTGATGATCGCGATCACCGAGACCAGCGCGACGAGCTCCTCCTCGTTGTAGTGCTTGGCCGCGTTGGCCCAGACGTCATCCGATACTCCACCGGCCGCATCGGCGATCCGGGTGCCTTCCTCCGCCAGCTCCAACGCGGCACGCTCGGCGTCGGTGAAGACGGTAGCCTCTCGCCACGTCGCCACCAGGTGGAGCCGCTGAGCTGTTTCACCGGCCGCCGCAGCGTCCTTCGTGTGCATATCGGTGCAGAAGCCGCAGCCGTTGATCTGGCTTGCGCGCAACAACACCAGCTCCTGCGTGGCCCTCGGCAACGAAGACTCCGCCGCCAGCCGACCGGCGGACGTGAGGTGCTTCATCATCTTGCCGGCGGCCGGATCTGCAAAAAGGTTCAACCGAGCATTCATGCCCGAACTCCTCTGTTCGTCGATGTCTACACCCCACCGACGAAACCCCGCATCGGAATGTGAGGTCACCGCGCGAACAACACTCCACCGGCCTTGCTCTCCGCCGAGCTGAGCGTCAACTGCGCCTCCACCGTGAACCCCGCATCCCCAAGCCAGCCAGCGATCTGCTCCGGCTGCCGGCGATACACGGACACCTTCATCGCGTGTCCGCCGTACCCCTCGGTCTTCACCTCAACCCGGTCACCCACGTGAAACCCGACCAGCAACGGACACCCATCTCGCAGTACCCGCCGAAACTCCGCCAGCACCCCGCTGATCTCATCGTCAGGAATATGAATCAGCGAGTACCAAGCCACCAATCCACCCAGTGCCTTGTCCGCGATCTCGAGCCCAGTCATAGACCCCACCTCGAACCGCACCCCCGGCCACTCCCGCCGAGCCACCTCCACCATCCCCGGCGACAGATCGACCCCGAACGCATCAACCCCCAGCCCCCGCAAGAACCCGGTCACCCGCCCCGACCCACACCCCACATCCGCAACCACCCCATCCACCATCCCCGCAAACACCTCGAGCACCCCCCGCTCGTACGGCGTACGCCCCAACAACTCCCGCACGATCCCCGCATAACTATCCGCCACGGTGTCGTAGGAGTCTCGCGTATCCACCAACCAGTCACCCATACCCGCGCACGCTAACGAATCCCGTCGACAATCCGAGCCCGCCCACCCCAAACTGACGACCATGCTGAGCCCCACCGCCTTCGCCGAACAGAAGCAGGCGATCTGCCGCTCCGGCCCACCCAGCACCGGCGACAACCGCCTAGGCATGGAGATCGACTTCCTCGCCGAACTCGGAGACCCGATCTACGGCAACCATCCACACGCCCTGTGGACCGACCCCCTTGTCGACCAACAACCAGACTGGCTTATCCACATCTCGGCAACAGCAAGACCCGGCGTCACCCCAACCCAAATCGAACAGGCCCTAACCACAGCCTGGACCCAGACCCTCCGCTACACCTACCGCGAAGCCCACACCGTCGTCACCACACCAACCTCAATCACCCTCCAGGCAATCACCCAGCTCGGTCCCGATGACCTGTGGGTCACTGCCCTAGTCCACGTGGGTTGCCAGCGAACTAGCTGGTTGGCGAGGTGAGCCACTTGTGGATGTCGATCAGGGTCTCGCTGGTGGGGAGGTGGCCGCCCGTGTATTGGAAGCCCTGTGCGGTGGGGATGTTTTCGAGGAGCCAGTGGGCGTCGCTCTCGGGGACGTGCTCGTCAGCTGTGCCGTACCAGATGCCGACCGGGACCTCGATGCTCTGCGGGGAGAAGCCCCACGGTTGGGCGAAAGCGACCTGGTCGTCGTACCAGCCATCAAGACTGTCAGCGAACGTAGCGACCAGCCGGGCACGGGTAGGAGCGTCCTCCCAACCCGGCGTTCCGGCCGGCGCTCCGGGGTATGCGGGGCCGCCTCCTTCGACCTGGGCCAGAATGTCGGCCCCGAGCTGCGTGAGCTGTCCCCGAAGAACTTCTTCTGGAGGCAACGTCGCGGTCTGCGGGCGAATACCCGAGAGCACAGCACACCGGGTGACACGGTGCGGCAGGAGCGCGGCACACGCCAGCGCATGCGGACCACCACCCGAACCGCCCGTCACCGCGAACCTCTCCCAGCCCTGACTGTCCGCAAGCGCCTCGACATCCCGCACAACATCAGAAACCGTGCGCCCCGGCAGCCGGGTCGAGCCGCCATACCCAGGACGGTCCGCCATCAGGACCCGCACACCACTGTGCTCAATCGCCGCGACCTGATCAGGCCGCCGCATCCGGGTACTCGGCGTCCCATACAGCTCAACCACCGGCACCCCATCGGCCGGCCCATACAGACAGAACCGAAGCGTCCGCCCCGCCACGCTGATTTGCTCGTCCACCTACCCATCCAACCCCACCCCCAGGGCCATCCCCACGCCTAGAACGGCACACAGGCAACCCGGCCAGGGCAGCGGTCTGAATAGATGCCTGGCTTCGATCGCGGATGCCGGCAGGATGCAGCCCGGCACCCGAGGGCTAGCGGCGGCGGCCGCGTGGCGGCAGTTGGTCGTACAAAGCAAGAGGCCGGTTCCTGAGGGAACCGGCCTGTGTTGCTGGGGTGGAGAC
>CAVUFT010000046.1:0-154201 GCA_963740725.1 uncultured Actinomycetota bacterium
CCCATCAGCCGAAGGCGGCGAAACCTGCCTGGCATCGTCCAGGTACATACATGATGTCCTCAGGGATGAGGCACTTGGAGTATTACGTCGCCTCTACGGCCCGTTCCCAAATGACCTACGCGGGGAGGGATTTCCCGGGTTTGGGCAGTGGGCGGCGATCCCTGTCTTTGCACCATCCGCCGCAGGAACTGTTGTCCGGTATCTTCGCCGATTCATCGAACTCGCGGCGAAAGACTTCTCTCGGTGTGCCACCGCTGGACTCCGAACAGACAGCGGCACTCAACAAATTCGACGAGGTTTTAGCGCGCGATGGTGTGGCGTTAGATGTCAAACTCGCCGCCGGAGATCTGCTGCTGGTGAACAATCTTCAGCTCCTCCACGCTCGCAGACCGTTTAAATCGGACTCCGGCCCGACACGCCTACTCTTCCGCCTTTGGCTCTCGGCCTCGCAGAGCCCCACACTCCCAAAGAGTTTCAGCCCGCTGTACGGCATTGTGCAGGGAGGGACTTACCGCGGAGGCGTCTGGCCTCCTGGCCATCGGCCGCCTCTCCTCGGTGTCCCCGTTGCGCAGCTAATGGGAGGCCACGTCGACACCCGCCAATCAGACCATCGTCCTCTCGTCCGCGCCGATCGAGGCCGATCAGCACGGTCGTCACGGTTGGACGACGATAGGATACCCATCCATCTTGGTTCTTTGACGGCGTCAACTGTGGTGCAGTGCTATCCCAGGTCCACCTTTCATGGTGCAACTGACGGTCGCTTGAAGTTTGAGAACGGGACCCCCAGCGACCGCACGAGGTGGTTCGTGACACGGTTCGTGACGCGAACTGGCGTCAATCCGAGAGTGGTAAAGGTGGTCATCGAGGACTTAGCCGAGAGTGCTGACGCCTGAAGGGGCCAATGAGACCGGATCATGCAGTCTTTTAATCCGCGGGTTGTCGGTTCGAGTCCGACGGGGCCTACACATCTCGGACGGACGTGTCGCACCCACGCGCCCTCGTACCTCGGCGCTCCCACCCACCCTTGGGACGCGGACTCCTCCGTCGCCCGCTAACAACCGCCTCATGGTCACGCACCCAGCCCCGCCCTGCGACTCACGCCGCCCGGCCAGTCCGCCCGAGTCACCGGCACGCCGCCTGCGGACGTTGGCCAGCCCTTAACCGGACCTCGCCGACGCAACCCCATCCCCCGGCCTATCTCTCCAGCCGTCAGCGATACTGAACTCGCAGATCAGGTACCGATCAGCCCGCTGAACCAGGCGCACTCCCAGACCGAGGTAACAGTCAACCAACTCCTTGACCGAATCTCGTCGACGCCGACTCGAGTTCAGCATCCGCGACAACCGCTGCCGGCCGCATGAGGGCCGACCTCCCTGCTTCGACCGTTCGAATGTCGTGCTGATCTCGCTTGACCTTCACACGGTGTCAAGCCTCACCGTTGAGTCATGTTCACCATCGGAGACTTCGCCGCCTTCGGCCGGGTGTCGACGCGGATGCTGCGGCACTACGACGCGATCGGCTTGCTGCGGCCGGCCGGCGTCGACAGCGCAACCAGCTACCGGTACTACACCGCCGACCAGCTGCGCAGGCTGAACCGGATCGTCGCGCTCAAGGAGCTCGGATTCACCCTCCAGCAGGTCGGCGACATCGTCGATGCGAAGGTCGGGCCCGAGGAGCTGCGCGGCATGCTCCGGCTCCGCCGCGCCCAGCTGGCGGAGCGGCTGGCCGAGGACGCGATCCGGCTCGACGCGGTCGAGGCGAGGCTCCGGATCATCGAGAAGGAGGGGCACATGTCCACTGACGACGTCGTACTGAAGACGATCCCGTCCGTCCGCGTCGCCGAGCTGTCGGCCGTGGCGGCGAGCTACGAAGGACCCGACATCACGCCGGTGATCCAGCCGCTGTACGGGCAGATCTGGGAGCGGCTGGGCGCAGCAAGCGTCCAGCCGGACGGTCCGCCGGTCGCGTACTACGAGAAGACCGACGGCGAGGCTGTCGTCGTCCACGCCGCCGTGACCGTCAAGCCGGACCAGGCCGGCCACGGCGACTTCCAGGTCGTCGACCTGCCCGAGCTGACGACCGCCGCGACGATCGTCCACCAGGGCTCGATGGACGATGCCGACCAGAGCATGCAGATCCTCGCCCGGTGGATCGACGACGGCGGCTACCGCAGCATCGGCTACGCGCGCGAGGTCTGCCTGGCCTTCGACCCGGACGACGAGTCCAAGTGGGTGCACGAGTTCCAGATCGAGGTCACCAAGCCCTGACGCACACAGCTCACCCGCCCCGGCCTCGAGCAGTGATCTGCCCGTGCACCGGGAGCGGGTAAGCAGCTGCGCTGGCGCGGTTCAGAGGCCCTGGCCGAGTTCGCGCGTCGCCTGCGGAGGTCGGCAGGCGCTTCGCTGCATGTCGCCGACCGCCGCAGCCTCTTCCTCGGGCGCCTCTCATACGAGCTCTCAGGGATCTACGCTCGGGCGGTGAGTTTTGGTGCGTTCTCCAATCACGTGCGGAATTCGGCACTGCCGCAGCAGCGGCGGGTGTCGGCACTGCGGTCCTGCGTGCAGCTTTATCGGCCGATCGGCTTCAATGCGACGCTCAGCTTCCTTGAGGAGCTGGCTGGACCGTTTCACCGAGACGAACAGGCGCTGTTACGTGCCCATGATCAGCTCGCGAAGAGCCGTGCTCTGTGGCACGAGCACCTTGACAGCTACGCCATCCAACGCCGTACGGCGAAACGCCTCGGGCACCGGAAGCCCCCGAAGACTGAGGTGAACCCGAATCACAGTCCATCGATCTGGTATGGCGCTCCACAGCAGGCTGCGCTGCATGCACTGAGCTACTGGCGCCGTAGCCGACTTCCTGAACTGCTCGTCTGGAACGACCCCGGCGCGAAGGAGATCAACTCAGCTGTGTCGGCCTGCCTGACAACTGGCGGCGCGTTCATCGCCGACCAGCGTCAACAGCTCGAAGCTGCCGTCCAGAAGATCGAGAGCCGCATCAGAGACGGCCTTTACGCTCAGGACGCCGCGGCATACTTCCGCGGTAGGGATCTTCTCCACCTCGCTGCCTTCGTCTCAATCGCCTCCACAAAGTCGAACCGACGACCTTCTCATTGCGAGTAGGGAGCTCACCCGCATGACCTGCTGTCTTCAGGCTGAGCTGTTGCAGCAGATCTATCTCCGGTTCGCGAGGCCTGCATCGAGTCCAAGGACGTCCGGGCCTCACCGCTTATTGAGCTGAGGCGTGGCTCGGTTTGAGGCGAGGGTGGGCACCGTCGCAGTGTTCGGTCCGGCTGCCTCCTTGGCTCGGCCGGTCAGCTGTGTGGGGAGATTGAGAGCTTTAGGCAACTGGTGGGGACGGTTGGTCTAGGGCCGGAGGTGGGTCGGCTGGCTTCATGGAGGCATGAAGATTGGATATGGGTTCAACGCCACGATGACCGCCAAGCCTGAGTCTGGGAGATCAGCTTGTTGAGAGGTTGCTGACTGGGCTGGAGCCGGGGAATCCGGCGGCGAGTGAGTACTGCGGGGTTTATCTGGTTAGTCGGTCCGCGTCGAACGGGGACGTCGTGCACATCACCGAGGGGTGGTCCTCTGAAGAGGATCATCATCGGGTCTTTGCCGGCGCTGAGGCGCAGGCGTTGGTTGAACAGCTTGGCGGGTTGATCGAGGGCGAGTCGGTGTACACGGACTACGTGCCGGTTGGTGGGAAGGCTGAGGTTTCATGACTGGGGCGCGGCCTGAACTCGACCCGGAGCTGAAGGTCGCTCTGGAAGGGCTGCCGGCCTCGGGGCCGCTTAGTTTGGAGGCTTTGCCGGAGTTCAGGCTGTATGCGGGCGGATCTCTTGAGCCTCAGTTGAAGGATCGTGAGGTCGAGCGCGTCGACACGACGACTACCAGCGTCGATGGGGTTGAGGTTCCGTTGACGGTTTTGAGTCCGCCGAAGCCGGTCGGGGCGCCCTGTATTTATTGGATGCATGGCGGTGGGATGGTGATGGGGGATCGGTTTAGTCAGATCGATATTCCGTTGGAGTGGTTGGACGAGTTTGGGGCCGTGGTCGTGACGGTCGAGTATCGGCTGGCGCCTGAGGCTAGTGGGGCGACGTTGGTGGAGGATTGCTACAGCGGGCTGCTGTGGGTGGTCGAGCATGCTGACGAGCTTGGTGTTGATCCGGCGCGGATTGTCGTGGCTGGGACCAGTGCGGGTGGTGGGCTGGCGGCCGGGGTTTGCCTGATGGCTCGGGATCGTGGTGGGCCGGTGCCCTTCGCGCAGATGCTGATCTATCCGATGCTTGATCATCGCAATGACAGTGCGTCGAGTTTGCAGTACACCGAGCCGGGGATCTGGACGCATGAGAAGAACGCGTTTGGCTGGGAAGCGGTCCTAGGCGAGCTTGGCGACGTACCGAGTTATGTCTCTCCGGCCTTGGCGGACGATCTGTCCGGGCTGCCGACTCTGTACGTCGATGCGGGGTCGGCGGAGGTGTTCCGGGACGAGGATGTCCGGTACGCCGAGAGGGTGTGGGCCAGCGGAGGGCAGGCGGAGTTGCACGTGTGGGCCGGTGGATTTCACGGTTTCGACGCGCTGTTCCCCGACGTACGGGTCTCAAAGGCAGCCCGCGAAACGCGCAAGAACTGGCTTAGAAGGGTCCTCGCTGCCTAGGCGGAGGTCGGCTCGCGCAGGCGCTCGGCGTCGACGCTTGGCGGTACGCCGAACTCGCGCCGATACTCGCGACTGAATTGCGAGGCGCTGCCGTATCCGACGGCGTACCCCACGCCAGCGATATCGGACGCGTTGCTCAGCAGCATGAGCCGGGCTTCCTGCAACCGAAGGCGTTTCTGGTACTGGATCGGGCTCATCGCCGTGACGGTCCGGAAGTGCCGATGGAACGAAGAGACACTCATCGTCGCCAGCTGCGCGAGCTCCTCGACCTGCACCGGCTCGGACGCGTTGGTGCGCAGATGATGAATCGCACGGCCGATCGCGGACAGACTGCTGTCGGCCAAACCGATCTGCCGTACTGCGTTGCCCTGCGGCCCAGTGAGCGCGAGCCAAAGCAATTCGCGCTCGATCAGCGGCCCAAGGATCGCGAGATCCTTGGGCCGATCGACCAGGCGGAGCAGCCGCAGGATCGCATCGAGCATCTCCGGCGGCGTCGGGCTGATGGAGATCCCCGCCGGGACGCCCTCATCGCCGACCGCCCCCTCAGCGGCTTCGAGCAGGAGCGCAGCGATCGGAGCCGGCCGGAGCGCGAGCCCGAACCCGAGATACGGCTCAGCCGGCGACGCCTCGACGTACTGGCCCGTGATCGGCAGATCCACAGCCACCACGAGATAGTCGCCGGCGCCGTAGTCGAAGATCCGGTCCCCCAGCGCGACCCGCTTCGACCCTTGCACGGTCACCGCCAGAATCGGCTCAGCGATCGACGGCGTCGGCTCCGTGGGATCCAGCACCCGAGCGAGCAGCATTCCGTCGACGCCGTCTCGAGCATGCCGCCCGATCAACGTCCGAAGTTCCTCGATATCCCTGAACAGCACACACCTCCAGCTCGGCTACATCCGAGATTAGCCGCCGGGACGCTCGACACCGGCGTACGAGATCATCCCGCCCGCCATCAAGCGCCGAGCGGTTTCCAGGCGGCGGCGATCTTGTCGGGATCTGGGTACTTCGAGGCCAGGGTGCGGTCGATGAAGGCGCGGGTGGTGAGGTGTTGTTGCTGGACGAGGGTTCGCAGCGAGTCCTCGACCGAGTCGAGCAGCGGTGTCATGCGGAACTTCCAGCGGCCGTCTTCGCGCCAGAAGCTGAAGGCCAGCCCGGTGTCCTTGCCGTCGAGCTTCATCAGCACGCTGGCGGTGTCGCCCGAGATGTTCACCGCGCCTGTTGCCATCCGGCTCATGTTCGCGCTGCCGCTGAACGGATCGTTCTCCACAGAATCGACGACCAATTCGGTCGGTGACCAGCGACGGAGGTCCTCGGCGCGAACCCTCAAGCGGAGGAACAGGACCGTGATCTGGTCGATGAGCTGCATCCGTCGCAGGTCCACCTCCGATGCCGTCAAGGCCCGGTCCTTCAACTGCGCGTAGTACGCCAAACTGCCTGCCGTCAGCAGGGCAGCCGCAGCCTTGCCGTTCTTCGCCAGCATCGCTCCGCGGTACGCCGTGAACGCCTGCTTCACCGCAGCTTTGTCCGTCTCCAGATCCACTGTGTTCGAGACGGTTGTCCGAGGCAACGGCACCGGCTCCGGCTTCTTCTCCTGCGAACAACCAACAAGCGCAGCGCACAACACCACCCCTACTGCGATCGCCCGCCTAACCCCAGACACCAAAGCCTCCCCAGTAATCCCCGCCTGCAGACCGTCCTAGATCATGCCCGCTGTTTCTCCAGCGTGTCCAACGCCTCGACCTCTCATGCGGGATCATCAGTCCCGTGATGAGACCTTGGCTCGCGCTGCCCGTCGTGTTGGCCCTAGGTCTCGGCGTACGAGCATTCACCGGCGGCGACTTCGCCAAGTACGCCGGCGTAGCGCTCTACACCACGCTGATCTACGCCTTCCTGTCCTTCTGGCTACGCCCCCTCCACGCTGCCCTGACAGCCACCGCCATCAGCTGGGCCGTCGAGTTCTTCCAACTAACAGGTATCCCCGCCGACCTATCCGCCCACAGCACCCTCGCCCACCTGGTCCTCGGCTCCACCTTCAACACCCCAGACCTCTTCTGGTACGCCGCCGGCGCCGCCCTCGGCACCCTCGTCGTACGGTCACCTGAACGTCCGCCGGCGCAGCGATGGAGCTGGGAGTATCCGGTCCCGCCGCGCTGGGTCGTGCTTGGTGATGTCGGTTTCGACGGCGGCTATGAGATCGACGTACCGCTCGCGTTGTGTACGGGGGTCGAAGGCGTGTTCGTCGATCTTCCGGCCCGGCCGCGGGAACAGTTCACGCTGGTCGGTTGTACTCCGAGCGGCGCTCTTGCTGACCTCGCCAACCGCCTCCCCGGCGAACAAGCCTGGCTGGGAAATATCTACGTCGCGGCGTCTCCCCCACCGCCGAACACCGCGCCATCTTGGTCCGGCGAGGACTTGGCCGACCTCGTCGTCCTTGCGCAGCGGCCAAGCCTGACCTTGCCCGGAGCGTTGGACATCGATCTTGACGGATTCGTCCACGTCGACGACCGTACCGACGCCGTCGTACGTCCCAACGACGTCACTGAATTCTTCCTCTTCAGCCCGGACAAGGTCCCCCTTGGGACCTGCCAAGACATCACCGGCCTGTTCCGTGACGAGGCCGAATCGCCGGTCCCACAGGTCCGTCTCCTCGGATGCCAACCGGAACCCCCGATGCTGGCGGCGTTGGCGGCGGTCGGAGACTCGAGCGACGCCGGCCTGCATCGCCGCCGGATCCAGGCCGGGTCCACCTGATCGCCACGGACGGTTCGATCAGCTCCGGCGCCCCGGTCCCCGGAACAGTCCAATCCGGTACGCCGTCGCGCCTCGGTGCCGACCTCATCGAGATCACCATCGCCTGCTACCCGCAGGAGCCCCGGCCCACCGGCGTATTGGACGTACTGGAGCACTGGCAGACCGGCCGCCCTACCGAGAAGAACCTCTGGGCAGCCTACGACCGAGTACTTCGCGACCGCTGGACCCGAGAAGCGCACGCCCGCCGCTCCAGCACCCCGGACAACCCGCCCGACACCACCTACGAGCTCGACGGACGCTTCGTCACCAACCTTGAAGGCTTCTACTGCGCAATCGGCGAAGCAATCAACGGCCCTGCCGGCTACTTCGGCGCAGACCTCCAAGCCCTCCACGCAGTGTCTCCTGGGCACGTTCGGTGCCCGCCCACCATTCCGCCTGATCTGGCACGACTCCACCATCGCTCGCGAATACCTTGTCGCCGGCTACGACCGACGCCGGTTGCTCCCAGCAACCACCTTCCAAGACCTGATCGCCATACTCACCGAACACCAGATCGAAGTCGACCTGCGCTGAACCTGATGCCGCAGCTAAGTAACTAACATCAATGTTAGTAACATCGATGTTAGTTAGGCCGCCATCAGACGCGGCACCGCGCGAACCACGTTCAGGGCCCCAGCTGGGCACCTTGAACGGACGATTCTCTGCGACAAGCCGGCCTCCGAGCGTGAATCGCAAAGGCGGCCGAGGATTGGGGTGAGCATGAGGCAGTGGTTAGCGGGCGACGGTGGAGTCCGCGTAGGAGGGTGGGTGGGAGCGCCGAGGTACGAGGGCGCGTGCGCCTGACGTGCGTACGAGATGTCAGTCCTCGGCGGCCGGTGCTGTTGGCGGGAGGGTGAAGTAGGCGTAGATGCCGGCGGCCAGGATCAGGAGGGCTGAGGTTAGGAAGATTGCGTCTATTCGGGTGATGTGGAGGCCTAGGAGGTGGGTGTTGAGGGTTCGGAGGGTGGTGCTGGCTAGGGAGCCGGCTACTACTACCGAGATCATTGAGGCGGCGGTGACGATGGGGTTGATGACGGCCATCGTTCGGCCGGTGAATTCCTTGGGGGTGACGGCTAGGAGTTGGGGGCTGATGCCGGCGTTCATGACGGCTACGGGGATGGCCATCAGGAACATGACGGCTACGGCCAGGGGGAAGTGGGTCTGGCGGGAGAGGGTGGCGATTCCGATGCCGCCGAGGATGAGGCCTAGCCAGGTGATGTTGCGGGCGTGAAGGAGTTTTGTCAGGCGGCCGGAGAGCAGGGAGCCGGAGACTGCGCCGGCGCCGTACGCCATCCAGAGGATGCCGAGGAGGCCCGCGCTGACGTGCAGGTTGTCGGTGACGAAGAAGACCATCAGGGCGGTCAGGGCGCCGGTGCCCAGGGACGAGATGACCATGACCGCGAGCAGGGCGATCAGGAAGCGGTTGCGGGCGAACGTCCGCACGCCATCGGCGAACTCCTCGAACCATCGCGTTCGCTCGGAGGCTGAGCCCGCGGCCGGAGCGGCATCGGCGGTCGAGCCTGCGGCGCGGGCGGAGTCGGCGGCCGGGAAGCGGATCGAGCGGATGGCGAAGTACGAGACGAGGTACGACGCGCAGTTGATGAACATCGCCCATTTGATGCCGAGGGCGAAGAGCAGCGGCGCCGCGATCGGTGGGCCGAGGATGACTGCAGTTGCCGCGGTTGCCTGGCCGAGTCCGAACGCCTTGGCGCGGTCGGCTTCGCCGTGGACGATCTCGCCGATGGTGGCGAAGCGCGCGGGGTTGAAGAACTGGCCGGCGGAGTTGACGACGAGGACGACGGCGTAGAGGAGTACCAGCCAGACGGCGACCGGGAGCGACTTCTGGGGCAGGAGCGTGATCAGCGCGAGGGTGCCGACCACGACGATGCGGATGACTTCCGAGCGGAGGAGCGTACTGCGGAGGCTCCAGCGGTCCACGAAGACGCCGGCCAGCGGGCCGATCACCATCGTCGCGATGAACGCGCAGAGCATCAGCCCACTGACCGCGGCCGGCGCCCAGTGGCTGCCCGCCAGCAACTCGGTCGCGATCCACAGCGTCAGCGTGGTGTCGAAGACAAAGTCCCCGATCGACGAGATCGCCTGCCCGTACCAGAGCCGCGCAAAGTCCCGATTGACCAGAAACTTAGCCACCCGCCCGCCCGTACTACGCGTCGCCGTCACCTCGTCGTCCACGCCACCCCTCCTCAGCCTCCGCCATGGTGATCCCCAACCGGGTCACCGTCCAGAGACCCGGAGTGCCAAAAGCTGCAGATATGAATCAGGTTGAGCTGCTGCGGACGGGCGATGCATGGTTGACGCATGAGCGCCCTGGATCGGAACCCGAAGTCGCTGCCACTCTCGGAACAGGACCTGCACGACCTCGTCGTTCTGCGCGATTCGCACGCGCATCGTGCGGCGCTCTCCCGGTTCGTTGACGTCGAGGTGACAGAGCAAAGCAGTGAAGCAGTAGTGCTCCGTGCGGTTCTGAGAGCCGGCATCGAGGCGGTCGCGCACGCGGTAGAGGTCGAGGGATACACCCGGATCGCGGCTGAGGCGACCGAGAACAGGCAGGCTGTCGCACTTCTTCGCGAAAGCTTGTGCGCTCGTCCACGAAGTCCCCGGTGGGGTGTGCTACCACTGGCGCATGGTGGTGAGCGGGAGGACGGGCAGAGCCCGGCGGGCGAGGGCGGGACGTCGCACGACTTGCTGGGCGGGGTGGCTGGGGCTGCGGGTGGGGGCGAGAGTCTGACGACGGTGTTGGTTGCTTTTGGGGCCAATGTGTTGATTGCGTTGGCTAAGTCGGTTGCGGCGATCGTGACGGGGTCGGCGTCGATTTTGGCGGAGGCGGCGCACTCGTGGGCTGATGCGGGGAACGAGGTGTTCCTGCTGATCGCGAATCGGCGGGCTCACAAGCCGTCCGATGAGTTGCATCCGTTGGGGCATGGGCGGGAGGCGTATGTCTGGTCTCTCTTCGCGGCGCTCGGGCTGTTCGTGGCTGGTGCGGCGGTCTCCATCACGCACGGGGTCCAGGAGCTGATCACGCCGGAGCCGGCGGGGCACTACGTCATCGGGTACGTCGTACTCGCGGTCTCCTTCGTGCTCGAAAGTGTTTCCTTCCTCCAGTCGACCAGGCAGGCGAAGTCCGAGGCCAAGGAAATGCAGCGCGATCTGATCGAACACGTCCTCGCCACCTCCGATCCGACCCTCAGAGCCGTCTTCGTGGAAGACGCGGCCGCCCTCGCAGGTCTGGTGATCGCCGCGGTCGGCCTGGTCGCGCATCAGCTGACCGGGTCGTCGATCCCGGATGCGATCGGGTCGATCCTGGTCGGCGTACTGCTGGCGTGGGTCGCGCTGCTGCTGATCAACCGCAACCGGCGGTTCCTGGTCGGTCAGGAGGCCGATCCGAAGGTTCGCGAGGCGGCGTTGCAGGCGATTCTCGCCGCGCCGGAAGTTGCCCGGGTCACCTATCTGCGGCTCGAGATCGTCGGCCCGCGGATGATCTCGGTGATCGGCGACGTCGACCTCACCGGCGACGACTCCGAATCCCACGTCGCCGTCCGCCTGCGAGCCCTCGAAGCCAAAATCAGCGCCTCTCCGGCGGTGGCCGGCGCAGTCCTCAGCCTGTCCGCTCCGGACGAGCCTTCGCTCTGACAAAGATGTTGCTGCCGGCAAAGGACTGCCCGAATGTGCTGATCGGAGGCCGGCAAGCGGGCGGCACAGGCCGGAACAGCACAGGATTCAGCAGGAGTCTCCCTAGGATGACGATCATGGTTCTCGACGTGCGCGGGCAGCGCAGCATCATCGCGATCGCCTCCTTGGCGCTTGTCGTCAGCATCAGCGGCTGCAACAAGGGTGACGCGTCGCCACAGGCCGCCCCGACGACGGAGAGCCCATCAGCCCCGGCCACCACGCCAACGCTTACGCCGAGCTCTCCGGCGACCCCCACCACGACCCCCTCGGCAACGCCGAGCGCCGTGAAGGTGACGCAGAAGGGGCCGGGGTGGGCGCTCGATCGGATCGATCAGCGCAAGCGTCCGTTGGATCAGCGGTTCACCACTGTCGGCCAGGGTGAAGGCGTCACGGTGTACGTCGTGGACGGACGGTTCGACGTGAAGAACGCCGACTTCGGCGGACGTGCCTCCGTCGGACTAGCCGCCGGAGAGCCGTGTGTCCTGGAGGACGGCACCAACCACGCCCTCTTCGTGGCAGGCCTGGTGGCCGGCAGCCGTACGGGAGTGGCCAAGCGAGCCAAGATCGTCTCGGTCGGTTCGAGCTACGGCTGCGAGGGTGCCGAAGGGGCGACCGATGCCCAGATGACCGCGCG
Source organism: uncultured Actinomycetota bacterium (assembly GCA_963740725.1). Classification (GTDB taxonomy): domain Bacteria; phylum Actinomycetota; class Actinomycetes; order Propionibacteriales; family Kribbellaceae; genus Kribbella. The sequence goes on from CAVUFT010000046.1 coordinate 11,774, forward strand.
CATCGTCAAAGCGCTCAACTGGGTAACCCAGAACGCCCACAAGCCCGCCGTCGTGAATCTCTCGCTCAACCTGACCGCGCCGTCGCCAACATTCAAAGCCGCCGTCCAGCGGCTCATCGACAACGGCATCACCGTAGTCGCCTCAGCCGGCAACGACGGTGAGGATGCCTGCCAACACCTGCCCGCCGGCTTGCCAGGCGTTGTCACGGCAGCAGCAATGACCCAAACCGACGAAGACGCCGCCCTCAACTACGGACGCTGCGTGGACCTCTACGCCCCCGCGGAGAACCTCACCTCAGTGGCGGACGCCAGCCTCAGCCCCAGCCGCCTGGTCACCTCGGACTTCGCCGCGACCTCCTGGGCAGCGCCCCTGGTCAGCGGAACTGCGGCCCTCTACCTATCGGCCCACAAGACAGCATCACCAGCAGAAGTCCGCACCTGGCTCATCGACAACGCCACCAAGGGAGCGGTGAAAGGCAACCTCCACGGCTCACCCAACCGCCTCCTGTTCACCGGCGGTCGCTTCTAGGATCGACATCCGCGAAGCCGTGTGAATGACCCGGGTCATCTTCAGCCCCGCCGCAGCAAACAACACCTCGTACTGCGCTTCCGTGCGCTCGCGCCCACCCGGCAGAACCAGCATGTTGAGATCGGAGAAAGCCGCCTCCGCCTCAAACCCAGGCAGCCCAAGCAATCCCTCGACAACCAGTACGACGCCACCCGGCGCGAGCGATACCCGGCAAGCCCGCAGAATCGCCACGCATTCCTCGTCGGGCCAGTCGTGCAGAATCGACTTGAGCAGATAGCCATCCGCGGCCGGCACCGCCTCGAAGAAGTTGCCGCTGGCAAATGACCATCGTTCGGCGACCGACTCCAAAGACCCAGCCGGCGCCGTCCGCCCGACCACATGCTCAAGGTCGAAAACGATCCCGCTCAGCTCCGGATTCCGCGCCAATACTGCGGCCAGCAGCACCCCGAGTCCCCCACCCAGATCGACAACCGTCGACAACCCGCTGAAGTCATACGAATCAGCAACAGACCCCGCGACAACAGAACTCAAAGCCGCCATGTTGTCGTTGAAGACCTCGTTGTACTCCGGATGCGCGACCCGATGCTCCCAGACATCCATTCCGTGTAAGGCGTAGAACGCATTCTCACCGGTCCGGACACTGTGCTTGAGATTCCCCCAAGCAGCCCAGATCGCCGAATCCTGCGTCAACCTCGCCAACGGCCGAAGACTTCCCGGTACGCCGGTACGCAACCACTCCCCGAGCGCCGTATTCGCATAGCCCTCGTCGACCTCGGCATAAACCCCCACGCTGCTCAACGCCCGCAGCAACCGCTGCAATGTCTCGGCGTCGACCTCCAACGCAGCAGCCAACTCGTCAGCGGACAAAGGCCCATTCACGAGCCGGTCGGAGATCCCCAACTCCGCAGCAACGCTGAGCGCCGCCGCCAGCCGGAACCCGGTCACCATCGCCTGTAGTTCTTCTCGTCCCCCCATGGACCCGATCATGCGCCGCCGACACCCTCAGCGCTAGTGCCCACCAAGACAGATAAAACCGGCCGAGGAACCAGCAGAGGCGGAAGCAAGAGCAGCAGCCGGAGAATCACCACGCAACGTGTTCTCGTGATAGCGGACCATGATCTCCATCGCCGTCTGATCGGCGACCCGGGCGACACTGGCGATCACCGTCGTCGCTCCCGCTGCCAGCAATGCGGTCGAAAGCCCGAGAGTCTCGTCGCCAGGCAACACATCCGAAAGCCCAAGGTCGCAAGACGACAAAACCACGGTCTCCGGCGGCGTACTCCCCTGGAAGTCATAACCGAAAAGCGATCCACCGGCTAACTCAAGCCGCGAGAAGAGCGCATTCTCCGGCTGATGATGACCATGCGCCGCAAGATGCACCACCGACGCCGTACCCAGACCATCCAACGTCGCCGCCGGCGTCGCCGCATCCCCTGTCAGCACAGCAGAACCGGGATACAGCCGAGCGATCTCCCCGACCTCCGCCTCACCCCGCTCGTTCCCAGGCCCGGCGACCAGCAACACAGCGCCTCTCGAAGGACGCGAAGACGTCCGCGCCGAGTACCAAGTAGTTGCCGAGGGCGCCACAGTCACCGGCCGACCAGTCAGCACCGACCAAGGCACGGTCACCAAAGCACCAGTCGGTACTACGACGAGCGGGCGATCCGCGATCCACGGAAGCAGCGGGTCGAGCACCACTGCTCCGAGGCGCTCCGCATCGCTCCGAGTGGCGTCCTTGAGCGACTCGGCCATCCGCGACGGCAGAGCTCGACCCGCTTGCGCATCCAGGTCGGCGCGCAACCGTAGTACGGACTCTGCTGCCTCAACATAGGAGCCCAGCTGCACAACTCGGGCAGAGCCATCGACCACGATCAGCGCTCGGAGGAGCTCGCCGTCTCGCAGGTAGCTGACCAGAGCCGCGTCGCCGAGTTCGTCCTTCACCGCTGCGAAGCCGGCAAGCGAAGGACCCGCAGTACGGAGGCCCGGCGCGGACCAGTGATGTTCGCGGATTCTCCTTTGCAGCAAGTCGATCCGGCTCCGCAACTCCGCGGCGGGACGCCCGGCCAACTCCTCGGAACGCAGCCGGTACTGCGTCTGCCGCAACTCCTCCAACGCCGTCGCGATCGCCGGATCCTCGGGCGGTTTCACCGACGGCAACAGCAACGCCTGAGCCCGCGCCCGTTCGGACCACCGATAGATCGCGGGCACCGACCCCGCCGCCAAGGCCTCGCTCAATCCAGCCCGCGCCAGGTCTCGCCCATGCACCGAGGCCCCGGTCTGTACGTCGAGCGAACCGAACTGCGCCCGATGCTTGTGAACCGAGGTCAACCCGGTCCGCAACTGCCGAAGCCCTTCCGTACGCCGGCCCGCTGCAAACGCGAGCTCCGCCAGCGCCAACCGCCGTACGAGCCGGCGTATCCAGCCGATCGCCCCGCGCCGTCCGGTCATAGCGGCTCATCAACCGCGCAGCCCGCCCAGCCTGACCACCAGCAACCAGAGCCCGTACTGCGACCAGCCCGGCAACCCGCTCGTCCTCGGCCAACCCCAGCGCCCCGAGCCGCGGCGCCAACCTCCGCGCCCGATCCGCAACCGACAACGGATCCCCGATCGCTGCCTCGGCTCGCAACTCGATCAGCGACAGCAGGCCTGCTCGGCGGGCGTTGGCTCGGCCGAGGAATTCGGCCTTCGCCTGCTGGGCGTACGCCGCGGCCTCGACCGGGCGATCCGCCAGCAACGCAGCCTCGGCGCGGGCCTGCAGCGCATCGGCGTGCTGGTGAGTGAGCTCGTGTCGCGCAGCCTCCTCGATCGCGCCGGCCAGCTCCCGGTCCGCCGCCGCGAACAGACCCGCGGCCACCAAGGCGTGCGCTCGTTCGATCGCGACCAGAGCCAGCCGGGTCGGTGCGACCCGCTCGTACTCCGCGCGCGATTCCGCGAAGCGCCGCAACGCCGACGGAAGGTCGCCGGCGACCACGTCGATCCCGGCCAGGTTCACGTGGATGACGGCGACGAGCAGGTCCATCCCGTGTCTGGTGGCGATCTGCTCGGACCGGCGAAGGTCCGCTCGCGCCTGGCCGACCCGGCCGGCATCGAGATGGGCGAGGCTGCGGTTGCTCAGTGCCTTCACCAGATCGAGCGCCTGGTCCCGCTCACGCAGCAGGGCGATCGCGGAATCGAAGTACTGCAAGGCGATCTCGTTGTGTCCACGGCGTCTGAGCAGGGCCGCGCGCTGAGCATGCAGGAGCCCGACCTGGTCTTGCACCATCAACTGCTCCGCCTCGTCGAGCAGACGCAGACCGAGATCGGTGTCACCGCGCTCGGATTCGGCCCAGGCGAGACTCACCAGCAAGCGGGCGCGCAGCTCCGTCACCTCGTCGACGGCCTCCGCGGTGTCGAGAAGCGCCAGCCCGGCCCGCAACTGCCGGATGGCGGCAGCAGGCCGACCACGATCACTCGACCCAACAGCCGCCCCCTGCAACTCCCGAGCCTTCTCAACCACAGCCCGTACGCCGGCGGGCGGCTGTTCGTCTTGGGGGTGGGTCACAGTGTGATGGCGGGGGTGACGACCTGGCGGCCCGTCTCGTCGTGGGGATGGACGAGGAGTTGGACGATGCCGGGAGCGACCGCGTCGAAGACGAAGCGGCCCGCGTCGTCGGCGAGCACAGCCAGGTTCGGTAGCGCGTCGGCGAAGCGCAGCTCGACCTGCAAGGCGGCAGCTGGTGCGAGCCAGCCGTCCATTCGGAGCAAGCCGTCCGGGCGCTCGCCGATGGTGATCATCACCGTCCGGCTGTCCGCCTCGAAGGTGACCGTCCGGGCCCGTTCGGAAGCCCGCGCGCCGGAGCCGACCCAGACATCTTCCGTACGCCGAGCCAGCTCGGCCTCGAGATCCTCGAGATCGAGGGCGAACCGGACACGCAGATCCAGGTCCGCGGGCGGCGGATCGACCACCCCGTGCACAGCCGCGAGCTGATCGAGGATCGCGAGATCGAAGTCGTCCATCGGTTCTGTCATGACTCGCTCCACAGGGGATCCGCCTGCAACAGCTCGCGCAGCTTGGCGAGGCACCGGCCGCGAGTCGGGCCGATACTTCCGCGCGGTCGTCCCAGCGCCTCAGCCACCAGGTCGTAGTCCGGACGGTCCACATGCGCGACGATCCGGAGCAACTCCCGGCACTGCGGAGTCAGCTTCTGGAACAGCCGCCAGAGCGCCCGATCGCGTTCACCGGTCAACAGTGCTTCGTCCACCGCCGGCGCCGGGTCGGGCAGCACCTCGAGCACCGGAGTGGGATCGTCCGCCGTACGACGGCCGCGTTCGCGCAGTCGCCAGGCTTCGCGCCGGGCGGTCGTGACGAGCCAACCGGTGATGGCTTCCGGCGTACGGATCGCGTCGATCCCGCGCAGGAACTCCAGCCAGGTCGTCTGCACCACGTCCGCCGATTCGTCCGGCCCGAGCCCCTGGGCGCGGACCACATGCCAGAGCAGCGGATTGAGTTGCGCGACGATCTCGTCCAGCGCGTCGCGGTCGCCACCACGCGCCTTCACCAGCCGCTCCGCCAGCCATGCGGCGCGGTCGGCCCGGCTCACCATGGACATGATCGACATCGTACGGCTCCCCGAACCCCTCGGCCTAGACCGTTATCCGGGAGGCAACCGCAGCCCGGCCGCGTACTCCGCCGCGAACCGCGCAGCGGAGAACGAAGTACCGCTCCACTTGGCGTATCCCTCTCCCGTGGCCGCGACCTCCGGCGAATCGACGGGCGCCACCTCAGCCAGCCCAGGCTCAGGCTCGGGCGTCATCGGCATCAGGCTGATCACCTCGCCACCTAGCCGCCAGTCCGTCACCCACTCACCCCAACTGCTGTACTCCTCCTTCAAATACCTCGACGTACCTCCACCAACACTCGCCACGTGGCGACCGGCGCTCCGGGCCGCGCTGGCCGGGAACACCGGATCGGCAGACCTCCCGTTCCCAGCCGACATCACGACCCGGACGTTCTTGGCCGCCAGGCCGCGGATGGCTTCCTTGACCAGCCGCGCCGACTCGGTGTCGTCGTCACCGTTCTCGACCTTCCGCCCGAACGCCATCAACACGACGTCGACGAAGTCGAGTTCGCCGTCCTTCAGAAAGTTGAGCGCGCTGACCACGTTCGCCTCCTCGACCAGCCCCGAGGTGTTCATCACCTTGAAGGACCGGATCCTGGCCGTCGGCGCGACCTTGCGAATGATCCCCGCGACGAACGTGCCATGCCCGAGGTGGCTGCCGAGATCCGGCTCCCGGCCCTCGTCCCACACCTCCTCGACGTGCACCGGCCGCTGGTCCTGCTCCCAGATCTCCTCCACGGTCACGAACGGTTTGTCCGAGTCCGAGTGCTCCTGCGGCAGCCACGGGTGATCCTTGAAGACCCCGCTGTCGAGGAGCGCGATCACGGGACGGCGTACGCCACCCGCCGGTTTGATCCACTCCGGCGGCTCACCCAGATCCTGGCGCTCCACCTGCTCCCAGGATGCGACCCCGTGACCGATCTTCTTCCCCAGCAACTGGAACTTTCCGGACGTCTCCGGTCCGAAGGTAGAGACCTGGTAGCGAGCGGTCATCGTCAACTCCTTGAGCGAGATCCAGACCTCTAACTGGGGCCCAGCCTCCCACCCAGATACGTCCGAAATGTGCTCTAATGGAAACAAGACAGTTTTTCCGTTAGTCTCTACAGCGTGCTTGCAAGGTGGAAGGGAGCTTCGAGCGGTGGCTAATGCCAACTTGACGATCGATACAATCCTCGCCGCTGGGTTCCTGATGGGCGGGGAGCGGCTGGTCGCCCTGGATCTGGTCGACACGGAGGTGCGCGTGAGCGAGCCGACGGTCGATCTGATCGATACACCCACGCAGTACGCCAAATGGTGGGAGTTGCAGAAGGGCAGGCTGCCAGTCGGGCCGGTGCCCGAGGTGACAGCAGTCCGGAGGTTGCGGGCCGCGATCCGGGAGGTGCTGGACTCGCAGCTAGCCGGGGAGACTCCCTCGGCCACCTCGATCGAGGACATCAACGCAGCTGCGGCCGGGGCGCCGAGTAGTCGGCGACTGGTTGCGACGCGAGACGGGCTGGGTGCCGAGACGCGATGGCACTCGGAGTACAGCGGGAATCCTGCGCTGGCCGCAATCGCGACCGAGCTCATCGAGCTGATGGCCGACCCGACGAGACTGAGCACGCTGCGGCGGTGTGCGAACCCGAATTGCTCGATGCTCTTCCTCGCCGAGCACAAGCGTCGCCAGTGGTGCGTCGGCAGCGCCTGCGGCAACCGCGCCCGGGTCGCCCGGCACTACCAGCGAACGAAGCAGTCATGAGCGGCTTCCACGAAGGCGAACTGAAGGTGCAGAAGCTCGCCGGAGTCGCCCACGACGCGGCAAGGCTGCAAAGGATGCTCAGGCCACCGTTGCTGGATGGCGGCGCGGCGAAGTTCCTTGCACAGAGGGACTTCGCAGCCATCACAGCAAGAGACCAAGCGGGCCGTCTCTGGATCTCGCCATTGCAAGGCAAGCCCGGATTCCTGCAAGCGAGTGGCACCACGCTCACCGTCAACGCGACTCCCGCCGAAGGCGATCCGCTCCACGATCTCCCAGCTGACCAGCAGGTCGGCCTCATCGTGATCGAGTTCGCGATCCGAAGAAGGGTGCGCGTGAACGGCTACCTGACAACGGCGGCCGACGTACTGCGGATCGAGGCGGACCAGGCCTACGGAAACTGCCCGCAGTACATCGATCCCGACCACAAGACCCCCACGACCAACGTCGCCGAGTCCATCGTCACCGACGGCGAGCTGGGCGAAGTACAACGCGACCTGATCCAGCAAGCCGACACCTTCTTCGTCGGTACGACGCACCCCGAGCGCGGCGCGGACGCATCGCACAAGGGCGGCATCCCCGGCTTCGTCCGGATCGACGGGCCGAACCTGTGGTGGCCCGACTACGCCGGCAACAACATGTTCAACAGCCTCGGCAACATCGCTGTCGATCCGACCACGGCGCTACTTTTCATCGACTTCGCGACTGGGACGACGCTGCACCTGAGCGGCACCTCCACCATCGACTGGAACGCCCCGCCGGACGAAAGCGGGACTGGACGGCGAGTCCTCTTCCACCCGCTGCGCACCCGCCTGACCGTGCGGGCATGATGGAGAGGTGAGCGACAACAGCGACAACCTGACACCGGAACTGGCGGAGATCATCGCGGACGCGTTCGCGAAGCGGGACCGCGAGAACATGCAGCCGACGATCGACTTCTTCGAGGAGTTGCTGACCAAGCACCCCGGGAATCCGTACGTCCTGTACGAGGTGGGCGGGTCCTACGACACCGACGGCCAAGAAGAGAAGGCCATCGCGTACTACGAGCAGGCGCTCCCCGGCCTGAGCGGTGACACCAAGCGTCGCTGCCTGCTGCAGTACGGAAGCACCCTGCGCAACCTGGACCGTTTCGACGAGTCGCTCGCGGTCTTCGTTGCCGCATGCAAGGAGTTCCCCGAGTCGGACTCGCTCCGCGTCTTCAAGGCACTCACCCTGCACGCGGCCGGTCGCGAGCACAAGGCCCTCGCGACGATGCTCCTACTCGTCGCCGACCGCCTCGAAACGCCCGAGATCAAGCGCTACGAGGCGGCCATCCGCGGCAACGCCGACTACCTCGCCAATCTCTAGCAGGCGCAGGCGATCCCAAGCGGCGCGGTCAGCGGATCAGTCGCGCGGCGGTCGACACCAGCAGAGGTCTCGACCGGCAGCCCTTCGCGCGTCCAGTACTCGAAGCCGCCGATCATCTCCTTGACCGGATACCCGAGCTTGGCGAACTCCAGCGCAGCCCTCGTCCCACCGTTGCACCCCGGTCCCCAGCAATACGTGACAACCGAAGATCCAGCCGGTACTACGGACGCCGCGCGGGCCGCGATCTCAGCCGTCGGCAGGTGAATCGCACCGGCGATATGCCCCTGATCCCAACTCGCCTGGCTACGGCTGTCGATCAGCACCCAACCGGTGACGCCCGCCCCGATGTCGGCGGCGACATCCGAGGGGTCCGTCTCGTACGACAAGCGCGCCGCAAAGTGCGCGACCGCAGCATCCTGAACAGCAGGCGGGGTGCTCAATACCGACGACATCGCAAACTCCTTCTCCAGCAGGGAGTTCTCAGCGTCCAGCAGCACCCCGGCCGCCCGAAAGTGGCAGATATGACCATCTACCACAAGATTCTGCCACGCAGGCCTAGGCCGGTCGCGGACGACGCCGGAGCAACGGTCCGAGGTCGTCGGTCTTGATCGCGACGCGAGCACGCGCCGTCTTGATCGCGGTGGTCAGCGTCGGTACGTCGTACGCGCCGTAGTGCCGTTGCCCGTTGATGAAGAACGTCGGCGTCCCGGAGACGCCACTGAGGTCCGCCGACTCGACATCCTGCGCAACCCGAGCCGCCGCGACATGGCGCTTCACGTCGTCGTGGAAGCGCTGCGCGTCCAACCCCAACTGCTCGGCGTACGCCATCAAGTCCTTCGGTAGCAGGTCCTCCTGGTGCTCCAGCAACAGATCGTGCATCTCCCAGAACTGCCCCTGGGCGCCGGCCGCCTCGGCCGCCTCCGCTGCGATCTGCGCCCGCGGGTGCACATCGGTCAGCGGCAGATGGCGCCACACATACCGAAGGTCGTCATCGTGCAGCAGATCCCGTACGACGGGTTCGGCCAACCCGCAGTACGGGCATTCGAAGTCGCCGTACTCGACCAGCGTCACCGAGGCGGTCTCCGGACCGCGGACATGATCGCGCTCGGGGTCGACCGGATCGATCAGGTCGACCAGCTGATCCACATCGCCGAGCAGCGCCTTCGCCTTGCGCGCCGGCGACAGCATCTTCGCGACCCGGAACACGACCCACGTGACAGCCGACGACAGCACAACCGCCGAGAGCAGACCGACCTTCGCCTCCGCCAGCTCCGGCCCGTCGAACGCCAACGTTGCTATCAGCAATGAAACGGTGAACCCGATGCCCGCGATCGTGCCGCTGCCGGCGACCCCGGCCCAGCCGACCAGCGGACGGAATCCGGCCACCGCTGAACCGGGCCAGCAGCGACGAAGTGACGATCACCGCGAACGGCTTGCCCACCACGTATCCGAGGATGATTCCCAGCGTGATCGGGGACCGAGAACGCCCTGGCGAGGAAGTCCGCTGTCGATCGTGACGCCGGCATTGGCCAGACCGAAGAGCGGAACGATCAGGTAGCTCGTCCACGGGTGGTAGAAGTGCTGCAGCCGGCTGTTCGGCGAGAGCGTCGAGGTGAGGCCGACAGTCGCCGTACGGGCGAGTTCGGCCGTCGGTTGTTCGCGGAAGAGCCGGAAGAGCCCGGTCGCCTGTTCGAGCTCTTCACGACCTGGCGAGTACGCCGACGCGGTCAGGCCGATCGCCAGACCGGCCACCACCGGGTCCACCCCGCTGGTCAGCAGGGCGCCCCAGGTAACGATGCCGAGGGCAACGTAGACGAACGGGTGCCGGATCTTGAAGAACGCCGCGACAGCACCGCGGCGAAGGCCACGATCGCGATCAGCAACGGCATCAAGGAGATGTTCTCGCTGTAGACGACCGCGATCACCAGCAACGCGATCAGGTCGTCGACCACGAAGACGGTCAGCAGGAAGACCCGAACCCGATCCGGTACGCCGCGGCCGACGAGCGCGAGCAGACCGAGAGCCAGCGCGGTGTCGGTCGACATCGCGACGCCCCAGCCATGCGCGCCGTAGCCGCCGTGATTGAAGGCCAGGTAGATCAGGACCGGCATCACCATGCCCGCGACCCCGGCGATCACCGGCAGCACGAACCGGCTCCGGTCCCGCAGGTCGCCGAGGTCGAACTCGCGCCGCGCCTCCAGACCGACCACCAGGAAGAACAGCGTCATCAGCCCGCTGTTGATCCACTCCTGCAGCTCCAGCCCGAACTCGTGCCCGCCGAACGAGAACGCGAGGTGCGGTGTGCCAGAACTCGTCGTACGAGCCCGGCCCGAGATTGGCCCAGCGCGAGCGCCGCCACGATCGCGGCCGCCAGTACGCCGGAACTGCCGGCCTCCGTCGTCAGGAAGGCCCGCATCGGCGCCGCGACCTCGCGGGTCCAGCTGGTCCGGCCGCTCCACCGGGCCGTGAAGTCGCTCATGGGCGTCATCCTACTGGCCAGATTGGGATTCACAACCCAATCTCAAATCGGCAAATCCGCCGGTAGGCTGCCGGAACGAGGAAAGGAGCTCAGTTGGCCAAGGGTGTCTGGCGTCCTCTCAGTGGACCATCGCATCAGGTCGCGCTGGAGATCCTGCTCGACGGCCCCTTGTCGCGCGCGGAGCTGTCCCGCCGGGTGGGCCTGTCCCCCGGCAGCCTGACCCGGCTCACCAAGCCGATGGTCGAGTCCGGCCTCCTCGTCGAGGTCTCGGCCGGCGCCGACCGATCCGCGGGTCGGACGGCCGTCCCAGCCACTCGACATCGTCCCCGGTTCGCATCACTTCGCGGGCATCAAACTCACCTCGGACGCGGCCGTCGGCGTACTGACCAACCTGCGCGCCGAAATCATCGCCTCCGAAGAGCGCCCACTGACCGACCACGCTCCGCACCACGTCGCCGCCCTCGTCGCCGACCTGGCGTCGAGTCTTGCCGGCGAACTACCGACGCGGGACGAGCTCAGCGGGATCGGCGTGACGCTGGGTGGACGCATCGCCGGGCCGACCGACGTCCGCTGGGCACCCTTCCTCGGCTGGACCGACGTCCCCCTCGGGCAACTCCTCGCGACGCATACCGACGTACCGGTGGTCGTCGCCAACGACGTCCTCGCCCTGACCGAGGCGACGCACTGGTTCGGCGCAGGACGCGGCGTGACCAGGTTCTGCCTGCTGACGATCGGCGCCGGGATCGGGTACGGACTCGTCATCCACGACCAGGTCGTCGACAACGCGGACGCCGCCCTCGGGCTGATCGGCCACATCCCACTGCTCCCGGACGGCCCACTCTGCGACCGCGGCCACCGCGGCTGCGCCATGACACTGCTCACCTCCGACAGCCATCACAGGACAGATCAGTACTGCGCTGGGCCGGCCGGTCGACTACGAGGAATGCCTGGACCTCGCAGCGAAGGGCGACCCGATCGCTGCAAAGATCGTCGGTACTGCGGGGCAGGCGCTCGGCCGCCTCATCGCCGTAGCCGCGAACTTCACGCTGCCCGAGCGGGTGATCCTCGGCGGCGAGGGCATCCGCCTCGCGGAGATCGCCGCGACCGACGTCCTCGAGGGCCTGCACTACGGCCGCGATCCGCTCGCCGTCGATCCGCCGATCGTGCACCAGGCCCCGGACTTCACCGAATGGGCCCGCGGCGCCGCCGTCACCGCCATCCAGACCTTCGTGCTCGGCCAAGAAAGTAACTGACTATCTCGCAATAAACAGTTACATTTGATGCCATGGACGAATTCGTGAGGCGTTGGCAGCGTGGTTGGGGTGTCTGCCGGGGGCTGTCGCCCGCCCGGCCGGTACGGCGGAACGGGATCCTGAGCGGACTCGCGGTGGAGCTCGGACTGCCCGGGCGGCCCCGGGAGATCTTCACCCTGAGCGACGAGCCCGAGCTGGTCCGGGAGTTGACCGCGGACGCGGCTCCGGAGACCTGGGTGACCGTACCGACCATCGATCGAGGGGACGAGGTCGCCGGCCAGCTGGCCGAATTGGGCTTCGACGTCTTCGACGAGCGGAAGGCGCTGATGTCGATCGCGCTGGTGGATCATCCGGACGCGACGCCGGGACCGGAGTACCGGCTGGAACTGTCGGAGGGCGACGGCGTTCTTCGGGTGCAGGTACTGCATCGGTCAGGAGAGATCGCTGCGCGCGGGATGGCGGCTGTGGTTGGTGAGGACGTGGTCATGCACGACATCCACACCGATCCGGCGCATCGGCGGCGTGGACTAGGGAGTGTGGTGATGGCGGCACTCAGCCGGCGGGCGGTCGAGCTCGGCGCGACCACGGGATTGCTGATGGCGACGTACGAGGGTGTGCAGCTCTACACGCGACTCGGGATGGTTGCTGCGGGCAACCATGGTGACCGGGTCAGGCTTGTGCACCACGGGATCGGAAGGCGGCGACCTTCGTCCGGTTCTGGCACGCCGTTGAGCAGAAGCGCTGCCGGTGGTTGCGGGTCGCGTCGAGGAAGACGTTGTCGCAGCGCTCGGCGGCGCAGTGCCGCAGGCGGTCGAGTTCGTCGCTGCCGAGCAGCATCGCTGCCGCAGTACCGAACTCGGCCAGCCAACCGGTCGCGATCGAGACGCCCTCGCTCGCGAAGTGCAGATGCCAGGCCGATTCACGATGCCGGACGAGCAGTGGAGCCGCGTGGGTCGAAGCCAGCAGCGCGTTGATCGCCGAGGCCGCGGCATCGGTCTCGCCGTCGGCCAGCAGCATCAGGGCGCGATAGATCCGCTCACCCCCGGCGGCGAACTCGGCGACCGCGGTGTCGTCGATCGGGAGCGACCGATTGGTCGTCAGGCGCAACACAGCCTCGACTCCCGCACGATCGAGGGCCTCGCGGGCACGTCCCTGGTTCCACTCGGCACCCGTCGCATTGGCCAACGCGACCGTCGCATCCAGCGAGGCCTTCAGATGATCGGTCGCGTCCACCTGCCAAGTATCCAGGCAGCTAGCTGAACAAGAGGCGTCCGGTGGCCGAGACTTCCTGGCGGATCGCATGAATCTCGGCCTGACCCGCTGCGAAGGCGAGGTCGCCGCGCCCCTGACCGGCGTACGCGTCCCACATCCTCCTGCCCAGCCGGACCTCTGCTTCGGCCTGCTGACCAGGCGGTACGACGGTCTGCAGACCGGAGGCATCCCAGGTGATCCTGGTCACCTGGCCCCACTTGTCGCGCGGGTTCACCACCGCGAGCCGGCGCAGCACCTCGCCACCATCCAGGCCGGGAAGCTCCGTGCAGACCCGATCGGCCAGCCTGGTCAGCTCCAGCGCCTCCGGCGTGAAGGTCGGCGGGTCCTCGACCTCCTTGATCGCCGGCGCGATCTGCTCGATCCCGAGTTCATCGACGAAATCATCGAGCTTGGCGAACGCGTACGCCTCGGTGACGCCTTCCTCGAGCGCCTGGACCGACGGCTGCCGCATATACGGCTCCGCCTCGGTGTGATCCGTCCCGTGTGCGCTCAGCAGGTGAACATGCTCGTGGAACAGCGTTTCCACCGCCCGGCGGTACTTCAGCAGCGTCGCAGCGTCGTGCCGAACGCCCGGATTGGCATACATCTGCCGCAACGGCGCCATCACGTACCCGTAGTCGAGCCGCAGCCCGTGTCCCCACGTCGCCTCTCCGGCAACCGGCATCCCGCGAATGTGCCGCGCGTTCTGCAACTGCCCGGACCAGTTGGAGCGATCAGCACCACTCACCGTGACGGCGGCGTCCCGGGCGGCCTCGATCAGCTCCTCGAGGCTGCGAGGGATGCGCCGCGGAAGCGACGACTGCGCACGCGCCATCGAAGGATCCCGCCTCCCGTCTCAACTGGTCCAGGCCGGATCATATGAGCCGGTCAGGGTCAACCAAACGGGCTTCGGCGGCGTCTTATCCCACGTGTCCCGCAGGCGGAGGATTTCCTTCTCCGGCACCAACCGGGTCAGACTGCGCTATGCAAGCCTGTGCTACCAGGGTCGTACACCCATGACGGAGAACATCCCCCCAATGTCCGATGCGGTGCCCCGTTGCCACCAACAACAATGACCGACATGAACCTGGTCCAGAGCCCGGCCCGCGCCTGTTCTCGGGCTGGCGGAGGCGACGTCGACCTGGCGCGGTCAGGCAGAATGTCCGGACCTTCCAGGCCAGCTGCACCCCGGCACGGAGATCATGGCCGTCGTCAAGGCGGACGCGTTCGGTCACGGCGCGGCACGGGTGCGCGAACGGCCGCCTCGACGCGGGCGCGACCTGGCTGGGCGTGGCCCGGGCCGGCGAGGCGATGCAGCTGCGCGCGGCCGGCCTGACGGCACCGATCTTCACCTGGCTGTACGACGAGACCGAGCTGATCTGGCTCGCGGACGTCGACGTCAGCGTCTCCACCATCGCGGACCTGCACCGCGTGATCGCCGCCCCGAACGTGCGGAACGTGCACCTCAAGCTCGACACCGGCATGCACCGAGGCGGCAGTACGCCTGACCAGTGGATCGAGCTGACCCGCGCAGCGGCGTACTACGAAGCGCAGGGCTCGATCTCGGTCCGCGGCGTCTGGTCGCACCTGTCCCACGGGGACGAGCTCGACGCGTCGCACAGCCGCAAGCAGCTCCAACTGCTGACCACGGGGTCGCCCTGGCGAAACGCGCCGGGCTGACCCCGCAGTACATCCACCTGGCCAACTCCGCCGGTGCGATCACGCTCGACGCGCCCGAGTGCAACCTGGCCCGGATCGGCGCCGGTCTGTTCGGGATCGACGAGACCGGCGCGGGACTGCACCCGTCGATGAAGCTGCTCAGCAAGGTCGCCCAGGTCCGCCGGATCAAGGCCGGCGAGGGCGTTTCGTACAGCCATGACCTACGTCACCCCGCGCGACACCACGATCGCGCTGGTGCCGATCGGGTATGCCGACGGCATCCCGCGGATCGCGGCGCAGCAGGCGAGCGTGTTCTGCCGCGGTGTCCGGATGCCGGTGCTCGGCCGGATCACGATGGACCAGTTCGTCGTCGACGCGGGCGACCTGGCGGTGGAGCCGGGCGAACCGGTGACCATCTTCGGCGACGGCAGCTCCGGCGAGCCGACGATCGCCGAGTGGGCGGAGTGGGCCCAGACCATTCCGCACGAGATCTACTGCGGCCTCGGTGAACGAGTGCCGCGTCGCTATATCGAGGAGGCACAGCGGTGAAGGTGGTCGTGATCAGTGGCGGGGCGAGCCCGGAGCACGAGGTCTCCCTGAAGAGCGGCAAGGGCATCGCCGATGCCGCCGCCTCCAAGGGACACACCGTGGTGCCGCTCGTCATCCAGCGCGACGGCAGCTGGGAGGTGGGCCAGCAGGAGGCGATCCGGGTCCTGCTCGACTGCGACGTCGCGATACCCGCACTGCACGGCGAAGGCGGCGAGGACGGCGTCCTCCAGGGCTTCCTGCAGACCCTCAAGGTCCCGTACGTCGGGAACTCGGTCGCGGCCAGCGCGGTCGGGATGGACAAGCAGCTGACCAAGTCCGTCCTGAAGACCTACGGCATCCCGGTCACCCCGGGCATCACCCTGCACGGCGCGGACCTGACCGACACCGAGTCGGCCGTCCAGCAGCTGAAGGCGGCCGGGATCGACTTCCCGGTCTTCGTGAAGCCGAACAGCGGCGGTTCGAGCATCGGCGCCTCCCGGGCGGCCGACCTGCCGTCGCTGGCCGAGGCGATCGCCGCCGCTGCCGCGCTGGACACGCACGTCCTGATCGAGCAGGAGATCGTCGGCCGCGAGATCGACCTGTCGGTGATGGAGTTCCCGGACGGCCGGATCGAGGTCGCCCCGGCGCTGGAGATCCACGCGGATCCGAGCCAGCCGTTCTTCAACGCGACCGCGAAGTACAACAGCGACGCGACCGAGTTCGTCGTCCCGGCGCCGATCGACGCCGAACTGGCGAACCGGCTCCGTAGTACGGCGCTCGAGGTGTTCGGTCTGCTCGGCTGCGCCGGACTGGCCCGGCTGGACTTCTTCGTCCCGGCCGACGGCCCGCCGCTGGTCAACGAGATCAACACGTTCCCCGGCTTCACCCCGGCCTCGCAGTTCCCGCGGATGTGGGCGGCCGCCGGCATGTCGTACGCCGACGTCGTCCAGACCCTGATCGAAACCGCCGTCGCGAGGAACGCCTCGTGACAGTTCTGATC
Organism: uncultured Actinomycetota bacterium; assembly: GCA_963740725.1. Classification (GTDB taxonomy): domain Bacteria; phylum Actinomycetota; class Actinomycetes; order Propionibacteriales; family Kribbellaceae; genus Kribbella. Next base: position 28,150 of record CAVUFT010000046.1, read on the forward strand.
AGCGATGAGCGGATCACCAGCATTCCGGCGGTCGAGAGTGGTGAGCCGCTCGTTGATCTGGAGAAGCTCGGGATCTCGGCCGAGGGGCGTCAGTACGTCCGGGAAGGGCTTGGGGACCGGCTTGCCGTCGCCCAGACCTTCCTGCCGACGGGTGTGCGGCTGCATGTCGTCGAGGGACTCCGGCCGCTCGAGAGCCAGCGGGAGATCTACGACGGGTATCGCGCCGAGGTGCTGAAGCTGCACCCGGGGATCTCCGAGGAGGAGTCGCACACGCTGGCCAGCCGGTTCGTCTCCCCGATCGAGGTCGCGCCGCACGTGGCCGGCGCCGCGGTGGACCTGACGCTGATCGGCGAGAACGGCCCGTTCGACCTCGGGACGCCGATCGACGCGACGCCCGAGCAGAGCAACGGCGCGTGCTACTTCGACGCCACCAACATCAGCCGCGAGGCGCGCACCAACCGGTCCCTGCTGGCCGACGTGCTGACTGCGGCCGGGCTGGTGAACTACCCGACCGAGTGGTGGCACTGGTCCTTCGGCGACCGCTACTGGGCGTACTGCGAGAAGCAGCCGAACGCCATCTACGGCCCGACCGTCGCGCCCGAGTCGCCGGCCGACGACACGCTCGCCTCCTGACCCAACCGAACCTCCGGACTCGCTGCGTCAGGCAAGTATGCGAGAACACGGAACGCGCGCCGACTTCGAGGAGTTCGTCGTCGCCCGGCAACGCCACTGGCTCCGTACGGCGTACCTGCTGTGCGGCCAGTGGCACCTGGCTGAGGACCTCGTCCAGCAGGTCCTGGAGAAGCTGTACGTCGCCTGGCCGCGGATGCATGCGGTCGATCGGCCGGACGCCTATGTCCGCAAGGCGATCGTCAACGCGCATCTGTCCGAGGTACGCCGGCCCTGGCGACGTGAGCACGTCACGGACGAAGTACCGGAGGATCTGTACTCCGAACCCGGTGTGGACGCGCGCATCGACCTGGTGCGCGCGTTGCGGACGGTACCGCCGAGGCAGCGGATGGTCCTCGTCCTGCGGTTCTGGGAGGACCTCAGCGTCGCCGAGACCGCCGAGTTGATGGGGTGCGGCCACCGGCACCGTCAAGAGCCAGACCGCCGAAGGCCTCCGTGCGCTCCGCGCAGCCCTGACCGACCGGACGTACGAGGAGACGACACGATGACCGAGCACGACGAATTCGACGACCTGACCAGCTCCTTCAGCACCCTGGCCACCCTCGAGGTCCCCCGCGACCTCGACCCGGCCGCGATCTCGGCCGGCGGCCGCCGCCGCGTCGTCCGCCGGCGCTGGCTCACCGGCGGTGCATCCATCGGAGGGGCCGCCCTCGCGACCGCCGCCATCGCGGTGCTCGCCTCCGGCACCGGCGCCCCCGGCAGCCAGCCGCAGGTCGCGGGCGGCCCGACCACGCCGGCGGCCGGCACCACCCCGGCGACGTCCCTGGGTGCGACCAACCAACCAGCGTCGACCACCCCACAGCCGGGCGGACCGACGAACCGACCGGGCGGCAGTGGGGACTCGATGAACGAATGGACCAGGAGTTGGGAACGGTTCCTGGTCGGGCTCAAGGTGCCGATCAACAAAACCCATGGCTCGGGGTCGGACTCGACCTCGGCCGAAACCCAGACGTCGGTCATCCGGGGCGAGGCGACCGGGTACGTCGCGATGACCGGCACCATCGACCCGAAGAAGGTGACCGCGGCACGCCAGGCCACCAGTTGCCCGATCGCGCTGTACCCCGTCGACGGCACCGGGCAGCAGTGCCAGCAGCATTCCGATGCCCAGGGCACCTATTGGGTCAAGACCTATGCCGACAGCTACCAAGGCGCGACCACGATCGTCCAGGTCGTCGGCAACGGCTCCGTGGTGACCACCTCGCAGTCCCAGGGATTCCCCGACCACCAGATCAACTGGGACGACTCGACCAAGAACGTGCTCCCCTGGGACGGCCGCGACCCGATCAGCGAGAACGGACCCTTCAAGAAGCACCCAGCCCTCGCTGCCATGCCGCTGACCTTGGCACAACAGGTCAGTCTGGCCCGGGCGCTGGTCATCAACCGCTGAGTTGATAGAGCCTGCCTATCGCGTGATAGGCAGGTTTGCTTTGACCCGTTGACTGCTGGCCGGGACAGTCGAGGGTATGACGACCGAGGCTCTCTCCGCTGCCCCCGTCCCGGCTGCCGGGCGTGCTCACCGCGTGCGCGAGATCGCTACCGTGCGCAAGAGATTGCGCGGTGCGCTGATCCCGATTCTCCATGCGGTGCAGGAAGAACTCGGGTACGTCGATCAGGCGGACATCCCGGTGATCGCCGACGTTCTCAACCTCGCGGTGGCCGAGGTGCACGGTGTCGTCACGTTCTACCGGGACTTCCGACGGGAGCCGGCCGGGCGGACCACGGTGCGGATCTGCCAGGCCGAGGCGTGCCGGTCGGTCGGCGCGGTGGAGCTCGGCGAGCATGCGAAACGGCGTACGGGCGTTGGCTTCGGCGAGACGACGTACGACGGGAAGCTGACCGTCGACGAGGTGTTCTGCCTCGGCAACTGCGCCCTCGGCCCCGCCGTCGAGGTCGGCGGCAAGCTGCACGGCCGGGTCACGCCGGCTCGACTCGACGCGATGCTCGGGGAGGCACGATGAAGGTCTTCGTTCCGCGAGACGCCGCCGCCCGATCGGTCGGCGCCGACGAGGTCGCCGAGCGCATCCTGGCCGCAGCCGAACGAGCAGGTGCGGAGATCGAGCTGGTCCGCAACGGTTCGCGCGGCATGCTCTGGCTGGAACCCCTGGTCGAGGTGGAAACACCGGAGGGGCGGATCGGCTACGGCCCGGTCGCTCCCGAGGATGTCGACGGGCTCGTGGCGGCCGGGATGCTCAGCGGCACGCGCGGGGGTGACGGCGCCGAGGAGAACGGGAGCGGCGCGGCGAGCTTCCTCGGGCTTGTCGAGGAGTTGCCGTGGATGCGGCGGCAGCAGCGGTTGACGTTTGCGCGGGTTGGGGTGATCGATCCGCGGTCGGGTGATGAGCATGCGAAGTACCAAGGAAATAAGGGGCTTCGGGCTGCGCTGGAGATGACGCCGGCCGAGGTGGTCGAGGATGTGGTCGACTCGGGACTGCGCGGTCGTGGCGGCGCCGGGTTCCCGACCGGGATCAAGTGGCGGACGGTGCTCGGCGCGGAGTCCGACCTGAAGTTCGTCTGCTGCAACGCGGACGAGGGCGACTCGGGGACGTTCGCGGACCGGATGCTGATCGAGGGCGATCCCTTCACGCTGATCGAGGGGATGACGATCGCGGCGTACGCCGTCGGCGCCTCCGAAGGGTACGTCTATCTGCGCTCGGAGTACCCGGATGCGATCGAGGCGCTGAACGCCGCGATCGTGATCGCCCGGGACACGCGGTTGGCTGGGCGAGGACATCCTCGGCTCCGGGCTGACCTTCGACCTGCACGTCCGGGTCGGCGCCGGTGCCTACATCTGCGGCGAAGAGACCTCGATGCTGGAGAGCCTCGAAGGCAAGCGCGGGATGGTCCGGGCGAAGCCTCCGATTCCTGCACTGGAAGGGCTTTTCGGCCGCCCGACCGTGGTGAACAACGTGTTGTCGTTGGCAACGATCCCGACGATCCTCGCCAACGGCGCGGCTGCCTACGCGGCTTACGGAATGGGCCGATCGCTGGGCACCAACGTGTTCCAGCTCGGCGGCAACATCGCTCGCGGCGGGATCGTCGAAACGGCCTTCGGGATCACGCTCGGCGAGCTGGTCAACGACCTCGGCGGCGGCGCAGCATCCGGGCGGCCGGTCCGCGCCGTACAGGTGGGTGGGCCGCTGGGGGCTTACCTCCCGGTGGAGCAGTTCGACCTGCCGATGGACTACGAGTCGTTCGCCGCCGCCGGCGCGATGGTCGGGCACGGCGGGATCGTCGTCTTCGACGAGACCGTCGACATGTCCGAGATGGCCCGGTTCGCCTTCGAGTTCTGCGCCGAGGAGTCGTGCGGCAAGTGCACGCCCTGCCGGGTCGGCGCGGTCCGCGGGGTGGAGACGATCGACCGGATCCGCAACGGCGAGGACCGGCAGAAGAACCTCGTCCTGCTCGACGACCTGTGTGACCTGATGACCGACGGCTCGCTCTGTGCGATGGGCGGCCTCACCCCGCTCCCGGTCCGCAGCGCAGTACGCCACTTCGGAGAGGACTTCGACGAATGACCCTGCTCAAAGAACCCGACTTCGGTACGCCGGCGCGCGATGGCGAGGCGACTGTCGAGCTGACGATCGACGGGGTCCCCGTCACAGTACCACCTGGTACTTCGGTGATGCGCGCTGCGAAGCAGGCCGGCCTCGACATCCCCAAGCTGTGCGCGACCGACAGCCTGGAAGCGTTCGGATCCTGCCGGCTCTGCATCGTCGAGATCGACGGCGCCCGCGGTACGCCGGCCTCCTGTACGACGCCTGTCGCGCCCGGCATGGTCGTGCGGACCCAGAACGAGAAGCTCGGCAAGCTCCGGCGCGGCGTGATGGAGCTCTACATCTCCGACCACCCGCTCGACTGCCTCACCTGCTCCGCCAACGGCGACTGCGAACTCCAGGACATGGCCGGCGTCACCGGCCTCCGCGAGGTCCGCTACGGCTCCGGCGTCGAGGCCGGCGCCAACCACCTGGACGCTCCGACCGACACCTCCAACCCGTACTTCGATTTCGACGCCTCCAAATGCATCGCGTGCTCGCGTTGCGTCCGAGCCTGTGACGAGGTCCAGGGCACCCTCGCGCTCACCATCGAAGGCCGCGGCTTCGACTCGAAGGTCGCAGCCGGCGCGGGCGTCTCGTTCATGGAGTCCGACTGCGTGTCGTGCGGCGCCTGCGTCCAGGCCTGCCCGACCGCAACGCTGCAGGAGAAGTCGGTCATCGAACTCGGCATGCCCACCCGGTCCGTGGTGACCACTTGCGCGTACTGCGGGGTCGGGTGCTCGTTCAAGGCCGAGCTGCGCGGCGACGAGCTGGTCCGGATGGTGCCGTACAAGGACGGTGGCGCGAACGAGGGCCACTCCTGCGTGAAGGGCCGGTTCGCCTTCGGTTATGCGAGTCACCCGGACCGGGTGATGGAGCCGATGGTCCGCGAGTCGATCACCGACCCGTGGCGGAAGGTCTCCTGGGACGAGGCGATCACCTACACGGCCCGCCGGTTGCGCGAGATCCAGGCCGCGCACGGGCAAGGGTCGATCGGCGCGATCACCTCGTCGCGGACCACGAACGAAGAGGTGTACACGGTCCAGAAGATGGTCCGGGCGGTGTTCGGCAACAACAACGTCGACACCTGCGCGCGGGTCTGCCATTCACCCACGGGCTACGGACTGAAGCAGACCTTCGGCGAGTCGGCCGGGACCCAGGACTTCAGCTCGGTCGACCACGCCGACGTGATCCTGGTGATCGGTGCGAACCCGACCGACGCGCACCCGGTGTTCGGATCGCGGATGAAGAAGCGGCTGCGGAAGGGCGCGAAGCTGATCGTGCTCGACCCGCGGCAGATCGACCTGGTCCGCTCGCCGCACATCGAGGCGCAGCATCATCTGCGGCTCGCGCCGGGGACGAACGTGGCGATGGTGAACGCGTTCGCGCACGTGATCGTCACCGAAGGGCTGGTCGATCGCGAGTTCGTCGAGTCGCGCTGCGAGGACTTCGAGAACTGGGAGTCGTTCATCGCGCAACCGGAGCACAGTCCCGAGGCGGTCGCCGAGCTCACCGGCGTACCGGCTGAGGAGATTCGTGCGGCGGCCCGGTTGTATGCGACCGGCGGGAATGCGGCGATCTACTACGGGCTGGGCGTCACCGAGCACAGCCAGGGGTCGACCACCGTGATGGGGATGGCGAACCTGGCGATGGCGACCGGCAACATCGGCCGGCCGGGAGTCGGCGTGAATCCGCTGCGTGGGCAGAACAATGTGCAGGGGTCCTGCGACATGGGGTCGTTCCCGCACGAGCTGCCGGGGTATCGGCATGTGTCCGACGACGACGTTCGCGATGTCTACGAGAAGCTCTGGGGTACGCCGTTGCTCAATGAGCCGGGGCTGCGGATTCCCAATATGTTCGATGCTGCGATCGATGGGTCGTTCCGGGCGTTGTTCGTGCAGGGCGAGGACATTGCGCAGTCGGATCCGAACATCCAGCACGTGCATGCAGCTCTGAGTGCGATGGAATTGCTGGTGGTGCAGGATCTCTTCGAGAACGAGACGGCCAAGTTCGCGCACGTTTTGTTGCCGGGGACATCGTTCCTGGAGAAGGACGGGACGTTCACCAACGCGGAGCGCCGGATCAACCGGGTGCGGCCGGTGATGGCGCCGAAGACCGGTAAGCACGAATGGCAGATCATCTGCGAGATCGCGCAGGCGATGGGCTATCCGATGCACTACGACAACTCGGCGCAGATCATGGACGAGATCGCGCTCACCACGCCGACCTTCGCGGGGGTGTCCTTCGCGCATCTCGACAAGGTCGGATCGGTGCAATGGCCGTGCAACCTGGAGCATCCGGACGGTACGCCGATCATGCACTCCGACGAGTTCACGCGCGGCAAGGGGCGGTTCATGGAGACCGTCTACGTGCCGACGACGGAGCGGTCGACGCGGAAGTATCCGCTGATCCTGACGACCGGGCGGATCCTGTCGCAGTACAACGTGGGCGCGCAGACCCGGCGTACGGCGAATGTCGCGTGGCATCCCGAGGACATCCTGGAACTGCATCCGCACGACGCCGAGGTGCGCGGGATCTCCGACGGTGATCAGGTGGCGCTGTCCAGCCGGGTCGGGCGGACGACGTTGAAGGCGAAGCTGTCGGAGCGGATGCCGGTCGGGGTCTGCTACACGACGTTCCACCACCCGGTGACCGGGGCGAACGTGATCACGACGGACAACTCCGACTGGGCGACCAACTGCCCGGAGTACAAGGTGACCGCTGTTCAGGTGGATCTGCTCGTCGAGCCGGTCGCCGCGGCGCTGGAGTCCGTTGCGGTGGGCAACTGATGAGTGGCACGCTGCCGCCGTACGTCCGGCTGGTGAACGAGATCGCGGCGCAGTTCCCGCACAAGCCGCCGGCCGTCGCGGCGGTGACGATCGCGAACCACCTGCGGACGGTGTGGGATCCGCGGATGAAGAGGGCGCTGGTGGAGTACTGGGAGGCCGGCGGCGACGAGCTCGTCCCGGCCGCTGCGCGGGCCGCGGAAGAGCTGCGAAACCGGTTCAAGTAGTGACTGAGTCTCAAGTAGCGGTTGGAGCTGGACTAAGACACCATCATGCAATGGCCGTGATGTCGTGGGACGCTGCGCGAGAGTCCGCGCACGCTGCGGCGACCCCGCTGAAGCCGCGCTCGTTCCCCCTCGCCGACGCCGGTGGAACCGTGCTCGCGACGCCGTTGGTCGCACCCGCCGCGGTGCCGCCGGTCGATCGGGCGGCGATGGACGGCTACGCGGTCCGCGGCGACGGCCCGTGGCGGGTGATCGGGTCCGTCTTCGCGACCTCGGACCTCTCCGAGCCGCTGTCGGACCGGTGAGGCCAAGGCGATCGTCACCGGCGCCGCCGTCCCGCCCGGCACCACCGCAGTCCTCCGCGAGGAAGACGCCACCCTCACCGCCGACCTGGTCGTCGGCACCACCCGCTCCGGCTCCCACATCCGCCGCGCAGGCGAGGAGTGCCAGCCCGGCGAAGTCCTCCTCCGAGCAGGCGTAATCATCGACCCCCCAGTCCTAGGCCTAGCCGCAGCCCTAGGCCTCGACCGCCTAACCGTCATCCCCCACCCCCGAGTCCTCGCCCTCATCACCGGCGACGAACTAATCCACCGAGGCCCCTCCACCCCCGGCCGAGTCCGAGACGCCATCGGCCCCATGCTCCCCGGCCTGATCACCCGAGCCGGCGCCATCCCCACCATCACCCACCTCCCCGACAACCGAGACGCTTTGATCGAAGCCCTCCTCGACTCACCGGCGGCGCCTCGACGAACTCCGCCTTTGGAGGCGACGGAGGAGCCGACCTTGTTTTGGTTTCTGGGTCTTCCGCGTCTGGGCCGGCTGATCATTTGCGGGGGGCGTTGGTGGCGGTGGGGGCTGAGTTGCTGGTGGATGGGGTTGCTTGCCGGCCGGGGCATCCGCAGGCGTTGGCTCGGTTGGGGGACGGGCGGTTGGTGATCGGGTTGCCGGGGAATCCGCTGGCGGCGTTGACGGCGTTCCTGACACTCGGAGTGGCCGTGATCCAGCGACTGCGCGGGCTGCAGTTGCCGAGCTTGCCGCCGGCGGCTGTACCGGGTGGGATTGCGTGCCATCCGCACAACACGCGACTGGTGCCTGTTCGCGTCGGCCCGCAGGGCGTAGTACCGGTCGGCCATGGTGGTTCGGCGATGCTCCGCGGGGTTGCGGCAGCCGACGCGCTGGCCGTGATCGATCCCGGCCCGTCCGAAGCCATCGCCGCCCGGCTGCTCCCGCTAGATCCCGGAGCGCGTTTCTGGGGTAGCTAGGCCGTTTCCTCGCAGTTGTTGGTGGACGGACCTACCCAGAGGGTGGCTGCGGTGCCTCGGTTGACGTGGTCGGTGTAGATGTCGACCTTGTACGTGATCACCCGCAGGCACTCGGTGAGTTCCTCGATCTGCTCGGCGACATGTTGCTGATGGCTGCGCAGCAGTTCGAGGCGTTCCAGCTCGTTGCCCGGACCCTGCCGGATCAGCTCGGTGTACTTGCGGATCGTGTCCAGCGGCATCCCCGACGACCGGAACTTGATGCACATGTCCAGCCAGTCCACATCGTCCTCGCTGTACACCCGGCGCCCGTTCGCCTCCCGGCGTACCGGCTCGGCGAGGATCCCCTCCCGCTCGTAGAACCGCAGCGCGTGCACGCTCAGCCCGGTCCGCTCGGCCACCTGTCCGATACTCAGATCCGCAGTCATACCCGCCAAGATAACCTAGAGTCGGCTCTAGGAGTTCAGTCCTTCCAGCGCCTTCAGCGCCAGCTGCACGTCGGCCTCGGTCGAGTAGACATGGAACGACGCCCGCAGCCGCCCATCCCGCACAGCAGCCCGTACGCCGGCCGCCGCGAACGCCTCCTTCGCACCGGCCAACTCGGTGCTGACGATCGCCGAATCACCCGGCGGCAGCCCGAGTCCGGCCCGGAACTCGTTCGCCAGCGCGAGGTTGTGCCGGTGGATCTCCGCGACCCCGATCTGCTCGACGAGTTCGAGCGCGGGCGCCGCTCCGACGAAGCTGAACCAGGCCGGCGACTGGTCGAACCTCCGAGCTCCGGCAGCCAGCTGCATCCGCGTTCCGTAGTACGAGCTGTGGACGTCCTCACCGGCGTACCAGCCGGCTGCCATCGGGCGGCAGCGCTCCTGGAGTCGCGGTGAGAGGTATCCGAGCGTGGCTCCGCGCGGCGACATCAGCCACTTGTAGGTGTGGGCGATCAGCGCGTCGACCCCGCTGACGTCGAGTGGCAACCAGCCGACCGCCTGGCTCGCATCCACCACCACCAGCGCGCCAACTTCCTTGCTGGCAGCAACTACTGCCGCGAGATCGAGAACAGCCCCGTTCGCCGACTGCACAGCGCTGACCGCGACCAGGTCGATCCCAGGCTTGATCGCAGCGACGAGCTCATCCGTAGCGGCCGAGACGACGTGGATCCCGCGGTCCTCGTGCACCTTCCACGGGAAGACGTTCGAGGTGAACTCGATGGCGTCGACCAGCACAGTCGAACCGTCCGGCAGCGAGTCCGCGATCGGCGCGATCGCCGCCGACACCGTGCTGCCGACGAAGACATCCTCCGCCGGCGCCCCGACCAGCCGCGCGAACGACTCCCGCGACCGCGTCGTCGACTCGTCCCACGGCTCCCAGCTCGTCGCGCCGACCTGCCAGTCCCGCAACGCCGCCTGCAACGCCTCCCAGCCCGGCCGCGGCGGCAATCCGTACGACGCCGTGTTCAACCACCCCGGCTGCGGCTCCCACAGCTCCGCGAAATCGCTGACCGAGCTCATCTCGTCTCCCCACTCCCAGGCGACTGCTGTCAGGCAATTCGACCACGATCGGACTGCGACCTGGAGGCCGCCTAGGAGTGTGGCAGCTATTTGACGGCTCTCTTGCCTGCTGGGGAGAGGGCGTGCCAGGTGCCCTTCACACCTTCGCCGAGGACGTCGCCGGGGGCCTTGTCCTTGATGAAGAGGTAGAGCGGCCAGCCACCGAGGGTTGCCTGTACGTCGCCGTCGGGACGGAGGACCTTGCCGAGCTTGGCCTGGTCCACGCCGGCACCGGCGACGACGCCACCTTTCCCTACGTACACAGGCTTCCACGCGGTCAGGCAGGTCTTGCTGAGACAAACGGAGCGAGGCGGATCGGTGCTGTCCAGGACGGAGAGGTAGACCGTGAAACCTTCTGCGTTGACAGCGGTCGGGCCGAGCTTCGTAGTACCGGCTTTGATCACCACCGGCGCATCGGCCGGTTGCGTCGACGGCGGTGCCGAAGGCTGTGTTGAAGGCTGGGTTGAAGGCGGCGGCGATGACGGGGTCGCAGACGGCTGGCCTGCGGGTGGTTGCGCTGCGGGTGGCTGTACGACGACGACCCGCGGGTTGGTGGCGACGTTGCCGACCGCCGGGCTGAAGGCCGCGACGGTGACGGCCGCGCCGATCACCCACAGCATCGTGGGCAGGTTCTTGAACATGATGCGCCCCTTACGCCGGGAAGATCGCGCCGTCGCGCTGCTCGAAGGCAACCGCGGGCAGCGGTTTCTGGGCCGGTCCTGCGACCGGCTCCCCAGTGGTGAAGTTGAACTTGCTGCCGTGGCACGGGCAGTTGATCGTGCCACCCTCGACAGCAGTCACCGAGCAACCTTGGTGGGTACAGATCGCCGAGAACGCACACACCTTGCCACTCTGATCCTTCGTGAGGACGACGTTCTGGTCCTTCAGGATCACGCCTCCACCGGCCGGGATGTCCGCCACCTTCGCCAACGCGTTCTGCGCGGGCTGCGGCGGCGCACTGCTCGGCGGCTGCTCCGGCGCCGTGGTCTGCGGCGGTGCGGAGGTCTGCGGGGCCGGTGCGGTTTGCGTCACCACCGGCGGATCTGCCCGCTGCACGACACAGCCACTCAGTACTACGGTCGCCGCGGCACCGCCGGCGAGTAGTACGGTCCGCCGCTCAACTGCCTTGTCTGACTTGATCATTTCGCAATTCCTGTTCGTGAGCAGTTGTCAGCGCAACGGGACGCCGGATTGGGTGAAATACCAGAGCGCGGCAGTAGCCCAGGCACCGACGAGCAGGGAGAACAACAGGCCCCCGGAGATCGGCAGCGCCCAGCTGGGCATCTTGTTGGCGCGCAGTGCGAGCATCTTGGTGGTGAAAGCGCCGTAGAAGGCGCAGCCGAACAGTGAGTGCAGTGCGGTTCGGGTGTCGAAGGTGCTGTAGCCCAGGCTCCACAGGCAGTGGTAGGCGACCGGCAGCGTCGCCACGAAGGCGATGGAGCCACTCCACCTGTGCAACTGCGACAGATAGGACGGCGCCTGCCGCTTCACCGGCAACCGGCCGTACATCCACAGGGCCGACACCACCTGGAAGATCGCCAGTACTACGGCAGCGCTGGCCAGCCAGGCCTTCATCGGCGTCAGCGAAGTGAACCCGACCAGGAGCGCCAGTGGACGCCCAGTCGGCTCATGCACCTTGCCGTAGATCCCCAGCGACAGAGCTACCAGCGCTCCCACCACTGCGAACACGACCAGCAGTACTGTCCCCCGTGTCCCTCCACCTACATCCGCGGTCCCTGCATCGGTGTTGCCGGTCGTGGTCTCCATGGCGTTTCCGTCCCTCGATGACCCCACCCCTCCGTGGCGTCGTACAGGGCATTACGTCTATCCCATAGAACCGGTTCAACCGAAGAGCCAAACACTTCCCCGCAGGTCTGTTTGTTGTCTTCGGACCTGCGGGGAAGTTGGTTACTTCCCGGCTTGGAGGGCGGTCCAGGTCGCGGGTCCCACCACGCCATCCACGACCAAGGCTCGGGTTCGCTGGTAGTCCTTGGCTGCTGTTTCGGTGATCGTGCCGAACTGGCCGTCTATGCCGACCGTCCGACTGAGTGCAGCTGTGAGAGACCGCTGCAGGCGACCGACCGCAGTACCGGTTGAGCCGTTGCGGAGGGTCGGTTGGTCACCTGCGGCCAGCAGAGCTGTCCAGGTGTGTGAGTCGACGACGCCGGTCGAAGGTAGTCCCTTTTGAGTCTGGAATGCCTTCGTCGCATCCTCGGTGGCGGTGTCGAAGGTGCCGCTCGGTTCATTCGTTGCTCCGAGCAAGCATTGTGCGGCCTTCACCTCGGCGCCGGTCGATCCCGCCTGCAACGACGGGTAGGCGGTGAAGTCGAGATTGGTGGCACCACAGGTCTGCGTACCGTTGACGAACGCCGTCGCCGCGGCTTCCCCCTTGGTCAACGCGTCGGACTGGTTCTCGATCGGGATCGACTTCACGCCGGGGAAGAGGATGTAGGTCACGACCGCACCCGACACACCACCCGACGACGGGTTGGGGTTGATGCCGAGTTGCTGGGCGAGCTTGTAGGACCCTTCGCCGATGATGCCGGTCGGCCCCTGGTCGCCGACGACGGCATACGCGACCTTGTCCCCGTAGACGACCGCGGCGATGGTGGCACCGCCGATGCCGGCAGTGGCGTAGTTCCAGGTGGAGCTGGGCAGCGGGACCACGATGAACGGCAGGCCGGCCGAGTTCAGGGGCTGGCCGTTGGACTGGTTCCAGGAGGTGTTGGGCTGGAACGACGGGTCGGTGTTCTCGTTGCACTGGCTGGTCCGCTGGCCGTCGCAGTCGACGTCGAAGTCGGCGGTCCAGTGCACGGCCCCACCGGTCTTACAGACCGCGACCGTGCGCGAACCGCCGGAATCGTGGGCGTACTTGCCGACCGAGAGCTGGGTCTCGCAACCCGAGGTCTTGGCTTTCAGTTGATCGGCCGTGGGGCCGGCGAGTTCGTTGCCGTGCGCGGGGGCGATCAGGGTCAGCGCGGCAACGGTTGCTATCAGCAACGGGATGCCGAGCTTGCGGAGTACGGGATGTTTCGCGTCTGAGCGGGGCGGCTGCATCGGATCCTCCAGAGGTGAACCGAAGACGAAACTTTTCACCTTGGAGAGTACAGATCGCGGTTACTATTTAACAGAGTCCTGCTGGATCTTCGTCAGCAGCCGATGCAGGGTCGCCCGCTCGGCCTTGGACAACGGCTGCAGAGTTGTCTTTTCAACTTCCCGTACTACGGTGCGCGCGGCGGTCAGCGCCTTCTTGCCCTGCGGGGTGAGCGAGATCCGGTAGCGACGACGATCACCCGGATCACGGTCCCGGGAGACCAGTCCGTCCGCCAGCAGACCGTCCATCAGGCGCACCATGTCGCTCGGGTCGACCCCGAGGCCGGCGGCGAGCTCGTTCTGCGCGGCCGGGCCCTGGTCGCCGAGCTCGGCCAGCGCGGCGAGCTGCCAGAGGGTGATCCCGGGCTTGACCGCCAGCCGGTCGGCGATCGCGCGCCGGCCGGCCACGCCGACCTTGTGCAGCACGAACGTGGTCATCCCGAGCAGGGTCTCCATCGGGTTATTGTAGGCTGATCCCAATGGTTGGTTGATCCCCACTAATTCGGAGCTGACGATGGACGTGCTGTACCCCCGCCTGCTGGTGACCGATTTCCCTGCTGCGGTGGAGTTCTACCGCGAGGTGCTGGCCGAGTTGTTCGACGTCCAGCCGGTCAAGGTGATCCCCGAAGCGGCGTACGCGAACTGGGACCTCGAGGGCCAGGCCGGCCTCGTCCTCTACGGCCGCGCGGTGATGGCCGACACGATCGGCACCACCGCGCTCCCCGTCACGGCGGCTGCCCAGGACTCCGCCATGCTCGTCTTCAAGGTCGACTCGGTGGAGGCCGCGGTCACGGTCCTCGAGAAGCACGGCGCCACCACCCTGGCCCCCGCCCAGGACCGCCCCGCCTGGGGCCCCACCCTCCGCACCGCCCACCTCCGCACCCCCGACGGCACCCTGCTGGAGCTCCAGTCCTACTAACCGGCGCCGCGGGCGGCTAGCGTGGGGGCAACAACCCTGGGGCGTCCTGGGTCGGGCGGAGGAGGAAAGCATGAGCTTCGACAGACCTGGTCTGCCACACCCTGGGAAGAAGGCCAACGAGGTCGAGATCGACGAGGCACTGGCCGGGGACGGAATCGAGCTGGCCGACGGTGAGCTCGCCGGACTCGATCGCCCGGGCAGCGTCTCCGAAGGTCCGGTCCCGAATCCGCCGCGCCGGCCGGGTTCGGCCGTGGCAGCCGAGCCGGCGGACGGCGTACCGGCGTACGGGCTGGACGAGTCGGAGCAGCCGGTCGACGACCCGGCCCACGACGACCCCGCAAGCTGACCGCGCGTTCGGCCTACGGTGAAATGCGTCGCGGGCCGGGGTCCGGCGGTGTCAGACTCGGCGCGTGGCGAACGAGTCCGCGCTTGCGGAGACCAACCGGATCGAGGCGTTCAGTGATGGGATCTTCGCGATCGCCATCACGCTGCTCGTGCTCGAGCTGCACATTCCGGAGGTCGAGGACGGGCAGCTCTGGCATGGCCTGCGGGAGGAGTGGCCGCAGTTCGCGGCGTACCTGACCAGCTTCGCGATCCTCGGCATCATGTGGATCAACCACCACTCGATGTTCCGGCAGATCCAGCGCGCCGATCGCGGGCTGATGTTCCTCAATCTCCTGCTGCTGCTCTGGACCGCGCTGCTGCCGTTCCCGACCAACCTGTTCGCCACCTACCTGGAGCACGACTCGATCGACGCGAACGTCGCCGCAGCCGTCTACAGCGCGAACCTGACGCTCGCCGCGATCGCCTTCAGCGCGATCTGGTGGCACGCACTGCGCAAACACCTCGTCGACCACGAGCTGTCCAAGAAGGAACAACGGGCCTCCGTACTGCGGTACTCGATCGGCACCGCCTTCTACGCGGCATGTATCGGATTGTCGTTCATCTCGGCACCGCTGACACTGCTCGTCCAGTTCCTGCTCGCGGTGTACTACGGGTTCGAGCAACTCCGGAGTAGGTGATCTTCGCCGAGGATTCTCCCGGGGTTGCTTGCCAGCGGCCGACGGCACGGGGAGGCTGAGAGTTCCGGCTGCCGTGGGGAGATGCGATGTACGACTACGACCTGGTGGTGATCGGCTCCGGCCCCGGTGGGCAGAAGGCCGCGATCGCGGGCGCGAAACTCGGCCGCAGGGTGGCGGTGGTCGAGCGCGGCTCGATGCTCGGCGGGGTCTGCGTGAACACCGGGACCATCCCGTCCAAGACCCTCCGTGAGGCCGTCCTCTACCTGACCGGGATGGCGCTGCGCGACCTGTACGGCGCCAGCTACCGGGTGAAGTCCGAGATCACCATCGCCGACCTGATGGCCCGCACCCAGCACGTGGTCGGCCGCGAGGTCGAGGTCGTCCGCGCCCAACTGCTGAGGAACCACGTCGAGCTGCTCCAGGGCACCGCGAGCTTCCTCGACCCGCACACGATCCGGGTGGCGGGACCGGGCCGGGGCGAGTCGAGCACGGTCACCACCGAGAAGGTCGTGATCGCCACCGGTACCAGGCCGGCGCGACCGCCGCAGATCGAGTTCGACGACCGGCAGGTGCTCGACTCGGACGGGATCCTCAAGCTGGAGAAGGTTCCTGGTTCGATGGTGGTCGTCGGCGCCGGCGTGATCGGGATCGAGTACGCGTCGATGTTCGCCGCCCTCGGCACCCGGGTCACCGTCGTCGAGAAGCGCGACCGGATGCTGGAGTTCTGCGATCCGGAGGTGGTCGAGTCGCTGAAGTTCCACCTCCGCGACCAGGCCGTCACGTTCCGCTTCGGCGAGGAGGTCGAACGGGTCGAGGTCTCCACCCGCGGCACCGTCACCTCGCTCGCCAGCGGCAAACGGATCCCGGCCGAGATGGTCATGTACTCCGCCGGCCGCCAGGGCGTCACCGACGAGCTCGACCTGACCGCGGCCGGGCTCGAGGCCGACCCACGCGGCCGGATCAAGGTGGACGAGCACTACCGGACCACCGTCGAGCACATCTACGCGGTCGGCGACGTGATCGGCTTCCCGGCGCTCGCGGCGAACAGCATGGACCAGGGTCGGCTGGCGGCGTACCACGCCTTCGGCGAGCCGGCCCGCGAACTGGCCGGGCTGCAGCCGATCGGCATCTACACGATCCCCGAGATCTCGTACTGCGGTGCCACCGAGGAGGAGCTCACGCGTTCGTCGGTCCCTTATGAGGTAGGCGTGTCCCGCTATCGCGAGCTGGCTCGCGGGCAGATCCTCGGCGACACCTACGGGATGCTCAAACTCCTCGTCTCGACGACGGACCGGACGCTGCTCGGCGTCCACATCTTCGGCACCAACGCCACCGATCTGGTCCACATCGGCCAGGCGATCATGGGCTGCGGCGGCACCGTCGACTACCTCGTCGACACCGTCCTCAACTACCCGACACTTTCCGAGGCCTACAAGGTCGCCGCCCTGGACGTGACGAACAAGATCAGAGCACTCGAAGCCTTCGGAAGCGAGTAAGGGAAGGAAAGCGGGGGCGGGGTGATCAGCGCCCTCTTCGGAACCGAGTGACCTGTACTCCGGGCGCGACCGTGATCCGGTCGATCTCCTGGTAGCCGCGGGATTCGTAGAGGCGGGTCGCCGGGGTGTTCTTGGTGCCGGTCGCGACCAGGTTGACCGGGCGTCTTTCCAGCTCGTCGAGGTGATCGAGGAGAGCGCGGCCGTGGCCCTGGCGGGCGCGGGCGGGGTCGACCACGAGACGGCTGATCTCGACGGTGTCGGCATCGGGGAGTTCGTAGGCGACGGCGCCGACCAGCGAGGTTCCGTCGTACCGGCCGAGCCAGTACTCCGTCGACGCCATCAGGCCGGCGAGGTCCTCCTGGAGCGGCGGGATGCCGTCGAAGCCGATCAGCTCGGCCTCGACCGCGTACGCCCGGTGCTGCACGGTCAGTAGCTGCTCGGCGGTCTCGGGATCGGTCACGTCGATGGCTCGGATCTGAAGGCTCACAGCTCATCCTCACATGGGGAAAACCCGAGCACGGCCCGCGATCGCGCAGGTAGGTTGGAGGCTCCCGACCGACGGAGGATGCCGAGTGACCGCCGAGACCTTCCGGGATGCCTGGGGCGTGCCGCATCTGCGGGCAGCCGATCCGCTGGAGCTGGTCCGCTGCAGGGCCGCAACGCCGCCACGGATCGCGCCTGGCAGATCGAGTTGCAGCGCCGGCGGTTCCTCGGGACGACCGCCGCCTTCCTCGGCACCGAGGCGATCGGCTGGGACAGTTTCGCGCGGCAGGCCCGCCTCGCCGACACCGCGGAACGGTGCTACCGGAATCTCGACGACGAGACGCGCGCCTGGCTCACGGCGTACGTGGCAGGCGTCAACGAAGGTCTGCCTGGTGGCGCTACGCAGGCCCCGGAGTTCGCGGAGACCGGACTGACCGTTGAGGAGTGGGAGCCGTGGGCGCCGCTCGGCAACTGGCTGGCGATCCACATCATGTTCGCGGGCTTCCCTAACAAGCTGTGGCGTGAACACGTCGTGCATCACTTCGGCGACGCGGCCGTCGAGCTGTTCGATGCCGAAGGCCCCAGTACTGCGGGGAGCAACGGCTGGCTCATCGCCGGGGATCGCACCGCGACCGGTGCGGCGGTGATCGCCGGTGACCCGCATCGGTACATCGAGAGCCCGGGGGTCTACCAGCAGATCCGGCTGGCCTGCCCGGAGTACGACGTGATCGGGCTCGCGGTGCCGGGGATTCCTGGGATCGCGCACTTCGGGCATACCGGGAAGGTCGCCTGGGCGATCACCAACGCGATGGCCGACTACCAGGATCTTTTCGCGGAACAGCTGCGGCGTACGGCGGACGGGGTCGAGGCGCTCGGGCCGGACGGGTGGCGGCGAGCCTCCGTGCACACCGAGGTCTTCTCCGTGGCTGGAGCCCCGGCAGTTGAGGTCGAGGTGATCGAGACCGAGCGTGGGCCGGTGATCATCGGCGGGCCGGACGAACGCGCGATCAGCCTGCGCTACCCGCCACGAGTGACCGGGCGACTTGGCTTCGAGGTGCTGCCTAAGTTGCTAGCGGCAACCACCGTCGCCGATATCGACGCTGCTGTTGAGGATTGGGTCGAGCCGGTCAACGTTCTTCTCGCGGCCGACACAGCTGGTGGTTTGCTTCATCGCACGGCCGGGCTGGTGCCGACGCGCGATGCGGAGAACCAGCTCCGCGTCGTACCGGCCTGGGAGCCTAAGTTTGAGTGGCAAGGCTGGTTCGCACCGATGCCTGCGGCAACGATCGACAGCTTTGCCGTGATGGCGAACGCCCGCGAACTGGCCGAACCACTGGGATCCGAGTTCGCCGCGCCACACCGATCGAACCGGATCCGCCAGCTGGTGAGCTCGCGCACCGACTGGACCGCCGCCGAGATGCCCCAGATCCACAGCGACACCTTGCTCCTCTCGGCGCCCCTGATGCTGGATCTCCTGGCAGACTTGGAAGATCTGTCGCCCAGGGCAACTGATCTGCGCGCTTCGTTGGCCGCCTGGGACCAGCACATGGACGCCGACAGCACCACCGCGTCGACGTACGCCGCCTACCGCAAAGCCCTCATCCACCGCCTAGCCGACCACCCCACCCTGGCCGTCCTCGAAGACGACATCGACGTCCCCGAAGTCTTCGTCCCCTGGATGGACCCCCTAGCCCACGTCGGCTTCGCCCTGGAAAACCTCATCACCACCGACCTCCTGCCAGACGTCAACATCCATTGGCTAGCCCGCGAGGCACTGGAAGAGGTCGCTCACAGCAAACCCCGCAAACCCTGGGGCGAAACCCACCAACTCTCGCCTCTACACCCCCTCCGCGCTCCCCTCTTCACCCCCACCGAAGACCCCATCGACCTGGCCCTCTCCGGCGACCACCACTGCGTCTGGTCCACCTCAAGCCTCCCCGGCCTCACCGACATCTGCATCCGAGCCTCCGCCGCCCGCTACACCTGGGACCTAGCCGACCGCACCAACAGCGCCTGGTCCGTCCCCCTAGGCGCCTCCGCCATCCCCGGCCACCCCCACCACCACAACCAACTCCCCCACTGGCTAACCGCGACCCTCATCCCCATCACCTCGACCTGGGACGACCTCACAAAGGAGAGCTAGCCCGCGGACCGCGCACCGTCGGACGCCCGTGTCATCGAAATGTCATCGCCGACACGGATCGTAGGTGTCATGAACGGTCACTCAGCGCATATGCCGGTCCAGATCGCCGGCGTCGCCGCCACGCTACCTCTGGGGGTCCCTCTCTCATGACTGTCACGATGATCAACCGCCCGACCGGCTTCCACCAGGTGCCCGCCCACGACGGTGTCGCCGCCCTGCTCGCCGACGCCCGCGACGAGGTGATTGCCATGAGCAACCTCACGCCGAGCGGCCTGGCCTTCGGACCGCGCGACGTCCGCCCGGGTCTGCGCTACCGGGCCATCTACCCCGATACCGCCCGGACCGCGCCGACGCTCTGCCGCCACCTGGGCGCGATGTCGGTGGCCGGGGTGGCGATCCGGACGATGCCACTGGTTCCGATGAACGCGCTGATCATCGACGGCTCGGTGGTCGTGCTGCCGACCGACTCCACCAACGCCAGCGTCGCCGTACTCCGGTTGAGCAGCGTCGTGATCACCGCGTCCGAGCTGTTCGAGCGGGTCTGGCCCGACGCCGTACCGCTGAGCGACAGCGACGTACCGCTCGACACCGACCTGTCCGGGCGGGAGCGCGAGATGCTGCGCCTGCTCGTCGCTCGGCGCGACCGACGAGTCCGCCGCCGCGCAGCTGGGCATCTCGGTCCGCACCGTACGCCGGATGGTCGCCCAGCTGATGAACCGGCTCGGTGCTCGCAGCCGGTTCCAGGCCGGGGTAAAGGCTGCCGACCGTGGCTGGCTGATGGACCGGGCCAGCTGATGCCGGCCGCGACACGGGTACTGACCGTCGCCGTGGACCGTCCCGGCGCCTATCCGACCATCGGAGCCGCGCTGCTCGAAGCACCCGACGGAGCCGCTATCGCGATCGCCGCGGGGACGTACGCCGAGACGCTCGAACTCAATGGTCGCTCGATCACCTTGCAGGCCGAGGCCGGGGCGACCGTAGTACTGGATGGTGCGGGCGCGGATTGGCCGACGCTGCGGGCGGTCGACGGGGAGTTGACGTTGCGCGGGCTCGACGTACGGGCTGCTGACAATCTCGCGATCTCGGTCGAGCGCACGGTGCTGACGGTCGAGCAGTGCGCCGTACGAGGCCGGACGCGACCGGCGATCAGTGTCCATGCGTCCGCCGTCTTCACCGTGGACCGGTGCACGATCGAGGGTGCCGAGACCGGCATCGTGGTCGAGGGTGCCAGCGGGCGGATCCTCGACACGGAGGTCAGCGGGATCTCGGGCGACGGGATAGTCGTTGCCCTGGGCTCCGATCCGGTGATCCGCGGCTGCACGATCACTGCGTGCGGCGGTCGCGGCGTGTACGTGTACCAATACAGCCGGCCCGAGATCACCGACAGCGAGGTCGGGCACACGGGGGCCGAGGGAGTCGGCGTCGCCCATGGCAGTACGCCGGTCGTCCGCCGGGTGACCGTGCACGACACCCGCGGACCGGCGATCACCTTCGCGCCGGGGTGCGGGGGCACCGTCGAGGGGTGTCGCACCGACAACACCGGACAGCCTGCGCTGGCGATCGCCGACGGGGCGACTGTCGAGGTGATCGAGCAGGCGTCCGCGCGACCTGCCGATTCCGGTGGTCCGCTGGAGGAGCTGTTCGCCGATCTCGACGAGATGGTCGGGCTGCCGGAGGTGAAGGCGGAAGTGCGGGCGATGGTCGACGAGATCCAGGTGAACGAGTGGCGCCGGTCCGCCGGGCTGTCGGTCGGCGCGGTGAGCCATCACCTGATCTTCGCGGGCGCGCCCGGGACCGGGAAGACGACCGTGGCGCGGCTGTACGGGAAGCTGCTCAAGGCGCTCGGCGTGCTGCCGAAGGGTGACTTCACCGAGGTGTCCCGCCGGGATCTGGTCGGTCAGTACATCGGGCACACCGCGGAGAAGACCGCGCAGGTCTTCGAGAAGTCACTCGGTGGCGTGCTCTTCATCGACGAGGCCTACACGTTGTCCCGCTCGGCCGGGACCGGCGGCGATTTCGGGCAGGAGGCGATCGACGCGCTGGTGAAGCTGATGGAGGACCACCGCGACGAGATCGCGATCATCGTGGCCGGCTACACCCACGAGATGAACGATTTCCTGGCTGCCAACCCCGGTCTGGGCTCCCGGTTCTCCAAGACCATCGAGTTCGAGAACTACAGCGCCGAGGAACTCCTGCTGATCACCGACCGGATGGTGGCAGGCGGCGACTACCTCCTGGACCCGGCCGCGGGCCCACCGCTCACGGCGTACTACGACCGGATCGCCCACGGCCCCAACTTCGGCAACGCCCGCGAAGCCCGCCGCCTGGTAGAAGGCATGCGCAAAGCCCAGTCCCAGCGCCTCCGGGCACTGGGCCGCATGCCCACCACCGACGAACTCCGCCAACTACTCCCCACAGACGTCCTCACGGCCGCCACCACCTAGCCACTACCCGCAGACGACCTCGGGGTGGGGCGGAAGATGCTGGAACGAGGGGTCAGCTCGGGACCTTGGTGTCCTTCGACTTGTGGTCCCGGGGGCGGCGGTCTGTGGGTGGGTGGTCTGTGGTGCGTGGGGCCGGGCAGACCGGGCCTCGGCGGATGGGTCCGCCGCCCAGTCTCCTGCTCTTCCACTGCTTTTCTTCGTAGTCGTAGTAAGTGTCGACGCCTCCGACTGCCATTGATGTCCTCCCGTCAACCCCCGCGACGTGCGATGCCTTGTCCACAGTCCGTCACCGAGCACCGGAAATACAAGCGATTCTTGAAGTACCCACGACAAACGGACTCATTCGCCGGAAAAGAGCCGGTTTGTCCAGACTTTTCAACCCACAAAGGGATTTCAGCGAGATCTCAAACGCTTTACTTCACACCGCGAAGATGACAACGCTGTGTCCTGAGAGGCGAACACTCTCAGCGACCACCTCGGGCG
The DNA here is from genome assembly GCA_963740725.1 of uncultured Actinomycetota bacterium. Lineage (GTDB taxonomy): Bacteria > Actinomycetota > Actinomycetes > Propionibacteriales > Kribbellaceae > Kribbella. Next base: position 50,269 of record CAVUFT010000046.1, read on the forward strand.
TTCCGAAGGACATCACCTCGTACGCCGGTACGCCGTCCAGCGGGATCTCCGTGATCTCCGGAGCGAGGTTCACCACCACCCGCAAGGACCCGCGACTCACCACCAGCCAGGACTCCGTCGCGACCACCCCGACCGAGTCCAGCCGGTCGTTCCGCAGATCCTCGTTCCGCGCCCGCAACGCCAGCAGATCCCGGTACCACCGCAGCAACTCGGCATGCGGCTCGGCATCGACCTCGCTCCAGTCCAGCACCGAGCTCCGCCACGTCTCGGGATCCTGCGGGTCGGGGATCTCCGCAGCGTCCCACCCGTACGCCGCGAACTCCCGCCGCCGCCCGGTCCGTACTGCGTCCGCCAGTTCGGGCTCACTGTGGTCGGTGAAGAATCGCCAGGGCGTCGAGGCGCCCCACTCCTCACCCATGAACAGCATCGGCGTGTACGGCGAGGTGATCACCAGCGCGGCCCCGATCGCCAACTGCCCCGGCGTCAACGCAGGCCGGTCGCCCAGCGCCCGGTTCCCCACCTGGTCGTGGTTGGAGGTGTACGCGAGGAACTCCCAGCCGCGGTGCCGCGCAGGATCCACCGGCCGTCCCCAGTCCTTCCCGCGGAAGGTGGAGTACGACCCGTCGTGCAAGAACACCTGCGTGAGCGTCTTGGCAAAGACCCCCGGCTCGCCGAAGTCCACGTAGTACCCGGCCACCTCACCGGTCAGCAGAGTGTGCAACGCGTGGTGGAAGTCGTCACTCCACTGTGCAGTCATCCCGAGCCCGCCCTCGGCCACCGGCTCGACCATCCGCGGGTCGTTGAGGTCCGACTCCGCCACCAGCCCCAGCGGCCGGCCCAGCTCGGCAGCCAACGCGGCCACCTCGTCAGACAGCTGCGCCAGCAAGTGCACCGGGCTGTCGTCGACCAGCGCGTGGACTGCGTCCAGCCGCAAGGCATCGACGTGGAACTCGCGGAACCAGCGCAGCGCGTTGTCGCAGATCCACCGGCGTACCTCGTGACTGCCCTCGTCATCCAGGTTGACCGCCGGTCCCCACGGCGTGGTGTGCCGCGAGGTGAAGTACGGCCCGAACGAGTCCAGGTAGTTCCCACTCGGTCCGAGATGGTTGTAGACCACGTCCAGACACACGGCGAGCCCGACGGCATGACACTGATCGACGAAACGCTGCAGCGCTTCAGGTCCGCCATACGGCTCATGGACGGCGTACAGGTCCACCCCGTCGTAGCCCCAGCCATGCCGCCCGGGGAACGCAGCAACCGGCAGCAGCGAAACCACCTCGACACCGAGCGCCACCAGATAGTCCAGGTGTCCAGCAGCAGCCTCTAGCGTCCCCTCCGGAGTGAAGGTCCCCAGGTGAAGCTCGTAGAAGACAGCACCTCGTACGTCGCGCCCGGCCCAGTCACCGTCGCTCCAAGCGAAGCGGGAGGAGTCGAAGACCCTGCTGAAGCCGTGGACGCCGTCCGGTTGCCAAGGACTCCGCGGATCGGGCATCGGGTCACTGCCGTCGACAGAGAACGCGTAGTCCGTCCCTTCTGCCTCTACCGACCACCAACCGCCGTCACCACGCTGCATCGGCACGGCAGCACCGCCCGAGAGCACCAGCGACACAGTCGAAGCACTAGGCGCCCAGACAGTAAACAAGTCAGCTCCTTGCCAGCAACGCCACCGGAAGCTCGGCCAGCAGCTCATGGATTCGAGCCGCTCCACTACCCACCGGACGCCCGGTCAACACGTCCTGCCAGTTCCCGTCAGGCAGTACGACGGTGCTGTCGCCCCACCCACCCAGTCGATACAGAGCAACCGGCAGCCGAGTAGCGATCGTCACTGCAGCATCCCCACGAGCAAACGCGACTGCGTGCCCACTGGAGGTCGGCAGCGGCTTGTAGCTCCCCGCGAACGCCTCTGCCTCCTGCCGACGCAGCCGCAACGCCCGTGAAGTCACCAGCAGCTTCTCGTCAGCCAGCCCATCCGGATGAGCCCCACTGTCGAGCCGGGCCAGCCGAGCAATGCGATACGAGTAGTCGACCGCCCGCCGGTTGTCCGGGTCGACCAGCGACAGGTCCACGAATTCGCTGCCCTGGTAGACGTCTGGTACACCAGGCATCGTGAGCTGCACCAGCTTCTGCCCGAGCGTCGCTGCCCGTACATACTCGGTCTGCCCGTCAGCGAACCGGCGTACGGACTCCAGCAGCGCCTCGTCAGCCAGGACCCCACTGGCGAAGGCAGCGACGGCCGCCTCGTACTCCGAGTCCGGCGACGTCCAGCTCGTATGGCGCTTCGCCTCGCGGATCGCCTTCTGCAGATAGGCCTGCAACCGGTCCTCGGCCAGCGGCCCGTCGTCCCAGGTGCCGAACAACGTCTGCCACACCAGGTACTCCGTGCTGCCATCCAGCGCCGAGTCGCGATAATCCGCCGACATCGAACGCCAGGACCGCACCACCTCGGCCCACGCCGCAGGCTGCTCCGAGAGCACACCCAGCCGGGCGCGCACGTCCTCGGACCGCTTGGTGTCGTGCGTGGAGAGCGTGGTCATCGTCCGCGGCCAGTGCTGGTTCAACCGGCCGGAAAACGCATGGAACTCCTCCGGCGAGACCCCGAAGTGCGCGGGATCCCCGCCGACCTCGTTCAGCGACGAGAGCCGGAACCACCGGTAGAACGCGGTGTCCTCGATCCCCTTCGCCATCACCGGCCCACAGGTCTGCTGGAACCGCACGATCAGCTCGTGCCTGGCGTCTTCGTCGATCCGACTCGCAGTACCGGCTTCCCTGCCCAGCAGGAGATCCCGGACCAGCTCCAGCGTCTCCTGCTGCTCATCATCCAGATTGCGCCGAGCCAGCTCGACCGCATGATCCAGAGCCTGTACTGCGGTATGCGGCGGCTGCTCCCCCGGTACGACGTACGCCCGGTAGCGGTCGAAGTTCACCAGCAGCTCGACCACGACCTCGTGGAACGCCCGCCGGGTGTGGTCGCGCAGCCGCACGTCGTCCTGGCAGATGCGGGCCAGCAGCTCCACCAGGCGGTGCACCTCGGCGTACTGGCCGTGCTTCACGACCTCACGCTTCGCCTGCTCCACCACCGGCGCGAAGTCGGCCGGCTCGCCAGTCAGCTCCGAGTGGAACGCAGCCAGCGGCGCAGCACCCGCTGGGTCGACGAACAGCCCACCGACTCGCAGCAGCGCGTCGTACCCAGTCGTGCCGGCACACGGCCAGTCGGGCGGCAGCTCCTCGTCACCTTCGAGGATCTTCTCGACCACGACCCACGCACCGCCGGTGCGCTCGGCCAAGCGACGCAGGTAGCCGCGGGGATCAGCAAGACCGTCCGGGTGGTCGATGCGGAAGCCGTTGAGCTTCCCCTCGTGCAGTAGCTCGAACAGCAGCTTGTGGGTGGCCTCGAAGACCTCCTGGTTCTCCACCCGGACAGCGGCGAGCGTGTCGACGTCGAAGAAGCGCCGGTAGTTCAGCTCCTCGTCAGCGACTCGCCAGTGCGCCAGGCGGTACCACTGCTCGGTGACGAGCTCGGCGATCGGCAGCGTCTCGGTGCCGGGCCGCAGCGGGTACTCGTGCTCGTAGTACCGCAGTACGTCGCCGTCCACGGACAACTCGCCGTCGCCCAGCACCTTGCCGATGCGCTGTCCGAGCACTGCCATCAGCAGCGGCTGGTTCCCAGCACCCCAGTCGACGTCGAACCACTCCGCGTACGGCGAGCTCGGACCGTCCCGCAGTACGGACCACAACGCCGCGTTCAACCGCGCCGGCGTCGGAACAGCGACATGATTCGGTACTACGTCCGCGATCGCCCCCATCCGATGCTCGGCCAGCGTCGCGGCCAGCCGGTCGAAGGCGGGCCTGCCACCGGCCGGCTCCGACAACCTGCTGTGGTCGACCACGTCGTACCCATGGGTGGAGCCGGGCGCGGCCTGCAGGATCGGGGACAGGTACGCGTGCGAGATCCCGAGGCTGTGCAGGTAACCGACCACTTCGGCGGCGTCGTCGAACCCGAACCCGGCATGCACCTGCAGCCGGTAGGTCGCCTGCGGAGACCGGCTGCGGCCGGTGGCCGGAGGGCAGGGCAGGTGGCGGCACCGTCATGCAGTGCCCTGTCGCGGCCGGGTCAAAACAAGCGTGCCGTGCGCTTCGATCCGGACGGTACTGCCCGCGACGTGCTCCTCTTCGTCGGCCCGGCCGGTCGGCCGGATGGTGTCCACCACCACCGTCCAGGTGTCGCCGTACTCCTTCGGCGGCAGCAGGAACTCCTGCGCCTCGTAGTTGCTGTTGAGCAGGATCAGGAACGAGTCGTCCACCACCGGCTCGCCGCGCGGATCCGGCTCGGAGATCGCGTCGCCGTTGAGGAACACGGACACGGCACGGGCGTCGTCCCGGCTCCAGTCGCTGTCCTGCATCTCCTGGCCGGCCGGGGTGAACCAGACCAGGTCGCCGAGACCGTCGACTCCCTGATCGCCGTGGAAGAACCGGCGACGGCGCAGTACCGGGTGTTCGTTGCGCAGCCGGACCAGGCTGCCGGTGAACTCCAGCAGGTCCTTCTGCTCCTCGGTGAGATCCCAGTTCACCCAGGCGAGCTCGTTGTCCTGGCAGTAGACGTTGTTGTTGCCCGACTGGGTCCGGCCCAGCTCGTCGCCGTGCGCGAGCATCGGCACACCCTGCGAGATCAGCAGCGTGGTGAGGAAGTTGCGCTGCTGCTTGGCCCGCAGCTTGGACACCTCGGGGTCGTCGGTGGGGCCCTCGGCGCCGCAGTTCCAGGACCGGTTGTGGCTCTCGCCGTCGTTGCCGCCCTCGCCGTTGGCGTCGTTGTGCTTCTCGTTGTACGAGACCAGGTCGCGCAGCGTGAACCCGTCGTGGGCGGTGATGAAGTTGATGCTCGCCAGCGGCCGGCGGCTGTCGTCGCGGTACAGGTCCGACGAGCCGGTCAGCCGGGAGCCGAACTCGGCCAGCGTGTACTTCTCGCCCCGCCAGAAGTCGCGCACGGTGTCGCGGTACTTACCGTTCCACTCGGTCCACAGCGGCGGGAAGTTGCCGACCTGGTAGCCGCCGTCGCCGACGTCCCAGGGCTCCGCGATCAGCTTCACCTGGCTGACCACCGGGTCCTGCTGGACCAGGTCGAAGAACGCCGACAGCCGGTCCACTTCGTGGAACTGCCGGGCCAGCGTCGACGCGAGGTCGAACCGGAACCCGTCCACGTGCATCTCGGTCACCCAGTAGCGCAGCGAGTCCATGATCAGCTGCAGCACGTGCGGGTGCCGCATCAGCAGGCTGTTCCCGGTGCCGGTGGTGTCGTAGTAGTGCGACTTGTCCGAGTCCACCAGCCGGTAGTACGCCGCGTTGTCGATGCCCTTGAACGACAGCGTCGGACCGAACTCGTTCCCCTCGGCGGTGTGGTTGTAGACCACGTCGAGGATCACCTCGATGTCCGCCTCGTGCAGCGCCTGCACCATCGTCTTGAACTCGGTCACCTGCTGACCGCGGGTGCCGTTGGACGAGTAGGCGTTGTGCGGGGCGAAGAAGCCGATCGTGTTGTAGCCCCAGTAGTTCGACAGCCCGCGCTCCTGCAGGTGGCCGTCCTGGGCGAACTGGTGCACCGGCATCAGCTCGACCGCGGTCACCCCGAGGTCCTTGAGGTGGTCGATGATCGCGGGGTGCGCCATCCCGGCGTACGTGCCGCGGATCTCCTCCGGCAGCGCCCGGGTGGGTCTTGGTCAGGCCCTTCACGTGGGCCTCGTAGATCACCGTCTGGTGGTACGTCGTGGCCCGGCGGCCGGTCGTTGCCCCAGTCGAAGAACGGGTTGGTGACGACCGACAGCATGGTGTGGTCACGGTTGTCCATCGTGTTCAGCTCGTCCGGCTTGGCGAACCGGTAGCTGAACAGTGACTCATCGGCGTCGACCTGGCCGTCGATGGCCTTCGCGTACGGGTCGAGCAGCAGCTTGGTCGGGTTGCAGCGGTGTCCCTCGGCGGGGTTGTACGGCCCGTGCACCCGGAAGCCGTAGCGCTGGCCGGGCTGGACCGCGGGCAGGTAGGCGTGCCACACGAAGCCGTCCACCTCGGTCAGCTGGACCAGCTGCTCGGCACCGTCGTCGCCGATCAGCGCCAGGTCAACTTGTTCGGCAACCTCCGAGAACAGCGCGAAGTTCGTTCCGGAGCCGTCGTACGTGGCTCCGAGGGGATAGGGACGACCAGGCCATTTCTGCACCCGACGACGGTACCCACCCCTACCCCCTGACGAAGAACCGCGGCAGCTTTTCGTGCCGAAAGTTCACTCTCGGCTGACTTACTTCACGGTGACAACCTTCGTAGCGCTCACCGTGGTGGCGTGGTCGGCGTCGGCTAGCCAGACGACGCGGTAGTTGTAGGTACCGCGAGCAGTTGGCTTGATGCCGAAGGCGTAGTTGCCGGTCGTGTTCAGCTTGGTGGTGGCGACCGATCGGCCAGGTGGTGCCGCTCTGGCGCTGCAGGTAGACCGTGGTGCCGGGGTGCTGCGGGCGCATGTACCCGTAGAACGAGGTGCTGGCGCCGAGGTTGATGGTGGCCGCGGTGAGGTTCGCCGTGATCGTCGGACGGACCTCCACGGTGAGGCTGCCGCTCCGCGAGCCCAGCAACGTGGATGAGCCGTTGTAGCCCCAGACGTAGACGGTGGACACCGTCGGCTTCACTACGGCGCTGACCGAGCCAGTGGCGCTCGACGTGGTCGTAGTGACCGCAGTGAAGGTCGTGCCGTTCTTCGGCCGCGCGTAGAGAGTCATCGGTACGCCGACAACCGAGCCGGCCGTGTCGACCTGCGTCACCCGGCTGTAGAGGGTGGTCGAGGTGTTCCAGAGGATCGACGCAGAGCTGGCCGCGATCGTGGAGCCGGTGCCGGTGAGGCCGCAAGTCGACTCCAGGGCCGAACTTGCCAGTGCTGTCCTTCACCCAGGCGCGGAACGCGTAACTGGTGGCGTTGGCGAGGCCGGTGGCCGTCGTGGAAGCTGCTGTTCCCGCGTAGACCGCAGTACCGACGTCCTGGCAGGCCAGGCGGAGTGGCGCCCGTGTTGCGGCGTACGACGACCTGGCCGAGCGTAGTACCGGCTGGGACGGTCCAGCGGAGTGCTGCGGAACCAGAGGCGCCGGTGCCGGTGAAGGCGGTCAGTGCTGCGGGCGGCGGGGTCAGCTTCACCGCGTTGCGGTCGATGCTCATGGTGACGCCGTTGATCGTCTCCGACTGGTTCACCTGCGTACTGGTGCACCCGCTGGGAGTTGGTCCAGTTGGTGCTCGAGATGTACTGCGGTGCCGTCGTCGTTGGTGTCGGCAACGTTGTTCCAGCGGGCGAACCAGATGTTGTCCGGCCGGCTGTAGGCGGTGTTGTTGTAGGCGCTGTTCAGGTCGGCGCCACCGGAGGCAGCGCCGACGTACGCGCCGGACACCCAGCCGCGGCTGTTCAGCTCGGTCGTCCAGCCGCTCAGGTAGGACAGCACTGCCGCCTTGCAGGTGGCGATCCGGTTGTCGTAGGTCTCGATGTCGCTGTAGATCGCGCGAACGCTGCGTGAAGCCCAGCGCCGTTGCCGCGGTGATAGCGCCGGCTGCCGCGGTCCGGCCCTGGTTGCGAGCCGTCGCCGGGTCGGCGGACATCTTGCTCTTGTAGGTGGTGCAGGGCGCCTGCATGCCCACGTCGATCAGCAGGAACTGCCAGTTGTTGGCAGCGTTCGCGACGACCCAGTCCTGGGTGAGGTTCGGCTGGCCGCACGCGCGCAGCCCGCCGCTGATGTAGATGCCGACTGCCTTGTACGCCGAACCGGCCCACGCGTTCATCGCCGTCTGGCTCGGTGCCGCGCAGGTGTCGAAGGCGAGTCCGGTGAGCGCTCCGGTGGCCACGATCGACGCTGCGGCGACCTTGGGCGTCACCGCCGTACGGAACGACTTGGAGGTCACCTGGCCGGTGCCGAGGACCTTGCGGGCGGCCTGCTCGCCGCCAGGCGCGTAGTACGCGGTCGCCAGTACGCCGGCGTCCTGCGCGGCCACCTGGAGCTCACCGTCGGTGGAGCGCGCCGCCTTGGTGAGCGGCTCGAGCACGATGCCTTCGCTGCGACCGGCCAGGTGCGCCGGGCAGTTGGCCTGCGCAGTACTGGCACCCAGGTAGACCGCCGGGCGGTCGTACCGGACGCAGGCGGTCGGGTCCTTGGCCAGGTCGACGACGGGCCAGCTAGCCGGCACGGTCACCTGGTATCCGCGGTACGAGACCGTCTGTTCGCTGACCCCTTGAGCAGGGGTCACCACAGTCGCCAGCACCACAACGGGCAGGGCGAATTTCCACAACCTCACAACAAAGCTCCTCACAGCGGCTAAGCGGGCCGACGGCGAGTATTACAGAGAAGTTGTTTAAAGCGCCTGAGTATTGCTACTTATGGCAGCGGAGCGATTCCGTCGAGCAGCCGGCGCAGGCCCCACAGGTACTGCTCGGTCGAGATGTACGTCGCCATCGTGGCCGCCGCCGCGGCCGAGCGCGGGAAGACCTCGGCCGGGATCTGGTCGAAAACCCTTTGCCGGTTGGCGATCCGCGTCTCCTCGGCCGGCAGCCGCCCCGGCCCCGGCTCGTCCGCGACCTCGAGGGCGATCGAGCCGAGGACGTAGACGATCAGCAGGTACGTCGCCCGCGAGGCGTCGGCCGGCGCGATCCCGGCACCGATCAGCAACTCGAGCAGTTCCTCGTTGAGAGCGGTCGTCCGAGGCCCGTCCATCGGCCCGCTCATCAGCAGCGCGGCAGCACCCGGGTGCGCGACCAGCCGCTCGCGGATGTCCACCGCCAGCGCCTCGATCCGATCCCGCCAAGGCCGGTCCCGATCAGCGAATCCGGGCACCTCGGTCGCGTCCAGCAGCCGCTCGACCAGCGCCTTGTCCACCGCGGCCTTGTCCGCGAAGTAGGTGTAGATCGCATTCGGCGCGACCCCGACCTTCGCCGCGATCCCGCGGATCGAGGCAGCGCCGCCCTCGTCCAGCAGCGCGAGCGCCGCATCCAGGATCTCGTCCTCGGTCAGGGCCCGGCGCGGCCCCGGCCGGCCCCGCTTCGCTGCTGCCACGAAACCTCCTCTTGACGGATCTCTGCACAGCGTACATTATTTGGACACCGTACAGATTCTGTACGCCGTACAATTTCTGAGGAGAAATCATGTCGCTCCGCCGCACCACCGGATCACTGTTCATCGCCGCCGCGCTCTCCTTCGGGGTGGCCGCGAGCGTGCTCTCGGCGAGCTTCGACTGGCCGGACATCCTGCGCGAGCCGGCCGACGTCGTCCTGCCGGCCTTCAGTGCGGGCGGCACCGGCCTGATCTGGACCTGGTTCGCGACCGCGTGGACCTACGCCCTGCTGGCGATCCCGATCCTTTTGTTGCCCTGGGCAATTGGTCGCCGGGACGATCCGTTGTTGAAGGTCGCTACCTGGCTCGGCGCCGCGTCGGTGCTGTTGTCGACGATCGGCTTCCTGCGCTGGGTTTTCGTGGTTCCACCCTTGGCACGCGCCTACACCGACGGGGACCCTGCGATCGCGGCAGCCTGGACCGCTCAACATCAGTTCGGCGGCGCCCTGCTCGGCGAGCATCTCGGTCAGTTGCTCGCGATCTTCTGGAGCATCGGCGTCAGTGTCGTCCTGCTCCGCACGGGCCGGCGATGGATCGGGATCGCCGGCCTGGTCGTCAGCGTGGTCTACCTGCTCAACCAGGGCGACGTACTCGCGACGGCGATCCCGGGCTTTCCGGTCTGGGAGCTCGCCGGACTGCTCGGCAGCACGGCCTGGGGCGTCTGGACGATCGCACTCGGCGTGACGCTGCTCCGGCGCGACTTACCGCGATCGGTCGGTCACGTGGAGTAGGTTCGGGCGCATGTTTACTCGGGCCGCGGTGATCGCGGGTGTACTGGTCCTTGCTTCGGCGGGGGCGGCGGCAGCGACAACCAGCCGGGAGGACCGGCCGATGATCATCGGCGGCACCCTGGCGAGCACCACCGAGGCACCGTGGGCGATCTCGCTGGCCAACACCACCGGGTCGGATCCGACCGGGCGCTGGTGCGGGGCCGCGCTGGTCCGGGCAAACAAGATCATCACGGCCGCGCACTGCATGATCAAACCCGCCGCCACCTACACCGCAGTACAGGGTCGTGCGGACCTGAACGATGTCGGGACCGGCCGGACCTCGGGGATCAAGAGCATCTGGATCCACCCCGGGTACAACCAGACCGACAACCACCACGACTTCGCGATCCTCACGCTCTCCCGGCCGATGACCGGCGTACCGGTGCTCCGGCTGGAGACCAGCGGCAAGGCGGATCGCAAGGGCGTCGTCCCGACGGTCTACGGCTGGGGCGCCACCAACGGCACCGGACCCGACGACACCCTGCAGAAGATCGCCGTCCCCGACCTCGGCGACGCGACCTGCCTGGCGAACAAGGAGTACGTCGGCAACGGGTACGCCGCCGCCTCCAACGTCTGCGCCGGCTATCTCGACGGCACCGGCGACGCCTGCCAGGGCGACTCCGGCGGCCCCCTCGTCCTCAACGGCCGCCTACTCGCCACCGTCTCCTGGGGCAAGGGCTGCGCCGAACCCAACTACCCCGGCGTCTACGCCGAGATAGCCCCCGACGCCAAAACCCTCCAGGCCGAGATCAACAAGTAGGCCTACTTGAGGAGAGCGGCAAGGTTGTCGGGAGCGTAGTAGGCGCTGCTGTCGGGACAGATAGGTGCTGCAGGCAACAGTTCGGCGAGCGCGGCCGGCGAATCGGCCAGTACTGCGTCGCCGCGCTCGACCACCCGGAGCAGGTATTCGTGTCCCGGCAGCTGGGCCACCACGGTCCGGCAGCCGAGCACCATGCCCTCGAAGAGCGCGGTGGTCGCAACGCCGACCTGATAGCCCGCCGACGCGAGCAACCCCAGCGTCGACTCGCCCGGCCCGGCCGAGATCCGCACCCCGGGCCGCGCCGAGTAGTCCGACGCATGCTCACTCGGGTGCAGCCGGAACACGACCTCGTACTCCGGGCGCGCGGCCGCCAAGGACGCCGCGAACTCGAACAGCGACGGCCCGATCGTCCCCTGGGAAAGGAAAACCACCCGCTGCGACTCCTTGGCCGCGACCTCGGCATCCGACAACGGCTGGATGAAGGGCGCACCCGCAACGGCGGTCGTCATCCCAGCAGGCAACTCCGCGACGTCGGTCCAGTACGACCCGAAGCACCACAGCTCGTCCGGCTGATCCGCGACCACCGGCCGACCTGGATAGCTGTACCCCAGGTGGAACGGCGAGATCGCGCCATGCTGCAGCTCCACCACGCGGATCCCGAGATCACGAGCAGCTCCGACGATGTGCTGGTGGAAATACGCCACCACGACGTACACCGTCTTGATCCCCCGCCGCTTCAGCAGCGTCCGGTAGAGCGCCCGCAACCGCAGATGCTTCGGCACCTCGCGAGCGACCAGCGCTGCGATCGGCACCTTCACTCCGGTCAACGCTTCCAGTGCATCGGCGATCTTCCGGCTGCGCTCGTCCACCAACCGACTGCGCACGGCGCCGGCCGCGGACGTGAAGAAGTCGAGATTCGTACTGCGCGGCAGCGGCGTCCCGTTGATGCCCGAGTCGAGCACGAGCGCCGACGAGCCCAGCTCGGCCCGCAGCGCATCGGTGTAGATCTCGATCCCGCCCGGCTTGCGCGGATGCGGAACCACCAGCGAGTCGACGGGTCCCTTGGCGAGGAACGGGTTGCGGGTGGCCACGCCGGTCACGTGCTTGCCGATCAACCGCAGCTGGTCGCCCCGCGTACGGCGTACCGGGTGGGGTTCGCCGTGGATGCCGGTGCGCTTGCTCAGCTCATGAAAGACGCGCATCCGGATGATCGGCCACGGGTGCGCCTTCTGGATCCGCCAGTTCAGCAGATCCAGCTCCCGCTCCACCTGCCAGATCGCCTGACACAGCGTCGCCACCGTCTGGTCGGTGCCGTTCCCGGTACTCGTCATGGTTGATCCCTACTATGCCCGCGAGGCTGCCGATGCCCGAGAAGAACCGGCGGACGGCCTTCAGCAGGTAGGTCTTCCGGAAGGTGACCAGACCGCCGAGCCCGTAGACGAAGGCCGAGGCGATCCGCGCCAGAGCATAGGCCAGGACCTTCAGGTAGCTGGCGGCGCCGGGCCGGATCAGCAACCGGCTGATCGTGTCGCCGCTGCCGGACCGGAAGGCGCGCCGGAACAACCAGCGCAACGTCGTACGGGAAGCTGGTACGTCTTCCTGGATCCGGGCCTCTTCGCACCAGACGATCCGGTAGCCGGCCTGGTTGACGCGCAGGAAGAAGTGCAGGTCGCTTGAACCCGTGTAGCGGAAAGCGGGATGGAAGGCCGGCTTGACGTCGTGGTAGACGCGCTGGGCGACCAGGGTGTTGTTCGTGTAGGCCTTGTTGAGCAGGTCACCGGTGGCGTGCTTGCCGACTGACGAGTGGACATCGCTGTAGTGGTTCCACGCGGGCGCGTCGGCCGGCAGGATGCCCTGCACCGGGCCGGTCACCACATCGGCGCGGGTCTTCTCCCACGCGCCGAGCAGGGTCGCGAGCCAACCGGGCGGCGCCACCTCGTCGTCGTCCACGAAGATCAGCGCGTCGTCGTTCCAGGCCAGCTGGACCGACTTCTCCCGGGCGAACGGGATGCCGGGCTCGGGCTCGATCGCCGTCTCGATCGGGTACCGGCCGCCGCGCTGCCGCGATCACCTCGGCCGCCGAGCCCTCGGCGTCGTTGTCGACCACGACGATCCGGACGGCGAAGTCGCTGTCGGCCGGCAGCTCCTGCGCCTGCAGGCTGGCCAGCAGGTCCTTCAGCAGATCAGGTCGCCGAAAGGTGATGACGGCGATCGCGACGCTGATGCTCATGCCGACCGAGCCTAGCCGGGTTGCCCCCGCGGAAGCCATTCGGCTGTACCTACAGGTGGGTACAGTGGCTGGCGTGGAGACGGTGGAGCGGTTGATCCGGAGTACGCAGGAACTGCTCTGGGAGCGCGGGTACGTGGGGACCTCGCCGAAGGCGATCCAGGTCGCGGCCGACGCCGGACAGGGCAGCATGTACCACCATTTCAGCGGCAAGGCCGAGCTCGCGAAGGCGGCGATCGAACGGTCCGGCGCCGAGCTGCGGGCTGCCGCCGAGGAGCAGTTCGCCGACGGCACCGCGACGGAGCGGATCACTGCCTATCTGCACCGCGATCGGGAGGTACTGAAGGGCTGCCGGATGGGCCGCCTGACCTCCGATCCCGACGTGATGGCAGATCCCGTACTGCGGGCGCCCGTCGCCGAGACGTTCGAGTGGCTTCGGTCGCGACTGAGCGAGGTCATTGCCTCAGGCAAGGAAAACGGTGAGTATCCGAAGAGTCTGGATGCCGCGAAGACAGCAGCCACCATCGCCGCAGTACTCCAGGGCGGGTATGTTCTGGCCCGCGCGGCGAACTCGCAGGAACCGTTCGACCTCGCGATCGAAGGACTCGTCGACCTGCTGGGAGCACTGTCATGAAGATCGGCGCGATCTTCCCGCAACTCGAGATCGGCGCGGATCCGGCGGTCGTCCGGCACTGGGCCGAGACGGTCGAGGGCGGCCGGCTACAACCACATCCTCGCCTACGACCACGTGCTCGGTGCGAGTCCCGAGCACCGGCCGGGCTGGACCGGGTACACCGACAAGTCCTTGTTCCACGAGGTTTTCGTCCTCTTCGGCTACCTCGCCGCGATCACCTCTTCGGTCGAGCTGGTCACCGGCGTGCTGATCCTGCCGCAACGCCAGACCGCGCTCGTCGCGAAGCAGGCCGCCGAGGTGGACGTGCTCAGCGGCGGCCGGCTGCGCCTCGGCGTCGGGATCGGCTGGAACGAGGTCGAGTACCAGGCGCAAGGCGTCCCCTTCACGCAGCGCGGCGCGCGGTTGACCGAGCAGGTCGACCTGCTCCGCAAGCTCTGGGCCGACCCGGTGATCTCGTACGACGGTGCGTTCCACCGGGTCGAGGAGGCGGGGCTCAATCCGATGCCGCGGCCGGACATCCCGATCTGGTTCGGCGGCGGCGCCGAGGCCGTCCTTCGCCGGACCGGCGAGATCGGCGACGGCTGGCTGCCGCAGCTCGACCCCGGTGACGAAGCACGGGAGAAGGTCGAACGGGTCCGCGCGTACGCCGTACAGGCTGGTCGCGATCCGGCGTCGATCGGGTTCGAGGCGAGGCTGTCGCTCGGGCGCGTCCCGGAGAGCGAGTGGGCGTCGTACGCCGAAGGCTGGCGGGCGCTCGGCGCGACCCACCTCGGGATCAACACGATGGGGATGGGCCTGGCCAAGCCGGAAGACCATGCCGCGGTACTGCGGGACGTCCTCCCCACCCTCGGGTAGCGTGCGGCGGGGGCCCTCGGCTAGCGTCGGGGGGACCGACGGTGGATGGAGGAGCAGGTGGCGATCGAGATTGCCGGGCCGGAGCTGGAGCGGTCCGAGGAGATCCTGACCGGGCAGGCGCTGGAACTGATCGAGCTGCTGCACCGGGAGTTCGACGGTCGGCGGCTGGAGCTGCTCGAGCCAGCGCCGCGAGCGGGTCGCCGCGATCGCCGCCGGGGGAACGCTCGGTTTCCTCCCCGAGACTGCCGCTGTTCGTGAGGACCCTGACTGGCGGGTCGCCCAGCCGGCGCCCGGGCTGGTGGACCGGCGGGTGGAGATCACCGGGCCGACCGACCGGAAGATGACGGTCAACGCGCTCAACGCCGGCGCCAAGGTCTGGCTCGCCGACCAGGAGGACGCGAACACGCCGCTGTGGGAGAACGTCATCGGCGGCCAGCTCAACCTGCTCGACGCGGTGACGCGTCGCATTGATTTCAGCTCCGAGGCCGGCAAGCGGTACGAGCTGCGGCCGGACGACGAGCTGGCCACGATCGTGGTCCGCCCGCGCGGCTGGCACCTGCCGGAGAAGCACCTGCTGGTCGACGGGCAGCGGACCTCGGGTTCGCTGGTCGACTTCGCGCTCTACCTCGTCGCCTGTGGGCAACTGCAGCTCGACCGTGGTCAGGGGCCGTACTTCTACCTGCCGAAGATGGAGTCGCACCTCGAGGCCCGGCTCTGGAACGACGTGTTCCTCAAGGCCCAGGAGTTCCTCGGGATGCCGCGCGGCACGATCCGGGCGACCGTGCTGATCGAGACGTATCCGGCGGCGTTCGAGATGGAAGAGATCCTGTACGAGTTGCGCGAGCACTCGGCCGGCCTGAACGCGGGTCGCTGGGACTTCATGTTCAGCGTGATCAAGACGTACCGGACGCGAGGTGCGCAGTACCAGCTGCCCGACCGGAACTCGGTGACCATGACGGTGCCGTTCATGCGCGCCTACACCGAGCTGCTCGTCCGCACCTGCCACAAGCGCGGTGCGCACGCGATCGGCGGGATGGCGGCGTTCATCCCGAGCAAGGACCCGGCGGTGAACGAGCAGGCCTTCGCCAAGGTCGAGGCCGACAAGCGCCGCGAGGCCGGTGACGGTTTCGACGGCTCGTGGGTCGCACACCCCGGCATGGTCGACACCTGTCGCGCCGTCTTCGACGAGGTCCTCGGCTCCAAGCCGAACCAGCTCGACAAGCTCCGCGAGGACGTGCACGTCACCGCCGACCAGCTCCTGGACGTCGCCGGCACCCCGGGTCAGGTGACCGAGGCCGGGCTGCGGAGCAACGTCAGCGTGGCGATCCAGTACCTGGCCGCGTGGCTCGAAGGCACCGGCGCGGTCGGCATCTTCAACCTGATGGAGGACGCCGCCACCGCCGAGATCTCGCGCTCCCAGATCTGGCAGTGGCGTCACAACAAGGTCGTCCTCGACACCGGCGCGACCGTGACCACCGAGCTGGTGAACCAGATCGCCGACGAGGAGATCGCGAAGCTCGGCGACGACTCGGGTCGCTACGCGGCCGCGCGGAAGACCTTCGTCGATGTCGCCACCGCGGACGAGTATGTCGATTTCCTGACCCTCCCGGCGTACGAGATCTTTCCCTAGCGGCCATCTGGCGCCGTGACCGTGGTCAGTTATGACCACCATGAACCGGTTGCGGGCCTCGGCCGTCGCCGCTGTCTCCGTCCTCGCCCTCCTCACCCAGGTCACGCCGGCCTCCGCCGCGGCGAACGCCGACCCGTCGTACGAGGTGAAGGTCAACCTGACCGTCGCTGCCCTCGACGCCTCGCACAACCCGACCGCCGCGGTGAAGTCCGCCTTCGGGATCACCGGCTCGGCCAAGGCGCGTTCCTATTCGTACTACGACACGAGCGCGCTCGCCCTCGGCGGGCAGGGCTGGGACGTCCGGCTCCGGCACAAGTCCGGCTCGGACTTCGAGGAGACCTACAAGAAGCGCTTCCCGGTGACCGGCGGCGACATCGACGCCGCGCTGGACCAGGCCAACGACGCGGGCTTCGACAGCAGCGACGACAACTACGAGGCCGAGGTCGACTGGGGCTACGCCAAGCAGACCCTCAGCTTCAGCAACGAGAAGAGCCACAGCGCCAGCGGGTACTCCGGTACGTCGATGCCGGCCGCGAACACCGGTCGCAGCTGGCTGGTCAACGAGATCCCGGGCAAGCTCGAGGACTGGAACTCCAGCAACTGGGGCAAGGACACCCTCGCCGCGTCCCGCGTGCACGGCCCGGTGACGTCCAAGGTCTACGGCGGAGCGTGGGAGAGCTCGGACGACGCCAGCATCGAGGTCCTCCCGGTTGTGGGCGCGGGCGGTAGCGGTACGGAGTACGTCGTGGAGCTTTCCTTCAAGACCGACAGTTACTCCGACGCGGCTGAGCTACACGCCGACGCGATCGCCGTCGCGGACTCCCACGGCTGGCTGTACCACGGCGACATCCTGAAGACGCAGCTCATCCTCGACCGTTACTGAAGTCCTCGACGTTGACGGTGGGGATCCCGCCACCGGCCCGGGCGATGACCGCGATCGACGGTTCGTCGCCCGGGTTGCTCTCCCGGTGGATGGTGAACGCCGGGACATGGATGAAGTCGCCGGCGACCGCATCGAGATAGCCGTCGCCGCCGTCGAATTCCAGGCGGAGGATGCCCGATACGACGTACAGGCTGGTCTCGTTGCGGTCGTGATGGTGCCAGCCGGAGATCGCGCCGGGCAGCGTCTCGACCCTTCCCGCCCACAGGATCGGTAGCTCGAACGCCTTCTTCCGCAGCATCCCGCTGGTCGGATCGGAGGCGATCAGCTCGACCTCCCGGATCACTCGCACAGGCTCGCTCATGGGTCCATTCTGCTCTTCCCCGGAAACTGTCGGCGGCGGGTTTTAGCGTGCTGGCGTGGAGATGGTGGAGCTTGGGCGGACGGGGTTGCGGGTCAGTCGGCTGGGGTTGGGGCTGGCTTCGCTCGGCGGGATGTTCGCGGCGGTGCCGGAGGAGCAGGCGATCGCGACGATCGATCGGGCCTGGGAGCTGGGGATCCGGCTCTTCGATACCGCTCCGGTTTATGGGTATGGGCTGTCCGAGCAGCGGGCCGGGCTGGCGCTTCGGGGGCGGCCGAGGAATGCGTTCGTGCTCTGCAGCAAGGTCGGGCGGCTGATCGAGCCGGGCGGACCGGACATCCAGCCGATCTGGGCCGAGCCGCCTCGAGGTCTCGGTCCACGGCTGGATTACTCGTACGCCGCAGTACTGCGCTCCTTCGAGGAGAGCCTGGCCCGGATGGGGATCGACCGGATCGACATCCTGCACATCCACGACCCCGAACAAGACTTCCCCACCGCCTCCACCGAGGCCTACCAGGCCCTGACCGACCTCCGAGACCGAGGCACGATCGGCGCCCTCTCCCTCGGCGTCAACCACGCCGACGTAGCCGCCGACTTCATCCGCGCGACAGCGGCACGAAGGCCCTGACTGCATTCTGCTGGCCGGGCGCTACACGCTGCTCGACCAATCCGCTGCCGACGACCTCCTCCCGCTCTGCGAGGCCCTCGGCATCCCGATCCTCGCCGCCGGCGTCTTCCAGGGCGGCGCCCTCGCCGATCCCGCCGCGGCGCGCCCGACGCATCGCGGCACCTCCGCCGCGTCTCTCGCGCGTCGAGCTGCGACCCTCTGCCACCGGTACGGCGTACCGCTGCTGGCCGCCGCTGTTCAGTTCCCGCTCAGACACCCCGCCGTACCGGCCGTCGTCGTCGGTGCAAGAACCCCGCGAGAGATCACCGAGGTAGCGCACCTGCTCGCGATAGAAATCCCGGAGAACTTCTGGGCAGCGCTAACTCCGGTGCTGGTCAGTTGATGGGGGAATGGCTACGGTCTGTCTCATGCGGTTCATGCTCCTGCACAAGACGAACGACCAGCTCGAAGCGGGCTTGCCGCCGGACGCCGACGTGCTCGCGCGAGCGGACGCCGTACTGGAGGAGATGCGCCAAGCGGGGGTGCTCCTGCTGGCGGAGGGCCTGATGCCGAGCTCGCACGGAGCCAGGATCGCCTTCCCCGACGGCCCGCCGCGCATCGTCGACGGGCCGTTCACCGAGACCAAGGAACTCGTCGCCGGGGTCTCGATCATCCGCGTCGACTGCAAGGACGAAGCCGTCCGCTGGGCCCTCCGCTTCGCCGAAGCCGACCCCGGCACCGAGATCGACATCCTCGAACTAGCCGACTGACGCCACCCCGATCTGCCCATTGCGACCTCTCGTCGGCTGTGGGTCCGCCCGCTCGGCGCCTCCTGACGCGGGTGAACGCGGCCTTGGGAGGGGGAAGCGTGCGCCGGGGGGTATCTCCAGCCAGGCAATGGTCGGGCAACGGGTCCGGGGTTGAGAGCTTGGTGCGCTCAAGCCGGTCATCGCACCGGAGGTGGGGTGCCCGGGATCGGGACTACTGCCTGGCTGGAGGTACCCCCCCCCGGCGCACACTCAATCGGCAGTGCGCCCAGCGCTCAGTCGTCCTGGGTGACGCCCTCTTCGGCGCTGATGACCTCATCGATGGCGGCGAAGAACCGAGCGATACCGGGCAGGTTGGCGCCCTTCGCCCGACTTGCCGCGTAGTCCTCGGCGGACGCCCAGTCCACGATGTCCAACCACTCACCACCCGGCAGCTGAACCAGCCGCGCTCCCTGGAATCCCTCGCGATCAGCCGCGAAGTCCGCCACCATCTCCACCCGCGCCGCCAGCAGCTCCCCCGTCTTCTCCGCCGCCACCTTGAACCGCGTCAGTTCAACCGTGCTCATCGTAACTCCATTTAGTCAGCTCTGTTGATAGTCACTGATTCTGACTATATCGTCGAAAGGGTTCAACCACGACAACCTCCAGGAGATTCCGCAAATGCCCAGCACGCGCTACACCGAACGCCTCACCCGCGACAACGCCGCCGTTCTGCTCGTCGACCACCAGGTCGGCCTCTACACGGGTGTCCGCGACATCCCGCTCGCCGAGCTCAAGCACAACGTCGTCGCGCTGGCGAAGTCCGCGCAGGTGCTCGGGCTGCCGCTGATCGTCACCACCACAGCCACCGACAGCATGTGGGGCGACCTGATCCCCGAGCTCGCCGAGGTTCTCCCCGCCGAGCTGGAGGTGATCGACCGATCCAGCGTCAACGCGTGGGACGACGCCCGAGTCGCCGACGCGGTCCGCGCGACCGGCCGGCGGAAGCTGATCGTCAGCGGCATCTCGACCGAGGTCTGCCTCGCGTTCCCGGCGATCAGCGCGACCGCGGAAGACTTCACGGCGTACGCCGCGATCGATGCCTCCGGCACCTTCTCGCTGGCGAAGCGCGAAGCCGGCCTCTTCCGCCTCCAGCAGGCCGGCGTCATCCCGATCGACTACGCGACCGCGATCGTCGAGATCCTCGCCGACAACGCCGACCCGCTGGCGAACGACGTGTACGCCGCCCTCGACATGCCCTTCGCCACCCTCGTAGCCCAGGTCGCAGCCTCACACGCCAAGCACTAAAGCGACATGTGCAGCAGGGGGTAAGGCTTACCCATCCCGTCCAGCTCCGAGCGCCCGACGACCCGAAAGCCCTGGTGGAGGTAGAAGCCGACTGCCTGCGGGTTCTGTTCGTTCACGTCCAGGCTGGTGGCACCGAGGCTGCTGATCGCATGATCGAGCAACAGCTTCCCACCACCCTGGCCGCGAGCAGGCGGATCAAGAAACAACATCTCCACCTTCCCCTCCGCCACCCCCACAAACCCCACCAGCCGACCGCCCTCATCCCGCAGCCCCGCCAGATGCTCGATCTCCCCGAACCCACCCAGCACCAACGGCCGAAAGATCTCGATATCCGACTCACTCACAAACTCATGAGTCGCCCGCACCGACGCCTCCCAAACCTCCAGCGCCCGCCCATACTCCGCCACCTCAACCCCCGAAACCTTCACCCCACCAGCGCACCACACCAACCCCCACCCCGCCATCGGATTTCAGTCGGAAAGGTTGGTGGCGGCCCAGGCGGTGATGTCTTCGTGGCGGATGGCGGCTGCCATCAGGTCGGGGAAGAGGTCGGGGGTGCAGGCGAAGGTGGGGATGCCTAGGTCGGTGAGGGCTGCGGCGTTGTCTGCGTCGTACGACGGGGTGCCCGAGTCGGCCAACGCCAGGAGAGCAATCACCTGTACGCCGGACTCGACCAGCGAGCGGGCGCGGCGGAGCATCTCTGCCCGTACGCCGCCTTCGTACAGATCGCTGATCAGCACCAGCACCGTCTCGGCCGGCCGCGCGACCAGCCCTTCGCAGTACGCCAGGGCGCGGTTGATGTCCGTTCCGCCGCCGAGCTGCGTCCCGAACAGCACGTCGACCGGATCGTCCAGCTGATCGGTCAGATCGACCACCGCCGTATCGAAGACCACGAGCGAGGTCCGCAGCGCGCGCATCGACCCGAGGACAGCGCCGAACAGGCTCGCGTAGACGACCGATTCCGCCATCGACCCCGACTGGTCGATCGCCAGCACGATGTCGCGCTGGACGCTGTGGTTGCGCCGCGCGTACCCGACCAGCCGGTCCGGCACGATCGTCCCGAGCGACGGCGAGAAGTGCTTCAGGTTCGCCCGGATCGTCCGGTCCCAGTCGATGTCCGAGTGCCGCGGCCGCCCGGTCCGCCCAGCACGATCCAGCGCACCCGTCACAGCAGCCCGCGTCCGCTCGGCGAGACGCTGCTCCAACTCGGCAACAACTCGGCCGACCACTTCCCGCGCGGTCTGCTTGGTCTCCTCCGGCATCACCTCGTTCAGCGCAAGCAACGTGGTCACGAGGTGTACGTCGGGCTCAACCGCCCCCAGCAACTCAGGCTCCATCAGCATCCGCGTGATGCCGAGCCGCTCCACGGCATCACGTTGCATGACCTGAACCACCGTGCTCGGGAAGTACCCACGGATGTCTCCCAACCACCGCGCGACCCGCGGCGCGGACGAACCGAGGCCGGCAGATCGGCGCGGCCCTCCCTCACCAGGCTCAGCGTCATAGAGTGCCGCCAGGGCCGCGTCGATCGACCTGTCAGCCTTCGACAACTCGGTACCGGTCTCTTCTTCGGCCGCACTACCGAGTACGAGACGCCACCGCCGCATCCGCTCTTCTTCCACGCGGCTCACACCCCCAGCAATCGAGCGACAGCCGGCAGCACCGACGCCGCCAGCTCTTCGTCGAGATCGTTGTCCTCAGCAACCACCCGGATCCGTCCACCAGGACCCAGTACTGCGGCCCGCGAACCGATCGAGCGTCGCTCAGGCGGCGCAAACGTGCCGAACGTCCGCCGCAGCAACGGCAACACCTCGACAAAGTCCTCGTCCCGGATCCCAGCCAGCCACGAATCCACCAACGCCAGCAGATGCTCGTCGTGGATCAGCAACAACCCACCACCAGCCAGGAACCCTTCGATATACCCGGCCGCGTCGCCGGTCGGCGTACCGGGCGTCAACACCCGCCCCAACCGTAGCCCGACCTCGCGCGCCTCCACCCGCGACGTGTCGAGCATCAACCGCGTCAACCGCCCGGCGATCAACGGCGGCACCGACGACCGATCGCTCAGCCCCTCCAGCGTCGCCAGCCACTCGCCCCGAACCTCCTCCGCCAGCAAGGCAGTCGCATCCTGGACACCATCGATCAGCTCCAGCACCTTCGCCGCAGCCTCCGGATCAAGCCCGTGCACGGTCCGCGCCAACCCGGCGCAGACCCGCGAAACCATCCGGCTCGCCACCGATCCGAGTCCGTCGCTGGAACTCCCCCGCACATCCCCGTACCGCGCAGACCGAGCCAGCGCAGGAAGTGCCGCCATCAGATGCCCCACATCAGCATCCTTCGCGGCCCGCGTATCCACCCCAGCCAGCAAAGCCGGCAACGCATCGGCAAGATCCGCCAGCAACGAACGCTCCAACGCAGCCGTCACCGCAGCCAACGTCGACAGACTCGTCCGCGACGCGCAGCATCGTCGCGGTCGCCGCACCGAGCACCGTCGTACCATGCGCACCCGCGGCGACGAGATCCACCTCCAGCCCCGGATCCCAACTCAGCGTCCACGTCTCGCGGAACGTCCCCTGATTGCGCCGCTCGTCCGCGGTCGGCACACCCCAGTCGATCCCGAGAATCCGCAGCCGGTGCAGCAGCCGGGACTTCTCCAGATCGTTCGGCTTCCGCAGATCGAGCTCGACCACGCGCTCGACCGCGTCCCGCTTCATCCGCAACCGCCGCGCCTGCGCCGCCAGATCCGCCGCGACCGGCGCCTGCGGAGTAGCAGCCGGTACTGCGCCCAGCAGCTCCCCGACGACCGCCTCGCGCGTCACCAGGTCGAGCAGCACGTCGTTGCCCCCGCACATCACGGCCCGCGTTGCCTCGGTGACCTCGCTCAATCCGGCAAGCGGCCGTTCGCGCAACGCCGCCAGCGTCTCCGCCAACCGGACCGCCTCGATCACATGCGCGCTCGACACCGGCAGGTCCTCGGCCCGCAGTACCTGCGCAACCTTCGCCAGCCAGCGCGTGGTGATCTGATCAGGTGCCGTGAAGAGGTGGTGATACCAACCAGGCGAAGTGACGCCGGCGCCGTATCCACTAGCTGACGCCAACCGCCCATGCGTCCAAGGCACCCAAGTGCAGGCAACCTTCCGCTTCGGCAGGCCCTTCAGGATGCGGGCATCATGAGTTGCCGGAGGCAACGGTGCCGTCAAGGCAGGCACATGCCACGCACCACAGACCACGGCGATCCGCTCGAAGCCTTCTTTCAAAGCCTTCCGCAACACCGTCCGCATGTAGGCCTCGCGCTGCGCCTCCCGCCCGACCGCCTCCTCGTCGATCCGCAGCTCGCCCATCGCCTCGGCGATCACCGTGAACGGCTCGGCCCCGTCGCGCCGATGCTCGATCACGTCGTCCCACCAGCGCTCAGGATCGTCGTACCCACCGGCCTCGGCCAGCGTCGCGAGCGGATCGATCGACAGCCCGCGCCGCCCGTCCGACCCCGACGACGCGAACTGATGGGCCGCCGGCAGATCACAGAACCGCACCGGTACGCCGGCCGCCAGCGCGTGCCTGATCGCCTGCCACTCCGGGCTGAACACCGCGAACGGCCAGAACGCCGCCCGGGTCGAATCGTCCACCGCATAAGCCAGCAACGCGACCGGCGGCTCCATCCCCTCGTCCGCGGCCAACTCGACGATCTTGTCGGCCTCGGGCGGCCCCTCGATCAGCACGATGTCCGGCTGCAGCTCGGCCAGCGCAGTCGCCAGCGCACGAGCCGACCCGGCCCGTGATGCCTGATCCCGAAGAGGTGAACGGTCATCCGCTGATGTCCCGGCACGCCCGGTAGAAGTCGGACCAGCCTTCCCGCTCGCGGACGACCGTCTCCAGGTACTCCGACCAGACCACCCGGTCCGCCGACGGGTCCTTCACCACCGCGCCCAGGATGCCGCCCGCCACGTCGTACGAGCGCAAGACGCCGTCCCCGAAGTGCGCCGCCAGCGCGAGTCCGCCGGTCACCACACTGATCGCCTCGGCGGTCGACAAGGTCCCGGACGGCGACTTGACCGCAGTACGGCCGTCCTCGGTCCGCCCGGCCCGCAGCTCGCGGAACACCGTGACCACCCGCCGGATCTCGACCAGCGCGTCGTCGTGCTGCGGCAGCTCCAGCGACGAGCCCAGCTGGGCGACCCGGCGCGAGACGATCTCCACCTCGTCCTCGGCCGAATCCGGCAACGGCAGCACGACCGTGTTGAACCGCCGCCGCAGCGCGCTCGACAGTTCGTTGATGCCCTTGTCCCGGTCGTTCGCGGTCGCGATGACGTTGAATCCCTTGCGGGCTTGGACTTCCGTGCCCAGCTCGGCGATCGGCAGCGTCTTCTCCGACAGGATCGTGATCAGCGCGTCCTGGACGTCGGACGGCATCCGGGTCAGCTCTTCGATCCGGGCGATCTTCGCATCCGCCATCGCGCGGAACACCGGGCTCGGCACCAGCGCCGCCTCGCTGGGGCCTTGGGCAATCAATTGCGCGTAGTTCCAGCCGTACCGGATCGCCTCCTCGGCGGTCCCGGCCGTCCCCTGCACGAGCAAGGTGGAATCACCGCTGATCGCCGCCGCCAGGTGCTCACTCACCCACGTCTTCGCCGTACCCGGTACGCCGAGCAGCAACAACGCGCGATCCGTCGCCAACGTGGCGACGGCGACCTCGACCAGCCGCCGCGGACCGACGTACTTCGGTGTGATCTCCACATCCCCGGCAGTCCCACCGAGCAAATAGGTCACCACCGCGGCCGGAGACATCCGCCAGGCCGGCGGCCGGGTCCGGTCGTCCGACGCCACCAGCGCAGCCAGCTCGTCGGCGTACTCGTCCTCGGCATGCGGCCGCAGTACTTCAGTCATGACAACTCCTCGTACATTTCCCGGCGGAAGATCAAGGTCTCGACGAGCCGCAGCCGCCAGGTGTCTTCCTCACCTGTCGGTTCGCGGGTGATCGGATGATTCAGTACTTCGGGCGGTACGGCGCGCGCCGCGATACTCGCCAATCGCGCCCAACTGCGGCCGGTCCCGACCTTCATCAGCTGGTCGAGCACCATCGCGCCGAGCGGCACCGGCCAGGGCACCGGCAATCCGCCGACCAGTTCGGCGAGATCGACCCGGGTCCGCAGCACCTCGAGTGCCGGGCACCCATTCGTCCTCGGGCAGCACGCGCAGCAGCTCGGCGATCCGGTTGCCGGTGGACGCGTTGACCTGCAGCAGCGCCCGCGCCCACTCGACGTTCCGTTCGCGCACGGCCGCCTCGGCCCAGGCGACGTGCAACACCTCAGGCGCACAACCCTCGACGGGCATGGTCAGGTACGCGGGGTCGCAGCACGCGAGCGGCGCCGCGGCGAGCAGTTGCCGGAACCACCAAGCCCGCTTGCCGATTCCCTCCTGCGGCTGCGGATCGATCCCGTCCCGCAGCATCGCTTCGTCAACGCGCGAAGGCAGCGTCACGGCGACCACGCCTTGGCTCACCGTCAGATGCGCCCAGACCCGCGCCGCCATCCGTTCTCCGTACTGCGAACCAGGCAACCGCGCGAGCAATCCCGCTGCCGATCTCCGCACCTCTTTGGCGCGATCATCCAGCGCTGCTTCGAGAAACTCCTCGTCGGCCAATGAGAGTTCGTCGGCCAGCAGGGCCAGGAAGTCGAGCCGGATCGGTGCAGGTTCGCTCGGCCACACCTCACGCAACGCTTCGAGCGCCGCAGCCGGGTCGCGTCGCCTGAGATCACGCAGCCAGCTCCTGCGCTGGAGCGCGTTGCCGTGCGTCCAGATCTGCTCGTTGTTGCTGTCAGCAACGGCTTCGTGAAGGAATCGCCACTCGGGGTTGAGCT
Organism: uncultured Actinomycetota bacterium; assembly: GCA_963740725.1. Taxonomy (GTDB): domain Bacteria; phylum Actinomycetota; class Actinomycetes; order Propionibacteriales; family Kribbellaceae; genus Kribbella. The sequence continues at coordinate 76,025 of CAVUFT010000046.1, forward strand.
CCGCCAGCCAGGCCGCGCGACGTCCCGCTGCCTTGACCACCAACGGCCTGTACTCCGAGCGCCCGCGAGCGTAGTCGGCCAACGCCGGCAGGTGCTCGGGCGGGACACCCCAACCACGGGCATCAGCAGCTCGCAACCATTCGCCGAGTGCCGCGGCCTGGAAACCACCCAGCATCGCCGCCAGTCTGCGGATGGCGACCCGGCGAGGCAACGGCTTGTCCTCACCAGGAGCCTCCGGCAACGGCTCCAGTCCTTCGAGCGGCTTCCGCCCAGCGCGTTGATAAACGGTCGCAAGGGCCGCGGCATCCAGCAATCCACCGCTGCCGATCTGCGACCGAATCGCGTCCGGCAACTCGTCGAAATGCGCCGGCCGCCGCTCGGTCCCCAGCAACGCCGAGCTGACCAGCCCGTCCCACCCCCTCACGAAACCACCCACCCAAGGGCACCGGCCGGGCGGCTCATGAGACCACCACCGGGCGGTCGTCGTGCCAGCACGTCATCGGTTTGAAGCCTGCACGGTTCCACTCACCGGCGACGGTGATCGGGTTGCCGGCGGAGACCGCGAGCAGCTTCCACGGATCGACCCCTGGCAGGAGTTCCAAGCCACCCGTCTCGTCCACGAGAGCCCACCCGTCGCCGTTTCGCGCCGGACGCATGTCGGCCAGCACCAGGGGCCAGCGTTCGTTCCAAGGGTCGGCCGCAAGCGATTCGACGTACGAGGCCAAGAGCCTGTTGCGCAGTGAGGCCGCTCGGTCGCGGACCGGGCAGGCGTGGCGCCGACTGGGTCAGCAACGCGCGCATCGGGAGAACGCCCGGATAGAAGGAGAGCACGCCAGGGACGAGTTCGCCCGGGCGTGCCGGGAGCGGATCGAGCTGGCGACCACCTGCGGCGAAGTTGAGGATCAGCGCGAGGCGTCCGGTCGAGGCGCCGCGCAACCACAGCCGCCGTACGGTCAAGTGGTCGTCGGGCTCGATGACGCGGCCGAGTACGAGCCAGTCGTCCTCGACCTTCTCGCCTTCGGCCAGCACGCGCGCGGTCTCGACGGTCCAGCCGATCCGCGACTGCACGGTGTCGGCGAGCGACGGTGGCAACTCGGCCAGACGCGAGTGGGCCGACACGGTCAGGTGAATCAGCGAGAGCTCCTCCAGCAGTTCGCCCGGCCAACCGTGTCCCCGACCGACGACGCCCGCTGCTCGGCGTACGGAACCCGCCACGCCAGGCGCCTGCGCGTCCACCATGCGTGCGGCGAGGCGGCTCAGCTCGGCGTACCCGCGCTGCTCGAAACCACTCAGCCCCTGCCGCACCTGATCGTCCAGCCAACCGCGCAGCTCAGCCATGCCACCCGCGACACGATCCGCCCGGCGCGCCACCCGCTGCTGCGCCGCCAGCGGATCCGCGACCTCGCCCGGCTTCTTCTCCGCCCGCTCAGTCGCGCGCTCGGCACGATTCGCGCGCTCCTCGATCCACTCGCTAGCCCAAGCTGGTTCAGTCCTGGAGGGGAGCACATTGGTAGACCAGAGCAACAGCAGCCCGAGCGCGTGCTTGCAGGGGAACTTCCGGCTCGGGCAGCTACACCGATACGCAGGCCCACTCAGGTCGACGATCGTCTGGTACGGCTTCTTGCCACTCCCCTGACAGAGCCCCCAGACAGCCCGCTCAGAACTCCCCAGCTCCGACCACTTCGCCGGCTTCGCCTGTCCCTGCCCCGCCTTGGCCGAGGCAGCATCCGGCGCAAGCGCCAGCACCCGATCCACATCCCAAGGCCCCACGCCGCCTCGCCTCCCACTACCGCCGTTGCCCGCAGAGCATCCCACCTCCAGCCGACAATCCCGGGCGCCGGGGTGGACCGCCAACACTGACCAACGGCTCGTTCACCCGCCGCCTACCGCTTGGCGAGCCCTGCTGTCACCCGCCACGACCCCTTGGTCAGTGTTGGCGGTCCGGCTCACCCGAACGCTTGCCGCTCCTGCTCGTGGACCGGATACCCGTTGCCGTGGTTGATGTTGGGGTGGTGCTCCGGCCGGTGGTGGTTGGTGATGGCAGGCGGCGGCGCGGCAGGAGGTGCCGGAGTATCCGAAAGACCGTCCCGTACTGCGCCGAGTAGGCGCTCCTCGACGGCTTCGAGCTCCGCGATGCGTTGCCGGATCGCCTCCTCCTCGACCCGGGCCGACGCCAGCAACTCGTCCGCTTCGGCCTTCGCGACCTCCCGCAGATGATCAGCCGTCCGCTGACTAGCGCTCAGCACACTCAACTCGTACCGCCGCAGCTCGCCCACCAGCGCACCCTGCTCCCGCTGCGCATCCAGCACCGGCGCCATCGGGTGATCGCTCTCCACCGCCGGCAACGTCTGCTCGAGCTCAGCGATCTGCTGGTCCACCCGCGTGAACAGATCGGCCACGTCGGTCCGCATCCGCCGGATCACCGTCGCCGCGGCGTTCACCCGCTCGGTCGCTTCCCGCTCCCGCTCCAACGCCGTCCGCTCGGCCGACGCAATCACATCCAACGCCACCGCCGCAGCCCGCGAAGCCTCGTCATCCACCACCGGCACCGTCCCCGGCCCGCCCACACCTGGCGCGGCCGCGGCAGCCAGATCAACCCCGCCCTCAGGAGCCGCACCATCCGGTACGCCGTCCGCCATCGCCACGGTCCTTCGCAGCGGCACCTCGCGGATGAACAGCACCGACAACAGGCTCACCAACGCAGCCGCAGCCGCGATCAGGAAGATGCGCCCGGTCGCATCGCCGTACGCATGCCGCACGATCGTCGCCAACTGCGGCGGAAGCGCCCCGACATCGAGCACACTCGTCCCCGATCCGCTCTGCAACGCCTGCCCCGCCTGAGCACCGGCCGGACCGAGATCACGCAGATTAGAAGTGATCAGATCCGTCACCCGAGTCGCGAGGACAGCCCCGAGAACGGAGACTCCCACAGCACCACCGAGGCTGCGGAAGAACGTCACCGACGCACTGGCGGCGCCGACCTCGCTGACGTCGACAGTGTTCTGTACGGCGAGGACCAGGTTCTGCATCATCATGCCCATGCCGATGCCCATCCCGAGCATGCCGAGGCCGACGTACCAGTAAGGACTCGTGTGGTCGATCGTGCCGAGCACCGCGAGACCGGCGACCAGGAACAACCCGCCAAGGGCGAGGTATCGCTTCCACTTGCCGAACCGGGTGATCATCTGACCGGAACCGACCGACCCGAGGAACGAGCCGAACATCATCGGGATCGTCAGCAGCCCGGCCTCGGTCGCGCTGTAGCCGCGGGCGATCTGGAAGTACTGCCCGAGGAAGACCGCGCTGCCGAACATCGCGACGCCGACCGCGAGACTGGCCAGGATCGCCAGCGCGGTGGTGCGTTCACGGACCACTCGCAACGGTACGAGTGGCTCGCTCACCCTGGTCTCCACGATGACGGCGAGGATCGCCAACAGCGCGGTACCGCCAAGGAATTCAGCGGTCTCGCGGGACCACCAGGGGAAGTGCTGGCCGGCGAAGGTGACCCAGATCAGCGGCAGGCTGGCCGCGGCGGCGATCAGGACCGCGCCGAGATAGTCCATCTTCACGCGACGCTTGACCAGCGGCAGATGTAGATAGCGCTGCAGCGCGACCAGACTGACCAGTGCAAGCGGCACGCAGACGTAGAAACACCAACGCCAGCCGAGCCACGAAGTGTCGACGATGACGCCGCCGATCAGCGGACCGCTCACGGTCGCGACCGCCATCGTCGCGCCCATGTACCCGGAGTACCGGCCTCTGTCTCTCGGTGGAATCGCGGCGCCGATGATCGCCTGGGCCAACGCCATCAGGCCGCCCATCGCCAACCCCTGGAGCACGCGGGCGCCGATCAGGAACGGAACGTTGTGCGCCATTCCCGCGAGGGCCGAGCCGATCACGAACAGGATGATCGCGAGCTGCACGAGCAGCTTCTTGCTCATCAGGTCGGAGAGCTTGCCCCAGACCGGCGTCGACACGGTCATCGCGAGCAGGCTGGCGGTGATCACCCAGGTGTACTGCGTCTGGGTTCCTTCGAGGTCCGCGATGATCGTCGGCAGCGCGTTGCTGACGATCGTCGAGCTGAGGATCGCCGTGAACAACGCGGCCAGCAGGCCGACGAGGATCTCGAGGATCTCCTTGTGCGTGAGCTCGGGATCACCGGCCCGTACGGCGGTGGCCGGGGCTTCGGCTGAGGGCGGTGCTACTGCGGGGGCAGACATCGGGGGTCCGTTCTCCTGCGCGATTCGGCCGGCGCAGCTGATCGAGCTACCCCGGGGCGGAGGACGACGCCCGGCTCTCCGACCTGTACGGACGGAGCCTCACCCGGACCACATTTGGTTGCAGTAGCCAACGATAACTTCTTTTGAGACGGCCCCTCCCACCGGAGGCACCTTCAACGTACGATCTCAGCCTGTTGAGTAATCAACAAAAGCCTCGGTGGAGCTGTCAGGGCCCACCGAGGCTGCTTCATTCTTGAAGAGTTCGTGAGCGTTGGTGGTCGTGCCGGCCAGCACGGAAGTGTCGAGGGTGGCTAGTTGGTTGGTGACGGCGGTGGTGGGGGTGAAGCAGTGGCCGGTGCCGAAGAGGAGGCGGTCGCTCGGCAGGTGAGCCGGCGAGGTCTCGGCTACGTCGTACCAGAGGGTCTGTAGTTGGGACGAGACGCTCGGAAGCGAAGGATCGTGCGTCTGCTGGTAGACGTCGATTCGGTCCGCCAGTAAGGGAAGTAGCCCACCCGCGTGCGTGACGATGAAGCGGATCCGTGGGTAGCGGTCGAGGATCCCGGTCAGGACCAGATCGACGACAGCGCGCGCGTTGTCGAAGAGGAACTCGATCATCGGACGCGGCCGATCCAGCGCGACCTGCCGCCACTGCGGTGGCGACGTCGGATGCAGCAGCACCACTGCGGCCCGATCGTCCAGAGCCCGCCAGAGTTGAGACCACGAAGGATCCCCCGGATATTGCCCGCCCGCATTGCTCGTCAGTACGACGCCATCCGCAGCCAGTACGTCGTACGCGTACTCGACCTCCGCCACCGCCCCCTCGACATCCGGCAACGGCAAACTCGCGAAGAACCCGAACCGCCCGGGATGGTCCTGGCCCAACGCAGCGGCCGCCTCGTTGACCTGTCGCGCCAGCACCCGCGCCCGGAAGTCGTCGCCGAAATGCACCCCCGGCGACGACACCGACAGCAGCGACCGGGCGATCCCGTGCGAGTCCATCAACTCGAGATGGCGTCGCTCGGACCAGACCGGCCAGCCGGGCATCCCGTCCGGCCGCTGGTGTCCGGCCCGCTCGGCCGCTGCAACATAGCCAGGCGGCAGGAAGTGCGCGTGGACGTCGACGAGTTCCATCACGCCGACACAGGATGCAGAAGGTCGTCCAGCCCGATCCGGCGCAGCAACTCGGTCCGTACCCGATCGGCCACCCCGTTGACCACGGCGGCACCGTCGTCCGAGGGATCGATGTGCACCCGGAACGGCCGCCGCCCCTTCTCGGTGTCGACCACGGCGACGATCGCCTTGGCGACCTCCGCGACGTCAGCCCACGCAGGCTCCAGCTCAGCCAGCTTCTGGCTCACCTGCTCCATCAACCCGGGATAGCGAGTGTCATAAGCCGCCACGACGGCGCCATCAGCAGGACTGCCGCTGTGCGCGAAGTGGTTGGTTCCGTGCGTGAAAGCACCCGGTACGACGATCGTCGACTCGATGCCGAACCGCGACACCTCCAGCGCGTAGCTCTGCGCCAGAGCGTCCATCGCTGCCTTCGCCGCGAAGTACGGGCCGAGGTACGGCGGTGTACCGCCGCGCGTGGACGAGCTGCCGACCCACAACAGCAACCCGTCTTGCTGTTCACGAAGCTGCGGAAGCGCGGCCCGGTTCAGCCGCTGCGTCCCGATGACGTTCGTGTCGTACAAATCGGCCAACTGCTGCGGAGTGAACGCCTCGGATGGGCCGGTCACCATGTGACCCGCGTTGTGAACCAGCACATCCAGCCGACCCTGCTCAGCGACGACAGTAGAGACGGCCTGCTGCACGGATTCGTCAGAACTCACATCGAGCTCAACGGGCCGGAGGTCGGACGAGTACTGCTTGGCGTCAGCCGCGGCTGCCGCGTTCCGGCCCGCGACGTCACGCATCCCGGCGTACACAATGTGGCCGGCGTCGGCCAGCGCGCGAGCGGTGAGGGCGCCGAAGCCACTCGAGGCACCGCTGATCAGGACAACCTTGCTCATCACAAAACCCTTCTCGCAGAAGACCTACGCGGCCGAGCCGCCGTTGGCGTAGATGACCTGGCCGTTGATCCAGCGCCCGCGACCGGCGAGGAACGAGATCACCTCGGCGATGTCCTCGGGCTGGCCGAGCCGCTCGAGCGGCGGCTCGGCGGCGATCCGGTCGATCAGCTCCTGCGGCTTGCCGTCCAGGAACAGGGCGGTCGCGGTCGGGCCGGGGGCCACCGCGTTGACGGTGATGTTCCGGCCGCGCAGCTCGCGGGCCAGGATCAGGCGTGATCGCCTCGACGCCGCCCTTGGTCGCGGCGTAGGCGCCGAGTAGCCCGGGCCGCGCCAGCTTGGTGAGCGAGCTGGAGATGTTGATGATCGCGCCGCCGTTGCGCAACCGGCGGGCGGCCTGCTGGTCGACCACGAAGGTGCCGCGCAGGTTGGTCCGGACGACCTCGTCGAAGTACGGCCAGGTCCAGCTCGGCCAGCGGCGACAGCGGCATGACGCCGGCCGAGTGCACCACCACGTCGACCCCGCCGAAGGCCTCCTCGGTCCGGTCGAACAGCGCGGCCACCGCGACTCTCGTCGGCGACATCAGCCTGGACGGCGATCGCCCGGCCGCCCGCCTGCCTCGACCTCCTTGACCGCGTGGTCGGCCTCGCCCTGGCTCCGCCGAGTACACGACCACTACCGCGTAGCCCTCGGCCCAGCCGGGCCGCGGTCTCCCGGCCGATCCCGCGTGATCCACCGGTCACGATCGCAACCCGCTCGTTCTCGGTCATCGTCCTGCTCCTTCGAATTTCTGGCTGTTGTCGTGCTGACACCAGAAATCCTGCTCCGGACGATGCATCAAGTCCAACGACTCAACTCGATGGGTAAATCAATTCTGTTGATCCATCAGATCGGCGACCGAGCGTGGTCCCGGCCGGTTGCTGGAGATGCTTGCCGACCAGCCCGAGCAACGCCCGCAGCGCCGCCGACGGCTTCCGCTTCTTCAGCGTCGCCATGTACAGCGACCACTGGAACGGCTGGTCCTGGATCGGCACCGCGCGGATCGCCTCCTCGCCCTGCGACCGCGTACGCCGGCAGGATGCCCAGCCCCACCCCGTGCCGGACGAACTGGACGCCGTTCTCGATCCCGAGCGCCTCGACGACCACCTGCCGCTCGATCCCCGCCGCCTCGAACTTCTGGTCGATCAGCATCCTGGTCCCGAACCCCGGCGGGAAGTCCACGAACGCCTCGTCCGCCAGCTCGGCCAGTTCCACCGACCGCCGCCGTGCCAGCCGATGCCCGACCGGAACGGCCAGCACCTGCGGCACCCGCAGCAGCTCCCACGAGGTCAGATCCTGCGGCACGCTGCCCGCACCGACGCCCAGGAACCCGACGTCGATGTCACCGTTCCGCAGCCCGACGATCACCCCCGCAGACCCTTCCGGCTCCACCCGCAGCTGCAGCTCGACGTTCTGGTACCGCCGCCGGAACTCGCCCGCCGCGGCCGGCAGATCGATCAGCCCGAGCCCGGGCAGCAGCCCGACCCGGACCGATCCGCGCATTCCCGCGCCGAGTTCGTCGACCACATCCCGGGCACCCTGCACCGCATCCATCACAGCGAGCGCCTCGGGCAACAACGCAGTACCGGCTTCTGTCAGTACTACGCGTTGGGCACTCCGCTCGAACAGCGTGACCTTCAGGTCCTTCTCCAGTGAGGCGATCGCCGCACTGACAGCGCTCTGCACGACATGCAGCCGCCGCGCGGCGAGCGTGAACGACCGCTCGTGCGCCACCGCCACGAAGTACTCCAACTGCCGCAACTCCATGGCCAGAGTCTTACCCCACGTGCACCCAAGGGCGGTCGGAGCGGTCGGGCTCGGCGCGGCGGAGTACCTCACGGGTGACCGGCGGGACATCGCCTTCGCCGGAGATCAGGTAGCGGAACAGGAAGTAGAACGGATTGCCTTCCGCCCAGGCGAAGTAGATGTGCGGCATCACGTGCCACTCGTCGCGGATCTCCAGCAGGAGCGCCGCGATCGCGTTCGCGACCGACGGACTACTGACGCAGAGGATCTGGTAGCCGAAGCGCTCCTCGCCGACCACGTTCAGCTCGCTCTCGAACTGGGACGCGTCGGTCAGCGTGACCTCGAGGAAGATGATCGGTACGCCGTCCGGCAGGTTCCGCACCTCGCGCTGCTCGGCCTCCTTCTCCTGGTACTCCGCAACGTCGCGCGCATTCGGCTCGTTCGCGATGATCCGGACCTCGCCGGTCGCGGCGGCCTGGTCGAGGATCCGGCGCGCCTCGTCGTCGAAGGCGATGTCGGTCGCCCGCAGCTCGGTCGACCGGGTGGCCCGGGAGATCAGCGAGGTGAGGATGATCGCGACGATGAAGAAGGACGCGATCTGGACGCCGTCGGGCCGCTCGATGATGTTGGCGACGGTCGTGTAGAGGAAGACCACGCTGATCACGCCGAACCCGATCGTCGCGGCCCGCCGCCCACCGCCGCGCTTCGACGCCAGGGTCACCGAGACCGAGGCAGACAGGATCAGCACCAGTACGCCGGTCGCATACGCGCCACCCTGCGCGTCGACGTCCGCCTGGAAGAGCAGCGTGATGACGAACCCGATCAGCGCGAACACCATGACCAGCGGCCGGGTCGCCCGGGCCCAGTCCGGCACCATCCCGTACCGCGGCAGGTAGCGCGGGACGATGTTCAGCAGCCCTGCCATCGCGGAGGCGCCGGCGAACCAGAGGATCGTGATCGTGCTGATGTCGTAGAACGTCCCGAACACGTTGCCGAGGTGCTCGTGCGCGAGGAACGCGAGGGCCCGGCCGGATGCCTCGCCGCCGTCCTTGAACTCGTCGGCCGGAATCAGGATCGTGGTGGTGAAGCTGCTGACGATCAGGAACGCGCTCATGATCAGCGCGGCCGTGGTGAGCAGCTTGCGGGTGTTGCGGATCCGCGTCATCGGCTTCGCCGGGTCGTCGTCCGCGGCGCCTTGCACCTGCGGCATCACCGCGACGCCGGTCTCGAAACCGGACAGGCCGAGCGCGAGCTTGGGGAAGACGACCAGCGAGATCCCGATCATCGCCCAGATGTTGGAGTGCTCGGTGGTGAGCATGTTGCGCCAGTTCGTCACCAGTTCGGGCGCGGTGATGACGTTCCACAGCGCGTCGGAGACGACCACGACGTTGAGCGACAGGTAGACGACGACCAGCACGACCGCGATCCCGATCGCCTCGCCGAAGCCCCGCAGGAACACCGCCGCCAGCAGCGCGAGCAGGACCAGCGTGATGACGACTTCCTTGCCTTCGAGGAAGTGCGGGACGTACGGGTTCTCGATCAGGTGCGCGGTGGCGTCGGCGGCCGACAGCGTCATCGTGATGATGAAGTCGGTGGCCATGAAGCCGAGCAGCACCAGGATGACGAACTTGCCCTTCCAGCGGCCGAGCAGCCGGTCCAGCATCGCGATCGAGCCCTCGCCGTGCGGGCTCTCGAGCGCCACCCGGCGGTAGACCGGGAGCGCGCCGAGCAGCGTCACCAGGACGAGGACGATCGTGGCCAGTGGGGAGAGCAGACCGACCGCGGCGGCCGCGATGGCCGGCTGGTAGCCGAGGGTGGAGAAGTAGTCGACGCCGGTGAGGCACATGACCTTCCACCAGGAGTGCGTCGGGTGCGGCGTGGGGCGATGGGGCCCGGAGTGGCCGACCGGCCGGTCGTGCAGCAGCCACGACACGAACCGGCCGTGGTTGGTTACCGGCGTACTCACAGCGATCTCCTCGACTCGGTCCGCGACCCCCGTCCGGACCGTCGCCGGGCGCAGCCTAACGGCGTGAGGGAGCGCGATCCGGCCGCTCTAACACGTCTCTAACAGCCGGTTCGAGGAGAGCAGAACAACCCGACCGCCGTACTACGGCGGCGGCCGGCGCGGAGATCAGGACTGGCGGACCGACTGCTGATCCACCCAGACCAAGTGGCCGTGGTGGCTGACCAGCACCTGGCCGGCGCGGCGGGACAGGGCCTGGCCGGCGATCCAGCGGCCGCCGATGCGGACCTGGACGTCGACGGGCCTGGCTGTGGGGGTGGCGACAGGCATGGCACTCGACTTCTTGACAGGGGCGGCAGCGGATTGACGGCGTCGTGGAGCACGCTGGGGGTGATGGTGGTGCAGATCGGTCATGTTCGTCCTCGGCAGGGACCGCAGTCGCAGACGCATCCAACGCCGGCTGGCTGCTCAACCAAAGGCCACCTTACAACCGGTCACCAAGCTCGCCCTAGCGGTAACTCGAACTGTCCGATGCTCGGGATCACCGATGGAATCCTCAACCAGGTAAGGACTTTCGAACTGTTCATCTGTAAGTAGAGTTCAAGCCCCCCGGAAGTTCCTGACCGGTCAGCTGTAGACGGGGAGTTGCTGCAGCGCCCAGCCGTTGCCGTCCGGGTCGCTGAAGAACACGAAGCTGCCCCAGGGGAATTCCTGGACCTCCGACACCTCCACCCCGCGCCCCACCAGTTCGGCCCGCGCCGCGGCCACATCGGCGACGACGATCTGCAGCCCGCGCACCGAACCCGGCTCGGCCTGCGGCATCCCGGTCCCGATCGCGATCGAACAGGCCGACCCCGGCGGCGTCAGCTGGACGAACCGCAGCTCGTCGGTGACCTGGTGGTCGTGGTCGGCATGGAACCCGACCTGCTCGGTGTAGAACGCCTTCGCCCGGTCGACGTCCGACACCGGTACCGCGACCAGTTCGAGCTTCCAGTCCATCGTTTCCCCTCCCGATTCGCCTAGCGGCAAACCTACCGGGCGAACCGGTCGACAGTCGCTTGGCGTGACCAGCATTGGGTACCGGGCCGGTAAGCCAACCACGGGAGATCACCATGACGACGCACCCAGCGCCGGTCCGCGAGACCGGTCAGGACGACCACATCGGCAGCTCTGGTCGCGCAGCTGAGCAGCGACGTGAGCCGGCTGGTCCGCGACGAACTCCAGCTGGCCAAGGCCGAGCTGAAGGACAAGGGCAAGGAAGCCGGGATCGGCATCGGCCTGTTCGGCGGCGCCGGGACGATCGCCCTCTACGGCCTCGGCGCGCTGGTGGCGGCCGCCATCTGCGGCCTGGCGACCGCAGTACCGGCGTGGTTGTCGGCGTTGATCATCGCCGTGGTGCTGTTCGCGATCGCCGGGGTGGCCGCGGTGCTCGGCAAGCGTCATGTCAGCCACGCGACGCCGCCTATGCCGAAGGAGGCCGTCGCGGGGGTCCACGACGACCTGGAAGCACTCAAGGGGCACGAGCCGGAAGGTAGGGCAGTTCGATGACCACCACCAAGATGAGCGACACCGAGATGTTGCGCGCCGATCTGGAGCTGACCCGGCAACACCTGGCCGACACGGTCCAGGAACTCAGCCGCCAGCTCAACTTCCCGCGGCGCATCAAGGAATCCGCCACCGAGGCGGCCGGGACAGCCGCCGAACGCGCCAAGCAGGTGCCGGCGATGGCCAAGCAGATGCCCGCGATGGCAAAGCAGATGCCCGCGCAGGCGCGGCAGCACCCGCGGGCGACCGCCGCGATCGGCGGTGCGGCCGCACTGGGCGTCGGCGCCGCCGCGTGGGCCGTTCTCCGTCACAAGTGAAAAACTCTGAATGAAACAAGCCCTTTTGGGCACCAGAACAGAGCAAGTAGCAGGTAACCAGGGCCCCGGTGTTAAGCAGCCAGCACCGGGGCCGTTCCCTGCCCTCATCCCCTGACCTCAGCCGGCGAATCGATGCCTAGGGCAACTGCTTCCGAGGTGAGGAACCGGTTCAGTACGCGCCGCCACTAGTCAAGCGTCAGTTTGAAACCTTCACGCAGTGTCGTCATGCGAATCACGTTGAGTGCGCTGAGGTCTCGACGGCCAACACACAGTCGCACTAACGTCACAGTCTCTGGTTATCGCTGCAGGTAGGAAGGTTCCACTAACGTCATGGACGTTGATTTACGGTTGGTGCGGTATTTCCTGGTGATGGCTGAGGAGCTGCACTTCACCGCAGCCGCACGCCGGCTCTATGTCTCGCAGCCGGCTCTGAGCAACCAGATCCGGCGCCTGGAGGCCCAACTCGGGGCCCAGCTGTTCGAGCGCTCGCCGCGAGGTGTGACACTGACCGCGGCCGGCGACGCTTTCCTGCCACACGCTCGCGGCGCACTCGCCGCGATCCGCTCCGGCGTCGCCGACGCGACCGCCGCGGCGGGACGGGATCAGGTACTGCGGATCGATGTGCTCCAGACCGACTTGGCGACCCCTCGTGCCGTGCTGGCCAGGTTGCGCGACCGGCTTCCGTCGCTCCGGCTCGAGGTGAGCAGCCGCGGGTACGCGCGACCAGGAGCGTCGCCTGCTCAGCGGCGAACTCGACCTCGCGCTCTGCGGCTCCACCGCGCACTGCCCGGACGGAGTCGCCCAACGGCTGATCCGGCGCGAGGCACTCGGCGTCGCGCTGCCGGTCGATCACCCACTCGCGGCGGCCGAGTCGGTCGCCGTCCGGGAACTGACCGGCGAGACGCACTATCTGCCGCGCGACGACTTCGCCCCGGAGTGGAACGAGTTCGTGCTGGCCTGCTGCCGTACTGCGGGGTTCACACCACGCCGGCATCCCGCAAGCACGGATGGAACGAGTTCCGCGCTCGAACTCGTCAAGGCCGGCGAATGTGTCGCCGTCGGTTTGCTCTCGACTCCGTATCCGGACGGCGTAGTAGTCCGCCCCTTGGCCGCCGGCGTCCCACCTTATGGATGGTCCTTGCGCTGGCGGGACTCGGCCCGGACGCCTGCGGCCGCCCTCGCGGCGTTGCGCAATCTGGGCCCGGATGCATAAGTTCAGGATTTATAGGGTAGGAATGACCCAACAGATATTGACCGCGGTCCAGACATGTGCCGCGCCGTGACTCACAGTCGCGAGGTCAAGAATCATGGTTACCGCACTTGCAGAGAACATTGTCGACGAGCAGTCTGCACCGATCGATCCGAAGCAGCGCCGCGACCGAGCCACCCGGGCCCTGTTGGCCCAGCGGGCCGGCTCCACGAACGAAGAAGAGCGTCAATCCCTGCTGGAGCAGGCGATCGAGCTCAACCTGGGAATCGCCCACAGCATCGCGAGCCGGTTCCGCGGCCGCGGGGTCGAGTCCGACGACCTGGACCAGGTCGCCTATCTCGGCCTGCTGAAGGCGGCCCGCAGCTACCGGCCGGACACGGACACGCCGTTCCTGGCGTACGCCGTACCGACGATCCGGGGCGAAGTTAAACGGTACTTCAGGGATTGCTCCTGGACCGTGCGCATCCCGCGCAGACTGCAGGAACTGCAGGGCTCCATCGCGGCCGCCCGGCCGCAACTCGTCCAGGATCTGCAGCGCGATCCGACCCTGGAGGAGATCGCGGACGCCATCGGCGTCCAGGTCAGTGAGGTCGAGGCGGCCATCGCCGCCGACGGCTGCTTCTCCGTGCTGTCGCTGGACCGTCCGATGGACGGCGAATCGACCGCGAGCCTGGCCGACACGATCGCGGACGAGGAAGACGGCGCCTTCGAACGGACCGAGGCGGTCGCCGTCCTCGAGCCGGTGCTGAACGACCTGGCGCCGCGCGAACGACGGATCCTCGAACTGCGGTTCATCGAGGGCCACACCCAGGCGGACATCGGCGCCGAGATCGGCGTCAGCCAGATGCAGGTCTCCCGCCTGCTGCGCGGCATTCTCGACCGGCTGCGCGACCAGATCGAGCCGCCCGCCGCTGCCGCGGCCTGATCGCCCTCCCGATCACCGGCCCGCAGCGCACTGGTGGTCCGCCGTAAGCTTGTCTGTACGGCGGACCACCAGCGGAGGGGCTTTGGATGCCTAGGGCACCTATCTTCGTGGTCCAGCTGCACGATGCGCGACGCCTGCACTACGACTTCCGACTCGAGGTCGACGGCGTCCTGAAGTCCTGGGCCGTACCGCGCGGGCCTTCGCTCGACCCGTCGGTCAAGCGGCTCGCGGTCTTCACCACCGACCACTCCATCGAGTACGCCGAGTACGAGGGCGTGATCGCCGACAGCCAGTACGGCAGCGGTGCGGTGATCGTCTGGGACGCCGGCGTCTACCAGAACCTCACCCAGCACAGGCAGCGCAGCTGGTCGACCCGGCGACCGCGATCGATCGCGGTCATCTGAAGTTCCGGCTGCAGGGCGTCAAGCTCAACGGGACCTTCGCGCTCACCCGCACCGAGCGCGACTGGCTCCTGGTGAAGGTCCGCGACGACGAGGCCGATCCCTTCGTCGACCTCACCGTCACCGAACCCCAGTCGATCCTCAGCGGCCTCACCATCGAGGAGATGGCCGCTAAAGGCTGAGCCGGAGAAGCGCCGTCACGACGATTCCTCCGGCGACCGCCACCAGCATCGGAACCTTCGGCGTCACGCTCAGTCCGCCCGCGGCACCCACGCCGACCAGCATCGTCCAGTCGACGTCATGCCAGCCCGCACCGCCGAGATCGGTCACGATCAACCCGGCGAGGAGGACCGGAGCGGTCAGTGCGGTGATGCCGACCACCCGCGGCGGAAGCTTCCTGCCGCCGATCACCAGCGGCGCGCTGGCCTTCATCAGCCAGCTGATCACGGTCAGTACGAGTACCGAGAGCCACATCTTCATTCCTGCTCACCATCCTTGTTCGGCGCTGCTCCCTCGTCCGGCGCTGCTCCCTTGCCCTTCTCCGGCGCTGCTCCCTTGTCCTTTTCCGGGAGTACGCCGAGGAGCGCGGCGGCGGTCGCGCCGAGCAGCGCGTACCCGGGCGAGGTCACGAACAGCAACCCGGCCGCGACCGCCGCCCCGATCAGTCCCGCCAGCAGCGCCCGGGACGAACGCCGCACCTCGTCGATCGCGAGGATCACGAAGAACGCCGGGAACGCCACGTCGAGACCCAACCGGTGCATCAGGTCCGGCGCCGGCGCGACCAGCGCGCCGATCGCGGTCCCGCTCACCCAGCACACCCACTGCACCAGGCTCGCGCCGAGCAACCGGCGTACGTCGTACCCGCCATCGTTGCGGTGGGCAACGACGAAGGATGCGTCTGCCAGCGCCTGCGCCTGCAGCGCCCGGGACCACCGGCCGCCGCGCAGGCTCTCGTTGAGGGCCAGGCTCATCATCAGGTAGCGGGCATTGATCAGCACACCAGCGGTGACCGCAGCTACGGCGGATCCGCCGGCCAGCGTCGTCAGCAACGTGAACTGGGCCGATCCGGAGAACGCGAACATCGAGAACAGGACCGGCAGCCCGAATCCCCATCCGCGAGCCTCCGCCTCGGCGCCGAACGTGAGCGCCAGCACGAAGCACGCGCCGGCGGGCCCGAGACCCAACCGGACACCGTCCAGGAAGGGTGCCTTCTGCTCCGCGAGGACCGTCATGAGCTGCGCACCCGTTGGTAGTGCCGTTTCGCCCTGGCCCGGTTGCCGCAGTCCCCCGAACTGCACCACCGCCGCGAACCGTTCTTGCTCCGGTCCAGGAACAGCCAGCCGCAGTCGTCGTCCTGGCACTCGCGCAACCTGGTCAGGTCCGCCCGCTCCATCAGCTGCGCGGCGGCCATCGCCAACGTCCCGACCAGACCATCGACCTCCCAGTCGAGCAGGCGCACGCAGGTCTGCAGCGGGTGACTCGGCTGCAGTCATCGCTTCGACGATCAGCCCGCGCAGTGCGTCGAGGTCGGCCCTCGCCGGTGCTTCGCCGCGAGCCGCCGGCCGGAGTACCCGGTAGGCGATCTCGCGCAGCTCGGTGACATCTTCCAGTGGCGTGTCACCTGGGCTCAGACCGACCGCGGCACACCAGTCCGCCAGGGCCGCGCTCGTGGTCAGCCGGTCGATCCGGCGCGCGTCGTCGAGTCGCCACGACACCGTGTTCACCAGGTCCAGCAGCAGGTGGCCGCCGATCAGTTCGGGCTGGTAGCCCATCGTCATCACCTCTTACTAACAACCTAAAGGCATTTAGCTTGTTAGTCGAGGCCGGGCGTGTCAGGTGGGGTGGCTTACCAGGTGGGGTGGCTCACCAGGTGTCGATGTGCAGGATGTCGTCGAGGGGCTGGCGAGGGGCGGGCTTGAAGGTGTCGCCGGTGTAGTAGGCGGTCGGGAGGAGCACGGACTGCCGGATCTCCTCCGGCAGCCCGAGCAGCTCGGAGATCTCCTGCTCGTACGTCATGTGGAGCGTGGTCCACGCAGTACCGAGGCCACGAGCCCTTGCTGCGAGGCAGTAGCTCCAGGCGGCCGGCAGGATCGAGCCCCAGATACCGGCCTGGTTTCCCGCGCCCAGCGACTTCACCTGCAGGCACGGGATCACCAGGACCGGGACCTGGCCCATCCGCTCACCCAGGTACGCCACACTCGAGCCGACTCGCTGCTGCACCGGCGCGCGATCGGGATCATCGGCGTACAGACGTCCGGCCGCACCGGAGGACTCCAGGTAGGAGGCGACCGATCGGCGGTAGTACTCACCGATCGCTGCCCGCTTCTCCTGATCCGTGATCACGAGCCAGTGCCAGGTCTGCCGGTTGCTGCCGGACGGGGCCTGGAGCGCGATCTCGATGCACTCCTTGATCAGCTCCATCGGAACCGGGCGGTCCAGGTCCAGCCGCTTGCGCACGGTCCTTGTGGTGCTGAGCAGTTCATCTGGGGTCAGGTCGAGTGTGGTCACGCTGTTCAGTTTGTCTTTGTCAGCACGACGTAGGTCGAGTTGGGGTGCACCTTCTCGCAGTACCGGATGTGCAGGTGGTTGTCGTGGCGCCGGCCAGTTCGCGGTCAGGCCCTCGTTGATCAGGGTGGGGTCGTTGAACCAGATGAACTTCACGTGCCCGGGGGCTGCTGCCCGGACCGCTTGGACCAGTTGGCGGGTCGCTGCCCGGTCGTAGGTCGACGACTCCCAGGTGATCCGGCCGGCGGTGCACTGGGCGTTGTCGGTGCGGATCGGCCAGATGTCGATGTCCATGCCGTTGCTCGTGGCTGGCGTGGCCGGGGATGTCACCGCCGTGCTCGAACCCGGCGTCGCCGTACCCGACCTGGCCCTGGTTCGTGCTCGCGAACGATCTCGTCGCTGCTTCCAGTTGCGCGACGGCGGCTGCGGCAGCCCAGTTGGCGGCGGTGCCGTTGCCGTCGGGGTCCTGGTCGCAGAGGTTGGCGGTGAAGTCGGGGTAGTCGTAGTGCCAGGCGAGGTTGCGCCAGGTGATCGGGCCGACGATGCCGTCCGCGCCGATGCCCGCGTGGTTCTGGAAAGCGACGACGGCGTCGCGGACCGCAGTACTGAAGACGCCGTCGACGGCGAGGTTCAGGCGGCGCTTGGCGTTCAGCTCGACCTGGAGGGCCTTGACGGCGGGGCCGCTGTCGCCGGACCGGATGGTCGGGACGAGCGCAGTCCAGGTCGCCGGACCGACGATGCCGTCGACGCCGAGGCCCTTGGCGGTCTGGAAGGCCTTGGCGGCCGTCACCGTGCTGGCGCCGAAGACGCCGTCCGTGGGATTGGTCTGGCCGTTGGCTTGCAGCAGGTACTGGATCGCCAGGGTGTCGGCGCCGCGGTTGTTGAGGCTCTGGGTCGGGAAGAAGGCGTTCGCGTAGGCCTGCGCCGGGCTGGGCAACAGGCCGATCAGCAGGACGAATCCGGCAAGCGCAGGGCCGAATCGCTTCAAGGAAGGCACGATGATCTCCGTTCGGGGCGGTATCCGTGAGTCATTTCCCTCTCGGCGCCACTTTCGGTCACTTTTTTCCCAACCGCAACCCCTCACCCCTCGCCCCCCGCCGAGCCCTGCTCCCCCCACCCGCTGACCCCGCGGCACCGGAGAACCGGCCCGACCTGCGGCCGCAGTACGAGCAGACGCTCACCCCAACGAACCCGCCGCCCACGCCGACCCTCGGCGCCGGAGAACCGGGCCGACCTGCGGGCGCAGCACGAGCCGGACGCCTCACCCGCGACCCCGCTGAACCCGCTCACGCCCGCGCCCGCTAGTCTCCCCGCACCGGCTGGCCACCCGCCGAGCCCGCTCGTCTACTCGGTGAGTGCTGCTGCGTTACTCGAAGGGGGTGGGGTCTCCTGCGCCGACGCGGACGATCTCTGGGGTGTCCTCGGAGAAGTCGATGACCGTGGTCGGCTCGGTGCCGCAGTCGCCGGAGTCGACGACAGCGTCCACCTGGTGATCGAGCAGTTCCTTGATCTCCCAGCCCTGCGTCATCGGCTCCTCCTGGTCGGGCAGCAGCAGCGTGCTCGACAGCAGCGGCTCACCGAGCTCCTCAAGCAGAGCCTGGGTGACGACGTGGTCCGGGATCCGCACCCCGACCGTCTTCTTCTTCGGATGCAGCAGCCGCCGCGGCACCTCTTTGGTCGCCGGCAGGATGAACGTGTAGCTCCCCGGGGTCGCCGCCTTGATCGCCCGGAACACCGCGTTGCTGATGTGCACGAACTGCCCGAGCTGGGCGAAGTCCTGGCAGACAAGGGTGAAGTGGTGCCGGTCGTCGAGGTGCCGGATGCTCCGGATCCGATCGATGCCCGTCCTTGTTCCCCAGCTGGCACCCCGAGCGCGAAACAGGAGTCCGTCGGGTACGCGATCAGCCCGCCGCCGCGGACCAGGTCGACCACCTGACCGATCGCACGCTTCTGCGGATTCTCCGGATGCACATCGAAATACCTAGCCATTCCCCAGACCCTAGCGGGTAAGCGACCAGAGGGCTGCGCGGTACGGAGCCCTTGGCGGCGAGAGCAGGGATCGGGTGCTTAAGCGGGACCCCGGCACCGTCGCACGTCGCCCGGTCCGGGTCCGGTACTCCGAGTCGCTGGGTCGAGTGCGGCGACGAGACCCTCGCCGGACTCGGCAACCATCCAGTCATTCGGCAGCGACCGGATCAGCCCGTCGTCCTCCGGCGCCTGATCGACAGCGCGACCCACGTTCATCACCAGCAGCAGCCGCCACGACGATCGTGGTGAACCCCAACGAGTCCGAGCCCACGACGCCCCGTGCATGCCGCTCCGCCCGTTCACCCGCACGTCGACCACCAAGCCTTTCACCTTGCCGATCCACGCCTTGCCACATCCAGCCAGTTGCCCAGGGCAATCGAATCCTCGGCGTAGCCGTCGGCGCCCGCTTAGTCGGTGAAGGCCAGAACTGCAGATAGCCGACATCGCCCCGGCAGGTCGGCCCCGCCCTTCGCGTCCGACGTGAGCTTGGCGCCCCGAAGATTTTCCTCGACCAGCGCGTGAGCCGATGCCGCGACCTCGCCCAGCCAAGGCGTCCCAGGCTGGATCCAGTGCGGTCTGGGCGGGGATGAATGGGGTGAGTGCGACTGAGGCTGCAGATGCTGTTTGGTTGTCCCGGTTGGGATGCTGCAAGCCGTCCCCCGCGCAGGGGAACGGCTTGCCTCGCGATTCAGGAACCGGACCGGGCACCCATCGGTGACACCGTCGACGACCTCGGTCTCAGCGCGCTGGTTGCCTTCGCTTTAGGAGGTTTAGGGCTGTGGTGAAGGCGGTGTCGTCGTGGTTCTTCAGCTCGTCGGGGGTGAAGACCGGGACGCGGATGTCCGGCGGGATGCCGGGGCCGTCGAAGGCCTTCCAGTTGAGGGTGCGGAACTCCTCGTTCGGGAGGATGTACTCCCAGCCGTTCGGCAGGGTTCGTTGGAGGGTGTCGGAGAAGACGCCCTGGGTGTTCTGGCCGACCCGGATCGGCCGCGGCGTGCGGTTCATCATCGCCTGGGTGAAGGTCTCGCCGGCGCTCATCTGCGATCCACCGGTGAGGATCGCCATCGGACCGGAGTACCGTGTCGCTGGCGTCGGCCGGACGAAGAGCGGTTGCGGCGCGGTGAAGTGAGTGGGATCGGCGGGATCATTGCGCGCCCGCTTGAAATAGGCGAAGAAGGGCTTGTCCGTCAGCCGCGACGCGACATCCAGGGCGAGCTGGTCGGAACCGCCGCCGTTGATCCGCAGGTCGAGGATCAGCCCGCGCAGGTTCTCCGCCCCGGTCCTTGGTGAGGATCTTGATCCAAGCGTCGGCGTTCAGTGCGGCGCGCTCGGCGTTGTAGTCGGGGATGTTTCCGTACCCAAGGAACGCGATCATCCGGAGATAGCCGATCCGGCCCGGCAGGTCGGCGTACCCGATCCGGTCGTTCGCATACGACGTGAGGTGATGCCCTTGAGCGCAGTGCTCTCGATGTACGGCCGTAGCTCGGCCTCGAGCTCCTCGCTCGGCAGGGTGGTGCCCGGCCGCACGCCGCCGTACAGCCTCCCGTCGGGCGTCCGGATCGCGGTGTGCGCGTCGCCAGCGGCCTGATCATCGTCTGTCAGCAAGCCCGAACAGCGCATCGTCCGACATGCCCGGCGTAACCCGCGGCCGGTACTTCGCCCGCACGGCATTCCAGTCGATGCCCTTGGCCTTGAAGAACGGATAGTTCTCCGCGTAGTCGTCCAGAACTGGTCGAAGACAGCCAGCGGCCCAGTCGCCCCAGGCACCGTGCAGGTCCTCGGGAGCCCGGCAGCCGGCGAAGGTGCTTGTCGCCGACGTTGCCTTCGACGTGCATGCCGCGCGGTCGCGCCGGCCCGAACGTGAAGGCCTGCTCGCTCGTCGGCGGTGAACCGGTTGCCGTTCTGCGGTACGCCGGCCGGCGTACAGCTGATGCTGCGTGGTCGAGTAGAGCTGGGCCTTGCCGTTGTCGATCGCAACGATCGTGCCGTAGCCGTCCATCTGCCAGACGCCGTCGAGCGACTGGTCGCGGCAGCTCGCGGCCAGCGGGCGCCGCGAGCGGGGCGGCGACGAGACCAGCGGCCAGCGCCGACTCCGACAGGAGCCGGCAATGTCTTTGAGTCCATGCCGCCAACTCTTGCCGGACCGGCCCCGCCCACCAGGGAGCAGACCCCCAACAGGGTGGTAGCCTACCCCTACCTCGCCAGCCCCACCGGCGTCGGCGGTTACCACCAGGTTTTTTCGTAGCCACCTTTGGACGCGGTCATAGGCCCCGGTGCAGGTAATCAACACCAACCTATGATCACCCGTTTGATCGAATGCACCGCTCTCGGTCGCGAGCGCATTCTTCGGCACCGAAACGACGGAATCGATCCGGTACTCCGCGCTGTGCCCGCCATCCCCGTTCAGTACGACGATTTCACCGGCTTTCACCTGGCGTAGCCGGACGAAAAAACCGATACCCTCCGTGGCCGAGTCGACATGACCGGCCAGTACCACCGCCCCGAACGGATCCCCCGCCTCGGCGCCGCCGTCCCACCAGCCGACCCGCTGGACGTGTTCCGGCACCCGCAGTTCGCCCGTTCACCGTGCTCGCCGGGAGCACCGGCGCGCGATGCCCACCGGGCAGCACCACCTCGGTCGGCACGAAACGGACCCGCTGGCTGGCAGCCGGAGTACCGACTCTTCCGGGCAGCACGGGCGGCGACGGCCGGCTGTCCAACAGCCGGTACGCCGCCGCCCTCGCCAGGAGTCGGAACTGCCTCGTCCACCTGCGCGGCGCACCCCTCCAGGGCCACACAGGTCAACAGCAGTCCGATCAGCATCCTCCTCAGCGACGCACGACCTTTCGTACGGTCACGATCGACGCACCCACCAGCAGCAGACCGACCAGCACGATCGGCAGCACCGGCGACTGCTCGTCGCCGTTCATCAGCCCGGCGGCCTGACCACCGGTACCCGTGTTCACCAGATCCGGCTTGCCGGACCCGGTACCAGGCAGCTTCAGCGACGCCACCACGACGTTCATGGTCTTCGAATCCGGCTCACCGATCGCGAAAACCCGGGTCAGATAACCGGCTTTGACCGGCAGCGCCAGCGGCCCGAGAACGACCGGCGAGGTCGCACCGGCGGGCACGATCTCGACCGAATAGGTACCGGCCGGAACGACGACGTCGAGCGATTCACCGTTCGCCACGTTCGCGAACAGCACCTTGCCGTTCACCCGGATGTCGGCCGGCCCGACCGCGGCCGTGTGCGCGACCCGGACGCGCGGCCTTGTCCTTCGGGACGGCGGTCAGCTTGTTCGCGTAGCTGGTGATCACCGGCGCCGCGGTCGGCGAGGCCGGCCGGTGGATGACGACGTCGAGGTTGCTCTCGGCACCTACCGTGACGACCCGCTCGATCACCACCTTGCCGCCGTCCTTGGCGGTGATCTTTGCGCTGCCCGGCAGCGACCTGGAGCGGGCCGACCACCTCGGCCGCCTTCACCCCGCGAGCCACCGTCTTGCCGTCGACCGAGATGTCCAGCGTTCGCCCGGGCAACCCCTGGACGACATGCAGAACACCGCTTGCCGGCGGCATCAGCCGGTACGGCGAGCAGCGCCGAGGCGGCCGCGATCATCACCGCGAGCGCGCAGGAAATCACCCTGCAGATAATGCGGACCTCGGATTCTCGAAATCATTGTCCTGATATTCAGGCGCGATTTTGGCAACTCTTCGGAATGACTCGGACACGCTCCGTTCCCGCATTCTCTACCCCCTCAGAAATGACATTCAGAATATGCCTGGCTCCTGCGAATTCGGGCGTATCGTATGCGGAAGTCGATCCGGCCGCCAGAGGAAGTGTCCGGGTCTTTGGGGGACCGATGTCGCTGTCCAGAGGAATCGCACTGATCGCCCTGTCAGTTGGACTGGGCGCAGCCACCGCATGCTCGAACGGGGTGGCCGGACCCGACCGCGCCCAGTCCCGGACCGCCGGCCGGCGGAGGTACTGCCGCGTCGATCCAGGCGCCGCCGAGCGCCGAAGGGCCCGGATTGACCGCACCCGGGATCCGGCTGGCCGCAGTACCGAGGGGTGACGGAAGTTTCGACATCACCGAGGATCTGATCGTGCGAAGCGCTGTCGCCTCGTTGCCGTTGCGGCTGCCTGAGTCCGGCGCGGAGTTGCCGGGGATGATGACGGCGACCAAGCCGAAGGTCAGCGACCTGACGGTGCATCGCGGACGGCGATCCGGTGCCGCTGGACCAGGTCGCGATGAGCGGGCCGAGGGATCTGCCGATGATCACCGCCCCGACCAAGTTCAAGCTGACCTATCGGCTGAGCGATTCGGTCGTACGGCAGCGTGCCGTCGTCGACCGGGCGGGCTTCGGCGGCGATCAGGCCGCTGACAGCAGACGTCGACGGGACGCTGCCGACCGACCTGGTCGTCTCCGGTGGGGGCCTGGTCAACGCGGTCTGTCCGCTGCTGACGGAGACGCGGTGCGCGGTCGGTGAGCCGCCAGGGCTGGGCGTGCCTGCCGGGCATCCCGGCCGGCCAGGCGCTCGCAGTACTGCAACTGAACCTGCCGATGCAGCCCTGAGTCCTGAAGCAGCTCCGCTTGACAACGCTTACGCTGTGCTCATGGTCGACGCACAGCCCACGGATGATCGGATCGCGTTCGGTACGGCGCGGGGCAGATGGGTGCTGGCGGCCACGGCCCTCGGCTCCGGGATGGCGTTCCTCGACGGCACGGTGGTGAACGTCGCGCTGCCCGCGATGGGCTAGGATCTGAATGCCGGGATCGCCGGGCTGCAGTGGATCGTCAACGGCTACATGCTGATGCTGGCCTCGCTGATCCTGCTGAGCGGCTCACTCGGCGACCGACTCGGCCGGCGGCGGCTCTTCGTTGTCGGGGTGATCTGGTTCGCGCTTGCTTCTCTTGTCTGCGCGGTGGCGCCAACTCTTCGAGTCATGATCGCGGGCCGCGTGCTGCAAGGCATCGGCGGTGCGCTGCTGACTCCTGGCAGCCTGGCGATCCTGCAGACCAGCTTCCGGCACTCGGATCGCGGCAAAGCAGTCGGCGCCTGGTCCGGCCTCACCTCGGTCGCTGCCGCCGTCGGCCCGTTCGTCGGCGGCACCTTGGTCGACAGCGGCTCGTGGCGGTTGATCTTCCTCTCAACTTGCCGCTGGCCTTGGTCACGGTTCTGGTCGCCATGCGCCACGTCCCCGAGACCCGCGACGAAACCTCCACCGGCAAACTCGATCTCGGCGGCGCCTTGTTGGCCACGATCGGCTTGGCCGGGCTGACGCTCGGGCTGATCTCCGCAGGCGACCGCGGCTTCGGCGACCCCGCAGTACTGACCAGCCTGGTGATCGGTGTCGTCGGACTGGCGGTCTTCGTAGAGGTCGAGCGGCGCAGCTCGCACCCGATGCTTCCACCAGGCATCTTCAAGAACGTCCGCTTCACCGGCGCCAACCTGGTCACTGTCGTCGTCTACGGCGCCCTGGGCACCGCCACCTTCTTGGTAGTCGTCTACCTGCAGACAGCTCTCGGGTACGACGCACTGCGCGCGGGCGCTTCGCTACTACCGATGACGCTGCTGATGCTCGAGCTGTCCGGGCTACGCAGGCAGCCTGTCCGAGCGCATCGGCGCCCGAATCCCGATGACGGTCGGCCCGCTGTCCTCATGGCCGGCGGGTTCTTGTTGATGCGGCGGATCGAGCCGGGGTCGAGTTACTTGGACTGACGTTCTGCCCTGCGGTGATCGTGCTCGGGCATCGGCCTGGTCTGCACGGTGGCGCCGCTGACCGCGACCGTGCTCTCCTCGGTCGAGGACCACCACGCCGGCATCGCCTCCGGCGTCAACAACGCCGTCGCCCGGTCAGCGCAGCTGATGGCGGTCGCCGCGATCCCGCTGGCGGCCGGCATCACCGGCGACTCCTACCGGGACCCGGTCTCCTTCAGCGACAGCTTCATGACCGCCATGATCATCTCGGCGTCGCTGGCCGTGGGCGGCGCAGTACTGGCCTGGGTGACGCTTGGCGATCGACGCCCGTCGCTACGACCGCCGGTCAGCGGTCGACAGCCACCGGCACTGCGCCCTGGAGTCGCCGCCGCTGTCGAACAGCCCGTCTACGACACGCTGAAGGTCCGTGAGGTCCCGGTGAACGGGGTGATGGTGCCGTTGAGCGCCTTCGAGTCGCCGTGGTGGACGATCCGGTAGGTGCCCGGCGCGTCGGCCTTCCAGGTGATCGTCGCCTTCGAGTCCGCCAAGCCGGTCCGCTCCCAGCGGTACGTCGTGTCCCAGTCGCCGTCGTCGGCAACTCGTTGCCATTGGCCCCCATGTCAGCTTCTGGACCTCGAGGAACGTGCCGTTGCGGTGCAGGTTGTTCTTGGGATGCCCGGTGACGAACTCGACCGTGACCGTCTGGTTCAGCTGGTACGCCGGCGCCGCGTCGGTGAGCACCTGGCCGAACGACTTGAACGGCGGCGGGCTGTCGAAGACGACACCGGTCTGCAGGTTCAGCTCGGCGGTAGCGGGCTTCGGCGGATGGGTGCCGGCGGCGACCGGCGTACCGGCCTTCAGGGCCTTGGCGAGACCGGCGAACTCCTGCTGGTACGCCGGGAGCGTGTACTTGCCGAACAGCGTCGAGCCGCCCTCGTACTGCTGCAGCTGGTACTCCTCCGGCGTCGTCACGTACTGGCTGTAGGCGTTGGCGTAGCCCTGGATCAGCACGTTCTCGAGCGGTACGCCGAGCTCCTGGCGCGACCGTCCGGCGGAGCCGCAGGCCGGCCACGATCGTCACCTCACCCGGCACCGCGACCAGGTGGAACTGGCCGAGCTTGACGATCTGGATCGGCACGATGTCCGGCGTCGCCTGCAGCATGGCCGGTCGGTACTGCGGGCAGCCTTCGGCGACTGGCAGCTGATCAGCCACGGCGGCACATCGACCTTGAACGGCTTGAGCAACTCGAAGAACGGGTTCGTCACGCCTTCGGGAATGATCGGGATGCCCGGACCGTCCTCGACGCTGCCGGCCAGGGTCGAGACGCCGACCACGCCCGTGCAGGTGCGGTGCGGCTGGCCGTCCGGCGTGTAGCTGCGGATCGACCTGAACAGCCGACATGTCGACATAATCGCATCCGGGCGTCGATGCTGCCGGTGATTGTTGCCCGCGGCCCGTTGTATGCCTGCTGCGGCGGCGGTCTGCTGGCGCTGGCCGATGATCTGCTCGTTCGTCCAGCGGATCCTCGGTCGGGCCGGAGCCCGGCCTCAGGTTGAGGTTGGGCGACATGTCGCCGGCGTTGGTGTTGGGGAACGCGGCGACGAAGCCGTTCGGCGTTGCGTCGAGGTACCGGACGCCCTTGACGTCGTGCTCCCAGCGGTAGGCGGCGTACCCCTTGTTGTCCGGGCTGATCAGCGTGTTCTCGTTGGTGATCGAGGTCGCGTGCGTGGCGAACCAGTTGATCGCGCCGACATCCTGCCCGCCCTGCTGGAACCGCAGTACGGTCACCGCCGGGTCGATCGCCTGCGGGAACGCGGCCTTGTCGGCTCGCCGGGTTCTGGTCGAAGGCTACTGCGCGAGCGGTTGACGCTCGCGTTGGTCAACTGGCTGCGGCCCAGGCTGATGGTGCCCGGCTTGCAGGTTCGTCGTGTGGCCTTCGCCACCGCCTCGACGATCCCGTCCACGGTCGCATCGAACGCCTGCTTCTGGAACCCGAGAATCGACAGGTTGTAGGCCAGGTTGTGCGACTGCCCGCCGGGCCCCGAGTGCGTGTGCGTTGCCGAGAGCAACACGTTCCGCTCGTTGTACAAGCCGCCGTACTTCGCCTGCAGCTTGCCAGCACGGCATCACGCTGCGCCTGGAAGATCATCCCGCAGATCAGCGTTCACGTACGCGACCCGCTGCCCGGTGCTCTGCTCAACAGTGATGAACGCCCGGGCCCTCAGCCGCTGATGGATCCCCGTCGTGTTCTGCCCGAACTTCGAATACCCCATCATCCCGTTCTCGGCCGCCGGCCCGGTGATGTCAGAGATCCCTCTGCCCACGAGGTACTCCTGCGGATCAGCAGCCTCCGCTCGCCCACCAGCCGTCACCCCCGCCCCCACAACCACCAAGGCCAACAGAGCAACCACCGGACGACGAGTCATCACCGCTCCCATCGAAGCTGAACAAACCTCACTTCTACCGGAGAGTACTCACCCCATCGCCGTCTGTGAAGACCTCCGAGTTCCGGAACCAGCCCTCAACCAAACCGCCGCCCCAAAATCAGATCCGAAGCCACCCAGATGGCCTCATGCGGAGCAAAGTCGGCCAGTTGCAACTTGGTTGCAATCCGGCTACTCATGATCACCGGGCTCGGGTAACGTCCGAGCCGGTCGGCGGACGCCGCAGGGCGTCCATCGCGTCGACGCTGTGGCATGCGGCTCGGGGCCGGATCACGCATGCGTCATCCCACACTGGGGGTTCCATGTTCAGCTCTGTTCCATCACGCCTGCCCGGGTTCGGGGGCCGCCGGAAATTCGGCGCGGCCTTGCTGACCGCGGGCCTGACAGTCAGCCTGCTCGGCGCCACCGGCCCGAGTGCGGCACAAGCCGCGGACGCCGACATCACCTGTACGGCGAGCCAGAACATCTTCGCGACCAAGCCCAACGGCGAACTGTGGCTCTACCAGTTCAACGACCTGAGCGACAAGGACGCAGCTCCGGTGTGGAATGCAGCGCCGAAGCTGCTCGGGAACGGCTGGGACACCTTCGCCAAGCTGCTCGCGGGTCCCGACGGCTGGATCTACGGCATCAAGGCGGCCTCGAACGGTGGCGGCGGGTTGTTCGCCTACCACTGGAACGGCACCAAGTTCGATGTCGCCGCGAAGCCGCTCGGCGGCATCTTCAACGGCTGGGCCGAACCCAGTCGCCTGAACAAGATCACCATCGACGCTCGTGGCGACTTCTTCCTGATCCAGGACAACGGCAACCTGCGCCGCTACGAGCTCAACTCGGCGACGAACACCTTCAGCAGCCAGCCGATCGGTACGGGCTGGAATGTCTTCGACTCGATCACGGCCACCGGTGACGGCGTCATCCACGCTCGCAGGCCGGCCGGGACGCTCACCAGGTACCAGTTCGAGAAGACCAGCGACCGCTTCATTCACGCCGTCCAGGACGGGGCCAGCGGCTGGCAGAACTACCCGAAGCTCCTGTCCGTCGGCGGCGACATCATCATGGGTATCGATGCGAGCGGCCGACTGGCGCAGTACAGGTACAAGCGTGATCCCAACGCGAGATGGATCTTCCAGAACGCGACCCTCGGCACCGGCTGGCAGCAGTACAACAACGTGGTCGGCACCTCCAACGCCTGCCGGCTGACCGCGTCCTACGTACCGACGCCGCCCGCAGTACCGGCCGACACGAATGCTCCGATCGCAGTGATCCAGACCTCGACCGGTTCACTCGAGTACGGGTTCACCGACAACATCGGCCGCTCGTACTGGGGCCATCAGCCCGACCCCGTGGACTACGGCGGGCTCGTCTGGAACCCGATCAACGGCAACGAGGCGTACGTCGGAACGCCCGGCGTGGTCCAGGCATCCGACGCCAAGGTGTCCGTGAACCTGCACAACACCAACAGTCGGTTCGCGGTTCGTAGCCAGACCGCCGCCGGATCGAACACCCTGGCGCCGGCCGTCGATGCGGGCGGTGTGATGGCCTCGAACGGCGCCTCGATCAAGGATCCGAGCACGAACAAGGTCGTGACCTTCGCGCTGGACGGCGACGGCAAGCTGTGGGCCAGGCCGGAGGGGGTCGGGCGGGGTCCAGCCCTGGGCGCAGCATGCGGCCCCGGCGACCTTCACCGGCACGCTCTCGGTCGGCGTCGGCGCCGATGACCATGTCAACGTCATCGCGCGCGACACCACGGCACCTTCTGGGCCGCCAAGTGGGACGGCTTCGCCCCGACAGGCTTCAGCAGCCTCGGTGGTAGCGGATTCACTGGCCAGGTAGCGATCGTGCGCTATCCGGGCGATCTGCTGCGAGTGTTCGCGCGGGACGCCGATGGGCACATCAAGACCCAGAAGCAGACCACTCCGGGGACCGCGTACCCCGGCACGTGGCAAACGGTCGGTGCGGCGGATCAGACCTTCCCGGGCTCTCCGGCCGCGATCCTGGCGCCGGACACCGGAATGGTCCAGGTGCTCGCACTAGGTGCTGATGGCAACAACTACTACGCTCAGGAACTTTCGCAGGGCGCTGGAACCTGGCCTACCTTCAAGAAGGTGGACGCGGGGCAGACCGAGCTGTACACCGCCACCACACCCACGCCCTTCGTCTACAAGGTCGGCGATGTGCTGAAGTGGGCGATCCTGACCTACACGTCGGACTTCAAGGTTGTCGTGTTCCCCGCCAACAGCGTCACCACGGCCGCGAAGAGCGCGAAGGCGGCTGACCCGGTCTTTACTCGGCAGACCCTGCCTTCAGCACCGAAGAAGTAGCCACCGATTTCGTGAGGGGCCGTCGGATCGTTTGGTCCGGCGGCCCTTCGGGTTATCTGAGCTCGTAGATCAGGGCGCCCGCTGTGGTGTGCCGGAGTTGCGCGTATTGGCTGAGCTTCGGCGAGACTCGTACGCCGGCTCGTCGGTCGACGTAGAGCCAGCGGACGCCGTACTGGCGGAGTCTGTCGATGGCTGCCGGGGTCGGCGCGGTGAAGGCAGTGTTGTTTGCTGCGAGCAGGTCCTTGTTCCAGAACGGGAGGACGCTCGGGTTGACACCGGTGGTGATCGACAGGCTGTTGGCCTTGTTCGTATAGGCCCAGCCTTCGACCAGCATCTGGCGCTCGCTCAGCGCCGCGATCCAGAAATGCCTGCTGTCACAAAGGTTTCCGTGCTGGAAAAGGCAATGCACGTTGGTCGCTACGACGTCGTCGGTGTTGCTGTTGGCATAGATCCATCGGGCCGCGTCCCGCTCGGCCTCGCTCGGTCCACCGAGCCCGATCTTGCCGAAGGCAAGCAAACTCGCGTGCTTCGAGACGAGAGCCTGCAGCGGCAAGGTCGTTGCGCCGATCGTGCAGGTCGCGACCAGTGCGACCAGGAACGCAGTTGTCGTGGACCCTGGACGGCGGCTGAGCTTCCAGGCGGCGGCGATCAACAGCGCCGCCAGCAGCAGCGCGCCGAGCATCCACAGGATCGGGCCTCTGACGCCGACGAGACCGTCGGACAGCAGACGCGCCAATGCGCATGCGCCTATGCCCAGTGCCGCTCCGATCGGTACCAGGACTGCGGCCCGCCGGTCGCCCAGTTGATGGACCAGCTGGGCGAGTCCCAGGCACGAGAGGACAGCCAGGAAGGGAAGGGCGGTTCGATAGAAGTAGACCTGGCTGATTCCCGGCTGTGAGGTCAGCAGGGTCGCCAGGATCGCTCCGATGGCCGCGCCGATCAGGTACGGCGTCGCTGGGTCGCGCCAGAACCGGCGCAGGAACAGCACGCCGACGATCGCGAGACCCCAGGCGGTCAGGCTGGTTGCCGCGCTCAGCAACTCGGCTGACCGGTCAAGACCTGTGCCGTGTCTGAGGATGGCGTACGGCTGTAGCTGTGTGAACACCGAGCCGAACTTCACCTGCAGACCGGACGACTCGCCGCCGAAGATGATCAGCACCGAGCCGACGAAGACCGCCAGCATGGCCGCCGTCGCGACCAGCGCGGCACGGAAAGGACGGCGGGTGAACAGCCTCACCAGCATGACCAACCCGAAGCCACAGACTGCCAGCGGAACTACCGTCGCCTTGGCGCCGGAGGCTGCCACTGCTATCAGGATCAGCAGGATCCACCGCGTCTTCGGCGGCTGGTCGCGGAGCAGGTCGATCGCCAGTACGGCGAGCAGCAGCGAAAGCATCACGCCGAAGTTCTGAGTCGGACTTGCATAGGCGCTGGCCGCCATCGACATCCCGCCCAGTCCGGCTTCAGGAAGCGGCTGCAGAGTCCCACCGATCCCGGCCAGTACGACGGCCAGCGGTCCGGCCCACGTCGTACCGGTCCTTCCCGGCGCTTCCGGGCCGGTCAGGAACCGCTGCGTCACTACGAAGACCAGCGCACATCCGGCAAGTGCCAACGGCAACCACATCAACGAGTAGACGAGGTTGGTCAGGTTGATCCCCGTCGCCCACGAAGTCGCCGCGGTGATCTGGTGAAAGAACGTCTGGTACTTCATCGGCTCGCCGGACACCCACAACGGCACGATCGGCACGTCGGACTTCGCACTGGCCGCCAGAGCTTGGTGGAAGGCCATATCCGGGTAATGCGCCTGCGCACTCGCGAACCCGGGAGCGTAGTACCGCGGCCCCTTCGTATAGATCACGAAGACCACAAGCAAACAAGATGCCGACAACAACCAAGCAGCCAACGGCGTCAACGGCGCCTCAACCCGCCGCCAGACCTTCCGCCTCACCACCGGGCTCAAAAGCCCGCCCAACAAGACGAACGGCCCCCACACCCAAGACCACCGCTGCAGCCCCACCTCGGCAAAGCCCAGATACACAAGCAACTGAACAGCGCTACCGACCGCGAATCCCGCGGCGAAGTCCTCCACCAGATTCCGACGATAGTTGCCGATCAGCCGCCACAGGACGATCCCGGGCAACGTGACCCCAAAGCCCACAAAGGCAACAAACTTCGCCACATCAAGCGCCGGCCCACCACCACGCAGCATCGCCACACCCAGCACCACCACCGGCACCACAGCCAGCCGCCCAGCCCAACCCCCAGTGCCGGCCCCAGAACCCCGTCGCCTCCCCCGTGCCTGCATACCCGCCATCCTATTGCCGCCCCAACCGCACAAGGTAATCGCCGTGCATCAGCCGGTAGTCAATCCGTCAAAAGTCAGCGCACAAGCAACAGCCCGCAGGTTACAGCGAACCGCTCAAGCGAGTTCCGGGGACGGAAATCAGCCGCTCCGGATCGCGGTGGCGAAGAATTCGCTGCACCAGAAGGCGAAAAAGCCTGCGCCCTCCGCCACGCGGTATCTGATGTTCTCCAAACCATCCGCAGATTCGTCCCTGATGTCGATCACATCCAACTGTGCGGGGGTCGGGATACCAGGCCAGGACAACTGCAGATCGACCACGCCCAAGAAGGTCACCTCCAGCCGCGCCCGACCGTCCCATGACTCGGAAGTCAGGCTCAAGATCTGCCCGGACTCCTCGTTACGGACGGCGAGGCTCCGGACGGTCGGCATGTCGACCGTCCGCAAACCCGACCAGCGCAACGCGTCGTTGGCAATCGTCTCGATCATCCTGGGAACTCTCCTGGAATATGGGACTCGACCTCTTGCCCGCCCTGGCGGCCAGGGCCGTATTCGTAGCGATGATAGTGCGTGGGGGGAATACCAGCGGTTCGGTTTCCGGCGTTGTAGTCCGTCCGACCGATCTGTCGGCCGTACTCGTCATAGTGCGCGACCCACGGCTCGACGCGGCCCTGGTCGTTGACGTGCTGCCCCTCGAGCCTGCGCGTTCCCGGCGTCACCTGCTTCGGCGCCTTCTTCGCCAGGTACCTGCCGGCATCATCTGCAGCGTCGGCCGCATCGTCCGCACCGAGGATGGGGCAGTTGTGGACCAGGAGGCCGGCGTTGCCTACGTAGTAGTTGTGGTCGTTGGCCACGGAGAAGTTGTAGACGGTGGTGGCTGTGGTGGTGTGGGTGATGGAGGCGATGTAGGCGGTTTTGCCGTCGCGTTGGAGGAGTTTGTCGCCTGGTTTGAGGTCGCCGGATTCAACCCAGCCGCGGTCGGGGGTGTAGAAGGGGTGTTCGGTGGTGACGGCAACTACTCCGCCGCCGACCAAGGTGATGGTCATCAGCTCGGTGGTGTGCTTCTGGAAGAGGCTGGTGACCTCTTGTAGGGAGGACTTGCCGGTGAGTTGGTCGCGGGCCCAGACCTTGTCGCCGACCTTGATGTCTTCGATGGGCTTGGCGCCGGTTGAGGTGTCTACGGTCGTGCCGGCTGGGAAGCACTTACAGGCTCGACCTATGTCTTCGGCGGCCTTGCCCAGGTTTCTGGCTTCCTTGCCTTCCTTGCCTAGTTTTATGCCCTTGTTGACGTAGCGGCCTGCCTTGGCGACAGTGGCTGCGTAGCCGGCGAAGGGGATGGCTGAGGCGGCTGAAAGGGCGGCGTTGACGTAGTCGCCTTCGGCGGCGTACCAGGCGGCGTTGGCTAGGTCGGCTACTTCGCCTACGCCGGGGATCAGGCCGACGGTATCGAGGACGGCGTGGCCGATGGCGGACTTGTTGTCCTTGATGAACTTACCGATGCCCTTGAAGGCGTCTTTGAGGTCGCCCCAGCTGGGCTTCTTCAGGTGACCGTCGCCGGGGGTCGGGTTGGCGAATGGGTTGAAGGGCTCGTCGGCATCGTTGGCTACCGGGCCGGTGCGGGTGACGGCGTTCTTGTAGATCTCGTCGGCTTGGCCTCGGGTGTCGTTGATCAGGTTCTTGGAGTTGCCGCCGCCGGTCGGGTTGCCCTGGGCGAAGATGGGCTTGGTGATGGCGGTGACGTTCGGTTGTGGGTTGTTCTTGACCTTCTGCTCGAGCTGCTTGCGAGCCTTGATCGCCGGGTCCGGCGGGGGCGGCGGCTTGGGCTTCGGGCAGGTGTTCGTCTGCTTGCAGGTCTTCGGCGGAGGGGGCGGGGGCGGGCAGGAAGAGCCGGCGCTGGAGTCGGCGTCGTAGAGGACGCTGCTGACCGCCATGGCGCGCCAGTCGTAGCCGCCTGGGCCCACCGGGTAGGGGTCGTCGCCACCCGGGCCGACCGGGTTGTCGCGACCGTTCCGGTTGGGGTCGTGTTCCGGCCGATCCTGGCCGCGGTCCCTGTTGTCGCGCGGCGGGTCGGGCTTCGGCTTAGGAGTGCGCGGCTGGGTTTTCTTCGGCCCGTTCGGCTTCTTCTTCTGCGGCTTGCAGGAGGAGAAGCCGGTGGGGTCGATGTTGGAGAGGGGGTTGGCGTTGCCGTAGAGGTACTTGTTGGCGATCGCGGAGTCGCCGCCGGAGTACGAGGCGGTGTCTCGGGAGGTGAAGGTGCCGGTGTCGGGGTCGTACCAGCGGGCGCCCATGTTGACGTCGCCGGTGGCGGGGTCGTTCCAGTCGCCCTGGTAGCCGACGCCGTAGGTGAGGCCGCCGGAGGCGGTGACCTTGCCGAAGGGGTCGTAGGTGCGGGAGTCCGGCAAGGAAGCCAGCGTCGCGTCGGTCGGGTCGAAGCCGCCGATGACGTCGTCGTGGCTGTCGGACATCACCAAGCGCTTGGTGGTGCCTTGGGAGATGGACAGAATCTCGTCGTCCGGGCCACGGCCGTAGGTCTGGGTGCCGTCGGAGACGACCTCGTCGCTGAAGCCGGCGTACTGCATCGTCGTGCCGTTGCCGGTCACCGGGCGATCGGTGCCGTCGTACTGGTACGTGCGTCCGCCCTGAGAAATCACCCGGTCGAAGGCGTCGAAGGATGTCGATTCGGTGGTCGAGCCCGTGGTCTTCGAGAGCAGGGTGCCACGCGCGGAGTAGCTGTAGTCAGCCGTCCCGTCGGTGATCAACCGGTTGCGCTCGTCGAAACGGGCCGTCTTACCGTCGACCTGGGTCCGGTTGCCGGCTTCGTCCCAGCCGTAGGTGGTGGTCTTGCCGCCGCCGGTCCAGGTCTTCAGGCGGCCGGCGTCGTCGTAGATGTAGGTGTTCGTCCCGGCGCCCTGTACGCCGGTGGTCGTCTTGCCGGTCAGGTCGTCGGAGAGGTCGTAGGTGTAGGAGTCGGAGGCGACGGTGTTGCCCGCGTTGTTCTTCAGGCCGTCCGACTTCAGGCGGCCGAGGTCGTCGTAGTCGAAGGTGCGGGTCCGGCCAAGGCCGTAGCTGATCGTCTTCGGCGCACCGGCATTGTCGTAGCCGTAGGTCTGCTGAGTCCTGGTGACCGGATCGGTGACGGAGGTCAGCCGGCCCTTGGTGTAGCCGAAGTCCGCAGTACCGGAAGCGTCGGTGCGCTGGACCAACGAACCATCGGCGTCGAAGGAGAAGGTGGCCGATCCCGAGGGACCGTTCGACGACAGCACCTGGCCGCGGTCGTTGTAGGTGTAGGTGTTGTCGGCGCCGATGCTGTTGACCGAGGTGACCTGGCTCAGTGCGTCGTAGCCGATCTTGCGATCAGCTGCCTGGACCCCGGTCCCGGAGCCCGCTTCGTCGGTCAGGCGGCCGGCTGTGTCGAAGGTGCGGGTTCGGGTCACGCCACCTGGCTCGGCCAGGCGAACAGCGTTCCCGCCAACGTCGTACGACGTCGTCCAGGTCCGATCGGCAGCGGCAGGGTGCGCCGCTGTCGAAGGCTCGATCACGGACTCGGTGAGGCCGAGGCTGTTCACTGTCGTGTACGTCGAGTTGCCGCGTCCGTCGGTGTAGCGGGTCTGGTTGCCGGCAGCGTCGTAGCCGAAGGAGGTGGTGATGGTCTGGCTGCCGGACGTCGGCTCCTGCTGGCGAACCAGCTGGCCCAATGCGTCGTACGTGTAGCTGACCGTCCCACCCACCGGCGGCTTCGACGTCAGGACGTTGCTGTCGGCATCGACCGTGTAGACGTTCTTTCGCAGTTCGGTCTGCGCAGCGTCGTAGTCGGTGCTCTGCAGCACCCGGTCGGCGAGGTCGTAGGTGGTGAGGCTCGCTCGGCCGAGACCGTCGACCGACTCGATCTGGCGGCCGAGGAAGTCGTAGCCGAACTGGGTGACCACGTTCGATGGGTCGGTCGCCTTGATCGGCTGGCCGATCGAGTCGTACGTCGTAGAGCTCGTCGCGCCGGTCGGCGAGGTCGTCGAGAGCAACCGATCCGCGTCGTCGTAGGTGTACTTCGTGGTGAAGTTGTCCGTCACCGGTTTGCGCTCGACCTGTGTCGAGGTGCTGATGCGGTCGAGATCGTCGTACGTCGACTCGGACACGCCGCCCAGCGGATCCGTCGTCTTCCGCAGCCCACCGTTCCCGGTGTACTCGTACCGCCAGACCGCGCGATCATTGTTGGTGGAGGTCGGGGCATCCCGCAGAATCATCCGGTTCTGCCGGTCATACCCGAAGCGAGTTTCGGCTCCCCGCGGGTCGATCGTCTTCAGCACGTTGCCGTTGGCGTCGTACTCCGTCTTCGCGTTCGGCGTGACCGGCAGTACCACCCGGTGGCGTGTACGTCGGCCCGGTGCTCTCCACCGGCAGGCCGAGCTTGTCGTACTTCGTCGTTCCGATGTTGCCCAAGGCATCCTTCGTCGAGACGACCGCGCCATAGGCGTCATATCCCACCTTGGCGATCGGAGAGGCCGTCACCGCAGGTTGACCGTTCGACTCGACCTGGACCTTCGGCTGCGTGATGACGTCCTGATGCCCGAGCTCGTCGTACCCGTAGGTGGTCGTGAAGTCCGCCTTCACCGCGCCGCTCTCGTTACCACGCGGCGAGGTCGAGCTGGTCTGCAGATCGCGCTGGTCGTAGGTCCAGCTCGTCGTCAGCCCACGAGTGCTGTCCAGCCACTCGGTCTGCGACAGCTGCCGACCAGCAGTGTCGTAGGAGAAGGTGGTCTTGCGCTGCATCCCGGCAATCGACCACCGCGTGTTGGAGTAGTCGCCGGTCTCGACGGTGGACTGGATCTTGCCGCCGAGGTCGTAGGTGATCGTCGTGGTCCGGTCCAGCCCACCCGGGTCGACCGTGCTGGTCTTCACCCGGCCGGCGCCGTCCCGCGTGTACGCCGTTGTCGTCTTGCCGTTGTCGGTGACCTGCTTGATCAGGTTCCCGGCGCCGTCGTACGTGTCGGTCTCGAGCACGAAATCATGCTTGGAGCCGTCGGCCTCGTGGAAGTCCTTCAGCGTCTTGGACTTGAGCAGCCCGTCGCCGTAGTAGACGTAATGAACCGTGCGGCCCATCGCGTCCGTCTCCCGCGCGGTCCGGCCGACCGGGTCGTAGCCGATCGAGCGCATCACCTTGTAGCCGTCGTCGCCGGTCGAGTCGGCATCCCGCAGCCGCACCTCGGTCAGCTGGTTGCCCGGCGAATAGGCGTACTCGTACCGGTTGCCGTTGGCATCGGTCATCGACATCTGGTTGCCGAAGGCGTCATAGGTGTACGACACCTCGTTGCCCGCAGCATCGGTCTGCCGCTCGAGCCGGTTCCGGTCGTCGAAGCTGTACGTCGTACGCCGGGGCTCCCCGCCACCAAGACATCCACCGACTCCTGCGAAACCATGTTGCCGTCGTCGTCATACGACAGCGTGACCTTCTGCTGATGCTTCGCCCCGGTGACCTTGTCGGTCGTCACCGGCCCTGTCGTCGTCAGCAACCGCGACGCCGCGTCATAGGTGAATGTCGTCGTGACCCCACTCGGCTGCGAATCCGACGTCTGCGTCTGACTGATCTTCCGCCCGACCGTGTCGTAGACGAACGAGGTCTTCAGGCCGGACGGTGAGGTGATCGAACCCACCTGTCCGGTCGCGTAGTACGCGTACGTCGTGACTGCGAGACGGGCGTCCGTGCTGGTCCGGATCAGGCCGGACGGCATCGAGCCGCCGCCTGTGGCGATCTCCGAACCATCCGTGTAGGTGTTCTTGACCGTGCCCGCGTCCGCGCTGGTCTGGGTTGCCAGCTCGCCCTGGTTCAGATAGGTGAAGCTCGTCTTGAAGGTGTTGTCGGTCGGCCCGGAAGAGCGGCCGTCCCGGGCCTCGGTCGGCTTGCCCCAGCGGGGGTCCAGCGGATCGGTCAAGCCGGTCGTCGGGTAGGTCACGTAGCTGGTGTGGCACTCCGTCGCCGTCCGGCAGGTCGTCTGCGTGGTGTTGTTGCCTTTGCTGTCGTAGCCGAGTGTCGTCGACTCACCGGCCTCGTTGATGGTCTTCACCAACTGGCCCGACTTGTCGTACTCGTAGCTGCGGACCGCGATCCCGTCCAGCGCGTGCCAGTCGAAGATCGGATCCTGCGACCCGGAACCAGGCGTGACCACGCAGAACTGCGGATCGCCGGGATCAGGCGTGTTGCAGGTAGTCGGAGAGGGCGTCGGCGTCGGAGCCGGCGGCAGATCCTCCTCGCGCGTGCCGAGACCGTTCGGTACGCCGGCCCGCAGCATCCAGCCGCCGATCCCGTCGTACTCGTAGAAGAACCTGCGGTCGGCCGGATCCCGGACTTCCACGGTCTTGCGCAGATCGGCCGCGCCACCGGTCATGACCGGCGCGCCGATCTTCCACAGGCCACCGTCGTCGTCGGTGAACTCCTTGATCCGCTCCGTGCTGGTGTCGTAGGCAGCCGACTCGGTCACCTTGCCGCTCGGCAACGTGACGGTCGTCAACTGGTTGTCGGCGTTCTTCCCCAGTTGGTAATGCGCGGCGACCTGATCGGCCGACAGCGGCCGCGAGTACAGCGCAACCTCGTCGATCGAACCGGTCAGGTAATTGCGGGCCTTGGTCCCCCAGCCCGCCCAGGCCGCCGGCGCCTGGGCGTACGCGCCACCGAGCTGGTTTCCGACCATGCCCAGGTGGTCCACATTGCGGCCGGTGATGGTCCCGACCTGCGCGCCATCGACGTACAGCGTCTGAACAGCACCGTTCGAGGTCAGCGCGACGTGGTGCCAGTTGCCCTCGTCCACCGGATTGACCGAGGCCATCGGGGCCGCGGCGCCGTTCCAGAACTGGCCGCGCAGGAAGCCGTCCGTACCGACGTACAGGATCGGCAGGCCCGCGGTCGAATTCCCCTCCATCGTGCCGTTCTGGTAGCCGAGCAGCGGGTTGGTGAGACCCTTCGCGGTGATCTTGAACCACATCTCGACGGACTGGTTGCGGTTCTTCCGGATCGTCCCGTTCGGCAGCGTCACGTACGACGGCGCGGTGGCGCCGCTGAAGGTCGCGGCGGTGTCGCTGGAGCCGGCGAGGGCACCCGTGGCGTTGTTGGTGACGCTCTTGTAGGTGCCGTTGTCCTTGCCGAAGTTGGTCGTGACCTCGCTCGTGGCCGGGTTGTCGTCGTCGTTCAGCCGGTAGTACGACTCGGGCTGCGAGTCCAGGATCGACGAACGGTAGTGGGAGCTCTGGGCAGATCCGTACGTCGTGCACTTGCCGTCCGGTCCGCAGACCGAGGAGAGCACATCACCCGTGTACGAGTAGGTCCACTTCAACGGCGCGCCGTTGACCGGAGCCGTGCTGACCGACGCGATGTGGGTGCCGTTCCAGGTGAAGGTCAGCGCCTGGTTGTTGCCCTGCTGACTCGTAACCTTCGTGAGCTTGCCGTCGCCGCCGTACTCGAACAGCATCGGCTTGCCCCAGCGACCCTTGATCTGGGTCAGCTTCCCGGACACCGAGAAGGAGTAGGTGTTCGCGCCACCGTCCTTCAACGTCCAGGTGTTGATCGTGCTGTCGAAAGTCAACTGGGCCTGACGATTCGCCGGGCCGACATAGGTGCCATCAGGGTTCTTCCCGAAGCGCACCTGCTGTCCGTCCGGGTACGTCGCGACGACACTGCCCGCCGGTTCGATCACCAGCCGCAGGTCGTACTTGCTCGACCAGCCGGCACCGAACACACCCGTCTTGCGCGGATCGAGACTGTTGTACGTCCGGACCACATCCAGCTCGGGACCGGCAACCGGAATCGTCGCGTCGATCGCCGAGCTCAGGTGGTTACCGAGGTTCGGGTCGAACGGCTGGTCGCCACTTCCGTACGGCGCGTTCGCCAGATGGGACGTGATCGCGGGCTGCGGTACGTCGGTGAGCAGCGCCATCCGAGCCGGCGCGACCGGCGAAGTGGTGACGGCGCCGCCAGTGTCCTTCGCCATCAGCCGCCAGGCGTACTCCTTGTTCCACGCCAGCTTCCCGGCCGGGATCTCGTAATTGCCGGCAGTGGAGTATGCCGAGGTGAAGCAACCGGTGTAAGCACCGGCGGCTGTCTTCTCGCAGACCTCGAAGCTGTAGGTCATCCCCGGCGTCGAACCGTCGATGTCGAACGCACGACCCCACAGCTGCGGCGTCAGCACCTGCGTCCGGTACCCGTTGTCCGGCGAGAGCTGATCGACGACCGGCGGGATGTTCACGACCTCGATCGCGATCGAGCCGGGGGTGACCTTCTCCGTGCTGAAGTCGGGGCCACCGACCTTGGTGAGCGAGAAGTAGACCCGGTACTTCCCGACCGGCATCTTCTTGATCACTGGATTGAGCACGACGCTGCTGCCCCGGGCCAGCGTCGAGGTCAGGTTCGCGCCGCGGTACTGGTAGAGCTGGCTGCCGCCGAGGGTCGTGACGACGGTCTTGAGGTAGTACTGCGACGACGTCAGAGCGAACGCACTGAGGTTCTTCACCCGGACCTGGATGTTGCCGTCCTGGTTCTGCAGGACCGGCGGGTTCGGCTTGCCGAGCACCGTGTACGACGCGTTGTACGGCGAGTGCGTGATGAACAGCTTCGGCGGGTTCGACTCCCCGGTCCCGACGAACTTCTTCCAGGCGCTGTCGTCGCTCACCGGAGCACGCAGCGAGAGGCCGCGGTTCGCCGCCGGATCGTTCACCCACCGCTGGACCAGAGCAGCCCCGTTCGCACCGAGGTAGAAGGCCACCGGCACCGGCTTGCATTTGGTGGTCGTGGAGCCGCTGGCGATGAACCCCTGGGCGAACGACTGCGAGGTCAGCGCGGCACCGACCGTCGGCCCGGGGTAGCTGAGGCTCGTGCTCGCGGTCCAGTTCGCGGTGACCGGGTAGACCGTCACCGGCCGCGGGTTGCAGGACGGCGCCGAGAAGCTGCTCACCTGCAGCTGAGCACCGTAGATGGTGTGGTACTGCAACGCAGACACATCGAACTTCAGGTACGCCGCGGAACGGTTGCCGCCCTGACGGCCGACCATGAAGTCACTCGTCCCGAGGTAGCTACCGGAGTCCCGGACCGTGACGGCCTGACCGGCCTGGACCAGCGCCTCGTCGACCGTCGGGTCCACCTTGATCGGGTAGACCCGGGCCGGGTCGTTCAGCCAGCTGCCGTCCAGGTCCACCTTGAGCGCCTGTCCACCGGCGTTCGGCACCAGGCTGTAGGTCACACCGCTCGAGGTGGCGCCCTTCTGGTCCACCATGAAGCCGGCCGGGATGGTCGCCTTCTTGTTGCCCTGGGCATCGACCAGCGCGACCTCGGAGCCCTGGAGGCGAGCGGTCAAACCGTCCAGGTGCAAGGGGAAGAGGAAAGACCGCGCCGCGGACCGCGTCCGTAGTACGACAGTCTCTTTCAGGCCGCCGGGCTTGGTGGTGAGTTCGAGGTCCGCGCCCGGCGCGATGCCTGGGTAGCGGATGGTGTCGTTGCCGACCGGGGTGCCGGTGATCGTGCCGGCGCCGCTGACGCTCCAGCCGACCTTCTGGCCGCCGGACAAGGTGAGCTCGGCGACCGGCTGCCCGGCGGAGGTCTTCTCCGCCAGAGTCGATCCGACGCTGTCTCCGGTACTACGCCAGCCCGCCGCGCCGGTGATCGCCGGCTGCCTGGTCAACGTCGTACGGGCCGGGATCCAGCTGCCGTCCGGACGCTGGTAGTTCGTGGGAGTGGTCGAGACGACCGTGGTCTCGGTACCGTCCGCGTTCGCATAGGTCGTGCCGAAGCGATTGCGCTTGGCCGGAAGCTCCTTGCTCGTCTTGGCGTCGAAACCCTTCACCGACGGACTCTTCGACGGCAGGACCTGGACCGCGTTGGCCGGCGGCGTCACCGTCTTCGCAGTCGCCAGATCCGGATAGCGCGACTTGAGGCTCGCCGGGACCGTCTTGTTGAGGTTCTCTCCGACGGCATGCGGTTGACCGGCGGCAGAGCCCTCGCGCTGTTCGGGGGCGGGCTGTGCCTTGTGGTTCGCCGACGGTTTGGAACCGCCACCGCTCGGTTGACCGGTCGCCGCGGAACCGTAGTCGGCAGCACTCAGCGGGACGGCGGCGACCAGGACGAAGGCCAGCCCTTTGCTCATCCACCGGAGGAAGGCGACCTGCTTGCGGGCGCGCGAAAGCGACGTACGGGTCATATGAAATACCCCCAGTGAAGGTGGACTTCCTCGTCCCCCGAGTCGGTCAACGTCAGGAAGCTAGCAGGCAACGAAAACGCCTGGCCAGCGAAAGGACCCCGCATTGCAGCTTGTTGCAAAACTCCACTGTGCAAAGGGAAACGGGGATAGTCTGCGTGCCGATCGGTGGTTCACAGCTGTCGGCCGATCTGTTGGAGCATGCGGCTCGGGGCGGGCATCTCGCATGCACTCATCCCGATCCTGGGGGTTTCCCATGTTGAGCACTGTTTCCGCACGCCTGCCCAGGTGGCGCCGAAAAGCCGCCGCGCTGGCGCTGACCGCAGGGCTGGCGACGACGTCGCTCGCACTCACCGCGCCGACCCAGGCACAGGCCGAGGACGCGAACATCACCTGTACGCCGACCCAGAGCGTCTTCGCCATCAAGGCCAACGGCGACCTGATGCTCTACAAGTTCAACGACCTGAGCAGCATCGCCGGGGCAACGGCGGGCACTCCGACCAAGATCGGCGGCAGCTTCGACACCTTCTCGAAGTTCCTGGCCGGACCGGACGGCTGGCTGTACGGGATCCGGCCGGCCACGAACGGCGGCGGCACGCTGGCCTACCACTGGAACGGCACCTCGTTCGACGTCCAGCAACGGAGCCTCGGCGCGGTCTTCAACATCTACGCCGTGCAGGCACGGGTGAACAAGATCACCATCGATGCGCGCGGCGACTTCTACGCGCTGCAGGACGACGGGACGCTGCGCCGCTACAGATACAACACGAGCACCGGCGCGATGACCAACCAGCCGATCCGGGGCAACTGGGGCGGCTACAACGCGATCACCGCCGTCGGCGACGGAATCATCTACGCCCGCACCACGGGCGGTGCGCTGGACCGTTTCCAGGTCGAGCCGACCAGTGACCGGTGGCTCAGCCAGCGGCAGATCGGCGCCAGCAACTGGAACTCCTTCACCAGCTTCTTCACCGTCGGCGGGGACACCCTGCTGGGAATCCGGTCCGGGCTGAACCTGCTGCACTATCGCTTCCGGCCCGACCCCGACTTCACCTGGGCCTTCCAGGCGCACGAGCTGGGTGGCGGCTGGGACGCGTTCATCGACGTCGCCGGGACCTCGAACTCGTGCAAGTTGACCAAGTCGTACGTCCCGGTCACGCCGGCGGTTCCGGCGGAGAGCAACGCGCCGATCGCCGTGCTGCAGGCCGGCACCGGTCAGCTCGAGTACGGGCTGACCGACAACATCGGGCACACGAAGTGGGGGCACCAGCCCGACCCGGCCGACTTCGGCGGCACGGCCTGGACGACACTGCCGGACACCAACGCGTACGTCGGTACGCCGGCCATCACCCAGGGCGCCGACAACAAGGTCGACCTCACCGTGCACGCCAACGACAGCCGGTCCTGGGGCTTCACCCAGACCGCTCCCGCAGCGGCCACCCTGAGCGCCGCAGCGGATCGCGCCGGGCTGATGGCGTCCGGCGTCGCCGCCGGCAAGAGCCCGACGACCAACAAGATGTTCCTGCTCGCGTTCGACGGCAACGGGTCGCCCTGGATCAAGCTCGAGGGTGTCTCCGGATTCCTGTCCTGGCAGCACTTCACCAGCGCAGGCTCACAGGTCTTCACCGGTACGCCGGTGATCGGTCCTGGCCCGAGCAACACCCAGACCGTGATTGCCCGCGACACCGCCGGGACCTACTGGGCGGCGAGCTG
The DNA here is from genome assembly GCA_963740725.1 of uncultured Actinomycetota bacterium. Taxonomy (GTDB): domain Bacteria; phylum Actinomycetota; class Actinomycetes; order Propionibacteriales; family Kribbellaceae; genus Kribbella. The sequence goes on from CAVUFT010000046.1 coordinate 119,586, forward strand.
GAACGGCACTGCGCTGTCGGCCTGGAGCAGCCTCGGCGGTTCGGGCTTCACCGGCAAGGTCTCGATCGTCCGGTACCCCGGCGACCTGCTGCGCGTGTTCGCCCGTGATGCGGACGGCCACATCAAGACCCAGAAGCAGACTGCCGCCGGCACCACGTTCCCCGGCACCTGGGACCAGGTCGGCGCCGCCGACCAGGTTTGGCCCGGCTCGCCCAGCGCCGTGATGGCGCCGGACACCGGCTTGGTCGAGGTCCTCGTCCGTGGCGAGGACGGCAAGAACTACTTCGCCCAGGAGCTGGCTCAGGGCACCGGTAGCTGGCCGCAGTTCAAGCTGGTTCAGCCGGAGGTGGTCGAGCAGTACACCACCGACCCGACGGCCTTCGTCTACACCGTCGGCGGCGCTCCGAAGTGGGCCTTCGCCACCTACACCCAGGACTTCCAGGTCCGCGTCGTCACTGCCAGCAGCGTCGGCTCTTCATCCTTCGGCACTACGGGCACGAGCATGAAGAGCGGCCCGGCCGATCCCACCTTCACCACCAACAAACTGCCGTAACTCTCAACCAGCAAGGGCCGTCGGTGATCACCGGCGGCCCTTGTTCGTTGTCTACGGCAAGCGTTTCATCGAGAGATAGTGCTTCCGTACTTCGGGCGCGAGGCGCTCGATGGAGTAGCGGAGCATCGTGCGCGGCATCGCCGTGGCGTGCTGGTCGAGGAAGGCCAGGAGCTCGTCGGTGGAGACGCGCTTGCCGGCCTCGCGGAGCATCCAGCCGGAGGCCTTGTGGATGAGGTCTTCCGGGTCGTTGAGGACCAGGGCGGAGAGGGCGTAGGTGTCGGCGGTCTGGCCGGCGCCGATGAGGTGCTGGGTGGCGATGAGGGCTATGCGGCGTTCCCAGAAGTTGCCGGAGGCAACAAGTTTGTAGAGCGGGGCGCGGTCCTTGTCCAGGAGGTGGGCGCCGACGATCTGCGGGGCACTGCAGTCGACGAGGTCCCAGTTGTTCACGTGCTGGGTGTTGCGCAGGTAGAGCTCGTAGATCGCGGTCAGCTCAGCAGCGTTCGCAGTACGGGGTCTCAAAGCGTAGGAGGCCCTGTCCGCGAGCAGGGCGAGGATTGCGAGGCGGTGCTCGTGGATGGGACTGGCCAGCGCCTTCTCCAGATCGGCCAGCGGCAGGCCGGCGCGAACGTAGGGTTTCAACAGCCCACGCAGAGTGGACAGTTTGACGCCGATCATCCGATCGCCGAATCCGTAGCCGCCGGGCTTGAGCTGGAAGTAGCCCGCGAGCACCTCGGCGACGGCGGGGTCCGCGGCGTCGTCGATGGCTCTCAGCAGGTCGTCGACCGTACTCACATCGCAGCTCCTTCGGTAGCTGTTCAGGAGAGGCAAGGCTAATTCGGATCATCACGCTCCGAGGTCACTACCGGTGTAACCGTTGTGACCTCGGAGCGTTCGGGCATACGGTGAACCCAGGGCAGTCTCCCCGCGCCAGGACCGACCGGCGTTCGCGGACCCGCCTCGGGGAGGGACCGCAGTGACGAGCCATCCGGAGTCACCGGACGACGAGATGATCCGGACCGTTTTCGATGCTGTCACCGAGGAACTGCAGCCTGGCGTCCGGCTGATCCGGATGTCCGGCGAGATCGACATCGCCAGTACCGAGCTGGCCGCCCAGGCGATCCGCGCCGCCGTCGTACCGCCGGCCCGGCTGGTGCTCATCGACATGTCCGCGGTGACGTTCTGTAGCTCCGCGGGGCTGGGAAATCTTGTCGAGGCGCGGCAACTCGCGGGACAACATGGCATCGATCTCGCATTGGTCGGCGTGGGCCGTCCGGTCGACCGACCGCTGTCCATCACCGGACTCGGCGGCCAGTTCAGAATCTATGCCTCGGTCGAGGACGCACTGCGCCAAAGGGGCGCCTGAGGGCCTCCAGGCTGCCATGAACCCACCCCGGGATCTGGTGGTCATCGGCGCATCCGCCGGTGGCGTGGAGGCGTTGCGGACCCTGGTGTCCGCACTCCCTCGCGATCTGGCGGCCGGTGTCCTGATCGTGTTGCACCTGCGGGCCGGCAGCACGAGTGCCCTCACCTCGGTCCTCGCGGCGGTCAGTCCGTTGCCGGTCCACTCCGCCGAAGACGGAGTGCCGATCGAGAACGGCCACCTGTACGTCGCGCCGCCCGACCACCACCTGCTCGTCGACGGCGACCACCTGAGACTGTCCGACGGCCCGGCCGAGAACGGGCACCGGCCGTCGATCGACGCGTTGTTCCGGTCCGCCGCCACCCACGGCCCGGCAACGGTCGGCATCGTGCTGTCCGGCGTCCTCGACGACGGCACCGCCGGGCTGGTCGCGATCAAGTCGCGCGGCGGCCTGGCGATCGTCCAGGACCCGGCGGACGCGGCGTACCGCGGGATGCCCGACAGCGCCGTGGCCAATGTCGCCGTGGACGAGCTGCTGACCGCCGCCGCCATCGGCGCCCGGCTCGGCCAGTTCCTCGGCGCACCGGCCGACCACGACTGGTCGGCCGACAGCCTCCTGAACCCGGCCGACGAGCAGCTCCAGGCAGCCCTCTGGACGGCCCTTCGCAGCCTGGACGACAAGGCCGAACTCGCCGAGCGAATGGCGGCGAGCGCCCGGCTCCGGGGGAACACCGCGCTCGCCCGGCGCTATGCGAGTTCGATGCAGGAGGCCAGGTTTGCGGCCCGGCTGCTTCGGGGCAGGCTCACCGCAGGGGAATCCAACCGAATCAAAGACGGCGGGGCCGAAAATGAGTCTGGGTAGGCCGTTGGAGATCTCGGTCCGGGCGGTCGGCAGCGCGGTCGTGATCCGGCCCGCCGGCGTACTGGACGTGGCCACCGCGCCGCAGTTGCGGACCTTCCTGTTCAAGGCGCTCGCGGACCAGCCCGAGGCTGTGATCGTGCAGCTGCAGGATCTCGTCCTGGCCAGGGCCTACACCTTCAGTGTCTTCACCACGGTTGCCCGGCAGAACATGGACTGGTCCGGCGTGCCCTTGATCCTCGTCGCCGGTCTGCGGGACAGCCGCGCGATCCAGCGTCAGTCACAGCTGGTCGCCCGGTTCATCCCTGTCTTCACGGACCTCGCTGCGGCACTGGCCTCGATGCACTCCCCACCGGCCCGCCAACTGACCAAGCTCCGGTTGCCACCGGTGCCCGCCAGTGCCCGCGTCGCACGCCGGTTCGTCGCTTCGACCTGTGAGCTGTGGCGCTGCGAGGACGCATCCGAGGACGCCGTCGCCATCGTGTCGGAGCTGGTCGGCAATGTCGTCCGGCATACCGCGTCGGAGGCCGATCTCCGGCTCGAGTTGCGGAGACAGCTGCTCACGGTGGCGGTCAGCGGACCATGACCCGGTCTTCCCGGTACGCCGGCCGCCGTCCGCCACCCGGGAGAGCGGGCTCGGATTGAGCATCGTGACCCACCTGGCGACCGCCTGGGGCGCCAATGCGACCTCCACGGGCGGCAAGGTGGTCTGGGCGACGATCCGGCTCAGCGCGCCGAACGCCCGCGCGGAGATCAACAACGCCTGGCGGAACGGGCAGTAGCGTGGCCGCGTGACCAATCCTCCGGCCGCCGACAGCGTGGACTTCGAGGCCCTGCTCGACTACCTCCGGGAGTCGCGCGGCTTCGACTTCGGCGGTTACAAACGGACCAGCCTGGGCCGCCGGATCCGGCACCGGATGGATCAGCTCGGGGTCAGCAGCTACCACGAGTACCTCGACCTGCTCCAGGTCGACGCCGGCGAGTTCACCGCCTTGTTCAACACGATCCTGATCAACGTCACCAGCTTCTTCCGCGACCCCGACGCCTGGCAGGTACTGCGCACCGAGGTCGTCCCCGCGCTGCTCACCGAACGGAGCCCGGGCGACCCGCTCCGGGCCTGGAGCACCGGCTGTTCGTCCGGCCAGGAGGCCTACAGCCTCGCGATGCTGCTGGCCGAGGAGCTCGGCCTGGACAACTACCTGAAGCAGGTGAAGATCTACGCCACCGACATCGACGAGGAGGCACTCACCGAGGCGCGGCAGGCGTCGTTCTCCGAAGCCGACCTCGAAGGGGTGCCGGCCGAACTGCGCACGAAGTACTTCGAACTTCGCGACGGCCGGCACGTCTTCCACCCGGACCTGCGCCGGACGGTGATCTTCGGGCGCAACGACCTGGTCCAGGACGCACCCATCTCCCGGGTGGATCTGCTGCTCTGCCGCAACACCTTGATGTACTTCAACGCGGAGACCCAGCAACGAATGCTGAACCGCTTCCACTTCGCGCTGGTGCCCCGCGGCGTGCTCTTCCTGGGCCGGGCCGAGATGCTGCTCGGCCGGACCCGGTTGTTCGAGCCGATCGCCCTCAAGCAGCGGATCTTCCGCCGGGTGGCCAATCGCACGGTGGCCGCCGAGCGACCCGCCGCCTCCGGAGCCGACCAGGTCCAACCCAGCGACCACCTGCGGGAACTCGCCTTCGCCGCGACGCCGGTCGCCCAGCTCGTGGTCGGCACCGACGACACCCTGGTGCTGCAGAGCGACCTGGCGGCGACCCAGTTCGGCCTGTCCCGGCGCGATCTCGGGCGGCCGATCCGCGAGCTGGAGGTCTCGCACCAGCCGCTGGCGCTGCGCAGCTATCTGGACCAGGTGCTCGCCGAGCGCAAGCCGGTCCGGATCTCCGAGGTCGAGTTCGACCGGCCCGGCGGCGTCGTGCACTGGTTCGAGGTCCATCTGAACCCGGTGATCGGACGGCAACGAACTGCTCGGCGTCTCGGTGGTCTATCCACGACGTCACCGCGACCCGGGCGCTGCGGCTGGAGGTCGACCGGGTCAGCCGGCAACTGGAGTCCACCAACGCCGAACTGCTGTCCACCAACGAAGAGCTGGAGACCACGAACGAGGAGCTCCAGTCGACGGTGGAGGAACTCGAGACCACCAACGAGGAGCTCCAGTCCACCAACGAAGAACTCGAGACGATGAACGAGGAACTGCAGTCGGCCAACGACGAGCTGCAGATCATCAACGAGGCGCTGCGCGAACGTAGTACGGAACTGAACGACGTGAACGACTTCCTCGAGTCGGTCCTCACCGCGTTCACGGTCGGGGTCATCGTCGTCGACCTCGAACTGCTGGTGCTGGCCTGGAACGCCGCCGCGCAGGAGCTGTGGGGGGTCCGCAGCGACGAGGCCGAGGGCCGGCATCTGCTCAATCTCGATGTCGGGCTGCCGGCCGACGTACTGCGGCCGCTGGTCCGGGACGCTCTGAACGAGCCGGATTCGGCCACTGAGACGCTCGTGGAGGCGGTCAACCGGCGGGGCCGGGCAATCACCGTCCGGTTGATCTGCAGCGCCCTCCGCGGCCCCGACGGGCAGCAGCGAGGTGCCCTGCTCACCATGGAACCGCAGGATTCGGCGGAGCCACTAGGGCCAGGACCGGTACCGGAAGGTGGCCGGGGCCCTACGATGACGGCGTGACTGGGGATTTGAAGAAGCAGGCGAGCCGGCCGACCGTGCAAGACGTCGCCCGGGAGGCAGGCGTGTCGCCGTCGACCGTTTCGCGCGCGCTGCACACCCGCGGTTACGCCTCCCGTGAGGTGCGGGAGCGGGTCCAGGCGGTCGCCCAGCGGCTCGGCTACGTCCCGAACCACAACGCCCGGAACCTGCGCAGCCGGACCTCCACGGCGATCGGCGTGCTGATCTCCGACCTGCGCAACCCCTTCTACGCCGATCTGGCGGCCGGCGATCGAGGAGGTAGCTGCGCTCCGACGGGTCACCAGATGATCCTGGTCAACGACAACGGCGACCCGGCCGAGGAGATGCACGCGGCCGAGACCCTGCTCGCGATGCGGGTGGCCGGCGTGATCGTCACGCCGGTCGCGGCGGGCTGCTCGAAGATGCTGCAGGACAACGGCGTCCACGTGGTCTGCGCGGACCGCGAGCTCGGCCGGGCCGGCTGCGACGCCGTCCTGAGCGACAACAAGGCGGGCGCACAGGAGCTCACCGAGCACCTGATCGGCCTCGGGCACAAGCGGATCGGGCTCCTGATCGACGAGACGAAATGGTCGACCGGGGCCGGTCGACTGGCCGGATTCCGGGCCGCTCACGAAAATGCCGGGATTGATCTCGACGAGGATCTGATCGTCTACACCAGCTTCGATGCCGACGCGGCCCGGCAGAGCACCGCCGAGCTGCTGAACGAGCACCATGTGACCGCGATCATGGCCGCGAACAACGTGCTGGCACAGGGCGCGCTGGCGGAAATCAAGCACCGCAGACTGCGGATTCCGCACAAGATCAGCCTGGCGGCGTACGACGACGTGCCGTGGATGTCACTGGTCCAGCCCGGAATCACCACGGTCGATCAGCACACTGTGGATATAGGTCGTAGCTGTGCGCAACTACTGCTGGCCCGGATCCGGGACGAACTCCCCGCCCGGCACCGCACGATCAGGGTTGCGCCGCGACTAATTGTGCGCGGATCTACCGGACAGGCTCCCCGCAAGTAGCAAAACTGGCGTACCACCGTCCACATGACCCAAATTTATGTGGACCGAGTCATCGCCCGGCAGCTCGAGCGACACGCCGAGGTTGCCTACGCGATGCACAGCCAGCTGGACGCGATCCAAGAGGTCGCCGACGAGCTCATCCGCCGACTGGACTCGGGCGGTGTGCTCTACACCTACGGCAACGGAGGATCTGCCGCCGACGCACAGCATCTGGTCGGTGAACTGATCGGCCGGTACCTGCGGGAACGGCGGCCGCTACCCGCCGTTGCCCTGGTCGGCGACGCTGCCGTGACGAGCTGCATCTCCAACGACTACTCGTACGACGAAGTGTTCTCCCGCCAGGTGGAGGCCCTGGCGCGGCCGAACGACATGGTGATCGGATTCACCACCTCTGGTACGTCTCCGACGGTGGTGAAGGGGCTAGCGATGGCCCGCTCGCGTGGCGCGTGCTCGGTCGCCTTCACCTCCACTCGCGGCATCGCCCTGGCGGCAGCAGCCGACCTGGCGATCGTCGTACCGGCTGAGGAGACCGCGCGGATCCAGGAGATGCACCTGGTCGCGCTGCATCTCGTCAGCGAGCTGGTCGACCAGTGGGCGACTGCCTGCTGATCGGATCGCCCGGCGACCCGGTTGCCGACTCGCCGGTCATCGGATCGCCGACATTCCGCTGATCAGTTCCATCCGCCCGAGCGGCGGTCCGGATGAACCCTGTGCACCCGGGCCGCCGCTTCCAACTGGTAGCGTCCCTTGTCCCCCCGCATCGCGTTCCGGTGTTTCTCGAAGAAGGAAAGTTCATGGGCGAGAGCTCCTCCAAGATCATCGTCGTCGTGCCGACCTACAACGAGCGCGAGAACCTGCCCGTGCTGGCCGGCCTGTTGTCGGACCTGCACCTGCCCGGGCTGCAGATGCTGGTGGTGGACGACAACTCCCCCGACGGCACCGGCGCCGTGGCCGACGAGCTGGCCGAGAAGGCCCCCGACCAGGTCGCCGTCCTGCACCGGACCGAGAAGGACGGCCTCGGCCGCGCCTACATCGCGGGCATCGGCCGCGCGCTGGCCGAGGACGCCGACATCGTGATCCAGATGGACGCCGACCTGTCCCACCCCGCCGCGGTGATCCCGACCATGGTCGAGACCCTCCGGGCGACGGACGCCGGTGTGGTGATCGGGTCCCGGTACGTCGAAGGTGGCTCCGCGGCGGCCGAATGGGCCTGGCACCGGCGGCTGCTCTCGGCGTTCGCGAACGTCTACGTGAACACGATCCTGCGCCTGCACGTGAAGGACGCCACAGCGGGCTTCAAGGCCTGGAAGGCGGACACTCTGCGGGCGATCGACGTGGCGAGCATCCAGAGCAACGGCTACTCGTTCCAGGTCGAGATGAACTACCGGACCGTACGCCGTGGGCTGCGCATCGCCGAGGTCCCGATCCGGTTCGAGGAACGCACCGTCGGCGCCTCCAAGATGACCTTCAAGGTCCAGATGGAGTCCGCCATGATGCCCTGGAAGCTCCTCTTCAAGCGCTCCTAGATCGCGTTCAGATCGACCGCGCGATCGACGCGGTCATCTTCGCCACCTCGCCGCGCACGGCGGCGAGGCTTTCGGCGAACGCGAAGTAGCAGATACTCACGCTGACGTCGTTGACGGCGGGAAGGCCACGGAACCTCGTGCAGGCCCCAGCGAACCGATAGGTCACGCCGTCCTCCACGTAGTGGGCGGTGAAGCTGATCGTGGCCGCGTCGAAGGTGTTCAGATTGGGCGCGAAGGCCTTCTGCTCGACTCCGAGCTCGAGATTGTCCAGCACCATCATCTCGGCGAACGTCCGCGCGTCAGGGACCAGTAAGCCGGCCGTCTGGACCGGATGGTTCGACAGAGTGATCTGGGCGGCGCCACGGCCCGGCGACGTCACCCGGGCGCCGTTGAAGCTCTCCCGCTGCCAGCCTGCGGGGATCTCGATGAACACCCCGTAGTTGATCGGGACGCCGCCGTCGACCTCGGGGTCGCGGCGCGGGTTCTTGGACGGGACCACCTCGGCCGCGCGGGAGGGCTGGGTGGCGGTGGTCGGGGAGCTCACGGTCTGGGTCGGCGGATCCGAGGCGCGCTCGGCCGGCGTACCGGCGTACCGGATGATCAGGGCGCCGACGAGCAGGACGGCGACGGCGCTTGCCGCTCCGAGCAGCTTGGTCGTGGGTGAGAGCGGCACAGGCTGAGGTTAGCCGTAGCCGAGGGCGTGCAGGCGGGCGTCGTCGATGCCGAAGTGGTGGGCGATCTCGTGGACGACGGTGATGTTCACCTCGTCGACGACGTCCTCGTGGGTTTCGCAGATCGCCAGCGTGGGGTTGCGGTAGATGGTGATGCGATCGGGCAGGACGCCGCCGTAGTAGTGACCGCGTTCGGTCAGCGGGATGCCCTCGTAGATGCCGAGCAGCTGCGGATCGCTCGCGGGTGCGTCGTCCTCGACGAAGACCGCGACATTGTCGATCAGCGCGGCCAGTTCGGGCGGCACCTGGTCCAGCGCCTCCGACACCAGCAGCTCGAAGTCCGGCCGGCTCATCTCGATCACACGCCCAGCGTAGTGAGCGGTTCCACACGGTCAGCCTGTACGGCGTACGCGGGGCCGGCGCGATCGGCGTACCGGCTGGATCGCGGACGGCGTACCGGCGTACGGGCTCGTCGGATTCCTGCCATGCCGGTTTCAGACATCGTTGAACCTCGTATCACCTGCTCCGCGGTGCAGATACTGACGCCAACCGGTCGCGTCCCGGCGACCGGTTTCCGCCGTCCACCGTTGCAGGAGTTCCGTATGACAAAGCGCACGATCTGGGCCTCAGCGCTCGCCGCTGCCACCCTCGCGATCGGACTGGCCGCGCCACCCGCCAACGCCGTACCGGTTGCCACCACTGCCACTGCGTCCCAGGTTGACCAGCTGGTGGCGCAACTGCCCGCGATGCGCGAACAGGCCGCGGCGGTACGCGCCCGGCTCGGGCTCGACGACAGCCCGCTCCGCGAGGCGACGCTGAACGCGATCGACCCCACGCAGTACGAATGCTCCACGGCGCAGCCGCCGGTGGTCACCGCGATCACGGCCGGGATCGAGAACTGGACGTTCGACCAGCGGCTCGCCGCGCTCTACGTCCTGCTGTTCGACCTGCCGATGACGGAGGCGGTGTACTTCCCGACCCCGGGCCCGTACACCTTCGGCGCCCACGGCGACTACACGACCAAGGCCACGCACACCTTCCGCGACCTGCGGAACTTCTGGGACATCAAGTCGGACGACATCCAACTGGTGCCGGCCCACGGCCGGATGCTGCTCGACACGGCTCGGGTCACCAAGGTGTTCACCACGTTCTACGGGTTCCCGCAGGACACGTCCCTCAACACCGCCGACTTCATCAAGGCCCAGGTGAACACGGCCACGTTCAACTACGGCGACACCCCGCTCTTCACGTTCAACGCCTACGCGAACAGCATGGAGGGCCAGACCCTTCCCGGCATCGGCGCCGTACCGGACCGGATCGTGCTCGGCGACGGCGTCCTGGACGGCTTCGCCCAGGTCGGCCTCGGCGACGTGACGGCGCAGGCGATCCTGGCGCACGAGTTCGGGCACCACGTCCAGTTCGAGGACGGCCTGTTCGCTTCACCGCTGACCGGACCGGAAGCGACCCGCCGGACCGAACTGATGGCGGACGCGTTCGGCTCCTACTTCCTGACCCACGCGCGGGGTGCCGCCATGAACCTGAAGCGGGTCCAGGAGTTCGGCCAGACGTTCTACCAGGTCGGCGACTGCGGCTTCACCGCCGCCGGCCACCACGGTACGCCGAACCAGCGCCTCCGGACCGTCCTCTGGGCCCACGGCATCGCCGACTCGGCCCGGCCACAGGGCCACATCCTCCCGTCCCTCTCCTTCGACACCCTCTTCGAACAAGCCCTCCCTGGGCTGGTCGCCCCTGACGCCACCAACTGACGTCTCCCGCGGTCCAGCGTTGACCGGGACCAACGGTCCCGCGTTGACCGGGATCAACGGTCCCGCCCTGACCTGGACCGAGTAGCGCGCCAACCACAGCCCGTGCGCTACACCCCCTGGTGCCGTACGCCGGCCGCACCACCGGCGTACGGCACCACCCTCCATCCCCCTTGTCAGGAACTCGTTTTGGAGCTTCGCCAGGTCTCATCTATGCTTACGGCTGTCCCAAGGAGCTTCGGCTCCCGCGGTCCGAGTCCCCATCGTCTAGTGGCCTAGGACGCTGCCCTTTCAAGGCGGTAACGCGGGTTCGAATCCCGTTGGGGATACGGTCGAAAGACCGATGTCAGTAAGGCTCGAAGAATGGTGTAGCATCGTCGAGCAATCTGGCCCAGTAGCGCAGTTGGTTAGCGTGCCGCCCTGTCACGGCGGAGGTCGCGGGTTCGAGTCCCGTCTGGGTCGCCAGGAGTGAGAAGTGGCGGCGGGTGTCCACACACCGCCGCCATCTTTTCTCTCCCGGTCAGGTAGCTCAGCTGGTAGAGCGTCCGCCTGAAAAGCGGAAGGTCGGCGGTTCGAGACCGCCCCTGACCACCTCATCTCCCTCCGCTCCGGCGGAGGGTTTTTTCTTTCCCACGCGAGCTCCGCAACCGCTCCTCCGTCGCGGCAGCTACGCCCGCTCCCGCCCACCCGGCCCTGTCCTGCGGCTACCGCCGCGACTGGGGGCTACCGCCCGCCCTTAACTGCCTCGCCGCCACTCGCGTCGCCAGGTGAGGCTGGTCACTCGGATCGCCCGGAGCAATCACCTACCCCCACTCGGCGCTCCTCTCGCCGCATCCGCGACGAGGTCCCAAGGGCCTATGGCTCGAGACCGCTCCTGGCCACCATCTCCATGCGTGAATCTGCCCCATCCGAGCCGACCGCGAGTACCCGTGAATCCCCTTCAGCGCCCATCCGTCGTTGCACGGATGTTGCACGGCACCTTGCGGTCAACCTCGTCGTCCCGGTGTAGTTCACGTTCGCGGGATGGTCCACCGCCTACTTGGCAGCCTGCGCCAACGCTATGGCCGCCCTCCAGCCCCACACGTTGTGCACCGTGCCGACTTGCATGTCACGGAAGTTGGAAGGGAGGCCGGTCCCAACGACTTCGGCATGATCCACCACTTGTAGACCGCCATCCGTGAAGAGCTCGACACGAACGAGTCCATGCGCTGTGGCGCCGAGTCCAGCAACATCACCGCGAGTTGGCGGTGTGTGGCCGCGCCATGGCAGAACTCCGGCCACAAATGCCGTCCGCGCGCCAACGCCCGCGCGATGGAGGTCCACGACTTGCAGGCAGGTCCAACCGGACGGCTCGCATGGCACAGCGATGAGGTCGCCGATTTCGAGGGACTTAGTGCTGCGAGGCGAGAAGGGAAAGACGCGGCTCGTCATGGCGGCCCATGCTCTCAGACGCCCTGCTAGTTGCGTGCCTTCAGGGTTTGCCGCTCTCTGTAGGCATTTGAATACATTGTGGAATCGGCTGTTCGAAATGCGGCGTAAAATCTACGAAAAGGTCAGAACGGACGGTTACTAAGAGGTCGTCGTGTTCTCCGGATATCGGCGTCGTGCGACGGACAGTAATTCCCTGAGCGGAGTTGGGTCGGCGTAATTGTCACGCTCCGCCAAGAGCGGCCTCTGGTTGTTGCGGCGCGTAATCATCGCGGGCGCTGTTACCGGTTTGAGACCTGGTTGTGACTATGCATATAGTCACCGGCGCCTGGCTGGATCTGGGGACCGGGCAGGTGGACAACGAAACACACTCCGCCGACACGCAACGCCGAGTTCCGCCCTCCGCGTCGGTGGCCCCTCCCACACATCGCATCTGAGGGCGGAAGTGGGGAACCCAAGGTTTCCGGACCGGCCTTCGCGCCTGCGTGCGCTGCGGCCTGTCCTTGGGGCGAAGTCGCGTCAGCGACCGGGCAATCTTCCTGCCCGAGCCCGACAGCTAACCTCACAGGCGTGCAGGAAGGACTATCCCCATGCGGGATGCTTTCTCCCGTCGGCATGCACAACATCGGGCTGCCGTTCCCTCCGACAGAATGAAAGAACCGGCCGCCAAGGCCGGCCGCCGGGCAGTAATCCCGATCATCGGGGCCATCTCCTTGCTCCTCACCACCGCCGGGATCGGCGTAGCGGCGCTGAACTCTGACAGCGCTCCGGCTCCGGTCAGCCTCACGGCAACCGCCGACGCCTACGTGAGCATCAAGTCCGCCACCCAGCGGCATGGTTGGTCCTCCCGGTTGGTCGCGAAGATGAACGACTCGACCAGCCTCATCCGCTACACCGTGCCCCCAGTAGCGGACGGCTACGAGCGCAAGGCCACGCTGGTACTGACCCGGCTGACCACCAGCAACCCGGCCAAGATCGCGGTGTCCAAGGCGCCAGGCGGCTGGACCGAAGCTGTCAGCTACTCGACCGCTCCGAAGCCCGGTACGCCGTACGTGACCGCGGCCGACGACGGCAAGTCGGCGGAGCTGCGGATCGACGTCTCCCAGGGCATCACCGAGGCCGGCGAGCTGAACCTGGCCGTGACGCAACCGGTCGGCTCCGGCTCCACCATCTTCGGTTCGCGCGAGTCCGGTACGAAGCAGACGAAGCTGGAGATCAGCTACGTCCGTTCGGGTTCGACCGGCCCAGAGCCGTCGACGCCCACCTCGGCGCCGACGACCGTGAAGCCGACGCAGTCGCCCACGGCCACGCCCACGGCGACACCGACGACGACCAAGCCAACGACGACGCCGACCACCGCGTCGCCAACGCCCACCACAACGAGCCCGACGTCTACCCCGCCGACGACTGGCGTTGCACCGTCATGGAAGCCGTCGACTTCGACCAAGCTGACGTTCCAGGACGAGTTCAATGACACGGCGGTCGACACGACCAAGTGGGAGCGCGGCTGGTTCAAGGAAGGCATCTCGGACGGTGTCAACAGCGACAACCTCCAGTGCTACGACACCAAGCAGGTCAGCGAGTCCGGCGGGTTCCTCAACCTGAGTCTCGCGCAGCGCCAGGCGACCTGCCGAGGTGGCACCAAGCAGTACGTGTCCGGCCTGGTGAACACGCGTAAGACGTTCAACCAGCGACTCGGCTCGTTCGAGGCGAGGGTCTGTCTGCCTGACGGCAACGGCGATGGCAAGGTCGACGGTTTCCCGGCCTGGTGGACGAACGGACCGTCCTCGGCACCGTGGCCGGACCACGGCGAGATCGACATCCTGGAAGGCATCGGCGGCGGCACCAAGGCTTCGCTGCACTATGTCAACCCGGTCTACCACGGCGGTACCTACTCATCCACGCCGCTGGCCGGCTGCCACAACTTCGGCTCCCAGTGGACGAACACCGGAGTCACGTTCTACTACGACGGCAAGCCGATGTGGTCGCACGCCTTCACCGGCACGCTCCCCCAGTTCCTCATCTTCAACTACGCGGTCCGCCAGCACACGGGCGAGGCAATCACCCCCGGCACCGCAGTCCGCGTCGACTGGGTCCGAGTCTGGGCCTGATACACACAACTGAGCTCCTGAGGTAGCAACACCGCGCGGGTGCATTCCCAAGCTTCAACCAGGGAATGCACCCGCCCGGCTGTTGAGCTGAAAGCGACGTCAGTCGAGGCAGAATTCGTTGCCTTCTATGTCTTGCATGTTGAGGCAGGACTCGTTGATGCCGTCGGCAATCAGTAACTGTCCGCGGGTGGCGCCTAGGGGGAGTAGGCGGGCGCATTCGGATTCGAGGGCTGCTAGGCGCTCTGCGCCGACCAGGCCGGTGCCTACTCGTACGTCGAGGTGTACGCGGTTCTTGACGACTTTGCCTTCGGGGACGCGTTGGAAGTAGAGCCGGGGGCCGACGCCGGTGGGATCGACGCAGGCGAAACCCAGGTCCTGCTCCTCGGACGGCTGCGCGCGGTGGTAGTCGTCCCAAGTCGCGAAACCTTCGGGCGGTGGCGGTACGACGTACCCGAGCACCTCGCACCAGAAGCGAGCGACCTTCTCCGGTTCCGCACAGTCGAAGGTGACCTGGAACTGCTTGACCGACGCCATCGCAACACCATAGATCAGGCCGGGGCCGGTCCAATCTGGCGGAGCGTCTACCAGGAACCTACCGACAGTAGTGGGTGATGGACGGGCGTTGGTTGGGTTACCGAGGGTTCATTTGGAGAAGGGGTGAAATTCATCGGGGGGCGTCAGGTTCGGGGCTATGACTTTTGGAGTGGGTTCTCGGGTGGTGGCGGTCGGTGCTGCTGTTGGGTTGGTTTGTGCGGGTGGGGTGGTGGCTCAGGCCGGCGGGTGGTTGCCGTGGGGGTCGCATGACTTTCGGGTGGTGGCTGACTCGTACTCCGGGCACGGTGGGGTGAGTGGGAACGTGCTGCGGAACGACTCCGGGGCTACTGCTGTTGTGCGGCATACGGAGCCGGTGAACGGGAGCGTTGTGGTGAACGCGGACGGGACGTTCACCTACACGCCGAAGGACGGGTTCACGGGTGTGGACAGCTTTACCTACACGGCTTCCGATGCGGTGCAGTTGTTCAAGACCACGCAGCCGAACGGTGCGCCGGTGCCGCCGCTCGGCGGAGGTCGCGGGGCCGGGTGGGACCACGACGAAGGTCTCCGGGGCGGGTTTCGGGTCGTCGTTCGCGCCGGTGCCGGGGAAGGCGGGCTACTTCTACGGTCTCACCGATCGCGGGCCGAACGCCGACGCCCCGGACGGCAACAAGTCCGAGATGTTCCTCGACTTCACGCCGCAGATCGGGAAGTTCAAGCTCGTCAACGGCAAGGCGGAGCTGATCAGCCGGATTCCTCTCAAGGGGCCGAAAAGCCTTGGTGGCAAGAAGTACAGCGGCCGGCCGCCGAACGACACGAGCGAGACGATCGACGACGTCAACGCGACCAACGCCAACGGCGGTACGCCGGTGCCGGTCGCGAAGGACCCGAACGGCTACGACTCCGAGGGTCTGGTCGCGCTGAAGGACGGAACGTTCTGGGTCTCGGACGAGTACGGCCCGTACGTCACGCACTTCGACGCGAACGGGTACGAGATCGGCCGGCTCACGCCGTACAGGAACAGCCCGGACAACGCGTCGCACAAGATCCTCGGATACCTGCCGGCCGAGCTCGCGTTTCGCGCCAAGAACAAGGGCATGGAGGGCCTGACGCTCACACCGGACGGTACGACGCTCGTCGGCGTGATGCAGTCCGCGCTGCAGCAGCCCGATCTCGGCAGCATCAAGCCGGGCAACGTCGCGCCGACCCGGATCGTCGCGATCAACCTGCGCACGTTCGCGACCAAGCAGTACCTGTACCTGCTGGACAACCCGGCGAGCACGGGCGCCGCGGTCAGCGAGATCACCGCGCTGTCCAACACCCGGTTCGTTCTCGACGAGCGGGACGGCAACTTCGAGCCGTTCGCGCAGAAGAACCTCACGGTGGTGGACATCAACGGCGCGACCGACGTGAGCGGTCTGACGATCGGTGGCAAGTCGCCGGAAGCCTTTGTCGGTAAGGCGGACACGAACCCCGCGCTCGCGGCGCTCACCGCGGCCGGCGTCAATGTCGCGCAGAAGCAGCCGTACGTGAACGTCGGCACGCTGGTCAGCCAGCTCGACCCGACCGGCAAGTTCTTCGGGCACGACAAGGTCGAGGGCGTCGCCACCACGGACGGCGGCCGGACGCTGTACCTGGCCAACGACGACGACTTCGGGATCGACACCATCGTCGTCGACCCCGACGGCAAGTGGACCGTCCACCAGAAGGTGCTGCCGCCGACCGGTCAAGCCGACACCGGCGAGATCCTGAAGGTCGACACCACCAAGCTGCCGGCGGTCCTGAAGACCGTCACGGTGACGATCCACGTGCGCTGAAGCAGCGCTGGGCCCGCCCTCGCGGGGCGGGCCTTTGCACGTTCCTGCAATTCGCTGTTCACCGCCCTGCGGCTTCGGATAAGTTGCCGCAGGCATCAGTGACTTTGTGGGTGCCTCAGCGGGGTGGTGATGGTGGCCATGGCCGCCGTCAAAGGCAACGAGCAGTCGGACGGCTGCTGGTGATCAACTTCGTGCGAAGCGTGCTCGCCAAGCGCTCGGATCGTCAGCGGGTCTAGCCGATTCGGGCCAACCGGGGCCAGAGGGCCGACCAGGGTTCGCGGAGGTGGCAGGTCCAGATGACCCGGTCGCGTTCCCTGGTAGCGATGGGCGTTGCGACGGTGGCGGAGGGACCGATGGTGTCGCAAGCCCGGTAGGTCCAGGCAGGGGCGTCGATCGCGCTGGTCGAGTCAGTGACGATCAGGACGATGTCTGCCGAGTCGGGCGGGCGCGGCCAGTTGGCGAAGGCGTTGTGGCCGCTGTACGCCGTGGGTAGGCCGCGCTCCGGGCCGAAGAGCTCGATCGCAGACGCCTGCGTGTAGCTGTAGGCGTAGACGACTGCACGGTCGCGCTCTGCGGGGGTTAGTTGGTGCATGGCGGCAGCGGTTGCGTCGGCTACTGCTGGCCAACCGCTTTGTCCGCGCGCCTGGTCGAAACCTAGAGCGTTGCCGTAGTCGACTGCTGCACGTTCTGGGAGCAGGGGTAGGCCTACTGGGGCGGCTGCTAGGAGTGAGAGACCGAGTACGCCGTACAGGAGAACCGTGCGTCTTCTGGTGCTTAGCCAGTGATCGGTGGCGATTCCTGCTGCGGCGAAGAGGGCTGGGTAGGCGCCTGCTAGGTAGGTGGCTTTGCCGCCAGTGGCGATCAGTAGTGCTGCGAAGGCGATGAAGGCGAGAGTGAAGAACCGGTACTGCGTACGCCAGAGCCAGGTCGCTCCAGCGATGCATAGCGGGAGCAGCAGTGGGCCGATGATGAGTTGCTGCGTCAGGACGTCGATCGGGCTGCCCTGCGTACGTAGTACGGAAGCCATCTCGAACTGGGGCCAGTGGTGGTTGGCCTGCCATAGCAGGTATGGCGTCCAGAATGCTGTTGCTAGCAGGGCTGCGGGCGGGAGCCAACGGCTGTGGAGGATGCGCCGTGGACCAGTTAGGAGAAGGGCAGCCAGTACTGCGAGTGCCCAGAGCGCCAGCAGCATCTTGTTGAGCAGACCGACGCCTAGGACCAGGCCGATGACCAGCCAGAGCTTGTCGTTTCGGGTGCGGATCAGACGGCAGAGTAGCCAGGTCAGGGCGGCCGTGAAGCAGAGGTCTGTGGTGCTCGTTCGCAGTACGTGTCCTGTGATGAGGACCAACGTCGAACATGAGAATGCGGTTGCTGCTAGGAGTTCAGCTCTGCGCGAGGCACCCATTTCTCTTGCAGACAAGGCGACGAAGAGCACAGTCAGTACTGCGGACGCGGTCGCGGGGAGCCTCAAGGCCCACACCTGTCCGGGCGCTAACGCGTCGCCGAGACGAGCCAGCATCGGGGTCAGGGGTGGCTGGTCCGGGTATCCCCAGGCCGGGTGCTTGCCGGAGACAAGGAAGTACATCTCGTCGTTGTAGTAGCCGTACCGATTGCTCAGCACAGTCAACACGACCGCCAGTAGCCCGAGCAGGACAAGCAGCGGACGGCTCATACCTCAAAACTGGGTCAACGCCCTATACGGCAGCCATACCGAGCTACTGGTAGCCGCGCTTGAGGAGGTATTTGGCGCCGGCGTTGTAGGCGTCGGGGCTGAGGAGGGCGAAGCCGAAGGTGTCGGCCAAGCGGTTGGTGGTGTTGAAGGCGACGCAGACCGCCAGCGCGTCCTTGAGTTGCTGGGATGAGGCGCCGGCGGCCAACGCTGCTCGCATGTCGTCGGCACTCACCGTTCTCTCGCGGGTGAGTTTGCCCAGCATTCGCAGGGTTTCCCGCAACGGCTCTTCGATGGGAGCGGAGTCCAGGTCGGCGAGGACTGCTGCGACTCTTGGCTCATCGTCGTACGCCTGGCTTGCTGTCGCGGTGTGCGCTCCGATGCAGAAGGCGCAGTCGTTGACCTTGGAGACGTAGGCGGCCATCAGTTCGCGGTCGCCGATCGACCAGGTGGAGGGGCCGCGCATCGCCTCGTGGGTGAAGGCCTTGGCGTGAGTGCCGTAGAAGTCGGGGCGGTAGAAGACGATCTTCGCGGCGTCGGGTAGCGGGTGGCCGGAGAAGAGGCGGATGATCGCGAAGAGCAGCTTGGTACTGCGGCTGTAGCCGTTGTTGAGGACATCGAGTCGCATGATCAGCCCTCCGCTTCTTCGAGAGCGGCCAGTCCGGCGTCATAGAGCCGAGTGGACTCCCCAACCGCGGCGCAGACCACCAACTCGAACAACTGGTCGTCGGTGTAACCCGACGCCTTTGCTGCAGCCAGATCCGCCTCGGTCGGGGCGGCTACAACCGCGTCCAACGGCGCAGGAAGCCCTTCGTTGCCGAAAGCCTGGGCCCGCAACGTCACCGGCGCCCTGCCGTCACCCTTCAGAACCCGATCGACCAGCACCTGGTGCATAGCCCGCTTCTTGTCATGCATTGTCCGTCCACCTTTCACTGACCTACCTTCACCCCATATGACGGTTGGCGCAGCACGAAATCGACATCAGAAGCTTCTGAGTTGCTCGATAGCGTCGGCGAGATCAGCAACTGACCGCTCAGCGTCCAGCTCCAGCGTTGCACCTTGCCGCAGCAAGGGCTCGATGGTTTCGAGGTAATGGGCGATCTCGGCCTGCTGTTCGGGCGTCTTGCCGTAGGGATTGTTCGTGCGCTGGGCGACACGCTCGATGAGCACGCGGAGTGGAGCACTGAGCAGAACCACATGCTCAAATCGATCGTAGAAGCGCCCCTGATTCTCAACCGTGCCCGACACGATCACCTCAGAATGCTCACCCAGCAAGCCATCCATCCGCTCCTCATCCCAGGTCCCGTCACCTATCTGCCAACCGTCGTAGTCCGTATCTACGGTCAAACACCCCCGCCGCCGAAGCTCCTCAAGCACGGTGGTCTTCCCCACCCCCGACATCCCAGTCACCAGAACCCGCGCCATGCCAGGGACCGTAGCAAAACCGGCGTACGGCGTACTGGGTTAGCGTGCGGGGATGAGTCTTCGGTTGGCTGCTTATGCGGTGTGTGTTGTGGACGGGCGGGTGTTGTTGGCGCGGTATGTGTCGCCTCGGGGGGATGGGACTTGGTGGACGTTGCCGGGTGGGCAGGTGGAGCAGGGGGAGGATCCGTTTGATGCGGTGGTTCGGGAGGTGGGTGAGGAGACTGGGTGTTCGGCTGTGGTCGAGGAGTTGTTGGGGGTTGATTCCCGGGTGATTCCGGCGGCTGAGCGGACCGTGCCGGGTGGGCCGGAGCATCAGAATGTGGGGATCTTCTACGCCGTGAGGATCACGGGTGGGGAGCTTCGGCCGGAGGCTAACGGGGAGACTGCGGAGTCGGTGTGGACGCCGATTCCTGAGGTCGCGGGGCTGCACAGGTCGTCGTTGGTTGATGTGGGGATCGCGCTGGAGCGGCAGCGGCCGGCTACGGGGCATGTCGACGCCGTGAAGGTCGGCGGATTGATCTCGGCATTAGGACGGAGATCGTCCGGAAATGGCTCTATCTTGAGGATATGACGGAGCAGCTGACGATCAGGGCGCTCAGTGCTGAGACCTGGGATGCGTTCGCGGATCTGGCGGAGCGGCACAACGGGGTGTGGGGCGGTTGCTGGTGTACCTACTTCCACACGATGACCGCCGAGAAGACCTACACGGTCGAAGGCAATCGTGCTCTCAAGGAGAAGTTGGTCAAGGAAGGGAAGGCGCACGCCGCCCTCGTGTTCGACGGTGAGGTCGCGGTTGGCTGGTGCGAGTACGGGCCGCCGGCGGAGCTGCCGAACATCAATCACCGCAAGCAGTACGAGGCAGGCGTCGTCGAACCACCCGACTATCGGGTGACCTGCTTCTTCGTCGACAAGCGGTACCGGCGGCAAGGTGTCTCCGCACTCGCCCTGAAAGGTGCCCTGGAGCTGATCGCGCAGGCGGGTGGCGGCGTTGTCGAGACGTATCCACAGGACACCGACAACAAGAAGATCACCGCCTCCTTCCTCTACAACGGCACGCGCAGCATGTTCGAGCAGGCCGGATTCACCTACGACCGGCCGAAGGGCAAGAACCACTGCGTCATGTCGATCACGGTCTGAAAGATCCCGTACGACGGGCGCCCGTCGTACGGGATCTCCCGTGTGATCAGGAACTGATGCGCGAGCGCGCCTCCCGCCGCCAGTCGTGTGCCGCCGGCGGGAACGCCCGCGACGGGTCGAAGTCGGCGATCGCGATCGCCGGCGATCCGTCGGACGGGCACTGGGCAACCCATTCACCCATGGTGTCGATCACGCCGGACTCGATGTTCGACGACGGATTGGCGGCGACCGCGAGGCTCACCCAATAGCAGTTCGCCGCGGCATGTCCGCGCGATTCCGTGGCTGCGCGGTCGTTTCCGGGCGCCGCCGTTCGTCGAGTACGAGATGAGCACGCCGTCGACGCCGGCCGCGTCGTACGCCGAGTACAGCTCCGGGAAGTGCACGTCCATCCCGAGCGCGAGGCCCAACCGGTAGCCGTCGACCTCGATAGTGACCGGCTCCGCGCCAGGCGTGTACATATAGGTGAGCTTGGTCGCCGAGAGCGTGCGTTCGTCGTACCGGGCAACGACTTTGCCCTGGTCGGAGACGACGTACAGGCTGTTGTGCGGACGCTTCCCCTCGGGCAGTTGGTGCACCGACGCGATCACGGTCCAGATCCCCAGTTCGCGGGACAGCGCGACGATCTGGTCCAGTTCGTCCTGGAGCACGGTCCAGGATGCCTTGGTCCAGTCGGCCGGGCCGACCTGGTCCGGGCCGAGCTCGGACATCACGTACTTATTGGGGAAACAGAGCGCGCCTTCGGGGAAATGCACCAGACGGGCACCCCCGGCGGCCGCGTCCTTCATGAATTGGCGAGCCTCCGCGCCGCTCGCGCGCAGCCCGTCGACGTCGGTGGGATCCTCGCGCACCGTCGACTGGGCGACGGCGATCCGCAGGATGGTCTGGGTGGATTCCGGCATGTCTTCTCCTGTTGGAGTCGGACGGAAGTACCGGAGGGCAGCAGTGTAGGACTCGCCCGTTTTGGCGGCGCGGGCTCGAACCCGTCGCTTGAAGTTCCTGTGCGCTGTCATCTGGCCTTCCACGCACTCGCACGCGATCCCCCAGCGATCCCGCCCGAGGCGAAGGACCAGGACGAGCGGCCCGAGATCGGAGATCCCTTTGCCTTCTCAAAGGCACACAGTGCCTTCTCAGCGTGACCAGGCTGGGGCCGGTCGACGAAGGTGAGGCGCGGGCCGCGCCAGTGCCCACATCCTTCCCGACCGAAGGCCCCGCCGTCAAACACCCGTGCACTCGGCATGTCGCTGGAATCCCTTACCCGGTTGGCCTTTCACGGAATTGACCCGCCACGGAACTGATCAGCCACCGCCCGAACGAGCCCGTACTGCGTATCGCCGGGCGCAGCGTCGATCAGTTCCCGGACGATGTCGGCATGACCCGCGTGCTGCGACGTCTCGCCGGCCATCCTGATCAGCAACACCCCCAACGTCGTCTCCCGGCGACCCTCGGCCCAGTGCGCCACATACCCCGGACTGTCCAGCTCGAGCTCGCCGATGGTCGCGTCGGCATGAGCGCACGCCTTCCGGTAGACGCCCACGATGTAGTCACTCGACTCGTCAGCCGTCGCCCACATGTCGATCTCGTCGTAAGGGTCGTCCCGGAACCACGTCGGTCGCTCCGCCGGTGGACGCCCGAAGGATGCCCCGAGATACCCGTACTCCAGCCCCGCCAGATGCTTCACCAGCCCGAGCAGATTCGTCCCCGAGGCAGTCAGCGGCCGCCGCCGGTCGTACTCCGACAAGCCCTCCAGCTTCCCGAGCATCACCGCCCGCGCACCCTGCAGCAGCCCCAGCAACTCACCTTTGACATCCATCGACCCCATGACCACGGACCCTAGGCGACCCCACCGACAAAACTCCGTTGTCGGCCGGCCCACCAGCCGTCATCGTTGGGTGCTGTGACGAAAGTGCTGATCATCAGCGGGCCGGTCGGGGTGGGGAAGACCTCTGTGGCGCACGAGATGTTCGATCTGCTGAGCGAGCGGGACATCGCGCACGCGGTGATCGATCTCGACGCGCTCGGGATCTCCTGGCCCTTCGGCGAAGGCGATCCGTACAACGAACGGATGGCGATCCGGAACCTCGCCGCGATCTGGGCCAACTTCGCCGCGAGCGGCGTGGATCGGGCCGTCATCGCGCGAGTGGTCGAGGACCGGGCCGACCTCGCGGCGTACGAGCAGGCGATCCCGGGCGCCGAGATCCTGGTCTGCCGGTTGACCGCAGGCGTCGACGTACTGCGGGAGCGGGTCGGCCGGCGCGAGCTCGGTTCGTCGTACGAGACTCTGGTACGCCGGTCCGCCGAGCTCGCCGAGAGTCTCGAACGGTCCGGACCGACGGACTTCACCGTCCGGACCGACGGCCGGGAACTCAGCGAGATCGCCCGCGAGGCGCTCACCAAAGCGGGCTGGATCTAGCTGTCCAACCAGGCCTGAGCCCGGACGGCGTGGTAGTCCAGGTATTCCTGCGGAAGCGGCCCGGTCGCGGTCGCCGCCGAGAGGTTCAGCTGGTGCAAGCCTCTGGCGACGATGAGGCCGCGCAGCACCTCGTCCGAGGCCAACGGCCAAGGGCGGGCTTCGGTATAGCCCTCCCGAAACGCGTCGGTCAGTGCCTCGCGGTCGTCGCGACGGCCGAAAGACGAGATCGTGATCGAGATGTCCTGCGCCGGGAGACCGAGAACCATGTCCTGGAAATCGATCGGCACCGGTCCCACGGCCGCTTCGATGACGTTGGCCGCGGTGAGATCGCCGTGGATCAGCTGCGGAGTTCCGGCCCGCCACAGGTCGTCGATCAGCAACTGCACGCTGTCCCGAGCGGCGCTGAACACCTTCGGGAGGTCCGCCAGCCGATCGGGCAGCAGCCAGTAGAGGACCTTGTCCGCACGCAGCACGTCGGCATCACGGACGACGGATCGATGGGCGTGCAGGCGGGCCATCAACTCACCCAGGACGCGAGCCCGGGAAGGATCCAGCTGCATCGATCCCCCGTCGATCCAGGTGAACAGCACACAGGTCCGCGGCTGACCGTCCGCGTCGTTCACGAACACGACCGGCTCACCCGACGAGGTCAGGATGACGTCCGGCACCGCCAGCCCATCGGCGACCAGGTCCCGCTGCCAGGCGGCCTCCGCGTACGCCGTACCGGCGGTGTGAAGGTGCTGTGTGGGCCCGATGCGAAGCGCGAAAACGCCCTCGGCGGCTTCGACCTTGTAGATCGTGTTGTACGACTCCGCGGCCCGGGTGACCTGGCGAACCTCCAGCGGATAATGCTGCAGGGCGGTCAGTGCGAGTTCCCGTTCAGTTGCCTCGACCACAGCCAGCCTCTCGCTCGATAAACTCGACAGCCGAGCATAGATGGCAGGTGGCCGTGAGCGAACCGAATACTTGGGGCGCGGAAGGACTCGCCGTACTCCGGGCCGCGTCCGCCGACGCGCCTCGCTCACCCGGCGTCTACTTCTTCCTTGCTGAAGGCAACGAGATCCTGTACGTCGGGAAGGCGACCAACCTGCGCCAGAGGCTCCGCCAGCACGCGGCCGGCGGGATTCCCCAGTCGCAGCTGCACCAGCGCTACGACCTCGTACGCCGGGTCGTCTGGGAACTCGCCGACGACGAGGAAGCCGCGGTCTGGCGCGAAGCGGAGCTGATCTTCGCCCTCCGCCCGCCCTTCAACGCCAACACGGGTCTCCGCGCAACCGACCCGATCGGCAAGGACGCAGCGGCGCCCTACATCGTCGTACAGGAAGAGAAGGACCTCCTCAGCTTCACCCTCGAGCCAACCGTCCCGCCAACTGGGCGGGCCTACGGTTGCTTCCCCCATCTGGGCAAGGGCGTCGCATCACGCCTCGGAATCGCCTGCAGCGACGGCTACACCGCCCTACTCCGCCTACTCTGGGCCGCTTCGGGCGAGGGCAGTCACATGCCGACAGCAATCACACGATCTGCTCCCCCGGCGTACAAAGTGCCTGCTCCCGCAGGCGACAACCTGCACCGCTTCCTCTCCGGGACGAGCTCGCGCCTGGCCGACCAACTCTTGCATGCGGCAACCGATCGACCGCCGTTCATGCAACCCGCGCTGCGGCGCGACAGAGACGCCGTACTACGTTTCTTCACCGCCGGCCCCCAACTCGTCCGCACCCACCGATTGCGTCACCACCTGAAAGCACGCGTGCTCGACGTCGACACCTACCGTCAGCTCCTCCGCGACGAGATCACCCCAGTAGTCACCCCGCCAGCAGGGTGAGGTCGCGTTCGGCGTACAGGCGGTGTTGCCACTCTTCGTCACCACGATGAAGAGGCACTCCTTGAAGGGGAAGCTCTCCTGCGACGGCCAGCCGGGCTCGGTCATGGCTCACGTCGGAGGCGAGCTGCTCTTCGGTCAGTGACGCGAGGACCTCGCGGATCATCGCCTGGCGTTCGGCACGGACCTCCAGTACTACGTCCAGCGACGGCCGCGCCTCCCGATCCCAGGGAATGCCGTCCCAGCCCGGTGCCTCGTCCCACGGCAGGTCCAGCGGATGCCACGGCGAGGCGTTGCCGCGAATCATCCGGCCGACCCAGGCAGCACTCGCGAAGTTGAGGTGCCGCAGCGTCTGGATGAACGACCACTCCCCGCCGACACTGCGATGCAACGCCTCTTCGGGGAAGGTCCGCGCCCGCGCGATCGTGCCTTCCCACAAGCCTTCGAGGATCGACCACGCCTCCCGGAAGCCGGCCACAGAGGTCGGGTGCATCTTGGCCCGCTCCGGCATCCGCCGATTCAGCTCGGCATCGATCAAGGGTCCGACATCGACTCCGTTGATGACCACATTCACCACCTCGCCGGTGATCTCGACGTCGACCAGCTCCACGCCCCGCAGCCGGGCCCGATGAAACCCGGCGCCGTGGATCGTCACGTCGTTGAGGTCGACCTTGCGCAGCTCGGCGCCGTCGAGGTTCACCCGGTCGAAGGTGGCGCCCTGGAGGTTGACGTCCTCGAAGCGCGATCCGGTGAGGTCCTGCTCGCGAAATTCGGCCATGCCGAGACGCTAGACCACAATCCCGACAGAACGCGTCCGGATAAGTTGGGGACCATGCGCACTCTTCGTCCTGGCCAGCTTGCCGAGCTGTACGTCGTCGAGATCTCCACCGGCGAGAGCCGGCTGGTCCACCGATCGTCGACCTTGTTGTTCGAAGCACCGAACTGGACGGTCGACGGCGAGTCGCTGATCGTCAACGGAGACGGCGATCTCTACCGGCTCCCGGTCGGCGGCGGCGAGCTCGAACAGCTCGACCTCGGCGGCGTACCGGAGATCAACAACGACCACGTGCTCAGCCCCGACGGCGAGACCGTCTACGTCTCGGCCGAGGACGGCCACCTGTACGCCGTACCGCTGACCGGGCCGACGCACGCGCGCCGGGTGAGCAACGACCGCGGACCCGAGTTCCACCATTACCTGCACGGCATCTCGCCGGACGGTAAGACGCTGGCCTACATCGGCCTGGAGAACGGCCGGACGAACGTCTACACGATCCCGGCGGCCGGCGGCGCCGACGTACAGATCACTGATGACGAGCACGCGGACGACGGGTCGGAGTACAGCCCGGACGGCCAGTGGATCTACTTCAACTCGGAGCGGGCCTCGAGGAAGCCCGGCCATGCCCAGCTGTTCAGGACCAGTCAGGACGTCCTAGAGCAACTCACATTCGATGAGCGGGTCAACTGGTTCCCCCACCCGGCGCCGGACGGATCAGCCATCGCCTACGTCAGTTTCCCGCCCGGCATCCTCGGTCACCCGGAGAACATCGACGACGTACGCGTCCGGTTGCTCGAGACCGGCAGCGAACCCCGTGACCTGGCCACCCTCTACGGCGGCCAGGGCACGATGAACGTTCCCAGCTGGTCTCCCGACAGCACCCGACTCGCATACGTCGCCTATCCGCAGGCCTAAGCTGCAGCAGCCGCCTCAGTGAGTTGCTCCGCAGTCGGCTGCAGCTGAGGCGAAGCCATAGTCAGTACTACGTTCGCTACGGCGAAGGCAGCGGCTACCAGCAGACCGCGCTGGAACCCGTCGACCAGCGCCTCTTGCTGCGAGACACCGTGCGTCAGAGCGTCCGTAGTACGGCTGATGGAAAGAGTAGTGACGATCGCGAGCCCCAGTGCGCCACCGACCTGGTACATCGCATTGACGACACCAGATGCAGCGCCTGCTTCGTGGTTCTCGACCTCGGAGACTGCAGAGATCTGACCCGGTACGCCGACGCCGAGGATGCCGAAGCCGAAGATCACCAAGCCGGGCAGCAGCTGAGTGGTGTAGCTGCCGACTGCATCTGCCTGCGACAGCATCAGCAAACCGACAACGCTGAGCACTGCTCCGCCGAACTGCACGGTCCGCGTGCCGACCTTCTGAACCAGCTGCGAAGCAAGGATGGCTCCGACGATCGCAGCGCCGCCCATCGGCAGGAAGTGAACGCCTGCCTCGAGTGCGGAGTCACCGCGGACCTGCTGCAGGTAGATAGCGGTCAGGAAGAACATCGACAGGAACCCGGCGCCGTTCAGCGCAAGCGAAGCACCAGACACGCTGAGCGCACGGGACCGGAACAACCGCAGCGGTACGAGCGGTGCCTTCGACCGGGCTTCCACGAGCACGAAGGCGACCAGTAGCGCGACACCGCCGATGAGGAAGGTCAGCACCTCGCCTGAGCCCCACCCCTTTGGCTCGGACCGGACCACGCCGTACACGACAGACAGCAGACCCGCAGTACCGAGCACTGCTCCCGCTGTGTCGAACGTGCGGTCGCGGCCCTCGTTGTGCCGGGTGTCGCGGATGAAGACCGGGATCAGTGCCACCAGGACGAGCACGATGGGCACGTTGACGAAGAAGACCCACTGCCAGCTGAGCGAGTCGACCAGTACGCCGCCCGCGACCACACCGAGCGTTCCACCGAGGCCGGCCAGGCCGCCCCAGACGCCCATTGCGATGTTCCGCTCGCGTCCGTGGGCGAACGTCACAGTCAGGATCGCCAGTGCAGCGGGCGACAGCAGAGCACCACCGAGGCCCTGTACTGCGCGGGCGCCGATCAGGAACTCCGGCGAGTTCGACAGCCCCGCGACCAGCGAGGTGGCGCCGAAGAGCAGCAGACCGGCGACGAACACCCGGCGCGGGCCGAGCAGGTCGGACATCCGGCCGCCGAGCAGCAGGAAGCCGCCGAAGAGGAGCGTGTAGGCGTTGATCACCCACTGCAGGCTGTCGGCGGAGAAGTTCAGGTCGGCCTGGATGTGCGGCAACGCGACGTTCACGATCGTCACGTCGAGCACCACGATGAATTGCGCTAGAGCCAACACTGCGAGTGTCGCCCAGGGACTGCGTCGCATCTCCAACCTCACAGGGGAGTAGTTGTCTACGGTGTATGTATACGTTGTATGCGTACTCCGTAAACCGTAGGTCTACGCTGTACACTTGTCAACGTGGCGACGATCAGCAAAGAGACCGCGAAGCGGCTCGACCCGGAGAAACTGGCGACCAGCGCGCTGGCGCTGGCCGATGTCGAGGGGCTCGAAGCCGTCACGATCAGACGGCTGGCCCAGCAGCACGAGGTCACCCCGATGGCGCTCTACCGGCACTTCAGCGACAAGGACGAGCTGCTGAACGCGATCGGCGACCGGATGCTGGCCGACATCGACCTGCCGGCGCCTACCGAGGACCGCTGGGACCTCCAGCTGCACGCGATCTTCACCGCGTTCGTCGCCGCGCTGCGCCCGCATCCGAAGGCCGCGCAGCTCGTGATGTTCCGCATCCTGACCACCGAACCGGGCCTGGCGATGTCCGAACGCGCGATGGAACTGCTCACCGCGGGCGGCTTCGGCGTGGACGATGCGGCCGAGGTCGGCCGGCAGTCGATCTGCTCGCTGATCACCCTGGTCACGATGGAGCCGGGCGCGAGCGAGGTCACCGACCCGATCGCCCGCGAGGACGCCCTCCGCCAGAAGCGCGCCGCCCTCGGCGCCCTCTCCCCCCGCCGCTACCCGCTGATCACCGCCGCCGCCGACACCCTGGTCTGCCCCTCCTCCACCGACCGGTACTACGAACTCGGCATCGAACTGGTCGTCGCCGGCATCCGCGGCGTCCTCCCCGACCGCCAGCAGTAGCACCACACTTCGGCAGCTACCGAAGCGATCCGGGGCTAGCTTCAGAGCATGACCCAGGAAGCAGTGGCGGCGAGGTTCCGCGAGATCAACGGCGTACATCCGATGAGCGCCGAGGACGATGCGTATGTCAGTCGGCAGTACCGCGTGCTGACCGAGCTCTGCGCGGAACACGGTCGTGACGCTGACGAAGTACGGGACCTGATGCTGGCCGGCAAACTCCCGATGCCCGGGTATCTGCGCTCGGACGGCGCCGAGATGGTGCCCGCGGACCTCTTCGACCTGGCCGACCGGGTCGGTCTGGACGAGCTGCGCGGCTGGTTCATCGCCCAATGGCAGGACCTTGCCGACGGCAAGGACGAGTGGGAGGCCTATCTGAGCGGGCAGTACGTCTGCCTGCATTCGGTCACGCCGGCCACGATCCAGCGGAAGGACCAGCTGATGAAGGCGATCGACGTCACCACCGACCCGGCCGGGCTCCAGCTGCTGGTCGATGAACTCGACGACCTCGAACCCGACTTCACCGCCTACGACCGGCTCCGCTTCAACGGTCCGGTCTCCCGCGACACCCACATCACCGCCCGCCGCGAACCTCTCAACTCCTGAGCGAACATCGAGACGCCGTACGGCGTACCTGGTGTCGGGGCGGGTGTTGGGCGGGCTTCGGGTCTAGGCTCCGGAGCGTTAGTGGCTCATCACACGGAGGTTTTCCAATGGCGGGAAAGTTCGAGCTGTACGAGGACAAGTCCGGCGGGTTCCGGTTCCGGCTGAAGGCCGGGAACGGCGAGATCATCGCTAGCAGCGAGAGCTACAAGACCAAGGCTGCCGCGGAGAACGGGATCGAGTCGGTCAAGAAGAACGCCGGCGACGCGACGGTCGACGACCAGACCTCCTGACCCCAACTCACCGAACGGCAGGACCTCCGCGCGGAGATCCTGCCGTTTTCGTGTTGCTACAGGACTTACAGCCCGACCTCGTGGATGATCTCGCGGACCTCGACACCGAGACCCTCGATGGCGGCGTCCGGGATCTGCGCGGCCAGCTCGTAGGCGCGCTCCCGGCTCGCGACGTCGATCAGGTAGTACCCGGCGAGGAACTCCTTCGCCTCCAGGAACGGTCCGTCCGTCACGGCGGGAACCCCGTCGCGGACCTTGACGACGGCCGTCTTGGCCGGCTCGGCCAGCGCGGCCGTGCTGTGGAACTCGCCCGACTCCTGGATCGCCGCCATGAACTTCTCGTGACCGCTGAAGATCGCCTGCTGCTCCTGCTCGGTCAGCGCGGCCAGTACGTCGGGGTTGATGTTCAGGACCAGTAGGTATTTCACGATGTCTCCTCCAGGCTCGGCTCCCCCGATGGGAACCGCTCGTCATCAGTACGGAACCGGCTGAGCGTTCTTGACATGCTACGAACTCTGGTGGCCATCCAGCCGGTTGTGGGACCGTGTGACTTCGAGCCGGTTGCTGGGGGGAACCGCAAACGGTTTGGGGGGTTCCATGCGTCGCGTTGTGCTGTCCACTGTCGTCGCCATGATCGCGGCGCTGTTGCTGGCTGTCGGGCAGGCCGGGTCTGCCCAGGCCGCTCCGATCACAGTCACCACCACGACGGATGTCGTGAACGGTGCGGACGGGGTGACCTCGCTGCGAGAGGCGATCACCTCGGCCAACGCCGCGGGTGACGCGACCACGATCACGCTCGCCGCAGCCGCGACGTACGGACTGAATCTGTGCGGTGACGACGACACGAACGCGGCCGGCGACCTGGACAGTACGTCGGTGCAGCCGCTCACGATCGAGGGCAACGGGTCGACGATCGACCAGAACTGCGCGGGTGAGCGGGTGCTGAACACGCTCGACTCCGATGGCTCGATCACCTTGCAGGACGTGACTTTGACCGGTGGCGACGATCTCTTCGGTGCAGCGATCCAGCACGCGGGCGACGCGACTCTCGACGGCACGACAGTGACCGGCAACGCGGGCGGCGCCGGCCGGGTACTCGAGAGCTCGCTGGGTGGCGCGGTACTCAACCTGACCGGCTCCAACATCCACGACAACACCGGTACGGGCGTTGCCTTGTCGCTGGGT
The DNA here is from genome assembly GCA_963740725.1 of uncultured Actinomycetota bacterium. GTDB lineage: Bacteria > Actinomycetota > Actinomycetes > Propionibacteriales > Kribbellaceae > Kribbella. The sequence goes on from CAVUFT010000046.1 coordinate 150,354, forward strand.
CAGGTGCACATCACCGACACCTCTATTACTAACAACACCGGCCGGGGCGTAGGCCTGACTGACGGAGCCCTCTCAGTGAGCGGCTCGACGATCAGCGGCAACGGGGGCGACGGCGTACGGACCACTGGGCAAGGCTCAGGGTTGTTCACTCTTACTAATACGACAGTGGACAACAACGCTGGCACCGGCGTGATCTGCTCGGCCTGCGGCGATCTCACGGTGACCGGATCGACAGTCACCGGCAACCACGCTGGTGGCGGCAGCGGCGGCGGTATCCAGGTGCTGTTCGACCAGGACTCGCCCACTGATCAGCCAGTGGTGACCGTGACCGAGTCGACCATCTCCGGAAACTCCAGGACAGGCTCCGGCGGCGGTATCAATACAGCCATCATCGAGAACTCCAGCGGCCCGCCCCCTGCGCAGATCGTCGTCACGGGCTCGACCATCAGCAACAACAGCGCTACTGATCAGGGTGGCGGCATCTATGCAGTCACCGGAGAGGTACGCGTCGACAACTCGACAGTCACCGGCAACAGCGCGGCCAATGCGGGCGGCGGTGTCTCCACGCTGGCCCACGACATCTACCTGCGGCACGCGACGGTCTCTGGTAATACAGCAGGGGGTGCCGGTCGCAACGTGGCCACCAGTGCCGGCCTCCACACCTTCGGCTCGATCCTGGCCGGTGGCACTGGCGCCAGTGATTGCAGCATCGGACTAGTGACCTCTTCTACTGGTTACAACCTCGCCGGCGACGCCACCTGCGGCCTGGCCGGGCCTGGCGACCACAGCAACGTCGGTAGTCCGCAGCTAGCTGCACTAGCCAGCAATGGCGGCCCGACCCAGACGATGCTTCCGCTCGCCGCATCGCTCGCCAACGGCGCAGTACCGGCTGCTGCTTGCACTGTCTTTACTGTCGACCAGCGCGGCATCACCCGACCGCAGGGCACCAACTGCGAAGCAGGGTCCGTCGAGGTGGCCGAAGTACCGCCCGCACCGGCCTGCACGAAGTCCGGTACTGCAGGGAGCGACCTGCTCCTCGGTACTGCGGGAGCCGACGTACTGTGCGGTCTCGGCGGCGACGACCTCATCCTCGGACTGGGTGGCAACGACATCCTGCGGGGCGGCAACGGCAAGGACATCCTGATCGGCGGGACCGGTCACAACACCCTCGACGGCGGCCCGGGTCAGGACCTCTGCGTCGGAGTCGGAGACACCAAGATCTCTTGCTGACGGTAGATTCCCGGACATGCTCAGCCTCGAGGATGTCCGGGAAGCCGCCCAGCGGATCGACGGAGTCGCCCACCGGACGCCGGTGATCACGTCACGAACTCTGAACGAACGCGTCGGCGCCGAAGTGTTCCTCAAGGCGGAGAATCTGCAGCGAATCGGTGCCTTCAAATTCCGCGGCGCGTTCAACGCGATCAGCCGGTTGAGCCCGGAGCAGTTGGCGCGCGGCGTCGCGGCGTACTCGTCCGGAAATCACGCCCAGGCGGTCGCGCTGGCGGCCTCGATGGCGGGGACCAAGGCAGTGATCCTGATGCCCGAGGACGCCCCGCCGACGAAGGTCGCGGCGACCAAGGGATACGGCGCCGAAGTGCTCACCTACGACCGCTACACAGGAGACCGTACGGCGCTCGCGACCGCGCTGGCCGAGGAGCGTGGCGTCGCGCTGATCCCGCCGTACGACCACTACGACGTGATGGCCGGCCAGGGCACGGTCGCGCTCGAGCTGATCGAAGAGGTCGGGCAGCTCGGGGCACTGCTTGCCCCGATCGGTGGTGGCGGGCTGATCGCCGGCTGCGCGACCGCCGCGGTCGAACTGTCGCCGGGGATCCGGGTGATCGGGGTCGAGCCCGAGGCCGGCGACGACACGGCCCGGTCGCTGGCCGCCGGTGAGCGGGTCGAGATCGGGGTTCCGCGGACGATCGCCGACGGTCAGGCGATCCCGATCCCCGGCGAGCTCACCTTCGAGATCAACCGGCGGCTGCTGGCCGGGGTCGAGCTGGTCAGCGACGACGAGATCCGGGCCGCGATGGTGTTCGCGTTCGAGCGTTTGAAGCTGGTGCTCGAGCCGAGCGGGGCCTGCGCACTGGCGGCGCTGCTCGCCGGGCGGATCGAGGACCTGCCGAGCCGGGTCGGAGTCGTGCTTTCAGGCGGAAATGTCGGCCTGGAACGCTTCCTCGAGCTGCTCGGCTGAGGGCGCTCTCAGGGGCCCTGAACACTCACTGTGGTCGTTGTCACAGAGAGCAATCACAAAAAGTGACTCAGGTCACATAAATTTGCTACGCGGCCGCCTGAGGCACGCTCAGACACGCTCAGGGCTCCTGGTGTTCACCATCGGTCCCTGAGCCGTCAGAGAGCCGTTTACGGGCTTTCCGGAGGGTCTCTCTGGATCTGAGGGTTTGCGTCGTGATCGTTCTGTTATACAGTCGTCGGCGGTTCGACAAATGAGACGAACTGCAGGTGTGTCAACGCCGAGTCCTGCCAGGCGCACCTGTTCCCCTCGAACAACCATGGCAGGAGTGGGGGACCCAGGAGGTTGGGGTCCGACCGTGAGTGGTCGGGTCCCTGGGGTGAAGTCCGCGGGAGCGGACCGGGCTATCGACTCTCAGCCCGAACCCGACAGCTAACTCCGCAGGCGTCGGGAGACAACCATGCCCGTCACCGTCCGACGGACAGCGCTGCCTGCTGTCCACAGCGAGTCCAGTACCCGGCCCACCGGTCGCATGCTGGCCAAGCACCGCAAGTCCAACAAGTCCGCGGCCGCCCCTCGTGCCGCAGCCGCCGTCCTCTCGGTCGGTCTCGCCGTCAGCGGTGGAGCGATCCTCACCGTCGCCGGTCCCAGCAGCACCACCACCGCCTCGGCCACCACCAAGACCACCTCGGCCGCGTGGGCCCGGGGTAACCTGCCGATCGCCAAGAAGCCGCTGCTCCGCTACGCGGACGCCGGTTCGGCCGTTCGTTACGTGCAGCGCTCCCTGGACGTCCCGGCCGGTGGTTGGTACGGCTCCGCCACCCGTACGGCGGTTGCCGGATTCCAGCGCCGGGTGGGCCTGCCCCGCACCGGCACCATGACGTACAACACCTGGCGTTCGCTGCTCTACGCGGCGAGCCACGGTCTGCTGCACGGCGGCAGCAGCTCGACCTTCCAGGCGCGCGTCCTCAAGGAAGCTGCCAAGCTCAAGGGCACCCCGTACCGCTACGGCGGCACGACCACCCGCGGCCTGGACTGCTCCGGCTACACCGGCCTCGTCTACAAGCGGGCCGGCAAGAAGCTGCCCCGCACGTCGCGGCAGCAGTACAGCGCCACCAAGCACCTGAGCCGTAAGTCCGCGAAGCCGGGCGACCTGGTGTTCTTCAAGAGCGGTGGCGGCAGCGTGTACCACGTCGGCATCTACGCCGGCGGCAACATGCTGTGGCACGCCTCGAAGCCGGGCAAGCCGGTCGCCAAGGCAAAGATCTGGAGCAGCAACGTGGCCTTCGGCCGCGCCTGATCCTGGACACGTCAGCGAGACCGATTCCCCCCTCGGTCGCTGACCCTGAAACCGGTCGCGAGCCGCCGCCCCCACCCCTCCGGCGGCACGCGACCGGTTTCGCTTTGTTCTGAAGGCTTTCTAGTCGTCCAGTAGTCCCGCGTCGTGGGCGAGGATCGCGACCTGGACGCGGTTGGTGGCATCCAGCTTCACCAGCACCCGCGAGACATGCGCCTTCACGGTTGCCTCGCTCATGAACAACTGCTTGCCGATGTCCGCGTTGGAAAGCCCCTTGGCGACCGCGGCCAGCACTTCTTTCTCCCGATCGGTCAGCGTGGTCAGCCGCTCCAACGCCACCCGCCGCCGATCGGTCCG
>CAVUFT010000047.1:0-10421 GCA_963740725.1 uncultured Actinomycetota bacterium
ATCGACTCGTCCTGGACGGCGAGACGCCGCTCGCGATGGTCGAAGTACGGCATCTCGGCGGCGCCTTCACCCGGCCGCGTCCCGGGGACGGCGCGGCGGGCACCGTCGACGCGCCGTACCTGCTGCTGCTCGCCGGGATCGTGATGGCGCCCGAGCAGATCGCGCCGATCGAGGCGTCCATCGACAGCGTCTACGCCGGGCTGTCCCGCTGGGTCGCCGAGCAGGTGCCGCCGAACATGTCCCACGGTGAGGTACCGATCGAGCGGCTCTTCCCGAAGGACGTCCTGGACCGCCTGCGCGAGATCAAGCACCGGGTCGACCCGCTCGACCTGATCCGCGGGAGTCACCCCTTGCAGGCTTAGGCGGAACGGACCCGGTGGAGGTCGAGGGAGCGAGCCGTCGCCGCGGCCTCCTGCCGGGTCCGGGCGTTCAGCCGGGCCAGGATGGCGGACACGTGCCGGTCGACCGTGCGCACGGAGAGCACCAGCTCGGCGGCGATCTGCGGGTTCGTCATCTCGTCCGCGAGCAGCAGCAGGACGTCGAGTTGCCGCTCGGTCAGCCCGGCCGGGTTCTGCCTGGTCCGGGCCTGGACCCCGCGCGGGATCCGCGCCACCCCGAGCTCCTTCAACCGCCGCCGCGCCAACGTCATCGCCGGCGCCGCGCCCAGCCGGTCCAGGATCTGCAGCCCCTGCAGGATCGAGTCGGTCTCTCCCGACTCGACCAGCCGCAGCGCTTCTTCATACGGGTCGCCGGATCGACCCCAGCCACGCGGCAGCTTGTCGAGCAACTCAGTCATCGCCGGTACGCCGGCCAGCCGGGCGAGCTCCTGCTTGATCGACAACACCAGGTCGGGCCGATCGTTGAGCCACGCGTACTCCGAGTAGGCAGCCGCGGCGTACGCAAGGCCGGTCAGCGATCGTTGCTCCAGCGCACGTTCCCAGGTCTGTACGACGAGGTCGCGCGCCTCAGGGTCGCCGCGCCGGGCCAGCAGTCTGCCGAGGACGGCCCGGCTCATCACCGACAGCATGCCCTCGTCGTCGACCGAGTCGAGCAACTGGCGCAAGCGCTGCTCGGCGGCCTGCCACTCGCCCTGCCGCAGGTCCAGCAAGGCCTCGTGGACCTCGAGGTTGTAGGCGTGCGACCCGAAGCCGTGCTCACGCACGAACTCGAGCCCACGGCGCAGACAGTCCTCCAGCTCCACCCACTCACGCCGGCGGTAGAGCATCTCGGCCAGGTTCGTATAGCCGCGGGCAACCGCCTCGTAGTCTCCGGTCGCCAACGCCAGCGTGATGCTCGTCCGCAACGAGGGCAGCCCGGCCGGCGAACCCAGGTCGCACCAAGCCAGGCCCAGGTAGTTGTGGCAGAGCGCATCGATGTCCGTGCGCCCGGCCTCGACCGCGAGCTCGTGGGCCTCCTCCAGCAGCGGTACGGCGTCCTTCGGCGAGCCGGTCAGGACCAGCAGCATGCCGCGGCTCGCCTTCGCGGCCGACTGCACCGAGGTCGACCCGGTGCCGTCGGCAACCTCGATCGCCCGGTCCACCGTCTTCATCGAGCAGTCGGTCTCGCCGGCCATGTAGAGGCAGCGGGCCTGCCGGATCAGCGACTCGGCCAGCTCGACCGACTCGCCCAGCTGCTCGAACAGTTCCACCGCCCGGCGCCCGGCCTCGACGGCCTCGGCGAACTTGTGCGCGATGTGCAGCTCCCAGGCATGCGCGTCGATCAGGGCGGCCCTCGCCGGCAAGGCCAGCCGTTCGGCGTACGGGAGGACCGCTTCGAGATGGGCGAGGGCCTGGCGGTGCGATCCGGCCCGGCTCGCCTCTCTCGCCGCCCGTGGGGCGTGCTCCAGCAGCAGGTCGATGTCGCCGGCTTCGAGAGCGTGGTGGACCAGCTGGAACCTGTGCTCGTCGCCGCAGCGGAGCATCAGCTGCAGGATGTGGGCGTTCAGCAACCGGCGATGCACCGGCGGCAAGGTCTGCTCGATCGCCCGCCGGGTCAGTTCGTGGCGGAAGGCAACGACATCGCCGTGGGTCTCCACGACTCCCGCCTGCTCGGCCTGGGTCAGCCCGTTGAGCCGGTACTTGATCACCTCGGCGATGTACTGGACCGGGATCGGCGCCGGGATCACCGACAGCTGCTCGACGACGGCCAGGCTCTCCGGATCGAGTCGGCGGAACCTGGCCAGCACCGCGTCGACCACGGTCGACGGGATCGTGTCGGCCGGCGCCGCGAGCACCTCGGTCAGGTAGAACGGATTCCCGCCGGTCAGCTCGTACAACTCCGCCGCATCGCGCCCGCTGTCCGCCGCGATCGACCGGACCGCATCCAGCGACAGCGGCGGCAGCGGGATCCGGTGCATCCGTACGTCGGTGAGCGCGCCGAGCCAGGTCCGCAACGGATGCCGCGGGTCGAGCGAGTCCTCGCGATAGGTCAGTACGACGACGGCCGCGGTGAGCTGGTCGAGCCGACGTACGAGGTATCGCAGGAGATCGAGAGTCGCGTCGTCGGCCCAGTGCATGTCCTCGACGATCAGCACCGTCGGCCGGGCGAACTCGGCCAGGATCGCGTCGAACGCGGACTTGGGATCGTCGGCCGCCAACGCCCGCTCGAGCGGCCCCGCAGTACGGCGGAACGCGTCGCGCAGCGGCTGCAGGGGTGGTGGTGCCAGGAAGTCGTCGCAGGAACCGGCCAGCACCCGTACGTCGGGGTCGATCGCGGCCGTCAGTTCCCGGATCAGACTGGTCTTGCCGACGCCCGCCTCACCGGTCAGCAGAACGGTCGAGCTCTGCCCGTTCCGCGCCGCCTCGACGATGTCCAGCAGCTCCTGCACCTGGGCGTCGCGCTCTATCAACTCAACCGCAGACTGCCTCACTCCGAACCCCCAGGTATCGGCGGGCGACCCGTCCCCCGAGTCGAACCTCTCCGCCGACCCTACCCAGCCCTTTCTTCGGAGCCAAGAAAAAGTCATCTGATTTAGCAGACAACTAACACACAGTAATCGGTTTCCCGGAACCGTTCGGCCCTGCGGTCCCGTCAAGCGGAACCAGCAGGGCCGAACCGGGGGTTAAACCGGAGAACCTTTCACTTATTGTCACCGTCAGGTGAGCCAGTCACCCAGCGGGCCGATCGCGAAGTAGACGACGAACAGGGCCGAGACGACCCACATCAGCGGGTGGATCTGGCGGGCCTTGCCGCGGACCACCTTGAGCAGCGCGTAGGAGACGAACCCGGCGCCGATCCCGGCCGAGATCGAGTACGTGAACGGCATCAGGATGATGGTCAGGAAGGCCGGGATCGCCACCTCGAGATCGTCGAAGTCGATCCCCTTCACCTGCGTCATCATCAGGAAGCCGACCAGCACCAGGGCCGGCGTGGCCGCCTCGTACGGCACCAGGGTGACCAGCGGCGCGACCACCATCGAGATCAGGAAGCAGATCCCGGTCACCACACTCGCCAGCCCGGTCCGGGCTCCTTCACCGACACCCGACGCGGATTCGATGTACGACGTGTTGCTCGACACCGACGCCGCTCCACCGGCCGCGGCCGCGACGCTGTCGACGATCAGGATGCGCTGCGAGTTCGGCGGCGTGCCGTCCTCGTCGAGCAGTCCGGCCTCGGCGCCGATCGCGGTCATCGTGCCCATCGTGTCGAAGAAGTCCGCCAGCATCAGCGTGAAGATCAGCAGCAGGGCCGTGACCACGCCGACCTTGTCGAACGAGCCGAACAGGTTGAACTCGCCGATCGTGTCCAGGTTGGGCTTGGTGAACCAGTCGTCCGGCAGCTTGGGCACGCTCAGGCCCCAGCCGCCGGGGTTGTCGACGGTCCGGCCGCCGACGTTGAAGATCGCCTCGACGACGATCGCCAGCACGGTCGCGGCCAGGATGCCGATCAGGATCGCGCCCTTGATCTTCCGCGCGTACAGGGTGATGACCAGGATCAGGCCGACCACGAAGACCAGCACCGGCCAGCCGCGAAGGTTGCCGCCGACACCTAGTTCGACGGGCGGGCCGCCGGCCGCGGCAGGACGGCGGACGAATCCTGCGTCGACGACGCCGATGAACGCGATGAACAGGCCGATGCCGACGCTGATCGCGATCTTCAGCTGCAACGGGACGGCTTCGAAGACAGCCTTCCGGAAACCGGTCAGCACCAGGATCAAGATGATGATGCCCTCGATCACGATCAGGCCCATCGCGTCGGCCCAGGTCATCTTGGTCGCGATGCTGAAGGCGACGAACGCGTTCAGGCCGAGGCCGGTCGCCAACGCCAGTGGGAAGTTCGCGACCACCCCCATCAGGATCGTGACGATGCCGGCCACCAATGCGGTGGCCACGGCAACCTTCGCGATCGCGGCGACCGGGTCGGTGCCGCCACCGACGTACTGGCCGGTGCCGTCCTTGACAGTGCCGATGATGAGCGGGTTCAGCACGACGATGTAGGCCATCGTGAAGAACGTGACCAGTCCACCGCGGACCTCGCGGCCGAGCGTCGAACCACGCTCACTGATCTTGAAGAAGGAGTCGAGCGGACCTGCCCCGGGACGGGCAGTAGCTGCCTTTGACGAACTCATGCCCGAATGGTGCCAGTACAGACCGACCGGTAGCGAGCAACTTGGCTAAAAGGTTGTAGGACTAAGGCTGAGCAGCTTGTGGCAGAGGAGAACGAGGCATCGGCTTCGAAGAAGAGGACCGACCCGACCAGTCAGCTGGCGCGCGGTGAGCTGATGCACGCCGAGGTGAAGCCGCTGGATCTGTCGGGGATCCCGACCGTGATCTTCGGGATCGTCGCCTGGGCGGTCGCCTTCGTGGTCGTGCTGATCTTCCGCTCGGAGCTGAAGAAGGACGGCGACGAGTGGTGGTTGTGGGTCACCGTCGCCGGCTTCGGACTCGGCTGGATCGGCCTGGCCTACTGCCGTCGCCGCTGGGCCGCCATCCAGGCCGGCCACCGCTCAGAGCACGAGGACTAGTAGTTGGCGCTAGCCGCTGCCGCGATCTCCTCGGGCGTCGGCATCGGATAGTCGTCGTCCTCTGCGGTGGGCGCCTGGACCTCGTCGTCGGACTCAGGCTCGGCTGCTGCCTCGACCTCTACCTGAACGGCATCGGCCTCCGCGAGTCTCTTCCCGTACTACGTCCACTTCGGCTTCCACGGTGTCGTCCGGTACGACGTCCGCCACCGTCTCCATCGCCAGGTCGTCGTACCCGGTGGTGTCGAACGCGTGCTCCGTCGACGGGTGGTCCGGCGCCTCGATGACGACGTCCGAGTGCGCCCCGCAGCCGTAGTCGTAGGCGACGACCCGGCCTTCGCCCGGCGCCATCTCGTTCGCGCAGGCGCCGAAGGCCTGGCCGAGACTGTCGTTCAGGCGGATCCAGTAGCCGCAGGAGTGGCACTTGTACGGAACGGCCTGCGCGATCGGCGAGGTCGGGCCGAAGTCCCCGGCGTACCAGCGCTCGGCAGCCTCTTCCCGGCCCACCTGCGACAGCACCCGCTCGCGACCTAGGCCGAGCTCCTCGACGACCGCCAGTACCTCGTCGGGCGCGCCGGTGTCGGTGTATCCGGGCTCGAGCCGCGGGTCGTCCGGCAGCGTCGGGAACAGGTCGCCGGGACGAAGGTCACCCGGCTGGACGCGGTCCGACCACGGCACCCACTCCGGCGCGACGATCGCCTCGTCGCCCGGCAGCATCACGACCTCGTTGAGCTGACGGTCTTCGCGCGGGACGCACGGGTCAGCGTCACCGCCCAGCGCCAGCCCCGGTAGCCGGGGTGGGTGGAGGCGAAGTAGTGCGTGACGAGTCGCTCGCCCTCGACCAGATGACCGAGGTGTTCCCCGACCTGGGCGGCGCCGGCTTCGGCGATCGCCGCCTCGCGGGCAGGTTCGACAGCCGCGACGCAGACGGCGTCGGGCTTGGCACGGACCGGTTCCGGAGTCTTGACGGGAGTCACAATCGGTCATTCTCGCACGCCGCCGGTGCTCCTCCGAACCCTCGTCCCCAGGTACGCCGTCAGCCTCCGCCCGGTGGTTGTCCACACACTTCCGCGCCGCACCTGCGCTGTGTCCCCAGCACAAGGCAGGATGGGTCCATGGAAAGCCCCGACAACCGCCCACCCAGCAATGGCGGTGGCGCGCCCGCCGGTTGGTGGGAACGGCGCACGCCCGCCGGTGGTCGCGGGGACGTCCGGCGGGGGCGGGGACGCACGGCCGGGGGTGTCGGGGACGCGCTCACGCGAGTGGTGGCGGGACACGTCCGCCGGGTGGGGCGATGGTGCTCATCCGCCGGGCGGTGGGGTGCGCGCCCTCCGGGTGGGGGGGTGGGCGCATCCGGCGGGTGGGGACGGGGAGAAGATGAGTACGGGTGAGCGGTTGGATGGGGCTGGGAAGAAGATCGGGTCTGCGGGGAAGAAGATCGGGCATGCCTCGAAGGTTGGGGCGGTCGGGGTTGCGGCGGCTTCGAAGAAGACTGCTGGGTTCACCGGGCGGGTCGGTAAGGCGACCGGGCGGAGGATCCGGGGGCTGACGGGAGCGCAGGGGGCTAGCGAGTCGGGGTTGTCTCGGCTGATCGAGCTCGGGGCGATCAACGCTGCTGGTGATACAGCTTTTGCGGTGTCGCTGGCGGGCACAGTGTTCTTCGCCGTACCGAGTTCGCAGGCTCGCGACCGGGTTGCTCTCTTCCTCCTGCTGACGATGGCGCCGTTCGCGTTGATGGCGCCGCTGATCGGCCCGGTGCTCGACCGGTTCCGGCACGGCCGCCGCTGGGCGATCGGGGCGACCCTCGGGTTGCGCGCCTTCCTCGTCTGGGGTCTGGCCGGCTCGATCTCCGGACAGCTCGGCCTGGCTCTATCCGGCAGCACTCGGCTGTCTTGTCGCGTCGAAGGCGTACGGCGTGACGCGAGCTTCCGCCGTACCGAGGCTTCTGCCGAAGAGCGTCACGTTGGTGACGGCCAACTCGCGCATCTCGCTCGCAGGTCTGGCCGGCGCCACGGTCGGCGCAGGGATCGCGGGTGCGTTCGCGGCGATCGGACCGCAGTGGTCGCTGCGCTGGGCCGCGTTCGTCTACATCGTCGGCCTCATCCTCGCGATCCGGCTGCCGAGTCGCGTGGACTCACCTGCCGGCGAGGAAATGACCGGCACCGAGGGACGCGATGCGCGGCGCAAGGCGATCACCGCGTCGGTCGCGCGCGGGATCCGGTGCAACCTGGGACTGCGGTTCGTCTCGGGCTTCCTCACCATGTACTTGGCGTTCCTGCTCCGCGACCACCCGATCAGCGGGGTCAAGGGAGCGGTCGCCGCCGGTGCGGTGATCGCGGCCGCCGGGATCGGCAACAGCCTCGGCACCCTGGTCGGATCGTTGCTCAAGGCCCGTAAACCGGAGGCCGTCGTCCTGGTCGTGCTCTTCGCCGACGCGATCGTCGCGATCTGCGTGGCGGTGTTCTACGGCCTGCCTTTGCTGATCGCGCTCGGCCTGGTCGCCGGGCTGTGCAGCTCGCTCGGCAAGCTGTCGCTGGACGCGATGATCCAGCGCGACGTCCCCGAATCAGTCCGTACGTCGGTCTTCGCGCGCTCCGAGACCGTCCTGCAACTCGCCTGGGTGATCGGCGGCGGCTGCGGCATCCTGCTCCCGCTCATCCCCCGCCTCGGTTTCGGCTTCCTCGCAGCGGTCCTCGCGATCGTCGTCTTCCTGGTCATCCGCCACAAGCCGAGCCCCGTCCCACCCAGCCGCCCCTCGAATCCCCCGGCTCCGCGAGACCCTGCCCCGCACCACGACACCCGCCCGGTCCCGCACACCCCCGCCCCGGCCGACTCCACCGGAACCACCCGAACCATCCTCACCACCGACCCCGAATCCATCGCCGAACGCCGCACCCGAGCCCCCCGCGCCAACAACCCCCGCTACTCAGAACCCACCGTCGAACTCAACCTCGACCCCAACCACACCCCCACCCAAAACCTCCACCCCAAGCAACCCGACACTGAGACCGACCGCCGAGCCACCGGCGATGGCGTCGACGGTCGCGCGCGGGGCAGCTTCTGGCGGGGCGATGCGGGCGGCGCTAAGGAGCAGGCGAGCGGTGAGCGCGATCGCCAGGCCGGGCCCCGAGATGACGGCGGACGCCGAGGCGAAGGAGATCGCGGAAGTGGTCGCGGAAGCAGGGAGGCTGGCCGACCGACCGTTGGGCGCTGGTGGAGTGGGCAGGCGGACGACGACGAGACCGTGGTGGAGGAACAGCCCTGGGCGGTGGAGCCGACGCTGGAACGTAAGGCGGGACCCTTCCGGCGTCGCCGGTCGGGCCCCGATACCGGCTCAGGCCGGCGCCCTCCGCGATGACCGGCTGATCACCCCCAACTGATTGCCTGCGGCAACTACACGGTCCAGGGTCACCACCGGAAGTCGATATCCCAGAACGGGGTGTCGCCGGGGAGGCGGTAGACCTTGCCGGTCGCGGTCATGGTGCTGCCGGTCGAGGCGCTCAGGCCCGGGCCGAAGGTTCCGTTGCGCTGGATCAGGTTGACCGGCGCGGGCAACACCTGGCGGTCGGTGCCCACCGCCTGGAACTCCAGCTTCACGGTTTCGCCGAGGTTGAGACTGGCGTTGGCCGTCGTGGAGAGGAACACATAGCCGTCGACCGCTTTCGCTGCCATCCATGGCCCGGGCCGACCCTGGAAGACGTACCGCTGCCTGAGCTCTGCGACCTGTGGGCCGACCCGGAACCAGTCCTCGAACCCGACCGCGTCCGGTTTGCCGTCATCGGTCTTCTCGATCCAGGCTGTCGTCGTACCGAACTGCGCCAGCTTGATCGCCGGCACGGCCGAGGTCGGCAGCGGGATGTCGTAGCGACCGACAGAGGTGCTCAGCACAGGTCCGCCGACGATGTTCGCGCTGAACCCCGGCACCGTCTTGCCGGTCCGGTCCTTGACGGTCGGCAGGCCGTGACACCCGACCACCAGGCCGCTCTGACGATCCCGCACAGTGATGCTGAACCGGACGATCTTGGTCCCGGTCGTCCGGTACCTGATCGCATGGCCGACGCTTCCTACCGCACCGTCCGGCAGCACCGTCTTCACACACGGCTCGCTGAAGGACTGGATCTGCGCGGCAGTCATCGGCCCGAGATCGATGAAGATCTGCTGGCTGCCCTCGCCCGCAGCCGTCGTCGAGGCCGGAGTCCCGGACCCGGCGACCGGCGGAGGGTCGACAGGCTTCGGACCGGCCGGACCGAGCAGGCCACCGATTCCGAGAACCAGGCCACCGACCAGGACCACTGCGGTCGCCGAGGAGCCCGCCACCACCAGGCGCCGCCTGGCCAGCCGCCGGTGTCCCGCGGCAACCAGCAACGGGATGGGATCGGCCGACGCGTCGTCCTGACCATCGGCAAGTTCGGTCAGCCGCTCGCGGAGCTGAGGTTCGTTGATCATCTGTCTGCTCTTCCTAGTGGAGGTCGGCCGCGGCCAGGAGTTCACCGAGTCGAGCCAGCGCACGGGCGTTCTGGCTCTTCACCGTGCCGGTGCTCAACCGGAGGTCCGCCGCGGTCTCGGCGGTTGACAGGCCGACGTAGTGCCGCAGTACGACGACCCGCCGCTGCCCGGCGGGCAACGCGGCGAGCGCTGCCGCCAGCGCGGGGCGGTCCTCGAACCGGCCGTCGAAGCCCTCGGCCCGGTCGTGTCCGTCCAATCCCGGAGCCTCCCGCCGCCACGGTCGCCTGGACTCGTCGATCTGCGAGTTCACCAGCATCCGGCGGACGTACCCGTCGACCGAGTCCATCCGCCGGACCTTCGGCCACGCGACGTAAAGCTTCAGCAACGCGCCCTGGACGAGGTCGTCGGCTCGATGCGCGTCACCGCAGAGCAGGTAGGCGATCCGCTTCAGGTGCGGCCGCCGCTGCGCGACGTAGTCGCTGAATTCCTGGTCCCGCTGCTCTCTCGCCACCGTCATGTCCGTTCGTTCACCGGCCTGGTTGACAGCTGAACGGAAACCAGGCGGCAATCGGTTGTCAGCAGACAAAGATCCGTTCCCGGACCACCCTCAGAGTGGCCCAGGAACGGTTCACGAAGCCTCAGACGCAGCTCACCTCGGCGACGCTGCCGGCCTCGTCGACGACCTCGCCGGCCTGGGCGGCCGGTTTCCCGGAGGAGGAGGGTGACGGCGATGGCGGTAGCGACGAGCAAGAGGGCACCGACGACGGCGACGACGTTCATGCTGTGGCTGAAGGAGTGGCGGGCTACGTCGAGGACGACCGCGCCCAGTTGGGACGGGAGGTGGGCGGCGATTCCGCTGGCGGCGGGGAGGCCTTCGCGGATGCCGGAGGTGGCTTCTGCGGGGAGGCCGGTCGGGAGGTGCAGGTCGCTGCGGTAGGCCGCGGTGCCGATGCTGCCCAGGACGGCGATGCCGAGGGCTCCACCGAATTCGCTGCAGGTCTCCATGATCGTGGAG
>CAVUFT010000048.1:0-424069 GCA_963740725.1 uncultured Actinomycetota bacterium
CCTGACCGTCGACTCGACCCAGGGATTCGCCGCGGCACCTAGCGTCCGGGGCAACCCGTCCAACGCCAAGGCCTCGCGTACCGTAACTCTCGGCGCCCACCTACTCCAACGTCTGCATGAGCACCCAGACCGCGTTACCTCGGTCGGCGCGAGCATCGATCAGCCGCGCCTGCGCACCGCCACCGACGGCGGCATCATCCGCGTCTACCTCGACACCAACCGGGTCCTCGGCTCCGCTCCGACGCCGCCGGCACCGAACGCTCCTCCGGCGCCGTAGCCCCTCAACACCTGGCAGAACCTGGAACTCTGCGGCACCGTCGGCACCGCCACCACCTGGACCCTCTACCTCAACGGCACCCAACGCGGCACCCCATGGTCCGCCAACACCGGCACCACCCCCATCAGCCGAATCCAACTAGGCGACACCGCCGCCAAAACCTGGACCATCAACTTCGACGACGCCGCCGAAGACCAGACCCCGGGGTAACCAGCCCGCTATCTCGCCTCCGGGGGCGGGGCTGGTGAGGGTGGTGGTGGGATGCGGGACAATGGTCGGTGATGACGCTGACCGAGAAGCTGCCGGACTCCACCGAACCCGACGCCCTGTACGACGCCTTCGCCACCTGGGTGGGCGCGCAGGGCATCTCGCTGTACCCGGCGCAGGAGGAAGCCCTGATCGAGGTGATGACCGGGTCGAACGTGATCCTGTCCACCCCGACCGGCTCCGGCAAGAGCCTGGTCGCCACCGGCTCGCACTTCGCCGCCCTGGCGAACGGCAAGCGCACCTTCTACACCGCGCCGATCAAGGCGCTGGTCTCGGAGAAGTTCTTCGCCCTCTGCGACGTGTTCGGCGCCGACAAGGTCGGCATGCTGACCGGCGACGCCTCGGTCAACGCCGGCGCGCCGATCATCTGCTGCACCGCCGAGGTGCTGGCGAACGTCGCGCTGCGCGAAGGCGCCGCGCGCCGACGTCGGCCAGGTGGTGATGGACGAGTTCCACTTCTACGCCGAGCCCGACCGCGGCTGGGCCTGGCAGGTGCCGCTGCTCGAGCTGCCGAACGCCCAGTTCATCCTGATGTCGGCGACGCTCGGCGACGTCGAGCGGTTCAAGCTCGACCTGAGCCGTCGTACGGGCCGCCCGACCGCGATCGTCTCGTCGGCCGAGCGCCCGGTGCCGCTGATCTACAAGTACGTCACCACTCCCCTGCACGAGACGCTCCAGGAGCTGCTGGTCACCCACCAGGCTCCCGTGTACGTCGTGCACTTCACCCAGGCGTCGGCGCTGGAACGCGCGCAGGCGCTGACCAGCATCAACGTCTGCACGAAGGAGGAGAAGGACAAGATCAAGGAGCTGATCGGGCACTTCCGGTTCAGCTCCGGCTTCGGCAAGACGCTGCAGCGGCTCGTCATGCACGGCATCGGCGTGCACCACGCGGGCATGCTGCCGAAGTACCGGCGGTTGGTCGAGCAGCTGGCCCAGGCCGGGCTGCTGAAGGTCATCTGCGGCACCGACACCCTCGGCGTCGGCATCAACGTCCCGATCCGCACCGTCGTACTGACCGCGCTGAGCAAGTACGACGGCCGCCGGCAGCGCATCCTCAAGGCGCGCGAGTTCCACCAGATCGCCGGGCGCGCGGGCCGGGCCGGGTACGACACCTCCGGCACCGTCGTCGTCCAGGCGCCCGATCACGTCATCGAGAACGTCAAGCAGCTGGCGAAGGCCGGCGACGACCCGAAGAAGCAGCGCCGGGTGCAGCGCAAGAAGCCGCCGGAGGGGTTCGTCACCTGGGGCGAGGACACCTTCGACCGGCTGGTCGCGGCCGAGCCCGAGCCGCTGCTGTCGCAAGATGCGGGTCAGCCACGCGATGCTGCTGAACGTGATCGCCCGCGACGGCGACGCGTTCGCGAGCATGCGGCACCTGCTGCAGGACAACCACGAGGACGCCAAGGCGCAGATCCGGCTGATCCGCCGCGCGATCCAGATCTACCGCACGCTGCTCACCGCCGGCGTCGTCGAGCGGCTGGACGAGCCCGACGAGTTCGGCCGGACGCTGCGGCTGACGGTCGACCTGCAGAAGGACTTCTCGCTGAACCAGCCGCTCTCCACGTTCGCGCTGGCGGCGCTG
This sequence comes from uncultured Actinomycetota bacterium, assembly GCA_963740725.1. Taxonomy (GTDB): domain Bacteria; phylum Actinomycetota; class Actinomycetes; order Propionibacteriales; family Kribbellaceae; genus Kribbella. Next base: position 2,127 of record CAVUFT010000048.1, read on the forward strand.
GACCTGCTCGATCCCGAGGACCCGCTGTACGCGCTCGACGTCGTGTCGGTGGTCGAGGCGACGCTGGAGGACCCGCGCGCGGTCCTGATGGCGCAGCTGCACCACGCCAAGGGCGAGGCCGTGCAGTCGATGAAGGCCGACGGGATCGAGTACGAGGAGCGGATGGAGCTGCTCGACGAGATCAGCTGGCCGAAGCCGCTCGAAGAGTTGCTCGAGGCAACGTTGGAGATCTACCGGCAGACCCACCCGTGGATCGCCGAGGCCGGGCTGTCGCCGAAGTCGGTCGTCCGGGACATGTTCGAGCGGGCGATGACGTTCGGCGAGTTCGTCCAGTACTACGGGCTCGCGCGCTCCGAGGGCATCATGCTGCGCTACCTCAGCGACGCGTACAAGGCGCTGCGCCAGACCGTGCCGCCGGACAAGGTGAACGAGGACCTCACCGACCTGATCGAGTGGCTCGGCGAGGTCGTCCGGCAGACCGACTCCAGCCTGCTCGACGAGTGGGAGGAGCTGACGAACCCGACCACCACCGAGGTCGTGCCGCACCGGTCCCGCTCGGGCCGCGCCGGATCACCTTGAACACCAGGGCTTTCCGGGTCCTGGTCCGCAACGCGATGTTCCGCCGCGTCGAGCTGGTCGCCCTGCACCGCTGGGCCGAGCTGGGTCAGCTCGACAACGAGTCCGGCTGGGACGCCGGACGCTGGGCCGAGGCCGGTACGACGTACTACGCCGAGCACTCCTCACTGGGCACCGGACCGGCCGCGCGCGGCCCGGCGCTGTTCATGGTCGAGGAGCACCCGGGCTACTGGGAGGTCCAGCAGATCATCGACGACCCCGAGGGCAACCACGACTGGCGCATCACCGCCACGGTCGACCTCGGAGCGTCCGACGAAGCCGGCGAGCTCGTCCTCGAACTGGTGTCCTTCAAGCCGTTGTAGGCCACTCCACGTCGACCTCGGTCTCGGCGTCGTAGTCGACACCGTCGACGTCGAAGCCGTACAGGCGGCGTACCTCGGCGAAGAACCAGGCGGCGTCGGCGACGGTCGCGATGTTGTCCTGGGTGACGGCGTCCCACTGCTCCTTCACCGCGGCCTGGACGGCCGGGTCGAGCTCCCAGCGGTCGAGGCGCAGGCGGCCGTCCTCGTCCAGGTCGGGGGTCTTCTCGCCGGTCAGCTGGTCCCACAGCGCGATCGACTGCTGGATCGGCGTCTGCATCTTCTCGCCGAGCACCTTGTGCAGCAGGCTCACGTACAGGCCGATGCCGGGGATCGCCGAGCTGGCCTGCGTGACGGCGGCGCCGTTGACCGACGTGCGGGCGTCTACGCCGTCGCGCTCGGGCAGCTCCTGGGCCGTCTGCTCCAGGTGCGCCTTGGCCGCGCCGATCGAGCCCTGGCGGTAGATCGGGCCGGTCAGCTCGCTGCCGATGTAGGTCAGCGCGACAGTGCTGAAGCCGTCCTTCAGCAGCTTGCGCTCGGCCAGCGCGTCGACCCAGCGGGTCCAGTCCTCGCCGCCCATCACCTGGACGGTCTCGGCGATCTCCTCGTCGGTCGCGACGTCGATCTCGACCTCGTTCAGCAGCGGCTCGCCGTCCTCGAACGCGATGCTCTTGGTCTCCGCGGACTGCCCGATCGTCTTGATCGCCGACTGGTACGTCGTATCGGTGCGCGGGTCGACCCGGCGCGGCGCGGCGACGCTGTAGATCAGGTAGTCGACTGCGCCGAACCCCTCCGCGATCAGGTCGAGCACCTCGTCCTTGGTCGTGTCGGCGAACGCGTCGGCGTTGACGAAGTGGAACTCGCTGCCCGGCCGGCCGCGTACGCCGCGGTCTCGGCGGTGCGGTACCAGCCCGCGGTCGCCGTACGCCGGTGCTCGGCGCCTTCTCGAACGAGATGCCGACCCCGTTGATCCCGTACCGCGCCAGCCCGGCGATCGTCGCCGCCAGCCCGTAGCCGGAGCTGGAGCCGATCACCAGCGCTGTGGCCGCGGCGTCCGGCGTACGGGCCTCGACCTGCTCCGTCAGTCCCTGCACGATCTGCGCACAGCCGGCGGGATGCGAGTCGAGGAAGAGGAATCCACGGCCGAGGGGCTTGATCACGCGCTCAGTCATGCGCCCGACCCTAACGAGCCGCATGCGGGCATACTCAGGCACTACTTCCAAGTACGCGGATGTCAGTTCCAGTACACCTCCGCGTCGTCGGGCTCGACGGTGACGTCGGCGCCCAGGCGGCGGAGGTTGCCGGCGAAGTCGGTGTAGCCGCGGTGCACGTGGTGCGCGGCGGACACCAGGGTCTCCCCCTCGGCGGCCAGCCCGGCGATCACCAGCGCGGCACCCGCGCGGATGTCACTGGCCACCACCGGCGCACCGGACAACCGCGGCACACCCCGTACTACGGCGTGGTGGCCGTCGGTCTGGATCTGCGCGCCGAGCCGGGTCAGCTCCTGGGCGAACGTGAACCGGCCCTCGAAGAGGTTCTCGGTCACCATCGCGGCACCGTCGCTGACCGCGTTCATCGCGATCACGAAAGCCTGCAGGTCGGTCGCGAAGCCCGGGTACGGCAGCGTGACGACGTCGACCGGCTTCGGGCGGTCGTGCATCACGACCCGGAAGCCCGGGTTCAGCATGCTGATCTCGGCGCCGGCCTTGTGCAGCTTGTCCAGCGGCAGTTCGAGATGCTCGGCGTGACCGTTCGAGATCGTGACGTCACCCTTGGTGATCGCGGCCGCGAACGCCCAGCTCCCGCTGACGATCCGGTCCGGCACCACGACGTGGTCGACCGGCTTGAGCAGCCCGTCGACGCCGGAGACCTCGATCCGCGGCGTACCGGCGCCGTCGATCTGGGCGCCCATCTCGACCAGCATCGCGGCGATGTCCTGGATCTCGGGCTCCCGGGCGGCGTTCTCGATCACCGTGGTGCCCTTGGCCAGCACCGCGGCCATCATGATCGTCTCGGTCGCGCCGACACTCGGGAAGTCCAGCCAGACCTCGGCGCCGTGCAGGCCCTGCGGCGCCTCGGCGATCACGAAACCGTGCTCGATGTGCACCTTGGCGCCCATCGACTCCAGGCCCGCGACGTGCATGTTCAGCCCGCGCGAACCGATGTTGTCGCCGCCGGGCAGCGCCACCTCCGCCTGACCGCAGCGGCCGAGCAGCGGGCCGAGCACCGAGATCGACGCGCGCAGCTTCCGGACCAGCTCGTAGTCGCACTGGTGGCCGATCTCGCCGGGCACCGCGATCGTCGCCGTACCGGCGTCCGCGTCGACCTTCACCGAGCAGCCGAGCGTGTCCAGCAACTGCGCCATGAAGGTGACGTCCAGGATGCTCGGCACCTGCCGCAGCGTCGTCGTCCCCTCGGCCAGCAGTGCCGCCGCCATCAGCTTCAGCACGCTGTTCTTCGCGCCCGCCACCTCGACAGAGCCTTCGAGCCGTGCCTCACCTGCGATCCGAAACCGTTCCACCTGCTGACTGTATCTGCTCTCGTTCACAACCCTGCGTAGAGTGCCGTGACATGGCTGTGAACTTGACGCGGATCTATACCCGGACCGGCGACGCCGGCGAGACCCGCCTGGGCGACATGAGCAAGACCACCAAGACCGATCCGCGGCTGGCGGCGTACGGCGAAGTCGACGAGGCGAACTCCTCGATCGGCGTCGCGATCGCGGCCGGTCACCTGAACAGCTCCTTGGTGCTGCTGCTCACGCGGATCCAGAACGACCTGTTCGACGTGGGTGCGGATCTGTGCAACCCGATCACCCCCGACCCGGAGTACCCGCCGCTGCGGATCACCCAGGACTACATCGACCGGCTCGAAGGCTGGTGCGACGAGTACAACAACCGTCTCACCAAGCTCCGCTCGTTCATCCTGCCCGGCGGATCGGTCGGCTCGGCGTACCTGAACGTCGCCCGCACCGTCACCCGCCGCGCCGAACGGGCCGGCTGGGCGGCTGTCGAGGCCCACGGTCCCTCGGTGAACCTGCTGGCGATCACCTACCTGAACAGGCTGTCCGACCTGCTCTTCATCCTCGGCCGGGTAGCAAACCTGTCCTCCGGCGGCGACGTCCTCTGGGTGCCGGGCGGCGACCGCTAGATCAGTGCCGCTGATCGCTCGAGGAACAGGTTCCGCAGCTGGGGGTCCGGGGCCACCGAGTCGAACACGTTCGCGAGCATCACCGCGGCGTCCAACCGGAGTAGCCGCCAGGCGTCGGTGTGATCGGCGACGATCCCACCCGCCTCGCGGTACCCGGCGAGCAGTTCGCCGAGCTCCAGCCCGTTCGCCGCGATCTCGGCGTACTCCGTGAGCCGGGCGAGCTCGAGCTCCACCGGCGCGAGCAACGCGTTGCTCCAGTCGAAGAGCGCCGTCACCTCACCGTCCCGACAGCGGACGTTCTGCCTGCGCAGATCCAGGTGATTCACCACCTCCGGCCCGGTACCGGCCCGGATGGTCTCGGCCAAATGCTCGGGCAGCTGTTTGAGCCCGTACTTCGTGAGCGCCGCGTGCCGATGAGTGAGCCGAGCCGCGATCGTGTCTGCGAGATCCCGTTCGTGGTGGACGTTGCCGGTGGGCGACTCGTGCCGGGCGTTGCCGGTGGGCATTTCGTGCTGGGGAATGCCGGTGGGCGGCTGGTGCTCGGCGCTGATGGTGGGCGGGGGTGTCTGGTGCATTCGCGCGAGCACCCGGCCGAATGCGCGGCCGGCCAGCTCCGACCCGTCGTCCTCCACCACGGTGACGACCAGGACCGGAGTGCCCTTGATCTCCAGCAGCTCTCGCACCTCGGCAGCCGGAAGGTCGTGCTCGGCGGCCCAGGTCGTGAAGACCCGCTCTTTGTGTTGCAGGTGGTGAGCACTGACGTCCGGGTCGTTGACCCGGTCGGACAGATCGGCTCGCGGTACCCGGTAGCCCTCTCCGTTGTCGGCGACGAAGAAGGCGAACTCGGTGCCACGCCCTGCCGTTCTCACCTTGCCGGCGCCGCGTCGGCGGGCCGCGAGGGTGGCGAGCTGGTGGAGTTCGTCGGTCATCTGCCGCTCCGATCGCGATACTCGGTCGGTGTCGATCCAACCAGGGCGCGGAAACGGCGGGCGAAGTACGTCGGATCCGACCAGCCGACCGCCGCGCCCACCCGAGCCGCGGGCAGGTCGGTCTGCGCGAGCAACACCGCCGCCCGCTCAGCCCGCTGCCTCGCCAGAAAGGCCAATGGGCTCAACCCGGTATGACGGCGAAACAGCCTGCTGAGATAGGCAGGATCAAGACTCACAGCCTGTGCAAGCTCATCCAACGACCACGCCTCAGCAATCCCCCCTTCAAGCCGGGCGACCGTCGCCACCACCGCCGGATGCACCACCCGCTCCGCCGCCCGCTCGCCGACCCGCCCATCAGCCAAGATTCCCAAGACCGTGACGAGCCTCCCCAGAACCCGCCCAGGCCCCGCCACCAGCGGGCCGCCTACCCGCCCCGGCCTCCCGTCCCCCCGCAGCAGCTCTTGCTCCAGCTTGGCGATCTCTTGGATCGCCTCGTCCGCTGCCTCGCGCGCGACCTGGGTCAGCTCGACACCATGTGGAGCGCGCGCCGCCGGCCCCGTCCACAACAGATCCCGCACCATCGGCAACTGCTGCAACCCAGCAAGCTCCCCCTGCAGACCAGGCGTCGAGATACAGCAGTTGGCGACGACGAGATCCGTCGTACGGCGAAACGCGTGCCACGCGCCAGGGCGTAGTACGGCAACCATCCCGTGCCGCACGATGCGCTCCCCCTGGCTCGACTCGTGCCGCCCGCTCCCGGCGCCGATCACCGCGATCTCCAAGAAGTCATGAGCATGCGGCGCGACATCCTCGTTCAGCCGATGCACCCCACCCCAGACAGGCCCACCGACGAACAACTCCACCTCGTGCAGCGTCTCCGGCATGTCCGAATCGTACGACTACTGGTCACGATCGCCCTGTCGCCTTTTATCAGCAGGCTTCATGGTTATAACCATGGATGACTTGATCAACGCCTACCGCAAGGACGGTTTCGTCCGAGTCCCCGCAGTCCTCACCCCAACCGAGGTCGACCGCTACCGAACCCGCGCAGCCGGCTACCTGGAAGAGCACCGCGCCGACCGCCTCCAACAAGACGCAATCTTCAGCCAACTAGTCAACGTCTGGCAGCAAGACCCCGTACTCCGTGAGCTGACGCTCCACCCAGGCATCGCCGCCATCGCCGAGCAACTCGCCGGATTCCCCCTCCGCCTCTGGCACGACCAGATGCTCGTCAAGGAACCCAACAGCAACGCAGCCACCCACTTCCACCAGGACCGTCCCTACTGGCCCCACGCAGGAGACCGCCTACCCCTGTCCGCCTGGATCGCCCTGGTCGACGTCCCCCCGGAACGCGGCTGCATGACCTTCCTCCCCGGCACCCACACCCGCACCGACCTACGCCCGCAGAACCTCGCCGACAAGGAAGACCTCTTCACCAAGTCCCCCACCCTCCGCTACTCCCCCCAGTAACCCTCCCCTTGTACGCCGGCGACTGCACCTTCCACTCCGGCTACACCGCCCACATGGCCCTCCCCAACACCACCGACACCGCCCGCTTCGCCCACGTAAACATCTACATAGACACCAACACCACCTATTCAGGCGGCCCCCACGTAGTCACAGACCCCCTGCACCTCACCCCAGGCACACAGTTGCCAGACGACAACTTCCCTCGGGTTGGCTAGGAGAGGGTCCAGGTGGTGGGCATGGTGAGGAGGCCGGTGGGTGGGAGGCCTAGGGCTGTGTAGACGGCTGTGGTTAGGCCGTCTGTGGTGAAGGGGGATTTGACGGTTGCCGCCAGGTCCTCGGTGGTGGTGGGTGGGCGTAGGCGGTCCAGGAGGTTGCGGTGGGGGGCGGTGGCTAGAGCGATGTGGTCTCGGTCCAGGCCGGCTCGGGTGCAGGCTAGGCGGAGGGCGTGTTCGAAGCCGCCTAGTTCGTCTACGAGTTTGTGGGCGTGGGCGTCGGCGCCGGTCCAGACGCGGCCTCGGGCGAGGGCTTCCAGCTCGGCTTCTGGGAGACCACGGTCCTGGGCGGCCTTGGCTACGAAGTCGGTGTAGATGCGGTCGAGGGTCTCCTCCAGGCGCTCCCACTGCTCGGGTGAGAACTCCTCCTGGGCGGAGTACATCCGGGCGTTCTCGCCCTCCGACACAGCCTGCTGGGAGATGCCTAGGCGGCCGAGAGCGTCCCGGACCACTCCCTTGCCGGTGAAGACGCCGATAGAGCCTGTGATGGTGCCTGGTTGAGCTACTACGACATCGGCGGGCATAGCGACGAAGTAGCCCCCGCTAGCCGCCACGCTGCCCATAGAGGCGATCACTGGGCGGCCAGTGGCTCGCAGGCGCAGCACCTCGTGGCGAATGGCGTCAGATGCGACGTAGGAGCCGCCAGGGCTGTCGACCCGCAGTACGACGGCTTTGACCTTGTCGTCCTCAGCTACAGCCCGCAGAGCGGCGCCTACGGTGTCCGAGCCCGAACCAGGACCACCCAGCGGCCCACCGCCCGAGTTCCGGCCGACAGTGATCCCACCGCTGATCCGGATGACGGCCACGACCGGCTTCTGCGGCCATGGAAGCGCCTTGCGGACCTCGTCCAACGTCCGCGGTCCCCGACGCACATAGCGCTCGGCCAGCAACGGCTCGAACTCCCCGAGCCCCTTCCGCAGCGCGTCGTACACGTCCGACCGATACCCGAGCTGGTCCACCAACCCGGCTTCGCGACCGGCTTCCGCGGCCAGCGGAGCACTGTTCACGAGCTCCTTGACGCGAGCCGGTTCCAGCCCACGCCGTACGGCGATGCCTTCGACGATCTGCTCGTACGCCGACTCGGCCAGCCGCGACGCCATCTCGCGGCCCGGGCCGGTCATCTCCTTCTCGGTGAAGGTGTCGACGGCGGTCTTGTACTCACGCCGCTTTCCGAACTGCGGGATCACGCCCGCCTTGTCCAACGCACCCCGGATGAACGTCGCCTGCACGGAAACCCCGGTGATCGCGAGGTCCCCCGACGGCTGCACCCAGATCTCGTCAAAGGCGGTAGCCAGGTAGTACGGCACGGTCCCGCCACCGACCTCGCCAAAAGACTCGGTCCAGGCAACCGCCGACTTCCCCGAGGCGCGGAAGTCCGCGACGGCTTCCCGCAGCTCCTGCACCTGAGCCAACGACAAGGCCGGCCCACCCAGATGCGCGACCAGCCCCAGCACGGAGTCGTCCCGAGACCCCTTCCGCAGCGCGACCACCAGCTCGCGCAACGTCGGCAGATGCCGCGCCCTGAACGCAGCCAACGGCGACGCAGGCGGCGTCTCCAGCACACCCCGAGTCAGATCCAGCTCAAGCAACACACCCGTCATACCAAGACCCTAAACGCCCACCCAAAAGCCGCTGCTTCGCAGCGGGGTGGTGGAACCTACCAAAACCGCTGCTTCGCAGCGGGGGTGGTGGGAGAGCCGGTCAACCACTCAGAGGTAGGTCTGGGTGTTGGGGGGTGCGGATTCCATCCAGGCGAGGACGCCGGTGAGGGCTTCTTCGGTCATCGCGAAGTGGACGGTGCGGTCGCGGAGTTCGGCGTCGACAATGACGTGGCCGGCGTACGTGACCAGGGGTTCGTTGCCCATCGGGCGGCGGGTGGTGACGCCCTGCAACTGACGGCGGTTCACGGTGAGCTTCGGCCACCAGGCCAGGCTGAAGACCCGGAACCACTCGAGGTCGTCGCCGACGTACCGCGCGATGCCGAGCGCCCAGCCGCGGCCGTGGTCCTTCTCAGCCAGTTGGAGGCTGCAATCGAACGTTCCGCCGTCCCTGGACAACCAGCGACGGCGGAACGCGAAAAAAATGATCAGCAGTACGGCGGCAGCAAGACAGACCCCGACCACATCGAGGACTGTCCTCATAAGCTGCCGACCCCATTCCTGATGCCGACGACCTGGCGGCACCTACCCCGAACCGTACTGACTGTGACTATTTTCAATTATGGCAGGTGGGGTCAGGACGCCGTTTCGGCGGCCCGCACCCTGGCCTCGGCGAGCCGCACCTGCTCCTGCTCGTCCTCGGAATCGGTGCCGGTCGACAGCGCCCGTTCGAGCGCCAGCTTGGCCTCTTCCAGGTCGATGTCGTGACCCATCTCGGCGTTCTCGGCCAGGATGGAGACCCGGTCGTTCGCCACCGAGATGAAGCCGTCCGGTGCGGCCGCGACGAAGTACTCGTCGTCGGTGGTCCGCACCTGGACGGTGCCACCCTGCAGGAGACCCAGCAACGGCGCGTGACCCGGCAGGATCCCGACATCGCCGTCGGTGGTGCGGGCGATGACGATCTTCGCCTGCCCCTCCCACACGGTCCGCTCGGCCGCGACGAGGGCTACCTCGAGGTGCTTGGCGGATTCATCGGCCATCTCAGTTGTCCTTCTGCAGCTCTGCCCACTTGCGCTCGACGTCCTCGAGCGAACCGGTGTTGAAGAACGCCTGCTCGGCGATGTGGTCGCACTCGCCCTCGGTGATCTTCTTGAAGGACTCGATGGTGTCCTTCAGCGGCACGGTGGAGCCCGGGATGTTGGTGAACTTCTCCGCCATGTAGGTGTTCTGCGACAGGAACTGCTCGATCCGGCGCGCCCGGGCGACGACGATCTTGTCCTCTTCGGACAGCTCGTCGACACCGAGGATGGCGATGATGTCCTGCAGTTCCTTGTTCTTCTGCAGGATCTGCTTCACCCGGACGGCCACGTCGTAGTGCTCCTGGCCGATGTACTGCGGGTCGAGGATCCGCGACGTGGAGGTCAGCGGGTCGACGGCCGGGTACAGACCACGCGACGCGATGTCGCGGGAGAGCTCGGTGGTCGCGTCGAGGTGGGCGAAGGTGGTCGCCGGAGCCGGGTCGGTGTAGTCGTCGGCCGGCACGTAGATCGCCTGCATCGAGGTGATCGAGTGACCGCGGGTCGACGTGATCCGCTCCTGCAGGATGCCCATCTCGTCGGCCAGGTTCGGCTGGTAACCAACGGCCGACGGCATCCGGCCGAGCAGCGTGGAGACCTCGGAACCGGCCTGGGTGAACCGGAAGATGTTGTCGATGAACAGCAGCACGTCCTGGTTGGCGACGTCGCGGAAGTACTCCGCCATCGTCAGCGCGGACAGCGCCACCCGCAGCCGGGTGCCCGGCGGCTCGTCCATCTGACCGAAGACCAGCGCGGTGTCCTTGAAGACGCCGGCCTCTTCCATCTCGTGGATCAGGTCGTTGCCCTCACGGGTCCGCTCGCCGACGCCGGCGAACACCGAGGTGCCACCGAAGTTGTGCGCGATCCGGTAGATCATCTCCTGGATCATGACGGTCTTGCCGACGCCCGCACCGCCGAACAGGCCGATCTTGCCGCCCTGCACGTACGGGGTGAGCAGGTCCAGCACCTTGATGCCGGTCTCCAGCATCTGGGTCTTGGACTCGAGCTGGTCGAAGGCCGGCGCCTTGCGGTGGATCGGCCAGCGCTCGGTGATCTCGAACTCGGACTCGTCCTGGTTCAGGCACTTGCCGGTCACGGACCACACCCGGCCCTTGGTGACGTCGCCGACCGGGACGGAGATGGCCGCACCGGTGTCGCGCACCTCGGCACCGCGGACCAGGCCGTCGGTGGGCTTCATCGAGATCGCCCGGACGATGTTGTCGCCGACGTGCAGCGCAACCTCGAGGGTGATCGTCTGGGTGGTCTCGCCCAGGGTGATGTCCACCTCGAGCGCGTTGTACATGTCGGGCATCGCGTCGGCCGCGAACTCGACATCGACGACCGGGCCGATCACCCGGGCGACGCGACCGACGCCGGGGGCGGCGGCCTCGTTGTTCTTCTCGGTAACCGTGGCAGTCATCTCTCTCACTCGCTCCCGGCGTTGGCATCGGCCAGCGCGCTGGCGCCACCGACGATCTCGCTGATTTCTTGGGTAATTTGGGCCTGGCGGGCCTGGTTGAACTGCCGCGTGAGCGACTCGATCAGGTCCTGGGCGTTGTCGGTCGCGGACTTCATCGCCCGCTGCCGGCTGGCCAGCTCGGACGCCGCTGCCTGCAGCATGCAGTAGTGGATCCGGCTGGCGACGTACTTCGGCAGCAGGCCGTCCAGCACCTCTTCGGCCGACGGCTCGAACTCGTACAGCGGCAGTACGTCGTCCGCCGCCGGCGGCTCCTCGCCCTCGACGACCTCCAACGGCAGCAACCGGATCACGTCCGGGCGCTGGGTCAGCATCGACACGAACCGGGTGAAGACGATGTGGATCTCGTCCACGCCGCCCTCCTCGGTCGGGGTCAGGAACTTCTCGATCAGGGCGTCGGCGATCTCCCGGGCCCGGGCGAACGACGGCGCGTCCGAGTCGCCACTCCACGACTGCGCGATCTCGCGCTGCCGGAAGGTGTAGTAGGCGATGCCCTTACGGCCGCTCAGGAACGGGATGATCTCCTTCTCGTCCTCGCGGAGCAGCTGGTTCAGCCGCTCACCCTCGCGGATCACGGAGGAGGAGTACGCCCCGGCCTGGCCGCGGTCCGAGGTGATCAGCAGGACGGCAGCACGCTTCGCGTCCGGCTTCTCGGTGGTCAGCGGGTGGTCGACGTTGGAGTACGTCGCCACCGCCGACACGGCACGGGTGAGCTCACGCGCGTACGGACCGGCCGCCGCGGCGCGTTGCTGCGCCTTGACGATCCGGGACGCCGCGATGAGCTCCATCGCGCGGGTCAGCTTCTTGATCGTCGAGACCGAGGCCCGACGCTCACGAAGCTCCCGCAGACTGGCTGGCATGGGTGATCAGCCCCGCTTCTGCTTGCGGATCTGCTCCTGCTCGACGTCCTCGGAGTCCATCGCCGCGGTCTCCTCCTTGCCGGCCAGCAACTGGCCGTCGGAGGTCTGGAAGGTCGGCTTGAACTTGTCGATCGCGTCCGTCACGGCCGCGGCGGACTCGTCCTCGAACTTGCCCGACTCACGGACCGCGTCGAGCACGTTGCTCTCCCGGCGCAGGAAGTCCAGGAACTCGCGCTCGAACCGCAGTACGTCGTTGACCGGGACGTCGTCGAACTTGCCGGTCGTACCGGCCCAGATCGAGACCGTCTGCTCCTCGATCGGGTACGGCGAGTACTGCGGCTGACGCAGCAGCTCGACCAGTCGCTGACCGCGGTCCAGCTGACGGCGCGAGGTGGCGTCGAGGTCGGAGGCGAACATCGCGAACGCCTCCATCGCGCGGAACTGGGCCAGGTCGATCTTCAGCGAACCGGAGACGTTCTTCATGCCCTTGACCTGCGCGGCACCGCCGACCCGGGACACCGAGACACCGACGTCGATGGCGGGGCGGATGTTGGCGTTGAACAGGTCCGACTGGAGGAAGATCTGGCCGTCGGTGATCGAGATGACGTTGGTCGGGATGAAGGCCGACACGTCGTTGGCCTTGGTCTCGATGATCGGCAGACCGGTCATCGAGCCGCCGCCCAGCTCGTCGGACAGCTTCGCGCAACGCTCGAGCAGCCGGCTGTGCAGGTAGAAGACGTCACCCGGGTAGGCCTCGCGGCCCGGCGGGCGGCGGAGCAGCAGCGACATCGACCGGTAGGCCTCGGCCTGCTTGGTCAGGTCGTCGAAGACGATCAGGACGTGCTTGCCCTGGTACATCCAGTGCTGGCCGATGGCCGAACCGGTGTACGGCGCGACGTACTTGAAGCCGGCCGGGTCGGACGCCGGGGAGGCCACGATGGTGGTGTACTCCATCGCGCCGGCCTCTTCGAGCGCACCGCGCACGGAGGCGATCGTCGAGCCCTTCTGGCCGATCGCCACGTAGATGCAGCGGACCTGCTTCTTCGGGTCGCCGGAGGCCCAGTTGGCCTTCTGGTTGATGATCGTGTCGATCGCGATCGCCGTCTTACCGGTCGACCGGTCGCCGATGATCAGCTGACGCTGGCCCCGGCCGATCGGGATCATGCCGTCGATCGCCTTGATGCCGGTCTGCAGCGGCTCGCGGACCTCCTGGCGGTCCATCACGCCGGCTGCCTGCAGCTCGAGCGCGCGGGTGCCTTCGATGTCCTTGATCTCGCCGAGGCCGTCGATCGGCTTGCCGAGCGGGTCGATGACGCGACCCAGGTAGCCCTCGCCGACCGGCACGGACAGCACCTGGCCGGTCCGGCGGACCTGCTGGCCCTCCTCGATGCCGCTGAACTCACCGAGAACGGCGACGCCGATGTCGCGGACGTCGAGGTTCAAGGCAATGCCCTGGCTGCCGTCCTCGAAGGTGAGCAGCTCGTTCGCCATCGCCGAGGGCAGTCCCTCGACGTGCGCGATGCCGTCACCAGCGTCGACAACGGTGCCGACCTCTTCGCGGGTCGCCGTCTCCGGTTCGTAGTCGGAGACGAAGCGATCCAGGGCGTCCCGGATTTCCTCCGGCCTGATCGTGAGCTCCGCCATTATCTTCCGTCCCTGCTTCCTTGACCTAGCTTGGCCTGTGGATGGCTCTAGAGGTTTGCTGACCGCTAGCGCCGCAAATGTCGTTAGGGTCAGCCCGCGATGCGCCGTTGCGCCTCGTCGAGCCGGGCCGCGATGGTTCCGTCGATCACTTCGTCGCCGATGTCCACCCGGACGCCGCCGACCACGTTCGGGTCCACGATCACGTTCAGCTGGATCTGCCGGCCGTACTGCCGTCCGAGTAGGTCGGCGAGCCTGGAACGCTCGCCCTCGGTCAGGTCGGCGGCCACCCGGACCGTCGCGACGCTGGCGTCCCGCCGGGCCGCGGCAGCGACCTGGTAGGCGCGCATCACGGCCGCGAAGTGCTGGCCCCGGCCGTCCACCGCGCGCTCGGCCAGCCGCACGGTGACGGCGTCGGCCTTGCCTTCCAGCAGACCACGCAGCAGTCCTTGACGGGCCGCGACCGGAATGCTCCGGTCGTTCAGCTTGTCGGCCAGCACCCGCTCCGCCACGACCACCCGGTCGAGACGGAACAGCTGGTCCTCGAGCTCGTCCAGCTTGCCCTGCCCGTCGGCGTACGCGACCTCGGCCTCGACGCTCAACTGGTCGAGAGCGTCCGCCAGGTCCCGGGCGCTGACCCAGCGCCCGTTCACAGCGGCGGTCAGGATCTCCAGCGCCTGGGCGGAGATCTTGCCGCCGAACAACTGCTTGGCCAGTCCGGTCCGGGCCGCGGCGGGCCGGGCCGGATCGGTCAGTGCCCGCCGCAGCGTGCCGTTGCCGTCGAGCACCTTGGCGACCGAGAACAGCTCGGTGCCGAGGTTTTCGGAGACGGTGACACCCGCCAGGGCCGCCTGGGCCCGGACGAGTGACTCCCGCGAAGCGCCGCGCATCAGCCGTCCGTTCCGACTGCCTGCCGGGCCGACTCCGAGGACTCCAGCTCGGTCAGGAAGCGCTCGACCGTACGACGCTGACGCGCCTCGTCCTCGAGCGATTCGCCGACGATCCGGCCGGCCAGCGAGGTCGCGAGCGTGCCGACCTCACTGCGCAGCGAGGCAACAGCCTGCGTGCGCTCGGCGTCGATCTGGGTGCGGGCGTGGGTCACGATGCGTTCTGCTTCGGCATTCGCCTGCTCACGCATCTCCGCGATGATGAGCGCACCCTGCTCGCGCGCGTCCTCGCGGATCTTCGCAGCTTCCTGCCGGGCTTCGGCCAGCTGCGCGTTGTACTTGTCGAGCGCCGCCTTCGCCTCGGCCTGGGCCTGCTTGGCCTCGTTCATCCCGCCTTCGATCGCCGCGGTCCGATCGGCGTAAGCCTTTTCGAACTTCGGAACAACGACCTTGGCGAAGGCGATGGCCAGCAGGATCAGGAAGACGAAGCCGAAGATGATCTCGGCGTTGTGCGGCAGCAGCGGGTTCGGGTCTTCCCCGGCGGCCTCGCTGAGCGGTAGCACCATCGTCAACATGTCTGAGTCCTGTCAGTCAGAGAAGAGTGGGCTCACTTACGGAATACGAAGGCGAGGGCGATACCGATGATCGCCAGCACCTCGGTGACACCGAAGCCGATCCAGGCGATCGACTGCAGACGGCTCTGTGCCTCGGGCTGACGCGCGGTGCCGTTGATCACGGCGGCGAAGATCAGACCAACACCGACGCCCGGGCCGATCGCGGCGAGGCCGTAGCCCAGAACGGCGATGTTGCCGGTGATGTCGAGAGCGTTCATTGCGGTGTGTTCCTTTCGGTACGGATAAGTGCTATCCGGGTTTCCGTTGCTACGGGTCTATGGGTGATGCGGTGGATCTCAGTGCTCGTCGGAGATCGCGCTACCGATGTACTGCGCGGTCAGGACGACGAAGATGTAGGCCTGGATGCACTGGACGAACAGTTCCAGTCCGGCGATCGCGAGGCCCATCAGCAGCGTGATGATGCCGACGCCGCCGAGCGCGATGCTGCCGGTCTCCCGGAGCATGTAGTCGCCACCGGTGACGAAGACCAGCAGCAGGATGTGGCCGGCGAACATGTTGGCGAACAACCGCAGGCTCAACGAGACCGGGCGGACCAGGATGTTCGAGATGAACTCGATCGGGATCATCAGCGGCATCAGCCACAGCGGCACACCGGCCGGCATCGTCTGGTGCTTGAAGTAGCCCCAGAGGCCCTTCTTCTTGATGCCGACGGCGTTGTAGATGACCCAGCTCATGATCGCGGCCACGTACGCCCAGCCGATGTGGCTGAAGGTCGGGAACTGGATCAGCGGGATCGTGCCGGCCACGTTGTTGAAGAGGATGAAGTAGAACAGGCCGCACAGATACGGCACGTACTTCATGTACTCCTGGCTGCCGATCGCGTCCCGCGCCATCGAGTTGCGCACGAAGTTGTAGCCCAGCTCACCGGCGAACTGCAGCTTCGACGGCACGACCGCGGCCTTGCGGGAAGCCGCCCAGTAGAACCAGACGATCACTACCACCGACAGCGCCGCCACCAGGACAGGCTTGGTCAGCCAGTCCACGCCGAACAGGCCTGGGGTGTCGAAACTCTGTGGACCGGGGGAAATGAACTCGGTCGAAACGCCGGCGCTCACCGGGTCTCCTCTCGCGTCGTGCTCAAGTCGTTCGCCATAGGGCTAAGGGCAGGGCGGCTCAGGGCAAGGCGGTCAACTACGTCAGACCCGGTACGGCTCAGGGTTGCTGCCGGTACCGGAAGTTCAACAACAAGATCGTCAGGCCGGCACCGAGAACGATGCCCGCCGGAAGAAGAAACCAGGTGCCCAGCCAGCGATCCAACCCGAACCCGATACCCCCGTAGACGAGGATTCCGCCGATCAAGTAGGACAGGACCCGCCAGCCGTCGCCGGATGTGTTCGGCGTCGGCTTCGGATCTGGTTGCTGACTCATGAGCACCCGAAAGGTACCAGTCGGCGAGACGTGCGGTCACATTGGCGTCCGTGCACTGCGCCACATCCCTTGTCACGGTTGGGAAACGGCTTGCCGTGGCGTTACCGCGGGTGATCACGCCATTACCTCGTTGTCGAGGTCGTAGATCGGGATCCGCAGGTGCGACCAGGCCCAGATCTCGCCGGCCATCCAGCCCATCACGACCACGATGGCGCTGACGCCGAGCGCGGTCAGATTGACGTTCTGGGCCAGGCTGTCGGAGTTCAGCGCGATCGCGAGCAGGCCGCCGAAGATCGCGATCCGGCCCGTGTAGGAAGCCATCGCGAGTGCGAGCTGCATGGTCGGCGAACTGCGCCGGGACAGGTGCAGGACGAACAGGCCGGCACCGGAGAAGATGATGACCATCAACAGGCCGAGCAGTGCGCCCCACAGGCCCTTCAATCCGGCAGCCACGGCCGAGACGGCGGCAGCATTCACACCGACGATCAGGCCGGCCACAAGAGCGCCGCGCAGCATTACCAACGCCGGGTGCCTCGTAGCCTGGCCGGCGACTTTCGGACCTCTGTCTGAGGGAGCCATCTGGTGGTTCCGTCCTGCTGGCGACCGGGATTCTTGCCCTCGGTCGTCGGGTGGGCGGGGTCAGGGGTGAAACTGTTCTTAGCTGGTGCTTGTGAAAACTAGCACAAAGTCTGCACGGTCAGCAAAACGGGCATCCCTGCCGCTGTACACGAACACCCTATCGGTAGGCCACGACGCCCACTGGTCTGGTCTTCCTTTGCCCGTACTGCGAAGCTCCGGCGCGCTCGTCCCTAGACCTTCGCGAGCGGCTTGGCGGCCCGCCGCGGAAGGCCGGTCGTGAGCAGGATGGCGGTCACCGTCACGGCCAGCACGAGGATCACCGTCCAGACCGAGAGCAGCAGTCCGAGCACCACGACACCGAAGGCGATCAGGGCCGTCCACAGGTACATCAGCAGCACCGCACGACGGTGTGAGTGACCCCGCTGCATCAGCCGGTGATGCAGGTGCAGCTTGTCCGCGGCGAAGGGCGAACGCCCTGCCTTCGTACGCCGGATATAGGCCATCGTGAGATCCACAGCAGGGATCGCGAGCACCGCGATCGGCAGGATCAACGGCAGCAGCGCGGGCAGCAGACTCGAGCCGCCGACCTCGTACGGAACGGCGTTGGGATCCATCTGGCCGGTCAGGCTGATCGTCGACGCGGCCAGCATCAGCCCGATCAGCAGGGCGCCCGAGTCGCCCATGAAAACCCTTGCTGGGAAGAAGTTGTGCGGCAGGAAGCCCAGACAGGCACCGGCCAGCGCGACGGTGATCATCGTCGAGGTGGTCGCGCGGTCGAGGTTCTGCTCGACGTTCAGCACGTACGAATAGGTGAAGAACGCGGCCGCGCCGATCGCGGTGACTCCGGCCGCCAGTCCGTCCAGGCCGTCGACGAAGTTCACCGCGTTGGTCGAGACCAGCAGGATGCCAGCGGTCAGCACCGCGAGCTGCGAAGCCGGCGGCGAGAAGATGCCGCCGGGCAGCGGGATCCAGTACAGCTGGATGCCCTGGACGATCATCACGCCGACGGCCAGCACCATGCCGGCCAGCTTGGTGATCGGGTCGAGCTCGACCAGGTCGTCGATCACGCCGACCGCGCAGATCACCACGCCGCCGATCAGGATCGCCCGGGCGTCGTGCGCGATCTGCAGGCTGTCCCCGAGGAACGGCAGGCTGGAGGCGACCGCGAAGCCGGCCACCAGACCGCCGAGGATCGAGATGCCGCCGAAGTACGGGATCGGGACCTTGTGCACGTCCCGGGAACGGACCTTGGCGACGGCGCCGTACCGGAGGGCGATCTTGCGGGCGATCCCGGTCAGCAGGAAGGTCGTGGCCATCGCCACGAACAGGACGAGCAGATACTCGCGCACTAGTCCGCCGGCCTCACATCAGCCGCGTCGCCGTCCACAGTGGTCTCTTTCTCAGCGTCAACAGATTCATCGAGCTTCGGCTCTTCGTTCGACGCCTCAACAGGCTCATCGGTTGGCCTGGGCTCGAGGTCGGTGGTCGCGTCCGGAACGATCTCGCGGATCTGGGCCATCGTCAGCGCACCGATCCGTACGACGTGCGGCACCTCGCCGGTCAGGTCCACGATCGTCGACGGCTCTCCGCCGGTGACCTCGCCACCGTCGAGGTAGACGGCAACCGAGTCGGCCAGCTGCTCCTCCGCGTCGTACACGTCCAGCGCCGCCGGCCGTCCGCTCTTGTTCGCCGAACTGACCGCCAGCGGCCCGGTCCGGGACAGCAGCTCCCGGGTGTTCTCGTGGTCCGGCACCCGCAGCGCGACGGTGCCGTGGGTCTCCCCCAGGTCCCACATCAGCGAACCCTGCGCGTGACAGATCACCGTCAACGGCCCCGGCCAGAACGCCTCCGCCAGCTTCCGCCCGGCCTCCGGTACGTCGGTCGCCAGCGCGTCCAGCGACTCGACCACCGAGATCAGCACCGGCGGCGGCATGTCGCGACCGCGGCCCTTGGCATCGAGTAGCCGTTGCACCGCGTCGGCCTTGAAGGCGTCCGCGGCGATCCCGTACACGGTGTCCGTAGGCAACACGACCAGATCACCGGCCTCGATGGCATCCACGGCCGCGCGGTAGGCCGGCATCAACTCGTCACCGGTGAAGTCAAAGCGCTCGCTCACGGAGTGAATCGTGCCACTCACCTGGTCGAAGCCCCTAGCCGGGCTGGTCGCAACCACTCCTGACAAATGATTGTCAGCTTCCGGGCGCCGTCGGCCGTCCCGTGCATAGGATCCCGGCCATGACCGTGACGCGTGAATTCCTCGCCGGACTGCCCAAAGCCGAACTGCACGTCCACCACGTCGGATCCGCGACGCCGCGCATCGTCGCCGAGCTCGCCGCCCGGCACCCCGGGTCGCCGGTCCCGGCCGACCCGGCCGCGCTGGCGGAGTACTTCACCTTCACCGACTTCGCGAAGTTCATCGAGGTCTACCTGACCGTGGTCGACCTGGTCAGTACGCCGGACGACGTCCGCTTCCTCACCTACGAGGTGGCCCGCGAGATGGCCGCGCAGAACATCCGGTACTCCGAACTCACCGTCACGCCGTACACGTCGGTACTGCGCGGGATCGCCCCCGAGGCGTTCTGCGAGGCGATCGAGGACGCCCGGACCGCGGCCGAGAAGGAACTCGGCGTGACGCTGCGCTGGATCTTCGACATCCCCGGCGAGCTGGGCCTCGAAGGCGCCGCGGAGACCCTGAAGATCGCCACCGGCGTCCGCCCGGAAGGCCTGGTCGGGTTCGGTCTCGGCGGCCCGGAGATCGGCGTAGCGCGGCCGCAGTTCGCGCCCTTCTTCGACGAGGCCCGCGCGGCCGGTCTGCACAGCGTGCCGCACGCGGGCGAGACCACCGGCCCGGAGACGATCTGGGACTCGCTCCGGGTGCTGAAGGCGGAGCGGATCGGCCACGGCACCTCCGCGACCCAGGATCCCGCGCTCGTCGACTACCTCGGTGAGCACCGGATCCCGCTCGAGGTCAGCCCGACCTCGAACCTCGCCACCCAGGCGGTCCGCTCGTACGACGAGCACCCGATCCGCGCGATGGTCGACGCCGGCCTGGTCGTCACGATCAACTCCGACGACCCGCCGATGTTCGGCACCACCCTGGTCAACGAGTACGCCGTCGTCACGGACCTGCTCGACCTGGACGCGCAGGGCATCGCCGAGTTCGCCCGTACGGCGGTCCGGGTCTCCTTCGCCGACGACAGCACCAAGACCTCGCTGCTCACCGAGATCGACGACTACGTGGCCAAGAACGCCTGACCCGTTTGCCGCTGGCCCCTGATCCGCAGGAGACTGCGGACTGTGACCGACCAGCTGCGCATCGACCTCCTCGGCCCCTTGGTCGTGCGGCAGGGCGATACCCAGATCGAACCCGGCCCACTTCTCCAGCAGGCGCTTCTCGCTGTGCTGGCGTTGCGGGCCAACCGGGTCTGCACGGCGGAGGAACTGTTCGACGCGGTGTGGGGCGACCGGCCACCTGCAACAGGCCTGAAGGTCCTGCCGCCCTACATCTACCGACTCCGCAAAGCCTTGCCGATCGACGGCCTGCTGGAGCGATCTAGAGACGGCTACGTTCTCCGGCTGCAACCCGGTGTACTCGACACGGACCGTTTCGACGCCGCCGTTCGGGCCGGTGACTATGCCGAGGCTTTGACGCTGTTCCGTGGTGAGCCGCTGACTGGTCTACCCGGGCAGTACCTGGCCACGCACCGTCAACGCCTCTCCGAGCTGCGCTACAAGGTGCTGAGCGACCGCATCGACCTCGACCTGGCCGGTGGCCGCCACGCCGACGTCGTACCGGAGCTCGTGACCGCAGTAGCCGACCGCCCTCTGGACGAGCGGCTCGCCGGCCAACTGATGCTCGCCCTGTACGCCGGTGGTCGGCAGGCGGAAGCTCTGGGCGTATACACCGCCACGCGAGACATTCTGATCGACCAGCTCGGCGTAGAGCCCGGCCCTGAGCTACGGGCGACCCATCAGCGGATCCTGCGCAACGAGAGCGCAGCCCCGTCGGGCAAGGACGAGCTGCCGTACCAGGATGCGGCCTTCGTGGGCCGGGACAGAGAACTGGCCGCGCTCGTCGCAGCACTAGCTCCTGTTGAACGCAGCGCACCACCTGTGGTCGCAGTGGACGGCATGGGTGGCGCCGGCAAGACAGCACTCGCCATCAGGGCAGCACGTAAGGTCGCCGAACTGTACCCGGACGGCCTGCTCTATCTGCAGTTGCACGGACATACTCCTGGCCGCGAGCCGCTGGCACCACAAACGGCCCTGGATCACCTGCTCATGAGCATCGGCGTCAAACCCGAGCGCATCCCCCGCGATCTCGACGGCCAGGCAGCGCTCTGGCGATCCGAAGTCGCCGGGAAGCGCGTGCTCGTCGTACTGGACGACACGCCCAACAGTCAGCTCATCGCGCCACTGTTGCCCGGGGCACCTACTTGCGGGGTGCTGATCACCAGCCGACGCCAGTTGACCGGGATCGACACCGCACAACGGGTTTCACTCGGCGTACTCGACTCGTCGGACGCGGTGCGACTCCTGGGCGAGCTCGTCGGACCCGAGCGCGCCGCCGCAGTACCGGAGGCGACGCGTGAGCTGGTGGAACGCTGCGGCCACCTACCGCTGGCGATCCGGATCGCGGGCGCCCGGATGCGCCACCGGCCGACCTGGACGGTCGCACACCTCAACCGGCGGCTGAAGACTCAGGATCGACTGCACGAACTCAGTGCCGACGGTCGCGGTCTCCGCTCGACCTTCGCGATGTCGTACGAACAGCTGAATCCCCAGCAGCAGCTGATGTTCCGCTCCCTCAGCCTGCTCCCCGGCCGCGACCTGGACCGGTACGGCGCGGGCGCACTGGCCGGCGTGGAGCCGCAGGATGCGGAGCCGCTCCTCGAGGAGCTGCTCGACGCCAACCTTCTCCTGCAGCCGTCTCCCGACCGCTTCCAGTTCCACGACCTTCTCCGCCAGTACGCAACCGACCTGAGTCAGCAGACGGAGTCAGCAGCCGACCGGCGTACTGCCGTAGGTCGGCTGCTCGAGTACTACCTGCAGACCGGACACCGGGCGATCTCCCGGCTCACCAAGGTGCAGTACATCGACATCAGCCGGCGCCCACCGGTCAACGGCCCCGAGCTCGCGACGTCCAAGGACGGACTGGCCTGGGGCGACCTCGAGAGTGCCAACATCTTCGCCGCACTGCAGCAGGTCCCGAACGGTTCCACGGATGAGCCGAGCGCGCTGATCGCCGCCGGATTCGCACGCCACTTCCACGAGCGCAACCAGGTCCGTCAGCGGGACACCCTGCTCGACCTCGGCCTGGCGGCGGCCAGGCGGCTCGGTGACGCTGAGACCCAAGCACGGATCCTGCTGGTGATGGCCAGCTTCAGGAAGGTCCAGCAGGGACCGTTGAAGTGCATCGAGTGGGTCCGCGAGGCCCTCGACCTGCTCGCCGAGGACGGTCACGCCGTACTCCGGATCCAGCTCCTGAGCGCCCTCGGCCAGCTCCTACGGCTCGTCGATCCCGGCGATGAAGCGGTCGCCGCCCACACCGCGGCGCTCGAGCTGGCCCGCACGATCGGCAACGAACGGATGGCCGCGCACGCGATGACCGAACGGGCGATCACCGAGGGCTCTCGCCAGGACCACCGGCAAGCGCTGGAGTCGTACCGGCTGGCACTGGCGATGGCTCGAGCGATCGACGACCGGACCCTCCAGCCGCATCTGCTGAACGGCATCGCGGAGTCGCACAACGAGCTCGGTCGACCGCACGACGCGATCAAGGCGGTAACGGAGGCGCGGGAGCTCGCCGACGCCATCGGGATGCGCTACAGCCGCACCGATTCGTTGTGCCAGCTCGGTAGCGCCTACCGGCAACTCGGTGACTACGCCCAGGCCCTCGAGTTGCAGCAACGGGCGCTGGGCATCGCCCAGGAGCTGTCCAGCGTGTTCGGCATGGACGAGTCCAGGCTGCAACTCGGTCGTACGTACCTCGCGGCAGGCCGGCTCGACGAGAGCCGGTCGCTGTTCGGCGCGGTCGTCGACAGTGCCCAGGACAGTCACCGCGCAATGACGGCCGCGCGTGGCCTGGACGGCCTGGCGGCCTGCGCGGAAGCCGAAGGCTCGGACGACGAAGCCGCGGCGCTCCTGGACGAGGCACTCCGCCGGCTCGGGCCGATGATTCCGCTGCACGCCGCCGACCTACGGCGCCGCCGGAACGCGATAGCCCGCTCCGCCTGACAAGCATCGGCTCCGTCTGACAGCCATCGGTCCGGCCTGCTGTGGCGAGGCGGGCGGACGGACGTGACACGCCGCGGCGGGGGTCTGTCGGGTGGGCGTGGTTGGCTGGGGGCGTGGTCTCTACCGCCGAAGCGTTCCGCCGTCGCCGTCGCGGCACTGATGCTGTTGCTCGGCGTCGTCGCGAGTTGTGCCGACGGCAAGGCCGATGCCAAGTCGCCTGCGCCGTCGAGCAAGACCACGCCCTCGGCCACACCGACCACCGCGCCGATGCCTGCGCCGCCCAAGGACGGCGAGCTGCCGCGTGGTGGTCGGCAGGTCTTCCCGAAGTACCAGCTCGTCGGGTACGTCGGCCTGCCGGGCTCCCCCGCGCTCGGGCCGCTCGACAAGGACCTGGAGACCAAGGCGAACCGGCTGGAGACGCTGTCGAAGTCGTACGCCGGTGGGCGCACTCCGCAGCCGGTGATGGAACTCATCGTGGTGGTCGCGAACGGGCATGCCGGCAAGGACGGCAAGTACCGCAGCCGGCTCCCCGACGCGAAGATCCAGAACTACCTGACCGTCGCCCGCAAACACCGGATGCTGCTGTTGCTCGACATCCAGCCGGGCCGGGCCGACATTCTCAGTGAGACCAAGGTGCTGGAGCGCTGGCTGAAGGAACCGGACGTCGGACTCGCCTTCGACCCCGAGTGGGCGGTCGGTCCCGGCCAGGTTCCCGGCAAGGTCTTCGGGCACACGAGCGGCGCCGAACTCGACTCGATCGCGGGGTACCTGGCCGGCCTGGTCACGCAGTACGACCTGCCGGAGAAGGTGTTCGTCTTCCACCAGCTCTCGACCCGGATCCTCAGCAACGAGAAGGCGCTGAAGCAGCATCCCGGCGTACAGATCATCAAGTCGGTCGACGGGATCGGCAACCGCACGGACAAGGAATCCACCTGGGGGAAGCTCACCCCGACGATGGCACCGGGCGTGCATGCCGGGTTCAAGCTCTTCTACAAGGAAGACACCCGGCACGGCGCGCTGATGACGCCTGCCCAGGTGATGGCGCTCAAGCCTCGCCCGGCCTTCGTCGTCTACGAATAGATACAGCGTGGTCTACGAGTAGACGCGGCGGCCCGTTGCGAACCGGTGTCGCCCGGCGAGGTCCAGTTGATCGCGGACCTCGGTGAACAGACCGGTCGCCGCGAAGACCGCGGGCGCCGATTCGCCTTGCACATCAGCGTGTTCGCAGCCGAACCAGCCGCCCGGCTTCAGCAGCCGACCGGCCGTCGCCGCGACCACCTTGATCTCGTCGAGTCCGTCGTCCCCCGACCACAACGCCAGCGCCGGGTCGTGGTCGCGCACCTCGGCCGTCACGGATTCCCAAGCAGTCAAGGGGATGTACGGCGGGTTGGCGATCACCGCGTCGACCTGGCCGTCCAACTCGGGCAGGCAGCCGTCGATGTCGCCCTCGTGCAAGGTTGCGCCGGTTCCGGCGAGATTGCGCCGGGCCCAGACGCATGCCTCCGGTGACAGCTCCACGGCGTGCACCGTGCTGTCCGGGCGTTCCGTCGCCACTGCTCCGGCGATCGCGCCCGAGCCGCTGCACAGGTCGACCACCAAGGGGTTCTGCACGGAGGCGATTCGATCGAGGATCCAGCCGACCAGTACTTCGGTCTCCGGGCGCGGCACGAACGCACCGGGGCCGATGACCAGTTCGCGGTACCGGAAGGCCGCAGTACCGGTGAGGTGCTGGAGCGGTTCGCGAGCAGCGCGGCGAGCCACCAACTCGTCGTACCGGGTCTGCTGTTCGGGGGTGACCTCGATCAGGCCGAGCTGCAGTCGGTCGTCCCGGTGACGTGGGCGAGGAGCTCGGCGGCGTCGTAGTCGGGGCTCGCGACTCCGGCGTCTTGCAGCGAGCTTGTGGCGGTCGCGAGCAGGGTCGTATCGTGCTCACTGGGATTCGACGGCCTCGAGGCGGGCGGTCAGGTCGGCGTCGGTCAGGGCCTGGATCACCGGGGCGAGGTCGCCGCCGAGGACCTGGTCCAGGTTGTGCGCCTTGTAGCCGACCCGGTGGTCGGAGAACCGGTTCTCCGGGAAGTTGTAGGTGCGGACCCGCTCGGAGCGGTCGACCGTGCGGATCTGCGAACGCCGCGCGTCCGAGGCTTCCTGGTCGGCTGCTTCCTGCGCGGCGGCCAGCAACCGCGAACGCAGTACGCGCATCGCCTGCTCGCGGTTCTGCAGCTGGGACTTCTCGTTCTGCATCGAGACCACGATGCCGGTCGGCAGGTGGGTGATCCGGACGGCGGAGTCGGTCGTGTTGACGCTCTGCCCACCAGGACCGGACGACCGGAACACGTCGATCCGCAGATCGTTCTGGTCGATCTCGACGTCCACGTCCTCGGCCTCGGGCAGCACCAGGACACCGGCGGCGGACGTGTGGATCCGGCCCTGCGACTCGGTCACCGGCACCCGCTGGACCCGGTGCACGCCGCCTTCGAACTTCAGCTTCGCGTACGGCGCTTCGCCGGGCTCGGGCGTGCCCTTCGCCTTCACCGCGACGGTGATCGACTTGTAGCCGCCCAGATCCGACTCGGCCGCGTCGATGACCTCGGTCTTCCAGTTCTGCGACTCGGCGTACTTCAGATACATCTTCAGCAGATCGCCGGCGAACAGCGCCGACTCGTCGCCACCCTCACCGGCCTTGATCTCGAGGATCGCGTCCTTGTCGTCACTCGGGTCGCGCGGCACGAGCAGCACCTGCAGCTTCTCGGCCAGCTCGTCGCGCCGATGCTCGAGCTTGGTCGCCTCCTCGGCGAACGCGGGGTCCTCGTGCGCCAGTTCCTTGGCCGCCTCGATGTCGTCCGCGGTCTGCAACCACTCGTCATAAGTCCGTACGACGGGCGCCAGCGCGGCGTACCGCTTGCCGACCTGCCGCGCCACCGCCTGGTCGGAGTGCAGCTCGGGATCGGACATCCGTCGCTCCAGCTCGGCGTACTCCGCCTTCAGCGACTGCACTGCCTCGAACATTGCTGCACTCCTTTCCGGTACATACAAGCACCAACCCCACGCAAGGGGGTGCGGGTGGCGAAGCCCCCGCTCGCGGCGAAGCCGCACAGCACACGAAAGCGAGGTGGCCTGCGCTGTCCGCAGGCACACCTCGCCCAAAGCTTTCGTTTGCTACTTCTTCGCGTACCGCTTCTCGAAGCGGGCGACGCGGCCACCGGTGTCGAGAATCTTCTGCTTGCCGGTGTAGAACGGGTGGCACTGCGAGCAGACGTCGGCGTGGATCGAGCCGTTCTCCGCCGTCGAGTGCGTGTCGAACTGCGCGCCACAGGTGCAGGTCACCTTGGTCGCCACGTAGTTCGGGTGGATGTCGCTCTTCATGGGTCTCCTCGAGTCAAAGGCGCTCCGGGTCGCCCGCCAGGTGCGAACGTGAACCGGAACCAACAGACAAGTCTGCCATCAGATGCCTCAACCTGACGAATCGCCCCGGTATTCCGGGGCGATCCAGCCAGCCTGCGGCGGGTCGCCGGCGGTAGCCGCGACCCGTAGTACTGCTAGTTGCCGTCGTCGGTGCTGCGGCCGCCGCCGTTGCCGGTGGACGGGGTGGTCTTGTTGACCTGGAGCAGGAACTCGATGTTCGACTTGCTCTCCTTGAGCTTGCCGATCAACAGCTCCAGGGCGGCCTGGCCGTCGAGTGCGGACAGCACCCGGCGGAGCTTCCAGACGACCTGGGTCTCGTCCTTGCTCATCAACAGCTCTTCGCGGCGGGTACCGGAGGCGACCACGTCGATCGCCGGGAAGATCCGGCGGTCGGCGAACTCGCGGCGGAGCCGGAGCTCCATGTTGCCGGTGCCCTTGAACTCCTCGAAGATGACCTCGTCCATCTTGGAGCCGGTCTCGATCAGCGCCGTCGCGAGGATGGTCAGCGAGCCGCCGTCCTCGATGTTGCGGGCCGCGCCGAAGAACCGCTTCGGCGGGTACAGCGCCGACGAGTCGACACCACCGGACAGGATCCGGCCGCTGGCCGGGGCCGCGATGTTGTACGCCCGGCCCAGGCGGGTGATCGAGTCCAGCAGCACGACGACGTCGTGGCCGAGCTCGACGAGCCGCTTGGCCCGCTCGATCGCCAGTTCGGCGACCGTGGTGTGGTCGTCGGCCGGCCGGTCGAAGGTGGAGGCGATGACCTCACCCTTGACCGTGCGCTGCATGTCGGTGACCTCTTCGGGCCGCTCGTCCACCAGCACGACCATCAGGTGTACTTCGGGGTTGTTCGTGGTGATCGCGTTCGCGAGCGCCTGCAGCACCATCGTCTTACCGGCCTTCGGCGGCGAGACGATCAGGCCGCGCTGGCCCTTGCCGATCGGGCTGACGATGTCGACGATCCTCGTGGTGAGGATGTTCGGCTCGGTCTCGAGGCGAAGCCGCTCGGTCGCGTACAGCGGGGTGAGCTTGTTGAAGTCCTGCCGCTGCTTGGCGACCTCCGGGTCCGACCCGTTCACGGTGTCGATCCGGACCAGCGGGTTGAACTTCTCCTTGCGCTCGCCGTCCGACGGCTGCTTCACCGCGCCGGTGATCGCGTCACCCTTGCGCAGGCCGTAGCGCTTCACCATCGACAGCGCGACGTACACGTCGTTCGGGCCCGGCAGGTAGCCGCTGGTCCGGACGAACGCGTAGTTGTCGAGCACGTCGAGGATGCCGGCGGCCGGCACCAGGACGTCGTCCTCGTTGATGGTCGGCTCCGGGTCGAAGCGATCGCCCCGGCCGCGGTTGTTGCGGCTGTTGTCCCGGCCGGTGTCGGTGCGCCCGCCGGTCTGACCGCGGTCACGGTCACGACCGCGGCGGCGGCGACGACGTCCGTCGCCGTCCTCACCCTGGTTCCGGTCGACCTGGTTGCGGTCGCCCTGGTTCCGGTCGTTCTGGTTCCGGTCGCCCTGGTTGCGATCGCCTTGGTTGCGGTCGCCCTGGTTGCGGTCGGTGCGCTGGTCGGTGCGGCCGGCGTCGGTGCGCTGCTCGCCGCGGTTGTCGCGGTTGCTGCGGGTTGTGCGTCTGCTCGCCCCGGTTGTCACGGTTCTCGGTGCGGTCGCGGTTCTCGGTGCGACCGTCACGGCTCTCGCGGTTCTGGCTCTCGCGGCCGTCGCGGTTCTGGCCGCCGTCGCGCTCGGTGCGCTGGTTCTCGCGGCCACGGCCACGGTCCCGGCCGCTCTCGCGGTTCGCGGAACGGTCGTCCCGGCTCTCGACGTCGCCGCCGGAGTCCGCCGGCCGCTCGACAGCGGGCCGCTCGACGGCCTGCTTCTCGACGACCGGTGCAGCGGCCACGGCCGTCTCGACCGGAGCGGCGGTGCCGTTCTGGGTCGCCTTGGCGGCGGGCGCCTCGACGGCCGGAGTCTTCTCGGCCGCGCCGGTGTCGGCAGCGGCAGCACGGGCCCGGCGAGTGCCGACCCGCGCCGGAGCCTCAGCCTTGGCACCCTTGGTGCTCAGCACGGCCGGCTCCGCGGCTGCCTCGTCCAGGGTCGGCTGGCTCGCCCGGGAACGCGAAGCGCCCGTCGAACCGCCACCCGACTGGGCAGCCTTGATCGCCTCGATCAGCTGGCCCTTGCGCAGCGCGCCGGTGCCCTTGATGCCGAGCGTCCCGGCGAGCTGCTTGAGCTCGGGGAGCAGCATGCCCTCGAGGCCGCCGCCAGCCTTGCGCCGGCGCGTGGTGCCGGCCCCGCTGGAGGCTTCAACAGTTTCTGTCACGTGAGGTCCTTCCCACACGGATGGACGATGTCCTCAGGTTCATCGCCCGGAATCATCACCACGACCGACGCAGTCTCGATTGACGGCGTGGCGACGTGGTTATAGAGGCTCTCGCTGAATCCGGTTCCCCCCGGAGTTATCCGACGCAGGCGGCGCAAGTCCTTCACTGGGAGGTCGCCACATACATCAGGATGTCGGGAGCTAAGCCCGGAAGCGACGAGAGAGTTCGCCGATCACCTGGAGGGGATCGGGTGAGTCGAGACTAGCACCACTGAGGGGGCATCTGACGACTCGGGATGTTCAACGCGTGTCCGGTTCTGTTCATTCCCCCACACCCGTAGTCAGCACTCCGCCCTTTTCGGACCAGACCTGTACGCCCAGTGGATCAATCCCCAACTCAAGCCGCTCCCACCCATCCGGCGCAGCGGGCAAACCCGCGCTCGCGTCCGAGGGAGCGAGGGGCACGGCCCCGGCCGCCCCCGACGCCCGCTGTGCCTGCCCTGCTTCGGATGCGGGCGTTCGCCTCGGAGGTGGCGGTGAGGACGAGGACGGTGGGGCCGGCGCCGCTGATGACGGTGGGCAGCCCACTGCCCCGGAGCTTGTGCACGAGGGCAAGGCTCTCCGGCATCGCCGGCTCGCGGTACTCCTGGTGCAGCCGGTCCTCCGTCGCCGTCATCAGCAACTCCGGACGCGCGGTCAACGCCGCGACCAGCAACGCCGCCCGCCCCGCATTCGCCGCGGCATCACCATGCGGTACGACGGCCGGCAGCAACCCGCGCGCCTCTTTCGTCAGCACCCGAGTCCCCGGCACATACGCGACCGCCGCCAACCCGTCCGCCGGCTCCAACCGAACCGCACGCCCCTTGTCCCCATCCGTCCACGCAATCGTGAACCCACCCAACGCAGCAGCCGCCACATTGTCCGGATGCCCCTCGATCTCGTTCGCCAGTTCGACGATCCGATCCCGATCCAGCGGCGTACCGGTCAGCCCGTACGCCGCCGCGATCCCACCCACGATCGCCGCCGACGAAGACCCCAACCCCCGCCCATGCGGAATCCGATTCACACACTCCAACCTGAATCCCGGCACAACAGCACCCAGCGACTCAAGCCCCGCCCGAATAGCCCGAACCACCAGATGCGACTCATCCAACGCCACTTCCCCAGCGCCAGACCCCACCACCTCAACACTCACCCCGGCCCCACCCGGCGTCACCGTCAGTTCGTCGTACAACCCCAACGCCAACCCGAACGCATCAAACCCAGGCCCAAGATTCGCACTAGTAGCCGGCACCCGAACCCGAACAGAGCCGTTCAAATTCACACCAGTCCGGCGACGCGGGCACGGCGTCTGTGTCTGCGGGGGTTACTGGGGGGTCCTGGAGGTGGATGTGGGAGAGGGCTGTGTCGATGTCTTTGAGGCCGTGGCCTGTGACGGTGATCACGATGGTTTGGCCGCCGTCGAGGCGGCCGGCTGCCTTGGTGGCGAGGAGGCCTGCGACGCCGGCTGCGGAAGCGGGCTCGACGAAGACGCCTTCGCGGGCGGCGAGGTCGCGCTGGGCGGTGAGGATCTGCTCATCGGAGACGGCCTCGATCCGGCCGCCCGACTCGTCCCGGGCGTTCTCGGCCAGGATCCACGACGCGGGATTGCCGACCCGGATCGCGGTCGCCGCGGTGTCCGGCTTCTCGACGATCGCACCGCGCACGATCGGCGCCGCACCCTCCGCCTGGAAACCCCACATCTGCGGGGCCTTCGACGAGATCTTGTCCTTCTTGTACTCCAGGTAGCCCTTCCAGTACGCCGCGATGTTCCCCGCGTTACCCACCGGCAGAAGATGCAGATCCGGCGCATCCCCCAACGCGTCGCAGACCTCGAAAGCAGCAGTCTTCTGCCCCTCGAGCCGCACCGGGTTCACCGAGTTCACCAGCGCGACCGGGTAGTGCTTCCCCAGCTCCCGCACGATCCGCAGACAGTCATCAAAGCTGCCATCAACCGTCACCAACTGCGCACCATGCACGATCGCCTGAGCCAACTTACCCTTGGCGATCCGCCCCGCCGGAATCAGCACCAGCGGCAAAAGCCCAGCCCGTACGGCGTACGCGGCAGCCGACGCGGAAGTGTTCCCCGTCGAGGCGCAGACCACGGCCTTGTCGCCGGCCTGAGCAGCGAGCGAGATCGCGACCGTCATCCCGCGGTCCTTGAACGAGCCGGTCGGGTTGTTCCCCTCGACCTTGAGCCAGACCTCGCAGTTGGTCTTCTCACTGAGCCATTGCGCAGCGACCAGCGGCGTACCGCCTTCGCCGAGCGTGACCACCGGGGTGTCCCCGGAGACGGGGAGCCGGTCGCGATATTCCTCGATCACGCCTCGCCACTGGTGTGGCCGCTGCTTGCTCATGTCTTAATCCCCTTCGACCCGCATCACACTGCTGACTTCTCGCACGATGTCCATGTCGCGCAGGGCCTCCACGGTCGCGGAGAGGGCGGCATCGGTGGCGGTGTGGGTGACCACGACGAGCTGAGCCTCGCCGCCGCGGCCTTCCTGCCGGACGGTCTGGATCGACACTCCGTGATCGGAGAACGCAGTCGCCACCGCCGCCAGCACGCCGGCCTTGTCGGCCACGTCCAGCGACACGTGATAGCGAGTCAGCGCATCCCCCATCGGCCGGACGGCCCGCTGGGTGTACGACGACTCGCCGACCCCCGGCACGCCCTTGAGCCGGTTGCGCGCGGCGGACACCAGATCCCCGAGGACAGCACTGGCCGTCGGGGCGCCGCCGGCACCACGACCATAGAACATCAGCTCGCCGGCCGCTTTGGATTCCACGAAGACGGCGTTGTACGCGTCCCGGACCGAGGCCAGCGGGTGGTTCAGCGGGATCATCGCCGGATAGACCCGGGCGCTGACCGAATCGGTCGCCTCGTCCAGTTCGCAGATCGCCAGCGACTTCACCACACAGCCCATCTCGCGGGCCGAGGCGATGTCCGTCGCGGACACCTCGGTGATGCCTTCGCGGTGCACGTCGGCGATGGAAACCCTGGTGTGGAAGGCCAAACTCGCCAGCAGCGCGGCCTTCGCGGCCGCGTCGAATCCCTCGATGTCCGCGGTCGGGTCGGCCTCGGCGTACCCGAGCGCCTGGGCCTCTTCGAGCGCCTCGTCGAAGCCGGCGCCGGTGGAGTCCATCTTGTCCAGGATGTAGTTCGTGGTGCCGTTGACGATGCCCATCACCCGGGTCACGTCGTCACCGGCCAGCGACTCGCGCAGCGGGCGGAGGATCGGGATCGCCCCGGCGACGGCCGCCTCGAAGTACAGGTCGCGTTCGTACTTCTCCGCGGCGGCGAACAGCGTCGGGCCGTCCTCGGCGAGCAGCGCCTTGTTGGCGGTGATCACCGAGGCGCCGTGTTCGAGCGCGGTGAGGATGAGTCCGCGGGCCGGTTCGAGGCCGCCGATCACCTCGATCACGAGGTCCAGGTCGCCGCGGGAGACCAGCGCCTGGGCGTCGGTGGTGACGAGCGCGGCGTCGACGGCGATATCGCGCGCGCGGCCGGCCCGGCGTACGGCGATGCCCGCGAGCTCCAGTGGCGCACCGACCCGGGCGGCGAGGTCGTCGGCCCGCTCGGTGAGGATCCGCACCACCTCGGTGCCGACGACGCCACAGCCGAGGAGTCCGACCTTCAAGGCCCGTTTTTCCGTGCCAGGCTGCGTCATTCGGCCGCCCCCATGTCGAGTATCAGCATGTCGTCCTCGGTCTCCCGGCGGACGACCACGCGGGTCTGACCGTCCTTGACCGCGATCACCGGTGGCCGCGGTACGTGGTTGTAGTTGCTCGCCATCGACCGGCAGTAAGCACCAGTTCCCGGTACTGCGACGAGGTCGCCCGCCTGCACGTCCGACGGCAGGAACTCGTCCTTCACCACGATGTCGCCGGACTCGCAGTGCTTGCCGACCACCCGGGCCAGCGTCGGCACCGCATCGGAGTACCGGTTGGCGAGCGTGCAGGAGTAGTCCGCGTCGTACAGGGCGGTGCGGATGTTGTCGCTCATCCCGCCGTCGACGGAGACGTAGGTGCGGGAGGCGCCGGCGTCGAGCGCGACGTCCTTCACGGTGCCGACCGAGTAGACCGTGCACATGGCCGGCCCGACGATCGCGCGGCCGGGCTCGATCGAGACCTTCGGTACGTCGACGCCGAACGCGCGGCACTCGTGCTCGACGATCTTGCCCATCTCGGTCGCCAGCTGCGCGGGATCGGCCGGGTCGTCCTGGGTGGTGTACGCGATGCCGAAGCCGCCGCCGAGGTCGAGCTCCGGCATGGTCACGCCGAGCTCGTCGGAAACCCTTGCGTGCAAGGCGATCACGCGCTTCGCGGCGACCTCGAACCCGGACGAGTCGAAGATCTGCGACCCGATGTGCGAGTGCAGCCCGAGCAGCTTCAGCTCCGGCGCTTCGTTGACCCGGGCAACGGCTTCGTACGCCGCGCCGGAGGTGATCGAGAAGCCGAACTTCTGGTCCTCGTGCGCGGTCGCGATGTACTCGTGCGTGTGTGCCTCGACGCCTGCGGTGACCCGGACCATCACCGGGGCGACCAGGTCGCGCTCGGCGGCCAGCTCGATCAGCCGGGAGATCTCGTCGTGGGAGTCGACGATGATCCGGCCGACGCCGGCTTCCAGTGCACGGGTGAGCTCGGAGACCGACTTGTTGTTGCCGTGGAACCCGAGTCGCGCCGGATCCGCTCCCGCGCGCAGGGCGACCGCGAGCTCACCGCCGGAGCAGATGTCGAGGTTGAGTCCCTCTTCCATCACCCAGCGGACGACCGTAGTACAGAGGAACGCCTTGCCCGCGTAGTAGACGTCGAAGTCCTTGAAGCCCTCTTTGAAGGCACGTGCGCGGGACCGGAAGTCGGCTTCGTCCAGCACGTACGCCGGGCTGCCGTGCTCGGCGAGCAGGTCCCGTACGTCGACGCCGCCGACCTCGAGAGCTCCTTCGGCGTTCTTCTTGGAGTTCGTCGACCAGAGCTGGGTGACCAGGTCGTTGACGTTGCCCGGCGCCCGCAACCACGGCGGTGCCCTGTGCCCGATGTCGGCGTGCAGGGTGCCCGCCTCGTGCGCCCTCACATCCGCTCCGGGGCGGAGACGCCGAGCAGGTCGAGCCCGTTGGCGAGGACGGTCCGGGTGGCGCCGACCAGGGTGAGCCGCGCCTTGTGCACCGGCTCGACCTCCTCGTCGCCGCGCGGGAGCACCCGGCAGCTGTCGTAGAACTTGTGGAACGCGGAGGCGGTGTCCTCGAGGTACCGCGCGACGCGGTGCGGCTCGCGCAGCTCGGCGGCGGTGGCGACCACCCGCGGGAACTCGGCGAGCGCGCGGAGCAGGTCGCCCTCGCGCTCGTGGCTGAGCAGACCGGGCTCGAACTCGTCCAGCTTGATGCCGAGCTCGTCCGCGTTGCGCAGGATCGAAGCGAGCCGGGCGTGCGCGTACTGCACGTAGTACACCGGGTTCTCGCTGACCTGCCGGGTCATTTCCTCGATGTCCAGCGTCAGCGGGGAGTCGACCGGGTAGCGGCAGAGCGTGTAGCGCAGTGGGTCGACGCCGCTCTCCTCGACCAGCTCGGCGAGCGTGACGATCGTGCCGGCCCGCTTCGACAGCTTCATCTCCTCGCCGTTCTTGAGGATCTTCACCAGCTGGCCGATCAGGATCTCGATGTTGTGCTCGGGGTCGTCGCCGGCGCAGGCCGCGATCGCCTTGAGGCGGTTCACGTAGCCGTGGTGGTCGGCGCCGAGCAGGTACATGCAGATCTCGAAGCCGCGCTCGCGCTTGTTCACGTAGTACGCGGCGTCGGAGGCGAAGTACGTCGGGTCGCCGTTGGTCCGGATCAGCACCCGGTCCTTGTCGTCGGTGAAGTCGGTGGTGCGCATCCAGAGCGCGTCGTCCGCCTCGTACAGGTGACCTTGCTCACGGAGCTTCTCGATCGCGTGCCCGACGCCGTCCTGCTCGTGCAGGCTGCGCTCGGACGTCCAGACGTCGAACTTGGTCCGGAAGTGCGCGAGCTGGTCCTGCTGCTCCTTGAGCTGGCGCTCGTACCCGGCTTCGCGGAAGGCGACCATCTGCTCGGCGTCCGGCAGCATCATGATCGACGGGTTCTCGTCGACGATCTGCTGGGCGAGGTCGTTGATGTACTCGCCGTGGTAGCCGTCCTCGGGGATCGGCTGACCGTGCGCTGCCGCCTTCAGGGAGGCGCCGAACTTGTCCATCTGGGCGCCGCGGTCGTTCACGTAGAACTCGCGGGTCACCTTCGCGCCGGCCGCGGTCAGCACCCGGGCCAGCGCGTCACCGACGGCGGCCCAGCGGGTGTGCCCGAGGTGCAGCGGACCGGTCGGGTTGGCGGAGATGAACTCCAGGTTGATCGGCTGACCCTTGAGCGAGTCACTGCCGCCGTACGCCGGCCCCGCCTCCAGGATCTGCGCCGCGATCTTGCCCTGGGCATCGGCCGCGACCCGGATGTTGATGAACCCCGGCCCCGCGATCTCGACCGCGGTGATCGCCTCGTCACCCTGCAGTTTGGCGGCCAGCACCTCCGCCAGCTTCCGCGGATTCCCCAGGCTGGAGCGCTTCCCCAGCTGCATGGCAACGTTGGTCGCGTAGTCCCCGTGCTCGGGGTTCTTGGGCCGCTCCACCTTCAGCTCACCCGGCAACCCGCCGTCAACGGTGATGCTGCCGTCGTCGACGAGCGCGGTCAGGGCCTGCAGGATCTTCTCAGCGAGCTGTTCC
Source organism: uncultured Actinomycetota bacterium (assembly GCA_963740725.1). Taxonomy (GTDB): domain Bacteria; phylum Actinomycetota; class Actinomycetes; order Propionibacteriales; family Kribbellaceae; genus Kribbella. The sequence continues at coordinate 37,719 of CAVUFT010000048.1, forward strand.
GGAGTCACCGCCTCAGCCTAATGGCCCCGCCGCCATTCCTCGGACCCACCATCCACAGCCCGGTACGCCGCTCACTCCCAGGGATTCACCAGGCTGATCCCCGTATGGGCGAAGTCCTTCGTGTTCCGGGTCGCGAGAGTGGCGTCCAGCAAGCGGCAGATCGCCGCGATCATCCCGTCGGCCAGTCCGATCGGCAGACCGGCTCGCTCACGGCCGACCGCAATCTCCGAGTACATCGCCGCGGCGTAGCCGTCGAACGGCAGGATCGTCTCGACGCACTCCAGGAAGATCTCGACGACCGCTTCGGACATCCGCTCCTTGCGCCGCCCCTCCGGCAACCGTCCGATACCTCGCCGGATCTCGGCCACAGTGATTGCCGTGGTGTAGAGGCCTTTCGGCCGCTGCTCCGTGTACCACCGCGTGACGGCTTCGTCCGGTTTCGCCTTCATCAGTTCGGAGGCGACATTGGTGTCGAACACAACGATCATGCGTCGAACTCCACCGCCCGGTGCTCGCCCGTCCGCGGCGGAATATCCAGATCGACTCCACCGAGTTCGGCGAAAGTCTCATGAAGTCTGGTCAGGATGTTCTTCGGCTCGTCCTCGACGCCGACAGCCTCGACGAGGATCGCGCGCACTTCGGCTTCCATCGACCGGCCGTGCTGCGCGGCTCTGACTCGTAGGCGCTGCTTTACGTGATCATCCAGGTTACGCACAGTGATTGCCGCCATCCTGACCACCTCCTGCTGGCAATGCTAGCACCGCCAGCATTGATATCAGGCAGGGTGAAGGCGGAGGATGGCGGTTGTTCCGGTGCGGGCGACGGTGGTGACGGTGAGGTTGTTGAGCTGGGCGGTTTCGCCGGGTTGTTGCTTCTTCGCGTTGACGCTGCAACAGGCGCTCTTGGCGCCGAAGGCGACGCCGTCGGCGTCGATCGAACTGACGTCGAGGGCGGTGAAGCCGTCGAAGCCGGTCGGGATCGGGATTCGGGTGCCGACCTTGACGTTGACCTCGCAGATCGCGTCCGAGCAGGCGGAGAGGTTGTCACCGTCGGCTGCAGTCGGCGGTGGGGCCTCGTCCTTGCCGGAACAGGCTGCTAGCAGGGCGACGGCTGCGGTGATCGCTGCGACCGTGCGGATCATGGGTCAGACCTCCGTGGGTTCGGCTACTCACTCCAGCCAAACGCAGTACGGAGGCTTCCGGGCGGCGGTGCCCCCTTCCTGCCAGGTGAGCACAGCCTGCCAGGGGTCAGGCGGGTTTGAGGCGGAGGATGGCGGTGTTGGCGGTGATGGTGACGGTGGTGATGTCCATCTTGTTGAGGCGGACGGTCTTGCCGGCTTGTTGCTGGGTGGCGCTGACGCTGCAGCAGGAGCTCTTGGCGCCGAAGTCGACGCCCTTGGCGGTGACCTTGGTGACGATCAGGGTGGAGAAGCCGAAGATGCTGGCCTTGACCGGGATCCGGCTGCCGGTCTTCACGTAGACCTCACAGACCGCGTCCGTGCACGCCTTCAGGTTGTTGCCGTCGGCCGCCTTGGTGACCGGCAGCTTGGCGGGTGTGCTGCTGGGAGCCGTTGTCGGCGCCGGAGTGCCTTTGTCGTCGTTACTGGAACATGCCGCCACCAGGGCGACGACGGCGGCAATGGCCGCGACCGTGCGAATCATGGAGCGAAACGTAGTGCTGGTGGTCTCCGGCAGCAAGGTATCGCTTGGCTACGCAGGGTGAAGGCGGAGTACTGCGGTGGGTCCGGTCACCGCGACGGTGGTGACCTTGAGGTCGTTCATGCGAAAGACGCTGCCTGTCCGCTGACCACCGGCGCCCAGACTGCAGCAGCCGCTCTTGGCTCCGAAGTCGACGCTGCCGCCGCTGACCCGGCTGACCGTGAGCGTTCTGAAGCCGAGCACACTGCGCTTGACCGGGATCCGCGTACCGGTCTTCACGTAGACCTCGCAGATGGCGTCCGCACAGGCCTTCAGGTTGTTCCCGTCCGCAGCCTTGGGCGCAGGCGGCTTGGTCGGCGCCGGCGGCTTGGCAGTGGACGGCTTAGCAGTGGTCGGCTGGGCAGTGGTCGGCGTCGGCTCGCTGGGCGCAGGAGTGCTGGGCACGGGCTCGCTTGAAACCGGCGTGCTGGGAGCAGTCGGAGTACTGGGCGCCGGCGTACCGGTGTCGTCGTTGCCGCCACACGCTGTCAGCAGGGTGAGTGCTGCGGCGATGACTGCGACCATGCGAAACATTGCTTCAGACCTCCGGGAAGTTCGGGTACTACGCCCAGCCAAGCTCACGTAGTACCGGAGCAGAGCGGTCTGCCCGGTTCCTGCCATCACCGCTTGGCAGTGACCTGGATCTTGCTGTCGCGGACGAGTGGCGTGTCCCAGGCGGCGGGCCGGGTGTTCACCAGGACAGTGACTCCCCCACACGCGTCGCCCACGCACTTCCCGTCGTACCGAACACCCCAGAGCTCGAAGAACTGCTTCAGGGTCGGCCGTTCCGCAGTCGTCTTCGCCTCGACCCACACCGTGCCGTCGGTGCCGTGCGTGTGGACCGCCGCCTGCTCGGCGCGGCGCCGGTCGACCCCGATGTCCGGCGGGAGCTGGACGGACTTGCCGTCGACGTTGACCGCGATCTTCAGCGTGTACGGCGCGGGCCCGCTGAAGTCGAGCGGCAGCCGCTCGAAGCCGGCCTTGTCGATGTACGAGACCGCGTCGCGCGGCGCGTCCCAGGGCGGCGGGCTCGACCGGAACTCCGCGGGCGCGGCCGGCGCCGGCCCGACCTGGCAGCCGCTGATCGGCAGCAGGATCAGTACGCCGGCAGCCGCCAGCAACCCGGCGTCGACGTCGGGCTCCCAGAGTCGCTGGCTCTCATGTGGAGCAGGTTTTCACGCCCGCTGCCCGCCCCGCCGTACCGGGGCCGTCGATCAGCGCTCGGACGGCATCAAGGCCCAGAGGATGATGTAGATCAGCACCTGCGGACCCGGCAGCAGGATGCTGACGACGAAGATCAGCCGCATCACGTTCGAGGAGATCCCGAACCGCCGCGCGAGACCCGAACAGACACCGCCGATCCAACGGTCGTTCCGCGGACGAACCAATGCGCTAGCCATGATGAGATTTTCCTTTCGGCTGTTGGGATTACGTCCACTATGACTCCAGCCGCCACCGGCCGGATCCCGCCGCGCACAACTCCCAGGGCCCGTTCAGGGTCTCCCCCGGGGAAACGCCACCACGACCCCCGGTGGTCAGAGCGCCTCCAGATTTCCTGCTAATGTTCTGCTCGTTCCTGAGCCCCCGTAGCTCAGGGGATAGAGCACCGCCCTCCGGAGGCGGGTGCGCAGGTTCGAATCCTGCCGGGGGCGCGGTCGAACTGGGCGGTCTGTACTCGCGGAGAGCGCGAGTGGGGATCGCCCTTCGTGTTCTGTGGGGGCGCAGCCCCCACGCCCCGCCCGGAGGGGCTCGCCCCGGACCCCCGCTGGCGCGTGGTTGCTGTCGGCGGCCGGGGTTGGGGGCTGGGTTGGGTTGGGCGACCTTCAGTCCAGAAGCTTGTGGGCGTTCCAGCCCCAGTCGGCGATCTGGTAGTCGATGATGATGTAGACGTCGGTGCCCAGCGGGAGCCTTGGAGAGCTGGAACTCCTTGCGCGAGGGGTTGACCGCGTACTGGCGGACCGAGATCTTCTTCGCGAGCTGATCGCGATCCTCTGGCCGCAGCCCGGCGGCGAGAGCGTCAGCGGCGGCTTCGCAGGTCGGCGCCTGTTGCTGGTTCATCAGTTTCGTCCGGGCACCATCGCTGAGGAGCGCGCACGCGGCCGCTGAATCGCCGGCACCGGATCGCGGCGAAGTAGGACTGGATCGGCGCGGCGTCGTCGCTGATCTTGGCTTGGCAACTCCGCACCAGCAACAAGATCCCCACGACCAGCACGAGCGCAAGATCAGCCCACCGGCAACAGTCTTCACCTTCGCCACACCAAGCCCCCAGTCCGTCCCGATCCCCCGACCTGCGCGCATCCTATGCACCCAGAGGACCGATCAGTTCGGAGCAGCAACTAGCGCTGGAATCGATAGGTCTTGCTGTCCAGAGCGATGCAGGCGCCGGGCGACAGGACGACGACGCGCAGGGTGCCGTCGGGCTCGTAGTAGTCGATCCCTTCGACCTCGAAATTGCCCGTGCACCCGCTCTGCAACGGCAGCTGGCCGAGGGACGTGACCGTTCCGGTGACGTCGGAGCTGCCGACGGGGCCGGAGAGATCGACCTGCAGCAGCGGCTTCGTCGTACCGAAGAGTGTTCCGTCTGGGTCGTCGGAGGAGCAGAGCAGCTGGGTCGCGGTGACGAAGTCGCAGCCCTGGACGTCGCGGACCTGGTGGTTCAGCCGGATCGCCGAGACGATCGGCAGGTTCTTCGTCGGATCGGTGGCCGCAACACCCGGCATCGGCATCACCAGCAGCCGGTCCATCGTTCCCCACTCGCCGCTCACCATCCACTGCTGGTTCGGCGAGACCGCAGCAAAGCTGTTGTTGCTGGCCTCCCAGGACTCCAGCGCATGCTTGTAGCTGACCCACTTGCCGGTCGGCGACTGCACCCGGAACAGCTTCGCGCCCCGGTCGTCCCGCTGATAGGGCTCGACGTACCAGCCGCCGGCCGCCCCCGGATCGCCGACGTGATTCCAGCCCTGGACCAACAAGTCGAGCGGAACGGTCGCCGAACCGGTGTACCGGTACGCCGTACTGCCACCGCGAGTCACCGTGGCGAGTCCTTGGCCCTCGTCCAGCGGCCGGGCGTTGTCGGAGCCGACGATCCGCCAGCCGGTGACGGCCTGGGCTTGCAGCGGAATGAGCAGGGCGGTCAGGGCCGCCGCGAAGATGATCCCCAATTTGCGCATTCACTGGTTGTAGCAGGCCGTGCTGTCACAGTGATGAAATCTCAGGAAAATGCTCGGTCTTCGCCTGGCGTGACTCCGAAAGCCTGGTGGTAGGTCCGGGTGAAGTGGGCCGGACTGGTGTAGCCGACCTGGAACGCGACCTCGGCCGCCGTGAGCGACTGGGTCCGCAGCAGGATCCTCGCCTCCTGCATCCGGATCTGCCTCTGGAACTGGATCGGCGTCATCGAAGTCGCGGCCAGAAAATGACGATGGAAGGTCGACGAGCTCATCCCGGCCAGCTCGGCCAGATCCGCAACCAGCAGGGGCTCGTTGTGATGCCGGCGAATCCAGCGGATCGCTTCCGAGATGTGCGCGAGCATCCCGTCGGCCAGCCCGATCTGCCGCACCAGCGCGCCCTGCTCACCGGTCAGCAGCCGCCACAGGATCTCCCGCCGAATCCCCGGCGCCAGCACCCGGACGTCGTCCGGCCGGTCGGCGATCCGGAGCAGCCGGACGACGGGATCGAGCAACTCCGGCGTCGCGTCGCTCACCACCAGACCCCCGTACTGCGGTGGGCGGGCCGGCGTCTCGAGGAGCAGCGGCGCGATCTCCACCGGGTCGAGCCGGAGACTCACCACCAGGAACGGCTCGTCCGGACTCGCCTTGAGCGCCTGGCCGATGACCGGCAGGTCCAGCGACGCGACCAGGAACTGGCCGGCCTGGTATTCGTAAGCGACACCGTTGAGAACCGTCTGCTTGGTGCCCGAGGCAACGATCGCGACGGACGGCTGCGCGACCCCGGCGCTCGGCCCGGTCGGTTCGTCGACGCGGCTGATCTGCACGCCGTCCAGCAGCTGTTTGCTGAGCCCGTGCTGACCGATGGCATGCCGGCTGATCAGCATCCGGAGTTCGTCGAGCAGGTCCACTCTTCAAGTGTGCCAGCTCCCAACGGAGCAGGATCGCGCAAGCCGGCGCCAGCATCAGGCTCACGCTTGCGGGCCTGGTGGTGCTGTGATCGAAGTACCAAGAGAAAGGCACCACCATGCAACGCAGAATCCTCGGCGCCACCGGCATCTCGGTCAGCGACATCTCGCTCGGCGCGATGATGTTCGGCGCGATGGGCAACTCCGACCACGAGGACTCGGTCCGGATCATCCACCGGGCCCTCGACGCCGGTATCAACCTGATCGACACCGCCGACGTGTACTCCGCCGGCGAATCCGAAGAGATCGTCGGTACGGCGCTCAAGGGGCGTCGCGACGACGTCGTCCTGGCCAGCAAGTTCGGGCTGCCGATGGGCACCGATCCGAACCAGCGCGGTGCCTCCCGGCGATGGATCATCGAGTCCGTCGAGAACAGCCTGCGCCGGCTCGGCACCGATCACCTCGACCTCTACCAGCTGCACCGGCCGGACCACGAGACCGAGGTCGGCGAGACGCTGGCCGCGCTGTCCGATCTGGTCCAGGCGGGGAAGATCCGGGCCTTCGGGTCGTCGATGTTCCCTGCGGAGACGATCGTCGAAGGGCAGTGGGCCGCGGAGCGGCGTAGTACGCATCGCTTCCTGACCGAGCAGCTCATGTACTCGATCTTCACCAGGAGGCCCGAGGGCAACGTGTTCCCGGTCGCGCAGCGGTACGACCTCGGCGTACTGACTTTCAGTCCGTTGAACGGCGGCTGGTTGTCCGGGCGGGCGGATCTGTTGTCGTCCCATCGGGCGTCGACGCGGCAGAGCCACTACGACCCGACGACCACGACCGGTGCACTGAAGGCGGCCGCGGTCGGCAAACTCAGTGCGCTTGCTGATGAAGCCGGTATGACGTTGCCTCAGTTGGCCATCGCGTTCGCGCGGGCGCATCCGGCGGTGACGTCGGTGCTCATCGGCCCGCGGACGCAGGAGCAACTCGACAGTCTGCTCCCTGCGGCCGAGCTCGACCTGTCCGCCGACATCCTCGACCGGATCGACGAGATCGTCCCACCCGGCACCGAGTTGGACCCGGCCGACAACTACAACGCGACCCCGCCTGCCATCGAGAACGCCCACCTGCGACGCCGGTGATTCAGATGTCGGGCAGGGCGATCATCGAGAGGGCTACGCGGTCCTTGCCTGGGGATTCCTGGAGGTAGGGCTCGATGACGGCGTTGATGCCTTGGCGAACGGCGTCCAGATCGGCGGCGTCGACGTACAGGGCGAGCTGGCTGTAGCCGAATTGGGTGAGCCGCGAGGAGAGGTCGCCGCGCTCGACGGCGCGATCGAAGTCCGCGGCGAGCCGGGTCAGCATCAGCAGGAAGCCCTGCCGGTGCTGCTCCGGCGTCATCGCGCGGGCCTCGGCCTCGTCGATCCGGCCGACCTTGGTCTGGTCGAGGGTCAGCGTGCGTTCCGTCGTACCGCGGACCTTGCGCTCGCGGACGACGGTGAGGACGCCGGCCTCGATCAGTACGGCGACGTGCCGGTAGAGGGTCGTGCTCGGTACGTCGGGCAGGTCGCGCTTGAGCTCGGTCGTGGTCAGCTCGCGCCCGAGCACCCGCTGCACGATCCGCCACCGGATCGGGTGCAGCAGGACGTCCGACAAGGGCGTCGGTGACTCGGTCTCAGTCATCGCAGGGATGCTCCGTCAGGGTTCTTTCAGGGTCCCCATTGGTCCCAAGTTTGGTAATAATAGCGTGAACGGAAGCAATTTCCCCGACACCTGAGGAGAAGTCGCTGTGTCGCTCACCCGACGAACCCTGCTCCGCTCCGCCGCGGTCGCCGTCCCGGTCGCCGCGCTGCCCACGCTGCCTGCCCTTTCTGCCGCCGCAAGCCCGATCGCCACCACGCCGACGGCTGCCCGCGAGGCCGCATCGATCGCGCGGCTGAGCGAGAAGATCGAGGCCGGGATGGCGAAGTACGCGATCCCCGGGGTCGGCCTCGGCCTCTGGTACCGCGGTCGCGAGTACACCCGCGGCTTCGGCATCACGAACGTCGACCAGCCGTCGCCGGTCACCGCCGACACCGTGTTCCGGATCGGCTCGACCAGCAAGACCTTCACCGCGACCGCGATCATGCGGCTGGTCGAGCGCGGCCGGATCAGCCTCGACCGGCCGGTCCGCGCGTACCTGCCGGACTTCCGGACCCAGGATGCGGCGGTGTCGGCCCGGGTCACCGTCCGGCAACTCCTGAACCACTCGGCCGGCTGGCAGGGCGACTACTTCGAGGACACCGGTGACGAGGCCGACGCGCTCGCGCGGTACGTCGCCGACATGACCAAGGTGCCGCAGCTGACCCCGCTCGGGCGGGTGTTCTCGTACAACAACGCAGCGATCGGGGTCGCCGGGCGGATCCTCGAAGTCGTCACCGGGAAGCCCTACGAAACCGCCATGCGCGAGCTGCTGATCGATCCGCTCGGGCTCCGGCACAGCCGGTTCTTCCGGAGCGAGCTCGGTGGCTTCAGCGTGGCCGCCTCGCACAACATCGTCGACGGCAAGCCGGTCGTCGAGCCGTCGTTCGACCGGATCCCGCGCGGCCTGCACCCGGCCGGCGGGCTGATCTCGAGCGCTCGCGATCAACTCCGCTACGCCCGGTTCCAGCTGGGTCACCGGGGACTACCTCAGTTGCTGACTGATCGCAGTCGGGTTGCCATGCAGTCCAACCCTGGTCCGGGTGGCACGTTGTTCGTCGAGCTCAACGGGGTCGGCGTGAGCTGGATGCTGCGTCCGACCGCCGAGGGGCCGACTGTCGTCCAGCACGGCGGCGACTGGTCCGGGCAGCACTCCGGCTTCCTGATGGTGCCGAAGCGCGACTTCGCGATCACGCTGCTCACCAACTCGGAGAGCGGCCCGGCGCTGGTGGCCGAGCTGTTCGCCGACGACTGGGCACTGCGCGAGTTCGCCGGGGTGAGCAACCTGCCCGCCGTACCGCGAGAGCTGCCGGCGCGCCGACTGGCGGAGTACGAGGGCTCGTATGTGTCGCAGCAGATCGGTTTCGACGGTGAGCCGAGCGAGTTCGGGCTCGATCTGACTGCTGACGACGGCGAGCTGCTCGCCTCGCTGGAAGGGCAGCCGGCGCTTCGGATGCCCTTCTACCGCAAGGATTACGTCCTCGCTCTCACACCTGACGGTGAACCGACCCACACCCGGGCCAACTTCGTGCGAGGCACCGACGGCAAGGTGGCTTGGCTCCGGTACGGCGGGCGCCTGTTCCGCCACCATCCCGCCGGCGCCGCGGCCAGGACCGCCGCTCGCCCGACGACGGCCCTGCGGCCCTGGGTGCTCTAGTGGCGTGAGTCGGTATCGACCATCCAGAGGTGGCCGTCCGGGTCGGTGAAGGTCGCGAGGTAGGCCCAGGGTTTGCGGGTCGGCGCGGTGACCAGCTCGGCCCCGGCGGCCACCGCCTTCGCCGTCAGCGCGTCGACCGCAGCCTCGGACTCGGCGTGCACAGTGAGGATGCATTCGCTGGTCCCCCGCGGCGCGGCCGGCTGGTCGCCGAGCACCCAGCCGAACCCGCCGGTCGGGATCAGCATGAGCCGGACGTCGTCGGCCAGCGCGAACTGCAACGGCTCGGGGATGCCGTCGGCGTCCGGCTCGCCGACCGGCTTGAAGCCGAAAGCCTCCTGGTAGAAGGCGTATGAGCGCGGGCGGTCCTCGATCGGGAGGCTGATGATCATCGGGTCACTCCGGTTGTGAAGCGGGCGGCGTCGGTTCCGGTCAGGTGGCCTGGCGGGAGGTGGCGGCCACTGATGACCAGGAGCAGGTCCTGGGCGGTGCCGGTGAGGGGTTCGCCGGTGCCGTAGGTCCAGTCGAGGTCTGTGGCCTGGAGCTGGATGCCGTCGAGGTCCACACCGAAGAACTTGACGCCCCGCAGATCCATGTCGTCGAGGATGAAGTGCAGGCGTTCCGGCGGCACCCGCCGGTCAATGCCCAGGGCAACGGTCAGGTCGAGGCCGTGGATCACGTCGTGGGACAAGGCACCCTGGTCACCGCCACCCGGTGGCTTCCAGGGGTGGTCGATGTTCTTCTTGAGGGTTTCGGTCAGCTCGCTGGGCGACAGGGCCGCCGCCTCGCGTCGGGCATGCCGATCGGCGAACCGGTTGAACTTCCCGCCGTTCCGCAGCATCCCCAGCACGAATCCCGCTGTCGACAACCGGTACGGCATCACGATGTGCGCCACCAGCTCCCGCACCCGCCAGCCTTCGCACAGCGTCGGCCGGTCCCAGTCCGCAGCGGGCAGCTCTTCCAGCAGTACGGCGAGGTCGGCCCGCTCCCCCGTCACCGCAGTTCTGATCTCCGTCATACCCCACCGACGAACGGGAACGCCCGGGACGGACACCTAGCTCGTGATCTCTGTCAGTCGATTGCTGAGGTATCGGCGCTCGGCTTCGGTTGCTGCCAGCTCCAGCGCCTCTCGATAAGCGTCTGCCGCCTCAGCCGCACGCCCTAGACGGCGGAGGAAGTCGGCGCGGGTGGCTGGGAGCAGGTGGTAGCCGGCGAGTGGTCCGGCGGCCAGCTCATCCACGAGCTTCAACCCGACTGCAGGTCCGTCTGCCATGCCGATCGCGACAGCGCGGTTCAGTGCAACTACGGGTGTCTGCTGGAGCTGCTCGTACAGAGCAGCGATCTGCGGCCAGTCGGTGTCAGCCGCAGTCGGCGCGGTCGCGTGACACGCAGCGATAGCGGCCTGTACTTGGTACGGGCCTGGGCTGCCACGGCGTAGCGTCGCGTCGAGCAACGTCGCTCGCCCTCGGTGATCTGTGCGTGGTGCCAGCGGGTGCGGTCCTGGTCCTCCAGCGTCACCAGCTACGCCGTCAGCGCTCGACCGTGTGTCGCGGCGGGCGTCGTGCAGCAGCATCAGCGCGAGCAGTCCGGCCGCCTCCGGCTCGTCCGGCATCAGCTGTGCCAGCAGCCGGGCCAGTCGGATCGCCTCAGCGTCAGCTCCCGTACGAGCTCGGCGCCGGCACGTCCGAGTAGCCCTCGTTGAACAGCAGGTAGAGCACAGCCAGTACGGCGGGCGTCCGCTCGGGCAGCAGGTGCGCCGGCGGCACGCGGTACGGGATGCCGGCGTGCTGGATCTTCTGCTTGGCCCTGGTGAGCCGCTTGGACATCGTCGCCTCGGGGACGAGGAAGGCGCGCGCGATCTCCGCAGTACTGAGTCCGGCCAGCGTCCGCAGCGTCAGCGCGACCCGCGCCTCCATCGCCAGCGCCGGGTGGCAGCAGGTGAACATCAGCCGCAGCCGGTCGTCCTGGACGTCGCGGTCGTCGTCGACGCGGGCTCGTCCAGTTCGTCCATCGGCAGCCACCTCCCGCAGCTTCGCGGCGCCGACCGCCTCGCGGCGCATCCAGTCGATCGCCCGGTGGCGTGCGGTGGTGGTCAGCCAGGCACCAGGCTTGTCCGGTACGCCGTCGCGCGGCCAGCGCTCGCAGGGCCGCCGCGAACGCCTCCTGCGCGCACTCCTCGGCCAGCTCCCAGTCCCCGGTGACCCGGATCAGCGTGGCGACCACCTGGCCCCACTCCTCCCGGAACACGCTGGTCGACGCTCCTCGAACGTCACGCCGGCGGCGAACTCGCCAGCACCGGCCGGATCTCGATCGTGCCGTACCCCGCCGCCGGGTGCTTGCGCGGCGATCTCGATCGCCTCGTCCAGATCCGCGCACTCGATCAGCACGAACCCGCCGATCTGCTCCTTGGTCTCCGCGAACGGCCCGTCGGTCAGCAGCAGCTCGTCGCCCCGCACCCGCACAGTCGTCGCCTCATGCGGCGGCCGCAACCCGGCACCACCCTCACCACCCCACGCGCCTCCATCTCCTCGGACCAGCCGCCACACCCGTCCGCGCATGCTCCTCGGCCGACTCGTCCCCACAAATCATCAACAGGTACTTCACCAGACCACTCCTCTCCACCACCCACCGACGAACAGCACACACGCAGTTCCGGACACCTGTTCGCCACCCCTACGCAGTAATTGACTGGTCCTGGTGCTGGCACCTCGGGGGTTTGATGTGTTGTATGGCCGAATTCAGGGGAGTTGGGACGGGCGGTTTGATGCGGTTTGGCTGGCTTTGGCGGCGTCTCTTGGAGGGGAAGGACGTGGGGGCGTCCGTCGCCGTGTACGTGGGGGACGAGCCGGTAGTCGACCTGTGGGGTGGGTACGCCGATGCGCAGCGGACGCGGCTGTGGGAGCGCGACACGATCACCTGCGTGTGGTCCACCACGAAGACGATGACCGCCTTGTGCGCGCTGATTCTTGCCGATCGCGGACTGCTCGACCTGGACGCACCCGTTGCGCAGTACTGGCCTGAGTTTGGTGCTGCGGGCAAGGAAAATGTGCTGGTGCGACACGTGCTTGGGCACACCTCCGGCCTGCCGACTTGGCAGCAGCAGTTGCGGACCGAGCAGCTTTACGACTGGTCGGCGATGACCCGGCTGCTGGCTGAGCAGGCGCCGGCTACGGAGCCTGGTGCGGTGGGTGCGTATCACTCGATCACGCAGGGATACCTGATCGGCGAGATCGTTCGCCGGGTGACCGGACAGGAGCTGGCCGCGTTCTTCGCCGAGGAGGTCGCCGGGCCGCTCGGCGCCGACTTCCAGATGCGGGTGCGGCCCGAGGACGATCACCGGGTCGCCGAGACCATCCCACCGCCGACCCGCGCCGCCGAGTTCCTGGCGGCGGGTGATGCGAACCCGCCGGTCCCGGCCGAGATCGCCAACACCGAAGCCTGGCGACGCGCCGACATCCCTCGGCCGCCGGATTCGGGAACGCGCGATCGGTCGCGGCCGTGCAGTCCGTCCTGGCAACCGGCGGCCCACTGCTTTCGAGAGCCGGCGCTGAGCGGGTACTCGAGCAGCAGTTCGCCGGCGTGGACCAGGTCGTGGGCCGGCCAATCCGCTAGGGAATGGGCTACAGCCTGCAGGGCCGGGCAGTTTCGTGGGGCGGCTGGGGTGGCTCGCTGGTGATGGTCGACCTCGACACCAAGCTCACCGTCGCCTACGTGATGAACCAGATGCTGGAGGAGGGCGCACTCGGCGACGACCGCGGCCTGGAGATCCTGATGGCCGCCTATGAAGGTCTCATGAACGCAGCTTGAGCCCGGGCCCTCCGGGCGATCGGCATGCCTACACTGAAGCCGTTTGTGCCTGTGGTGCCATCCGTAGGAGGACCGGAATGCCCGACTCCCGTACCCAGACGATCGCCTACCCAGCTCCCGGCTCGCGGCCGTCACGACGGGACCTGGAGCCGCTCGCGCCGCACGTGATCGTGCTGTTCGGCGCAACCGGCGACCTGGCGAAGCGGAAGCTGCTGCCGGGCCTGGCGTACCTGCAGCAGTCCCGGTTCGCGCCCGACGTACGGATCATCGGTACGGCGACCGAGGAGCTGACCACCGACGAGTTCCGGGCCCGCGCCCGGCAAGGCGGTCGACACCTACGGCACGCACAAGATCACCGAGGAGGAGTGGGAGCAGTTCTCCGGGCGGCTCACCTACGTGCCGACCACGGCCGGACCTGAGGCGCTCGCCGCTGCGGTCGCCGGAGGCCGAGACGCTGCTCGGTCCGGACGCCCGCCGCCTGCACTACCTGTCGGTGCCGCCGAAGGCCGCGCACTCGGTGATCCAGATGCTGCGCGACGCCAAGCTGGTCGAGCGGGCCCGGGTGGTGATGGAGAAGCCGTTCGGCGAGCAACCTGCAGACCGCGATCGAGCTGAACGACTTCGTGCACGAGACGTTCGACGAGGCGCAGATCTTCCGGATCGACCACTTCCTCGGCAAGGAGGCGGCGCAGAACATCCTCGCCTTCCGGTTCGCCAACGGGCTGTTCGAGCCGATCTGGAACCGCAACTTCATCGACCACGTCCAGATCGACATCCCCGAGTCGCTCGGGCTGGACCAGCGGGCCACCTTCTACGAACCGACCGGCGCGTTCAAGGACATGGTGGTCACCCACCTGATGCAGGTTCTCGCGTTCGTCGCGATGGAGCCGCCGACCGCGCTGGAGCCGCGGGCGATCTCGGAGGAGAAGAACAAGGTCTTCCGGTCGATGCTGCCGATCCAGCCGACCGAGGTGGTCCGCGGCCAGTACGGCGGGTACCGGAGCGAGGAGGGCGTCGCGCCGGACTCCGACACCGAGACGTTCATCGCGCTGAAGGTCGGGATCGACAACTGGCGCTGGGCCGGCGTGCCGTTCTACCTGCGCACCGGCAAGAAGATGGCCGAGGGGATGCGGATCATCTCGATCGCCTTCAAGGAGGCGCCGAAGACGATGTTCCCGACCGGTTCCGGGGTCGGGTCGCAGGGGCCGGATCACCTGACGTTCGATCTCGCGGACTCGTCGCGCGTCTCGCTGTCGTTCTACGGCAAGCGGCCCGGACCGGGGATGCGCCTGGAGAAGCTGTCGATGCAGTTCTCCACGCAGGAGACCTCGACGGCAGGCGACGTACTGGAGGCGTACGAGCGGCTGATCCTGGACGCGATGCGCGGCGACCACACGCTCTTCACCACAGCCGAAGGCATCGAGTCGCTCTGGGAGAACTCGACGCTTCTCCTGGACGACCCGCCACCGGTAAAGCCCTACGCACCAGGCACCTGGGGCCCCAACGCCATCCACCAACTCATCGCTCCCCGAGCCTGGCGCCTCCCGTTCGAACGCGAGTGGCGAGAAGGCAAACCCCGCTAACCCGGTACGCCGATCCGCGGCGACCGATCCTCCGGTACGACGGGCGCCGGCGGCGTACCGGCGTACTGGGTCAGCCGACGCAGAACTCGTTGCCTTCGGGGTCTTGCATCACGATGTGGCCCAGCTGGTCGTCGTAGTGCTCGTCGCGGACGTGCGTTGCGCCGAGGGCGATGAGTTCGGCGGCTTTGCTGCGCATGCGCTGCTCGGACTCTGCCGTCCGCAGCCCCGGCCCGGCGACGCGAATGTCCAGGTGGAGGCGGTTCTTGGCGGTCTTCGGCTCCGGCACGCGGAGGAAGCCGATCGCCGGGCCGACATCGTCGGGGTCGATGATCGACGCGTTGTCCTCGGACTCGAAGCCCGGCTCGGGCACATAGCCCAGCGCCGCGGCCCAGAACCTGGCCAGCTTCAGCGGCTCGGCGGCGTCCGCGCCGATCGTCCATTTCGTTGCCATGGCACCCACGCTAGACAATGAAACGGACGATCGGCTTCCGGAATCAGAACTAGGCGGAACCGATCAGAACTTGGCGGCTACCGGGATGACGTCGGCGCCGAGGCGCTCGAGGCCTTCGAGGTTGGCGACGGCCGGGACCCCACCGATCGCCGCGGCGAAGCCGAGTTCGTGCAGCCGGCCGAGTTCATCGACGAGTTCCGCGGTCTTCTCACCGTTCTCGCCGGTGTCCAGCGTCTGATAGACGGTCTTGGTGATCGTGTCGTAGTCCCGGCCCTCGTTCTCACAGTGCTGCTTGAGAACGTCGAGCTTGTGCTCCAGGTCGGGCGTGTTGAACAGGTTGCACGCGTCGCCGTACTTCGCGACGAAGCGCAGCGTCTTCTTCTCGCCGCCACCACCGATCATGATCGGCGGGTGCGGCTTGCTCAGCGCCTGCGGTACGTTCAGCAACCGCTCGGCCTGGTAGTGCTTGCCCTCGAACGGCCCGTCGTCGTCGGACCACATCTTGAGCACGTACTGGAGCGTCTCCTCCAGCCGCTCGAACCGCTCGGCGACCGGCGGGAACGGGAATCCGAGACCACGCGACTCCTCCTCGTTCCAGCCGGCGCCGATGCCGAGCACCGCACGGCCGCCGGACAGCACGTCGAGGGTGGTGACCGCCTTCGCCAGCAGTGCCGGTTCGCGGTAGTGCACGCCGCTGATCACGGTGAGCAGCTTCGCCCGCTCGGTGTGCGCCGCCAGGAATCCGAGGGTGGTGTACGCCTCCAGCATGTCGTTCTCCGCCGGACCGACACCGCGGATCTGGAAGAAGTGGTCCATCACCGCCAGGTAGCCGAAGCCGACCCGGTCGGCGGTCTGGGCCACCTCGGCGAGTTCAGGGCCGAGCGCGGTCGCGCCGTTCGGCCAGGTGAAGTCAGGAACCTGCAGACCGATTTCCATCAGGGATGTCCTCCAAGACAACAGCCAATTAGTTAGCCCGCTAAAGACCACCAACGACCGACCCTACCGATTTCATCCCGCCAACCGGAGTTTCCTCCGATTAATTTTCCGCCCAGCGGACACCCCGCCGTGCGACAGGGTTGGTCAGGCTGATTTGCGGTGGGTTCGAGCGGGCGGGCGGCGGAGGCTGTCGATCGCATCGGTGAGGGCGAGCTCGAGGTAGCTGATCCGGTCGGTGGCCTGGAGCATGCCGGCGCCGCCGGTGACCGCGGTGAGGATCGACGTCGCCGCCACCAGCGGATCGACACCGGGATCCGCCTCACCGGAATCCTTGAGCGCCTGCACCCCCGCGACCAGGTATCCCTGCCAGCGATCCAGCAGATCGGCGACGAGCTTCCGCGTCGCCGGATTGCCGGCACCGAGCTGGGAGGTCAGCGCGCTCAACGGGCACCGCTGCCGCTGCGCGTCGTACATCTGGATCACCCGTCGCCGCCACGCCTGCCACTTCCGCCAGCTGGTCAGGTCGCCGAGGTGCGGCATCTGCTCCTCGATCACCTGCCCGGCCTCGTAGCCCGCGACCGCGAACATGAGATCCGCCTTCCCGTCCGGGAAGTAGTGGAACAGCTGGCTCTTGCTGGTCGCCGTGGCGGTCCGGATGTCTTCGAGTCCGACATTCGCCACGCCTTGCTCACGGATGAGCAAGGCGGCGCCTTCGACGATCCGCTGCCGGGTCGCCGCGCCTTTCGCGGTGAGGACTCGCTCCATGGAGCTGAGCTTACCCATTGGACCGGTCGGTCCAATCTGCGTGCTACTTTGGACCCAGCGGTCCATTCTAGAATTCTCTGAGGAGCAGCAATGCGCTTGGCAGGCAAGAACGCCCTGGTCACCGGGGCGACCAGCAACATCGGCAAGGCGATCGCGACCGGCCTGGCGGCCGAGGGCGCGCACGTGATCGTTGCCGGACGCAACAAGGAACGCGGCGACGAGGTGGTCGCCACGATCCGTACGGCGGGTGGGCGCGCCGACTTCGTCGCGGTCGACCTGGACGGTTCCAAGGCCACGGCGAACGCCCTCGCCGACGAGGCGACCCGGCTGCTCGGCGGCCGGATCGACATCCTGGTCAACAACGCGGGAGCGATCGACGGCACGCGGACGACCGAGACCGACGAGGAGACGTTCGACCTGGTCTACAAGGTGAACGTGAAAGCGCCGTACTTCCTGATGGCGGCGATCGCCCCGGCGATGGCGAAGTCCGGCGGCGGCGTGGTGATCAACCTCGGTTCCTGGGTCGCCCGGCTCGGCATCCCGGTCGGCGCGGTGTACGCCGCGAGCAAGGGCGCGCTGGAGACTCTGACTCGCGCTTGGTCCGCCGAGTTCGGCCCAGCCGGCGTACGGGTCAACGCCATCTCCCCAGGCGTCGTGCACGGTGACGTCGCACCGGAGGACCACCCGGCCGGCGGAATGATGACCGGTACGCCGTACGGCCGCATCGGTACGCCGGACGCGATCGCGCACGCCGCCGTCTACCTGGCCAGCGACGAGTCCGCCTTCATCCACGGCACCGTCCTGGACGTAGACGGCGGAAGAATCGGCGCCGCCGTCATCGCGGGCTGAGTTGATCTGAGGGCGGAAGGGGTTAGTTGGAAGAGAGGAGGCGGTCGATTGTTGCTGTGCCGGCGGGGTGCCAGGTGGGTTTGCCGCCGGGGAGGTTCTTGCGGCCTGCCTCGCCGATGGACAGGAGCATGAGTGCGCGGAGGGCGGCCCAGCCTCGGGCGCGACGGATGGTGTGGGCGTCGGCGCCGTAGGCGGTGAGGAAAGGCTTGGCGGCGCCTTCGGGGAGGAGTACCCAGGCGGCGGCAAGGTCCGTTGCCGGGTCGCCGGTGGAGAGGTCTCCGAAGTCGATGACGCCGGCGAGGGCACCGTTGGAGGTGACTACGTTCGCCGGGTGCAGGTCGCCGTGGACCCAGACCGGCGGGCGATCCCAGTCCGGAGCCGCGACGGCGTCCGCCCAGATCTCGCGGAGTCGGCCGACCTGGTCAGCCGGAGCGAACGAGATCCATTCGTCGAATCCGCCCGCCCCCTTCAGCGAGACACCTCGCGACGAACTGGTCGGCCCGTCGGCAGGCGCGTCCTGGTGGAGCGCCTTGAGGAAATCGGCCAGCACCTCGGCATCCGATGGACTGGTGATCGGCGCACGATCGGCGGGCTCGCCGGCGACCCAGGTCGTGATGGTCCAGGTGCGCGGGAACTGCTCGGACGGCTCGCCGATCCGCACCGGCGTCGGGATCGGCAGCGGCAGTCTCGGAGCCAGCACCGGCAACCACCGCTGCTCGGTGCGCAGGAGCTCGGGTGCGCGCGGCGTACGCGGCATTCGCACTGCCAGTTCGTCACCGAGTCGCCATTGCTGGTTGTCCCAGCCACCGTCCACGAGGCGGAGATCCAAAGGGGCAAGATCCGGGTGCTGTTCGTCCAGCAAGGACTGCACAAGGCTCTTGCTGATCTCGAGAATCTCCACCCGAGAGACCATCTCACGCCTGCGGGGCGGTCGCAGTACGGGCTTTGGAGGCTCTTCTCTAGGGCGCGATCTCCAGGTGGGTGATCAGTTCGTCCTCGCCCAGGGTGAAGCGGTAGAGGAGGTCGACGACGCCGCCCGGGAAGTTGCCTTCCAGGTGGCTGGTGACGACGTAGTGGGTGTCGTCGAGCTTCTCGGCGTGGGTGATCTCGACGGTGTAGGTGTACTGGCTCGAGACGCCCTCCCGCCAGCGGTGGATCTCGTCGTGGCCGGTGTAGGTCTTCTCCTCGTCCACGACCGTCGCATCCGGGGCGAACGCGGACAGCAGGTCGTGCGCGTTCGCCTTGTGCTGCGGGTCGGCCTCACGCAGGTACGTCGTGATCGCGTGCGGCAGGTGCTTCACCGTCTCGGCAGCAGTCGGGTCCGGCGGAGTCGGAATCGTCATCAAACACACCTTCCAAGAGGGGACACCTCCGAAACTACCTCGCCCCACCGACAACCCGACCGAAGGCAACCGGAGCCGTGCCCCGACGGGGCACGGCGTGCATGGTCGGGCCGCAGCCCTCGTCCAGTGCCCGGAGGCCGGGCATTAGGGTCTGGGGCATGGAGATCTTGGTGATCGGGATCGGGGCCGGGGATCCGGACCACCTGACGTTGCAGGCGGCGAAGGCGATCGGGCGGGCCGATGTGTTCTTCGTGCTGGACAAGGGCGAGGTCAAGCAGGAACTGGTCGACCTGCGGGAGGAGATCCTCCGCCGGCACGCCACGGAGTACCGGGTGGTCGTCGGGCGGGATCCGGAGCGGGACCGCAGCAGCGAGGCGTACGTCGAGTCGGTGGACGACTGGCGGCGGCGCCGGGCCGACGTCTGCGCGGGCTTGATCGCCGACGAGCTCAAGGCCGATCAGGTCGGCGCATTTCTGGTCTGGGGCGACCCGTCCCTCTACGACAGCACGCTGGCGATCCTCGACGACCTGCTGGATCGGGGCGAGCTCAGCTTCGAGGTCGAGGTGATCCCCGGCATCAGCAGCGTCTCGGCGCTCGCCGCGCGGCACCGGGTCGGGCTGAACCAGGTCGGCCGGCCGATCCAGATCACCACCGGCCGACGGCTCGCGAAGAGCTGGCCGGACGGGGTCGACGATGTCGTGGTGATGCTCGACGCGCAGACCGCGTTCACCGCACACACCGAGCAGGATGCGGAGATCTACTGGGGTGCCTACCTCGGTACGCCGGACGAGCTCCTGGTCGCCGGAAAACTCTCCGAGGTGGCCGAGCGAGATCGTAGAAGATCCGCGCCGAGGCCCGCGAGCGTAAGGGCTGGATCATGGACACTTATCTCCTGCCGCAGAAATCAATAGATTTCCGCAAGAGAGCACTAATTCAGCCAATTCTCCAGAATGCGCAACGACATTACCAAAGGTTCTTTAGAAAGTAAAGGCCGCATCCTCTTCACCTCCTCGCCGAGCCGTCCTAACCTGGCCCGGAACCGTATGTCCACCGCCCCCAACGACCCGTGTCGCCGCCCCCATCGCGACCAGGTCGGGACAGAGGAGTCACCATGAGGATGCCTCGTTTCATGCGCGCGCTGCCGGCTCTGATCGCGCTCGGGATCGCCGCGACGATGCTGGTCGGAGCCCCCGCCGACGCCCGCGTCGCGGCACCGGCGTCGACCCAGGCCTGCAACTATCCGAACTGGGCGCAGGGCGCCTGGTACCCGGTCGGCAGCATCGTGAGATACACCGACGGGTTGTACTACATCGCCGTCAACGAGAACCCCGGCTACGACCCGACGATCAGCACCTGGTTCTGGGATCCCTACTCCTGCGACGGCGGCAATCCCGGCACCGGCGCATTCCCGGTCAGCGAGTCGCAGTTCAACCGATGTTCCCGAACCGGAATTCCTTCTACACCTACTCCGGTCTCGTCGACGCCCTCGGCGCCTACCCGGGCTTCGCCAACACCGGCGACGACGCCACCAAGAAGCGGGAGGCTGCCGCCTTCCTGGCCAACGTGAACCACGAGACCGGCGGACTGGTCTACATCAAGGAGATCAACGAGGCCAACTACCCGCACTACTGCGACTGGGGCCAGCCGTACGGCTGCCCGGCCGGTCAAGCGGCGTACTACGGGCGCGGTCCGATCCAGCTGAGCTGGAACTTCAACTACAAGGCGGCCGGTGACGCACTGGGTATCGATCTGCTGGGCAATCCCTGGCAGGTCGAGCAGAACTCCGCGATCGCCTGGAAGACCGGCCTCTGGTACTGGAACACCCAGTCCGGGCCGGGCACGATGACGCCGCACAACGCGATGGTGAACGGCGCCGGCTTCGGCGAGACCATCCGCAGCATCAACGGCTCGATCGAGTGCAACGGCGGCAACCCCGGCCAGGTCCAGAGCCGCGTCGACGCCTACCAACGCTTCACCCAGCTGCTGGGCGTAGACCCGGGCGGCAACCTCTACTGCTGATGACGGCAGTTCGACTAAAGGTGTAGGCGGCCTGGCCGTCCGGCGGAAGCGGGTATCGGCCGGTTGCGGCCAGGCTGCATCGCATGACTACTCGAATCACTCGTAGGAAGTTGTGGCTGGCATCAGCTCTCGCGCTGGTGCCGGCCGCGCTGCTGATCAACAGTGCGACGGCCGCTCAACCAGAGAACGCTCCGGTGACCGAGCCGACCGTAGTACGGACTGATTCCGGCGTACTGCGCGGCGCCACGACCGGAGACGCCCGGGTCTTCAACGGCATTCCGTACGCCGCTCCGCCGGTTGCTGGATTGCGGTGGAAGGCCCCGCAGCCGGTGAAGCCGTGGGCTGGCGTGCGGGATGCACTGACACTCTCCAGCGCGTGCCCTCAGGCAGCTAACAGTGAGGCGCCAGACGGGTCCACTGATGAGGACTGTCTCTACCTGAACGTCACTACTCCGGCAGCAAAGTCGGCGCACCCGAGAGCTGTCGTGGTGTGGATCCCGGGTGGCGGGTTCTTCGAAGGCGCCGGCAACAGCTACGGCGCTGCGAAGATGGCGAACCGGGGCGATGTCGTCGTGGTCACCGTGAACTACCGGCTGGGGATCTTCGGGTTCTTCGGATATCCGGGTCTGCAAGGGTCCGGCACCTACGGCATCCAGGACCAGCAGGCGGCGCTGCGCTGGGTGCAGCGGAACGCCCGGGCCTTCGGTGGTGACCCGCGGAACGTGACGGTGGCCGGTGAATCCGCCGGTGGCATGAGTGTCTGCGCCCAGCTGACTTCGCCGACCTCGACCGGCCTCTTCGCCAAGGCCGTCATGCAGAGCGGGTCCTGCGCGTTCAACTGGGCCGACAACAGCCAGTACCCGAAGCAGGCCGCCGACTCGCCGTGGATCTCGCAGAGCACTGTGCAGAACAACGGCAAGGAGTGGGCCGCATCCAACACGAAGGACCTGGGTTGCAAGCCCGGCCAGGCGATGCTGACCTGCCTGCGCGCCGCGGACCCCGCAGTACTGGTCGACAACACGCTCAACTTCACTCAGCCTGCGTACGGCGGTACTGCGGTACTGCCGTTGAGTCCGGCGAAGGCAATGAAGGCTGGACTGTTCCACCGGGTGCCAGTGCTGTCGGGCAACAACCATGACGAGGCCACACCGTGGCTCACGGCATTCAACGGGGGTGTACTGACTGACGCGGACTACCCGAGGCTGCTGACCGACATGGTGGGTGCAGCTAAGGCGAAGAAGGTCCAGCGCGAGTACCCGCTTGCGAAGTACGGGTCCACGGCCGCGGCCTGGGGTGTGGTGACGACGGACAGGATCTGGTCCTGCACCCAGGTCACCAACGATCAGCAGGCGGCTCGGAAGGTGCCTGTATACGCGTACGAGTTCGCGGACAAGCACTCGCCGATCTCAGCAGCCGGGGAACGGGGCTTCGCATGCCACTGAGCTGCCGTACCTGTTCAGCCTCGGCGGCCACGACTTCCCGATGACGGACGGGCAGAAGCGACTGTCGGAGCAGATGATCGACTACTGGACGACCTTCGCTCGCACTGGAAACCCCAACCAACTCGGCCAGCCGTACTGGGCACCGGCGAGCAGGAGCGCTGTCACCGGGCTCTCCTTCGCGCCGGCCGAGCAGGGTGGGATCAAGAAGGTCGACCTGCAGGGCGAACATCACTGCGACTTCTGGGCGGCTCTCTCGCGGTAGTTGCTCACCAGTGTGGCGAGGGCGCCGCTCGGGATGAGGGCGAACAAGCCGTACAGCCGCACCCCCGGCACCAGGGCCGCGAGAAGGAAGGCGATCACCGCGCAGACCGCGAAGGAGATCGAGCCGACCATCTCGCGGCTGGTGACCGGGTTGTCCTCGGCCTCGAGATCCTTGTGGTTGCGGACCACCAGGGTGAGAGCGGTCTGGGTCAGTGCGAGTACGACGAGAGTGCCGGCGTAGAAGGACGCCGAGAAGGCGTCGCTCTTGAACTGACCGATGATCTCGGTCGGGAACGGCAGGACGACGATGCAGAGCAGCCAGAGCAGATTCAGCTGGATGAGCGTGTTGTTGTAGGCCTTCACATGCTCGAAGACGCCGTGGTGGACCAGCCAGAATCTCGCGATCACCGCGAAACTCAGCAGGAACGTCCAGATGGCCGCCTTGTTCTCCTGGATCACCGCGAACGGGTCGTCAGGATTGTTGCCCTGTGCCTTCGCGATCTCCGTGACCACCTCGACGAGGGGGAGGATCAGGAGGGTGACGGCGATCGCGACGACGGCGTCGGTGAAGAGGACGAGCCGGTCAGGGTCCCTTGTCTTACTCACGGCCGACACGGTAGCGGATCTAGGGTCGAGACTTGAGCAGAGTTGCCGACAACAACAATGCGGCGACCAGGAATCCGGCGGCAGCCAGGAAGGCCACGCTGTAGCCGTCGCGGAGCGCAGCGACCTGTCCAGCACCCGCACTGATCCGTACTGCGCTGTGCGATGCAGCCAGTGTCGCCAGGACCGCAGTACCGACTGCAGCACCTGCCTGCTGTGCTGTGTTGTTCAGCCCGGAAGCCAATCCCGCGTCTGATGGGTCAGCGCCGGACATGGCCAGCATGATCGCGGCGGGGATGCCCAAGCCCGTGCCGGCGCCTACCAGCAGGAGAGCCGGGACCACATTGAGCAGGTACGAGCCGCCAACGGGCGCCTGGCTGAGTATCAACTCCGCACCGAGGAAGGCTGTCAGGCCGGCCAGCAGGATCTTCCGGCTGCCGAAGCGCTCCGTGAGGCGTGGCCCTACCGACAAGGACATCACGGCACCGAGGATCGGCGCAGGGAGGAAGGCCAGGCCGGTCTGGAGCGAGTCGTAGCCGAGTACGCGCTGCAGGTACAGGGCTGTCATGAACTGGAAGCCGAAGCCTGCCGCGAAGAGCAGCACGACGACCAGGTTGGAGACGGTCACCTGACGCTTGCGGAAGACGTGCAGTGACAGCAGAGGCAGCGCGGCGCGGGCTTGCCGTAGTACGAAGCCTGCAAGGAGAAGTAGGGAGACCACGGCAAGGATGAGAGTGCGCGGAAGTTCTGCAGTGGGCTCTGCAGTCTGGACGATCGTGTAGACGGACAGGGAGAGTCCTGCGGTCACCAGCAAGGCGCCCAACACGTCTGCGCCCCGGCCTGTGCCTGGTGTGCGATCAAGAAGGCGTACTGCGAACACCAGGGCGATCAGGCCGATCGGGACGTTGATCAGGAACGACCAGTGCCAGCCGACGGTCTGGGTGATCACACCGCCGAGGATCAGGCCGATCGAGGCGCCGCTGGCGGAGGTGAAGCCGTACGCACCGAGCGCGCGGGCCTGCTCCCCCGGCGCCGGGTAGAGCCTGATGATCATGCCGAGGATCACGGCCGAGGCGAGTGCACCACCGACGCCTTGGAGGAAGCGGCCGGCGATCAACATCTCGGCATTCGTGGCGAGGCCGCAGAGCAAGGAGGCGGCCGTGAAGACGCTGAGGCCGGCGAGGAAGACGGTCCTGCTGCCGATCAGGTCGCCGATCCGGCCGGCCAGCAGCAGCAGGCCGGCGAAGGCGATCAGGTAGGAGTTCATCACCCAGGCGAGGCCGGCCTGGGAGAAGCCGAGGTCACTCTGGATCGTCGGCAACGCGACCGTCACCACGGTCCCGTCGAGGATGATCATCAGCTGCATCGCGCAGAGCACGGCGAGGGCCCGGGCGCGGTGGGCGGTCGTTGCGGACGCGGAGTCCGGCAAGAGGTCGGTCGTCATGGAAACGACCTTAGCAGATAGTTCCGTAGTAGACGATCTTTTAGTGGATCAGTTTGCGCGCTGCCTGGTCCGGCGTACCGGTTGCGCCTCGACCGGGGTCGCGAGGTGCCCCTCGACCAGCTCGTTGAGCGCGTCGGTGAAGGGTTTGCGCTGCGCGGCGGCCAGGGCGGCGAGCACGTCGGCGTGCACCTTGTCGACGATCCGCTGCCCCTCGGCGACGATCTCGGCACCGGCCTCGGTGACGGCGATGATCCGCGCCCGGCGGTCGGTCGCGGACGGCTTCCGCTCGGCGTAGCCGGCCTTCTCCAAGGCGTCGACGGTGACGACCATCGTGGTCTTGTCGAGGTACGCGAGCTCGGCGAGCTGGATCTGGGTGCGCTCCTCCCCCAGCGCATTGAGCAGCACGCACTGCATGCGCGGCGTCAGGCCGATCTCCGCGAGCGCGGCGGTGAGCTGGGTCTCGAGCACGTGACCGGCGTGGTTGAGGAGCCCGGTCAGATCCGGAACCTTCCGGAGGGGAGTCTTCGCCATGAACTCATCCTAGCGCGGGATCATCTACTTCAAGATGATCCCGCACCAGAACAATCCGGGGCCTACTCGCCTTTGGCGCCGTCGATGAGTTCTCGGAGGATGTCGAGGTGGCCCAGGTGGCGGGCTGATTCCTGGAGGACGTCGGTGAGCAGGCGTTCCGCGCGGACCGGGCCGTTGCCGCCGGCCACCAGCGCGGTCCAGTCGGCGGTGCGGAGCGTCTCCCGGGTCAGCTCCCACTCAGCGTCGTACGCCGCGATCACGGACGCGATCGTCTCGTCGGCGCCGACGCGGAACTCGAAATCGTGGTCGTCGGAGCGCCACAGCGACGGCAGCTCGCGTCCACCGATGGTTCGCTGGATGTGCTGACGCTGCACCGCGGTGAGGTGCTTGATCAGGCCGAGCGGATTCATCACCGGTGAGGTCGGCAGCGGCGTCGCCCGCGCTTGCTGCTCGTCGAGACCGGCCACCTTGTTCACCGCAGTCGTGTGCACGAACTGCAGAAACCCCACCACCGCCTCGGCCAGCGTGACATCCATCTCCGGAAACGGTCTTTCACGAGGCTCCATCCCGAAGATCATGCCGAAAGCCACCGACAAGCAGGAAAACGACATTGCGGTCATGCTCGATCAGGCAGTCGCATTTCCGCCAGTCCAGCCCCGTCGCAGCCGCTGGACTGGTTCCTATGTCAGTCATCGAAACCACCCGTACGCCGGTACTCGGGGTGATCGCCGTGACGCTGGGGATCTTCTCGATCGTCACCACCGAGATCCTCCCGATCGGCCTGCTCACCACGATCGGCCCCAGCTTCGACCTCTCCCCCGGCCGCACCGGCCTGCTGATGACGATCCCCGGCTTCGTCGCCGCGATCGCAGCTCCGGTGATCACGGTGCTGACCGCCAGACTCGATCGACGGCTCATGCTGGCCGCGCTGATGGTCCTGCTGGCCGTCTCCGACGTCCTAGCCGCGGTAGCACCGACGTACTGGCTGGAGCTGGTCGCTCGGGTCATGGTCGGCATGACCATCGGCGGTTTCTGGTCGATCGGCGCCGGTCTGGCAGTGCGACTCGTACCGGAGCGCTGGGTCGCCCGAGCAACGGCGGTCATCTTCTCCGCAGTTCCACTCGGCTCAGTGCTCGGCGTACCGGCCGGGACTTTCCTTGGAGAGCACACCGGGTGGCGGACGTCATTCGTAGTACTGGGGTTTCTGACAGCCGGCGTACTGGTGGCTCTGCTTTGGTCTGTGCCTCCGTTGCCGCCGCTGCAGGCCACTGAGCTCTCCGTACTGCGGCACCTGCTCACCCTGCGCGGCACTCGCACCGGGTTGCTCGTGACGTGCCTGATTGTCACAGCGCACTTCAGCACCTACACCTACATAGGCCCGTTCTTGCGTGACATCACTGGCGTCCCCGCGAACCACATCAGCGGCTTACTGCTCATCTACGGCGCAGCCGGCTTCGTCGGCAACCTAGTGGCCGGCACTACGGCCGCGAGGCGGCTGCGGGCTACCTTCGCGGCGAGTGCTGGGCTCCTGGCGGGGGCAACTCTGCTGATGCCGGTTGTCGGCCGTAGTACGGGTGGGGCGGTCGTGTTGCTGGTGGTGTGGGGACTCGCGTACGGCGCAGTGCCGGTCTGCTCGATGACCTGGTTTGCCCAAGCGGCGCCTGAGGCGCGGGAGGCGGCGACGGTCGTGTTCACGTCTTCGTTCCAAGCGACATTGTCGCTGGGAGCCTTGGTTGGTGGGCTGGTGGTGGACGGTAGTTCTGTGTCGACCGCGATGGTCTGTGGCGGCCTGGTGGCGGGGCTGGTCGCGGTCCTGATCAGGAGTGGGCTGACGGCATCTGTGCTAAACAGGCAGTAACCAAAGGGGCCCTTGTGGACCAACTGACTCTCGGCGTCGTAGGCCGTTCTCGCAAGGAGAACGAGCACCGACTGCCCATCCATCCCAACCATTTCGAGCGAATCGACGAGGACCTGCGGCAGCGCATCTACCTCGAATCCGGGTACGGCGA
Organism: uncultured Actinomycetota bacterium; assembly: GCA_963740725.1. Lineage (GTDB taxonomy): Bacteria > Actinomycetota > Actinomycetes > Propionibacteriales > Kribbellaceae > Kribbella. The sequence goes on from CAVUFT010000048.1 coordinate 64,856, forward strand.
ACAGTTCGGGGTCTCCGATGCACAGCTGTCGCGATCGGTAGCCGGCCTCCTGGACCGGAAAGAACTGATCGCGACGGCGGACATTATCCTGCTGCCGAAGCCGCAGATCGAGGACGTCGGCGAGCTGCGCCAGGGCCAGGTGCTCTGGGGCTGGCCGCATTGTGTCCAGGACGAGAAGCTCACGCAGCTGGCGATCGACCGCGAGCTGACGCTGATCGCGTTCGAGGCGATGAACCACTGGACCGCGGACGGGCGCTTCAACCTGCACGTGTTCCACAAGAACAACGAGCTGGCCGGCTACTGCTCTGTACTGCACGCGCTGGAGCTGATCGGCTCGACCGGCGACTACGGCCGTCGGTTGAACGCTGTCGTGATCGGGTTCGGTGCGACCGCGCGTGGCGCCGTCACTGCGCTGAACGCGCACGGCATCCACGATGTCGACATCCTGACCGGTCGCGACGTGGCCGCCGTCAGCTCACCGATCCACTCGGCGCGGATGGTCCAGTACGACCAGGACGAGGTCGAGCCGGGCGCCAAGCTCGATCCCCGGCGCAGCCACGCGCTGCTGGAGGACGGGCGGGTTCCGCTGGCCGGGTTCCTGGCCGAGCACGACATCATCGTCAACTGCGTGCTGCAGGACCCGGACGCGCCACTGACCTTCCTGATCGAGGAGGACCTGGCACAGCTCGAGCCGGGCAGCCTGATCATCGACGTCTCCTGTGACCTGGGGATGGGCTTCAGCTGGGCCCGGCCGACCGGCTTCAACGAGCCGACCTTCACTGTCGGCGACAACATCACGTACTACGGCGTCGACCACACCCCGTCGTACCTGTGGAACTCGGCTAGCTGGGAGATCAGCGAAGCCCTCCTGCCGTACCTCGAACCCGTCCTGGGCGGCGCCGAGACCTGGCAGGCCGACGAGACGATCCGGCGGGCCATCGAGATCCAGCACGGGCGGATCAAGAACCCGGGCATCCTGTCGTTCCAGGGCCGCTCCCCGGAGTACCCGCACGCCCTGCTGTGAAGTGACCGGAAACACACCAGGTCGCCGGGACGTAGCATCACGGCTGTGAACAGCTCGGCCAGGACCCAACCGGACCGTTGTCCGGGGGTTCTGGCCGTGCATCAGGCGGCTGACGGCGGGCTGGCGCGCGTGCGGCTGCCTGGTGGAGTGCTGAGCTCCTCGCAGCTGCGGGTGCTCGCTGCTGCCTCCAGTGAGCTGGGTGACGGCAACCTGGAGTTGACCTCGCGCGGCAACATCCAGATCCGCGCGCTGCGCCCCGGCGCCCCTCAGGCGCTCTCTGACCGTCTGTACGCCGCTGGGCTGCTGCCGTCGATCACCCACGAGCGCGTACGCAACATCCTCGCCTCCCCACTCTCCGGCCTGGACGAGCACAGCCTGTACGACGTACTCCCGCTCGCCGCTGCCCTAGACCGCCTCCTCTGCGCCACTCCCTCACTCGCCGACCTCCCCGGACGCTTCCTCTTCGCCCTAGACGACGGCAGAGGCGACCTGTCTGCGCTCCGAGCAGATGTAGCTGTACAGATCCTCCCCGGCGCGACCGAGGCAGCCCTGCTACTCGGTGGCGAGCTGCGCGGGGCACAGGTTCCAGTGGAAGACGTGCCGTCGGTCATGGTCGCGGCTGCAGAGGCGTTCCTAGCTGAACGCACTGCCCAAGACTCGGAAGCTTGGCGGATCTCGGAGCTTGTGGACGGGGCAGCGCGGATCTACGCACGGCTGGGTCTCCCGTCTCCAGCAGTGCGCGAGCTCAGCCCGGACTCCGGCGCCGCGCGCCCGGTGGCTGGGGTGGTCGAGGGAGTCGGTGGCCAGGGCGTGGCGGTGGTTGCTGTGCCGATGGGGAGTTTGTCGGGTGAGCAGGCTGCGGTGCTGGCGGAGTTGGCCGAGGTAGGTGCTGGGCAGGTGCGGGTTACGCCGTGGCGGTCCGTAGTACTGGCTGGGGTTGGGGCTGATGTGGTGCCGCAGTTGGTGTCTGCTGGGCTGGTGGTGGAGAGTGAGTCGCCCTGGAACGGGGTGACGGCGTGTGCGGGGAAGCCTGGGTGTGCGAAGGCGTTGGCGGATGTCCGGGCGGATGCGCGTGAGGTGATGGCGCGGATCCCCGGCCGGCGGGCCGTGCATTGGTCCGGTTGTGAGCGGCGGTGTGGCAAGCCGACTGATGGATTTGTCGACTTGGTTGCCCTTGGCAAGGGGTATGCGATCGACGGCGTACCGGTGGAAGACGAGTTGGCGCAGGCCGTTGCGGCCGCGAGAGGAGCACGGTGAGCAGGTACGAGTACGTGACGGACGGCGCCGAGATCTACCGGCAGTCGTTCGCGACGATCCGCGCGGAGGCGGCGCTCGACGGGCTGCCCGCCGACGTGGCGCAGGTCGCCGTACGGATGATCCATGCCTGCGGGATGACCGACCTGGTCGCGGATATCGCTTATTCCACAGGGGTTGTGAAGTCGGCCCGAGCCGCGCTGCAGGCCGGTGCGCCGATCCTGTGTGACGCGGCGATGGTTGCCGCCGGGGTGACCCGGCGACGGCTGCCGGCCGACAACGAGGTGATCTGCACACTGAGCGATCCTGGGGTGCCGGAGTTGGCCAAGGAATTGCAGACCACGAGAAGTGCGGCGGCGCTCGACCTCTGGGCCGACCGGCTCGAAGGCTCGGTGGTTGCTATCGGCAACGCTCCGACCGCGCTGTTCCGGTTGCTCGAGCTGATCCGCGACGGCGCGCCGCGAGCCGGCCGCCGTACTGGGGATCCCGGTCGGGTTCATCGGCGCGGCCGAATCCAAACAAGCCTTGGCAGACAACGACCTCGGACTGGACTACCTGGTGGTCCGGGGCCGGCGGGGCGGCAGCGCGATCACCGCGGCCGCGATCAACGCGATAGCGAGCGAGGAAGAATGACCGGACGGCTGTGGGGCGTCGGGCTCGGCCCGGGCGACCCCGAACTGGTGACGGTGAAGGCCGCCCGGCTGATCGGCGCCGCGGACGTGATCGCGTTCCACAGTGCGCGGCACGGGCGCAGCATCGCTCGTTCGGTGGCCGCGCCGTACCTGCGCGACGGTCAGGTCGAGGAACACCTCGTGTACCCGCTGACCACTGAGACCACGGATCATCCAGGCGGCTACCAGGGCGCGATGGACGACTTCTACGCCGAGTGCGCGCACGCGGCTCGCTGCGCATCTCGATGCCGGGCGCGACGTCGTCGTACTGGCCGAGGGCGATCCGCTGTTCTACGGGTCCTACATGCACATGCACAAGCGCCTCGCGGACCGGTACGAGTGCGAGGTGGTGCCGGGGGTGACGTCGGTGAGCGCCGCTGCCGCAGTACTGGGTCGTCCGCTGTGCGAGCGCGATGAGGTGCTGACCGTGCTGCCGGGGACGCTGCCTCCCGACGTACTCGCGGAGCGGCTGCGCACTACCGACGCGGCTGCAGTCATGAAACTCGGGCGCACCTTCGCCGGCGTACGGGAGGCTTTCGAGCTTTCTGGGCGACTGGACGAGGCCTGGTACGTCGAACGCGCGACCACTAGCGAGCAGCGGACCGCTCCGCTCGCTGACGTCGATCCGGACTCGGTGCCGTACTTCTCACTGGCTCTCCTGCCCAGCCCGATCAACAACTTCGTCGCACCTGCCACCGTGACTCGGATGGACGGCGAAGGGTCCGTGACGGTGGTCGGGCTCGGGCCCGCCGGTCCGCAGTGGATGACGCCTGAGGTGCGGGCCGCGATCGCCGCCGCGGACGATCTGATCGGCTACGGCCCGTACGTCGATCGGCTGCCGGATCGTGCTCGGCAGCGTAAGCACGGGTCGGACAACCAGGTCGAGTCCGAGCGGGCCGCTTTCGCGCTCGACCTGGCGCGCAAGGGTTCGCGGGTCGTCGTGGTGTCGTCCGGTGATCCGGGGGTGTTTGCGATGGCGAGCGCTGTCGCCGAGGTAGCGGGCGAACCGGAGTACGCCGATGTCGTTTTGAACGTGCTGCCTGGGATGACCGCTGCACAGGCCGTTGCCAGTCGGGTGGGTGCGCCGCTGGGACATGACTACTGCGTGTTGTCGCTGTCGGATCGCTTGAAGCCTTGGGACGTGATCGCTGCCCGGCTGACTGCGGCGGCTACTGCTGACCTGGCGATCGCGATCTACAACCCGGCATCCAAGTCGCGGACCTGGCAGGTCGCTGCCACCAAGGAGCTTCTGCTGGAGCATCGGGAGCCCGGTACGCCGGTGGTGATCGGGCGGAACGTGGGCGGGGCTGAGGAGACGGTCACGGTCACGACGCTGGGTGAGTTGAAGCCTGACCAGGTCGACATGCGCTGCCTGCTGCTGATCGGCTCGTCGCAGACGCAGACCGTGCAGCGACCGTCGGGGCCGCTGGTGTTTACGCCTCGGCGGTATCCGGGTGGGCAAGGCGTCGGTTAAATCCACTGCCTGGTCTGCATGACCTGTTGCCTTGAGGGGTAGGGCCCTCGGCGGGCGCACCCCCCGTGAGGAGATCGACAGTGAATCAGTACGGCGACAGTGACACCTTGACCCAGCCGGTGGCAGCAAGCAGCAAGCCTGTAGCGAGTGCGATACCGGTGGCGAGTGTTGAGCCGGTGGCGAGTACTCAGCGTTATGAGGAGGCGCGGGCTGCCGCTCATCGGGCGATGACGAGTGTGACGCTGGTCCCGGACAAGCCGCTGCCTAGTGAGACGCCGCTCGGCCGGGACGAGCGCCCGACGTACCGGGGGTTCAAGTACGGCGCTGCGTTCTTCGGCTGGCTGATCATGCTCTCGATGATCGTGCTGCTGACGCTCGTAGTCACCGGACTCGGCGTCGGCGCCAGCTCGGTTCTGGACTACACCAGAGCCGACGCTAAGGAGCAGGCTGGCTGCATCGGCGATCACTGCCGCTGCTGTCTTCGTGCTGGTGCTGAGTCTTGCCTTCTACATCGGCGGGTACGTCGCCGGGCGGCTGGCGCGGTTCGACGGGGCGCGGCAGGGGTTCGGGGTCTGGATGATCTCGCTACTGCTGGTGATGCTCGCTGCCGCTGCCGGTGCGTTCCTGAACAGCCAGTACGACCTGGCTAGCCGGGTGGATCGGCCGGACGTGCCGCTCACGAACGACTTCCTGCTCACTGGTGGACTCATCACCGCTGCTGCGGTCCTCATGCTTCCGCTGCTTGCCGCGTTGCTCGGAGGCAAGACGGGTCAGCGCTACCACGACAAGATCGACGCTCTGCTCGACTGACGCATGTACGGCCGGGCCCTGGGGTACTGGGAGTTACCAGACGGGGCCGTCTTGTGAGGAGAGCTGACATGGAACGGACCGCAGTCCAGGAGCCGGTTGCTGCTGTACCGGACTTCCAGCAGGAAGAAGAGCGGCGCGCTACCCACCGGGCGGACGTGCAGACCTCGAGCGCAGCAGAGGTCGACCCGGCGTACCGCGGGTTCAAGAGCGGGGCCGCGTTCTTCGGCTGGCTGATCGCTGTCGGCCTGACTGTGCTGATCACCGGGATCATCGTCGCTGTCGCGGCGGGGGTCGACTATGCAGTCACCTTCGAGCGGAGCACGTTCGATGCTCATGCCGGAGCCATCGCGATCGCGACTGCCGCGGTGGTCATCGTGATGCTGGCGATCGCTTGCTACAACGGCGGGTACGTCGCCGGTCGGCTGGCGCGGTTCGACGGGGCTCGGCAGGCCTTCGGCGTGTGGGCGATCGGGCTGGTCGTCGTACTGATCGCGGTCGGGCTCGGGGTGCTGGCCGATTCGCAGTACGACCTGGTGAATCGTCTGGATCTGCCGTCGGTGCCGATCGCGGATGCTGATCTCACGACCGGTGGAGTGATCGCCGGTGCTGCGCTGCTGGTGGTGACGCTGCTCGCGGCACTCGTCGGCGGCAAGGCCGGACAGCGGTACCACCGCCGCATCGACAACAGCTGGGACTAAGTAGCTGCTAGCTGGCCGGCGTCGGACCAGACCATGCGGAGGCTGTCGGGGGCGCCGTTGAGGCGGGCCGGGTCTCCGCCCGGCGGTGACACCGGCGCGGTCTCGACGCAGGTGGCTCCGACGGCCAGGTAGAACTGCTGCGCGGCGGTGTTCTGCTGGAGGACCCACAGGTAGATCGAGTCGCTGTTCGCCTGGTCGGCGACGGCCTGTCCGGCTCGGGCCAGCAGTTGCCTGCCGACGCCCGTACGGCGCTGGTCGTGCCGGACGTGCAGGTTGTCGACCAAGCTGCCCCACTTCGGATCCGCGTCGAACTCGACGTGGACGAACCCGACCAACTGCTCACCCTCCTCGGCAACGATGGTCGCGGTACGTTCCGGCGCGGCGAGTCGCGACGACCAGACCGCCCGGCGCTCGGTCTCGATGTCCCCATCGAGGAACGAGTCGGCGAACGCGCCCCGGTAGTGGCGCCGCCAACTGTCGGCATGCAGCAACGCCACCCGCTCGGCGTCTCCCGGTCCGGCCGAACGAAACTGCACCATGCAACCTCTCCCCTCCTGCGCTGACTGTCACCGTAACAACGGGCACGGGAAGATCTCGGCCTGTTTCAGACGTTGAACTTTCCTGTGAAGACAACCCAGGTGGTGGTAATCGGAGCCGGTCAGGCCGGACTCTCGGCCGCGTATCACCTGGTCAGAATGGGATTCAGCCCGTACGACGGGGTGCTGGTCCTCGATCGCAACCCGGCACCCGGTGGGGCGTGGCAGCATCGCTGGGACTCGCTGACCATGCACGACGTGCACGGGATCGCCAACCTGCCGGGCGTCGCAGTACCGGCGAGTGCCGGTGACGAGCGGGCGAACGAGTTCGTGCCGCAGTACTTCGCGGAGTACGAGGCTCGGTTCGACTTGCCGGTGGTACGGCCGGTGGGCGTGGAGAGCGTGCAGCGGGACGGCGACGGCTATCTGGTTCGGACGGATCACGACAGCTATCGCGCCGAGGCGATCGTCAACGCGACCGGTACGTGGGATCGGCCGTTCATTCCTTGGTATCCGGGGATCGAGACCTTCACCGGTCGGCAACTCCACACTGCCGACTACAACGGGGCCTCGGAGTTCGCAGGGAAGCACGTGCTCGTTGTCGGCGGTGGTGCATCTGCTGTCCAGCTCCTCGCGGAGATCTCAGAGGTCGCCCGTACTACGTGGGTCACGCGCCGGCCGCCCGAGTGGCGTACGGATGGCGAGTTCGGGCCGGAGCTCGGGCGCAGGATCATCGCGAAGGTGGAGGAACGGGTTCGCGCTGGGCTGCCTCCGAAGAGCGTGGTGAGTGTGACCGGGCTGCAGCTACGTGAACAGGAGCAAGCGGCGTACCGGCGCGGTGTTTACACCCGGCTGCCGATGTTCGAGCGGATCACTCCGACCGGGGTGCAGTGGTCCGACGGCCGCACCGAGGACGTCGACGCGATCCTCTGGGCAACTGGCTTCCGCGCCGACCTGGGCCACCTGGCGCCGCTTCATCTGCGCGAGTCGTCCGGCGGTATCCGCATGGACGGCACTCACACGGTCCTGGATCCGCGCGTCCACCTGATCGGCTACGGCCCGTCAGCCAGCACCATCGGCGGCAACCGAGCCGGCTTCACCGCCGCCCGGGAACTCCGAGATCTTCTGCTCCCGGTCGCTGCCTAGACGATCCCTCGCGGAGCTGTTCGGTCAGCTCCGCGAGGGCTGGGTCGGCTAGCCGGCCAGGCTCAGGAGCGCAGGCCGGTAGAGGGTTTGTCCCGACGACTCGTCGACGACGGCGACCCGGACGGACTCCGGCGCCGAATCGCCGTGCGGTAAGGCGAAAACGGCGGTTGCCGGGCGACCGTCGTACCGGGCGGTGTAGCTGACGAACCGCCAATCCTCTTCGTCCCAGTAGTCACGGATGTCGGACCTGAGCAGTCCGGTCACCGCGCGATAGGCGGGGCTGTGGAGCAGGCGGCGCTGGGTGGCGGCGAGCGGTACGGCGTTGCTCGCCGTACCAGCGAGTGGGTGGCTGAGCCGGACGCGCAGCCGTCGAAGGGGCAGGAGCCAGTAGCGGTCGAGCTCGGGCGACAGTGCCACGAACAAGGCCGCTTCGGCGATCAGGACGGCCGCGGCCGGTCCGGCCGACCACCATCCTTGGGAGGTCGTCAGCGCGACCGTTGCCGTTGCTGTCAGCAACAATGCGCGCGCGATCGAGCGGTAACCAACGGGTTTTGCCGACTTGCCGGCGCAACCGCACGATGCCTCCGGTACGACGACCTTGGCGTAGACCAGGTAGCCGGTGAACCCGAGACCGAGCGCTGTTGCGGCGAGCACCTCTGCGGTCCAGGCGGGCGGACTCAGAAGCGCGAGGGCCAGGACCGCCTCGATGACGCCGACAGCGCGATAGACGGGCTTGGCCCGGTTCTCGCCGACGAGCCTCGGGAGCGCGGTCTTGTCTGCTTCCTCTGGATCGGCCAGCTTGCCGTACGACGTCCAGAGGAGAAGCAATCCGATCAGCAGCGGCTGGGCGGCCGCCACCTGCTGTGCGAACATCGCGGCCTCCCGGTCAGCTCGCCGCGTAGATCGTCGCGATGTCGATCTCGCTGGTGCCGGGTCGCCAGGCGCCGATCACCTGAACGTGCCGGCCGACCTTCAGCAAGGACAGGTCCGAGATCGCCGGTGTGCCGTTGTACGCGGCTGCGGTGATCCCTTGCTGCACATGACCGAAGATCTTCTGGCCGAAGTGATCCAGGTTCAGCCCGGTCTTGCTGATCGAGTTGATCATCACGTCCAGGTTGACGATGTTGATCCACACCGACTCCGCCGCCAGGACGCCGTTCGGCATCTTGACGCCGCGGGCGTACAGCCCGTCGCCGATCTTCGCCTGGTCGATCGTGGTCGGCTGCAGCTTCCAGATGCTGGTGACTCCGGTCAGCTGGATCTTGTGCAGCCGGCCGTCGGATCCCTGCACCTGCAGGAGATCCTGGTTGCGGCCGGTGATCAGACCTTCCGCGAAATTGGGATCCGGCGCACCCGGATCCGGCGAGGCTGCCGGCGATACCGCGAAGGCAGCCTCCGGGGCGAGCGAGCCCATCGCACTGGCCGCGACCAAACCGGTCGCACCCAGGGCAGCCCGCGTGAGCAGAGCACGGCGATCCATCGTGGAAGTCATCTCAGCTCACCTCATCCCACATCGATGCCGGCCGGAATCAGCCCGGAGTTCAGGCTGCCGATCCGCGTGAACGCCGCCGGGGTCAGATCGATGACCCGGTTCGACGCACACGTTCCTCCGCAGCAAGCGCGCTCACCACAGAACGACCTGGTCCGCGGCCCACAGTCCGCGATCGACGTGACGACCCGTGCGCCGTTGCACAGGTTCGTCGTCGCGTGCCGGAACCCACACGTCCGGCGGGACACCCCGGTGACCCCGCAGTTGTCCGGCCGCGTGATCGAGTAACAGGCGTCCGAAGTGTTCGTCCAAGCGTGCTGAAAATTCCCCGAATGACACGTCCCACAAGCACCGGTCCCGGTGCTCGCGCAGGGTCCCCATGCGTTCCCGCAACAGAACCACGATGCCTCGCCGACAAGTCCGTACATGACGTCCATCAGTACCTCCAGGTCTAGGGGCGGTAAGACCTACAGCACCTCTTTGTACTCCCCAGATCAGAAATTTCCCAGACCCAAGCAAAATTGGAAACTTTCTACCTAACGAGACCCGACTCGCCTGTCCATGGCGTGTGGCAGGGTCGGGGGATGGTTGGGACTCGGCTTGAGCATGTGCGGGCGAATGTGGCTGATCTGAAGGCGGCCGTCGAGTGGTACACGACGGTTCTGGGGTTTGAGGTCGAGGCGTATTGGCCGCCGGAGGCGCCGAATTATGCCCATTTCAAGGCACAGGGTGGTGCGACGTTTGCGGTGATGGAGGCTGAAGGGCGAGGCGGGCGGTTCAACTTCAGTGTTGATGATCCGGACGCGCTTTGGCAGGAGGTGCGGGAGGTGGCTGTGGTTGTCGAGCCGCTGTTCGATACGCCGTACGGGACGCGGAAGTTCACGATCGCGGACCCGGATGGCAATGAATTGGGCTTCGTCCGCAACGGGTGAGAGCGTCGCATCTCGTGTTGGGTGGGCGGAACTGGGAAGGTGGGCGGATGTTGACGCAGGTGGCTGATGGGGTTTGGGTGCGGCAGAGCGAGTGGGTTTGGAGTAATGCCGTTGTGGTGCGTGGGGAGGGTGGGTTGGTGCTGATCGATCCCGGGATTGGTGGGGACGATCTGGAGCAGCTTGCTGATGATGTGGATGGGCTTGGTATTCCTGTGGTTGCTGGGTTTTCTACGCATCCGCACTGGGATCATCTGCTGTGGCATTCGCGGTTTGGTGATGTTCCGCGTTACGGCACCGCTGGGTGCGCGGAGGTTGCCGGTGGAGCTCGGGAGCGGGCGCAGGCGATGGCGGCGGAGAGTGCGTCGGGGATTCCGCTCGAGCTGATTGGGCTTCTCACGCCGCTGCCCGCGGACGGCGGGCCCTTGCCGGGCGAGATCATCGAGCACGATGCGCACGCCATCGGCCATGCTGCGATTCTTCTGAAGGACCGTGGCGTCCTGATCGCCGGCGACATGCTGTCCGACGTACTCATCCCGCTCTTCGATCCTCGCCGCTCCGATCAGCTGAGCGCCTACGAGACAGCACTCGACCAGCTCCATCGGGCTGCCCGCCACGTCACCGTCCTGATTCCCGGCCACGGCTCCGTTGCCAAAGGCCCCGAAGTAGCCGCCCGCTTCGCCGCCGACCACTCCTACATCGACGCCCTCCGCCGAGGAGAGGACCCGCTCGACGCGCGACTGCAGCAAGACTGGCTCGCCGGCCCCCACCAGGCAAACCTCAAGCAGGCCGGACACACAACCGGCTGAACCACGCCGTAGCAGGCTATTCGCCGGTGGCGCCGTCGATTCGTTCGCGGAGGAGGTCTGCGTGGCCGTTGTGGCGGGCGTATTCCTCGATCAGGTGGAGGTAGATCCAGCGGAGGGTGTAGTCCTCGCCGGGGCTGACTGCGTCGAGGCTGAGGCCGGCTACTGCTTTTCGGGAGCGGTCGACACAGGCCAGGTAGCTCGCCAGGTCTTCGTCGGCGTGGGCGATGTCGACCTCGTCGCTGCCTCCGGTAACGCCCGGCACGTAGTCCCAGAAATACTGGGAATCCGGCAGATCGTCGTACTCGTGGAACCAGGCCTCGACGCCAGACATGTGCCGGACAAGGCCGAGCAGCGAGAGTCTCGACGGAGGCACCGATCGCAGTGCCAGTTGCTCCGGCGTCAGCCCGCCACACTTCATCAGCAAGGTCGTGCGGTGGAACTCAAGCCGGTCCTCAAGCGCGGCCCGCTCATCGATCGGATTGTTCGGCGGCACAACCCGCTCAGGCACACTCCACGTCGACATTCCAGCAACCCTACGGACGCGCACCCCTCGCCGCCATCAGGTTAATTAGTCGCGGAGGCGGAAGAGGAGTTCGGTTTCCCAGTCGTTCATGTCGGGGACCTCGCGGGGGTCGGATTTGTAGATTTCCAGGCGGCAGGTCCAGTTGTTGCCGTTGGCGTCCCATTCGTGGCCTTCTTTTTCGGCCCAGGCGAGGAGATCGCGGGTGGCGCCGAGGAGGCCGTCGGGGTGGCCGTGGTGGGTAACACTGGCGTAGCGGCCGGCGGGGAGGACGCCGCCGACGATCTCTTCCTCGCCGCTGTGGCGTTCCTCGATCGGGAAGCCGATCTCCATCACCAGACCCGCGTCCATGTCGACCACGTCGTACTTGAAGAACGGTGCGCCCACCGGCTCGATGTTGCGCGCCGCGATCCAGCCGATCACCTCGTGCATCCGGTCGGCGAATGCGCCGATCCCGTCCATCGCCACCTTCCCCCGCAACGCGACGTACGGCTGCTCGTCCCGCTCGACAATCGTCGGCTCCGCCATGGTTCCTCCTTCGCCAGACCGCTGAAGTCCACATATTGCCGGACGCCGGGGAGAACCTCTAGGCAACACCGTCCCCGCAGGCGTCTACTTGGTTCCAGGGGGTGGGGGCAATGATTTCCATCAAGGCAGTAGTGGGGTTGGCGGTCGGGGCGCTCCTGATGAGTGGAGCGGTGCCGGCCGGAGCAGAACCGACGACGAGCCTCGTCTATCCGAGTGGCTCGGTCTCCAACCGGTACGTCGGATTGGCATTCGACACCTGTACGGCGCCAACCGTCGCCCAGATGACCGCCTGGAAGTCATCGCCGTACAAGGCGATCGGCATCTACATCGGCGGCGTGAACCGTGGCTGCGCGCAGCCGCAACTCACGTCGAGCTGGGTGAGCAGCGTGACCAGGATGGGCTGGAAGTTGATCCCCATCTACATCGGACTGCAGGCCCCCTGCAGCACCAGGACGACCTCGCAGAAGATCTCAGCGAGCGCTCCCGGAACGCAAGGGACAGGCTGCTGCCACTGATGCGTTCAACAAGGCGCGAGCACTCGGATTGATAGCCGGCAGTGCGATCTACAACGACATGGAGCACTACGACGTCAACAATGCGAGCTGCAGAGCCACAGTGCTCAGCTACCTGACCTGGTGGACCAAAGAACTGCACAGACGCGGCTTCCTGGCCGGTGTGTACGCACACCAGGACTCCGGGGCGGTCCACCTCGCACAGGTCTACAACTCCACCTCCTACGCACGACCGGACGCACTGTGGATCGCCCGATGGGATCTGAACTCGTCACTGATCAACTGGCCGACCGTCTCCAACCTCTACTGGAGTGTTGGCCAGCGGGCCAAGCAGTACCGGGGCGATCACACCGAGACGTACGGCGGTGTCACCCTGAACATCGACAACGACCGTTTCGATGCACCGGTCGGTGCAGTCGGCTTTGCCTACCAGACAACGGCCACCTTGACCGCCCGCAGCGGCCCAACCACGGCGTACCCGGTAGTTGCCACCTATCCGAGTGGCTCGACTGTGTGGGTGTCCTGCCAGACCTACGGCACCAAGGTGGGCACGACGACGGTCTGGAACAAGCTGATCGTCGGCGGTTACGTCAGCGACTACTACGTGAACACGCCGTCCAACACGACCTACAGCGCACCGATCCCCGGCTGCAGTCTGCCGTTCCAGACCACGACGGCCGGCTTGAGCAGGCGGAGCGGCCCCGGTACGTCGTACGCCGTGCTCGGCGCGCTCAATGCCGGCGCCCTCGCGTGGATCACCTGCCAAGCACCGGGCACCAAAGTCGGTACTACCTCGGTGTGGGACCGGCTGACCGACGGTAGCTACGTCACTGACTACTACGTAGCCACCGCCAGCAACACGACCTACACCGCTCCCCTACGACGCTGCTAAGCGGTGCTACTGAGCCCATGGCGGCTGGACGGTGCTGCCGTCCGCCATCGTGCCGGTGAAGCCTGCAGTGACGGCGACATAGAGCTCAGCCTTGGTCTCGCCGAGATTGGCGAGCTGGATCGGCTCCCCAGCCTGTACGACGATGGCGTCGCCCGGGCCGAGCTTGTCGCCGTCCGTGGTGACCCGGACGGTGCCCGAGAGCACCATGAACACCTCGTCGCGGTCGACCGTGTGCGGCTCGTCGTTGTTCACCCCGACGTCGACCGACAGCCGCCAGGTGCAAAGGCCTGCCGAACCACTGCTGGGCGCGGCCAGAACGGTGAACTCGACCCCCGGAAGCTGGAACCTCGGCGCATCGGTCGCACGAATGATCTGCATCTGTCCCCCTGACTATTTAGACAAGCTGACTTGTTCAACTCGACTTGTCTATCATGGACGACATGACTGCTTCACGCAAGCCCGATTTCGGGATCCTGCTGCTGCTGGCCGACCAGGAGTTCGTCCGCGAACTCCGGGCCTCGATGGCGGCCCAGGGCATCGACGAACAAGGCCATTCGGACGGCTTCGTCTTCCGCACCCTCGGCGCGGCACCGATGACGATCAGCGCCCTGGCCGAGCGACTCGGCATCAGCAAGCAGGGCGCCGGCCAGATCGTCGACGACATGGAGCGCCGAGGGCTCGTCGTACGGAGACCCGATCCGACGGACGGACGCGCACGCCTCCTGCACCTGTCAGAACGCGGCGAGGCGGCGCTCGCGGCGGCGCGGAAGTTCCACCAGTCCTACGAGCGCCGCCTCCGCAAGACCCATGGCGATGCGGCGATCGACGCAGTGCGCGAAGTCCTCAGCGCGATGGTCGGCGAGGGCCAGACGACCGATCCCCACTTCCGCGCTCTGATGTACTAAGCAGGGAAGTACTTGGGGAACAGGTCGTTGGTGGGCCAGGTCTTGACGGTCGCGGCGGCGTTCCACATGGCCGCGTCGATGTCGCCGTAAGACTTCCCACTGGCGTCGTCGCGGCGGTTGAAGAGCGCGGCCCAGCTCATCCCGTTGTACGTGCGGACGAGCAGCGTGAAGGTACCCGGCAGGCTGCCGGTGTGCCAGGTGTTGCGACCGGTGCCGCCCGGTCGTCGGGCGAACCTGCCAGCCCATCCCGTAGTACCAGCCGTCCTGGACGCCGGTCTCCGGCTTCGCCCAGACGCTCGCCAGGGACGTGCTGTTCAGAACGGTCGACGGCGCATCGAACATCCTTGCCCAGCGCACCAAATCCGGTGCGCTGGAAAGCCAACCGCCGTTGGCGTCGTGGAGGCGCATGCTGAACGATCCGTAGGGCGCGGGGACGATCTTGCCCGAGTTGTCCAGCACCGTGCGCGCCGTGTACTGCGACTCATACGGCACCTCACCCGCCTGCTTCACCAGAGTCTGCCCGAGCTTCATCCGGGTGATCTTCAGCGGCGTCAGCAGCTTCTGTTGCACGTACGTCGCGTAGCTCAGCCCGGACACCTTCTCGATCACCCGGCCGGCCAGCAGATAGCCGTAGTTGGAGTAGGCAACCTTCGCGCCCGGCGCATTGTCGAGTGTGCGCCCCGCCATGAACTTGATGAGGTCGGCGTGCTGCAGCTCCATCGGTACGCCGAGCGCCTGGGAGATCGTCCCGTCCATGCCGAGCGGGTCGCCCGACACGTCGCGATCCCACCCGCCGAGGTGCTGCAGCAGCCGCTTGATCGTCACTGTCTTCAGCCGCGGATCGACGGTCTGCCCGGTCGGCGGGGTGAAGGTGAGGATCGACGTCACCGGCGTCGTCAGGCTCAGCTTCCCATCCTGGACCAGCTTCAGGATCGCTGCTGCAGTGAACGACTTCGTCAAGCTGGCAACGCGAAACAGCGACGTCGGCTGAACGTCCAGCGTGCTGACCGTGCTGTAGCCGCGGGCAAGCACCAGGCGGCCCTTGTAGGTGACCGCGATCTGGCCGGCCGTGACGCCGCGTGCCTGCATGAAGCTCTTCAGCTCGTTGTCGAAACCAGCCAGCGCCGGTACTGCGGTGCCGGTTGCGCGCCATGTGGTGTCAGCACCGGCGGACCGGGCGACCGTAGTACCGATGACTGCTGATGCTCCGGCGGCGACGGTGAGCTTGCCGAGGGTGCGGCGCGACAGTTCCACTGACGTGATCCTCCTGTAGATGAAGTCGAAACCCTTTGTCTACAGGAGGATCGGGTCAGTAGCGGTTCTCGTCTAACTGTCCGGTTCGTCGACCACCGACGCGTAGGCGATGACGCCGCGACGGATCTGTTCGGTGACTGCGCGGGCCGTCTTCCGCAGCGGCGTCGGGCCGGCTGCGTCGGCAACCTGTTCGGTCAGGTCGATGAGCTGCTTGACCCAGCGGACGAAGTCGCCGGCTGCCAGATCCGACTCGTAGAGGACCTCGGCCAGCGAGGCACCCGAGGCCCAGCGGAACGCGGCCCAGCAGAAGCCGAGGTCCATCGGGCGGAGGAAGTCGACCCGCATGTCGCGTTCCAGCGCGGAGAGTTCGCGCCAGATCAGGCCCATCTTCTCCAGTGCCGGGCGCACCTCGCCGCGCGGCAACCGCGGCGACGTCGGCTCGTCCTTCGACCGCGACTCGTAGACCAGCGCAGCGAGGCAGGCAGCAAGCTCCGGTACGTCGAGGTCGTCGAACACCCCGACGCGCAGACACTCGGCCGCGACCAGGTCGAGCTCGGTGTAGATCCGCGACAACCGGTCGCCGGCCTCGGTGGTCTTGTCGCCTTCGAGGTAGTGCAGCGCGTCGAGCACCTGGCAGACCCGGTCGAACTGGCGGGCGATGGTGTTCGTCCGCTGCTCGATCTTGCGCTGCACATCGCGGTTCTCCCGGTCCAGCCGGAAGTACCGCTCGGCCCAGCGGGCGTGGTCCTCGCGATCGGAGCAGCCGTGGCAGGGGTGCGCGCGCAGCTCGGCCCGCATCTGCTGGAGCTCCGGATCGTCCGCGTGCGTGACGACGTCGCCGTTCCGGCTGCGGGACGAGGGCGGGCCTTCTTCGCCGAGCATGTCGGTGCGACCCCGTAGTACGTGGGCGAGCTCGCGGCGCTGCTGCGGGTTGCGCGCGTTGAACTTCTTCGGCACGCGGAGGGTGCTGATCGCCTCGACCGGGGTCGGGAAGTCGATCATCGACAGCTTCCGGACCTGGCGGTCGAGCGTGAGCACGGTCGGCCGCGGTCCTTCACGCTCCGAGCGGACACCGGGGTCCAAAACCAAGGCCCAGCCCGCGCTGCGGCCGGCCGGGATCCGGATGATGTCGCCGATCCGCAGCTTCTCCAGCGACTCCTGCGCCTCGACCCGGCGATCCAGCTTGCGCCGCTTCGACCCGGACGACTCGCGATCGCCGATCCGGCGGCGCAGCGCGGCGTACTCGAGGAAGTCGCCGAGGTGGCAGTCGATGGACTCCTTGTACCCCTCGAGCGCCTCGGTGTTGCGCTGCACCTGGCGGGCCAGCCCGACGACCGCCTGGTCGGACTGGAACTGCGCGAACGACAGCTCCAGCATGTCGCGCGCCCTGGACCGACCGACCTGGCGGACCAGGTTGACGGCCATGTTGTACGACGGGGAGAACGACGACCGCAGCGGATACGTTCTCGTCGAAGCAAGACCGGCAACGGCCCGCGGGTCGAAGCCGGGCTGCCAGAGCACGACCGCGTGACCCTCGACGTCGATGCCACGGCGACCGGCGCGACCGGTGAGCTGGGTGTACTCCCCCGGCGTGATGTCGACGTGCGCCTCGCCGTTCCACTTGCTCAGCTTCTCCAGCACGACCGTGCGCGCCGGCATGTTGATGCCGAGGGCAAGGGTCTCGGTGGCGAAGACGACCTTGATCAGGCCGCGCGCGAACAGCTCCTCGACGACCTCCTTGAAGGCCGCGAGCATGCCGGCGTGGTGCGCGGCGATCCCGCGGCTGAGCGCTTCGGCGAAGTCGTGGTACCCCAGTACGCCGAGGTCCTCGTCCGGCAGGTCCACCATCCGCTCGGCGAGCACCCGCTTGATCTCGTTCTGCTCGCTCGGCTTGGTCAGCCGCAGACCGGAGCGCAGGCACTGCAGCATCGCGTCCTCGCAGCCCTTGCGCGAGAAGATGAAGTAGATCGCCGGAAGCAGGGCGCCCGCGTCGAGCTCCTCCACCACATCCGACCGGTACGGCGTGAAGTGCGACTTCGGCGGCCGCTGCTTCGGCAGATCGCGGCGGCGACGCGGCTTGCGCGAGTCGTCGCGGAAGATCCGGTTGTCGTCGCGGGCGATCCGGACCAGCTGCGGGTTCACCAGATCCTTGAGATCTGTGCTGCCTGGCTGGTTGGCCTTGGCCGGGTTGCCCGACCTGGCTCTGCGGCCCGTACTGCGCTTGGCCGGCGCGCGCGGTCGGTGCCTCGCCCGCGAACAGGTCGTGCAGGCGCTTCCCGACCATCACGTGCTGGAAGAGCGGAACCGGTCGCTTCTCCTCCAGGACGACGACGGTGTTGCCGCGAACCGTCTCGAGCCAGTCGCCGAACTCCTCGGCGTTGCTCACGGTGGCGGACAGCGAGACGACGGCTACCGAGTCAGGGAGGTGGATGATCACCTCTTCCCAGACGGCGCCCCGGGCCCGGTCGGCGAGGTAGTGCACCTCGTCCATCACGACGTACGAGAGGCCGAGGAGGGTCTGCGACGCGGCGTACAGCATGTTCCGGAGGACCTCGGTCGTCATGACGACGATCGGGGCCTCGGAGTTGATCGAGTTGTCACCGGTGAGCAGGCCGACGTTGTCGCTGCCGTACCGGCGGACGAGGTCGCTGTACTTCTGGTTGCTCAGCGCCTTGATCGGGGTGGTGTAGAAGCATTTCTGCCCCCGCTGGAGCGCGAGGTGGACGGCGAACTCGCCGACCAGCGTCTTCCCGGACCCGGTCGGCGCCGCGACCAGCACCTGGTGACCGTCCTCGAGCGCGGCACACGCCCGCAACTGGAAGTCGTCCAGGCGGAAGTCGTACAGCTCCCGGAACTCCTTCACCGCAGGATGCTCCTGGTCCGAGCGGAAAACGGCATACTTCTCGGACGGGGTGCTCATATCCCCCAATCTATCTGCCCGCACCCCCAGAACCCCGGGACACCCTCGGCGAACAGGCCGGGTCAGCGCTGGACTCGGTGCGTTTCGTAGGCCCACATGACCAGTTCGACCCGATTTCGGGCATGGAGTTTGGTCATGATGCTGGTGAGGTGGGTTTTGACGGTGCTGAGGCTGATGTGCAGGTCGGTGGCGATCTCGGAGTTGGTACGGCCTTGGGCGACGGTGCGGAGGATCTCTTCCTCACGGGTGGTGAGGGGTTCGATCGGCTGGATCGGGGGTCGGCCGAGGCGGGTGTCGGAGAAGGCCTCCAGGAGGCGGGCGGTGATGTTGGGGGCGATCAAGGCGTCGCCGTTGGCGGCTGCCTGGATCGCCTGGACCAGGAGTTCGGGGCCGGCGCCTTTGAGGAGGAAGCCGCGGGCGCCCGCCTTCAGCGCGCCGTGGACGTATTCGTCCTGGTCGAAGGTCGTGATCACCACGATCGCCATCGGGTTCTCCACCTGCGGCCCGGCGAGTTCGCGGGTGGCCGCGATGCCGTCCATCCCCGGCATCCGGATGTCGAACAGGCAGACGTCGGGACGGAGCCGGCGGGCCAGCTCGACCGCCTCCCGCCCGTCGGCGGCCTGACCGACCACCTCGATGTCCGGATGCGCGGAGAGGATCATCGCCAGCCCGGTCCGGACGAGTTCCTGGTCGTCGGCGACCAGGACCCGGATCATCGCGGCAACACCGCCTCGACGACCCAGCCGCGGTCCGGCCCGGGCCCCGCTGCGAAGGAGCCACCGAGCAGAGCTGCCCGCTCGGTCATCCCGACCAGCCCGTATCCCACCGGCCCGCTCGACCCCGCCACACCGTCGTCGCAGATCGTCAGCCGCACGACGTCGACCTCCCCGGCCACCCGGACCTCGATCCGGGTGGCGTCCCGGGCATGGCGTACGGCATTCGTGATCGACTCCTGAGCTATCCGGTAGATGGCCGCCCCGACCGAAGGGACGAGATCCTCAAGATTGCCCGACAGATCGACCTCGACCACCATTCCTGTACCACGGGCCAGGCGCTCGAGATCACCGACTCCCGGCTGCGGCGCCAGCGCGGCCGCATCGTCGGCCCGCAGCCCGGCGACCATCACCCGCATCTCCGCAAGTGTCTTCGAGGCCTCTCCCTCGATCACCGACAGGGCGTCGATCGCGGCTGCCGGGTCAGCGGCAGCAACAATCCGCCCGGCCTGCGCCCGGATCACGATGGCCGAGACGTGATGAGCGACCGTGTCGTGCAGTTCGCGGGCCAACTGTTCACGCTCCCGCAGCCGCACCTGGTCCAGCTCCCGAACCCGCGCCGACCTCTGGTACCGCGCCGCTGCCCCGAGCGCCGCCGGGAAGGTCATGAACAAGCAGGCGGCCAAGGAATCCCCGAATCCCGTGTTGTCGACAGCCAGCCCGAGGCCGACCGCGACGGCGATGATGCCTGTTCCGATGCCGATCTCCCGGCCCGACCCCCAGCGGAACAACGCGTAGGGAAGCAACACCACGCAGATCGTCGTGTACAGCCCCACCGAGGCGTGGGCGCTGAACAGCGTCACGATATTCAGCACGATCAAAGCGCCGAACACTCCGGCCACGACCTCGAACGGATGGGTCCGCCGCCACAGCAGCGCGAGCGCGACCCCCACACCAAGCAGGAGAGCAACCGGCCACCAGACAAGGTGCTCCCGGAGGATTCCTTCGAGAATCGAGGTCGGTACCAGCAGACCGACGAGCGCCCAGTCCCGCCAGACGCGCCGGGGTGGCTGGGGAGCCCGTGGCTCTGCCCACAGCGACCGGAGCGCGTTTCTGAACATGGCCTCACAGTAGACACCCGGAGCACGCGGCGTATCGGCCCAAAGTACGGCTCGTCGGTCGACCGATCGGCCTAGCCAACTCCGGCTCTTCTCCCGAGGTGCCGCCCACCCGCTTCGAACGAGGCTGAGCGCACCTGCCGTTCGAAGGAGAGCACGGATGATGTCGCAAGCGTTAGGCAAGCTGGGCCGGTACTCCGCCCGCCGCCCCTGGACGGTGATCGGGACCTGGCTGGTCGTCTCCCTGGTCGTCATCGTCGCCGCCGGCCTGTTCGGTCAGAAACTCTCGGACTCGATGGGCGCCCCCGGACTCGACTCGCAGAAAGCAACCGATCTGCTAGCGCGGTCGAACCAGGCGGGTCTGACCGCTCAGATGGTCGTGACGCCGAGCGCCCGTAGTACGACATTCGGCACCTCGCCCGAAGCACGCACCGCGTTGGCCGACCTCCGGCAAGGAGCCGCCGAGCTTCCCAACGTGCTCGGCGCCGGCGAGCCGACCATCTCGCCCGACGGGCGCATCGCCGTCATCCGGCTCCAGTACGCCGTACAGGAGCAGCTCGGTCCGCGCGATCTGCAGAATCTCAAGGACTTCGCGGCAGCAGGGTCATCGGAGCTCCGGATCGAGTTGGGCGGGGACCTCTTCTTCGTCTTCGAGGAACCCGGGGCGGATGTCGGGGAGGGCCTCGGCCTGCTGGTCGCCGTCGTCATCCTGCTGGTGACGTTCGGGTCGATCATCGCGATGGGGTTGCCGATCGGGCTGGCGCTGTTCGGCCTCGTGCTCGGGATCAGCTCGCTGTCGCTCGTCACGTACCTGATCGACATCCCGAGCTGGGCGCCGGTCATCGGAAGCATGGTCGGGCTCGGGGTCGGTATCGACTATGCGTTGTTCCTGGTCACGCGGTATCGCGAGTACCTCGCCCAAGGGCTGACCGTCGAGGATTCGGTCGGGCAAGCTGTCGCTACTGCCGGCAAGGCGGTGGTCTTCGCGGGTGGCACGGTGGTGATCGCGATCCTCGGGCTGGCCGTCGCCGGCGTACCGTTCATGACCGCCGGTGGGATCGCCGTCGCGATCATCGTGCTGATCATGGTCGTTGCCTCGATCACCTTGTTGCCCGCGTTCCTGGGGCTGGCCGGGCATTGGATCAACCGCCTCGCAATACGGCGGGTCAAGGTGCGCACGGCCGGCTGGCAACGCTGGGCCCGGCACGTCTCCAGGAACGCAATCGCCTATCTCGTCGGCGGAACCATCGCGTTGCTGGCGCTTGCAGCTCCGGTGCTGGCGCTACGAGTCGGTACGCCGGACGAGGGCTCGCTGCCGCAGGCACGGACCGAGCGCCGGGCGTACGACCTGGTCGCCGAAGGATTCGGGCCTGGGATCAACGGGCCGCTGGTGATCGCTGTGGACATCTCGAAGGATGCGAGCGTGGTCCAGCCTCTGCTCGACGCGGTCAAGGCCGACAAGGGCATCGCGGCCGTCGCGCCTCCCGACGTGAACGCGGCCGTCGGTCTCGCGACCCTCGTCGCGTTCCCGACCACCGGCCCTCAGGACGACGCCACTCTCGACACAGTCAAGCGGCTCCGCGCCGACGTCTTTCCTTCCGTACTACGAGGAAGCGCCGCGACGGCTCACGTCGGCGGACAGACGGCGAGCTTCGCGGATGTCGGTGCCAAGGTCAACGATCGACTGCCGCTCTTCATCGGCGCGGTGATCCTGCTATCGGTGCTGCTGCTGACGTTCGTCTTCCGGTCGATCGTCGTCCCGCTCAAGGCAGCGCTGATGAACCTGCTCAGCATCGGCGCCTCGTTCGGGGTGATGGTGATGGTGTTCCAGTGGGGCTGGGGCGCGGACCTGATCGGGCTGGAGTCGACGGTGCCGATCGTGCCGTTCATCCCGATGTTCATGTTCGCGATCCTGTTCGGACTGTCGATGGACTACGAGGTGTTCCTGCTGTCCCGGATCCGGGAGGAGTACCTCGCGACCGGCGACAGCGACAGCTCGGTCGTGCACGGCATCGCAACGACCGGACGGCTGATCACGTCGGCGGCGTTGATCATGGTCTCGGTGTTTCTCGGTTTCGTGCTGGGGAACGACCCGTCGGCGAAGATGTTCGGGCTCGGCCTGGCGGTCGCGATCTTCATCGACGCGACGATCGTCCGGATGATCCTGGTGCCGGCGGCAATGAAGCTGCTCGGCAAGGCCAACTGGTGGATGCCCGGCCGGCCGGCTCGCGTCGTACAGCCGGAAGTCGCTCGGGTCGACACTTTCGTCTGAGCCGCTTACCCGAGTATCTTTTCTTGAGGGCTTTGCCGAGGGGGCCTTTGGCTGTCACCTGGACCTGGTCGAGGTTGAGCCATTCGGCCATCTGGGCTGAGTTCGGCTGCTAGTGGTTCGGTGAGGTTCTTGGCGCCGGGTTCGGCGGTGACAGTGGGGACGAGCAGGGCTGAGTTCTGGCGGTCGGCTTTGAGGTCGACACGGGCCACGAGTCGATCGCCGAGGAGGAACGGGAGTACGTAGTACCCGTGAATTCGTTGGGCGGCCGGGGTGTAGATGCTGATCCGGTAGAAGAAGTCGAAGAGCCGCTCGGTGCGGTCGCGGTTCCAGATCAGGGTGTCGAAGGGTGAGAGCAGGGCGCGGGCGTCGATCGGGTGGTCCTCGGCGCCCGCGGCGAGGTAGCTCTGCTGGTCGACGCCTTCGACCTGGACCGGGATCAGGTCGCCGGTGTCGACGAGGTCGTTGATGATGGGCCTGGCGGTTGCCGAGGGCAACGGGAAGTAGCCGCGTGCGCCGCAGAGTTCCTTGGCGGTGGCGACGCCGAGCGCTTTGGCTGCCAGCTTCACCAGCTCGCGGCGGGCTTCGTCCGGCGCGGGCTCGGGCGCCCGGAGTACCGGCTCTGGGAGGACGCGCTCGGTCAGGTCGTAGTACCGCTCGAAGTTCCGCCGGCTCGCGATGGTGACCTGGCCGGTGCAGAACAGGTACTCGATGGCGATCTTGGCGTCCTGCCAGTTCCACATCGCACCGGTGGTCGGATCGGGATGCGGATCGGTGGACTTCCGCCGTACGCCGTCCGGGCTGGCCTCGGCGGCGGTGACCGGGCCGCGTTCCTCGACCAGCTTCAGCACCTGGTCGACGTACCCCGGGCGCTCCGCGTTCAGCCGCTGCATTCCCTCCACCACCGCCCAGGGCGCGGTCACCGCCGGATCCTTCCAGTCCTGCCGGAGCGCGGCCCGCATCCGCCAGCGCATCAACGGGTAACTGCTCAACGGCAACAGGCTCGCCTTGTGCGCCCAGAAATACTCGAAGAGCCCTCGCTCCTCGCCCCAGCACAACCGGTCGAGCTCGGCCCGGTCATACGCACCCGCCCTGGCAAACACCGGCAGATAATGCGACCGGCACACCACATTCACAGAATCAACCTGCAACACCCCAGCCCGCCCCACCGCCGACACCACACCCCCGCCCCGCCCACCCCCAAACCCCTGCACCCCCAACGCAATCCGCCGCGCAGCCTCGTTGGACACCACATCCCCAACCAGTCGCCGAGCCATGCTCCGAACGTACCGCCAACACTGATCAACCACTCGCGAGGGCAGCCGGCCGAGCGTGCGCGCCGCGGCTTTCCGGCCGGAAACTAGCGGTTGGTCAGTGTTGGTGGTACAGGAAAAACCCTCGCACCCCCGGGACAGGTGGGGTGCGAGGGTTGGGGGCGGGGGTGTCAGCTGATGTGGAAGCTGTCGCCGTAGACCTTCCAGTCGAGGGGGGTGTTGAGGTTGAGGTTGCCGTTGCGGAGGAAGACGCGCTGGGCGGTGTCGACCCGGCTGGTGTCGCTGTGGGCCTCCTCCTGCTTCATCGCCCAGACGCGGGCGTCGAGGAAGGCGTTCAGCCAGGTGGTCTCGTTACCGCCCTGCGACGGCGGCTTGGCCTTGGTCAGGGCGCGCTTGCGGATTCCACCGAAGCTGGTGGAGTCGTTGCCGCCGCCGTGCATGACGATGGCGTCGTAGTACATGAACTGGCCGAGGGTGCCGACGCCGTCGGACTTGCCCTGGGAGACGGCCGGGTTGAAGTAGACCCGGTCGCGCTCGGAGTCCTGGGCAGCCTTGAAGACGGAGTCGTTCGCCGCGGTCTTCCAGTCCTTGGTGAAGTTCGGGTCGAGGCCGTCGTGCGAGTCGGTGCCGTCCACCTCCTCCAGTGCCGGCAGGTACTTCTGCAGGACGTTGCCCGGCTTCTTCTGCTTGTACAGCTTGACCAGGTCGAGCATGTCGCCGGTCCCGGAGCAGAACCCGATGATGCCGGCCGTGTAGCCGCGGCCGTCGTCGATGTCCTCGATGTACTTGTACTGCGCCTTCCAATCCAGCGAGGAGTTCTCCGCGCTGGAGACGATCTTCATCGCGATTTCCTTCTTGGCCGGGTCGTCCAGACCGGTCGCCTGGACCTTCATCACCTTGTGGGCGACGTCGGTGTGCGGCGTGAACGGCGAAGCCATCGCATATGCGGGAGTGGCGGCGACGGCGAAGCCGATCAGGACTGCGGCCAACTTCGTGCTGGTCTTGCGGGGGCGGTTGAGCACGATCTCTCCTTCGAGGGGCGTCGAGAGTTAACTGTTAGGAAGCTTTCCTATCAGACAAACGCCGTCACGAACAGAGATCGGGCAAATTCTTTCAGTGATTGAGCGGTTCGGCTCAGGCGAAGACGGTGAGGGCTCCGGGCGCGATGGTGATGTCGACCGGGAGCGGGCCGAGGATCTCGCCGTCGGCGTACGCCGTGACCGTGGGCGACTCGAGTCGCACCGAGCGCCCGCGGAGCGTCTGCAGCATCGGGTGACCGACATGCGTGCCCTTGGCAAGCTTCGGGAACATCTGCAGCAGCGTCAGCCGGGAGACCGGCTTGATGATGGTGATGTCGAGCAGCCCGTCGTCGATCTCGGCGCCCGCGCAGATCTGCAGCCCGCCGCCGTACGTCGGGCCGGTGCCCACCGCGACCAGCATCGCGTCGGTCTCGATCACTTCGCCGTCAACGGTCACGACGTACGAGAGCGGCTTGAAGGTCCGCAGTTCCGCCAGCGTGGCCAGCGTGTACCGCGAGTTGCCCTTCGGCCAGCTCATCGCGTTGGCGCGCTTGTTCACCAGCGAATCGAAGCCGCCGGCAACGACCGTCGTGATGAACTCGTCCTTGGCCACCGCGAGGTCGACCGACCGGGTCCGGCCGCCGACGATCAGGTCGGCCGCGGCGACCGGATCCTTCAGCGGTACGCCGATCCCGCGGGCGAAGTCGTTGCCGGTCCCCGCCGGGATCACGCCGAACGGCATCCCCGACTTCGCCAGCACCTGCGCCCCGAGATGGATCGTGCCGTCACCACCGATCAGCGTCACCGCGTCGGCACCGGACGCGATCACCTCGGCGGAGATCCGGCCGACGTCCTCGGCGCAGGTCGTCTCGTACTGCGTGACGCTCAGCCCCGCCGACTCCAGGCGCTGCCGGACGACGGGCGCGACCCGGGCACCGAGGCCCCGGCCGCTGGTGGGGTTGACCACCAGGGCGATGTGTCGGCTCATCAGTCGGCCAGCAGTTCCTCGGTCTTGCGCGAGCGGCGCTTGTCGTTGATCCGGCAGATCACTTCGGCGACGAAGAACAGCAGGCACATCGGGATGGCCAGCAGACACATCGTGAACGGATCACCGGACGGAGTGGCGACCGCCGCGAAGACGAAGATCACCAAGATGATGTACGGCCGGAACTTGCTGAGCACCGAGGCCGGCACGATCCCGACCATGTTCAGC
This sequence comes from uncultured Actinomycetota bacterium, assembly GCA_963740725.1. Lineage (GTDB taxonomy): Bacteria > Actinomycetota > Actinomycetes > Propionibacteriales > Kribbellaceae > Kribbella. The sequence goes on from CAVUFT010000048.1 coordinate 90,833, forward strand.
AGGACGACGACCAGCGGGATCAGGAACGCGACCCCGAAGACCAGCATGGTCCGGATCACGAAGTCCAGATAGTGCGGCAGATCGATCAGGTTCTGCACCGACTCGGGCGTGAAGCTGATCAGGATCGCGATGCCCTTCGGCAGCGTCCAGTACGCGACCGCCATCCCGCCGGCGAACAGCGGCGCCGCGATCGCGGCGAACAGGATCGCCCACTTCTTCTCGCTGCGGTGCAGTCCGGGCGCGATGAACGCCCAGAGCTGGTAGAGCCAGACCGGCGCGGCCAGCAACAGGCCGAACAGCGCCGAGATCTTGATCCGGAAGGTCAGCGCGTCGCCGACGCCGCCGAGGATGAGCTCGGGCGGCTTCCCGGTCGGGTCGAGCTGCCGCACGCTCGACTTGAACGGCGCGGTCAACAGATGGAAGGCCTGGTTGTAGATCAGCCAGCCGACCACGGTGCCCACGACGATCGCGAGCACACTGATCAGCAGCCGGTTCCGCAGCTCGATGATGTGCTCGCGCAGGGTCATCCGACCCTCTTCGTCTTTCGGGCGGCGCTCTTTCCGCCGTCCGATCCTCACCACTGTCACAGATGGAGCGCGCGGCTCAGTTGGCCGTGTGAGTCGGCGGCAGGCCGTCGCCCTGGCCGTTCACCTGGTTCGGCTGCTGCACCGGCTGCTGGCTGGGGGCCTGCACCGGCGGGTTGACCTGCTGGGTCGGTGCCTGCACGCCCTCGGTCAGCTCTTCGTCCTTCTTGCGACCCGGGCCGACCTCTTCTTCCCAGATCTTCTTCGACTTGCCGAGCTGCTTCACCAGGGCCGGCAGCTTGGCCGAACCGAACAGCAGGACGACGATCGCGAGAATGACGAGCCACTCCGCGCCCTGGGGCATACCGAGAAGCGGAAGCATGACGAACTCCCTCTACCGACTTCTACTCGTGGCTCAACAGTGAGCGCCGATACTACGCCCGAGCCTGTGCGTCTTCGCCGGTCCCGTGCGGACCTGGCCTCCGACTGCGCGGCATCGAGCTTGGACTGGGCGGCGACCAACTCACGCGTCAGTGCCTTGGTCTGGCCCCACAGCTTCCTGGCGAGCAGGGCGAGGACCAGAAGCCACACCGCCACCACGCCGAGGAACAGCAGGAACCAGTACATGTCCCCGAGCCTATCCGGTTCCAGGACATGATCGCGGCTCGCGGGCGGTCGTGGGATACAACGGTGGCGGAACGTGGCTGGAAGTAATGGTAAGAACGGTGTATCACCGACGGATCAGGGGGCGTTCGATGGAGCGGATCGGGGTGGCCGAGCGGCGGGCCAGGATCGGCCGGCGGCACCGCTTGGCACCTTCCTGCCAGGCGGCGGACCCGGTCCAGGCGGCCGCGTCGATGGTCGTGCTGCACGCGACCGACCCGGCGACGGTGCACCTCTCCGTCGCCGCGAGAGTGCCGGGGAGTGAGGTCGCGGGCACAGAGCGTGCCCTGTACGACGAGCGCACGCTGATCCGGATGCTGGGCATGCGCCGGACCGTCTTCGTGGCGCCGACCGCCTTCGCCCCGGTGATCCAGGCGGCCTGCACCGACGACATCGCGGTGAAGCAGCGCAAGCTCCTGGCCAAACACCTCACCGAGGCGGGGATCGGCGCCGATCTGGAGGCGGCCGGCAAGTGGTTGCGGGCGGTCGAGGAGTCGACAGCGACAGCGCTCACGCTGCGTGGTTCCGCCACGGCGAACGAACTCTCCGCGGACGAGCCACGGCTGCGGACCCGGCTCGCGATGGCCGAAGGCAAGTCGTACGCCGCTCAGCCCTATGTCACCAGCCGCGTGCTCTTCCAGCTCGCCGCGGAAGGCCGGATCGTCCGCGGCCGCCCGCTCGGGACCTGGCTGAGCGGCCAGCACCAGTGGTCCCCCGCCGAGAAGTGGCTCCCGGGCGGTCTGGGCGACAAACTCCCGGCAGACGAAGCCCGGGCCGAGCTCGCCAAGGCCTGGCTGGCTTCCTTCGGGCCGGGGACGGCCGCGGATCTGCAGTGGTGGTCGGGCTGGACGATGGGCCAGACCCGGAAGGCGCTCGTCGCGGTCGACGCCGTCGAGGTGGACCTGGACGGCGCGGTCGGCTACGTCCTGCCGGGCGACGAGGAAACAGCAGACATCGAGCCGTGGGTCGCGTTGTTGCCGGCCCTGGACCCGACGCCGATGGGCTGGAAGGAACGCGACTGGTACCTGGGTGACTACAAGCCCCAGCTCTTCGACAACACCGGCAACGTGGGTCCCACCGTCTGGGTGAACGGCCGGATCGTAGGCGGCTGGGGCCAACCCGAGTCAGGCGAGGTCCGCTTCAGACTCCTGGAGGACGTCGGCACCGAGGCGACCAAGGCGATCGAGGCCGAGGCAGCGAAATGGACCAGCTGGCTGGCCGGCGTACGAGTGACTCCCCGCTTCCGCTCACCCCTGGAGAAGACGCTCTCCCAGGGCTAGCGGTTAGAGGTCGTACGCCGAGAGGGCGTCGCGGGCGGTGGCGGCGATCTGGTCGCTGAGGTTGGCGGGTTCGAGGACCGTTGCGGAGCCGCCTAGGCGGAGTACGAGGCGCTGGAGCCAGGCTGTGTCGGCGACGCGGAGCTTGACGATGAGCGAGCCGGACGGGCCCTCCTCGACCGACTCTGTCGGGTAGTACTCGGCGACCCAGCGGGCCGGTGGCTCGAGCCGGACGGTGGCGAGCAGGTCGCACTCGGACGGCTGGAACATGCCGTTGGACAGGTCCCGCGGGGTCGCCTCCGGCGGCGGCTCGCTCGGCAGATCGAGCACCTTGGCCGCGGCGATCCGGTCGAGGCGGAAGAGGCGGACGTCCTCGGCCAGCCGGCACCACGCCTCGAGATAGGTCCGGCCGTCCGACACGACCAGGCGCATCGGGTCCACGTCACGCTCGGTGGTCTCGTCACGCGACGGTACGTCGTACGTCAGGTGCATCCGGCGGTGTTCGGCGAGCGCGCGGTTCACCATGTCGGCGATCTCCGGCGCGGCGGGCTCCACGTGGACGTGCGCGGCGGATCCTTCGATCGCGGCCGCCCCCTCCCCCGCGGCTCGCTCCAGCTTGGCGATCGCCCGGTCGACAGCGTCCCGGTCGTGCCCGGCGGTGACCTCGCGGAGTGTGCGCAGCGCCGTCAGCAGCGCGAGCGCCTCGTCCGCGGCCAGTCGCAGCGGCCGGGCCAGGTAGTCCGCGTTGTTCAGGTGGATGACGCCGTCGCCCTCGGCCGCGTCGATGTCGATCTCGATCAGATCGCCCATCTGCGCGCCGGGCAGGCCGCAGAACCAGAGCACCTTCAGGTCGGCGATGATCTGCTTCGGCCGGACCCCGAACTCCGCGGCGACGTCGTCGACCCGCGCGCCGTCGTTCTCCCGCAGGTACGGCACCAGCGCAAGCAGCCGCTGCACCTGGTCCCGAGCGTTGCTCATACGGCAACCCCGGCGATCGTCCGCAGCCGACGCAGTACGCCGTCCAGCACGTCTCCTGGTCCCTCGACCACGGCATCGGTCCCGTACGACGTGATCTCCTCGGCGAGCACGGCCGAGTCGGCGTACGGGACGTGCAGCAGGTCCCAGCCGTCCTCGTAGGGCTCGATCGCGTTGGCCCGGCGGCGCAGGCTGACACACGAGCCGCTCCGGGCCCGGACCTTCGCCTCGGACGTCGGCCGCGGCGGAGCCAGCTCGGAGACCAGCGACCGCAGGTCGGTGCCCTCCGGTACGACGAACGCGCCCGGCTCGCCGACCGTCTTCACGTCGCCGCCGATCCGGGACATCCGGAACATCCGGGTCGCCTCGCGGTCACGGTCGCGGCCCACGACGTACCAGCGGCCGTGCCAGGACACGATGCCCCACGGCTCGAGGGTGCGCTGGGTCGGCTCGGCCAGCCCGCTGCGGCGGTGCTCGAAGCGGACCACGCTGCGGCTGACGACGGCCGACCAGAGCGGGTCGAAGGCCGGTTCGGAGGCGCCGACGTGCGGCTCGATCGCGCTCAGCGCGGACTGGTCGGTCTGGATCCCGGCCGCCTTCAGCTTGAGCACGGCCGACGTGGTCGCCTCGGCCAGGCTCGCGTGCTGCCAGACCCGGGCGGCGACGCCGAGCACGGCCGCCTCGTCCGGCTCCAGGTGCACCTCGGGCAGCTCGAACACGTCCCGGCGGATCCGGTAGCCGACGTCGTCGGAGAAGAACTTGTCGATGGTGCCCATCTCGATCGGGATGCCGAGGTCGCGCAACTCGTCCTTGTCGCGCTCGAACATCTTCTCGAAGGCGTCGTCGGTCTGACCCGCGTAGCCCTCGACCACCTCGCGGATCCGCTCCTTGGTCACATAAGTGCGCGCGACCAGCAGGCAGATCACCAAATTGAGCAGCCGCTCACTCTTCCGCGCCGACACCCGACCACCTTACGGCGTCACCAGGTCCGACTCCGTAGCCCCGCGCCGAACAAGTGTTCTAGTGACCCGGGCGCTAGAGTCGGCGGGTGATGCGGTGGCGTGAAGGGACTGTCAGCGAGCTCGGCCGCGGCTGGCCTGGGGCACAGGAACTGGCTGTGGTGATCGGGGACCGTGCGGTGCGCGCACTGGCCTATCCGGACCTGGTCGGGTCGCCTGCTGTGGGTGACCGGGTGCTACTGAACGTCGGTGCACTCGACCGCGGGCTAGGGACCGGCGGGTACGCACTGGTGGTCGCTATCCCCGACCGGCTGCCTCCTGATCCGCCAGAGACCGGTCACCTCGTCAAGGCGCGCTACACCCCGCTGCAGTCGATGGTGCTCGGCGCAGACGAGCAGGACTCCCCCGACCACGCCGTACTGCGCGACGCGGACGACCTGTTCGGTACGCCGGTGGTCGTGGCGGACCTGCACTCTGCACTGCCCGCAGTACTGGCCGGGGTGTTCGAGGCTCGGCCCGGTACCCGGGTCGTCTACGTGATGACGGACGGCGGCGCATTGCCGCTCGCCTTCTCGCGCACTGTGCCGGCCTTGAAGGACGCGGGCTGGCTGGGCGGGACCGTGACGGTCGGGCAGGCGTTCGGCGGCGACAGGGAGGCCGTGACCGTCCACACCGGGCTGCTGACCGCAGTACACGTTCTGGCGGCTGAGATCGTCGTCATCACCCAGGGGCCGGGCAATCTCGGGACTGGGACCCGCTGGGGCTTCTCCGGGGTGCAGTCGGGCGAGGCGGTCAACGCGATCGGCACGCTCGGTGGGCGAGCTGTGGCGTCGCTGCGGATCTCCGAGGCCGATCCGCGTCCGCGACACCGGGGCATCTCGCATCACAGCCTCACGGCGTACGGGCGGGTCGCGCTGCAGCCTGCCGACGTCGTCGTACCGGATCTCGACGGTGACTTCGGCGATCTGGTCCGGGATGCCGCCGAACCGCTGAAGGCGCGGCATCACGTAGTACGGGTGTCTGTGGACGGCCTGTACGACGCGTTGGCGGCCGCTCCGGTGAAGCTGTCCACGATGGGCCGCAACCTGGACGGGGACCGCTCGTACTTCGAGGCCGCGGCCGCTGCAGGACGTCATGCGGCCGGGCTGGTGGATATCCCGGTCGGGCAGCAAAAAGCGGTCTGAGGCTCCGGAGAGCCCCAGACCGCTTCGCGCTACTGGTGGATCAGTTCGACGGGCTACCGCTGGTGCTCGGCTGCGGCGTCGTCGGCTTCGCGGCCGGGAACGAGTTCAGGATGTCGATCACGGCGAACGCGTTGACCGTCTTGCCCTTGTCGTCCTTGCTGGCCGGGAGCTCGACCAGGACGCGGCTGCCGATCGGGATGCCGGCGAGGCCGTCCAGGGCACCGGCCTGGCCGTTCGGGCCCGGGCCGACCTGGAGCTGGTCGGTCGGGGCGCCGGGCTGCGCGGGCGCGGACGCCGAGGCCGGCGTACCGTCCCAGGTGCTGGCCTGCTTCTTGCCGGTGTAGTCGTAGACCACGTAGCGGCCGACGATCTGGCTGGCCTTCTCGACCGGCTTGCCCTTACCGGTGGCGATGACGACCGGCTTGCCCGGCTTGGCCGGCGGCTTGGTGCCCGCGGGGACCGTCACCTTCGGCTCGGCGTTCAGCTCACCGGTGACCTTGAACGGGGTGGCCGGCGCGGCGACCGGGTCGGCGTCCAGCTTGGTGTCGTTCGCGGCCGCACCGACCAGGTCGACGACGAAGATCAGCGTGTCGTCACCCTTGATGCCGGCGTCGGCGTTGCCCTGCTCCTTGTAGCCCTTGTCGGCCGGGATCGAGAGCAGCACGCGGCTGCCGATCTTCTTGCCGACCAGACCCTCGTCCCAGCCGGTGATGACGCCACCGACCCCGATCGGGAACGACGACGGCGCACCGCGGTCGTAGGAGTTGTCGAACACCTTGCCGTCGCGCCAGATCTGACCGAGGTAGTTCGCGGTGAGCAGCTCGCCCTTCTTGACCTCCGGGCCGTCGCCCTCCTTGAGGACCTCGGTCACCAGGGACTTGTCCGGGATCCCCGTCGCGGTGCGTCACGGTCGGCTTCTTGCCGAACTCCTCGGTCACCTTGATCCCGTTCTTGCCGAAGTCACCTCCGGCTTTGGAATCCTCGGAGCCGCAGGCGACCAGGGACGACCCCAGCGCCAGCACAGCGACCAGACTCAACAGCTTGCGCACGAAACGAGCACCTCGAAATCTCACGGCGTGGGCCCTGAAACGCGGGCCTGCCTGGATACGGCCAGATGAACGCCGCCCACCCTAGCCTGCACGGGCAAGCACCTGAGCACTCACCTCAGTCACCGTTCGATCACGTCACGCAGCGTCGCACAGCGGACTGCCAGCCCGCTCACAGCAACCACCGGTACGCCGTACCGATGGTTGCTGCCCGCATCACATGCTGGCGATGAGCTTCTCTACTCGCTCGTCATGAGACTTGAAGGGGTCCTTGCACAGGACTGTTCTTTGAGCCTGGTCGTTCAGCTTCAGGTGCACCCAGTCGACGGTGAAGTCGCGGCGGCGCTCCTGGGCCCGCTTGATGAACTCGCCTCGCAGGCGCGCCCGGGTCGTCTGCGGCGGCACCGACTTCGCCTCGAACACCCGCAGGTCGTCGACCACGCGGGTCACGGCGCCCTTGCGCTCGAGCAGGTAGTACAGCCCGCGCGGCCGGTGGATGTCGTGGTACGCCAGGTCCAGCTGGGCGACCCGCGGGCTGGCGAGACCGAGGTTGTTCTGCTGGCGGTAGCGCTCGATCAGCCGGTACTTGATCACCCAGTCGATCTCGCGCTCGATCCCGGACAGGTCGCCGGACTCGATCGCCTTCAGGCAGCGCTCCCACAGGTTCAGCGCGCGCTCGACGGCCGGCGTACCGAGTTCGCGGCGGTCGACGAAGTCGCGGGCCTTGGTCAGGTACTCGCCTTGGATGTCGAGGGCGCTCGCCTCGCGGCCGTTGGCCAGCCGGACCTCGCGGCGCCCGGTCATGTCGTGGCTGATCTCGCGGATCGCCCGGATCGGGTTGTCCAGGGTCAGGTCGCGCATCACGATGCCGGCCTCGATCATCCGTAGTACGAGATCCGTACTGGCGACCTTCAGCAGCATGGTGGTCTCGGACATGTTCGAGTCGCCGACGATCACGTGCAGCCGGCGGAACCGCTCGGCGTCCGCGTGCGGCTCGTCGCGGGTGTTGATGATCGGCCGGGACCGCGTCGTCGCGCTGGAGACGCCTTCCCAGATGTGCTCGGCGCGCTGGCTCACGGAGTACACCGCGCCGCGGGGCGTCTGCAGCACCTTGCCGGCGCCGCAGATCAGCTGCCGCGTCACCAGGAACGGGATCAGCACGTCGGCCAGCTTGGCGAAGTCGCCGTGCCGGCTGACCAGGTAGTTCTCGTGGCAGCCGTAGCTGTTGCCGGCCGAGTCGGTGTTGTTCTTGAACAGGTAGACGTCGCCGAAGATGCCCTCGTCGTGCAGCCGCTTCTGCGCGTCGACGAGCAGACCTTCGAGGATCCGCTCACCCGCCTTGTCGTGTGCGATCAGGTCGGTGACCGAATCGCACTCGCCGGTCGCGTACTCCGGGTGGGAGCCCACGTCGAGGTAGAGCCGGGCCCCGTTGCGGAGGAAGACGTTGCTGCTCCGCCCCCAGGACACAACTCGCCGAAACAAGTACCTCGCCACCTCATCGGGGGTCAGTCGGCGCTGACCGCGAAAAGTGCAGGTGACTCCGTACTCGTTCTCCAGGCCGAAGATTCGCCGGTTCACATCCCCCACCCTACGGCGCCCTACCGACATTCGTGAGCGGTCTCAGGCGCGCCGTTTCCCGCCGTTACCCCTTCGATGTCAACAGACCTTGGTTCCAGACCGGCTCGTACGCCGTTCCGCCGCCGGGTGGATCTTCGGGTGGAGATCACGCCGTACGCCGGACGTCAGGTGTCAATCGCTGCGACGGTGATTGTCATGAGACGACGAACCTTTCTCACCGCCGCCACTTCGACAGCCCTCGCCGGGATGATGTCCGGACAACCCTGGTCGAGTTGGGCATCACCCGGTTCTGCTGCCCTGCCTGGTTCGGTCCCGCTCGCCGAAGGTGCTGAGCTGGTGCTTCGGCTTCCGGCGCCGACCGGGGCTCGTTGGGTGGGGACGACGATGTTTCCGTTGACCGATGGGCACCGGTCCGATCCGTGGAATGCGCGCGAGCACCCGGGAGCTCATGGTCACGGTGTTCTATCCGGCGGCCGATATTCGGGGGCGTGTCCGCGCGCCTCAGCTCACGCCGGTTGCGGCCTCGATCTTCAAGGGGCTTGACGCCGGGTTACTTCATCCCGAGTTGCCGGCGAGCGGAGTCGACTGGGCGGGCACGCTCACCCACTCGTACGTCGATGCGCCCGCACTCCCCGGCCGTCACCCGGTCCTCCTCTACAGCCCGGGCGGCGCGGACCCGCGGACCATCGGCACCTCGCTGGCCGAAGACCTGGCGAGTCACGGGTACGTCGTCGATCACCATCGACCACCCGGGCGAAACCAGCGAGGTGGACTTCCCCGGCCGCCCCCCGCGGATCATCGAGCTCCCCCAGGACGGCCCCGACAACCCGGCGATCCTCCGCACGATGCTGACCACCCGCTTCGCCGACATCACCTTCGTCCTCGACCAACTGCCCGACCTGGCTCTACCCCGCGGTCTCGGTCGTGCGCTCGACCTTCGCCGGATCGGGATCTACGGCCACTCGGCCGGCGGTGCGACAGCTGCCGAATCTCTCCACAACGACCATCGCCTGAAAGCCGCCGCCAACCTCGAGGGGTACCTGGACTACCTCGACGGCGAGCTCTTCCAGATCGCGCAACAGGGCACCCGCAAGCCGGTCCTCCTCGCAGGCACCGACGGCTTCCGCGACACCCGCTTCGATCGCACCTGGTCAACCCTGCTCAACCACGGCGGCCCAGTACGCCGTACGGAAATCTCCCGCGCCAACCACTGGATCTGGACCGACTACGCCGCCTTCAGCCCGCAACTGGTCGCAGCCGGTCTCACCACCCCGACCGCCCGCCAGCACCTGACCGGTGACAACCCGCGCGCGATCCCCGCAGTACGAACTCTTGTCCGTACCTTCTTCGACCGCGTGCTCTAGAGGTCGACGAGGTCCAGGAGTTGGCCTAGTTCCTTCTGGTCGAGGTCGCGGAGTTCGCCGGTGTGCAGGTTGCCGCGGCGGACCGGGCCGATCGCCGTACGGGTGAGGCGTTTGACCGGGTGCCCGATGGCGTCGAACATGCGGCGGACGATCCGGTTGCGGCCTTCGTGCAGCGTGATCTGGATCAAGGTGCGGCCCTTGATCTCGGAGACCACCTTCACGGTGTCGGCCTGCGCCGAGCCGTCTTCGAGGTTGACGCCGTCGAGGAGACGGCGCAGCGTGCCGGGCTTGACGTTGCCGTCGACCTCGGCGACATACGTCTTGGAGACCTCGTACGACGGGTGCGCGAGCCGGTGCGCGAACTCACCGTGGTTGGTGAGCAGCAACAGCCCTTCGGTGTCGGTGTCGAGACGGCCGATGTGGAACAGGCGCTCGGGGCGGTCGTGCACGTAGTCGGCGATGCACGGGCGGCCCTGCGGGTCGGACATCGTGGTGACGACGCCGCGCGGTTTGTTGAGCACCAGGTACGCGTGCTCGGTGAGCGGCGGGATGCGTTCGCCGTCGACCCGGATCACCGAGACGGCCGGGTCGACGCGGGTGCCGAACTCGGTGACGACGACGCCGTCGACCTCGACCCGGCCCTGCTCGATCAGGAGTTCGGAGTTGCGGCGGCTGGCGATGCCGGCTTGCGCCAGCGCCTTCTGCAACCGGATGCCGGACTCTTCGGTGTCACTCATTGCGTTCGTTCGCCTCGGTCCCGTACTGCGATCCGCCGGCTACCGGCTCGTCGTCGGACTCGTCGGGTACCCCGGCAAGCTCAAGATCCTCAGCGGCCTCGAGCCGCTCGTCCACCGACTCGTCGTCCTCGTCGATCTCGTCGTCCGCCGCATCGAGCTCCTCGACCGCGTCGATCGCGAGGTCGTCGTCCTCGTCCTCGTCGTCCTCGTCGGATTCCCCTACCGCAGCGTCGAAATCGGCACTCTCGTCGTCATCACCGTTGCCATCGGCATCTTCTTCGTCCGCCGGGATCTCGGCCGGGTCGGTCTCGGTCTCGATCTCGTCCCCACCGGCCTCCAACTCCTCCGCCGGCTCCAACTCGTCGTCCCGCCCATCCCCCTCAGCCACGAACCCCTCACCTTCCTCCGAGAAGACGTCTTCGCTCTCCCGCACCACGGCGCCCTCGTCCTCGTCCACCTCGCCCTGCACCGCCGCACTCTCCCCGTACTCCGCGGCCCCCGCGGCGCCATCTTCCACGGACACGGCATCGCCGTCCTCCGCGTTCACAGCGTCGCTGTCGTCCGCGGACGCGGTGTCCCCGTACTCCGCGGACACGGCTTCGCCGTCCTCCACGGTCAGAGCATCGCTGTCGTCCGCGGACGCGGTTTCGTCTGCCTGTGCCGCGGTCTCGGTCTGCTCTGCCGGTACGGCGTCGCTCTCCTCCGCGGACGCTTCGCCTTCTGGTGCGGTGGGGGCGTTCTGGGCGGCGAGTTCGTCTTCCATGTCGTCCATGTCCGGCAGGTACGGCGCGAGTTCGGGGAGGTCGTCGAGGCTCTGCATGCCCATCCGCTCCAGGAAGTACGAAGTCGTCCGGTAGAGCGTCGCCTGCGACTCGGTATCCGCGCCGGCCTCCTCAACCAACCCACGGCTGATCAACGTCCGCATCACCCCGTCGACGTTCACCCCACGGATCGCCGACACCCGCGCGCGACTCACCGGCTGCTTGTACGCAACAACCGCCAGCGTCTCCAGCGCCGCCTGCGTCAACCGCGACTGCTGCCCGTCAAGAACAAAGCGTTCCACGTACTGCGCGGCGTCGGCGCGCGTGTAGTACCGCCACCCGCCGCCCACCTCCCGCAGATCGAACCCACGCCCCTGCTCGGTGTACTCCCCCGCCAAATCATTCAGCGCCGCAGTCACATCACCCGTCGGCCGCCCCACCGTCCGAGCCAACGTCAACACCGGCAACGGCTCATCCGTCACCATCAAAATCGCCTCAAGCGCCCGCCGCATAGTCCCATCGTCAACAACAACCTCAACCCCCGCCAAAACCCCCTCCTCCTCCCCAAACGGCTCCCCCACCGAGGAACCGTCGTCGGAGGAGTCGGCGGTGCCCTCAGCCTCGGAGGTGTCCGCGCCAGAGGCGCGTCGGAAGCAGAGTCGTCCGAGGAACCGTCAGAGATGGCGTCATCCGACGAAGCGTCGGCGGCGGTATGCGCGTCGGAGGCCGAGGCGGAGCCGGAGGCGACGTCGAGGCGGGAGGCGGCGTCCTCCCCCTCACCGTCTCCGGGCTCGTCAACCATCGCATTTCCGGCCGGAGCGGCCTCGCCGCCTGCTACCTCTTCGGCCGCATTGCCGGCGAGGTCAGCCACGAGTCGGAGGCGTCATCGGGGGTGACGGTTTGTTCGGTGGTGGTTACCGACTCCAGGGCGTCGGTGGTTGCTGCGTCCGACGGTGTGGTCTCGGGAGCCGCCGCGTCGGTTGTGGTTGGGTTTTCGGTCACTGGTCCACCGTCTCGTTCTGGACTGCTGGAGGCTCGGGTTCGGGCGGATCGTCGACCGTCACCGGAACACCGGATTCGAACCATTCGGGCGTCTCGTCGACCACCTGAGGTGCCTCACCCTCGCCCGACTCCGGTTCGGCGACCTCGTCGAACTCGTCGCTGACGTCGATCTCCCCGTCGTCGGTCCCGGTCCACCGGATCGTCAACTCACCAAGAGGCGTCACCTGGTCGAACGCGACAGCCGCTTCCCGGAACAACTCGAGCAACGCCAAGAACCGGCAAACAGTCGTCACCGTGTCCGGCGAGTCAGAAACAAGCGCGCGGAACGTAGTACTGCGCTGCCGGCGCAACCGATCGACGATCACCAGCGCCTGCTCGCGCACCGTCACCGCCGGCGCGTGCAGGTGCGCCAGCGAAACCCCTTCAGGAACAACGATGTCCTTGGGAGCCAACGCCCGCGCAGCCAACGCAGCAAGACCAGCCGGATCGATCCCCAGCAGTACTTCGGGAAGCAGATCGGCGAACCGCGGCTCCATCCCGACAGCCCGCGGGAACCGCTTCGCCTCTTCCGCCATCCGCGTCTGCATCAACGCCGCGATCTGCTTGAACGCCCGGTACTGCAACAACCGCGCGAACAGCAGATCCCGCGCCTCCAGCAGCGCCAGATCCTCGTGGTCCTCGACATCACCCTGCGGCAGCAGCCGGGCCGCCTTCAGATCCAGCAGCGTCGCCGCGATCAGCAGGAACTCCGAGGTCTGATCGAGATCCCACTCCGACCCCAGCGCCTTGATATGCGCGATGAAGTCGTCCGTCACGGTCGACAGCGACACCTCGGTGATGTCCAGCTTGTGCTTGCTGATCAGCTGCAGCAGCAGGTCGAACGGACCCTCGAAGTTGACCAGGTGAACACTGAACCCCTTGCCCTCGGCAACCGCCGGGATCTCCGCGGCAGCGCCCGGCAACTCGATCGGCAGTTCCGAGGTAGGGGCATCACTCATGACGAGGCAGGCTCCGAGGCCGACTCAGCGGCACGCAACCGCTGCACGAGCACCGAGTCCGGCCCGTGGTCGACGAAATCGGCCAGCAGCACGTCGATCGCCTCGCGGACGATCCGGCCGCGGTCCGCGGTCAGGCCGTGCTCGGCGCGCAACGCGAGTCTGGTCTGTTCCAAACCGAGCAGCTCTTCCTCGGTCACGTACACGGTGATCTTCGTGTCGTGCCGGATCCGTCCACTGGACTTTCGGTCCTCGACGACAGCCGTCCGCGACCGCCCGTTCGAACCGGGGCGGTCGTCGAGCGACGATCCGTCAGTGGCTGTGCGCTTCTCGGGTCTGGTCTGCTTCGGTGCCGCACTCCCGAACAGTTCGCTGGCACCTGGCAGGCTCACCCGGCGGGACAACGCGCCAGCACCTCCTTGGCAAGGTCGCGGTACTGGGTAGCCGCTTGGGACGATGGCGCGTACGTCGTGATCGGCTCGCCGACGACCGTGGTCTCGGGGAACTTGACGGTACGCCGGATGACGGTGTGGAAGACCCGCTCGTCGAAGGCCTGGACGACCCGGTCGAGCACTTCCCGGGCGTGCGTCGTACGCCCGTCGAACATGGTGCCGAGGATGCCGACGATCTCCAGCTTCGGGTTCAGCCGGTCCTGCACCTTGCCGATCGTGTCGGTCAGCATGGCCAGACCGCGGAGCGCGAAGAACTCGCACTCCAGCGGTACGACGATGCCGTTCGACGCGGTCAGCGCGTTCACGGTGAGCAGTCCCAGGGACGGCGCACAGTCGATCAGGATCACGTCGTACAGGGGGATGATCGGTTCCAGCACCCGCTGCAGCGTGTACTCGCGGGCGACTTCCTGGACCAGCTGGACCTCGGCCGCGGACAGGTCGATGTTGGCGGGCAGCAGGTCGAGGTTCTCGACCCGGGTCGCCTGGATCACCTCGGCGGGCGTGATGTCGCGCTGCATCAGCAGGTTGTAGACCGACAGCTCCAGGTCGTGCGGCTGCACGCCGAGCCCGATCGAGGCCGAGCCCTGCGGGTCGAAGTCGATCAGCAGCACCTTGCGCCCGGTCTCGGCGATCGCGGCGCCCAGGTTGATGGTCGTCGTGGTCTTGCCGACGCCACCCTTCTGGTTGCACATCGCGATCACCTGGGCCGGCCCGCGCCGGGTCGGCGGCAGGACCGCCGGCAGATCGGGGAGCGGCCGTCCGGTCGGTCCGATCTTGTTCCTCGGGCCGTGCGGGTCATTCACAGGTGCCATGTCCTCCGCGGTCAGCTTGGCCGTCGGCCGGGGCATCTCCGCATAGTTGCTGGGTGGGGTGACAGCCCGCGCCGGAGGCGGCGGCGTGGTCGTCTGAGGGGTCGGTTCGTGCGGCGTGACGGGCGCCTGATCCGCGGTCGACGGGATCGGCTCCATCGACGTCGGCAGCTGCTGGGTGCCCGGGAATGTCGACTCGTTCATGACTCGTCAAACCTTTCAACCGATACGGGCGATCCCAGCGACTGTAAGCGTGCATTCAAGCACTCTCAACCAGCCACTCCGCAGCGGGGTCGGTCCGTCCGTAAGGCGCGGCCGATCACACCGCCAGAATGACCGACCGTGACCGAATGATTGCACACTGCTCCGTACTACGCCGTGCCGGGTCTCCTCTGCCGCAGTCGCGCCAGCAGATTCGTCAGCCATCCTCGCTCCTGGCTGCCGTCGATCAGCGCGTTGTAGGTCGAGAACCAGGCCAGCACCAGCCAGGCCAGGACGCCGAGTGCCCAGCCGGCGAGTGGATGCCCGAAGACCGCCACGGCCACCGTCGCCAGGAGAGCAGGAGCCAGCCAGCCGAGGTACCACTTGAGCGGCGCCTTACCGGCCAGCCCGGCGAAGAGACTCGTGAGGAAGTAGAGCGCCAGACCGCCGAAGAGGTACCAGCGATCCTTGTCGTGCACGTGCTCGCCGGCGTACGGAATCAGCGCGCCGTAGCCGGTCGCGATCGCGATGATCGAGGCGGTGACTCCCAGGTGACACGGCAGAGACTGCCAAGGCTCCAGCGGGGCAGTCGTGCGCGGCGCCGGGCTGAAGCCGTACAAGGTGGTGAGCTTCCACAGCGACACGAGCACCATGAAGGCGGCGAACGACGCGAGGACCACTTCCACGGTCCACGCCTCCTCGGTGTTGGCCGCGACGACCTGGGCCAGCGCCTCGCCGAGCACGATGATGACGAACAGCCCGAGCCGCTCGTCCAGGTGACCGCGCTCGACCTGTGCCACCGAGATGAGGGTCGACGGATGTGACGGCAACTGGTCCGGCGAGATTCCTCGCTCGATCAACCGGGCCAGCCGGCGCTCCTGCCGGCGATCCTGCTCTTCCTGGCGCTGCCGGGCGCGCTTGGTCATCTCCTCGACCGACCGCGGGTTACTGGCGCCGAGCATCGAGAAGCCGATGTCGACCACGATCGCGAAGCCCCATAACCAATAGGCAACCGTGTGCGGCACGAAGAGCGAAACAATCCATGGCGTCGCCATCAGGCTCTGGGTGCCCGGCCAGAAGGCAATCACCTGGCCGTCCCGGGCCGCTGACCTCGACGCGATCACCCGGCACAGCACGAAGGCGACCACGAAGGCCACCGTCCGGCCCTCCAACGAAGGGTGCTCACCGGGCAACAGCTCCGGCCAAACCCCCGGTACTGCGGCCGCCATCACGCCGATACCCAGCATGGTCCGCAGTACTGCGCGGCGCCGCGTCCGCTCGCCGGCCACGTTCGCGTAGATGCTGGTCGTCGTCCAGACGCTCCAGATCGCGTAGAACATCGCCGCGCAGGCCGCTACCTGCCCGACACTCTCGGCCCCGTGCAACCGGTGCGCGATCTGCGCCGCAGCAGCAACGACTGTGAGGTCGAAGAACAGCTCGAGCCAACTCGCATGCCGTTCTTCCGCCGTCGCGGGTGCCTTCGCCACCCGCGACACGATAGGCGCGCCGCCCGGTCAGCCCGAGAGGGCGCGCGGATGCGAGGTCGCGTAGACCTCGCGGAGCTTGTCGACCGTGACGAGCGTGTAGACCTGCGTCGTGGTGACGGAGGCGTGCCCGAGCAACTCCTGCACGACCCGGACGTCAGCACCGCCGTCGAGCAGGTGGGTCGCGAACGAGTGGCGCAGCGTGTGCGGCGAGATCTCCTTGGCGATCCCGGCCCGCTCGGCCGCGCGCCGTAGTACGGTCCAGGCACTTTGCCGGGACAGCCGGCCACCTCGCGCGTTCAGGAACAGCGCGTGCGTGCCGCGGCCCCGGCCGACCAGATCGGGACGGCCACGGACCTGGTACGCCGAGATGGCGTCGCGCGCGTAGGACCCGACCGGTACGACGCGTTCCTTGCTGCCCTTGCCGCGCAGCAACACCGTCCCGGTCTCCAGATCGACCTCGTCGACATCGAGCCCGACCGCCTCCGAGATGCGCGCGCCGGTCCCGTAGAGGAACTCCAGCAACGCGGCATCACGAGTAGCCAGTACTGCGGGCTCTGCCTCGGCGCCGGCTGCTGCCTTCAGGATCCGGGTGATCTCGTCCACGGTCAGTGCCTTCGGCAACCGCTGGGGCGGCGTCGGCGGCTTCACCGCGGAGGCCGGGTCGACCTCGGTCAGCCCTTCGCGCAGGCAGAACTTGTGGAACCCGCGCACGGCGACCACGGTCCGGCCGGCACTCGATGCGGTGAGTGGCGGATGATCCGCGTCGCCTTCGCGCAGGCGCATCAGGAAGTCGCCGATGACGGTCTCGGTGATCCGGCCGAGACCGTCGATCCCGGCGCCGGTGAGATACCCGTCGTACCGGCGCAGGTCCCGCCGGTACGACGCCAGGGTGTTGGCGGCCAGTCCGCGTTCGACCGTCAGGTGGTCGAGATAGGAACTGACCGCCCGCCCAACCTCACTGCTCATGCGGCGATCAGACCAGCACCTCGTCGAGCTTCAGCTGGTCGAGGTCGTGCGCCTCGGCGACCGGGCCGTAGGTGACCTGTGCCGTCGAAGGTGTTCAGGCCGAGGGCGAGGCTGTGGTCGTTCTTGAGTGCCTCGCGCCAGCCCAGGTTCGCCAGCTCCACGGCGTACGGCAGCGTCACGTTGGTGAGCGCGTACGTCGAGGTGTTCGGGACCGCGCCGGGCATGTTGGCGACGCAGTAGAACAGCGAGTTGTGCACCTTGTAGACCGGGTTTTCGTGCGTGGTCGGGTGCGAGTCCTCGAAGCAGCCGCCCTGGTCGATCGCGATGTCGACGAGCACGCTGCCCGGCTTCATCTGCGCCACCAGGTCGTTGCTGACCAGCTTCGGCGCCTTCGCGCCGGTGACCAGCACCGCGCCGATCACCAGGTCGGCCTGCAGCACCGCCTTCTCGATCTCGAACGCGTTCGACGCGACCGTCCGCAGGTGGCCCTGGTAGGTCCGGTCGGCGTCGCGCAGGCGCGCGATGTTGCGGTCGAACAGCTGCACCTCGGCCTGCATGCCGAGCGCGATCGCCGCCGCGTTCATGCCCGCGACACCGGCGCCGATGATGACCACCCGGGCCGAGTGCACGCCGGAGACGCCGCCCATCAGGACGCCGCGGCCGCCGCCGTTGGCCATCAGGTGGTACGAACCGGCCTGCGGCGCGAGCCGGCCGGCGACCTCACTCATCGGGGCGAGCAGCGGCAGCGAGCCGTCCGGTAGCTGGACCGTCTCGTACGCGATGCCGGTGATCCCGGACTTCGTCAGGGCCTCGGTGGTCTCGCGGCTGGCGGCCAGGTGCAGGTAGGTGAACAGCACCTGGTCCTTGCGCATCCGGTGGTACTCCTCCGCCACCGGCTCCTTGACCTTGAGCACCAGCTCGGCATCCGCCCAGACGTCGTCGGCCGTCGGCACGATGCGCGCGCCGGCCGCGACGAACTCTTCGTCGGTGAGCAGCGAGCCGGTGCCGGCCCCTTGCTCGATCAGAACCTCGTGGCCGTTGCGGACGAACTCGTGCACGCCGGCCGGGGTGATCGCCACCCGGTACTCGTGGTTCTTGACTTCCTTCGGAACTCCGACCTTCACAACTTGCCCTTCTTCCGTTTCCAGGTGTGCGGCTCACCTCGGTGTGGTCCGCGGCCCGGCCGTCTCGAGGGGTTGGGAACGCCAGGTCGATGCCGAGTGTAAGCCCGCAAGGTTCATACCACCCGACCGGTTGGTCTTGTCCCGTCCCGACGCGCTAACGACTCGCACGGCGGTCCGGTTACACTCTCGTAAGACGTCGTGGCACGACGTGAGGTTGGCCGCTGATTCCACGCTCTGGAAGGCCGCTGAAGCGCGTTCGCGCAATTTTGACGCAAATCTTTCACTCTCCTTTACGCCCGCTTTGCACTACCCGGGAGAGCTCGGTCCGACCCGCCTTCCAGTACCCCATCCTGAAACGATCGGGAGTTCCTCGATTACCTCCGGGTACGGCGTACCGGCCGGGCGTTCCCGACGGGCCGCGCGTCTGAGCCTTCCCTTCTGTGTGAGAGCGATGCCAGGCTTGGAGCTGGCAACGTTGCCGGGGTACGGGTGAGTTAGCGCACTTTTTCAGCCGATGCGAATCATTGCCCCTGCAACGATCGTTGACTTCCCTGCGGGGGTGTCAGCGATGCTTGCCTTGTCGCCTTTCCTCCGCCCGGTGACCTGGGGCTCGCGCGGGGGAATGACCGGCCCACCGCCCTGGGTTGCCATGAACGGAAGTTCTGACGAGAGGGGTAGGACGTGGCGGTCGATCTGGGACGCGTCGGGGTCTGGCACCAGACCCACAAATGGGGGCCGGAGCTCGCGGTCGGCCTCGAGCAACTCGGCTACGGCACGCTCTGGCTGGGCGCCTCGCCGGCCGCCGATCTGCGTGACGCCGAGGTACTGCTGGCCGCGACGGACTCGGTTGTCGTCGGCACCAGCATCGTGAACGCATGGAAGTCCGACGCGACCGCGGTGGCGGAGTCGTACCACCGGCTCGAGGAGGAGTTCCCCGGACGCTTCATGCTCGGCGTCGGGATCGGTCACCGGGAGCAGACGGGCGAGTACAAAGCGCCGTACGAGACTCTCGTCGACTATCTCGACACGCTTGACGACGGCAAGGTTCCGATGGAGCGCCGGATGCTCGCGGCACTCGGGCCGCGCGTGCTCAAGCTGTCGGCCGCCCGTACTGCGGGCGCGGTGCCCTATCTGACGACGCCGGAGCACACCAGGCAGGCGCGCACGACGCTCGGTGACGGCGTGCTGCTGGTGCCGGAGCAGAAGGTCGTGCTGGAGACCGACAAGGAGATCGCGCGTGCTGTCGCGCGGGACTACCTGGCGACGTACTTCAAGCTGTCGAACTACACGGCAAACCTGAAGCGCCTCGGCTACACCGACGACGACTTCGCCGACGGTGGCAGCGACGACCTGGTCGACGCGCTGGTGCTGCACGGCACCGCGGTCGAGATCGCCGACGGTCTGACGGCTCACCTCGAAGCGGGCGCGGACCAGATCGCCGTCCAGCAGATCGGCAAGGAGGGCCCCGAGCTCCTCCCCGGCTACGAGGCCCTCGCCACTGTCTTCTACGATCTAGCGCAGGGTGAAGTCTTCGAAGTCGAAACCCGGCGAGACGATGCACGAAACCAGCACCGGCTGATCGCCAGCCGGCCTCGCCGCCTGCCAAGCACCCGCCGGTACTACGGCCTGCGGGTGCTGGCCGGCTTTCACGTCGGGGCCCAGCGTGATGGGGTCTGCCTCCCCCGGGTCCTCACCGGTCCCACCGAGGTCGAGCGTCAACGGCCCACCCGAATGCCATAACCAGATCTCCGCCGACCGCACCCGATGCCACCGAGACTCCTCGCCGGGCGCGAGCAGGAAGTAGATGGCGGTCGCGCTGGCCCGCGCGCCGCCGTACCCCTCCGGCTCGAACTCCACCCCGGACCGCCACGTCTCCCGGAACCACCCACCCTCCGGATGCCGCTCGAGATCCAGCAGCTCGGCCAGCTCCGGTCGCACCGCGTCATCACCCATGCCCCAAACGCTACCCATCCCACCCCACTCCCCCCCCAGGGTTGCGTAGTGCAGGTAGGTGCAATTCAGTGGTCGGGAGGGCAAGCGAGTTGGGCAGAGTTCGGGGTATGAGTGATGTGGAGTTGCCGTCGGAGTACCACCGCAGACTTCCGTACGGCGAGCGGGTGTCGGCAGAACCTGTGGCCGGGGACGAGATCTTCCCGTTCGAAGGCGAGATCCAGGTGGTGCCGTTGGCCGAGCCGGTCCTGCCCGAGCCGCCTCGGCGCGGCGAACCCGGCGGGGAGCCGTGCGGGACCTGCGCGGACCCGCTGTGGAGCGCGATCTGGGCCGACGACCAGTGGGTCGTCAAAGCCGGGTTCAAGGGCGGGCTTCAGATGGTCGCGATCCTGCAGCCGCGCGAGCACTACCGGCTCGACAATCTTCCGCCTGAGCTCACGCGCGACGCTCGGCCCGATGATCCAGCGCGTGGCCGGCGCGATCGGCCGGATCGAGGGCGTCGGCCGGACCCACTTCAGCCGCTGGGGCGACGGCAGCGAGCACTTCCACGTCTGGTTCCTCGCGCGACCCGCCGGCATGATGCAACTCCGCGGCGCGATGCTCGCCCTCTGGGACGACCTCCTGCCCAACATCCCCGAGGCCGAATCCCACGCCAACGCCCGCACCGTAGCCACCGCCCTCGCCGAGGTCTCCGGCAAAGCCCTCGGCATCGCCGCCGACTAAGACCCCTCCGGCATCCCGTTGGGCACCGCCCCGGCGGCGTCGCCGACCGGTGCCCCTCCGGCACCGCCTCGGCAGCATCGCCGGGTGGCGCGGAGCGGGGTTATCGTCTGGAAGGTGATCAATGGCGCGCACGTCATCATCTACAGCCGGGACGCCGAGGCGGACCGGGGGTTTCTGAAGGACGTGCTGGGCTATCCGCACGTCGACGCCGGCCACGGCTGGCTGATCTTCAAGCTGCCGCCGGCCGAAGTCGCCGTCCACCCCACCGAGGGCCCTGACGAACATCAGCTGTTCCTGATGTGCGACGACCTCGACGAGACGATCGCGGACCTCACCGAGCGCGGTGTCGAGTTCACCAAGCCGCCCGAGGAACACCGCTGGGGCATCCTCACCGCGATCCGCCTCCCCGGCGGCGGCGAACTCGGCCTTTACCAGCCCCACCATCCCCCGGCCTACAACCTCTGACCCACAGCTTCAGCCCTGCTCGTCGCTCTCTGATGAGCAGTAGTTGCGGAACGTGCCGGAACCCTTGACTCGGGTTGGCTGCTCGGATATCTATTGCTGACAACGATGTCACGCCGCCCGTGACCTCGTCGCCAGGCTTTGCGTGGCGACGTTGTCTCGACGTCGAAGGTGGGGAATCCCGTGAAGAACCGCAGCAGCCGCCGTGCGTCCGCCGTACTCGCCGGATCGGTGATCTCGGCGCTGGCCCTGGCCGCCACCGCGCAGGCCGGCCCCAGCCCGGCACCGCCCAACGCAGTACAGACCGAGAACCAGCCGACCACGGCAACGCCACCAGATCCCGTACTACGGAACCTCAAAGCACCCGAGTCGATCGGCCGGAGCACGATCACCACCACCTCCACCGACCCGACCGAGCAAGTCGACCCGCTGATCGGCACGTCCAACGCCGGCAACGTCTTCCCAGGCGCAGTCACCCCGTTCGGGATGTTCTCGTTCAGCCCCGAGACCAGCCGCGGCAACGCCTACCGCACGGCCGCACCCGGCGGCTACCTGTACTCCGCCACGAAGATCCGCGGCTTCAGCCTGACCCACATGTCGGGCACAGGCTGCGCCGGCGGCTCAGGCGACATCCCGATCTTCCCGTACGCCGGTGACGTCACCTCGTCGCCGCAATCGGACGCGAAGGACGACATCTACGCGAGCACGTTCTCGCACGCGAACGAGATCGCGAAGCCCGGCTACTACAAGGTCGGCCTCGACTCCGGCGCCTCCGCCGAACTCGCCGCCACCACCCGGACCGGCGCCGCGAAGTTCACCTTCCCGCAGGACAAGCCGTCGACGGTGATGTTCCGCACGTCGAACTCCGAGGTCGGCTCCAGCGACGCCCAGATCGCGATCGACCCGGCCAAGCGCACCATCACCGGTTCGGTGACGAGCGGCAACTTCTGCGGCTACCTCGCATCGGTCGGCCAGCGCAGCTACTACACGCTGCACTTCGTCGCCGAGTTCGACCAGCCGTTCTCGAAGACGGGGACCTGGCAGGACACCACAGTCACTCCCGGATCGACCAGCGCGCACGGCGGTACGTCGTACGGGACCGACGGATGGATGCCGGCGAACAAGGGCTCAGGCGGCTACGTCGGGTTCGACGCCAAGACGGTCAACATGCGCATCGGCATCTCCTACGTGAGTCAGGCCAACGCAGTGGCCAACCTGAAGGCAGAGAACCCACGCGGCACTTCACTGGAGAAGACAGCTTCGCGGGCGAAGCAGGCGTGGCGCGACCAGCTCAACAAGATCGAGATCGGCGGCGGTACTGCCGACCAGCGCACCACCTTCTACAGCGCGCTCTACCACGCACTGCTGCACCCGAATGTCTTCAGCGACGTCAACGGTCAGTACTGGGGCTTCGACCAGAAGCCACACCGCGTGCAGCACGGACAGACAGCGCAGTACGCGACCTTCTCGGGCTGGGACGTCTACAGGTCCCAGCTGCAACTGCTGACCTTGCTGGAGCCACGCAAGGCAGGTGACATCGCACAGTCGCTGCTCAACCAAGCCCAGCAGAACAACGGCATCTGGGACCGCTGGACGCATGCATCAGGCAGTACTGCGGTCATGACAGGCGACCCGTCTGCTCCGGCGGTTGCGGGGATCTACGCCTTCGGCGGTACGAACTTCGACGCGCGTACTGCGCTCAAGTCGCTGGTCAAGGCAGCCACTGTGCCGACCGAGAAGGACCTCAGCTCGGCAGGCAAGCCAGTGATGTCGATCGGGCAGCGTCCGTCGCTGGACAAGTACCTGGCGCTGCACTACTTGCCTACCAAGTCCAACGCCTGGGGCGGTGCCGTCGAGACGCTCGAGGACACCACTGACGACTTCGCGCTTGCCCAGCTGGCTGCCCGAACCGGTGACAAGTCGACGTACAACACGTTCCTCAAGCGCTCGCAGTACTGGCAGAACGTGTTCAACCCGGAGAACGGCGGCTACATCCAGAACCGCGACGACAACGGCGCCTGGCCCGCGTTCGAGCCGGCGACCGGTGACGGCTTCGCGGAGGGCAGCAGCGCGCAGTACACGTGGATGATCCCGCACAACCGCGCCGGACTGTTCGATGCCATGGGCGGTACTGCGAAGGCTGCCGAGCGGCTAGACGCTTTCTTCAAGGATGCCGACGGCAACTGGGCGCTGACTCACTCTGGTGACCTGCATGCCGAGATGGACAACGAGCCGTCGATCAACACTCCCTGGATCTACAACTACGTCGGGCAGCCGTACAAGACGCAGGAGACGTTGCGGCAGGCAATGACCCAGCTGTGGATCACCACGACCGGCGGTATCCCTGGCAACGACGACCTGGGCGCCATGTCGTCCTGGTTCGTCTGGACCGCGCTCGGGCTCTACCCGGATGTCCCTAGCCGTGCGGATCTGCAGGTGGGTTCACCGCTGTTCCCACGCGCAGTGATTCACCGCGACAAGGGCCGCACGATCCGGATCAATGCACCGGCCGCTCCGGCCACGTATGTCCAGAGCCTGAAGGTGGACGGACGTAGTACGAACAAGCCTTGGCTGTCCGAGTCCTTCGTCAACCACGGCGGCACACTGGACTTCAAGCTCGGCACCACGGCCAACACTGCTTGGGGAAGTGCCCTACAAGATGCACCGCCTTCCTGGCGCACTGGCGAGATCCCCTTCCAGACTGCGACCGACGCGAGCCGCGTAGTCGTTGCCCCCGGCACCACTAGCGACCCGGTCACTCTCAAGGCGCACCGGCTGAGCGGAACCGCCAGCACCGTCCAGTACTCCGTGACAACCCCCGCTGGTCTGACCGCGTCACCTGCAAGTGGTTCCTTCACAGTGGATCCGGCCAGTGGCGTCGGTGGAGCACCAGTACGCATCACTGCGGCTGCTGGTACTCCGGACGGCCGCTACCCGGTGACCGTGACCATGAAGGCAGCAGACGGTACTGCGCTCCCCCAGGTCGGGTTCACGGTCGTTGTCGGCCTGCCGAACTCCTTCTCCGTACTCCGCGAAGGTGTAGCCGTTTCTGACGACGCAGGCGACCACAACGAAGCCGACTACGACGGTGGTGGCGTCAGCTACTCACGTCAGGCGCTGGCTGCTGCAGGACTCACCCCGGGCGGCACGGTCACCAAGGAGGGGCTCACGTTCACCTGGCCCGGCGTACCGGCCGGTGACCCGGACAACGTGCCGGCCGACGGGCAACTGCTCAACCTGAACCTCCCGGCCGGCGCCACCAGCCTCTCCTTCGTCGGCAGCGCGGTGAACGGCAACCAGCAGACAACGGCAACACTCACGTACGACGACGGCAGCACCGCTCCGATCGACCTGTCCTTCAGCGACTGGACCCTCGGAGGCGGCGGGGACACCGTCCACTACGGCAACCTGATCGTCGCGACCACGCCGTACCGGAATGAAGCAGGCGGCGGCACGGACAACGTCACCACCCATATCTTCGCCACCGCCCCGGTGGCCTTCCCGGCGGGCAAGACGCCGGTTAGCGTGACCCTGCCGAAGAACCGCGACCTACGGATCTTCACGCTGGCCACCGGCTGATCCCGACCGCCCTAGGAGACTCGATGAGAACCACCAGCGTCATCGCGGCCACCGCGCTGACCATCGCAGGACTGCTCACCACGACCGGTACTGCGTTGGCAGCACCCAAGCCCGCGCCTGCTGAGTTGAGCCCGGTCGTGCAGCCTCACGCAGCTCAACTGCAACCGGCCACCGGTACGACGAACGGTCCGTGCAAGTACACCGCGACGCCCGACGACCCGTCGCCGCGCCCGGTGTCGCTGCCGCCGGACCCGGTCAAGACGCCGAACAAGGGCATCGTGAAGGTCCTGCTCGCGACGAACCAGGGCCCGATGCTGCTCTCCCTGGACCGCGCCAAGGCTCCCTGCACGGTGCAGAGCTTCCTGCACCTGGCCCGCAGCCGCTTCTACGACTTCACCACCTGCCACCGCCTGACCTTGTACACAACCCTCAAGGTCCTCCAGTGCGGTGACCCGACGGCCACCGGCGAACGCGGCCCCGGCTACTCCTACAAGGACGAGCTCCCCACGGACCTCCCCAACTGGCCCACCGACCCCACCGGCGTCAGCAAGACCTACGCCCGAGGGCACCCTGGCGATGGCCAACGCCGGCCCCAACACCAACGGCAGCCAGTTCTTCCTGGTCTTCGCCGACTCCCGCCTCCGCCCCGACTACACCGTCTTCGGCACAGTCGACCGCCTAGGCCTCAAAGCCCTCGACCGCATAGCCGCCGCCGGCGTCAAGCCCACCGAAGAAGACCCCGCCCCCGTAGACGGCACCCCCAACCGCACCACCAACATCCTCATCGCCCGCCAATTCACCTTCTGACGACAAGGCGGCGTACCACCTCAGGTACGCCGCCCCCGCTAGCTGGTTGGTAGGTCCTTGGCGGGCCAGGGGGTGTTGGCTGGGCGGAGGTTGTCGAAGCCGGGGCCGTTGAGGGCTGCCCAGGCGGCTAGGGCGCCCATGATGAGGATGGGGTTGTGGAGGTCGCCGGCCAGGGCTGCGCCGACGACGTCGACCAGGGGTGCCCAGACGGTTTCCATGTCTGCCTCTTCGTGCTGGCGGTCGTAGGACTCAGAGGCCTCGGAGAGGTCTCGGGCCAGGAAGATGCGGACTGCTTCGTTGGTGAGACCGGGCGAGGTGAAGGCGTCGACCAGGACTCGCCAGTCGGCGGCCTTGGTGGCGGCTTCTTCCCAGAGTTCGCGTTCGGCGCCGATCTGGTAGTCCTCGCCGGCGATGTCGAGCAGCCCCGCGGGCGGCTCGAGCAATCGGTAGCCCACCGGGTGCCGGTACTGGCGCACCAGCAGCATCCGGTTGTCCGCATCCAGAGCGACGACTCCGACCGCACCGGGATGCACGACGACATCCCGTACGAAAAGCTCGCCACCGCCGGGCGGGACCACCTGGTCCCGCCGTACCGAAATCACCCGGCCGGTCGAATGCACCGTCTCCGATGACGCGACCGACCACGACTCGGCAGCATCGGCCAGCCCGGCACCAAAACGCAGTACGGGGTGGTCCTTCATCGCGCCTTCACCGGCTCGGCCTTCTTCGAGGCAGCGGGCTTCTTGGAGGCGGCGGCAGGAGCAACCTCCCCGACCGGCAGCCGCGACTCGCGCTGGCGGACCAGCGCCGCCCCGATCAGCCCGGAGAACAACGGATGCGGCTTGGTCGGCCGCGACCGCAGTTCCGGGTGTGCCTGGGTCGCCACGAAGTACGGGTGCAGCGACTTGTCCAGCTCGATGAACTCGACCAGCTCGTTGTCCGGCGAAACCCCGCTGAAGACCAGCCCGGCCGTCTCCAGCTTGTCCCGGTAGGCGTTGTTCACCTCGTAGCGGTGCCGGTGCCGCTCCTGCACGGACGGCGAACCATAGAGGCCCCGCACGATCGACCCCTCGGCCAGATTGGCCGGATACAACCCGAGCCGCATCGTGCCACCGAGATCACCAGCGCCGTCGACGATGTGCTTCTGCTCCTCCATCGTCGCCACCACCGGCTGCTCGGCATCAGGATCGAACTCGGACGAGTTCGCCTCCACCAGCCCAGCCAGATCGCGCGCAACCTCGATCACCATGCACTGCAGCCCAAGACACAGGCCAAGAATCGGTACGCCGTTCTCCCGCGCGTACCGGATCGCGCCGATCTTCCCCTCGATCCCGCGCACCCCGAACCCACCAGGAATGCAGACCGCGTCCACATCCCCGAGCAGCCGCGCCGCGGCCTCCGGAGTAGCGCACTCGTCGGAAGCGATCCAGCGCAGATTCACCTTCGCGTCGTTGTCGAACCCACCAGCGCGCAGCGCCTCGGCGACCGACAAATATGCGTCCGGCAGATCGATGTACTTACCGACCAGCGCGACCGTCACCTCATCGGCAGGCTGGTGCACGACGCGCAGCAGCTCGTCCCAGCGAGTCCAGTCGACATCGCGGAACGGCAGGTTCAGCCGCCGTACGACGAAAGCATCGAGCCCCTCGGCATGCAGCACCTTGGGAATGTCGTAGATCGACGGCGCGTCCACCGCGGCCACGACAGCCTCGATGTCGACGTCGCACATCAGCGAGATCTTCTTCTTCACGCTGTCCGGGATGTCCCGGTCGGCGCGGCACACGATCGCGTCCGGCTGGATACCGATCGACCGCAGCGCCGCGACCGAGTGCTGGGTCGGCTTGGTCTTCAGCTCACCGCTGGGAGCCATGTAGGGCACCAGCGAGATGTGCAGGAAGAACACGTTGTCGCGCCCGACGTCGTGCCGGACCTGACGGGCCGCCTCGAGGAACGGCAGCGACTCGATGTCGCCGACCGTGCCGCCGATCTCGTGCAGGACGACGTCGACGTCGGCGCCGGCCATCGCCAGCATCCGTTCCTTGATCTCGTTGGTGATGTGCGGGATCACCTGGACGGTGTCGCCCAGGTACTCGCCGCGGCGCTCCTTCGCGATCACCGACGAGTAGACCTGGCCGGTGGTGACGTTGGCGACCTGGGAGAGATCCCGGTCGAGGAAGCGCTCGTAGTGCCCGATGTCCAGGTCGGTCTCGGCGCCGTCGTTGGTGACGAACACCTCGCCGTGCTGGAACGGGTTCATCGTGCCGGGATCCACATTGAGATACGGATCCAGCTTCTGCATGGTGACCCGGATGCCCCGTGCCGTCAGCAGACTGCCGAGGCTGGAAGCCGTCAGCCCCTTGCCGAGACTGGAGGCCACGCCACCGGTGACGAATACGTGCTTGGTCTGCTGCCCGAACGAAGCTCTGTCCACGGGCTTTAAGGCTACCTCGTGTCAAGCAGTGGTCGCGACGAGACCCGCATAGATGTCCAGGAGATTCTTTGCAACTTCGTCTTCGTCCGGCCATCCGGCGGCCAACTCGAGGCCTTGTGTCCGCATACCGGCCGCCGCAGCCGGATCGTCCAGAACTTTCCGTACGCCGTCCGCCAGCGCCCGCGAGTCGCCCGGGAACGCCAGGATCGCGCTGTCGCCCACCAGCTCCGGTACTCCGCCGACCGCGGTCGCCACCACCGGTACGCCGACCTGCAGCGCCTCCTGGAGCACCAGAGCGCGCGCCTCCCAGTGCGAGGTCAGCAGGAACGCGTCAGCGGCGCCCAGGAGGTCCGCCACGTCGTCCCGGTGCCCCAGCAGCCGCACCGGCAGCCCCTCGGCATCGATCCGCGCCTGCAGGTTGTCCCTGCAGCGGCCCATCGCCGACTACGAGGAACTCCACGTCGGGCGGTCCTTGGCAACCTCGGCCGCTACGGACAGTAGCGTCGGGTAGTCCTTCTGGGGCGCCAGGCGACCCACAGTGAGCACCAGCGGCCCGTCACCGATCCCGAGCGACTCCCGGACGGCAGCGGACGGCGTACGGACCTCTGGGATCGCAGGAGCAGCCACTGGCGCGAGTCGAGCCTGGCGGGCACCTAGTGATCGCGCGAGCTCCACGAGGTCGCTAGACGCTCCTAGAGTCAGGTCGGCACCACGTGCCACCAACCGCTGCCCGAGGCGCATCACGACGCCACGAGGCCCAGGAGCCAGTACTGCGTTGTGCCACGTCACCACGAGCGGCCTCAACCGCGACCGGTCGCGCAGCGCGGTCATGCCGGCCCGGTAGCCATGAGCGTGGATCACGTCGCAACCGCGCAGCCCAGGAGCCTGCGCGACAACCAGGGCGTCCCCGAAGTCGAAGTGGTCCGCAGTACCGGGCGGTGCGCACACGACGACTTCATGGCCAGCCTTGATGTACCGCGGCACCAGTGAGGCGACATGCTGCCCGATCCCACCTCGCGACTCCGCCAGCAGCAGGCCGATCCTCATTGCGCCTCCTCCATAACGCCCCTTCGGAGCAACACCCGCACGTCCGAGCGATCCACAGCAACCACGACACCGCCGTACACCAGCACACATGCCAGTCCGGACAACACCGAGAACACCAGGGCACTCCCCCAGCCCCCGTCACCAGCAGGCAGCGCTACGAGCCAGCCAACAGCTCCAGCAACCACTGCCCCCAGCAACGAGGCCGCAGTCGCACGCGGCAACCCGCTGAGCACACCAGCTCCGGCCACCCGGTGCAACACCACCAGCAGCGCCACAGCGCCGGCAACCATGCCGATCGACATCGCGGCCGCCAGAGCGCCTACTGCGTCGAGCCCGTCCCACTGCAGCGTCAGCAGAATCCCGGCAACAGCTACGGCCAGCCAGGCGCCACCAGTGACCAGCGCGACCTGGCGACCCGCATGCCGCGCATACAGAACCCGACCGAGATGCATCAAGACCGAGAACCCGATGATCGCCGGAGCAAACGCAACCAGCCCGGCCCCGAGCGATGACGCCTGCGACTCCACGCACCCGACCGTCGTCATACGCAAAGATGCGCGCGACCGGCACCGCAGTACCGACCAGCAAAGCAGCACCAGCTCCCCCGGCGAGCATGACTGCCCGGGTGGAGCCACCGGCGTACAGGTCGAAACGCGGCGAAGTCCTGCGACTCAAATGCTGCCGCTAGTCGCGGGAAGACCGCGGTAGTGATCGGCACAGCCAGTACTGCGTATGGCAGCAGGTAGACCGCGTTGGCCCAGGTGTAGACCGCGATGCTTCCAGCTGCTCCACGGTGGTTGGCCAAGTAGGTCGTGACGAGGAAAGCGACTTGCTGCGCAACCAGTACCGCAAGGCCCGCCAGAGCGAGCTTCCGTAGTACAGGACCAACACCTGGGTCGAGGCGCAAGGTGAAGCGGATCGGCAAGCGCAGGAAGAGCATCGGCACGAGCACCGTGACCGCCAGGGCCAGCACCCCGGCAGTGGTGCCCCAGGCAAGCAGATCAGACGCGCCGCGCGATGCCTGATCAGCAACAGGAGCTACCGAAGCGAAGGCCACATAGGTCGCAACAACAACCAAGCTGGAAACCAGAGGAGCAACAGCACCAGCAGCAAAGCGCTTGTGCGACTGCAGCACAGCAGTAGCGACCACGGTGATGGCATAGCCGAACACCTGCGGCACGAAGATCAACAGCATCCGCGTCGCCGTAGACGCGGACCCAGGACACGAGGCACCGGCATCCAGCATCGCGTCCGTGTAGTGCGACGCCAACAACCAAGCCAGCAAGGCGAAAGGCGTCAGCAGCACCAGAGACCAGCTCAGCAGCGCACCGATGATCCGTCCTTGCGCAGCACGGTCACCGCGAGCCACCGGACCGGCCAGCACCGGGATCACCGCACCGGCGAGCGCACCACCGACCACGATCTCGAAGAGAACGTTCGGCAGCTGGTTCGCCGTCGCGTACGCATCCGCCAGGCAGCCGGCGCCGACCGTCTTCGAGAAGACCAGCCAGCGACCGAACCCGACCACGCGGGCCAGGACCGTGACGCCCGCGACGAGCAGGGCCGCCCGGGCGATCCGACCGCCGGCGGTCACCGGGGTCGTCGGCCCCACTGGTCGATCTTGTCCAGGACCGGCGTCTCGGCGATCACCTTGGTGAAGCTGACCTTCTCGCTGGCGAGGTTGAGCGCGACGACCGCGCCGAGCGCGAGCACCTTGAGCGGGCGCGGCAGCGAAGCGGCCAACGCCGTACCGGTGATCGCGCCGAGGCCGTTGGCACCGCAGTCACCCAGCATCGACCGCTCGCCGAGATCCGAAGGCGCCGAGGCAGCTGCTGCGCCGACGACCGCCGCCGCAGGGCCGCTCACCAGTGACACCGGCGCGCTCATCGCCGTGACAGCTTTCAGCGCACGTCCCGGCCGGAGGTCCATCAGGTTCGTGAGGTTCGCCGTACCGGCGATCAACGCGCTGTCGGCAACGACCTCGACGACGGCGCCGAAGCCCTTGGACCGACGCGGCAGCAGCGCCGCGGCAACCAGTCCGGCAGCGCCGACGCCGAGGATCTTCACCGCGCCGCTGGTCACCTCGCCACGCTTCAACGCGCTCAGGTGGCCACGAAAACCCTTGGTGGTCGTGGTTCCGGCCAGATCGTCGTAAGCCCCGACCGCTCCGGAGACAGCCCCGGCGATCAGCGCCGACGTCCTCGCCGGGCCGCCGGACCGCCGCGACACCGGCCAGCGCACCGAGGACCGCGACCGGGCCCTCGAGCAGCGTGACCGTCTCGCCGCGATGGTTCGTGCGCTCGAACGGCGCCCGGTTCTCCTTCGGCAGCTTCGCGGTGGCCCGCTCGATCGCGGCCGTGGCCGCGGCGGACGCCACGGCGGCGCCCAACTTCCCCAAGCCCATCAGATTCAAGCCTTTCGAAAGGTCTAGTTCTTGGCCTGGACCGCAGTCGGCGCGACACCGTTCTTGGCGTCGACCCCGCCGTACTGGCCGGCCTTGCCGCCGACCTGCTCGACCAGCGCGAAGATGATGGTCGCCTGACCGCTCGGCATGTTGGCCACGTCCACGGAGGACACGTTCTTGGTCGCGTCGGCGTCGCCGCGCAGCGCCTTCAGCAGGCCGCCGTTCTGCGCCGTCTCCGGCGTCCCGGCGACGACCGAGCCCGCGCTGCCGGAGTCGAGTCCCTCGGCGAAGTCCACCGCGTCGTTGTACGACGAGTTGTCCGGCGCCGGGGTCGGCGGATCCGCGGCGACCACCACGACGAGACTGCACCGGTCCTTCGGGGTCGGCTTCAGCGACAGCAGCTTCGAACCGGTCAGGCCACTGATGATCTTGGTGGCCTCGGAGTCGACGAGCTTGCCCTCTTCCTTCGCCGCGATGCCGCGGGCCAGGATCATGCCGGCCCGCTGGTACGTCGTGCTGTCGGCCGGGAACGTCACGTCGGCGGTGACGAGCTCGTTGACCAGCGGCTCGACCAGCTGACGCTGCCCCGGGTCGAACATCTTGCTGTCCAGCGACACCCGGGTGGTCACCTGGCTGCCGGCCTTCTCGAGCGCGTCCTGGATCTGGTTGGTCAGGTCGTTGTCGGCCGACGGCATCGTCACGACACAGACCCGCTTGCCGGTCAGCTTGCCGTCGGTCAGCCCGGCGGTCACCTTGGCGACATAGTCGTCGCGGTACTTGTCCAGCGACTGCGCCTGGATCAGCTCGGCGCGGGCATCCTCCAGGGACGCCCGGTCCTTCTTGGCCTGGGCCTGCACGACGTCGGCGCCGGTGCCCTTCAACGGTCCTGCCCCCAGCACCACACCGGCGCCCAGGGCGAAGAAGATCGCCACGATCGAGACGATGTGGTAGCGAAAGTCGATCACGTGAACAGCTCCCGGATCCAGTAAACGAAGTCGTTCCAGCGCGCCTTCATGATCGACCAGAGCACGTCGTCGGCACCGATGGCGACCATCGCCACGCCCAGTGCGAACAACCCGGCCGCGATCAGCGCGATCACTTGGAAGGTAGACACCCTGCTGCGGTAGAGCCGGCCGACACCCTTGGCGTCCACCAACTTGGCACCGACCCGCAATCGGGTGATGAAGGTGCTCGCCATCCCGGAGCGCCCCTTGTCGAGGAACTCCACCAGCGAGTTGTGGGTGCCGACCGCGACGATCAGCGAGGCACCCTTGGAGTCGGCCAGCAGCATCGCGACGTCCTCGCTGGTGCCGGTGGCCGGGAACTCGATCGAGTCCACGCCGAGCCGCTCGAGCCGCTCCGCGCCCGGCGCCCGGCCGTCGCGGTAGGCGTGCACGATCACCTCGGCGCCGCACTTGAGCGTCTCGTCCTTGACCGAGTCCATGTCACCGACGATCAGGTCGGGGACATAGCCGTTCTCCACCAGCGCGTCGGCGCCGCCGTCGACGCCGATCAGGACCGGCCGGTACTCCCGGATGTACGGCCGGAGCGCGACCAGGTCCTCGCGGTAGTCGTACCCGCGGACCACGATCAGCACGTGCTTGCCGTCCATCGGCGTATGGATCGCCGGTACGCCGACGCCGTCGAGCAGCAGATCGCGCTCGCGGCGCAGGTACTCCAGCGTGTTCGCGGTGAATGCCTCGAGCTGGGTCGACAGGCCCGCGCGGGCGTCGTCCATCAGCTGCGCGACCGTCTGGGTGTCCTGCGCGACGCCCTTCGCGACGACCTCTTCGCCGCGGTACAGCACGCCGTCGTGGACCCGGACCCGCTCGCCCTCGTGCAGCACCGAGAACACCTCGCGGCCGATCCCGTCGATCAGCGGGATACCCGCCTCGACCAGGATCTCGGGACCGAGGTTCGGATACCGCCCGGAGATCGAGTCGGCCACGTTCAGGACGGCGCCGACCCGGCAGTCCACCAGGGCCTCGGCGCTGACCCGGTCGAGGTCGACATGGTCGATCACCGCGATCTCTCCCGGCTTCAGCCGTTTGGTGAGATTCTTGGTACGGCGATCCAGCCGGACCACTCCGGCGATCCCGGGCAGTTCAGTGGGGCGTGCTCGACGCAGGCTGGGCAGTTTCATCGCGCTCTCATCCTGCCATGTCAAGAGCCTTCCACTCGCCTTTTAAACCCCGGGCAGGCCCATTCGCGTTCTGGTACCCCGGTGACTGCCCGTTAAATCATCCTTTTGATCTACCGGCTCAGCGCTTCTTCTTGCGGGATTTGGTGTGACGCTCCGCCGCCAGCGCGAGCAGCTCCTCGGCGTGCGCCTGAGCGGCGTCGGAGTTCTCCAGGCCGGCCATCATCCGGGACAGTTCCTTCAGCCGGGCGTCGTCGTCGAGTGCGACAAGACCACTCGTAGTAACCGACCCGTCGTCGCTCTTCAGCACCACCGCGTGCCGGTCGGCGAACGCGGCCACCTGCGGCAGGTGGGTCACCACGATCACCTGCGCCTTCTCCGCCAGCCGGGCCAGCCGCTTGCCGACCTCGACCGCGGCCCGGCCGCCGATCCCCGCGTCGATCTCGTCGAAGACCAGCGTCGGCACCGGGTGCGTGTCGGACAGGATCACCTCGAGCGCGAGCATCACCCGGGAGAGTTCACCGCCCGAGGCCGCCTTCTGCAGCGGCCGCGCCGGGCTGCCCGGGTTCGCCGCGAAGCAGAACTCGATCTCGTCGGCACCGAACGGGCCCGCCGTCGTCTCGTGCACCTCGACCGTCAGCGTCGCGTGCGGCATCGCCAGCCCGCTCAACTCCGCCGACACCGCCACACCGAGCCGCGCGGCCGCTTCCTTCCGCGCCGCGCTGACCTCGTCGCCAAGCTCCTTGAGCCGAGCCTGCAACTCCGCCTGCTCTGCCGTGAGCAGCTCGACCCGCTCGTCGCTGCCGTCCAGCTCGTTCAGCCGGGCCGCGGACCGCTTCGCCCAGTCGAGCACCTCGTCGACCGTGCCGTCCTGGTCGCCGTACTTGCGCACCAGCCCGGTCAGCAGACTCCGCCGCTCACTCACCACGGAAAGACGAGCCGGATCCGTGTCGATATCAGCCGCGTACGACGAGAGCTCGCCGGCCAGGTCGGCCGCGAGATAGCCCAGTTCGCCGGCCCGGTCGGCCAGTTCGGCCAGCTTCGCGTCGTGCTCGCGTTCGCCGTCCAGCACCTGCTTGGCCAGGGACAGCAGCCCCAGAACGTCGCCCGGACGAGTCGACTCCAGATCCTCCGAGGCGAGCGCGTCACCGGCGGTGGTCGCCGCCGTACGCAGGCCGTCGGCGTACGCGAGCCGGCCCTCCTCGGCCTCGAGCTCGGCATCCTCGCCAGGCTGTGGCTCCGCCTTCGCGATCTCCTCCAGCCCGAAGCGGAGCAGATCCGCCTCGGCAAGCCGGTCGCGCTGCCGGGTGGTCAGCTCGATCAGCTCGGCTTCGACCTCGCGATGACGCCGGTACGCCGAGGTGTAGTCGCTCAGCGGCACCAGCACCGGCTTACCGGCGAAGGTGTCCAGCGTCTCGCGCTGCCGGGCCGGCTGCAGCAGCCGCCACTGGTCGGCCTGCCCATGGATCGCGACCAGGTCGCCGGACACCTCGGCGAGCACCGACACCGGCACGGACGCGCCGCCCAGGAAGGCCCGGGACCGACCTTCGGACGACAGTTCGCGGGCGATCAGCAGCTCGTCGTCGTCATCCAGCTCGCCGCCGCGCTCCTCGGCCTCGCGGCACGATCGACTTCGGCACGTTCCGCGCCCGGCCCTCGACCCGCGCCCGCCGGACGCCGTGCCGGACCAGCCCGCTGTCGGCGCGACCGCCGAGCAGCATGTTCACCCCGGTGACGACCATCGTCTTACCGGCGCCGGTCTCGCCGGTGACCGCGGTGAACCCGGGATCGAGTTCCAGGGTGGCGTCCTCGATCACGCCAAGCCCGGTGATGCGGATCTCGGAAATCATGGGGACTGGGTCTCCTCTTGTGCGCGTCTGTTCCGCTCTGCCGTGCCCCGCCAGCCGAGTACCGGCAGGTCGAACTTGGCCACCAGGCGATCGGTGAACGGACGCCTCGTGCGCCCGGGCCAGCCGGACCGGCATCTTGCCGCGCCGGACCTCGATCCGGGCCCCCGGCGGCACCTCGGTCATCCGCCGCCCGTCGCACCACAGCACGCCCCGGCCGTGCCAGGCCGCGACCAGCTCGACCGACAGCCGCGACGTCGGCGCCACCACGATCGGCCGGGAGAACAACGCGTGCGCGCTCAGCGGCACCATCAGGATCGCCTCGACCTCCGGCCAGACGATCGGGCCGCCGGCGGAGAACGCGTACGCCGTACTGCCGGTCGGCGTCGCCACCACCACCCCGTCGCAGCCCCAGCGGGACAGCGGCCGGCCGTCCACCTCGACCAGCACCTCGAGCATCTTCTCCCGGGCGGCCTTCTCGATACTCGCCTCGTTCAGCGCCCAGGTGTCGAAGACCAGCTCGTCGTCGACCCAGACGTCGACCGCGAGCGTCATCCGCTCCTCGACCGTGTAGGTGCGGTCGACCACGACCTGGACGATCCGCTCCAGGTCGTCGACCTCGGCCTCGGCCAGGAACCCGACATGTCCCAGGTTCACCCCGAGCACCGGCGTACCGTGCGGGCGGGCCAGCTCGACACCACGCAGGATCGACCCGTCGCCGCCGAGCACGATGATCAGCTCGACGTCCTGCGCCGCCTTCTCCGCGTCGTACGCGATCTCGACCGGGTCGAGCTCCAGCGCCTCGGCCTCGTCGCTGACCAGCCGGACCACCATGCCCGCGCCGGTCAGCAGCCGGTGGGCCTGCCGGGCCACCTCGACGGCGAACTCACGACCGGTGTGCGCGACCAGCAGCACCCGGCGCGGATCGGACGCCAGCTCGACCACGGGGCTCCCCACCTCTTCTGTCATTGCGGACCGCTCTCGATGGCAGTCCGGAGCATCGTCTCATCGAGAGCGGGTGCGGTACGGCGTATCCACAGGAAGTATTCGACATTTCCTGAGGGACCGGGCAGCGGACTGGCCGCCACGCCCTCGACACCCCAGCCCAGTTCGGCCGCTTTCGCCGCCACCCCGCGGACCGCGTCGGCCCGCAGCTCAGGGTCCCGTACGACGCCGCCCTTGCCGAGCCGCTCCTTGCCGACCTCGAACTGCGGCTTCACCATCAGCACCAGATCGCCGTCCTCGGTCACCACTGAAAGCAGCGCGGGAAGCACCAGCGTGAGCGAGATGAAGCTCAGATCGCTCACCACCAGGTCGACCGGTACGCCGCCGATGTCTTCCAGCGTCAGAGTCCGGACGTTGGTCCGGTCCATCACGGTGACGCGATCGTCGGTCTGCAGCGCCCAGACGAGCTGGCCATAGCCGACATCGACCGCGATGACGCTGGTCGCCTCGTTGCGCAGCAGTACATCGGTGAACCCGCCGGTCGACGCACCCGCGTCGAGACACCGACGACCCTTCACCTGTACGCCGGTGAACGCCTCCAGCGCGCCGACGAGCTTGTGAGCTCCGCGCGAGGCGTAGCCGGGGTCGTCGGTCTCGGAGGTGTCCACCAGGATCGGCGCATCGGCTCCGACGCCGGTCGCGGGTTTGCTCGCGACCGTGCCCGAGACCTTCACCTTGCCGGCCGCGATCAGCTCGCTGGCGTGCTCCCGGGAGCGTGCCAGGCCGCGCCGGACCAGCTCAGCATCGAGCCGGGACCGCCTGACTGCCTTGGCCACTCAGCCACGGTCCTCGGCGTCTGCCTCGACCAACGCCGTCTGCAACCGCTCATGGAGATCGGCATACACCTCGGCATGCTCCCCCACCGGCTTCTCCCGCAACTCATCCAACCGAGCCATCGTCTCCTCCACCAGGGGATGCGGAGCGTCGGAATCCCGTTCCTCGTACTGCGAACTCGCCGCAGCCGGCTCGGGCTCGGAAGGAGCCGCCGCCGGCGGCGGCGTCGCGGGACGCGGCTGGAAAGCCGCGGGCGAAGGGACCGGAGGACGGGGCTGGAAGGAAGCAGGCGAAGGAATGACCGGCCGGGGAACCACAATTTCCTGTGGTTCTATCTCTGGCGCTGGCTCTGGCTGCGACTTCTTCTGCTACTTCGAGTGAGGCCTCGAAGGCCTGTCTCTGCAGTGTCTTCTTCCTCGACCTCAGGCGGCAGCTCGCCGTACATGGTGAAGCCCGCCAGCAACGGATCCGAGTGCGGGACGCCTTGCTGCGACGGCTTCGACCGTACGACGACTGGGCGCCGGGCTCGGAGTCGTAGTCGGGCTCCGGGTCCTCTTCGGGCCGGGCCTCGTACCCGGGCTCGACGTCGGGGTCGACCTCCGAGGGGAACTGCTCGCCGGGGTGATCCGTCACGTCAGGCCTTCTTCGCCGGGGCCTTCTTGGCCGCCTTCTTCGCCGCGCTCTTCTTGACCGGCGCCTTCTTCGCCACAGCCTTCTTGGCAGGTGCCTTCTGGGCCGGAGCCTTCTTCGCGGGCGCCTTCTTGGCTGCCTTCTTCGCAGCCGGTGCCGATCCCGCGACCGATGCAGCAGCGGGCGCCGGTGCAGTCGCCGAGCGCCAGCGCGTCGTTCGCGTCCGCGAGCTCGCGCTCGAGCCCCTCGACCCGCCGGGTCAGCGCCGCGACCTCTTCGGACCGGACGAAGCCGAGCCGCGCGACCGCGCCCTCGACCTCGTTCTCCACGATCGCCTGCAGCAGCTTGCGGTTGCTCTTGCTGGTGGCAACGATCTCGTCGGCCAGGTCGGTCACCTTGCCGGTCAGGCCGGAGGTCAGCGCGTCGGCGCCGGTCTGCTGCAGCAGCGCCTTGGCCGCCTGCTGGGCCCGTTGTCTGGTCACCTCGGTCAGACCGTTCGCCAGCTGTACATAGCCGCGCAGTGCATCCATCACCATGACTGCCTCCTTGCCAACTTCCGTTTCCGCCTGACCGATACCGGTCTCGTTGCCTGCCACGGTATCGCGCCACCCCCGCATTACCAGGCCACCCCGGCCCTCCACCAGCCCTGTTTCCAGGCTATTTGGCCAGTCCGACCTTCCGCAGCGCGGCGTCGATCGCGATGGACGAGGCCGCCGGCGCCGGTTTCGGCAACGGCCGCCGGCCCCGGGAAGGCGCCTTCTTGGCCTCGGCCTTCGGCGTACCGTCCGCCACCGCCCAGACCGCCGACAAGATCGCCCGCAGCCCGTCGTACGGCGCTCCTTCGCCCGTCACCACGACGGCACCGTTCACGACCTCGGCCGTCCACCCCGCGCAGCTGTGCTTGGTCCCCTCGACCGTCACCCCCGCCTGCTTCTGGGCCAGCGCGCCCAGATCGGCAGCGATGTACGTCGGCCGCTGGTTCTTCGGCGCCATCGCCAGATCCCGGGCGTCGTGCACCCCGGTGGCGACCCACAGGCTGGCGATGCCGACCGCGTTCGCGCCTTCGATGTCGGAGTCGAGCCGGTCGCCGATCATCAACGGCCGCTTGGCTTCCAGCCGCTCGATGCTCGTCTCCAGCAATGGCGGTTCGGGCTTGCCCGCGACGATCGGATCGACCTCGACCGCGGCGCGGACCGCCTGCACCAGCGTCCCGTTCCCGGGCGCCTTGCCACCGGCCGTCGGGATGGTCAGATCGAGGTTCGTCGCGTACCAGCTGGCGCCCTCGTTGATCGCGTGCGCGCCGTCCGCGAGCATCACCCAGTTCACGTCCGGGTGGAAGCCCTGGGCAACGGCGACCGGGTCGCGCGTCACTGCTGCGGACCGGCTTCAGCCCGTACTCCTCGAGCGCGACATAAAGCCCCTCGCCGCCCACGACGAGCACCGGCGATCCCTTGGGGAACTCGCTCGCGATCAGCTTCGCCGCCGCCTGCGCCGAGGTGACCACGTCGTCCGCGATCACGTCCAGCCCGAACGACGCGAGGTGCTCGGCGACCGCCGCGGCGGGCCGGCTCGCGTTGTTGGTGACGTACCCGATCCGCATCCCCTCCTTGGCCGCTTTGCGGAGGTGGTCGGGCGCGTCCGGAACCGGATCCGGGCCGACGTACACGACGCCGTCCAGGTCCAGCAGCGCAACGTCGTACCGGCTGAAGAGCGGTTCGTCACATGCCGACAGCGGTGAGGGCGATTCCTGTGTTCCCGTCACCCGTCCCCCCGTACGATGCCGCCCATGTCAGAAGCCACCGGAGACGTGCTGCGGCTGGATCCGCTGCGCGCCTGGCGGTTCGTCGCCGGCAAGGTGAGCGCCCTGGGCGCGGTGACGTCGCCGCCGTACGACGTCCTGGAACCCGCTCTGGTCCGGCGGCTGACTGATTCTGATCTGCACAACATGGTGAGGCTCATCCTTCCACGCGATCCCGACCTCGGGTCCGGCCGGTACGACGAGCCCGCCCGGCGGCTGGTCGACTGGCAGCGCGACGGCATCGTGATCCAGGATCGCCGGCCCTCGCTGTACGTCTACGAGCAGCAGTTCGGCGGCGCGTACCCTGGTCGGACTGGTCGGTGCGCTCGGCCTCGATCCGGACCGGCACGTGGTGCTGCCGCACGAGAACGTGATGCAGCACTGGGTCGACGACCGGTTCGAACTGATGGAAGCGACCGACGCGGATCTGGAGCCGATCCTGCTCGCGTACGCCGGTGGCGGGACGGCCAGTGACGCGGTCGACGAGGCCCGGGCGGGCGTGCCGTGGCTGGTCGCGGACACCGAGGACGGCGCGCACCACCGGATCTGGCGGATCGACGACCCGGACACGCTGGCCGCGATCGCCGCCGAGATCGCCAGGCACGAGGCCCTGATCGCCGACGGCCACCACCGCTACGCGGCGTACCTGGAACGCTCCCGCCGCGCACCGCAACGCACCGGAACCGACGTCGGCCTGGCCATGCTGGTCGACAACGAGCGGCACCCGCTCACCCTGGACCCGATCCACCGCGTGGTCCCAGGCCTCACCCTTGACCTAGTCAAAGCCCGTACGCCGGACGGCTGGGACGTGCTGCCAGGACGGGTCGAGAACGTCCCGGACCGGATCGCGATCTTCGACGGCACCTCCTGGATCACAGTGCGCTCGACTGAGGGCCAGGTGACGCCGACTGTCTCCCTGCTGCACGAGGAGCTGCTACCGGCCTGGGGAACGTCCCTGGAGGAGATCAGCTTCCACCACGCGCTCTCGACGTAGTAGCACTCGCAGGCCCTACACAGGCCGCTGTAGAGCTCGTAGCGCCCCGGATGGACCAGGTGCTGCACTCGGCGCTGCGTGGCGCAGTGCTGCCCCAGAAGGCGACGTCCTTCGGACCGAAGCCTCGGGTGGGTCTCCTGTTCCGCATGCTCTCCTGAGCGCTACGGACGGTGATAGAGCGTGAGGAACTCTTCACGCAGCGGCTTGCGGGCCGCTCTGTGACGCTCGATCAGGCGGCCGAGGGAGAAGGACAGCCCCGCATCCGCCTGTCCGGCAGCGTCCTTGGCCAGGAGGTGGAGCGCATCAGCGGCCGCACAGTGGTCCTGGTGCTGCCCTAGCAACTCCTGGAACCGCG
The DNA here is from genome assembly GCA_963740725.1 of uncultured Actinomycetota bacterium. Classification (GTDB taxonomy): domain Bacteria; phylum Actinomycetota; class Actinomycetes; order Propionibacteriales; family Kribbellaceae; genus Kribbella. Next base: position 131,883 of record CAVUFT010000048.1, read on the forward strand.
CCGCCTGTACGGCGATCTCCTTCGCCTCTTCGCCGAGCACTGAGGCAGTGGTGTCGGCGGCGTACCGGACCCGCTTCGCCAGCAACCGCACCTCGTGCCAGTCGTCGTCCGGGGTCCACGGCTTCAGCTTGCCGGCCGAGTCGTTGAACTTCTGGCGAGCAGCATCCAGCAGCTGCGGCAGCACCTCGGTGCACGGCAGCTCTGCCTTGGTCTTGAGCCGTGGCTTGGCTGCCGCTTTCTCCAAGCTGTGCAGCAGCCTGGCCGCGCGCTCACCGGAGACCGCATCGGCAGAACGCGCCGCTGCCCGATCCAGGCCGACCGTCAAGGTCGTCAGGATCGCCGCCAGGTGATCGGGATCGTCCTCGCTGGTCGCGTTGTCGCGGACCAGCGCGGCGATCACCTCGAGATCACGTGCCTCACCGCAGCTGGCAGCGAGCCAGGAGAGGTTGGTGCGAAGATCGTCAGCCCAGTCGCCGGCCAGCAGCTTGCGGAACAGCTTCAGGTCGCTGCGCAACCGCCGGCACGAGACGCGGACCTGGTGGATCGCGTCGTCCTCGGAGTTCTCCACCATGACAGTCGCCCGCCGCAGCCGCTGCGTACCTCTGTCCAGCGCCTCCACGACGAGTGAACCCACCGGCGAATCGGGCGTCAGCTTCTCCGGGGTCTCCACCATCGCCCCATTCTCGCCGACCCTCCTCATCCCTGCTCTCCCGCCAAGCGCGCCTTCTCCGGAAACGACAACGGCCCGGACAAGCAGCGATCCCTCGCCACCCGTCCGGGCCGTTCACCTGACTCAGTCCTTCGCGTCGTCCTTCACGCTCACATCGCCTGCAGCCTCGGGCTCGTCGTCCTGGTCGTCATCCTCATCGACCTCGGACTCGTCATCCTCGACGTCGTCACCGTCAACGGCGTCGTCTTCAACGTCTTCGTCCACCGCGTTGTCGTCCACCGCGTTGTCGTCTTCGACCGTGTCGACGGCGTCCTCGGCGCCCGCGTCATCGTCGAGGTCTTCGTCATCCTCGTCGTCTTCGGCGTCCTCGAACTCGTCGTCCTGGTCGTCGGCGGTCTCTTCCTCGTCGACGTCGTCGGTCTCCGGCTTGAGGTTGTCCTCGTCCTCGTCCTCGCCCTCGAAGTCGTCATCGTCGTCCAGGTCGGTGAACTGCAGACCTTCGAGCTCAGCGGCCCGCTCGGCAGCACCGGTCGAACCATCCTGATCGGCGCCGGCCGCACGGTGGAACCACACCAGCGCGTCCTCGGTACGACCAGCCTCAGCCAGCGCATCGGCGTACGCGTATCGCAGTCGCGGCAACCAGTCCGCCCGCGTCCGCTTCGTTAGCTCCGGTACCTCGAGCGTTTGGATCGCCGCAGCGGTCTGCCCCATGTCGCGCCGTGCTCCGGCCGCGACGATCAGCATCTCCATCTGCGAACCCTCTTCGAGCAGCAGCACCTGCTTCTCCCGCGACAGCGCGAGCGCCTTCTCCGGCCGCCCGAGCGCACGCTCGCAGTCAGCCATCATCGGCAGCACCTCGTGGTTGCCCGTCATCCGCCGTACTGCACGGAACTCGGTCAACGCCTCGTCATAGTGCTCAGCGAGGTAAGCAGTGATCGCCACAGCCTCCCGTACGCCGCCCAGGCGCGCGGCGAGTCGCCGAGCGGTCTTGGCGTGCTCGTACGCGAGATCCGGATCGACGTCGAGCAGTTGCCCGGACGCCACCAGGTGCTGCGCGACCAGGTCCGCCAAGCTGCGCGGCAACGACCGCAGTTCCGCCTTCACGCCCCGGTCGAGCTCGGCGCCGGTGATGCCTTCCGGAATCACCGGGTCGTCGCGACGCGGACCGACCCTCTCCTCGTCCGACCGCCCGACGCCACCACGGGCCCCGCGATCCGGCCGACCGCCACGCTCACCACGGCGAGGACCGCCGGTACCACGCTGGTCCCGGCCGCCACGCTCATCGCGCCTCGGCTCGGACCGCTCACCCTGATACCCGGTGCGGTTGTCCCGACGTGCCTTCTCAGTCCCTACCCGGTCATCGCTCCGCGGCCCGGTCCGCTCGCCACCCTTGAACCCGGTCGGCCGATCGTCCCGCCGCGGCCCACGCGCACCAACCCCACGCTCATCCCGCCGAGGAGCCCCCGCCCGCGGCGCACCCCGGTCATCCCGACGCGGCGCACTCCGATCATCCCCACGCGAAGCCCCACGGCTATCCCCGCGCGATCCTCCGCGGTCCTCCCACCGCGAACCTCCACGCTCGGCACCGCCCGAAGCACCCCGGTCGTCGCCACGGGACGCACCGCGGTCTTCCCAGCGTGAGCCTCCACGCTCGGAGCCAGACCTGTCGTCACGACGCGGCGCACCACGGTCGTCCCCACGGGACGCACCACGGTCTTCCCAGCGCGATCCACCCCGAGCGTCACCACGCGAAGCCCCACGGTCATCCCCACGCGAGCCACCTCGCTCGTCGCCACCTGAGCCACCACGGCTCTCCCAGCGCGACCCGCCACGCTCATCTCCACGCGAAGCACCCCGGCTGTCCGCACGGGAACCTCCGCGGTCTTCCCACCGCGAACCTCCACGCTCGGCGCCGCCCGAAGCTCCCCGGTCATCTCCACGGGAACCTCCGCGATCCTCCCAACGTGATCCACCGCGCTCATCACGACGCGGCGCACCACGGTCGTCCCCACGGGACGCTCCGCGGTCTTCCCAGCGCGAACCTCCACGCTCGGGCGCAGACCTGTCGTCACGGCGCGGGCCGCGGTCGTCTCCACGCGAGGCTCCGCGGTCGTCGCCACGGGAACCGCTGCGGTCGTCACGGCGCGGAGCATTGCGGTCGGAGGCAGACCTGTCCTCACGACGCGGCGGACGCTCATCGCGCCCACCGAGCTGACCACGGAACGGGTCGCGCTCGGGAGCACCCTTGTCGTCCCACCGCGTATTCCGCTTCGAATCCGCCCGCTCATCACGCGTAGACCAGCGCGATCCACCACCAGTACGCGGCGCTCCACCCCGGGGACCAGAACCGCCGGCTCCCCCAGAACGGGACCCACCACTAGCTCCACCGGAACCGCCACGGTAACCACCGCCAGAACCGGAGTCACCCGACCCACCAGAACCACCCCGGTAACCACCACCGGAACCGGAACCACCAGATCCACCGCGGTAACCACCGCCGGACCCACCGGAACCGCCCGAACCACCGCGATATCCGCCGCCAGAGCCGCTGGAACCGCTCGAGCCACCGGAACCGCCGCGGTAACCACCGCCGGAACCGGAACCGCTGGATCCACCGGACCCACCACGGAAACCGGCTCCGCCGGAACCACGACCAGCGGAGCCGGAACGACCGCCACCAGCACCGCCGGCACGGCCTGATCCGCCGGACGAACCTCGGCCAGAGCGATCGCCCGGGCCGGAACGGGGGTTGCGAGGTGGCGTAGCCACGGTGACTCCTATCGATCGTACGACGTGTTGCGCTCAGACAAAGCTACCGGTAGGACTACCGGCACAAATGTTAAGGGCCACCCCGGTGTGGGTGGCCCTTAACAGTGTGAATGTCCGGCGACGTCCTACTCTCCCACGACCTCCCGGTCGCAGTACCATCGGCGCTGAAGGGCTTAACTTCCAGGTTCGGAATGGAGACTGGGTGTTTCCCCGACGCTATGGTCACCGTAACTCTATAGAAATATCAACCAACCACCTACAAGCACCACAATCCTCACCTGAGGGCATTGGCTGGGGGTTGACCGTATTCCGGGAACCGTATAGTGGACGCGATACATACTTACGCAGCAGATGTCTCTGCTGACCACACAGTGTTGGTGTTGAGACAAGCCCTCGGCCTATTAGTACCAGTCAGCTCCACACCTTACGGCGCTTCCACCTCTGGCCTATCAACCCAGTGGTCTACTGGGGGCCTTACCCGATTAACTCGGTGGGAGACCTCATCTTGAAGCGTGCTTCCCGCTTAGATGCTTTCAGCGGTTATCACTCCCGAACGTAGCCAACCAGCCGTGCTCCTGGCGGAACAACTGGCACACCAGAGGTTCGTCCACCCCGGTCCTCTCGTACTAGGGGCAGCCCTTCTCAAGTCTCCTGCGCGCGCAGCGGATAGGGACCGAACTGTCTCACGACGTTCTAAACCCAGCTCGCGTGCCGCTTTAATGGGCGAACAGCCCAACCCTTGGGACCTACTCCAGCCCCAGGATGCGACGAGCCGACATCGAGGTGCCAAACCATCCCGTCGATATGGACTCTTGGGGAAGATCAGCCTGTTATCCCCGGGGTACCTTTTATCCGTTGAGCGACGGTGCTCCCACATGCCACCGCCGGATCACTAGTTCCGACTTTCGTCCCTGCTCGACATGTCTGTCTCACAGTCAAGCTCCCTTGTGCACTTACACTCGACACCTGATTGCCAACCAGGCTGAGGGAACCTTTGAGCGCCTCCGTTACCTTTTAGGAGGCGACCGCCCCAGTCAAACTACCCACCAGGCACTGTCCCTGATCCAGATAATGGACCGAAGTTAGACAGCCAGAACAACCAGAGTGGTATTTCAACGATGACTCCACCCGAACTGGCGTCCAGGTTTCACAGTCTCCCACCTATCCTACACAAGTTGTACCGACCACCAATACCAAGTTGTAGTAAAGGTCCCGGGGTCTTTCCGTCCTGCTGCGCGTAACGAGCATCTTTACTCGTAATGCAATTTCGCCGAGTCCATGGTTGAGACAGCGCCCAAGTCGTTACGCCATTCGTGCAGGTCGGAACTTACCCGACAAGGAATTTCGCTACCTTAGGATGGTTATAGTTACCACCGCCGTTTACTGGCGCTTAAGTTCAAAGCTTCGCCGGCCTAAACCAGCTAACCTGTCCCCTTAACGTTCCAGCACCGGGCAGGCGTCAGTCCGTATACATCGAATTACTTCTTCGCACGGACCTGTGTTTTTAGTAAACAGTCGCTTGGGCCTGGTCTCTGCGGCCATCAACGCTTCCACGGGCAAGCCATGTAACGCATCCGGCCCCCCTTCTCCCGAAGTTACGGGGGCATTTTGCCGAGTTCCTTAACCATGGTTCACTCGATCGCCTTGGTATTCTCTACCTGATCACCTGTGTCGGTTTGGGGTACGGGCGGCTCTAACACTCACTACGAAGTTTTTCTCGGCAGCATGGGATCATCCACTTCCCCTGAACGGGTCCGCCTCGGCTCTCAGGCATCATGAGACACGGATTTGCCTATGCCTCGCCCTACCACCTTGCCCGCGGATCAGCTTGCGCCTACCATCGCCGCGGTTGGACTACCCTCCTGCGTCACTCCTCAGTGCACCTAATACCAGTTAGGGTCGAAAGATCCACCAATCCGTCCGAAGACATCAAGGCTTCTCGTTCTTAGCATCACCAGGTTCGGTCGGGTCGTGTTAATGCCGGTACGGGAATATCAACCCGTTGTCCATCGACTACGCCTGTCGGCCTCGCCTTAGGTCCCGACTTACCCAGGGCAGATTAGCTTGACCCTGGAACCCTTGATCATTCGGCGGACGGGTTTCTCACCCGTCATTCGCTACTCATGCCTGCATTCTCACTCGTGCAGCATCCACAACTAGATCACTCTGCTGCTTCACACGCTGCACGACGCTCCCCTACCCATCCACACACCTGGACACCGATCAAGTCGGTGCCGAGTACATAATGTGAATGCCACAGCTTCGGCGGATTGCTTGAGCCCCGCTACATTGTCGGCGCGGAATCACTTGACCAGTGAGCTATTACGCACTCTTTCAAGGGTGGCTGCTTCTAAGCCAACCTCCTGGTTGTCTGGGCAACTCCACATCCTTTTCCACTTAGCAATCGCTTAGGGGCCTTAGCTGGTGATCTGGGCTGTTTCCCTCTCGACTACGGAGCTTATCCCCCGCAGTCTCACTGCCGCGCTCTCACTTACCGGCATTCGGAGTTTGGCTGATTTCGGTAAGCCGGTAAGCCCCCTAGACCATCCAGTGCTCTACCTCCGGTAAGAAACACGCGACGCTGCACCTATATGCATTTCGGGGAGAACCAGCTATCACGGAGTTTGATTGGCCTTTCACCCCTATCCACAGGTCATCCCCCAGGTTTTCAACCCTGGTGGGTTCGGTCCTCCACGCGGTCTTACCCGCGCTTCAACCTGCCCATGGATAGATCACTCCGCTTCGGGTCTAGAGCATGCGACTAAAGCGCCCTATTCAGACTCGCTTTCGCTACGGCTACCCCACACGGGTTAACCTCGCCACACACCACTAACTCGCAGGCTCATTCTTCAAAAGGCACGCCGTCACACCCACACAAGGTGAGCGCTCCGACGGATTGTAGGCAACCGGTTTCAGGTACTATTTCACTCCCCTCCCGGGGTACTTTTCATCTTTCCCTCACGGTACTAGTCCGCTATCGGTCACCAAGAAGTATTTAGGCTTAGCGGGTGGTCCCGCCAGATTCACACGGAATTTCAAGAGTTCCGTGCTACTTGGGAAAACACTCGGAAGTCACTGTCTTACGCCTACGGGGCTATTACCCACTACGGCCCGACATTCCAGCCGGTTCGACTTCAACAATGATTTATAACTCCCTGACCCCACGGCATTAGGGTCTGAATGCTCCCACAACCCCACATACGCAACGCACGCCGGCTATCACACGCACATGGTTTAGCCTCATCCGCTTTCGCTCGCCACTACTCACGGAATCACTATTGTTTTCTCTTCCTGCGGGTACTGAGATGTTTCACTTCCCCGCGTTCCCTCCAGAACCCTATGTGTTCAGGCACTGGTAACTGGCTTTAGAATGCCAGCTGGGTTTCCCCATTCGGACACCCCCGGATCACAGCTTGGTTGCCAACTCCCCGGGGCTTATCGCAGGCTCCAACGTCCTTCATCGGCTCTTGGTGCCAAGACATCCACCGATTGCCCTTAGTAGCTTGTCACACAACAAAAATCTACAAAGATGCTCGCGTCCACTATACAGTTCTCAAAATACGGGCAGGAACACCAGCCACAACCACCACCTACATCGAGAGAATCAAGAACCCAGGGAAAACACACCCAAGCCTCAAAACCCCACCAGCGGTTTGGTGAAGACTGGCCCCAGCCACACACCTACACCGGTCATGATCCGCAAGGATCATCAGCCGGTGTAGAAGTGACCCAGAAAAACCGATCCGATTCCCCGAAGGGAAGCCGGCCCGATTCCTCAGGACCCAACAGCGCGCCTCGGCCCCTCACTCTCCATCGTCTCGTGTTCCACGCCCACCCAAGTGAGCAGTACTAACAGCCGTTCAGAAAGCTTCAGAGCCTAATGGTCAATGTTCCACATTCCGAAGCACCGTCGCCTTGAGAACGGATGTCCAAGAAACGACGAATTGACGACCACCCTTACGGGTTGATCGCCGAATGCTCCTTAGAAAGGAGGTGATCCAGCCGCACCTTCCGGTACGGCTACCTTGTTACGACTTCGTCCTAATCGCCAGCCCCACCTTCGACGGCTCCCTCCACAAGGGTTAGGCCACCGGCTTCGGGTGTTGCCGACTTTCATGACGTGACGGGCGGTGTGTACAAGGCCCGGGAACGTATTCACCGCAGCGTTGCTGATCTGCGATTACTAGCGACTCCGACTTCATGGGGTCGAGTTGCAGACCCCAATCCGAACTGAGACCGGCTTTTTGGGATTCGCTCCACCTTACAGTTTCGCAGCCCTTTGTACCGGCCATTGTAGCATGCGTGAAGCCCTGGACATAAGGGGCATGATGACTTGACGTCATCCCCACCTTCCTCCGAGTTGACCCCGGCAGTCTCCTATGAGTCCCCACCATAACGTGCTGGCAACATAGGACGAGGGTTGCGCTCGTTGCGGGACTTAACCCAACATCTCACGACACGAGCTGACGACAGCCATGCACCACCTGTATAGGACCCTTACGGACCCCCCATCTCTGGAGGATTTCCCTATATGTCAAACCCAGGTAAGGTTCTTCGCGTTGCATCGAATTAATCCGCATGCTCCGCCGCTTGTGCGGGCCCCCGTCAATTCCTTTGAGTTTTAGCCTTGCGGCCGTACTCCCCAGGCGGGGCGCTTAATGCGTTAGCTGCGGCACGGAGGACGTGGAATGTCCCCCACACCTAGCGCCCAACGTTTACGGCGTGGACTACCAGGGTATCTAATCCTGTTCGCTACCCACGCTTTCGCTCCTCAGCGTCAGGTAAGGCCCAGAGAGCCGCCTTCGCCACCGGTGTTCTTCCTGATATCTGCGCATTCCACCGCTACACCAGGAGTTCCGCTCTCCCCTGCCTACCTCTAGTCTGCCCGTATCGGAAGCAGGCTCGGAGTTGAGCTCCGAGTTTTCACTCCCGACGCGACGAACCGCCTACGAGCCCTTTACGCCCAATAATTCCGGACAACGCTCGGACCCTACGTATTACCGCGGCTGCTGGCACGTAGTTGGCCGGTCCTTCTTCTGCAGGTACCGTCACTCTCGCTTCGTCCCTGCTGAAAGAGGTTTACAACCCGAAGGCCGTCATCCCTCACGCGGCGTTGCTGCGTCAGACTTCCGTCCATTGCGCAATATTCCCCACTGCTGCCTCCCGTAGGAGTCTGGGCCGTGTCTCAGTCCCAGTGTGGCCGGTCGCCCTCTCAGGCCGGCTACCCGTCGACGCCTTGGTAGGCCATTACCCCACCAACAAGCTGATAGGCCGCGAGCCCATCCCCCACCGCCAGAACTTTCAACCCCAAACCATGAAGTAAGGAGTGATATCCGGTATTAGACCCCGTTTCCGAGGCTTATCCCGAAGTGAAGGGTAGGTTGCTCACGTGTTACTCACCCGTTCGCCGCTCGTGTACCCCCGAAGAGGCCTTACCGCTCGACTTGCATGTGTTAAGCACGCCGCCAGCGTTCGTCCTGAGCCAGGATCAAACTCTCCGTTGAAATCTATATGTCAACCGCAGCAAGCTGCGGATAACAGACAAAACGAAAAACGATCCATTGCAATCAGAGACAATCAAACTGACTTGAATCTCAATAAATAATCACAAAGGAATCCCACACGGAATCCACGACGACACCAGACCATCCAAACCTCGAAGAGGCCAGACAGACCTGCTACCACCGAGACCCGTGAAGGGGGTTAATGCTAAATTTCGGCATTGACTTTCGGCACGCTGTTGAGTTCTCAAGAATCGGGCGCACACCGCGTCTGTGACCTTTCGGCCAGGACTCCGGGGCAACCTGCGCTACCTTACCGGACCAGATCCACCGGGTCAAGCCCGAGTTTTTCCGATCCGCCTCCCGCGTTGCAGCTACCGCCCCGAGTCAAGAAGACGCGGTTCGGCTCAGCTAGCCTTGGGGGGTTCGGAGCGACCGGCCGCTTTCGCGTCCCGCACTCGCTCCAACAAGAAGAACACTACGTGGCTTGCAGGTGACCGGTCAAATCCATTACCGGTGGGTCGAATCACACGGCTGTAATTTGCCCTCGGCATCCAGTTTGTGGGATACCCACGCCGGCCGTCAGAGGATGCTCCCAGCGCACGCCAGGAGCATCCCGTCACCACATCAGCCAACTGCGGGCGAGGCCAGAACCCCTGCAAATGAACGCTTCCCGCGCCGCAGTACGAGTGCACCGCCCGGCAACAGGTCGTCCGCGCCCGGCACGTACTCGGCGTCGCTGACCTTCACGTTGTTGAGGTATCCCCCGCCCTCGGCGACAGTGCGCCGAGCAGCAGACTTGCTGGCCACCAGGCCGGACTTCACCAACAGGTCGCCGTACGTTGGCATTGGCTCCCCTGCAGCAAGCTCTACATGCGGGGCTTCGCGTAGTGCAGCTACGAGCGTCTCGCCGTTCAACGCAGCGAGTTCCCCCTGGCCGAAGAGCGCCTTGGAGGCCTCCTGGACCCGACGCGTCTCGTCGGCGCCATGGACGAGCGTGGTGACGTCCTCAGCAAGCACTCGCTGAGCCTCACGTGCATGGGGACGCTCTGCGGTCGCCTCTTCCAAGGCGGCGATCTCCTCCGCAGTTCGGAAGGTGTAGAAGCGCACCAGCTGCATCACGTCGCGGTCGTCGGCGTTGAACCAGAACTGGTAGAACGCGTACGGCGAAGTCAGCTCCCGGTCGAGCCAGACGCTGCCCGACTCGGTCTTACCGAACTTGGTCCCGTCTGCCTTGGTCACCAGTGGTGTTGCCAACGCATGCGCCTTGCCGCCATCCGCTCGGCGGATCAGCTCGACGCCGGCAGTCAGGTTGCCCCACTGGTCGCTTCCCCCGGTCTGCAGTGTGCAGCCATGGCGACGGTAGAGCTCCAGGTAGTCCAGCGACTGCAGCAGTACGTAGCTGAACTCGGTGTAGCTGATCCCCTGCTCGAGTCGCGCCTTCACGACCTCGCGGCCGAGCATCCGGTTCACTGGGAAGTGCTTGCCGATGTCCCGGAGGAAGTCGAGCGTGTTGAGGTCCTTGGTCCAGTCGTAGTTGTTCACGATCCGGGCCGGGTTCGGCAGCGACGGGTCGAAGTCGACGAAGCGCTCCACCTGGCTACGGACCCGCTCCACCCATTGCTGGACGACGTCCTTGGGGTTCAGTACCCGCTCGGAGGACTCCTTGGGGTCACCGATCAGACCGGTGGCGCCGCCGACCAGGCCGATCGGGTTGTGACCGGCCAACTGCAGTCGGCGCAGCGTCAGCAGCTGCAGCAGGTTGCCCATGTGCAGACTCGGCGCCGTCGGGTCGAAGCCCACATAGGAGGTGATCGGCCCGGCCGCCATAGCGGCCCGCAGTACGTCGGGATCGGTAGAGTGCGCGATCAGGCCGCGGCTGTCCAGGTCGTCGAGCACCTGCGTGCGGCTTACGGTCCCGCTGTCGGTCACTGGGTCTCCTTGTGTACGTCGTGTGCACTAACAAGGGTGCCAGCAACTATCCGGCAGCCTCCGGGCGGGACAGTACTGCGCGGAGCTGCGCGACCAGAGCGTGTCCGTCGGGGCCGTGCACCGTGGCAGCGGTCGGACGATGCGGGTCGTGAGCACCTGGGTCCGGGTTCGGCACTGGGAGACCGTGGGACAGCACCTGCTCGGCAGGGGTCAGCTGGCGGATACCGATCGCTCTGACGTGGTCCGGATGCGTCTGCGCGAAGTCGCCGTACAGCTGTGGGTCGTGCTGTCCGTCGTCGCCGACCAGGACCCATCGGACGTTCGGGAACTCCGCGGCGAGCCTCCGCAAGGCGGTGCGCTTGTGCTCGCGCCCGCTGCGGAACCAGCCGGTGTTGGTCGGTCCCCAGTCCGTCATCAGCATCGGCCCGGCCGGGAAGCCGTGCCGGGCGAGGAACCTGGTCAGTGTCGGTGCGGTGTTCCATGCCCCGGTCGACAGGTAGAAGATCGGCGCACCGGGGTGGTCCGCAAGCAGTTCGGCGTACATCTCAGCCATGCCTGGTACTACGCGGCGCGCCTGCTCGTCGCGGACGAAGGTGTTCCAGGCGGCGATCATCGGCCGCGGCAGCATCGTCAGCATCACCGTGTCGTCGATGTCGCTCACCAGCCCGAAGGTGGCGTCCGGGTCCGGCACATAGATCTGTGCCCTCGCCTGTCGCTCGCCGTGGACGCCCAGGCTGATCTCGTGCCGGCCGGGTGGCAGCACCACCGGCACGGACAGGTCGATGAAGCCGCCGCGGTCCGTGGTCCCCTCGAAGCTCTGCCCGGCCACGGTGACGGACACCTGTACGCCGGTGGCCGGTGCGGTGACGAACACCTTCCAGCCGCGGACGACCTGGTCCTCGTCGTACCGGGGCTGGTTGCGCGGGTCACGGCTCAGCACGACGCGGGCCAGCACCCGGACGTACTCCCGGTTGCCGTAGCCCACGTGCGGGATGATCCGTTCCCGCCAGCCGCGGCGCCGCAGGATCGCCTGCACACCTGCGTTGAACCAGTCCTCCAGGCGGGAGGAGTAGTGCTGTCGGGCCATGCCCGAAACCTACCCGTACCGAGGGCCCGTACGCCCGTTCAGCAGACTGTCGGCGGCGACCTTTACGGTCTCGATATGACTCAGACCTCTGCTGCGATCGGGATGTGCTTCCCGCGGACCTATCCCGCTGCCCTCGTGAAGGATGTCGCCCGGCGACTGGAAGCGGGTGGCGCGGACGAACTCTGGGTGATCGAGGACTGCTTCTACACCGCCGGCCCGTCGCTGGTTTCCGCTGCTCTGAGCGTCACCGAGCGGCTGACTGTCGGGCTCGGCATCGTGCCTGCCGTGGTGCGGACGGCCGCGGTCACGGCGATGGAGTTCGCGACTCTGGATGCGCTGGGAGCGGGGCGGTTCCTGCCCGGCATCGGTCACGGCGTGCAGACCTGGATGGGCCAGATGGGTGTGCGGCCGAAGTCGCCGCTGACCGCGCTGGAGGAGGTGACCGACGCCGTCACCAGGCTGCTCGCGGGTGAGGAGGTCTCGGTCGACGGTCAGTACGTGCACCTTGACAAGGTGAAGCTCGACGCGCCGCCGGCCACCGCGCCGCCGATCCTGCTCGGGGTCCAAGGGCCCAAGTCGATGGCGCTGGCCGGCCGGGTCGCTGCCGGTGTCGTGCTCGCCGAGCCCGCCACCCCGTCGTACGTGCGGGCCGCTCTGGAACAAGCCGGTACGCCGGACAACTTCGTGCTCGCCGTCTTCTCGGCCATCTGCGTCCGCCCGGATCGCAAAACCGCGTACGAGTGGACGGCGCCTTGGCTCGCCGGACTGATCGCCCAGAAGAATGCGGCTCTGCCCACGCTCCCCTTCTACGACGACCTCCTGAAGCGGTTCGACGAGCAGGGCATCCCCGGACTGGTCTCCATGCCCACCGACTGGTGGACCGAGATCGGCCCGATCGGCACCCTCGACGACGCCGCCGCCCACCTGGACGCCCTCAACGCCGCCGGCGTCCACCACATCGGCCTCTTCCCCGACCCCGAGGTCGAACACGGACTGCCCCAGCTGGACTACGTCCTGGAGCTCGCCAACCGCTAGGACGAACGGCGCTTCGGCACGTGGGGCTTGTACGGCGAAACGCTCGGCTCCCCCGGGATCCAGAAGCGCCAGGGGCGGTCGGCGGCTTCGCGGAGACCCACTCGCGGGCCGGTGAGCGGGGTGCCGGTGAAGGGGGTGCCCGGGAGGAGTTGGATCGGAGAGGTCCGGGACAGGAGGTCCGTGCCGTTCTCCTCGCGGTTGATGCCTAGGGCAACGCAGAGCCGGGCGGGACCGCGGGCCAGATCGCGATCGGGGATGCGGCGGCCGGGCGCCGGGGCCGGCGAGCCGGCTACCGGGGCGACGCGCGAGCCAGCGGGTGGGGTCGCGGCAGCGGGTGGGGTCGCGGCAGCGGGTGGAGTGGCGCCTCGGCGGGCTCGGGCGAGGGCCACCCCCTCGATCACCTCGCCGGCGCGGAAGAGGACGGCTGAGGGTTGGCCGTCGGGGCCGGCGCTGACGTTCATGCAGAAGTGCATGCCGTAGGTGAAGTAGACGTACAGGAAGCCGGGCGGGCCGAACATCACCGCGTTGCGAGCGGTTTGGCCACGGTACGAGTGCGAGCCGGGGTCGTTCGGCCCGTCATAGGCCTCGACCTCCGTCACCCGGACCGCGACCACGCCCTCGTCGGTCGTCCGGCGCAACACCATCCCCAGCAGAGACGGCGCAACTTCGAGCACCGGCCGAGCCAGCGACGTACGGCGTACAGGCATGTCCGGAACTTTAGGCCAGCAAGTTGCGGACAGCACCTAACGTCCCAGCTGAGGGTGACCAAAGACTCTGGTGGCGCTCGGTGGGACCGATGAGGATCTGTTGGGCTGGGGCGACTCGACCCGAGCAGATCGATCGGAACTGACGGGGAGCTCATCACATGGCATCGCCACCGCAGGTTTCTCCACCGCGGTTCTACCCTCAGCCGGGGCCGCCGAAGAAGAAGCACACTGCTCGCACCGTCCTGCTCGTCGTCGGGGCCGTGTTCGTGCTGCTGGCCGGGATCGGCATCGCCGCGGGCGGCGGCGACGCCGATCCCGGGGCCGCCGGCGCCCCGAATCCGGCGACTGCACCGGTCGCACCGGAAGCCACCGCGCCCCAGGCCACTGCTCCCAAGCCGTCCGCAACGGCCAGGACCACGGTCGCGAAGGTCGTCTGCCCCGACCAGCAGGACCGAACGGCACCGTGTGTCGTGACGGTCGGTGCGGCCTTCGCGCTCGGCAAGCATCAGGTGCTGGCGGGGTGGACGATCGAGGACTCCGGATTCGGGATGACGATCGCAGGTCAGGCGCAGAACATCATCGACGGCGCCTCCACCCTGTTCATCAACGTGGAGTTCCTGCGCGGTGACGAGGTGATAGCGAACGTCATGTGCAACACCGGCGAACTCAACGCCGGTCAGATCGAGACGATGAACTGCGTCCCGGGCGGCACGTACACGACGCAGTTCGACAAGGTCACCGCCGAGGCAGGGTTCTAGCCAAGGACCTTGCTGTGTTCGGCGGCGCGGGTGCGGAGTTCGGTGAGTTGTTCGGCTACCCGGACCTCCGCCGTGCCGCCGCGGGCGTTGCGGGAAGAGATGGAGCCCTTGACGGACAGGACGGTGCGTACGTCGGGGGTCAGGTGCGGGGAGATCGCCGCGAGGTCCTCGTCGGTCAGGTCCCAGAGTTCGATGCTGCGGCTTTCGCATTCCTGGACGCAGGCGCCGGCCAGTTCGTGGGCTACCCGGAAGGGGACCTTCTGCTTCACGAGCCATTCGGCGATGTCGGTGGCCAGGGAGAAGCCTTGCGGAGCCAGCTCCTCGAGGCGATCCACGTTGAAGCGGAGGGTGCGGATCATGCCGGTGAAGGCGGGGAGCAGGACCTCAAGGGTGTCGACCGAGTCGAAGACCGGCTCCTTGTCTTCCTGGAGGTCGCGGTTGTAGGCCAGAGGCTGCGCCTTCAGCGTCGCGAGCAGACCGGTGAGGTTGCCGATCAGGCGGCCGGACTTGCCACGGGCGAGTTCGGCGATGTCCGGGTTCTTCTTCTGCGGCATGATGCTCGACCCGGTCGAGTAGGCGTCGTCCAGCTGGACGAACCCGAACTCCTTGGTCGCCCAGATGATCACCTCTTCGGCCTGCCGGGACAGGTCGACGCCGATCTGCGCGGTGACGAACGCGAACTCGGCCACAAAGTCGCGCGCCGCAGTACCGTCGATCGAGTTCGGCGAGGAACCACTGAAACCGAGCTCCGAAGCAACGAAGACCGGATCCAGCCCGAGTGACGAGCCGGCCAGAGCGCCTGCTCCGTACGGCGAATCGGCGGCGACCCGCTTGTCCCAGTCCGCCAGCCGGTCGAGGTCGCGGATCAGCGGCCACGCGTGCGCCAGCAGGTGATGCGAGAGCAGCACCGGTTGCGCGTGCTGGAGGTGGGTGCGACCGGGCATCGCGACACCGAGGTGCTGCTCGGCCTGGTCGGCGAGGGTGTTCACCTGGTCGAGTACGAGCCGCGCGATGATCCGGCCGTGGTCGCGCAGGAAGAGGCGGAACAGCGTCGCGATCTGGTCGTTCCGCGACCGCCCTGCCCGGAGCCGGCCGCCCAGTGCGGCGCCGAGGCGCTCGACGAGGCCGCGTTCGAGGGCGGTGTGCACGTCCTCATCGGCCTCGGCGGCGACGAAGATTCCGGACAGGACGTCGGCGAGCAGTTCGTCGAGACCGGCCAGCATCTTGGTCAGATCGTCGTCGGTCAGCAGCCCGGCCTGGTGCAGGACTTTTGCGTGGGCCTTGGATCCTGCGATGTCATAAGGCGCGAGCCGCCAGTCGAAATGCGTCGACTTGCTCAACGCGGCCAAGGCATCCGCAGGCCCACCAGCAAAACGGCCACCCCAAAGTGCGGCGGAATTCATCAACAAAATCCTTTCAAACGGTGCAGCAGGCGCCTGGCGGAGGCTAGGGAAGGAAAGCGCTGGGGGGCGTCCTTTATTTGGTGTCGGTGTGGCGGGCGGCCAGGTTGAGGAAGCGGGCTGCCAGGGCGGGGCCGCCGGCCGGGTCCCGGGAGACGACCATGACGGTGTCGTCACCGGCGATGGTGCCGAGTACGTCGTCCAGTCCCACGTGGTCGATCGCCGACGCGAAGTACTGGGCCGCACCCGGCGGGGTTCGGAGCATCACCAGGTTCGCGCTGCCCTCCGCCGAGACCAGGAGCTCGGACGCGACCCGGGCCAGCCGGGCCTCGAAGGCAGCAGCTTCACCGGCGCGCGGCGTACGGTCACCGCCTTCACCCGGTACGGCGTACACCAGCTGGCCGGCCGAATCGCGTACCTTCACCGCGCCGATCTCCACCAGGTCACGCGACAAGGTCGCCTGCCCGACAACGAGTCCGGCGGCCGACAGCAGATCGGCCAACTCGGTCTGCGAACGCACCGGCTGCCGGCCGAGCAGCTCCACGATGCGCTGCTGGCGTGCGGTCTTGGTGGTCGGTACGGCCATCGTCATGACTTCGCCAGCAACCACGAGAGCAACGCCTTCTGTGCGTGCAACCGGTTCTCCGCCTCGTCCCAGACCACGGACTGCGGCCCGTCGATCACGGCTGCCTCGATCTCCTTACCCCGGTACGCCGGGAGGCAGTGCAACACGATCGCGCCATCGTTCGCCTTCGCGAGCAACTGCTCCGTCACGGCGTACGGGACAAAAGGTGCCTCGCGCAACGCCGCCTCGGACTCCTGGCCCATCGAGACCCACGTGTCGGTGGCAAGCACATCGGCACCGGCAACAGCCTCGTAGGCATCGGCGGTCCACGACGACCGAGCCGCCGGTCACGCCGCCGATCTCGACAGCCTTCGCCAGCACAGCCGCGTCAGGCTGGTACTCCGCAGGCGAAGCGATCGCCACGTGCATCCCGGCGGTCACCCCACCGAGCAGGTAGGAGTGCGCCATGTTGTTCGCGCCGTCGCCGAAGTAGACGAGCTTCAGCCCTGCGGTCTAGCCCTTGTGCTGCCGAACGGTCATCAGGTCGGCGAGGATCTGGCACGGGTGGAACTCGTCGGTCAGCGCGTTGATCACCGGCACCCGGGAAGCCCCGGCCATCTCCTCGATCCGGACCTGCCCGGAGGTCCGCCAGACGATCGCGCCGACCTGCCGGTCCAGCACCCGAGCGGTGTCGGCGATCGGCTCGCCGCGTCCCATCTGCGAGGTCTGCGCATCGATGATCAGCGGTACGCCGCCGAGCTCCGCGATCCCGACCGCGAACGAGATCCGGGTCCGCGTCGACGTCTTGTCGAAGATCACCGCAACGGTCTTCGGCCCGGCCAACGGCTTGTGCCCGAACCGATCGGCAGCCAACTGCTGGGCCAGCGTCAGTACCTCGTCCTGCTCAGCCGGACTGAGGTCGTCGTCCCTCAAAAAGTGTCTGGTCACGAGACCTCCAAAACACAGGCATCCAGCAGCCCCGGTAGAGCTGCGACGAAACTGTCGGCGTCAGCCTTGCTCAAGATGTACGGCGGTGCCAGTCGAATCGCGTCCGGAACTGCATTGTTCACGATGAACCCCGCCTCCAGCGCCAGCGCCGCGACCTGGTCCGAGACCGGCGCGGTCAACTGGATCGCCAGCAGCAGCCCGCGCCCGCGCACCCCTGCGATCAAGCGGATGATCCAAGGCCTCGATCGAAGACGCCAGGTGGTTGCCGACAGCATTGACGTTCGCCAGCAGACCGTCCCGCTCGATCACGGTCAGTACTGCGAGGCCGGCGATCGACGCGACCGGGTTGCCACCGAACGTCGTCCCGTGGTTGCCCGGCTGCAGCAACTCGGCAGCCGCCCCGAAGCCGAGGCAGGCACCGATCGGGATCCCCGCTCCGAGGCCCTTGGCAACGGTGACGATGTCCGGCGTGATCCCCGAGGCCTGGAACGCGAACCAGTCCCCCGTCCGCCCGACCCCGGTCTGGATCTCGTCGATCCACAGCAGCGCGCCGTGCTCCGAGGTGATCCGCCGGGCCGCCTCGAGATAACCGGCGGGCGGTACGACGACGCCGTTCTCGCCCTGGATCGGTTCGAGCACCACGGCCGCGGTCTCGTCGTCGACAGCGGCGGCGAGCGCGGCAGCATCGCCGTACGGGACGAAGGTGACGTCACCCGGCAGCGGCGCGAACTGCTCCCGGTACGCCGGTTTCCAGGTGATCGCGAGTGCGCCCATCGAGCGACCGTGGAAGGCGCCGACGGTCGAGACGATCTTGGTCCGGCCGGTCTTCCGGGTGATCTTGAACGCGGCCTCGTTCGCCTCGGTGCCCGAGTTGGTGAAGAACACCTTGCCGGGAGCATCGAAAAGACTCAGAAGCTTCTCGGCCAACGCGATCTGCGGCGCGGAGGCGAAGAAGTTGGACACGTGCCCGAGCGTCGCCAGCTGGCTCGTCACGGCCGACACCACGAACGGGTGCGCGTGGCCGAGCGAGTTCACCGCGAGCCCGCCGAGCAGGTCGAGATACTTCCGCCCGTCGGCGTCCCACAGATACGCGCCTTCACCACGCACGAGCACCCGCTTCGGCGCACCGAACGTGTTCATCAACGCATTCGAGTACCGCTCGGCCAGCGCGGCTCCGCCGGCGTCCACAGCTACCAATTCAGTCATGACGGGATCACCTGGGTTCCACTTCCGGCGTCGGTGAAGATCTCGAGCAGCAGCGAGTGCGGCACCCGGCCGTCGATCACGGTCGCCCGTGAGACGCCGGACTGTACTGCGCGCAAGCAGGCTTCCATCTTCGGCACCATCCCCGAGGCGAGTGACGGCAGCAGTTCTGCCAGTTCGGCCGCGTCGATCTGAGTGATGATCTCGTCGCTCTCCGGCCAATTCCTATACAGCCCGGCGACATCGGTCAGCACGACGAGCTTCGACGCCCCGAGTGCGACCGCGAGCGCCGAGGCGGCGGTGTCGGCGTTCACGTTGTGCGCCTGACCGTCCTCGTCGGGGGCGATCGTCGAGACGACCGGGATCCGGCCGGCGTCGATCAGGTCGATCACCGCTTCCGGCCGGACGTCGACCACGTCACCGACCAGGCCGATGTCCACCGACTCGCCGTCGATCATCGCGCCGCGGCGTTCCGCGGTGAACAGGCCGGCATCCTCACCAGACATGCCGACCGCGAACGGCCCGTGCGCGTTCAGCAGGCCGACCAGCTCGCGGCCGACCTTGCCCACCAGCACCATCCCGACGATGTCCATCGCCTCCGGCGTGGTCACCCGCAACCCGCCCCGGAACTCCGAGGAGATCCCGAGCCGGCCGAGCATCTCGCTGATCTGCGGCCCACCGCCGTGCACGACGACGACCCGTACGCCGCAGTGCCGCAGGAACACGATGTCGGAGGCGAAGGCCTGCTTCAGCTCGTCGTCGACCATCGCGTTGCCGCCGTACTTGACCACGATCGTCTTGCCGTGGAACTCCTTCAGCCAAGGCAGCGCCTCGGTGAGCACGGCCGCCTTCTCCACAGCCGAGGCCTGGGTAGTGGTCGTCATGAGGAGTACGCCGAGTTCTCTTCGACGTACGCGTGCGACAGGTCGGTGGTCAGCACCGTCGCCGACGCGTCGCCGGCGTGCAGGTCGATCACGACGTCGATCTCCAGTCCGCTGATGTCGGCCTCGGACCGGTCCACGCCCTTGCCACCGGCGATGCAGATCGCGGCGCCGTTCAGGGTGATGTCGAGCAAGGACGGATCGAAGGCGGTCGGGGCGTTGCCGACGGCCATCGCGATCCGGCCCCAGTTCGGGTCGGAGGCGAAGAACGCGGTCTTGCAGAGGTTGTCCTCGGCAACGATCTTCGCGGCGGCGACCGCCTCGGCCTCGGTGGCCGCGTTCTGCACGGTGATGCTGACGTGCTTGGTGACACCTTCTGCATCGGCCTGCAGCTGCTTGACCAGGTCGGCGGCCAGCGCAGTCAGCGCCGCTTCGAACTCATCAGCAGCGACTGTGACCCCTGATGCACCCGAGCTGAGCAGGAGCACGGTGTCGTTGGTCGACGTACCGCCGTCGACGTCGAGCCGGTTGAAGGTCTTGGCGACCGCGTTCCGCAGCGCGTGGTCCAGATGCGGCTGGTCGACCACGGCGTCGGTCGTGATCACGCTCAGCATGGTCGCCATGTTCGGCGCGCACATCCCGGCGCCCTTCGCGAACCCGCCGATACTCCAGCCCTGCTTCTTGAGGACAGCCTGCTTCGGCACGTTGTCCGTCGTCATCACCGCGGTCGCCGCAGCAAGTGCATGATCCGAAGAGTTGCCCAATGCATCAACGGCAGCAGACAGCCCGGGCAGCAGCTTGTCCATCGGCAACCGCTCACCGATCAGGCCGGTGGAGCAGACGCCGATCTCGGCCGCGCCGACACTCAGCAGCTCGGCCAGCTTCTCGGCGGTCTTGTGCGTGTCCTGAAAACCTTCCGGCCCGGTGCACGCGTTGGCGCCGCCCGAGTTCAGCACGACGGCCTTCAGCTTGCCGGCGGTCAGCACCTGCTGCGACCACAGCACCGGCGCCGCCTTCACCTTGTTGGTGGTGAAGACACCAGCCGCGGCGTACGACGGGCCGTCGTTCACCACGACGGTCAGGTCCGGCTTGCCGGCCGGCTTGATCCCGGCGATCACCCCGGCCGCACGGAAGCCGGCCGGCGCGGTGACTCCGGCGCTCCGATCGACTTGGGTGTCCGGAGTGACTGCAAGGGTCACGGCGCTACTCCTACGAGGGGAAGGGCCAGGGTCTCGTCGAGACCGGCGGCCAGGTTCATGCACTGCACGGCGGCGCCGGCGGTGCCCTTGGTGAGGTTGTCCATCGCGGCCACGATCACGGCGCGGCCGATGCGCTGGTCCAGGGTGACCTGCAGCTGCACGGTGTTCGCGCCGAGGGTGGCCTGCGTCTGCGGCCACTGCCCTTCCGGCAACACGTGCACGAACGGCTCGTCGCGGTAGGCGTCTTCGTACGCCTGCCGGAGGCTCTCGGCCGTAGTACCGGGGGTGATGGGTGCGCTGCAGGTCGCGAGGATGCCGCGCGCCATCGGCGCCAGGACCGGCGTGAACGACACCGAGACGACCTCATCGGTGACCGCGCCCAGGTTCTGCTCGATCTCCGGCGTATGACGGTGCACGCCGCCGACGCCGTACGCCGTGGCCGACCCCATCACCTCCGCACCCATCAAGTGAGTCTTCGGAGCCTTGCCTGCTCCCGACGTCCCGCTCACCGCGACCACCACCAATTGGCCGGGGTCGACGAGACCACCCTGTACGGCGGGGAGCAGCGCAAGGCTCGACACGGTCGGATAGCACCCCGGTACGGCGACCCGGTTCGTTCCGCGGAGCTTCTCCCGTTGACCGGGCAGCTCGGGCAGACCGTAGGGCCAGTGACCGGCGTGCTTGCCGCCGTAGAACTCCACCCACGCCTCGGCCTCGATCAGCCGGAAGTCCGCGCCGCAGTCGATCACGGTGACAGTCCTACGCCGAGTTGCTCGGCGATTTCGGCGGACTGCCCGTGCGGAAGCGCCAGGAACACCACGTCGTGACCGGCGAGTGTCTCCGCCGAGGTCTCGACCAGGATGCGCCCGGCCAGCGGCACGAGGTGCGGGTGGTGCGAGCCCAGCGCCGTACCGGCACTACCGCCGGCAGTCAGCGCGCCGATCTCGACCTCCGGGTGTCCGGACAGCAACCGGAGGAGTTCTCCACCCGCATATCCACTGGCACCTGCGACCGCGACCTTCAGGCTCATGTGAATGAGTATGCCAGAGCCCGCATGAATATCCAACCTCAGGATCAGGTAGATCCACTCAGGCGCACGCGGCCGTGAGTCTCCAACCTAAGAGATATGGACACGAAGACAAGTGGACGGCGCGCAGGAACCAGCAACGGCAGCGGCGCCTTTCTGGGCTGGATCGTCGCCGAGCTCACCGGCTACGGCCTGCTGGTGGCCTCCGCCTCCGACCTGCAATCGACCACTTGCACCGGGCTCTGCTTCACCGAACGCGAACTCCTCCTCTACCTCGGCCTGGTCTTCGGCTTCTGGGTGGTGCTGACGCAGACCATCCTCGGGCTGGTCCTCACCGCGCGTTTCCGTCGCGGCGGGATGAGTCCGCCGGCCGCTGGCAGCGCCGCCTTCTTCTGCACTCTCGCAGTCGTCGCAGCCGCCGTCTGCCTCCTGATAGCTGCCCAGCGATAATCACTGGGGTGAGCACGGATGAGGAGCAGTTGGCGGTCGAGTTCGCGGAACATCGGGCGGTGCTGGTGGGGGCGGCGTACCGGGTGGTCGGCAGTATGGTCGACGCCGAGGACGTCGTACAGGAGACCTGGTTGCGGTGGGCCGCCGCCGATCGGTCCGAAGTACTGGATGTCCGGGCGTATCTGATCCGGATCACCAGCCGGCTCGCGCTCAATCGGTTGCGGGCGCAGAAGGCGCGGCGGGAGCAGTACGTCGGGCCGTGGTTGCCGGAGCCGATCGCTGCCGGTGAGGATCCGGCGGAGGTGGCAGAGCTCGCCGACTCGGTGTCGATGGCGATGCTGGTCGTGCTCGAGACGCTGACGCCGCTGGAGCGGGCGACCTTCGTACTGCGTGAGGTTTTCGACCTCCCGTTCAGCGAGATCGGCGACACGCTGGGTCGCTCCGAGTCCGCAGTACGGCAGCTCGCTCATCGTGCTCGCGAACACGTGCACGCGCGGCAGCCGCGGCAGCAGGTCGACAAGGCGCGGCATACCGAGGTGACTCAGGAGTTCCTCGCGGCGACGTGGTCCGGCGATCTCGACCAGGTCGTCTCGCTGCTCGCGCCGGACGTGGTGCTCGTCAGCGACGGCGGCGGCAAGCGCAAGGCCGCGCTCCGGCCGCTGCTCGGTGCCGACAAGGTCGCCCGCTGGCTGCTCGGCCTCTTCAAGACGGACCCGCTGATCGCAACCTTCGACATCCGGCTCGCCGAGGTGAACGGCGAACAGGCGGTCATCGCGTACGACGGTGAGGTGGTCGACAGCGTCGCGTTCCTGGAGCTGGACGCCGACAACGTGATCAGCCGGATCTACGTCGTACGGAACCCTGACAAGCTCCAGGCGATCCCGTCCTTGACCTAAGCTATCTGCAACCCAGTCGCAGGAGGACTTCATGGAGTACCTGGCAGTCGCCCCCGAGAGAGTGTCCGATCCCGGGCTCCGGGCCGACCTGCTGGACACCTGGATCGCCGCGACCGACGCGGGCGGCAGCGTCGGCTTCGTTGCCCCCGCGCCGATCCACCAGATCGCAAACACCCTCGACCTAGCACTCGAACGAGTCGCCGCCGGCAAGGACCTCCTCGGCGTACTCCACAACGGCGACCGCTTCATGGGCATGGGCCTACTCGTCAGCGACGACGGCCAACTCAGCAAACACTGGCGAACCGTCCTCCGAGTCATGGTCCACCCGAAGTACCAAGGCACCGGCGCCGGCCGCACCCTAATGCAAGGCCTCCGCGACTCCGCAGCAGACCTCGGCCTACAACAGTTGATGCTCACCATCCGCGGCGGCCAAGGCTTAGAAAAGTTCTACGAACCCCTCGGCTACCAAATCGTCGGCCGCCACCCCCGCGCAGTCCTGGTAGCCCCCAACGACTACCGCGACGAAATCATGCTGGTCAAAGACCTCTGAGCCGGCGAACACTGTTTTTTCGTCCGCTGACGGGCTTAAAGCGCGGCAGCGGACGAAAATCGCGCAAGCGGCTCGGTTCCACAGGGCCGGGTCCCGCTCCACAACGGGACCCGGCGCTACGGTTCCCCACTATTGGCGGCCCCGGCGGGCTATCAGGAGGAGCGCGGCGCCTAGTGCGGCGAGCAGTCCGCCTAGCGTCAGCAAGAACACGGAAGGCCCTCCGGTGGCGGGCAACTCGGTCTTGCGGTGCTGGACGGGTGCGGCCGGCTGGGCCCCGATGGTCACCTTCACCTGTCCGGTCGCCGACACCTGGTTCGTGTCGGTGACCCGGTACGACTGCTTCGCCGTACCGGTGAAGCCCCGCTCCGGAACGAGCCGGATCGTCCCGTCAGCGCTCACCGTCCAGACACCTACGGACGGTACGGCCACCTGCTTCCCACAGGTAGCCGGCCCGGTGACCAGGCACAGCGTGCCCGGCCTCCAGACCGCGCCGCGGGTCGCGGCATCGTTGAGCAGCGGGTTCACGACCACCGGGTTGCCGGGCGTACCGGTACCACTGTCCGGGATGGCCTTCGCCCCGCCGGGACCACGCACGGTGATCTCCAGGCGGGCCGTGTCCGACGTCCCGTTCGCGTCGCTGATCCGATAGGTCAGCGATCTGGTGGTACCGGTGAAGCCCTTCACCGGGGTGTATCCGACGGTGCCGTCCGGCTGGACGAGGAACGCGCCCTCGCCGGGGATGGTCACCGAAGTCTTCTCTTTCCCGTCCGCCGGATCGCGCAGCAGCAGCGATCCAGGGACCAGCGGCGCACTCGCGTCGCCTGCTTTGTCGTTCGCGAGCACGATCACGCCGACAGCAGTCCCGTACGCCGTACTCCCGGCATCGTCGACCGCGTCCGGCCGCACCGGCAACACCGTCACCGCGACCGTCGAGCGCGCCGCGTTCCGCGCGGAGTCCTTCACCTCGTACGCCGTCGGCCGCGTCGTCCCACTGAACCGGGCCGTCGGAGCAAACGTCACCTTGCCATCGGCAACTTCATACGTCCCCTGGCCAGGAACCGTCACGCTCTTCACCAACGAGCCTTGAGCATCGACCAACAACAGCGTCGCCGGATCAATACTCGCCCCGGCACCGGGCTTGTCGTTCGCCAGCGGATCGAAGGTGACGGCGACATGCTGCTTGGTCCGCGCCAGGTCGGGCAACGCCACCGGCTTGGCGCCGACCGTCACGGTCACCGTTGCCGTCCCGGACAGTCCCGTTCGCATCGCTGACCTGGTAGGACACCGGCGTCGTCTCACCCGTCATCCCAGCAAGAGGCATGAACCTGATCCCGCCATCGGGCTGGACCGTGAACGTCCCCTGCCCCTCCACCTGCAGGCTCGGCACCGGATCACCAGTCGCCGGATCGATCACCCGAACGCTGGATGGGTTCAGCGAAGCACTCGGATCGCCCGCCTTGTCGTTCGCCAGCACCGGCACGGTCACAGCGGTGTCGTACGCCGTACTCACCGCGTCGTTCACCACCACCGGCACGATCGGATTCACCGTCACGGTCACCGTCGACGTCGCCTTGTTCCCGGTCGTGTCCGCGACCTGGTAGCTGATCGAACTCGGCCCGCTGTACAGCGGCAGCGGGTCGAACGCGATCGCCGCCCGGCGTCGACCGTGAACGTCCCCTGCCCGGCGATCGGAACCGACAACAGCCACGCCTTGCCGTCGAACAGCCGCACCGAAGTCTTCTCCAGCTCGGCCGACGTCCCAGGCAAGTCGTTGCCGAGCGGTTCGACGGTCACGTCGCGGTTCTGCTTCGTAGTACCGGTGTCCGGCTTGGCCTCCGGCCCCTTGCCGACGGTCAGGAACATCAGCCCGTCGCCGTCGTCCCGTTCCGGTCGCTCACCTTGTACTTCGCGGGCGTGGTCACGCCCTGGAAGTCCTTCACCGGCGTGAACGTGATCGACCCGTCCGCGTTGACGACGTACGGGCCCTCCCCCGGCCTGGTCAGACTCTTCCCGTACGCCGAACCGTCCTTCAGCAGCACCGATCCGGCGACCAGCGGCGCACTCGGATCACCCGGCTTGTCATTGGCCAGCACGTTCACCGTGATCGGCCGGTTGAACGGCGTGATCGCCGAGTCGTTGACGGTGGACGGCGTCACCGGGACGACGGTCATCCCAAGCGTCGACAGAGCGACGGTCTTGTTCGAGTCGGCCACCCGGTACCGGATCGGCTTGGCCTTGCCGTGAAAGGCGGGCAGCGGATCGAACTGGACAGAACCACTTGCCTGTACGGCGTACGTGCCCTCGCCGGGGATCGTCACGGTCTTGGCGAAGTCGCGTTGGGTGCCGATGAGCACGGACGACGGATCGAGCTTCGCGTCGGTGCCGGGCGAGTCGTTCGAGAGCACGTTGACGGTGACGGTGACGTTCTGCAGCGTCGACGCGTTGTCCGGCCGCGCGACCGGCGGTGCCCCGACCGTGAGCTTGATGACCGCGGACGCCGTGGTCCCGTTGTCATCGGCAACTTCGTAGGACACCGGGGTCGCTGCGCCGACGAAGGCCGAGGCCGGGTCGAAGGTGACGATCCCGGCGGCGACCGTGTAGACGCCCTCGTTCTCGACGATCACCTTCGTCTTCAGCAACCCATCGGCGGGATCCTTCAGCCGCACCGATCCGGGGACCAGCGGCGCACTCGGATCACCGGCCTTGTCGTTCCCGAGGACATTGACGTGCACAGTCGCGTCGTACGGCGTACTGCCGATGTCGTCCGCCGCCGTCGGAGTGATCGCGGTGATCGTGATCGCAACGGTCGAGCTCGCCTGCTGCCCGAAGCGATCGGCGACCCGATAGGTCAACGCCTTGGTGGCTCCGGTGAAGGCCGGAAGCGGATCAAAAACAACCCCGGCACCGGCGGCAGCGGCCCCAGTCCCGATCCCGGTCGCGGCGACCTTCGTGGCCCCGGCGACCTTGTAGGTCCCCTCCCCCGCGACCTCGACCGTCTTCACCGGCGACCCGTCCGCCGGATCGATCAGGACGAGACTCGCCGGATCGAGGCTGGTCCCCTTCCCGGCTTCGTCGTTCGCCAGCGGGTCCAGCGTGACGTCGAGATCCTGCTTACCGGTCGCCGTGTCGGGATGCGCAACAGGTGCGGGCGGCTTCGCGACAGTCACCGTCAAGACAGCCTTGGCGAGCGTGCCGTTCACATCGGAGACCGTGTACGTCACCGGCGCCGCCGTACCGGTGAAGGTCGGCAGCGGATCGAAGTCCACCGTCCCGTCCGGCTTCGCCACCAGGATCGCCTGGCCGGCCAGCTGCACCGTCGTCGCCGGCTTCTGGGTGATCGGGTCGATCAGCCGCACGCTGCCCGGGACCAGCGGCACCCCCGGATCACCCGAGTCGTCATTCGCGAGCACAGACACGGTCAGCGCAGTGTCGTACGCCGTACTGACGGTGTCGTCCTCCGCATTCGGCTGCACCGCAGTGACGCTCATCGTGAGCGTCGCCGTCCCGAGCGCACCGTTGCCGTCGGCCACTTGGTAGTGGACCGGAGTCGCCTTGCCGTGGAAGGCCGGGACCGGCTCGAAGAGGATCCGGCCGTCCTGCTTCGCGGTGTACTTTCCCTGACCAGCGATCACCAGGGTCGTCACCGGCTGACTCTTCGCCGGGCTGAGCAGCCGGACCGAGGCCGGGTCGAGTGCCGAGCCGGTCGGGCCGGGCTTGTCGTTCGCGAGCACCACGACGAAGGCCGAGCGACCTTGGATCGTGGTGAAGGTGTCGGGGTTGGCCACCGGCGGACCGGGTGCGTCGACGGAGACGGTCAGCTGAGCTCTCGCAGCCGTGCCGTTCTTGTCGAGCACCTGATAGCCGACCGGTTTCGCGATCCCCCGGAACCCGGCCACCGGCTGGAAAGCAAGCTTGCCGTCGGCCACCAAGTAGGTGCCCTGACGCGGCACCTCCAGCTTGTCGACGAGATCACCCGCGGCGTCGATCAGCTTCAGACTGGCCGGGTCGAGCGGGGCATCCGGCGAACCCGGGAGATCGTTGCCGAGGACGTCGACCTCCACGTCGGTGTCGAACGGCGTACTCACCGAGTCGCCGATCGCCTTCGGGATCACCGGCGTCACCGTGACCGTCAGCGTCGACTCCGCGAACTGGCCGGTGCTGTCAGCGACCCGGTAGCCGACCGAGGTCGCGACACCGGTGAAGCGCGGCAGCGGGATGAAGTCGACGAGTCCGTTGGCCCGCGCGGTGTAGCTGCCCTCGGCCGGGATGACGACGGTCTTCTTGAGTTGGGAGTCGGCGGGATCCCGTAGTACGAGCGTCGTCGGGTCCAGCGTGACGCCGGGAGCCGCCTTGTCGTTGGCGAGGACGGTGAGCGCGGTGCTGTCGTTCTGCGGAGTGCTCGCGGTGTCCGGAGCGGCGACCGGCTTGGCCGGCAGGGAGACCGTGACGGTCAGCTTCGCCGTCGCCGTGGTGCCGTTGCTGTCGGCGATCCGGTAGGTGACCGGCTTGCCGACACCGACGAAGCCCGGGACCGGATCGAAGCCGACCTTGCCACTCGCGGCCACGTACTTGCCCTGGCCGACCACGTTCACCATGACGCCGCACTTGTCGCGGTCGATCAGGCAGAGCGAGTCGGGCTGCAGCGGCGCCGCCGGATCACCCGGCTTGTCGTTGCCGAGGACATCGGCCGTCACTCCCGTGTCGTACGCCGTCGTCGCCACGTCGTTCACCGCGATCGGAGGCGGCGGCGGTGCGATGACGAACGGGTAGTCCTCGACCTCGCCCGAATCCGCCGCACCGATCGGCTTGTCCACCTGCGCCGCCGTGTAGCCGAGCCGCACCCGCGCGTACGTCGTACTGGCTGCTGAGGTGGGCCAGGTTCGTCCAGTTCAGCGTGACGGCGCCTTGTCCGGCGGCGAAGGTGGCGCACGATCGCTCGGCCGGGTTGAACGTGCCGTTCTTGTCGAGGTCGATCCACGCGCAGACGCGGCCGGGCTTCGACGTGCCGGTCAGCGCGACCGATGCCGAGTAGCTCGTCGCCGTGGTGAGCAGCGGCTTGAAGGTGACGCCGTCGTCGCCCTGATCCGCGACCGTCGGGCCGGTGCTGCTGTTGGCGACCGTCGCGTTGTCCTCGGTCGCCGCCGGCCCGAGCCGCGCATCGCCGAGCACCGACCAGGCACTTCCGTACGACGGGGGCGCGTCGCCGAAGTCCTCGCCGACCGACGCGACGATCGAGAACACGTCGCCGGAACTGGAAGCGTTGAACGCGGGCAGCTGCGGGTTCTTGGTGAAGAGCGCGGTGACGTCGAACGCGACCGACTTGACCACCCCGAGCACCCGGACGGATCCGCAGGCGGCGGTGGCGGCGGCATCGGGGCCGGTCCCGGTCTTGCCGTTGATGCAACTCGGTCCGGCATCGGGGTTCGCGGCGGTGACGGTGTCGCTGGTGACGGCGAGGTTGTTGCCCTCGCCAACCTTGGTCAGGCTGACGCCCGCCGTGGTGAGCTTGAGCACCGCGTGGAGTTCGGACTGCCGGGTCGGGCGGCCGTTGACCGTCTGGGTGGCCGATCCGCCGATCCCGGCGAGGTGCAGTACCGGGTCGCGGACCGGCTGCGAGAACGCGACCGTCAGCGTTCCCCTGCTGCCGCAGCTTCCGGTCGCGGCACAGTCGCCGGTGTCGACGACGAGATCCTGCGCGGGAGTCGTTCGCGCGATCGGTGGCGAGTAGGTGCGGTCCGTCGTACCGCGCTGGCCGGCTGTCCCCGGATCGGAGAGTGCGGTCTTACCGGTGACCGAGATCGTCTGGACGAGCCCGGAGCCCGGCATCGTCGCGGTCGCCACGTTGCCCTCGGCAAAGGGGGCCGACGGCACCTGATAGGCACCGGCCGCGAGCGGCAACATCGCGAGACCCAGCACGAGAACGACTGCGACAAGTGACCGCCTCGCCGTCATTCCCACGCCCCTTATCGATCACCGTTGCTCCATGCATCGGCTCGGGGCGAGCGGGCCGGCGTAGACGTAACGTTCCACGCTGACCGTATGTTACGCGGAGAATCACTGAGTGAGTTCGTAGATCCCGACCTTGCCTTGCCGGTGTCGAAGCGTTGCGAAGCTGGTCGAGGCGCGGTGAGACGGGTCCGTCCCAGCGATCCGCGTAGAGCCAGCGCACGCCGTACTGGTGGCGGAGCCGTCGCATCACGTCTGCGTTCGGCGAGTAGAGCGCCTGCTCGGTGATGGTCGTCCGGTCCGGCCAGGGCGACGGCTGAGCCGTGTAGCGCAGTCCGTTGAGCCCGTGATGCGCCATCGCTTCGGAGGTGTAGGCCCAGCCGTCGATCAACGCCCGCCGGCCCGCGATCCCGCTGATGATGTAGCCGCGCGCATCGCAACCAGGCTTCGGTACGCCGGCCGGTCGGCACCACGCGTTGCCGGCCACGATGTCCTTCGAGCCGGTGTGCCGCGACAGCCAGATCGCGGCCAATGCCTCGTCCCGCTGAACCGTCCACAACGGTGACGTGAACGACGTCGCCCGCTCTCCCTCGCCACGGACATGGAGGCTGTGCGCCACCACGCCGGCCGACGGCACCACGAGGAGCGTCAGAACCGCGAGCACCCCACCGAGTCCGGCCGCCTTCGGCAGGGCCCGGGTCAGGAACGGCCAGGCGATCCGCAGGACGACGGTGATGACCACGATCGCGATCAGTGGCCGAGCGACGTCGAAGACCCGCTGGCCCTGCGGGCCGGTCGGGGCGAGCTTGGTCTGCAGCATCGCCCACGCGTACAGCGCGCCGAGCACCAGTGCCCCGGGAACGAGCCAGACCGACGGCCGGTGCTTCTTCACCAGCACGACGGCGAGCCAGCCCACGGCGGCGAGGCCGAACGGGACCGCAGTACGGATGAAGTAGCCCTCGCTGACCGACGGGTGGTCGACCAGCAGGAAGGCTGCCCAGCCCGCGACCAAGGTGCCGAGCAGGAACCAGGCCAGCGGATCTCCGCGGGTCTCCCGCCGTCCGAGCAGCCCGTAGCCGGCCGCGACGATTGCCTGGCTCACGATCAGCAGCGCGAACACCACGAGGGCGCCGATGATCGACAGTGCGTGGCCCGATGCCAGGGCGGGGAGGATATGGCCGCCGGCGCCTGCCTCGGTCTTGTCGTCGGTGGCGGCGGTGTAGCCGCCTGCGACCTTGACCACCGCGAGGAACTGGATGCCGGAGCCGCTGGTGCTACCGGCGACGGTGACGATCGTCCCGACCGCCGCGAACACCAGCAGCGATCCGGCGACGACGAACCTGATCGGCAGCCGGCGGTCCCGGATCAGTACGAAGAGCGCGGCCAGACCGACACCGCCGACCAGGATCGGCAGCACCGTGGGCTTCGAACCGCCGCCGATCACCGCGATCGTGAGGGCCAGCAGCCAGAGCGTCCTCGGCTGGCGGCCGCGGAACAGCAACTCGATCAGGAAGATGGCGGCGGTCGCGGCCATCAGCATGCAGAAGGTCTGCGAGGGGCTGAGCAGGCTGACCGGCGGCTCGAAGTCGACCCGCGTCTCCCACCACAGGGGCAGCTGCGGGGCCGCGATGGCGCCGGCCGCGAGGACGCCGGTCCACCAGGTCTTGCTGACCGTCCGGGCCAGGGTCGCGAACACCAGCAGCGTCACCAGGAGCGCCGGCACCAGCCAGAGCCGGTAGAGCACCATGATCGGCGAGATCTTGGTGACGTCGACGGCCGCGGCCATGTCCGCGTTCGCGAACCAGTGGTAGTCCAGCGGCAGCCCGGCGACCTGCGGAAGCTCCGGCGGCACCGACCGGGTCAGCTCGCTCACCATCGACAGGTGGTAGAGCAGGTCCGGGTAGTACGCCGTACCGTTCGGCGGCATCGGGTGATACGGCATCACGCCGAAGACGGCGGCGCCGAGCACCAGCACGGACGCGAGCACCAGCCCGGCGGTCCACAGCAGCGGCAACGGCTTCGGCTCGGCGATCCGCCAGTACTGCCGGAGTCCCGGCACCGCGGCGAACGCGACGATCGCCAGGACCGGCCAGACGACCAGCCAGCTCTGCACGCCGAGCGCGGTGAAGACGGCCCAGCCGATGAGTTGGTAGGCGATGCCGACCACGCTGCCGATGCCGAGGTCCTCGGCCCAGTTGCCGGTGCTCCGCCAGAGCGCGCGGAGCAGCAACACACCGGGGACGGCGACCGCGAGGCCGAAGTACACGAAGTACTTCAGCATGGTCCGGGCCGGCACATCGACCGAGTGCAGGCCGATCACGGTGACGATCAGTGGCAGCAGCCAGGGCAGGCCGCGGGCCCACGCCGTACCGACCGGATGCCGCCGGATCGGGGCTTGGTCAGCCTCCGGTTCGGCGACGGCCATGGTGCTCAAGAGCTGACGGATTCCTCTTCGAGGGCCACGTGGCCCTTGTCCTCGAGGCTGTCATAGCCGACCAGGAACTGCGGCCGTTTCTGACTCGACTGGAACAAGCGCGCCACGTACTCCCCCAAAAGTCCAAGACACAGCAACTGGATCGCGCCGATCACGCTCACCGCCAGCACCGTCGACGTCCACCCCGGAACGCTCTCGCCGGCCAGCTTGATCACCAAGGCGCCGACCACGAACACCCCGGACAATAGCCCGCCGAGCAGGCCAAGCCAGGTCGCCAGCCGCAGCGGCGCCGCCGAGAACGCGGTCACGCTGTCGAAGGCGAGCCGGAACATCTTGGTCAGGTTGTACTTCGTGTGTCCCGCGGCCCGCTCGGCGCGAACGTAGGCGACCTCGGCGCTGGGGAAGCCCAGCCACGGGATGACGAGCCGGAACACGCGACCGTCCTCGGGCAGTCCGTTGACCGCGTCCACCACGCGGCGCGAGACCAGCCGGAAGTCACCGCCGTCGAAGGGGATGTCCTTGCCGACGAGGCGGCTCATCAGCCGGTAGTACATCCGGGCGGTGGTCCGCTTGCCGAAGCTGTCGCTGGAGCGGTCCGAGCGCACGCCGTACACGACGTCGACGTCGGCGGCCTTCACGGCGGTGAGCATCTCGGCGATCACCTCGGGCGGATCCTGCAGATCGGCGTCGATGGTGACCAGGTACTTCCCGCGGGCCCGGCGGAAACCGGCCGACAGGGCTGCCTGGTGACCGCTGTTGCGGAGCAGCCGGACCAGCCGGAGCTGGGGCCAGTCCTCTGCCGCGGCGATCAGCATCGACGCGGTCGCGTCCCGGCTGCCGTCGTCCACGACGAGCACCTCGTACTGGATGCCGAGGCCGTCCAGCAACGGGCGCATCCGGTCGAAGAAGATCGGCAGCACCTCTTCCTCGTCGTACATGGGTACGACGACAGAGAGTTCGAGTTCGGGGTCCAGCATGTCCGGTAGGCCTCCAAGGCAGTTCCTGCAACCACAAGAGTGAACGCCCGAGACGCCCAAAAAGATGACTCAAATCCTAAAGTGACATCAAGTTGCCGCCCAAATCGGGTTTAGTCCGGAACTCCACCTTGTCAAGACGAACACAGTGTCACGCCTGTGACGGACCGTAGTCCTGGTCAGGTCGTCCCTGGCCGGTTCAGGTCAGCGAGCCCAGTTAGTTGATGCCGGCGAGCCCCGATTTGTTCAGTTGGTTCAGGCCGGCGAGACGGCGACGGCGCCGGTACGGCGTGGGTCGCCGACTGCGGCGAGGCCCTCGGCGGGATCCCAGAAGGCGGCGGCCACCCCACCGAAGTACATCGAGTGCGGCGGCATCGACCGGGTCGGCAGGCTGGTCAACCCTGAGACCGCCAGATCGTCCTCGTAGTCGACGACAACGTCCTCGCGGACGCGGACGTGCAACCGGGGATGCTCGACGGCTTCCTGAAGGGGCACCCCACCATGCGCGTACAGCGCATAGACCTGCGCGATCGCGCTCGGGATCCGGTCGGACCCGGGCGAGCTGATCGCCAGTACTGCGCCGTCGCTGTCGCGCCGGGCCACGCTCGGCGCCATGTTCGAGGTCAGCCGGGTGCCGGGCGCGAGGCTGTGCGGACCGCCGTGCACGAGTTCCTGCTCGCCGAGCGCGTTGTTGAGCCAGATCCCGGTGCCCGGTGTCATCACGCCGGAGCCGTAGCCGGACGAGACGGTGATCGCGCAGGCGTCGCCCTCGTCGTCGACCACCGAGACCGTCGCAGTACTGGGTGAGCTGAGTGCTCTCAAGTCTCCGCCGGCGGCGAGGTCGAGCAGCTTCTGCCCTTCGAGCTTGCGGACGTCCTCCTCGTCGAGCTCGGCCAGTCGCTGACCGAAGACGGCATGCTGCACCTCGACGAGCCTTTCGAGCTCCCTCGGATTCCAGCTGCCTTGCCCCGGTACGCCGTCCAGCAACGCGAGCATCGCCGCGACCGCGACTCCCCCGACGGCGGGTGGCGGGTTCGTCGCCAGTCGCCAGCCGTTCTGCTGCACGATGAGCGCGGGCCGGACGATCGCCTCGTACTCCGCCAGGTCCTGCGCGGTGAGGATGCCCTCGTTGTCGGCCATGTCGCGGATCAGCAATTCGGCGAGCTCACCGGTGTAGAGAGTCTCGGCGCCGTCCTTCGCGATCAGCTCGAGCGCCTCGGCCAGCTCGGGGATCACCACGATCGAACCGGCCTTGATCACCACGCCGTCGTCATCGTGCACGACGCTGTGGCTCGGCTGATGCCAGCCGAAGATGATCTCGTGGGTGTAGCCGAGGTAGTACCCCGACGTACGGCTGAGCGGGAACCCCTGCCGCGCGACCTCGATCGCGGGCCGGACCACCTCACTCCACGGCGCCTTGCCGGATCGCTGATGGGCAAGGTCGAGCGCCTTCATCCCACCCGGCGTCGCCACGGACCCATGCCCGACGGTGGTCGTCGTCCCACCGCCGTACTCCGTCGTGATGTCCCAGACACCCCGGCCGAACTTGTCCGTCGGCAACCCGCGCCCAGGCATCTCCACCCAGCCGTCGATCGTCACCGCATCGCCACCGGCAACCTGCAGCGTCACGAACCCACCCGACGCCGGCGACACCACCCCGATCTCATTGACCATCGTCACCAGCGTCGCGGCGATCGCAGCATCAACAGCATTGCCACCTTCCGCCGCCACCCGCACCCCAGCCTCAGCCGCCGCCTTGTTAGGCGCAGCCACCGCAACCCTCGGACTGGTCATCGCCCGTCAACCCCCGCCGTCGTCATCGCTCGATCAATCACTCCGGGGACCGCCGAACCCCACGCCGGGTCGCGCAGTGGCGGACTCGGCGTGGGGGTGTGGGTCGGCATCGGCTTGTGTTTCAGCCGACTCGCTGGACTGCTGCGAAGCGGTCTACTGCTACCTGGACTGCTGCCTGGCGCGCCTCCGCGACCTCGGTTTCGGTGAGGGTGCGGTCCTGGGCGCGGAAGCGGAGGGCGAAGGCGAGCGACTTCTTGCCTTCGCCGATCTGCTCGCCGGTGTACAGGTCGAACAGCCGGATCGACTCCAGCAGTTCGCCCGCACCCTCGACCAGCGCCGCCTCGACGTCCTTGGCGGGGACGTCGGCCGCGACGATCAACGCCACGTCCTCCTTCGCCACCGGGTAGGACGAGAACGGCGTCGCCGTGACGGACTGCGGACCGGCCGCGATCAACGCGTCGAGATCGAGCTCGACCGCACCCGAACGCGCCGGCAGACCGAACGCCTGGCAGACCTTCGGGTGCAACTCACCCGCATGCCCGATCACCTTGCCGTCGACCGACACCTCGGCGCACCGACCCGGGTGCCACGGAGCCAGCTCGACATTGCGCAGCTGCGCCTCAACACCGACTGCGGCGGCCACAGTCCGGGTAATCTGTACTGCGTCCGACCACGTCGCCGGCTGACCCTTACCCCACCAGCCGGTCGGCGTCCGGTTCCCCGTCAGCACGACGCCGAGATGCAATGGCTGCTCCGGCAGCGCGTCGTACAGAGCCTGGATCTCCTCGTCGCTCGGCCGGTGCTCCACCGACGGCAACGGCGCCGGCTTCGCGTCGGGCCGCGGCAGGAACACCAACCCGGTCTGGAAGATCGCCAGATCGGATGACCCGCGACCGACGTTCCGCTCGGCCGTCCGCAGCAGGGTCGGCAGCAACGTCGTCTGCATCGACGGCTCTTCATCCGAGATCGGATTGACCAACTTCACCGTCGTACGACGTGAGTCGTCCGCGGGAACGCCCATCGCGTCGAAGTCCGCATCCCCCACGAACGGGTAGGACACGACCTCGGTGAGTCCAGCCCCGACGAGCGCGGTCGCGATCCGCCGACGACGACGCTGCGAGTTCGTGAGTCCCGTGCCACCGGGCGCCTTCGGCAACACCGACGGCACATTGTCGAACCCGAACAGCCGAATGACCTCTTCAGCAAAGTCATTAGGGTCCCGAAGATCCGGCCGCCACGACGGCGGCGTCACCACCAGCACGTCGGCCCCGCCCGGCACCGCGCCCTCTGGGTCGTCAGCA
The DNA here is from genome assembly GCA_963740725.1 of uncultured Actinomycetota bacterium. Lineage (GTDB taxonomy): Bacteria > Actinomycetota > Actinomycetes > Propionibacteriales > Kribbellaceae > Kribbella. The sequence goes on from CAVUFT010000048.1 coordinate 167,910, forward strand.
CCCACCGCCAGCGGCGCGAGCCCCACGCCACCATGGCCCACGACCGCGCTGCCGGTCGCCGCCGATCCGGCCGGCGCGGCGCCATCCACCGCGCCATCGTTGCCCTTGGCAACTACGCAGCCGACGGCGGTCAGGTGCGCGATCGTCTCGTCGACCGAGATCGGGCGCACCGGAGACCCGCACCGGGTGGTCGGCGCGGATCGCGATGCGCTTGGGGAGGAGGTGGGTGTCGATGACGGTCTCGTCGGACTGGATCGTGCCGCCGGCCAACTCGGCCAGCAGATCCGCGACGCGCTGGGCGGCGTAGCGCGGGAGCTCCGGGTCGACCTCGCGTTCGAAGCGGCGCGATGCCTCGGAGGAGAGCTTGTGCCGGCGGGACGAGCGGGCGATCACGATCGGGTCGAAGTGCGCCGCCTCGATCACCACGTCGGTGGTCGATTCGGAGATCTCGGTCGACGCGCCACCCATCACACCGGCGACGCCGATCGGGCCGGAGTCGTCGGTGATCAGCAGGTCCTCGACATCCAGCTCACGCGTCTGGTCGTCCAGCGTCATCAGCTTCTCGCCGGCCGACGCTCGCCGTACGACGATGTCACCGCTCAGCCGGTCCTTGTCGTACCCATGGATCGGCTGACCCAGCTCGAGCATCACGTAGTTGGTGACGTCGACCCCGATCGAGATCGGCCGCATCCCCGACATCACCAGCCGCTGCTGCAACCAGCGCGGCGACGGCGCCTTCGGGTCGATCCCGGTGACGGTCCGGGTGACGAACACGCTGCACGCCTCAGCGTCATCCACCCGCACCGGGTAGCCACCCTCGCCCGAGCCTGTGAGCTCGAGCGCGGCCGGGTCCTTGAGCTCCACGCCGTACGCCGTGGCGGCCTCGCGGGCGACACCGCGGATCGACAGGCAGTACCCGCGGTCCGGCGTGACGGCGATGTCGAGCACGTCGTCGCGCAGCCCGAGCAGCTCGATCGCGTCGTCACCCGACGGCGGCCTCGCCCGGCTCCAGTACGACGATGCCGTGCGTGCCGTCGTCGCCGAGGCCCAGCTCGGTCGACGAGCAGATCATGCCGCTCGAGACATGCCCGTAGGTCTTCCGCGCGGAGATCGCGAACCCGCCGGGCAGCACCGCACCGGGCAGCACGACGACGACCAGGTCGCCGACCTCGAAGTTGCTCGCACCGCAGACGACCCACTGCGGCTCGTCGTTGCCGATGTCGAGCGAGCACCAGCGGATGGTCTTGCCGTTCTTCTGCGGCTCCGGCTCGTAGCTGAGCACCTTGCCGACGACCAGCGGCCCGGTCATCCCGGCACCGGCCTCGTCGACCGTCTCCACCTCGAGCCCGGCGCGAACCAGCTTCTCGCCGACCTGGCGCCCGGTCACACCGGCCGGCAGCTCGACGTACTCACGAAGCCATGACAGTGGGACCCGCATCAGATCTCCATCCCGAACTGGCGGCTGAACCGCACATCACCCTCGACCATGTCGCGCATGTCCTCGACCCCGTTGCGGAACATCAGCGTCCGCTCCAGGCCCATCCCGAACGCGAACCCGGAGTACCGGTCGGTGTCGATGCCGCATGCCTGCAGGACGCGCGGGTTGACGACACCGCAGCCGCCCCACTCGATCCAGCCCTCGCTGCCGCAGGTCCGGCACGGGCGGTCCGGGTTGCCGACCGACTCACCGCGGCAGACGAAGCACTTCAGATCCACCTCGGCTGACGGCTCGGTGAACGGGAAGAAGTTCGGCCGGAGGCGCGCTTCGAGACCCTCGCCGAACATCGAGACGACGAAGTGGTCCAGGGTGCCCTTGAGGTGCGCGAGCGTGATGCCTTCGTCTACGACCAGGCCCTCGACCTGGTAGAAGACCGGAGTGTGGGTCGCGTCCAGCTCGTCGGTGCGGAACACACGGCCGGGGCAGATCACGTAGATCGGCGGCTTGCGGGTCAGCATCGACCGCGCCTGGACGGGCGACGTGTGCGTGCGCAGCACGGTCCCGGAGCCGGCCGGCTCGACGAAGAACGTGTCCTGCATCTGCCGCGCCGGGTGGTCCGGCTGGAAGTTGAGCGCGTCGAAGTTGAGCCATTCGGCCTCGACCTCGGGGCCTTCGGCGACGTCCCAGCCGAGGGCGGTGAAGACGTCGGCGACCTGCTCGGAGATCAGCGACAGCGGGTGCCGCGCGCCGAGCTGCGGGGTGTGCCACGGCAACGTCACGTCGACGCGCTCGGTGGCAAGCATCCGCTCCTCGTGCTCGGCCTCGAGCACCGCGAGGCGGGCCGCGTAGGCGTCGTTGATCGCCTTCCGCGCCGAACCGATCCGCTGCCCGGCTTCCTTGCGACCCTGCGGCGGGAGCGCACCGATCTCCCGGTTCGCCAGCGCGATCGGGGACCGGTCTCCCAGATGGGCGAGCTTCGCCTCCTGCAACGCGGCCAGGTCGGCGGCCTTCGCGAAGGCGTCGAGAGCCTCGTCGCGGGTCCGTTCGACCTCTTCGGCATGCAGAGGCGTCACCTCGACCGGGTCGTAGTTCTTGTTGGGACCGGACATGGCTCTCTTCCCGGGGTCGCTGATATCTGAAACTGCTCACCGCAGTCTAGGAACCAACCACCCCTGAGCGTGAATCGGTTGTCCACAGGTCGCTCCTCGGTCAGGCAGGAAAGCCCCCACGACCCTCCGCAGAACGCGGGCTCCTTCGTCGCCCGCCGACAACTGCACCCGGGTCACGCCGACACGTACTGCCCCAACTTCTGCAGTTCGCGCACCCGGCTCGGGCCGCGACTCGGTCAAGCAGGAACCACCGGCCATGGAGCCTTGTCCGGTGGCACCGGCCCTAACGCCTCGAACACCCGCCGTACCGCGTCGTCGCGACCTGACGATGATTCAGGTCGTACGCCGTGCTACGAAGTGGAGCGGAGGCCGAACCACGGTTCCTTGGCGAGTTCGGTCTGGAGGATCTCCCGGTCGGCCGGGTCAGCGACGTTGGTTGTCAGTTCGAGAGCGCGGGCGAGTTCGGCCCGCGCGGCGTCCGGCGTACCGGTTGCCGCGAGGGCTCGTGCTAGGGCTTCGTGGGCGAAGGGTTTGTCCCAGTCGGCCATTTGGGCGGGGTGGGTGAGGACTAGGTCCAGGCAGCGTTGGGCGTGTTCCAGTCCGAGGGAAGCCCGGCCGATCCGGAGGGCGGCTCGGGCGATCATGTATTCGCCGCGGGCGTGGTTTGCTTCGTTGCCGGCTTCGAGCCAGTGCAGGCAGGCCGCGTAGGCGCCGTACAGCAGGCGTTCCTGGTCTCCGACCGGGCTGGTCTCGTCGATCTGGTCCATCAGGTCCCAGGTCTCGTTGTTCAGCTCGACGCCGAAGTACCGGTGCAGTTCGCGTCCCTCGACGAGTTCGGTGGCGACCTTCTCCATCAGCTCACTCCAGCTGGGCAGCCCGTACTCGCGGGCGATCGTCAGCTGCGCGTCCCGCAAGGTGAACGCGTCCAAGGAGCCTTCGGCGTACGCCGGGTGGTGGGCCCGGACGCGCTCGACCGCATCCGGGCGCGCCTTCGTGACGGCCTTGCGGAGGTCCTTGGCCCGCGCGCGAAGCTGACTCAAGCTGGGCTTGGCGGGCAGGGGTGTGGTGGTCATCTGCGAATCCTTCCGGGACTGCCCGCTCCGCTGAACCGGGCCGCCCCGAAGGGTTCATCGGCCACACGGCTGCTCAGATCTACCCAGGTGCACTCGGTGCTTGCCGCGGAGAAGAGGCGCCCTGGCGCGCGCTGCCCAACGCTGACACGCCAGCACGGCTCGCGTCAACGTGCGCTTCCTGACAGCCGGTACGCCGGTCTCCCGGCGTACCGGCTCGCTTCATCAGGAATCTGTTGAGACCTCGGCGAGCTCTGCAGCCGGCTCCGCCGCAGGACGCCGACGGGGCAGGGCAACGACGGCGACGACGGCCCCGGCGGCGGCACCGATGGCACCTGCCGTCATCGCGATCGACATCGCATCCGTGAAGGCGCTTCGGGCCGCTGCCACGAAGTCCGGGCCGAGCGCGAGCGTGGCGGCGATCGACTTCCGTGCCTCCTCCGGCACCGAGTCCGGCAGCGATGACGAATACGCGCCAGCAAGAACACTGCCCAGTACTGCGACCGACAGCGCCGCCCCCGCCTGCTGCACGGTGTCGTTCATCGCCGAACCGACACCCCGGTGCTCAGCAGGCACCGACTGCATCAGCAACGTGTACGCCGCCGGGCCGGCCAGACCGCCGCCAACTCCCATCACCAGCAATCCCACGATCAACAGCCCGTAACCAGTGCTGACCTGAGTGAGGATCCCGAACCCGGCCGCGATGATCACCAGCCCGACCGCGATCAGCGTCCGATCGGCCAGCTTCTTCCCGAGCGTCGCCCCGAGACCGTTGAACAGCATGGCCGACGCGGCGTACGGAATGAGCGCGAGGCCGGCCTTCAACGGGCTGTACCCGAGCACGAACTGCAGGTACTGCGTCAGCGCCAGCAGCAACCCGCCGGCGGTGAAGGACAGCAAGACGATCGAGAAGCTGGTCCCGCTGAAGTTGCGGTCCTTGAACAACGCCAGCGGCACCATCGGGTGCGCGCTCCGCCGTTCCCATAAGGCGAACGCGGTAAGACCCGCCACCCCGACAAGCAGCCCGCCGAGCACCTTCGCTGAGAAGAATCCGTTGCCCGGGATGGAGATGATCGCCCACACCAGCGCCGTCATCCCGACCATCGACAGCACCGCACCACCCGGGTCGACAGCGCGCGCAGGGCCTTTCGATTCGGGGATCAGCACGACCGCACCGATGATCGCGAGCACCGCGATCGGTACGTTCAGCAGGAAGATCGAACCCCACCAGAAGTGCTCGAGAAGCACACCACCGACGGTCGGACCGGCGATCACGCCGACCATCGCGACCATCGACCAGCCGGCCATCGCCTTGCGCTGCTCGTCCGGCGGGAACACCGTGAACAGCAACGACAGCGTGCTCGGCATCAGCAACGAGCCGCCGACGCCCATCAGCGCACGGCAGCCGATCAGCTGCCAGGGATTCTCGGCCAGCGTGGCGAGCAGCGACGCCAGTCCGAACAGCACCAGCCCGATCACCAGCACCTTCCGCCGGCCGAACCGGTCGGACAGGCTGCCCGCGGTCAGCAGGAGTCCGGCGAACGCCAGGATGTAGGCGTCGATGATCCATTGCACGTCCGCCGGGGTCGCGGACAGGTCGCGCATCAGGGACGGGATCGCCAGGTTGAGGACGGTGTTGTCGACCACCAGCACCAACAGGGCGAGGCACAGAATCAGCAGGATCCACCAGCGTCGCGGATGACCGGTCGCCGTGGACTCGTACGGTGTACTAGTCACTCGCACACTGTACGACAGGACTCGCACAGTGTTCCAGTAGGATATTTCCATGAAGGAATCGATCTGGACCCGGCAGCCGGCCTCGCCCCCGACGCGGGAGACCCTGACCCGGGAGCAGATCACCAAGATGGCGATGACGACGCTGGACGAGGAGGGCCTCGCCGGGCTGAGCATCCGCAAGCTCGCCGCGAAGCTCGGCGCCGGCGCAACCAGTCTCTACTGGCACGTCCCGACCAAGGACGACCTGATCGACCTGCTGATCGACGAGATCTGGGGCGAGATCGACGTCCCGGATCCGGGATTGGCCGGCTGGCGCAACGGCGCCCTGCTGTTCGGCCACAGCCTCCGCGCCGCGGTGATCCGGCACTCCTGGCTTCCCGAGGTGATGTACACCCGGCCGAGCATCGGCCCGAACGCGATGACGCTGGGGTCCCGCAGCCTCGTCCTCTTCGGCGCCGCAGGCTTCACCGGCAACGAGCTCGACTACGCGATGGGCAGCGTGATGTCGTACGCGCTCGGCACCGCCAGCGCCGAGGTCGCCACCCGGGAGATCAGCCGCCGATCGGGCCGCTCCCTGACCGAATGGGCCGGCGAAATCCTGCAGCACGCCGAGGAGGTCAGCGACGCGGACATGCTCGAGTCCGTACGGCGCCGCGTCAACCGCGACATCGACACGACCTTCAGTGAGTCCTTCACCTTCGGTCTCGAAGCTCTCTTGGACGGCCTCGAAACCCGCGCGAAGAAGAACTAGTCCGTACGGCGTTGCGCGCGGGCTGAGGCGTAGAGGCAGACAGCCGCAGCGGTCGCGAGATTGAGCGACTCGGCCCGGCCGTAGATCGGGACCTTCACCGAGCGGTCGACGATCGCGTCGAACCCGTCCGGGAGTCCGTGCGCTTCATTGCCGAACAGCCAGACCGACGGTTTCGCCAACGTGCCGTCGTCGACGCATTCATCAAGATCCGAACTGCCGTACCCGTCGGCGGCCAGCACCTGCAGCCCCTGCTCACGCCAGGACTTGGCGGCGGTGACGATGTCGGCCTCGACCGTGATCGGCAGGTGGAACAGGCTGCCCACACTCGCCCGGACGGCCTTCGGGTTGTGCGGATCGACCGACTCCGCGGACAGTACGACGGCATCCGCGCCGGCCGCGTCCGCAGTACGGATCAATGTGCCGACGTTGCCGGGGTCCCGCACCTGGACGCCGACGGCCACCAACCGCGCAGTACGGCGTACTGCTTCTTCCAGCGCGACGTCGACCAAGGTGCAGACGGCGACGACGCCTTGCGAGGTGACGGTCTCACTCAGTACTTCGATCGCCGCGCGATTCACGTCGTACCACGGGACGTCGGCGAACTCGGCCAGGTCGCGCAGATCGCGATGCCGGGTGGCGACGTCCGGTTCGGCGTAGACCTCGACGACCAGCTCGCGGTGCTCGAGGGCTTCCCGGACCGCCTGCGGACCCTCGACGAGGAAGCGTCCCGACTTGCGCCGGAACGCACGAGTGGCGAGCCTCCGGGCCTGCTTGATCCGCACGGATTGCGCGGTCAGCAGACCTGGGCTCGCCACTTCGGTGCTTGCTCGAGTGATCGCTACGGCTCAGGCCGCGGCGTCGCTCTTGGCGTTCAGGTCGGCCGGCAGGGCCGCCTTCGCCAGCGCGACCAGCGCCGAGAACGCCGGCGCGTCGTTGACGGCCAGGTCGGCGAGGATCTTGCGGTCGACCTCGACCTCGGCCAGGCGAAGACCCTGGATGAGGCGGTTGTAGGTCAGGCCCTCCGCGCGGGAGGCAGCGTTGATGCGCTGGATCCACAGCTTGCGGAAGTCGCCCTTGCGCGCCTTGCGGTCACGGTAGGCGTAGACGAGGGAGTGGGTGACCTGCTCCTTCGCCTTGCGGTAAAGCCGCGAGCGCTGGCCGCGGTAACCGCTGGCCTGCTCGAGTACGACCCGGCGCTTCTTGTGGGCGTTGACTGCCCGCTTCACGCGTGCCATGAGGTGTTACTCCTTGTATTTCTGCGCCGAGAGAAGTCGTCCACCCGGCGGGGTGTTCGGGGTGGGGGAGGGCAGCTCAGATGCCGAGCAGCTTCTTGAACTTCTTGGCGTGCGTCGGCGAGACCTCGATGGTGCCGGCCAGCCGGCGGGTCCGGCGGCTCGACTTCTCCTCGAGCTTGTGGCGACGGCCGGTGCGCTCGCGCAGCAGCTTGCCCGAACCCGTGACCCGGACGCGCTTCTTGGCACCCGAGTGGGTCTTCATCTTCGGCATGGCTATGTACTCCTGGTCTCTTTCGTTGACTCGATCTGGTGATGCTTGCTCCGGCTGCTGTTCAACCTGGCGACCGGAGCGCTACATCACTCCGGATCGAGGTTGTCTGCCGGACCCTTGGGCTTCTTGGTGGCCCCGGCTGCCTTCTCGGCCTCGTACTGCTTGAGTTGCTCGGCACGCTCGATCCGCTCGGCCTCCTGCTCGGCCTCGTGCTCGGCGAGCTTCTTGGCCTTCTCGGCTTCCACGTCCACGCGCGCCTCGGACTTCTTCTTGTGCGGTCCGAGCACCATGATCATGTTCCGGCCGTCCTGACGCGGCGACGACTCGACGAAGCCGAGCTCGCTGACGTCTTCGGCCAGCCGCTGCAGCAGCCGGAACCCCAGCTCGGGGCGGGACTGCTCGCGACCACGGAACATGATCGTGATCTTGACCTTGTCACCGGCACGCAGGAACCGGACGACGTGACCCTTCTTGGTCTCGTAGTCGTGCGGGTCGATCTTCGGCCGCAGCTTCATCTCTTTGATGACGGTGTTGGTCTGGTTCCGGCGGGACTCGCGCGCCTTCTGCGCGGTCTCGTACTTGTACTTGCCGAAATCCATCAGCTTGCAGACCGGCGGGCGTGCCGTGGCCGCAACCTCGACCAGGTCGAGATCGGCTTCCTGTGCCAACCGAAGTGCGTCCTCGATCCGGACGATGCCTACCTGCTCACCGTTCGGTCCGACCAGTCGCACCTCGGGAACGCGGATGCGCTCGTTGACGCGCAGTTCAATGGTGATGGGTCCTCCTGGGTTGTTCGTATTCTGAGTACCACCTCGTGGCCGCCGAGGTCCGATCGCCGTAGAAACAGCAAAAGGCCCTCGTGCGTCCACACGAAGGCCCAATTCCCAGATCGGCAGCGGTGCAACCCCGGTCACCCGAAGTACGCCGTACGATCACCGCTTTTCCGTTCCCTTGCGGGACCGGTAAACCGGTGGTGACCGGGACCCGCCAACTCTTCATCGGCTGGGTGGGAGGTGGCCCTCCGCTTAGACTCGAACCATTGGCAGCCCTTGAGTATTCCGCTCAGGGGTCACCGCTGGACCGGGTCGGTCGCCATGCAAGAGTAGCAGCATGACCGACCCCATCTCCACTTCACCCGAAACCACCCCTGCCGCTCCCGCTGCCGAGGGCGCGGCCGAGCACCGGGTGGACCCGATGTCGACCGTTTCGCGCGACATCGCCGAAGTACCCAGCGTGGAGATCATCTCGACCGCCGCCCTGCACCTGATGAGCGCCGCCGCGGTCAACCTCGGCCTGGCCGAGGACCTCCCCGAACACAAGGATCTGGACGAGGCGCGCTCCCTGATCGACGCCCTGGCCGGCCTCCTCGACGCCGCCGCCCCCAGCCTCGGCCACCACCACGCGGCCCCCTTGCGCGACGGCCTCCGCTCGCTCCAACTCGCCTTCAAGGAAGCCTCGAGCATTCCCGACGAGCCCGGCACCGGCCCCGGCGAGAAGTACACCGGCGAAGTCCACCCCACCGCCCCCCGCCGCCGCTGACCTCTCCCCCGGCACGACGACCCGCCCCGCAACCCAGCTACCTGCGGTACGACGGGCCGAACTCCGACCACAAGAAGGTCTGGGCCGGGATGACCCTCGGCTGAGAGTGAGCGGTCAGGATCCTTCGGTTACCGGGTAGATCTCGTCCGCGACCAGGCCGTGGGCCTCACGGTGGACGGCGATCGCCGCCTCGGCATCGGGTGCCTCGACCAGACAGAAGACCTTGCCGTCCTGGTCGTTCGCCCAGTAGCGCAAGTACTTCACGCCGTACTCCTCCTGCGTCTTCAGGTCGGCGGCGTGGGCGTCGGCGACGTCCTGCAACGTCGCGCCCTCCGGCAGACTCTGGTGCACATCCATGAACAGTGCCATGACAGTTCCCTCCCTGGATCTCTGAGCCCACCCCCGGCGGGCTCACGCTGTGTCATCATCAGTTTCATGGCCGACCCAGGTCTGCACCATGATCGTTCCGCCGCTCTCGATGACCGAGAAGCCACGCTCGCGCGGGCTCTTGGCCGGCTGCACCTCGAGGGCGCGATCTTCCTCCGCGGCGAGTACACCGAGCCCTGGGCGTACGAGTCGCTGCCGCCGCAGGACGCGGTGGCCGTGCTGTCCCCCGGAGCTCGCCGGGTGGTCCTCTTCCATGTGGTGGCGGCCGGCCGGACCTGGATCGAGACCCTCGACGGCGAACGGCACTGGGCCTCCGAGGGCGACGTGATCGTTCTCCCGTACGGCGACAGCCACCGGATGGGCGGCACCGAACCGGCCGTCTGCGTCTCCGTGTCCAGCCTGATCGATCCGCCACCGTGGCAACGGATGCCGGTCATCCACCACGGCTCGGGTGGCGCGGAAACGCACCTGGTCTGCGGTTACCTCGCCTGCGACGACCCGCTGTTCGACCCCCGGATGCGGGCTCTGCCGCGGGTGTTCGTCGTCCGGCCGGACGGTGCCGCGCGACCGTGGGTCCGGGCGAGCATCGACTACGCAGTACAGCAGACCGCGCTGATTCGCCCGGACCACTTCGAGGCTCCGACCCGGATCCCCGAACTCCTGCTGGCCGAGGTGCTGCGACTCCACCTGGCGGACTCGCCCGCGACGGAGACCGGTTGGCTCCAGGCTCTGCGCGACCCGGTGCTCGCGCCGGCCCTGGCCGCGATGCACGCCTCACCGGAGCACAAATGGACCCTCCTGGAGTTGGCGCGAGCCGCGCAGGTCTCCATCTCGCTCCTCGACGAGCGCTTCCGTTCCATGCTGGGGCTGGCGCCGATCCGCTACCTCACCGGCTGGCGGATGCACCTCGCGACGGACCTCCTCCGCTCGACCGACCTCGGCGTCGCCGCGGTCTCCCGACGGGTCGGCTACGAATCCGAGGAAGCCTTCAGCCGCGCCTTCAAACGCCAAACCGGCAACTCCCCCAGCACCTGGCGCGCAGCCGCCGCCAACTCGGTCAAAGCTTTTCCGCAGTGATGATCCACGCCCGCGAGTCGAACCAGACACCGTCCGCGTTGTCGCGAGCAATGCAGGACATCGAGCAGTCGCCGGTAGGCCTGATCGACCTGGGCTTGATTCAAGCCTTCGAGCAAGTCCTGCCCGATCTGCAGACCACGGATCGCCTCGCACGCGGCCTGCGGATCCGCCCCGTAGTACACGGGCTCCCGCACATCAACCACCCGCACGTCGCCGAACCCAGCGTCAACCAACACCCGCTCCGCCACCGCAGGATCGGCCAGCGAGAACGCCTTCTGCGTCGAAGTCGCGGCACCCCCGAAAGCATCCCGAACCACCTCAACCCACTCCTGATGCACCTGCTCCTGCCACACCAATTGCACCAACCGCGCCCCGCGCTTCAACGCCCTGCCGATGTTGCCGAAGGCAACCCCCGGCTCGTCGAAGATCATCGTCCCGAACCGACTGAACCCCAGCGAGAAACTCCCTTCAGCAAAGGGATAAACCTGCGCATCAGCCTGCTCGAACCGAACGTTGCCCAGGCCCTCCTGCCCACTCAGCTCACGCGCAACCGCCACCCGCTCAGCGGAAATCTCAACGCCAAGCACGCTCCCCGCAACCTTGCCCACTTCCCGACTAGTCAGCCCGGTCCCGCACCCAATATCAAGTACGTCGTCATCAGGCCCGACCTCAAGAGCCGCCCACAACCGCGCCTGATACCGGGACAACTCCGCGTCATAGTCGAACGGTCGGCTCATACCGGGGACCCTAGGCCGTCCAAGGTGTCAGTGGGACATGGAGTTGAAGAAGTCGAGGAGCCCCTGCGGGCTTTCGGGGTTGAAGCACATGGCTAGGCCTTGAGCTGATTGCTCGGCTGCCTCCGCGCTACGGGGAAAGAGAGCTTGCTCGTACTGCGTGAGCGCGTCTTCCGGGCTGGTCGGGTTGGCGACGATCGCGAGCGCGAGTTCGGCGCCGTCCTGCATAGCGAGGTTCGCGCCTTCGCCGGCGAACGGGGACATCAAGTGCGCCGCATCGCCGAGCAGGGTGACGCCAGGGGTCCGGTCCCACCGGTGCCCGACCGGCAAGGCATGGATCGGCCGCGGAACCAGCGCGCCGTCCGCACCGGTGATGATGGCGTGGAAGTCCTCGTGCCAATCCGCGAAGTGCTCCACCAGCGCCACCTTGGCCTTCTCCGTATCGGCGAAGTCGATCTCCCCCGAAGTGGACCAGCCGGCATCGGCCAGCAGCGCGGCATAGACGTGCAGCGAACCGTCCGGATCCCGGTGCCCGAGCATCCCCTTGCTGTCACCGAGCGCGAACATCATCCCGCCACCGACCAACTCGGCCGCCCGCGGATGCCGGCGATCGGCGTCTTCAAGGCTTAGTTCAACGAATGACAGCCCGGAGTACAGCGGCTTCGCGGCGGAGACCAACTGACGCACCTTCGACCAGGCGCCGTCCGCGCCGATCAGCAGGTCGGTGGTGAAACTGTTGCCATCAGCAAGCGTCACCTCGTGCCGGCCGTCGGCGAGCGGCTTGGCCCCGACCACCTTCGCACCCCACCGAACCGTTCCTTCAGGCAATGAACCAAGCAGAAGATCACGCAGTGAACGGCGATTGACCTCGGGCCGGTCGTGCTCCTGGTCCCGGTCGTCCTCGTCCTCCGCAAGCCGCACGGTGGCGTGCTTGTCGAGAACGCGGGTCGCCTCGCCGCCGGGCATCACAAGCTCGCGGAATTCGTCGTACAGGCCGGCTGCCCGGAGCGCGGCCTGGCCGGACTCGACGTGCATGTCGAGCATGCCGCCCTGGGTCCGCGCCGTCGGCGAGGCGTCCAGGTCGAAGACGGCAGCTTCGAAGCTGTTGACGTGCAGAACGCGCGCGAGCATCAGTCCGCCGAGTCCCGCACCGATGATCGCTATCGGATAGTGGTTCGTCATTTCGATTCTCCTTCGGGCAGCGGGGTGGTCAGCACTCCGTTGATCAGGACGCGGAAACCCCACGCCAGCCGCGCCCGGCCAGGCCCGGCCAACAGGTCGGTTCCGTGCGCTGCGAGCTGCGGATAGGACTCCGCGGAGACATTCCGTACGGCGTCCGCGAGCGCAGCCCATTCCTCGCCGGGCTGGGATCTCCTTCTTCTTCGTTCGCGGATCCGGAGCGGAATGCTCGGCAGCGGATGCGGTGGCGAATCCCAGCAGGATGTCGATCCCCCAGCCCGCCTGCCCCTTGGGCACCTCGCCCTCGTCGAGCAGGGCGAGCAGGGCTTCGATCAAGTTCAGATAGTGCTCCCCCGACGGCCTCGCGACCATTGCGGACTGCGCCAGTCCCGGGTACGCGAAAAGCACCTCGGCGTACGACGTGAGCACGCGCTCGAGCCGGTCCTGCCAATCACCTTTCGCCGTCACCGGACTGAGGTCGACGGCTCCCAGCAACTCCTCGAGCACGGCCGCGTGCAGCTCATCGGTATTGCGGACGTAGACGTACAGCGACGCCGCCCCCGTATCGAGCTCCTGCGCCAACCGCCGCATCGTCACCCGCGCCAGCCCCTCGGCCTGCACCAGCTCGACCGCGGTCGCCACGATCCCCGCCCGCGACAACGCCGCCTTGGCCGGCCGCTCCCGCCGACTCCGCGGCCCCGCCTCGGCCAGCCCCTCCCGCTGGCTCCGCGGCCCCGCCTCGGCCGGCCCCTCCCGCCTGCTCCGCGGCACCGCCTTCTCCTCAGCCATCTCCCAGCACTCCTCTCGGCTCTCCTCCCACCGTAACGAACATGTTCGTTACGAACAAGTTCGTTACCGAATAGATGGCTGGCCAAAGGGTTCCCGAGACGCACGAAAGCGGCCCGCCCAGGGAGGTGGGCGAGCCGCTTTCGGTCAGGGATCAGGCGAAGGCTTTGAGTTCGTAGATGCGGGCCGCCGGGTCAGTCCCCTGGGTGGGAGTGGTGATGTTGAGCCGCAGGTAGCGAGCCGTGACGCCGGCCAGGGCGTGAGTGGTGACCGCGGCCGTGTTGTTGGTGACCGTTGCCCGAGTGGTCCAGGTGGACCCGTCAGTGGAGGTCTGAAGGGTGAAGGCACGGGTGTTGTACGACGCGGACTCACCGCCGGCCGAGGCGTGCGAGATTTCTACACTGCCAAGACTTTGCGATGAACCAAGGTCGACCTGAAGGAACTTCGTCGCGACCAGCGAGCAGAACTTGTCGGAGTTGCCGCCGGAGACCGAGCCGTTGACCGCCTTGGCCGGGCCCTCCGTCGATCGCGCAGGAAGCAGATCCCGTCGCGGGTTTGTTCAAGGCCAAGTTCACCGGACCGGTCGAACCAGTCATCGCCGACGTCATCTCGCGAGCCCATTGCCAAGGGGCCGAGGTGCCGCCCGGGTCGGAGTTGAAGTACTCCCAGCCGTCGACACCGCCGAAGGTCGGGTACTTCGCAACCAGCGCGCCGAGTGTCGACTTGAGCGTCGGCAACGCGACGTACCCGCTGCAGTTGGCCGAGTTCGTCACCACGCCGGCCACCACCTTCGCCGGCGTGAACAGCCCGCGGTTGATGATGTTGTCGTAGCCGGTGGTGTTCGCCATCGAGCCCCAGCCGCAGTAGAACTGCGCGTTGTACCAGTCGATCTTGGCGCCGCGATCGCGCTCGAGCGTCTCGTAGTTGAAGCCGGACAGGTTCCCGCCGCCGGTCAGCGCCGGCGCGACCGGCGCCAGCGTGATGATGAACCCGGTACCGAAGTCGGTGGTGAGCTGGTCGATCAGCCGGTTGATGCCGGCCTGCGACATGTTCTCCTCGACGTCCAGGTCGAGCCCGTCCAGCCCGTACGTCGTGACCAGGTTCTTCAACCGCGGGTAGTAGGTGTTGAAGTCGGTGTCGAGTCGCTGGAAACTCCCCTGCGCGGCACCACCGACGAAGGCGGAAACCTTCACCCCCTTGGCCTGCATGGCATGCAGGTCGGCCCACATCTGCGTGAACTTCGCCGCCTCCGGCGGATCGTCATTCAGATGCACGACATCGGGATCGAGATGGATCGCGCCGACCAGCACGTTCGTGACACCGGTGTTGTTGTCCGTCAGCGCCTTCGGCGAGACATAGACACCATTCACGTACTGCGTCTGGTAGTAGACGACGACCCGCTTGCTGTCAGCCGTCGTACCGGCCTGGGCCGTTCCGGTGGAGAACAGCGCGGCACCGAGCAACGCTGCCGTCGCACAAGCGATTGTCTTACGCAACATGATCGAACTCCTTGCAATGGGCGGATTGCAATGGGTACTTACCCCTTCACGGCGCCCTCCTCGACGCCCTTGAAGAAGAATCGCTGGCAGACGGCGAACACGATCACGATCGGGATGAACGCGATCATCGTGCCCGCGGCGATCAGCCGGGGGTTGTTGCTGAAGGTGCCGGACAGGTACTGCAGGCCGACCGTCAGGGTGTACTTGTCCGGATCGGTCAGCACGATCAACGGCCAGAGGAAGTCGTCCCAGGCGCCGATGAAGGCGAAGATCGCCACCACGCTGATCGTTCCGCGCACCGACGGCAGCCCGATGTAGACGAACCGCTGCCACACGTTCGCGCCGTCCACCACCGCGGCCTGATCGACCTCGATCGGCAGCGAGCGGAACGCGTTGAACATCAAGAGCACGTTCAGCGCGCCGATCATCCCCGGCAGTGCCACGCCGACCAGCGTGTTCGCCAGCCCGAGCTCCCGCACCGTCACGTACTGCGAAATGATCGTCACCTCGCCCGGCAGCACCAGCGTCGCGAGGAACAGCCCGAGCACGATCCGGCGGAACCGGAACTGCAACCGCGACAAGGCGAACCCGGCCAGCGACGAGCCGACGATGTTGCCCCCGACAACCAGTACGGCGACCAGCAGCGAGTTCTTCATGTAGTCCCAGACCGGGATGGTGTCCGCGACCTCGGCGTAGTGCGACAGGGTCGGCTGGGACGGCAGCAGCCGCGGGATCCGGGTGTAGATGTCCTCCCCGGATCCCTTCAGCGATGTCGACAGCTGCCAGAGGAACGGCCCGATCGTGATCAGCAGGACGAACGCCAGGAGCAGGTAGCGGACCACCTTCTCCGTCGGCGAGATCGAGTTGAACCCGAACGACCCGCGGCGGCGCGGCTTCGGAGTACCGGCTTCTTTCGGTACTTCGATGGGGCGCGCCGGGTCGGTGACGATGCTCATGCCTCGGCCCCCTGCTTGTTGAGCCGGGCCAGCACCAGCATCGGGACGACGGTGACGAAGAACAGCACGATCGACAACGCGGATGCGTAGCCGAGGTTGCCCTCGAAGCCCTGGCTGTACTGCTGGATCAGCATCACGACCGAGTTGTCCCGGCCACCGGGACCGCCCTTGCCGCCGGACAGGATGAACAGTTCGGAGAAGACCCGAAGGGCCGACACCGAGATCAGGATCGAGATCAGCACCATCGTCCCGCGGACACCGGGGATGGTGACGTTGAGGAAGCGCCGGAACGCCGACGCCCCGTCCACGGCGGCCGCCTCGTGCAGCTCACGGCCGACGTTCCCGAGGGCGGCCAGGTAGATGATCATGTAGTACCCGAGGCCCTTCCAGATCGTCAGACTGATTGCGCTGAGCAACAACAGCCACTGGTCGCTGAGGAACGGCAGCGGCCCGGAGATCACGCCGAGCTTCTCGGCCAGCCCGTTGACCAGGCCGCGATCGTCCAGGATCCACTGCCAGATCAGCGCCACCACGACGGCCGAGGCCACCACCGGGGTGTAGAACGCGGTCCGGAAGAAGGTGATGCCGGGCAGCTTCTTCTCCACCAGCACGGCGAGCAGCAGCGGGAAGATCGTCAGGAACGGCAGGCAGACGACCATGTAGATCACGCTGTTCAGCAGCGCGTACCGCAACTGCTCGTCGTGCAGCAGAGTCTCGAAGTTCTTCAGCCCGACGAAGGTGCCACCACCGATCGGCCGGGCGTTGGTGAAGGACAGGATCACGGTGTTGACCGACGGCCACAGGTTGAAGACCAGCAGCCAGACCAGCGCCGGGATGACCAGCACCCACGGGGTGAACCAACGGTGGTAGCGCATACCTCTCCGCTTCTTCGGGACGCGCGATTACTGGGCGAGGAGCTGGTTGGCCTTCGCCACCGCGGCGTCCAGGGCGGCCTTCGACGTCACCTTGCCGGAGATCGCGAGCGAGATCTGCTGGTTGATGAAGTCGTTGGTCGCACCGCTGATCACAGCCGGCTGCAGCGACTTGGCCTTGGCCAGCGAGGCGAACGCGAGCACCTTGGCGTCGGACTCCGGCGTACCGTCGGACTTCGAGAAGTACGGGTCGTTCGCCGAGGCCTTGGTGGACGGGAAGATGTTGACGATCTTCGCGAACGCCGCCTGGTTCTCGGCGTTGGTGACGAACCGGGCCAGTGCGATCGCGGCCGCCTGGTTCTTGGTCTTCGCCGAGACCGACAGGCCCTGCACGTACAGCGGCGGGGTGTCCAGCGCGGGCGACGGGACGACCTTGCCCTTCAGCGACGGGTTGTCCTTCTGGAAGTCCTGGATCGCGTTGCCACCACCGGTGGTCCAGGCGACCTTGCCCTGGGTGAAGAGCTTGGAGTTGCCCAGGTACTCCTGGGTCAGGATGTCGCGCGGCAGGTAGCCGGCCTTGTACGCCGCGGCGTACTTGTCCAGCAGGGCGACCGCTTCAGGAGTGTTGAAGGTGAAGGTCTTGCCGTCGTCGGAGAGCACCTTCACGCCGGCGTTGGTGAAGTCACCGATGCCCGGCAACCGGCTCATCAGGTATTCCTTGCCACCGGACTTGTCGTGCATGACCTTCGCGGCCGCGAGCAGCTCGTCGAAGGTCTTCGGCGGGTTCTTCGCGTCCAGCCCGACGGCCGCGAACTTGGTCGCGTTCCAGTAGTCGATGTCGGTGTTCAGGTACCACGGGTAGCCGAAGGTGCCGTTCTGTCCCTGGTACTGGTACGCCTGGATGCCGCCCTCGACGTAGTCCTCGCTCAGCTTCGGGTCGGCGGCCGCGACGTCGAGCAGCAGGTTCTGCTTGGCCAGCGGCAGCGCGAAGTCCGGCGGCAGGTTGACCACGTCGGGCAGCTGACCGGCCGAGGCCTGGCTCAGCACCTTCTTGTCGTAGCCGTCACCGGGCTGGTCCAGCCAGGTCACCTTGGTGCCGGGGTACTTCGCCTCGAAGGCTTTGATCACGCCTTCGACGTACGTCGTGAACTTCGGCTTCAGCGCCCAGGTCTGCAGGCTCACCTCGCCGGTCACCTTGGTGTTCGCATCCACTGTGGGCTTGCTGTCGGACGAGGTGTCGTCCGACGAGCCGAGCCCGCAACCAGCAAGAGCGAGGGCCGCGACGGCAAGACCTGCCACCGCGCTGAGACGCCGACTACGCATGAGGTTCTCCTGAAGTGATAAACCGGTATAGCTCCTGCACTATCCACATCGTAGAATCCGCTGTCAAGGGGACATACTTCGTTTCCCGGGCACTTGTGCCGACGGGGACACCAGGTGAGGGAGGGCCGATGGCGCGACCGACGATCGCCGACATCGCCGACAAGGCAGGCGTCTCGAAAGGCGCGGTCTCGTTCGCGCTGAACGGACGCCCCGGGGTGAGCGACGCGACCCGGGCCAGGATCCTGCAGATCGCCGAGCAGATGAGCTGGCGGCCGCACAGTGCCGCCCGCGCGCTCGGCGCCTCCCGGGTGGACTCGGTCGGGCTGGTGATCGCCCGGCCGGCCCGCACGCTCGGCGTCGAGCCCTTCTTCGCCCATCTGCTGTCCGGGCTGCAATCAGGGCTGTCCGCGCACTCGATCTCGCTGCAGCTGCTGATCGTGGAGAACACCGAGGCCGAGATCGAGGTCTACAAACGCTGGGCCTCCGAGCACCGCGTCGACGGCGTGATCCTGGTCGACCTGACCGTGCGCGACCCGCGACTGGATGCCTTGAAAGCGCTGGAGATGCCCGCTGTGGTGATCGGCGGGCGCGGTGGCAAGGGCGCGCTCGCCTCGGTCTGGGCCGACGACCGGGACGCGATGCTCTCGATCGTGGACTACCTGGCCGCGCTCGGCCACCGCCGGATCGCCCACGTCGCCGGTACGCCGAACTTCCAGCACACCCAGCGCCGGATCAAGGCGGTCCGCGATGCGGCTCCCCGGCTCGGACTCATCGACGCGCCGTCGCTGACCACCGACTTCAGCGACGCGGAGGGTGCCGCAACTACGCGCCGCTTGCTCTCCCAGGCGGTGCGGCCGACCGCGATCGTCTACGACAGCGACGTGATGGCGGTCGCCGGACTGGGTGTCGCCATGGAAATGGGTGTCTCGGTGCCGGGCGACCTGTCGATCGTCGCCTTCGACGACTCGATCCTCACCCAACTCATGCACCCCGCCCTGACCGCCCTCTCCCGAGACACCTTCGACTTCGGCCGCCAGGCCGCCGAGGTCCTCCTCGAGGTCATCGCCACCCCCACCGCAGTCATCAACCGCCGCACCACCGACCCAGTCCTCACCGTCCGCGAATCCACCGCTCCCCCGCCCGCCTGAACCCACCCTCTCCCGCCTTCCCTCACCTGCACCGTGCCGCGTTCCCCAACACCGCCTTCCCCGACCCTGACTTGGCAAGGAAGCTAAACCGATTTAGCATCCTTCTCATGCTTTCGGATCCCGCCACGCCCCGGTTCGGCGCGAACTACGTCCCGTCGTCCGGCTGGTTCTACAGCTGGCTCGACTACGACGGCGCGGCGGTCCGCCGGGACTTCGCCGACCTGGCCGGTCTCGGCCTCGACCACGTCCGGGTCTTCCCGATCTGGCCGTGGATCCAGCCGAACCGCGCGATCATCCGCCAGGCCGCGATCGACGACCTGCTCGACCTGATCGACGCAGCCGCGGAGTACGGGCTCAGCGTCGCGGTCGACCTCGTCCAGGGTCACCTCTCCAGCTTCGACTTCCTCCCCTCGTGGGTACTCACCTGGCACCGCCGGAGCCTGTTCGAAGACAGCACCGTGCGCGACGGACTCACGGCGTACTGCGAAGCCGTGGCGGGCGCCGTCGCCACGCGTCCGAACGTCTTCGCGATCACCCTCGGGAACGAGGTCAACAACCTCTGGCCGGACAGCTCCACGACTCCAGCGGCATCGACCAGCTGGGCGAAGGATCTCCTGGAGACCGTGAAGAAGGCGGCGCCCGACGTACTTGCGTTGCATTCGCTCTTCGACGACGCCTGGTACAAGCCAGACCACCCGTTCCACCCGGTCGACGTCGTGGACCTGGGTGAGCTGAGCACCGTCCACTCGTGGGTTTTCAACGGGGTCTCCCGAGTGGACGGCCCGCTCGGCCCAGCCACCCTCACCCACGCCGACTACCTGGTAAGCCTGGCCGCCGCGACGTCGCTAGACCCAGCGCGCCCCGTCTGGCTCCAGGAGATCGGCGTCCCCGGACCCGACATCCCCGTAGACCTGCAGGCCGAATTCACCCGCCGCACAGTCGAAACGGTCGTCCACAACCCCGCACTCTGGGGCATCACCTGGTGGTCCTCCCACGACATCGACCGGCGCCTCCTGGACTTCCCCGACCGCGAGTACGACCTAGGCCTCTTCACCGTCGACCACCAACGCAAACCCGCCGCCGAGGCGCTGGCATCAGTCATCGCCGACATCCGCACCAACGGCGTGCGCCCTCAACCCGCCACCACCCTCACCGCCCCCATCAACCCCCGTACCCACCCCGACCGCCGCGCCGAACTAGCCCCCGGCAGCGACTTCCACCTCGCCTGGACAGCCGCCCGCGCCACCGGCCCCGTCCAAATCACCCTCCCCACCCCCTAACTCTCCGCACTACGCTCCCCCGGCGTTCCCCGCCCGCTCCCCGCTCCCCGCTCCCCTCCACTCGGCGCACCCCGCTCCCCTCCCGCTCGGCGGAGGTTGGCTTACCCGCTCGTCTACTGCTCCCCTCATTGGTCTGCCAATGGGGAACCACGCCGACAGGAGTTAACCCGTCGACGAGTGGGGAAACCCTGCCAGGCGTGGGGCTGTGCCGATGGACAGGAACGATCGGGGGCCGGGCGCGGGGTTCACGCTCAGGCGGGGGCGTCGGCGGGCGACCTGGGGGAATGGTCCTGTCGATCGGGACGCGCTACTTCGTGTTTGCAGGTCCGATCCGGTGTCCGAGGTGCCGGGGAGATGACCGACGGCAGGCTCGGCCTTCGCCGGCTAGCTCCGGTCGATGAGGGCTTGGATGCCGTCGAGGATTGTGGTGAGGCCGAAGTCGAGGTCGTCGTCGACGGTGTCTTCGTATTCCTGGTTGGTGTAGAGCGACAGCAGTTTGTCGTAGCCGGCGGAGATCAACCGCGGCACCAAGAACTCGCCGACCGCCTGGGACTCGACCGGAGCCGTATCGCTAGCCGCTAGCTGCCGGAAAAGGTTGGCATAGCTGCGGACATGTCCGTCGAAGAGCACCGCACAGCCGAGCATGTCGTGCTGGCTCAAGCCCGTGTCGTCCAGTACGACGAGCAGGGTCTCCAACCAGTGCAGGAGATTCGGCGTGACCGGGGCGCCGCGGATCGGCACCTCCAGCAACCACGGGCGTACGGCGTACCGGTCGATCTGTGCCTGCACCCAAGCGCGTGCCCCCTCCCGCCAGCCGCCGGCCTCCAAGATCGAAGCAGGCGCCTGCCCCCAAGCCTGGTCGGCGACCAGCACGATCAACTCGTCCTTGGACCGGACATAGCGATACATCGCGTTCGTGCTGACGCCGAGGTGTGCCGCGATCTTCTGCAGCGAGATCGCCTCGAACCCCTGGCTGTCCCCGAACTCGATCCCCGTGGCCACGATCTGCTCGACGGTCAGCGCCGGCTTCGGCCCGCGGCGCTGGATCGGGTGCACGCCCCAGGACAGCGCGAGGCCCGGCGGCAGCTGCCCGCCGTCACCGGTCCCGTCGATCGCCTCGCTCATGTCAATCATCCTTCCGCATTTCCCCGCCCGCGTCGGCATTTCCAGGCAAAGAGTGGGGCTAGCACCACCATCGAAACGGGTCCTGAACTCCTCGGCGGCGAAACTGTTCAACCCCTACGCTTTTTCATCGTAGGCACTCCTCCTCCAGCAAAGGAACACCCCGATGAACTCCCTGCTCAGCACCCTCGGCCCGCTGCTCGCCCCGTACGACGTACCGCTCACCGCCGCCGACAAGCAGCACGCCCGCGCCACCATCGACACCGCCACCCGGCAGGGCACGCTGCACCTCCCGCAGGCGACCGAGCGCCACGAGCTGCTTGAGGCGGCCCGCACTCGCGGCGACCTCCGGCAGGTCCTCGACGGCCTCGACAACACGCCATCCAAAGGCCTCACGAAAGCACTGCAGGTCGCGTCGGCCGGCTGGCTGGTGGTCTGCGTCGTCCAGTTCGTGATCTGGCTGATCCTGGCCGGGTTCGGGCACCTCGACTGGCCGTGGTGGCTGTGGTCGGACGTCGGCCTCGGCACCGTCGTCGCGATCCTGTGGTGGACGAACGAGTCCGCCTACCACCGCAAGTCGCAGCTGGTGGCGGTCCGATGAGCGCGCCGGTTCAGCTCACCGATGTGCACAAGATCTACGGCACCGGCCCCAGCGCGGTCACCGCCCTCGACGGAGTCACCTACGGCTTCGCCCAAGGCAGCTTCACCGCCGTGATGGGTCCGTCCGGCTCCGGCAAGAGCACGCTGCTGCACTGCGCTGCCGGGCTGGACGACCCCACCTCCGGCGACGTGTCACTGGCCGGTACTACGTTGCGCGGCCTGGACGAGACCGCATTGACCGAGTTGCGGCGTGAGCACGTCGCCTTCGTCTTCCAGGCGTTCAACCTGATGCCCGCGCTGACCGTTCGCCAGAACGTGGTCCTGCCACTCACGCTGGCCGGCCGCCGGCCCGACGACGCCTGGGTGACCGAGGTCATCCGCCGGGTCGGGCTCGGCGACCGGACCAAGCACCGCCCGAGCGAACTGTCGGGCGGTCAGCAGCAGCGGGTCGCGATCGCCCGCGCGCTGGCCGGTTCGTCCGCGATCACCTTCGCGGACGAGCCGACCGGGGCGCTCGACACGCAGACAGCGACCGAAGTACTGGAGTTGCTCCGCGATCAGGCCCGGGCAGCGGGTCAGACGATCGTGATGGTGACGCACGATCCGGTCGCTGCCTCGTACGCCGACCAGGTGGTCTTCCTGGTCGACGGCCGGATCGTCTTCGAGACCGCCGCCCCGACCGCCGAGGGCGTCGCCGCCGTACTCGCCAAGTTGTCCAGAATGAAGGTACCGACATGATCAGGCTCGCCCTTTCCAGCTTGCGCTTCCGGACGGCGGCGTTCCTGGCGATCTTCATCGCCGTCCTGCTCGGCAGCTCGCTGATGGCCGCCGCCGGCGGGTTGCTCGAGACCGGGCTCCGCCTGAACGCCGAGCCGCAACGACTGGCCGCCGCCCCGATCGTGGTGACCGGCCGCCCGGCGTACCACCCGCCGAACGGCTCCGGCTCGGTCGCCTACCCGGAACGCCACGGCGTCGACCCAGCACTGACTTCCAAACTGTCTCGTACTCCGGGCGTCGGCAAGGTAGTCCCGGACGTCTCCTTCCCAGCGGTGATTGCCCCAGGCAAGAACACGCAGCTCGGCCACCCGTGGACCGCGGCCGCCCTCACGCCCTACACGCTTGACGGCGGGGCAAGCCCCCGAAAGCCGGAGAGGTCGTACTGGACACCACACTCGCAGGGTCAGAACTGAAGGTCGGTGAAAAGGTGCGGGTGATCGTCTCCGGTGAGGCGAGGGAGTTCGTCCTCGCCGGTATCGCGACGCCGGCGCACCGAGTCGACGTACCGTCCATCTTCTTCTCTGCCGAGGACACCACCTGGTACGCCGGTCCGCGGATCGATGCCCTCGGCATCTTTCCCACGAACGGCACCTCGGCCAGGGACCTCGCGAAGCGACTCGACCTGCCGACCGGCGTCTCGGCGCTGACCGGTGACGATCGCGGCGCGGCGGAGTTCGCAGGGATCGCAACCAGCTTGCCGTTGATCATCTTGTCGGGCGTGTTCGGTGGCATGGTCGCCGTGGTGATGGCACTGGTGGTCTCCGCAACGATCGGCCTGTCCGTACGCCAGCGCCGACGCGAACTCGCGCTCCTGCGAGCCAGCGGCGCGACCCCGGCCCAGGTCCGCAAGATGGTGATCGCCGAGACGATGCTCGTCGCCCTGGCAGCGCTGGCCGGCGGACTGCTCCTCGGCCGGACCATGGGCCACTGGATCTTCGGGCTGCTCGCGGACAACGGGATCGTCCCGGATGCCCTCCGCTTCGACCAGAGCATCCTCCCCTTCGCCGGAGCGGCACTCCTCACCGTGGTGATCCTCCGCCTGACGGTCGGATTCGCCGCCGGCCGGGCGGCGGCGATCAAGCCGATCCAAGCCTTGAACGAAGCCGTGATCCCGCCCGTCGCCATCAGCCGGGTCCGCCTCGTCATCGGCGCGGTCTTCGCCGCCGCCACGGTCGGGACCGGCGTATCGACGATCTTCATGAGCCCCACGAACGCGGCGGCGATCGGCGGACCCGCAGTGCTGACCGGCTCCATCGCCGTCGCGGTCCTCGGCCCGATCGTGATCCGCGCCCTGCTCACGACTCGGATCACGAACTATCTCGAGAACTTAGGGGTGAACGGGATCCTCGCCGTGCATCAACCTCCGGGTCCGCGCCGTCCAGTTCGCGGCGATCCTGGTGCCGATCACGCTCGCCTCAGCGATTGCCCTGGGCAACATCTACTCGCAGACCACCCAGCAGAAGGCCGCTGTCGAGGCTTATACCGACAACCTGTACGCCGATGTCGTGGTGACCAGCTCGTCTGGTGGGATCCCGGCCGGTCTGTTCGACCAGGTACGCAGTACGGAAGGTGTGTCCGCGGCGTCGGAGCTGGTCCGGAGCAAGGGGTGGATCGAGGAGCCGTACGACACGACCCACACGAGTGACCCGTGGCCGCTGCTCGGCATCAACGGGCCTGTCTACAAGGGGAAGGTCCGGGCGGGATCGCTGGACGATCTGAAGGGGCAGAGCATCGCGATTCCTCCGAAGGCGGCGAAGAAGCTGAAGGTCGGGGTGGGCGACGAGCTCGGCGTACGGCTGGGGGACGACGCCCTGGTGAAGGTGAAGATCGTGGCGCTGGTCGACGGCAGTTCGGGGTACGAGTCGCTGATCCTGCCTGCTGAGCTGCTCGCGCAGCACACCACCTCCGGGCTCCCGAGTCAGGTTTTGGTGTCGTACCAAAGTCAAAGCCTTGAATCTCGATCTGCAGAATTGGCCCGGGGCAACGATGGGCGACCGGGACCTGCTCTCGGCCGACTACGACGCCGGGCTCGGGGTGGATGCGTGGATCAGCTACCTGCTCGCGGCGATCGCCATCGCCTACACGGCGATCGCCTCGATCAACACGATCGCGGTCGCAGTACTGGACCGGCGGCGGGAGTTCGGCCTGCAGCGGCTGACCGGCTCCACCCGCAAACAGATCGCGAAGATGCTCTACCTGGAGAACTCGATCATCGCCGCGATGGGCCTGGTCCTCGGCGTCGCCGCCGCCTGCTTCAGCATCTTCCCCATCGCCATCGCCACCCGAGGCTGGCCGATCCCGTCAGGCCCCCTCTGGCTCCTCCCCGCCTGGGCAGCCCTGGTCCTCCTCCTGGTCCTCCCAGCCACCGCCATCGCCGGCAAGATCGCAATGCGACCCAAGCCGATGGACGCAGTGAACTCCCCCGCCGGGTAGACGAGGCGGGGTGAGCCGGGGTAGCCAGGCCGGGTGCTCTGAGGCGGGACCGCGCGAGGCGGAGTGCGCGTTGCCGAGCGCGGTGTGCCGGCGGGGCGCACTCAGGCGGGGGTGATCCAGGCGTAGCTGCCGTCTTCCAGGCGTAGTACTTGGAGGCCGGCGGCTAGGCGGCGTACGTCGTCGGTCTCCAGTACTGCGGGCGCTGGCCCCGCCACGTCGAGCACGATCGCCGCCGCACCCTCCTGGACTGCGGCAGTCGCGACCAGCTGCGCCTGAGCCGGCATCGGGCGAGCCTCCGGGCTCCAGCGGGCGAGGCTCTCGGTGCTCGTGAACGCCAGCAACGCGTTCCGCCCGTCCTGCCCCTGGAGCAGCGCCACCGCCATATCGGACGTCTTGTCGTGCGCGAGCCCCCGCTCGTCGTACTCGACCTCCCCCAGCATCGCCACCACCGGCACCATCAGCCGCGCCTTGGTCAGAGCGAGCAGAATCGCCCCCTGATCGCGCGACTCCAGCGCCGCACCGAGCGCGGGATCGACCGACCCGTCGTCGTTGTCGAACCCGGTAAAGGCCAAGCGGCGTTCTGGCTGCACCAGTCCATTGTCCCCGGAGCCCAGTTTCAGGGTGGTGTCAGGGCTGTTCCCCTCTTGGTTCCTGCGCTACCTGTGCGAGCCTGGGTATGTGTCTAACTTCGATGGTGCGACGATGTTGCCGCTGTGCGTGGGCCTGACCCTGCTCGGCCTGATCGGCTCGTGGTTCGCCTGGAGACGCCGCGGTCTGGCTGCCGGTACCCGCGGGATCGCCTGGTCGCTGCTGCCGGTCTCCCTCTACATGACCGGTCTCCTGAAGCTGCTCTGGGACATCGTCAAATCCGCCGTCACCTGGGTGGCGCACCTGATCTTCTCCCCCACCGTCTGGGCCGGCGCGGCGCTGTTCGGCGTCTCCGTCGTCCTGTACGTCGTATCGGGCGTCGCCCGTGGCCGCGGCGGGGAGAAGACCGGCGAGAAGGCACCGAAATCCAAGCCCGCCTCATCTGCTGGTACTGACCGCCACCGGGCCCGCCCCCGCCTCGGCCTCCGTACCTGCCACCAAGCCCGCCAAGGCCTCAAAGGCCCGGCCAAGGCTTCGAAGCAGGAGTCGTCGGAGTTCGACGAGATCGAGGACATTCTGAAGCGCCATGGAATCAACTGACCGCCTGACCAGCGAACCAGTCGCCGACACTCCCCTGACCATCGACAGCCTGCTCGACCACGTCCAGACCACGCCCGCCCGGCTCGGCCGGACCCGGCTGATCAGCGTCGACGGCCCCGCCGGCTCCGGCAAGAGCACCCTGGCCGGACGGTTCGCCGCCCGCGCCGAGGCCCGCGGCCTGCACACCTTGATCATCCACATGGACGATCTGTACGACGGGTGGGACGGCGCCGTCCGCGGCTTCGGGCTGCTCCGCGACCACGTGCTCAAGCGACTCGCCGACGGCCGCGAGGGCCGGTACCGGCGCTACGACTGGAACTTGAGTGCGTACGCGGAACTGCACGTCGTACCGGTGACCCTGGATCTGCTGATCGTCGAGGGTGTCACCTCGGCCGACCGCGACGCCGACCCCTGGCAGTCGCTGCGGGTCTGGATCGAGACCAGCAACGAGGTGCGCCTGGATCGTGGCATCGCCCGCGACGGCGAGGCACTCCGCGACCGCTGGCTCGACTGGATGCGCTGGGAACGCGACCACTTCGCCGCCGAGCACACCCGCGCCCGCGCGAACGTCGTCGTCGACGGCTTCCCATCGGTCCCCCACGACCCGGAACTCGAGCTGATAGCCAAGGCGGTCAATCTCTCCCACGACTCCGCTGCCTCGTAAGGCCGTGGTGTCCGTCACGTGGCTGTAGCGGACAGCGGCGGTTGCTGTGGGTAAGGATGGGCTCATGAGCGTTTTGCCGTCGGGCGATCAGTGGACCATCCGGGCCGGTGGATACAGCGGGACCGTGGTGAGTGTCGGAGGTGGGCTGCGCGGCTTGGCCTATCAGGGACGCGAGCTGGTGGTCGGATACCCCGAGGACGAGGGTGCACACGCCGGGCTCGGGCAGCACATGTTCCCGTGGCCGAACCGGATCACCGACGGGAAGTACACCTTCCAGGGCGTCGACCAGCAGCTCTACCTGTCCGAGCCGGCCCGCTCGAACGCGATCCACGGGCTGACCCGCTGGGCCAACTGGGAGCGCGTCGACGACGGCATCGACGAGTCCGTGGTCGAGGTGGCGCATCGGCTGCACGGTCTTCCGGGATACCCGCACCAGCTGGATCTCGGGATCACCTACCGCCTTGGCGACGAGGGGCTGACCGTCACGGCCAAGGCGACGAACGTCGGCGTGAGCGACGCGCCGTACGGGTATGGCACGCATCCCTATCTCAGCGTCGGGCGCAAGATCGACGAGTGCGAGCTGGAGTTCACAGCCGAGAAGTGGCTCGAGGTGACGCCGGACCGGCTGAGCCCGATCGGGACGGCGGCGGTCGCGGGTTCGCAGTACGAGTTCGGCAAGGCGCGGCTGCTGCAGGATCTGGACATCGACAACGCGTTCACCGGGTTGCCGCCGGTCTGGTCGGTGACGCTGACCGATCCCGATAGCGGGAATCGCGCCGTACTGACCAGTGACACGCCTTGGATGCAGCTCTACACGGCGAACGCGATCGGCCGCGTCGGGCTCGCGGTCGAGCCGATGACGTGCCCGCCGGACGCGTTCATCAGCGGCGAGGACCTGATCGTCCTGAAGCCGGGCGACGACCACACCACGACCTTCAGGATCAGCTGCTAGAACCAGCTCCGTGCGAGCGGGCGACCGCGGCCAGTTGTTTGGCCGCGGCACCCGCCCTGCTGCCTTCGGAGGCCTGCACGGCCAGTACGCCGACTCGGTTGCCGTCGGCATCGAACAGCTGCAGCCACGGGTCGCCCGGGTTGAACCGCAGCTTCTTCACCTCGGTCCAGCCGAAGCGGTACGACTTGAAAACGTTCCGCACCACCAGCGCATCCTCGTACGCCGTGACCCGGACCGTCCCCATCCGGTAGAGCAGCCACAGCACCACGCCGAAGAACGCCAGCAGGGTCAGCCGCTGGAACCAGGAGAACGTCGCCCGGGACTCAGCGTCGAACCGGAACCAGATCACCCCGAAGACCGCGACGATGCAGACCCCCATCACCGCGGTCATCATCGCGATGATCGCCGGATGGAAGGTCCACAGCGGCTTCGGCTTCTTGGCGTCGTCCGGCATCAGATCAGATCCGGCAGGCGTGGATGTCGGTGGTGAGGATGGCCCGGGCACCGATCTCCCAGAGCTGGTCCATGATGCGCTGTGCTTCGGCCCGGGGCACCATCACGCGGACGGCGACCCAGCCTTCCCGATGAAGGGGTGACACCGTCGGCGATTCAAGGCCCGGTGCGACCTCGTTCGCGGCCTCGACCGCCTCGGCGCGGATGTCGTAGTCCATCATCACGTAGTTGCGCGCGACGAGGACGCCTTCCAGCCGGCGGACGAGCTGT
Organism: uncultured Actinomycetota bacterium; assembly: GCA_963740725.1. GTDB lineage: Bacteria > Actinomycetota > Actinomycetes > Propionibacteriales > Kribbellaceae > Kribbella. Next base: position 196,760 of record CAVUFT010000048.1, read on the forward strand.
TCCAGCCCGGGCGCCTGCTCGACGCCGTGCCGCCGGATCAGGACAGCTTGTGATTTAAGGATTGGTTCACCGAATACTTCAAGCCCGGCCTGGCGCAACGTAGTACCGGTTTCGACGACGTCTGCGATCACGTCCGCGACGCCGAGCTGGACCGCTGATTCGACGGCGCCGTCCAGCCGTACTACGGAGGCCGTGACCCCGTTCTCGGCCAGGTGATCGGTGAGGATCCCGGCGAACGAGGTCGCGATCCGCTTGCCTTCGAGATCCTTGACCGATTCCGCGACGCCCGGACGGCCGGCGAACCGGAAGGTCGAGCCGCCGAAACCGAGCTCCATGATGATGTCGGCGTCGGCGTGCGAGTCATAGACCAAGTCGCGACCCGAGATGCCGATGTCGAGGGTGCCCTCGCCGACGTACACGGCGATGTCCCGCGGGCGCAGGTAGTAGAACTCGACCCCGTTGTCCGGGTCGGTCAGGGACAGGTCCTTGGTGGTCCGGCGCTGCCGGTAACCGGCCTCGGTCAGGATGCCGGTGGCGGCTTCGCTCAGCGAGCCTTTGTTGGGTACTGCGACGCGCAGCATGGCATTTGGCCAATCTGTGAGAGGTGAACCGGTGATCTGTAGCCGCTCCTACAGATGTCGGTACACGTCGTCGAGGCTCAGGCCGAGCGCATGCATCATCACCTGCGCGTGGTAGAAGAGCTGGCTCAGCTCCTCCGCGGCCCGCTCCTTGCCCTCGTACTCGGCGGCCATCCAGGACTCGGCGGCCTCCTCGACCAGCTTCTTGCCGATCGTGTGCACGCCGGCATCCAGCGCTGCCACCGTGCCGGAGCCTTCCGGTCGGGTCAGTGCCTTCTCGCCCAGCTCGGCGAAGAGTTCGTCAAAGGTCTTCATCGCGGGACCAGCCTAGAGGTCGGGGCTCGGCTGGTTGCGATCAGGTCTCGCTCTCCGGACCTGCCGCGCTCGCACCGGCCAGGGATCGAGGCGGCGAATGGGCGTCGACGTACCAGGCGTGGCGTTCTCTGAGGAGCCTCCTGGCCATGGCGTGATCCAGGCCGTCGCCCTCCTCGCGGAGGTGGAACGGAGGCGGGAAATAGCAGTCTCCGAGCAGCATCACACCGGCATCCGGCACGGTCACCACCGCGGAATCCGGCGCGTGCCGCCCACCCACATGCCGCACCTGTACGCCGTACGCCAACTCCTTCGTGTCCTCGAAGGTTCTGTGCGGAGGGCGGATCTCGAACCCGTCCCAGTCGGGCATCGCGAGCGCCCGAGCCCGAAAACTCGGCCCGAGCCGCGGATTCTCCCGAACCTGATCCCGAAGATACTGATGACTCCACGGCCGCTCAGCCTCTGCTGCGAGCAACTCGGTTGCTGAAGCGTGGGCGATGATCTCCACGTCGTCCCAGGCACACGCGCCCCAGGTGTGATCCCAGTGATGATGCGTGTAGACGAGTGTCGTCGGCGCCGGCAGACCTGCCTCCGCGATCGCCCGCTGAACCTCACGGGCATGAGCCGGGCTGTTTCCCGCGTCGACCAGGATGCTGCCCTCGTCACCGGCGATCACCGCGACCGAGGCACGGATGTTGTCCGGATCAGGATCATGCGGATAAAGCCACACCCGCCCACTCACCTGCTGCAACTTCTCACCCATCTGGCAGACGATAACTCCCATGCCCACTAGAGCCCGCACCCTGGGAATCGCCCCCGGCACCCTCCCCACCGGCCCCCTCAACGCCATCACCGACGTCCCCGGCGTCCTCGTCGGCCACACCACCGTGAACGACGGCGCCGACCTCCACACCGGAGTAACAGCGATCGTCCCACCCGGCTTCAGTAGCTGGACTGCCTGCTGCTGTTGTTGTTGGGAACGGGTATGGGAAGTTGGTGGGGTCTACTCAGGTCGGGGAGCTCGGCGTGTTGGAGACGCCGATTCTGTTGACCGGGACCTTGTCGGTGTTCCGGGTGGCCGACGCTCTGGTGACCTGGTTGCTCGATCGCGATCCGTCCGCGACCAGCCTCAACCCGGTCGTGGGTGAGACGAACGACGGCTTCCTCTCCGACATCCGCCGCCGCCCAATCACCCCCGCACACGTCTTCGCTGCCCTCAACACAGCCTCCTCCGATCTCCCCGCGGAAGGTTGCGTCGGCGCCGGCACCGGAACCGCAGCCCTCGGCTTCAAAGCAGGCATCGGTACGTCGTCCCGCCGAACCTCAGCCGGCACCATCGGCGTACTCGTCCAATCCAACTTCTCCGGCACCCTCACCGTCCTCGGTACGCCGGTGCCCGCCGCCAAAGCCGCCGGTACGCCGGAAGGCAACTCCTGCATGATCGTCGTCGCCACAGATCTCGCGCTGGATTCCCGCCAACTCGGCAGAATCGCCCGCCGGGCCATCTTCGCGATGGGCCGCGTCGGCTCCGACTTCGCCCCCGGCAGCGGCGACTACGCGATCGCCTTCAGCACCTCGCAAGACGCCCCGCTGCCCGAATCCACCCTCGACGCCTTATTCCAAGCAACAATCGAAGCAACAGAAGAAGCTCTGCTGAACTCCCTCACCATGGCCACCGACACCACCGGCTACAACGGCAACACCCGGTACGCCGTACCGCTCGACGCCCTCACCGCTCTCGGTTCCACCTGATGCCGGCGGCGATCAGGCAGCTGAAGGCGGAGATCGCCGCCAGCGTGCGGATCAGGTGGGCGACCTGCCAACGGTCGCGCACCGAAGCCCAGTCCGTCGGCGGAGACTGCACCGACCAATTCGCCTGATCAGCGTTGATCGGAAGGTTCACCGCCAGCGTCACCACGAACACCACCACCAGCAGTGCCACCGCCGCCAGAACCAGCCATCGATCGTTGCCTCTGGCCCGCATCCTGATCACGGTGATGATCAAGGTGCTAACTAAGGCAGGCATCAAGGTCGCGGATGCCAACTTGTCCAGCGAATCGAGCTCGACCAAGCGAACCTGCGTGTAGATCGCGGAATCGAAAGCCCGTAAGGAGTTCTCGAGAACCAGCACTGCCAGGAGGAAGCCGGAGAAGAGTCCCGTGAAGAGCAGACTGACGCCGCGTACGACAACGGCGGCCGGGCGCACCGCAGTACGGGGCTGTTCAAAGGTTGTCAGGATCATCAGTAGCCCACGCTGACCGGCTGGTTGAGCATCGCGTTGTCGTCGATCGCAGCCAGCATCAGGTGGGCGACGTCGGCACGCGAGACGCTGTAGGTGCGCGGCACGGTGTCGCCGATAGAGATGCGGTACTTGCCGGTCAGCGATTTCCCGGTGAGCTTGGGCGGCCGGACGATGGTCCATTCGGTCCCGCTGCTCATGATGCCGGCCTCCATCACGCGGAGGTCGGCATACACGTCGGCCGCGAACGCGTTGATCATCGGCAGCACCACGCGGCGATTGAGGAAGCTCTCGTCGGGCGGGATCGGGCCGAGCGGAAGAGCGCTCACCGCGACGAACCGGCGTACGCCGACCGCACTCATCGCCGCGAGGATCGAGCGGGTGCTCTCGGAGGCGACCGGCCCGGCCTTGCGACTGCGCGCGCCGACACCTGAGATCACCGCTTGGCTTCCGTCGAGAGCCGGCCGCAGCAGCTCCGCGTCCTTGAGCCCGGGCACCCGGAACACTTCCAGCGACGGATGAGTGACGTCGTACGCCGACGTCTCGCGCACCACTGCGGCGACTTTGTGACCAGCCGCCAAGGCTTGTTCCACGACCTGTCCGCCGATCCCGCCCGTCGCGCCGAACACCGTGATCTTCATCAGGTACCGTCCCTCATGTCAGCTGAAACTCATATAGTATGGGAATCATAATATATGGAATCGAGAGAACCTAGTGATCTGCGTCGCCACCGCAGGGCCGGGACGGCGATCAAGGCCGCCCTGCGCGACCTGCGGGTCGAACTCGCGCTGCTGAATCACCAGATCGGCGGCCGGCTGGCGCTGAAGGACATCGACCTCGACTGCCTGGACGTACTCGCCCAGAACGGGCCACTCACGCCGAGCGCCCTCGCCCGCCAGGTCGGCCTGCACCCAGCCACCCTGACCGGCATCCTCGACCGCCTCGAGCGCGGCGGCTGGATCGCCCGCGACCGCGCCGCCACCGACCGCCGCAGCGTCACCCTGCGAGTCCTCCCGGACCGCAACCGCGAGGTCTACCGCTTGTACAGCGGCATGAACCAAGCCATGGACGAGGTCTGCGCCACCTACACCGAGGCAGAACTGGACCTGATCGCCGACTTCCTCCAACGCACAGCAGAAGCCGGCCGCACCTCAGCCGCCAAGTTCGGCGAAGACACCTAGACCCCCGGATCGGCGAACTGCGGGCTGGGCTGGGAACCGTGGGTCAGGGTTCGTAGATGGTGAGGATGTTGTGGGCCAGGCGGGTTAGTTCTTCGCGGAGTTCTGGGGGTTGGAGGACTTCGACGTCGGCGGCGAAGCGGATTAGTTGGGTGGCGGCGTTGCCGATGGACTCGATGGGGACTTCGACGGTGATACTGCCGTCGGCGGCCGGCTCGGCGCCGGTGTCGGTGATTGCCTTGAGCAACAGAGTCGCCGAGAGATCGGCCAATCGGCGTACGAGCGAAGGCGCGATCCGGACAACAGCGTGCCCGGTGAAGCGGCGTTGTTCGAACTGGTCGAGGTGCTCCTGCCAGTACTTCGGCAGGTCGAACTCGGCCGCGCGAGTGAACGACTCGTCGGTCGTGCTGAGTTCGAGGATGTTGGAGACCCGGTAGGTCCGGATCGCGGCGCCGGAGGACGAAGCCGCGACGTACCAGCTGCCGTTCTTGAGCACGAGCCCGTACGGCGACAGCGTGCGCTCGACCTCGCGCGGCGCCTCCCAGCGCCGGTACAGCACCTTGATCCGGCGATCGTGCAGCACCGCCTCGGCGATCGCCGCGAGGTGCGGGGAATCCTCGGCATCCTTGTACCAAGCCGGAACATCGAGATAGAAGCGGTTCTTGAGCCGCCCGGCGCGATCGCGCTGCTCAGGCGCTAGCGCCGCTAGAAGTTTTAGCTCCGCTCCGCTGGTCTGCTCGGTCAGCCCGAGCGCCGCAGCCGGCCCGGGCATCCCGACCATGAACAGCGCGGCGGCCTCCTGCTCCGTCAACCCGGTCAGCTTCGTCCGATACCCGTCGACCAGCCGGTATCCCCCGGCCCGCCCCTGGTCGGCGTACACCGGAACCCCAGCGGCGGCCAGCGCCTCGACGTCGCGGTAGATGGTCCGCAGCGAGACCTCCAGCTCCTCGGCCAACTCGCGCGCCGTCAACTGCCTCCGCGTCTGGAGCAGCAGGAGGATCGAGAGGAGCCGGCTTGAGCGCATAGTTCAAGACTAGTTTTAAACACTGCCACGAAGTGTCAGGTTTCAGCGACAAGCTCAGGCCATGAGCAAACTGACCAGCGATTTCGACTTCCTCACCGGGCACTTCGACGTCGTCAACCGGGTCCTGACGGCGTCGGGCGAGTGGCAGGAGTACCCGGGCACCTGCACCGGGCGGCACCCATCACGAGGGCGCCGTCAGCATCGACGAGGTCCGGTTTCCGACCAAGTCGGCGTACGGAATGACGCTTCGGCTCTTCAACCAAGACTCGAAGGAATGGACCATCTACTGGGTGAACAGCAGGACCGGGAAGCTCCAGCCGCCGGTCCGCGGCAGCTGGTCGGACGGACGCTGCGTCCTGTACGGCGTGGACGAGGTCGGCGACGCCGAGATCCCCGTGCGGCTCACCTGGTCGGATGTCACCGACGAGACCGCGCACTGGGAGCAGGCGTACGAGGTCGACGGCGAGTGGCAGACGAACTGGACGATGGAGCTGACCCGGCGGGCCTCCGAACCGCCCGCGCTGGATCTCCCGAAGGTGACCGGCGACTTCGACTTCTTCGTCGGCGACTGGGACGTGCGGCACCGGCGGCTGAACAAGCCGTTGACCGGCAGCGACGAGTGGAGCTCATTCCCGGGCACCGCTTCGGCGTACACCTTGTTCAATGGCGCGATCTGCGTGGACGAGACCTTCTTCCCCACCAAGGATTTCGACGGCCTGACCGTCCGGCTGTACGACGTCGAGGCCGGGTCCTGGGCGATCTACTGGGTCAACAGCTCGCGGGGTGTTCTGGAGCCGCCGGTCTACGGCGGGTTCGGGCTCGACGAGGTCGGGATCCTCGAAGGACCCGATCAGCACGAAGGCCGGCCGGTCGACGTCCGGTTCCGCTGGACGAAGGGCGACGTACCGGTCTGGGAGCAGTTCTTCTCGGCCGACGACGGTGAGACCTGGGAGAGTAACTGGACGATGACCTTCACCCCGCGCAAGGTGACCAGCGATTTCGACTTCCTCAACGGGTACTTCGATGTCGAGCACCGGCGGTTGATCAAGCCGCTGACCGGGAGTTCCGAGTGGGAGTCGTTCACCGGGAGCTGCAGTGCCCGGACGCATTTCGACGGGGCGATCAGCATCGACGAGATGCAGTTCCCGGGCAGTTCGTCGTACGGGATGTCGGTGCGACTCTTCGATCCGGTGGAGAAGGACTGGACGATCTACTGGGTCAGCAGCACGACGATGGAACTCCAGCCGCCGGTGCGCGGAAAGTGGTCGGACGGCTCCTGCTGGATGACCGGCGAGGAAGAGTTCGACGGCAAACCGATCCTGGTCAGCTACGCCTGGTCGAACGTCACCGCCGAGACCGCGCACTGGGAACAGTCCTTCTCGGACGACGGCGGCAAGACCTGGGAAGTCAACTGGACAATGGAATTCACCCGCCGCTCCACCGAACCGCCGCGAGTCGACACCCCCAAACTCACCAGCGACTTCGACTTCCTCGTCGGCAGCTGGGACATGCACAACCGCCGCCGCAAGCCGTACCTGGGCGAGCCGGCCGAGTGGTACGAAATGGACTCCAAGATGGAGGTGTGGAGCTACTTCGACGGCGCCATCAGCTTCGACGAAGGCTGGTTCCCGACCGAAGGCTTCCGCGGCGCCACCCTCCGCCTCTACAACCCTTCAACCAACACTTGGTCCATCCACTGGATCAACAGCCAACGAGGCAAACTCGAAACCCCCGTCATCGGCTCCTTCACCAACAACATCGGCATCTTCGAAGCCCCAGAACTCTGGGACAACCAAGAAGTCCTCGTCCGCTTCACCTGGACCCCCGGCCAATCCCAAGCCGCCTGGGAACAAGCCTTCTCCCTGGACAACGGCCAAACCTGGCTCCCCAACTGGCAAATGACCCACACCCGCACCAACTAACACCAGAAAGACAAAGGAAAGAAAGTCACAGCAAAACAAAAGGAGAGAAAGAGGATTATTCAAAAGCCTTCGAAGAACAAAGGCAGAGAGACAAGAGAAAAAGACAAGAAGAAGGAAAATAGGAGATAGAGAGGTTGTGCCTGGCGGGCGTCGGCATGCTGGCTGATGGGTCGGCGTGCCGGCTTGGCCAGAGGCCGGTTCCTCAAGCCTGGCAGGACGCAGCGCAAAGCCTGTTGACGGCGACCGCCCTGGCGGGTCTTGCCGTCACTGCTGGCGGCTATCGGTGCTCGCTGAACCTAGGACACCAAGTCGGGTGCCGGGACATGAAATGCCATGTCCAGACCCCCAGCAAGATGTTCTGACCCCGTGCGAGTCGGCCGGTGGACGGTGACCCCGGCAGGCTTGAGATGGTGGATCGGGTGCAGGCCTACCGGGTAGGTCTTCTCAGGGGTTCTCGGCGTTTGATGTCCCGACCGACAGGCAGTAGCCGACGGCAGCTGGTGCAGCTGAGCGTGAACTCTCCAACTGCGCACAGCGTGTCGGGGTGCTTTTGCCTGTCCGTCGGGACATCAAACGCTCAAGAACTGGCACCCGCCACCGAGTAGTTGCCTGCGGCTTCAGGCGGTCGCAGCCAACCGGGGCCGACTTCCGCCTGATCCGCCGCCGCAGTCGCCACCGGACCTGAAAGCCTCCCCCAGCCAGCACGCCAACGCCCGCCAGGCACCCAGCCATTCCATTTACTCTTTGCTTATCTCCGAGAGGCTTCTGAATAGCCCTCAAATATCTAAGAAAGACAAAGGATGGAGTGGGAATCCTGTGGTTGATGTCGCGCCTATCTGACCGACGCCATGCCTGAATAGCAGCGCCGACAGCAACCCCAGGCCTCCTATCTCTATCTTCTCTGTCTTTTGCCTTTGCTTCTATTTTGTATTTGTTCTTTGTCTGTCTCTTGTTCTTGTTTTGCTTCTTGTGGTTCTACAGAGAGCGGGTGGCGATCAGGGTGGCTAGGGCTGCTTGGGTTGACTCGTAGCCTTTGTCTTCTCGGCTGTCGGGGAGGCCGGCTCGGTCCAGGGCCTGGGGGTCGTTGTCGCAGGTGAGGAGGCCGAAGCCGACAGGGACGCCGGTGTTGACGGAGACGCCCATCAGGCCTTCGGTTGCTGCCTGGCAGACGTATTCGAAGTGGGGGGTGTCGCCGCGGATGACGACGCCGAGGGCGACGACCGCGTCGTACCCGCTGCGTGCCGCGTGCAGTGCCGCGACGGGGAGTTCGAAGGAGCCGGGGACGCGGACGATCTTGTAGTCGGTGACGCCTGAGTCAGCCAGGGCTCGTTCAGCGCCGGCGACCAGGGAGTCCGTCACCTTCGGGTGCCACTGTGCCGCGATGACGGCGACCCGGACGCCTTCCGCGCGCGGGATCTGAATCGTGGGTGCTCCGCTTCCCGACATCAGTTGGCTCCGTTCTCGTCCGTGCCGGTGGGCAGGTGGTGTCCCATCCGGTCGCGCTTGGTCCGCAGGTACCGCAGGTTGTGTTCGGTCGGGTCGATCGAGATGCCGCGACGCTCGACCACGTCGATGCCGTAGCCCTGGACACCCGCCAGCTTGTCCGGGTTGTTCGTCAGCAGCTTCACCGAGGTGATCCCCAGATCGGCAAGAATCTGCGCGCCCGTCCCGTAGTCGCGAGCGTCAGCGGGCAGCCCGAGATCCAGGTTCGCGTCGACCGTGTCGCGCCCGGCGTCCTGCAGCTCATAAGCCTGCAGCTTGTGCAGCAGCCCGATCCCGCGGCCCTCATGCCCACGCAGGTAGACGACAACGCCACCCTCGGCCGCGACCTGACGCATCGCCTCGTCCAGCTGAGGCCCACAGTCACAGCGCAGCGACCCGAAGACATCGCCGGTCAGGCACTCCGAGTGCAACCGAACCAACGTCGGCTCCGGCCCGATCTCCCCGCGAACCAGCGCCAGCTGCTCCGACCCGTCGACCGTGTTCCGGTAGCCGTGGGCAACGAAGTCGCCGTACCGGGTCGGCAGCGTCGTCGTCGCGACCCGCTCGATCTGGCTCTCGGTCCGCCGCCGGTAGCGGATCAGGTCTTCGATCGAGACAAGAACCAAGCCATGTTCATCGGCGAAGGTCCGCAGCTCGGCGCCGCGCTTCATCGTCCCGTCGTCGTTCACCAGCTCAGCGATCACCGCCGACGGCCGCAGCCCGGCGATCCGCGCGAGATCCAGCGACGCCTCGGTGTGCCCAGGACGAACCAGTACGCCGCCCTCCCGGGCCCGCAGCGGGAAGATGTGCCCGGGCTGCACCAGGTCGTAGGACTCCGACGCCGAATCGGCCAGCACCCGGATCGTCCGCGCCCGATCGGCCGCCGAGATCCCCGTCGTCACCTTGTCGCGCGCATCGACAGAGATCGTGTACGCCGTACGCAGCCGCTCCCGGTTGTGTGGCGTCATCAGCGGGATCCCCAGCCGGTCCAGCTCGGCCGCCTCCATCGGGACGCAGACCACCCCCGAGCTGTAGCGGATCAGGAACGCCAGCAGCTCCGGCGTCGCCTTGGACGCGGCGAAGACCAGGTCGCCCTCGTTCTCCCGATCCTCGTCGTCGACCACGATCACCGGGCGACCGGCCCGGATCTCGTCGACGGCGTGCTCGATCGTGTCGAGCTTCAGTACTTCACCCATGTCAGCCCACCACTACCGGTTCGGGCGTCGTACCGACCGCCGCGCGATTCTGGATCCGCCACCACGACGCGAATCCGAGGACACAGAACAGTCCGTACACGACATACATCGTCGCGGACGGGTAGAACTTCGACTGCACGAGCAGCGGTACGCCGACCACGTCGACCGCGATCCAGATCAGCCAGAACTCGACGAAGCCGCGCGCCATCCCGTAGGTCGCCAGGATCGATCCGGTCAGGATCCACGCATCCCACTGCGGCCCCCACGAGCCCAGCGCCTTCAGCACGGGGTAAGCGATCGCGTAAAGCACGACCCCCACGCCGAGCAGCTCGAGCCGCTGGCGCGTCGTTGCCCACCGAGGCTGTACGCCGACGCCCGCGCCGCCGTGGCGGGTCTGGTACCAGCGGTACCAGCCATAGACGCTGACCAGAGCGAAGAAGACCTGCCGCCCGGCCTGGCCCCAGAGGTCCTTGTCCTGCGGCGTATCGAAGACCCCGCCGACGAAAACCGTGAACAGCAAGACGTTCCCGACGATGCCCACCGGCCACGCCGCAACCAGCCGGCGCATGCCGAACAGGGCACTCGCGAGCCCGAAGACGTTCCCGACGATCTCCCGGACCAGCACCGGCGAACCGCCGATCGTCACCTGGGAGTGCAGCAGCCAGTCCATTAGTTGCCTCCAAGAGCAAGAAGCCGCTCGACGTACTTGGCGATCACGTCCACCTCGAGGTTCACCGTGTCGCCGATCTTGTTGCGCCCGAGCACGGTGAGTTCGAGCGTGGTCGGGATCAGGCTGATCCCGAAGGTCCCGGTCGCGTCGTCCACGTCGGTGACGGTCAACGAGACCCCGTCGACCGCGATGGAGCCCTTCTCCGCGACGTACCGGAGGATCTCCGGCGGCGCCGCGATCCGGACGACCTCCCAGTGCTCGGCCGGCTCCCGGCTGGCGATCGTGCCGGTGCCGTCGACGTGCCCCTGGACGATGTGGCCGCCGAGCCGCGCGTGCGCCTGGACCGCGCGCTCGAGGTTGACGGTCGAGCCCTTCTCGACGCCGCCGAGGCTGGTGCGCGCAGCGTCTCGCGCATCACGTCCGCGGTGAAGGTGCCGTCACCGGTGCCGACCACGGTCAGGCAACAGCCGTTGACCGAGATCGAGTCGCCGTGCCCGGCGTCCTCGGTGACGAGTGGTCCGCGGATGGTGAGCCGGGCCGCGTCACCTTCCAGCAGGTCGAGCGACTCGACGGTACCCAGCTCTTCGACGATTCCGGTGAACATCTACTTCCCTCCCAGGGGAGTCAGGGTGAGCCGGACGTCGTCGCCGAGGCGGGTGACGTCCGCAAGGTTGAAGCGCCGCAACTGCTCGATAGATTCCGCGCCCAGGTCGCCGATGGCCGAGAAGCCGGATCCGAGCAGCGCGGGCGCGACGTACGCGACGATCTGGTCGACCAGGCCCGCGCGCAGGAAGGCGGCGGCCAGCGTCGGGCCGCCTTCGAGCCAGAGGTGCCGGATCTGGTGGTCGTCGAGCTGCCGTAGCACCTCGGCGGGGTCGTGCGTCGGGAGCAGCAGCGTCTCGGCGCGATCGTTGCGGACCCGCGCGGTCGGCGGGATCTCGCGGTCGCCGACCACGACCCGCAGCGGCTGGCGCTCGGCCGGTACGTCGTTCTCGTCGCGAACCGTCAGCTCGGGATCGTCGTCCAGCACCGTCTGGGTGCCGACGGCAATCGCGTCGCACTCGGCGCGCTTGCGATGCACGTCGGCACGGGCGAGGGTGCCGGTGATCCACTTGCTCGACCGGTCCTTCGCCGCGCTGCGCCCGTCGAGGGTCGTCGCGAACTTCCAGGTCACGAACGGTCGCCCGGTCCGGACGCTGTGCAGCCAGATGTGGTTCACGGCTTCGGCTTCGTCTTGGAGCAAGCCTTGTTCCACGACGATGTTCTTGCTGGAAAGCTTCTCGGCGCCACCGGCCGCCTGCTTGTTCGGATCCGGTACGGCGTACACGACCCGGGCGATGCCCGGCCTCGATCAACGCGTCGGCGCACGGCCCGGTCCGGCCGGTGTGGTTACACGGTTCGAGGGTGACGTACGCCGTACCGCCGCGTGCCTGTGCTCCCGCCATCCGCAGCGCGTTGACCTCGGCATGCGGGCCGCCGGAGTACGCGTGGAAGCCTTCGCCGACCGGTTGGCCGTCGCGGTTGGTGATCACACTGCCGACGACCGGGTTCGGATGCGTGCTGCCGACGCCCTGCGCGGCGAGTTCGACGGCGCGACGCATCCACGCGATGTCGATCGGCGAAACGTTCTTCACTGACGGGTCCCTCGTTGTCACGGACGCGCCCGGGGCCATGACAACCGGCGTGCACGATCCGGACCCCCGATCGCGCGCAGCCCGCGGGGCCGCGTCGTCCGGACGCCGGAGCGTTCCCGCCGATCGCGTGCGCCTCCCATCCGGACTTTCACCGTCGGTCCTGGAATTCCACCAGGTCAACCGGCTGAGAAACTGCCTCAGCCGGGTCGCGGACTGTCACCGCCGGCTCGGAATTACACCGACCCCGGAGCACGCGAGTGGGTTCACTCGTGGTTCAAGTATGCCCCTAGTCCACAACCTGACCACGACCTAGGTCACATGATGGAACTCCGGCGATACCGCCGGGGGTCGGCTTGGTGCCCGAAGGACGCACTTTCCTGTTACCGGTTTAATAGGTAACCTGACCGCCATGACGATCAAGATTGCTGTGCTGGGTGCTGGGGGCGTCGGCGGGTACTTCGGCGGGCGGCTCGCCGCTGCTGGGCATGAGGTGAGCTTCGTCGCGCGCGGCGAACACCTTGCCGCGTTGCGGCGGGACGGGTTGGCGGTCGAGAGCGTGGCGGGCGACTTCAGCGTCTCGCCGGTGCGGGCGACCGATGACACCGCCGAGGTCGGCGAGGTCGACTACGTCTTGCTGGGCGTCAAGACCTGGCAACTCGAGCCGGCCATCGCCTCGCTGAAGCCGCTGATCGGCCCGGAGACGGCGGTGGTCACCACCCAGAACGGGGTAGAGGCGCCACATCAGGTCGCGGATGCGGTCGGGCTCGAGGCCGTCCTTCCGGGTGCGGTCGAGGTCATCGCCTTCCTCGACGGGCCGGGGCGCGTGCGGCACATCGGCGGCGCCGGCAAGCTCACCTTCGGCGAGTGGGACAGCCGGCCGAGCCGCCGGGTGGAGCGCCTTCGGGGCGCCTTGCAGGAGTCAGGACTGGTCGCTTCCGTTGCGACTGACATCTGGGCCGCGCTCTGGTCCAAGTTCCTCGCGCTCGGCTCGGTCGGCGCGATCGCAACGCTCGCCGACGCCCCGTACGGCGTACTTCGCACCCGCCCGGGCACCCGGCAACTGATCCTGGACAGCATGGCGGAGATCCAGCAGGTGGCGACGGCGTCGGGCGTCGACCTGCCTGCCGATGCCGTGGACAACACCGTGGCATTCCTGGACAGCCTGCCCGAGGCCGGGACCACCTCGCTGCAACGCGACATCAACGCCGGGCGGCCTTCCGAACTGGAGGCCTGGACAGGTGCCGTCGTACGAATCGGCCGGCAGGTCGGCGTACCGACACCGCTCAACAGCGTCCTGTACGAACTCGCGAGCGCGCGAAGCAATGGCAGCTGACCTGCTCGCGTTCCCGTTCATCGGCGGGCGGCACGCACTGAACTTCGTGGGCACGCTCGGCAAACGCGGGTTCGCGGATATCGAGCGGTTGCGCACGCCTGACGATCTCGTGCGCTGGACCGAGGAGAGTGGACTGGGACGCCCCTCGGCTCCGGCGGATCTGGAGGCTGCGCGCCGGCTCCGGGAAGCGATCTACGGCTTGCTGCTCGCGAATCTGGGCCGCGCACCGGCGGCGGCTGCAGATGTTGCTCTGGTCAACGAGTGGGCGGCCCGACCGACGGCTGTCCCGGAGCTCGTCCTCCGATCGGGGTCCTTCCAACGCGGCGACTCGGGGGCGACTGCGTCCGCAGTACTGGCTGTTGTCGCCCGGGATGCGATCGATCTGCTCACCGGCGCCGAGGCGGCGTCGGTGCGGGACTGCGAAGACCCCACCTGCACCCTGCTCTTCGTCGACACGAGCCGCGGTCACCGCCGCCGCTGGTGCTCGATGGACCGCTGCGGCGCCCGCGCCAAGATGCGCACCCTCCGCTCCTCCAGTTGACCCCTGATCGGGCAAACGGGTCGTCCAGGGAGAACCGGGCGGTGGATGATGCCCCTACCACGGGTGATCGTCTCGAGAGGACCGCGATGAAGAGCTTGACCCAGGTTGAGGCTGTGGAGCGGGCCCGGCTCCTGGAGGTCGAGCGGTATGACGTCGCGCTCGACCTGAGTGAGCTGCTGGACGGATCGCGGGTTCGGTCCGAATCGATGATCACCTTCGAGTGTCTCGAGCCGGGCGCTTCGAGTTTCGTGGACTGCGCGGCCGAGGTGGTGAGTGCGACGCTCAACGGCGTACCGCTGCCGGTCGCCGTCGATGGACGGATCGCTTTGGCAGAACTTGCCGAGAGCAACATTTTGACCGTGGTCACTGTGCTTGAGGTCTCGTCTTCGGGTCATGGCTTATTCAAAGCCGTGGATCCGGCCGATGGGACCGTGTACGCCTTCACGGACTTCACTCCCGACCGCGCGCGCTACGTCTGGGCCTGCTTCGACCAGCCGGATCTCAAAGCCCCCTGGGTCTTCACCGTGACCGCCCCCACCGACTGGCGAGTCCTGTCCAACAGCGGCGACCCGCAGATCGAGGACCTCGGCCCCGCACGGCGCTGGACCTTCCCGCCGACCCCGCCACTGGCGACGTACAACACAGTCATCAACGCAGGCCCGTACTACGAACTGCGGCGCACCGGCGCCGGCCACGATCTCGGCCTCTTCGCCCGTCCCTCGCTCGCCTCGATCCTCGACCGGGATGCCGACGAGCTCTTCACTCTCACGACCCAGGGGCTTGAGTTCTTTGCCGGCAAGTTCGGAATGGAGTTTCCGCAGCACAAGTACGACCAGGTGTTCACGCCCGAGTTCCCCGGCGCGATGGAGAACTACGGCTGCATCACCTGGATGGACTGGTTCCTGCGCCGGACCACGCCTACGCGCGCGGAGTGGGACATCTTCTCGCGGTACTTGCTGCATGAGCTCGCGCACATGTGGTTCGGGAACATCGTGACAATGCGCTGGTGGGACGATTTGTGGCTCAACGAGGCTTTCGCGGAGTTCGCGAGCAACTGGGCTGCGGTGAGCGCCACGTCGTACACGGATGCTTGGACAGCCCATCTGGCCGGCGAGAAGCTCAAGGCTTATTTCGTCGATCAGGGGCCGACGACGCATCCGATCCGGCCGCAGGTCCACGACGTCTCCGAGGCCGACGCGACCTTCGACGCGATCACGTATCCCAAGGGCGCGTCGGTGCTGCAGCAGCTGATGACGTACGTCGGCGAGGATCATTTCTCGGCGGCCTTGACCAGCTATTTCGCCAAGCATGCTTGGGCAAACACCACGTTGGAAGACTTGATCGACGCCGTCGCGTCGGCCAGCGGCCGCGACCTGGACAAGTGGCGCACCGCCTGGTTAGAAACAGCCGGCACCGACCGCTTGACCCTGGAGGAGACGACCCCGGGCGGGACGACTCCGGGCGGGGCGATTCCGGGCGGGGCGACTCCGGGCGGGATGACCTTTGGTTGCGCGGGGGCCCGGTGGTGGGGCGCCACGGCCGCAGGTGCTTGCTGTGGGCGCCTATTTCGACCGGGACGGCCTGCTCGAGCGCGAGGCACTCGTCGAGGTAGAGGTCGCGGGCGAGCGGACCCAGCTCGAT
Organism: uncultured Actinomycetota bacterium; assembly: GCA_963740725.1. Taxonomy (GTDB): domain Bacteria; phylum Actinomycetota; class Actinomycetes; order Propionibacteriales; family Kribbellaceae; genus Kribbella. The sequence goes on from CAVUFT010000048.1 coordinate 212,510, forward strand.
CTGCCACCCGGCGCCGCCTTATATCTCCTCAATGATCAAGACCTGACCTTCGCCTCCACCAGACCTTCGAACCGGGACACCTTCTTCGCCGACGCCGCGCGCCTTCCGACGCCGATCTCCAGAGCCGTCGCCGTCGCGACCGCCTGGGACATGCTGATCAACGGCGAAGCCTCAGCTGGCGAAACAGTTCACTGCCTGGTCGGAGTACTGGCAGTCGAGACCTCAGCGTCCACGATCGAGCCCTATCTCAACCTCGCCCTCGAAGCCGCCGACCTGTGGAGCCCGCCATCAGAGCGTGACGCCTTGATGCAAGCCGTAGCGGAAGTCTGCCGCCGCCTCGCCAACGCGGACGCCTACCGCAAGGCAGCGCTGCGCGGCGTCGCCCGTACTGCGGCCAGCTCGGCGGAACTCGACTCGCTCAAGACCGCCGACATCGATCTCCAATGGCGCAGACTCGTCCGCCTGGCCCAACTCGGCGAGCCAACCTTCGCCGAAGCCGAAGCGCTCCTCGAACGCGACCCGGACCCCGAAGCCTGGGTCAACAGGCTCCACGTCCGCGCAGCAACCCCGGACGCAGCCGAGAAGGAAGCCGTCTGGCACATCCTGGCGACCGAGCGCACCGTGCCCATCGCCTCGGTCTACGCCTTGGCCATGCAGTTCTGGAGCGCCGGCCAGGACGACCTCCTGAGGCCGTACGCCGAGGCCTTCCTGAACCTCGTCCCCACCATCCACCGCGGCGAAGGCGAACCAGCAAAGGCCTACACCCGAGCCCTCTTCCCCATCGTCGGCGTCGACGAGACCATCGTCACCCGCGCAGAAACCCTCGCCGCCACAGCCCTCCCAGTCGTCCGCACCAACCTCCTGGACCGAGCCGACCGAGTAAAACGCATGCTCCGCTCCCGCGGTTGATGGGGCTCGTGAGCGGGGTGGGCGGTAGTTTCTGTGCGGTGGAGGCGTTCGCGGGGCGGTATCAGCTGATCGACCTGGTCGGGACCGGTGGGATGGGGTCGGTCTGGCGGGCCTGGGATCTTCGGCGCGAGGCGTACGTCGCGGCCAAGGTGCTCGGGCAGCATGATGCGGCGACGCTGCTGCGCTTCGTCCGGGAGCAGTCGCTGCGGATCGAGCATCCGCACGTGGTGGCGCCGCACGGGTGGGCCGCGGATGACGACAAGGTCGTGTTCGCGATGGAGCTGATCCGTGGCGGCTCGGTCGCGACACTGCTCGGTGACCATGGTCCACTGCCGGCCTCGTACGTCGCCGTGCTGCTCGACCAACTGCTGCACGGGCTCTCCGCGGTTCACGCGGCCGGGATCGTCCACCGCGACCTGAAGCCGGCGAACCTCCTGCTCGACGCCACCGGTACTGCGCGCCCGCATCTGCGGCTGTCCGACTTCGGCATCGCCGGGCTGCTCGACGAACCGCGGATGACCCGGCACAGCACAGTTCTCGGTACGCCGGGCTACCTCGCCCCCGAACAGCTCGCCGGCGCCGATCCCGATCCTCGGCAGGACCTCTACACGGTGGGATCTGTCGCGGCCGAGCTACTCACCGGCGTACGGCCGGAACCCAACGGCAACCTCCCTCCTGCAGGCGAGGGCCCTCTGTGGGATCTCGTACTACGCCTCACGGCGAAGGACCCCGCAAACCGTCCCGCATCCGCCGCCGAAGCCGGCCGCCTCCTTGCAGCAACCGGCGTACTCCCGCCGGCAGGCACCACCCCCTGGTCCACCCAGCCAGACCCACCCGAGGTCTTCGACCAACTCCCACCCCTCCCACCCCACTACTCCCCCACCGGCCCCATCCACCCGCCACTTCCGAGCAGATCCGACGCGAACAGCGGACAGCCCACAGCAGGCGCCACAAACCCGCCCCGTTCCGGTCTGGCCGACGACCGCCTACCCGCGACCACTCCGGAGCAGCGGACTCCTGCAGCGAGCACTTCGGAGGGACCCATTCCTCTCGCGAGCACCCCAGCGGGACGGCTTCCTGCCGTGAACACCGCTCACAAGGAACCAGCGATCGCCGCCGAGGCAACCGCGGGCGGGCAGGCGGCGGGCAGGCGCGGCCTGCTGTGGGTTGCGGTGGGGAGCTTTGCAGGTGCCGCTGTGCTGGCGGGAGCGGCTGTCTGGCTGTTGCTCCGCTGACAGCAAAGCTGGGCTCCACCCATCGCAGCTGACCGGCGCTGGCGTTCACGACCGTGAGCCCGGACCGCCTTGAGGCGATCCGGGCTCACGGGCCGCGCTTGGGTGACCCCTATCGCGGGACCGGCTTGAGGCGATCCGGGTTCTTGGAGTTGCTTGGGTGACTGGCTAGCGCGGGGGTTGGCCGGGGCCTTGGCGCGGGGCAGGTGGGCCGGGGTTGGTCGGGCCGGCGGGTGGCTGCTGGTTCGGGTAGGGGGTTGGGGGGTGCCAGGTGTTCTGGGGTGATGCGGCGAGCGGGGCCGGCTTGGCTCGGAGGCGGAGGGCTGCCCAGGCTCCGACCAGGATGAGGAGTAGTGCGCCGCCGCCGAGTCCGGCGATCAGGCCGACCGGCGTACCGGAGTCGCCGGAGTTGCCGCCGTTGTCCTGGACCGGGCCGCCTGCTTCGGTTTTGTCGCCCGACGGTTGCGAGGGGGTGTCGGTCGGCGTGGTCGTCGGCGTGATCGAGTCGCCCGCCACTGGCGTAGCGCCGTTCACGTACTGCGGTTTGCCGGTTCCCGCCGCGCCCTCGAGCCCCACGGTCAGCGTCATCGGGATCGTGAACGCTGTGTCGTTCGCCTTCCGCGTGAGCGACACGGCGACGTAGTACTCGCCCGGTGTCGATGTACCCGTGTCCTGGTTGTTGGGACCGCCCCGATTCAGGTAGCGGATCTCCTTGGTCGTGAGGCCTTGGACGATGCCGCGCTTGGTCAGCACCCCGCGCTTGCCGCCGTTGCCAGGCGTGTCCTTCGCGAAGACCGCGTACACGTCCTCTCCGATGGGCGAGATCAGTGCGGTGTCCAGGTACCGGATCCCGTCCACCGCCTCGCCGGTCGCTCCGGTCAGCTCCGGCACGGAAACCTGCGCCTGGATGCGCTGTCCCCAGTCGGCCTTCACCTTGTACAGCTGCAGTTCGCCAGGCATCAAGCGTCGTCTTGTAGCTGCCGGGCTCCAGCAGCGGCGCGTCGGGGAAGCTCGAGCCCGGCACGATGTCCTTCGGCGCGGTGCCGGGCATCGGGACCCAGGCCGGCGAGTCGGCCACGGCGGGCAGGCCGGCGGTGGAGGCGACCGGCGGTTCCTCGTCGATCCGCAGCTCGTACGGAACGCCCTTGATCTCACGGAAGGTCTTGCCCGGGCGAGACCGTCAGCACCATCTGCCCGGACTCCGAGCACTCCTTCTTCCAGCTCGACCAGCTCGACGCCGTACCGGTCGCGAGTCCCTGGTCGCCTTCGAAGGCTCGCGGGTAGCTCCAGCCGCACTGCTCGGCGTCGAGTGTGTTGAGCCGAACCTCCGCTCTGGATCACGAGGCTTCCGCCGGTCGGTCGCCGGAAGCTGATCCCGGCCCGCAGGGTGGAGCCGGTCATGGTCCGCTTGATCGCGTAGTACTTCACCGAACCGTCGGCGCTGAAGGTGTCGGAATAGTGGCCCGGGGCAAGCACCGGGGCGCCTTCCTGCTGCGGCGCCGCCCTGGACCGGCGTACCGGAGATGCGGAACGGACGGAACGCCCGGGTGGACAACCGGTCGAGTCCGGCTTCGAGGTCCGTGGTGGAGTCGGCGTCGTAGTAGTCGCCGCGGCCCTCCCGGGCGACGCACTGCAACTGGCTGCGCGCCTTCGCGCCGACCCGGAAGCCGACGACGTCGATCTTCAGGTCGATGCCCTGCTTGGCGATCGACTTCGCCACCGCGCACGGCTCGGGCGCACAGGTCGCCTCGCCGTCGGAGACCAGCACGATCGTCCGCTGCCCGCTCGGTCCCGAGGTCCTTGGCCGCCTGCTGCAGCGAATACCCGATCGGGGTCTCACCGAAGGGCTTGTACTTCGCGATCGCGGTCCGCAGCTGCGGCCGGTTGTCCGTCCCGATCGGCACGGTCAGCTGGGTGTCCGTGCAGGCGCCGGGCTGTCCCTGCTTGAAGACCGTCGCGCCATAGACCCGGAGGCCGACCTGCGCCGTCGGTGGGCAGCTTGTCCACCACCCGGGTCAGCGCGGTCCGGGCCGCGACGATCTTGGTCCGGCCGTCGCCGGCCGGCTCCTTCATCGAGCCCGACGAGTCCAGCACGAGGACCAACTTGCCGTTGTCGCCCGGCTCCGGGTCGGCCTGCGCCGGACCGATCGACAGCCCGGCGAGCAGGACGGTCGCGAGCAGCGCCAGGGCCGCGGGGCGGCGGTATCCGGTCATCATTCCTCCAGGTCGATTCGCTATCGCAACCTTTGCAGTTTGCTATTGCGAATGTCAAGCAGGCTCCCAGCTGGCCTTTGCTGTTCGCTAGTGCGAAGATGGATCGCATCGGCACGCGCCGACCCTGGGGAGGTAGTCGACACCGTGGACCAGACCGGACACAACCTACGGCAGCAGACCGAGCTGTACGGCGAGCCGCTGGGCACCCTGATGCGCCGGATCGGCACCGGCCTCGGGCTCACCCAGGCCCGGCTGGCCGAGGCGATCGGCCTGTCGGCGCCGATGCTGTCCCAGCTGATGAGCGCCCAGCGGGTCAAGATCGGCAACCCGGCGGTGGTCTCCCGGTTGCACGCCCTCGACGAGCTGACCCGGAAGGCGGCCGAGCAGGACCTGGCCGAGGATCAGGTCGCGGCCGAGCTGGAGGAGATCAAGGCCAGCACCGGCGCCTTCACGAAATCGGTGCCGACGGCAAACATCGCCCGGCCGGCCGCGCGCACCGTAGTACGGGAGATCCAGGATCTGCTCCGGTCGATCGCGTCGGCCGACGAGATCCAGCGGGCCGCGGGGCAGATCGTTGCCGACTCCCCCGGACTCGCCGAGTTCCTGCTTGCCTACGGTGCGGGGCGGACCGATGACGCGGTGGCACACTACGAGCGGAACCACTGAACTCATATACCACGAGTTCAGTAGACAATCCGGACCCGTCTCATCCGGTGTCACGGTGGAATGCGTTGCCGGCAAGCGACGTTAGCGTCGTCGAGTGGGTCATCCCCACCGCATTCTGTTCACTCGTTCTAAGGAGACACCTGTGCGCGCCTTCAGCGCCATCCGCCGGTTCGCCGCGCTCGGTACGGCCGTCACCCTGGCCGTCGCGCTGGCCGCCTGCGGCAGCGACGACAAGTCCGATGCCTCGGGCCCCGATCTCGGCCTGCTCCAGTCGGGCACGCTGCGGATCGGCACGCTGACCGACGCGCCGCCGAACGTGTACGTCAAGGACGGCAAGTTCACCGGCTTCGACAACGACCTGATCACCGCGGTCGCGGCGAAGCTGAACCTGAAGCCCGAGTTCGTCGGCACCGACTTCTCCGCCCTGCTCTCGCAGGTGAACGGCGGCCAGTTCGACCTCGGCAGCTCCTCGATCACGATCACCGAGGCGCGCAAGAAGACGGTTGCCTTCAGCAACGGCTACGACTTCGGCTACCTCGGTCTGAACACGACCAAGACCTCCGGCATCACCTCGTTCGACCAGCTCACCGGCAAGCGGGTGGTCGTCGTCCAGGGCACCGTCCAGGACGACTACGCCACCCAGAAGAATCTCAACCCGGTGCGCGTACCGAACTACAACGCCGCCGTCGGCCAACTCAAGGCCGGTACTGCGGACGCCTGGATCTCGCCTGCCGAGATCGGCGAGAAGATGGCCAAGGAGCAGGGCGGCGGCGTGGTCATCCTGGCCGCGAAGGAGCTCAGCTCGGCCCCGACCGCGTACGCCGTTGCCAAGAGCAACGACAAGCTGCGCGAGGCCGTCAACAAGGCGCTCGACGAGGTCATTGCCGACGGCACCTGGACGAAGCTCGTCGAGCAGTACTACCCGGGTCGCGCCGTACCGGAGTCCTTCAAGCCCGGCAGCGGCACCGTGAAGTTCGCAGTACCGACGGCAACGCCGACCGCCGGCTGATGGACGTCTGGTCCACACTGAACGACACCTTCCTCGACTGGGAGTCGATGAAGGCGGTCCTGCCGGAGATGCTGAAGGTGGGACTGGTCAACACCCTCATCTTCGCCGCCGCCTCGGTCGTGCTGGGCACTGTGCTCGGCATGGTCGTGGCGGTGGCGGGGTTGTCCCGCAAGTGGTGGCTGCGGTGGCCCGCCAAGATCTACACGGACATCTTCCGCGGGCTGCCGGCGATCCTGACCATCTTGCTGATCGGCCAGGGGTTGTCGCCGATCACCCGGCACTGGTGGGGGCCGAATCCTTACCCGCTGGGGATTCTGGCGCTGTCGCTGATCGCGGCGGCGTACATCGGGGAGATCTTCCGGTCCGGGATCCAGAGTGTGGAGAAGGGGCAGCTGGAGGCTTCGCGGGCGCTCGGGTTCAGCTACAGCTCGGGGATGTGGCTCGTCGTCATCCCGCAGGGGGTGCGGCGGGTGCTGCCGGCTCTGGTGAACCAGTTCATTGCCTTGGTCAAGGAATCGAGTCTGGTCTACTTCCTCGGGCTGCTGGCGAGTCAGCGGGAGCTGTTCCGGATCGGGCAGGACGCGGCGGCGACGAACGGGAACCTGTCGCCGTTGCTGCTCGCGGGGATCTTCTACTTGATCATCACCGTGCCGCTGACGCACCTGGTCAACTACTTCGACAAGCGGCTGCGCGAAGGCCGTCCCGCCGAACTCGAGGTCGAGGAGCTCGCTCATGCCGACATTCGTTGAGGCCGCGGCCAGCCTTGAGCTCGTCGGGGATCGAGCTTGCCTTTGGCAACAACAAGGTTCTGCGAGGGGTGGACCTCGCGGTGCCGGCCGGGAAGACCGCGTGCGTGATCGGGCCGTCGGGATCGGGCAAGTCGACGTTGCTGCGGGCGACCAACCGGCTGCTCGAGCCGGCTGCGGGCGACATCCTGCTGGGCGGCGCCTCGGTGCTGAAGAGCAACCCGGACGAGCTGCGGCGGCGGATCGGGATGGTGTTCCAGCACTTCAACCTGTTCCCGCACAAGACGGTGCTGGAGAACATCACCCTGCCGCTGCGCAAGATCAAGAAGCTGTCTGACCGAGGAGGCTCAGGCGGCTGCGCTGGAGCAGTTGGATCTCGTGGGGCTTCGCGAGAAGGCTTCGGCGCGGCCCGGCAATCTGTCGGGCGGGCAGCAGCAGCGGGTGGCGATCGCGCGGGCGCTGGCGATGAAGCCTGAGGTGATGCTGTTCGACGAGGCGACGTCGGCGCTGGACCCTGAGCTGGTGAAGGGCGTTCTCGGGCTGATGGCGGATCTGGCCGTCGGCCGGGATGACGATGGTCGTCGTCACCCATGAGATGGGGTTCGCGCGTGAAGTCGCCGACCAGGTCGCGTTCATGGACCGCGGCGTGGTGGTCGAGTCGGGCCCACCGGAGAAGGTGTTTACCGCAGCTGAGTCGCCCCGGCTGCAGCAGTTCCTCTCCCAGGTCCTCTAAGCCAGGCTGTGACATCAGGGCTCTAGCTTTTCGCGAGGACGGCGCGGATGGTGGAGATGAGTAGCTCATCGACGCCTGGGGGTTCTGATGATTGCTTGGTTGCCGGGCCGTCGCCGGTTGTTGAGCGCGGCGGTGGTGCTCGGGTTGTTCGGCTCGCTGCTGGCCTCGGCCTGCGGGTCACCACCGGCCGGGGCGACGGCCGCGGCAACTGCCCCGCAACGGGTGGCGGTCGCGACGAAGTACGTGATTCTGACCTTTGATGATGGGCCGTCGCCGCAGTACACGCCGAAGGTGCTCGCGCTGCTGCGGCAGTACGGGGTGAAGGCGACCTTCTTCGAGCTCGGGCAGAACGTGGCGCGCTATCCGGCGATCACGCGCCGGGTTCATGCGGCCGGGCACAGCGTGCAGAACCACACCTGGTCGCATACAGACCTTCGACGGATGTCTTGGGCTAAGTTCCGATCCGAGGTCCTGACCACGGACCGGGTGATCCGCGCGCAGACCGGGATCACGCCGCACTGCCTCCGGCCGCCGTACGGGGGCGCCAATGCACTCACTTACCGCCGAGCCGCAAGCCTCGGCAAGAAGGTGCGCCTGTGGACCGTCGATCCCGCCGACTGGTCACGCCCCGGTACTTCGACCATCGTCCGCCGGGTCCTCTCGAAGGTCCGCAACGGCTCGGTCATCCTCCTCCACGACGGCGGCGGCAACCGCAGCCAAACAGTCGCCGCCCTCCCCACCATCCTCCGAACCCTGAAAGCCCGCGGCTACACCTTCTACACAACCACCTGCACCTGACCGATCCCGGCGTACCGGCGTACCGGCGTACCGGCGAGGTTAGGAGAGGGCGGCGATGAGGGGGACGACGTCGGCGATGGATTTGACGATGCGGGTGGGGCGGTAGGGGAAGCGTTCGACCTCGTGGTCGGCGGTTGAGCCGGAGAGGACGAGCACGCTGCGGAGGCCGGCTTCGAGGCCGCTGATGATGTCGGTGTCCATCCGGTCGCCGATCATCACGGTCGTCTCGGAGTGCGCCTCGATGCGGTTGAGGGCGCTGCGCATCATCAGCGGGTTCGGCTTACCCACGAAATAAGGGGCGACACCGGTTGCCCTGGTGATCAGCGCGGCGACGGAGCCGGTCGCGGGGAGCGGGCCTTCGGTCGACGGGCCGGTCGGATCCGGGTTGGTCGCGATGAACCTGGCGCCGTCGGCGATCAGCCGGATCGCGCGGGTGATCGCCTCGAAGGAGTAGGTGCGGGTCTCCCCCAGGACGACGTAGTCCGGGGCGCGCTCGGTCAGCACATAGCCCACCTCGTGCAAGCGCGGTGGTGAGGCCGGCTTCGCCGATCACGTACGCCGTACCGCCGGGCCGCTGGTCGTCCAGGAACTGCGCGGTGGCGAGCGCGGACGTCCAGATCGCCTGCTCGGGTACATCGATGCCCCCGGCAAGCAACCGGGCGCGCAGATCCCGCGGCGTGAAGATCGAGTTGTTGGTCAGGACGAGGAACTTCTTGCCCGACTCCTGCAGGGTCGAGATGAACTCACTCGCCCCGGGAATCGCCCGCTCCTCGTGTACCAGCACCCCGTCCATGTCGGTCAGCCAGCTCTCCACCGGCTTGTGCTCCGTCATGCGCGCTCCTCGCTAGTAGCTCCCAGCCCGCATCTTGCCAGACCCGCCACCATCTGAAGGTTCGGCCTGCGCTGGGGGTGTGAACAGGCTGGGGGTGTGAACAGGTTGTGGAGGGCGAGGACATGGCAATTTCGTGTCCGAGGCCCCGCTTTCCTGTCCGAGCCTCTTGAATTCTCCGGGCCGCGGGGTCCGGTGAGGAGTCGCAGGCAGCCGCCCGTAGTACCGGCTGGCACCCGTAGTGCTAGTTGGTGGCGGATTGGGCGAGGGTGCGGAGTTTTTCGATCATGGCGTTGGGGTCGTCGGCGGCGTAGACGGCGGAGCCTGCGACGAAGACGTCCGCGCCGGCTTCGGCGCAGCGTTCGATGGTTTCGGCGGAGACGCCGCCGTCGATCTCGATCCACAGGTCGAGGCCGTGCTTGGCGATCAGGTCGCGGGTACGGCGGATCTTCGGGACCACCACGTCGAGGAACTTCTGCCCGCCGAAGCCCGGTTCGACCGTCATCAGCAGGATCATGTCGAGCTCGGAGAGCATGTCCTCGTACGGCTCGATCGGCGTCGCCGGCTTCAGCGCCATCGACGCCCGCGCGCCCTTCGCCCGGATCTCCCGCGCGGTCCGGATCGGCGCCCGGCAGGCCTCGACGTGGAAGGTGACGCTGCGACGCGCCCGCCTCGACGTACCCAGGCGCCCACCGGTCCGGATCCTCGATCATCAAATGGCAGTCCAGCGGCTGCTCGACCGCCTTCGCGAGCGACTCGACGACCGGCATCCCGAGCGTGAGGTTCGGTACGAAGTGGTTGTCCATCACGTCGACGTGCAGCCAGTCGGCGTTGGACACGGCGGCGGCCTCATCGGCGAGATGAGCGAAGTCGGCGGTCAGGATGCTCGGCGCGATCTGGATTCCCATAAGAATCCGGAGTCTACCGACGCTCCCGCACCCACTCGACGACCTGGTCGACCGTCTCCACCACAGCCACTCCCCCCGGCAGCGCCGGCCGCCTGATCACCACCACCGGGATCCCCAGCACCCGCGCCGCCTCCAACTTGGCCGACGTCATCGACCCCCCGCTGTCCTTAGTCACCAGTACGTCGATCCGCCGCTCCCGCAACAACTCCAACTCACCCCGTACGCCGTAAGGCCCCCGATCCAGCAACAGCTCACACCACTCCGGCGCGGGCTCCGGCGGATCCACACACCGAGCCAACATCCAAACCCCCACCCTCTCGCCCCCATCCCCCGCACTCGCCTCGCCGGCCGTGCGTCCGCTGATGGCGGCGAAGGCGCCGAGGCCTTGCCTGCCGATCGTCAGGAATACCCGGCTGCCCAGCTCAGGCAGAACCTGGGCCGCTTCCTCCGCCGAGTCCACCCAAGTCCACCGATCACCCGCCTGCTCACGCCAGCCCGCGCGCCGCAGTACGAGCAAATCCACGCCGACGACCCGTGCCGCCTCGACCGCGTGCTCGGTCATCGTCGCTGCGAAGGGATGCGTCGCGTCCACCACTGCGTCGATGTCGTTCGCCTTCACCCACTCGACCAGCCCGTCGACGCCACCGAAGCCGCCCTGCCGGACAGCGCCCTCAGGCAGCCGCGCCTCCACCGTTCGCCCCGCCAGCGACGACACCACCGAGATCCCTGGCTCGCTCAGGAGCAGCTCCGCCAACCGGCGCGCCTCGCCGGTTCCCCCGAGCAGCAGTACCTTCATCTGCTCAGCGGGCGCGGGTGGTTGAGTAGAGGTGGGAGTCGGGGAAGTTGTCGGCGGCAAGGACTTGGCCGACGATGACTACCGCGGTGCGGCGGATGTCGGCCTCGCGGACCTGGTGGGCGATGGTCGCGAGGGTGCCGCGGAGGATGAGCTCGTCGTTGCGGGAGGCGCGGGCGACTACTGCTGCGGGGCAATCTAAGCCATAGTTCGGGGCTAATTCTTCGACTAAGCGCTCGATGTGCTGGACCGCCAGGTGGAGGACGATGCGTGCCGCGGCTGGCTCCTAGCGTTGCTAGGTCTTCGCCGGGTGGCATCGCGGTGGCGCGGGCGGCGATGCGGGTGAGGATCACGGTTTGGCCGACTTCGGGCACGGTCAGCTCGCGGCGGAGTGAGGCTGCGGCTGCTGCGTACGCCGGTACGCCGGGCGTCACGTCGTACGGGATGTCGAGTGCGTCGAGGCGGCGCATCTGTTCGGCCATCGCGCTGAAGACCGAGGGGTCGCCGGAGTGGAGGCGGGCGACGTCTTGGCCGGCCTCGTGGGCCTTGGTGAGTTCGGCGAGGATCTCGTCGAGGTCGAGGTTCGCGGTGTCGACCTTGTGAGCGCCTGGCGGGCAGTGGTCGAGGAGCTCGACGGGGACCAGCGCACCGGCGTACAGGCAGACGGGTGAGGAGGCGATCAGGTCCCGTCCTCGGACGGTGATGAGGTCGGCCGCGCCAGGTCCGGCGCCGATGAAGTGGACGGTCATCCGGTCAGGCTCCTACTCGCTGGCACGGTCATTTGGTGATGCTCCAGATCGTGACGGGCATCGCGGGCCGCCAGCCGGTCATGCCGCCGACCGGCGAGGCGCGCTGGACGTCGAGGCGGACGAGATCGCCGCCCAGTTCGGCGTACCAGCGGGCGATCAGCACCTCGGTCTCCAACGTGACTCCATTGACGACCAGCCGCCCACCAGGCTTGAGCGCTTCCCAGCACGTCTCGATCATCCGCGGCCGCGTCGCCCCACCGCCGACGAACACCGCGTCCGGCGACTCCAAATCGGCCAACGCGTCAGGAGCGCCACCAACAACAGTCCGTACGACGACGCCCAGATTCGCCGCGTTGCGCTCGAGCCGCTTCGCCCGATCAGGATCCTTCTCGATCGCCACCGCCCGGCAACTCGGATGATGCCGCGACCACTCGATCGCGATGCTCCCCGCGCCACCGCCCACATCCCACAGCAACTGCCCAGGCACCGGCGCGAGCCGCGACAACGTCACCGCCCGTACTTCGCGCTTCGTCAACTGCCCGTCGCTCTCATACGCGTCATCCGGCAACCCGGGCGCCGTCGACAACACCGGTCCAGCAGAGCACTCGATCCCGATCACGTTGAGCGCATCCACCTCGCCGGCCCACTCCGCAGCCTTCGTACTGCGGACGCGCTCATCCGGCGACCCCAACTGCTCCAACACGGTGAACCGACTCTCGCCGTACCCACGGTCGGTCAGCAGCCCAGCAACCTCAGCCGGAGTATGCGCGCCCCAGCTCAGCACCACGATCCGCCGCCCGGGCTGAACATGCGGCTGCACCAGTTCCAGCGGATGCCCCACCAAACTGACCACCTGCACCTGATCCTGCGGCCACCCGAGCCGGGCACAAGCCAGCGAGACGCTCGACGGATGCGGGATCACCTTCACCGCGTCCGCACCGAGCAACCGAGTCAGCGTCGTACCGATCCCATGAAACGTAGGATCCCCACTCGCCAATACACAGATCCGCCGGCCCCGATGAGTCTCGAGCAACCCGGGCAGGGATTCCGACAACGGCGACGGCCAAGCGACCTGCTCCGCCTTCCCGTCCGGGATCAACGCGAGCTGGCGAGCACTCCCCATCAGCACCTCCGCCGCGGCGATCTCCGCGCGAGTCGCCGGTGCCAGTCCGTCCCATCCGTCCGCGCCGATCCCCACCACGGTGAGCTCAGACACGGCCGAGCACCTTGGTCACGGCGATCTCGATGACGACCCGCTCCGGGTTCTCGCGCGGTTGGCGGTAGCGCTCGGCGTACCGGCGTACGGCGTCGGCCACCCGCTCAGGATCGTCACTCACCACCGCACGCCCCTCCAGCGTCGACCACGTCCCGCCGTCGATCTGCGTCACGGCGACCGACGCCTCGCCCAGCGCCCTGATCTGCCGGGCCTTGTGGGACCCGCCCGAACAGATCACCCGCGCGACCGCGGTCTTCAGATCCAGTGTCACGCCGACCATCACGGCATGGACGGTCCCGTCCGCCCGGACCGTACTCAGCACCGCCAGCCGCCGCTCGGTCCAGAAGTCGACGAACTCCGCGGACCGCTCACTCAAGGGCTGCTGCACCCACCGATCGTAGACAGCAGCCCCGCGCCGGCGTCAGCTCAGGCCCGGGTCACCTCGGTCCAACCCGGCCCGGACGCGATTCGGATTCGATTTGGGAACGCTCCCACTGAGGTCTTGACAGCACCCCGAGCTACCCCGATTCTCTTGGGAGCGCTCCCAGATGGAGTGTTCAGAATCTCGAGGAGGGGTCAGGCGATGAGCCAGACGAAACGGTTCCTGGCGGTCACGGTCGCTGCCGTGACAGCCCTGGGCATGGTCGGGGCATGCAGCAAGAACGCCGACGACACCAAGCCGGCCGCGGATGGCCAGGTCAAGTTGGTGGTCGACACGTTCGGGGACTTCGGCTACAAGGCGCTGGTCGCGCAGTACCAGCAGGACCACCCGAACGTGAAGGTAGAGATCCGCAGTGTGCAGAAGCTCGACGACTACAAGCCGAAGCTGACCCAGTACCTGGCCGCCGGCAGCGGCGCCGGGGACGTGGTGGCGCTCGAGGAGGGCATCCTCAACGAGTTCAAGACCCAGCCGCAGAACTTCGTCAACCTGCTCGACCAGGGCGCGGCCGAACTGCAGCCCAACTTCCTGCCGTGGAAGTGGGAGCTCGGCCGGGTCGGCGCCGACGGGCCGCTGATCGGTCTCGGCACCGATGTCGGCGGTCTGGCCGTGTGCTACCGCAAGGACCTGTTCGCCAAGGCGAAGCTGCCCACCGACCGCGACGCGGTCTCGAAGCTGTGGCCGAGCTGGGACGAGTTCATCGCCACCGGCAAGAAGTTCACCGCGGCCAACACCGGCGCGAAGGGCTTCGTCGACTCGGTCACCACCAGCTTCAGCGCGATGCTGTCGCAGGCCGGTGACACCAACTTCTACGACAAGGACAACAAGCTGATCGCCGACTCGAACCCGGTCGTCCGGCAGGCCTGGGAGACCTCGATGAAGATGGTCTCCGAGGGCGTCAGCGCCAAGGTCCCGACCTGGTCGAAGGACTGGGAGGCCGGCTTCAAGAACGGCAGCTTCGCGGTCACCATGTGCCCGTCGTGGATGCTCGGCATCATCAAGACCAACTCCGGCGCCGCGAACGCCGGCAAGTGGGACGTTGCCTCGGTGCCTGGTGGCGGCGGCAACTGGGGCGGTTCGTGGCTCGCCGTACCGACCCAGAGCAAGCACCCGAAGGAGGCCTACGAACTGGCCAAGTTCCTGACCTCCCCCGAGGGTGAGGTGGCCGCGTTCAAGGAGGCCGGACCGCTGCCGTCGTCAGCCGAAGGCACTGGACGACCCGGCGTTCCTGGCGCTCACCAACGACTACTTCTCCAACGCCCCGGTCGGCAAGATCTTCGGTACCGGCGCGAAGGCGCTCAAGCCGATCGTGCTCGGCCCGAAGCACCAGGCGGTCAAGGAGCGTGCCTTCGAGCCCGCACTGCAGGCCGTCGAGCAGGGCAAGCTCACCCCCGACAAGGCGTGGCAGCAAGCTCAGAAGAGCGCTGTCAAAGAGGCGAAGTGACCTCTTCCAGCGTCGTCCGGTCGCCGGCAGCAGCGCGTGCTGCCGGCGGCCGGGACTCCTGGCGCTCCCGGCTGACCCGCGCGGACATGAGGTTCGCGCCGTACCTCTTCATCGCGCCGTTCTTCGTCCTGTTCGCGGTCTTCGGGGCGTTCCCGCTGGTCTACACCGGCTGGGTGTCGTTGCACGACTGGCACCTGATCGGTGAGCACACCTTCGTCTGGTTCGACAACTACACCGCGCTGTTCGCCGACCCGGACTTCTGGAACGCGCTGAAGAACACGGTCGGCATCTTCGTGCTGGCGACCGTGCCGCAACTGCTGATGGCGCTGGCGATGGCGAACCTGCTGAACCGCAAGATCCGCGCCCGGACCTTCTTCCGGATGGGCGTGCTGATCCCCAACGTCACCTCGGTGGCGGCGGTCGGCGATCGTCTTCGGGCAGTTGTTCGCCCGCGATGTCGGCCTGGTCAACTACGTGATCACCAGACTCGGCCTGGACGCGGTGGACTGGCAGGCCAACACCTGGTCCAGCTGGATCGCGATCGCCACGATGGTCGACTGGCGCTGGACCGGCTACAACACGCTGATCCTGCTCGGCGCGATGCAGGCGATCCCGAAGGACCTGTTCGAGGCCGCCGCGCTGGACGGGGCGGCGCCGTGGCAGCAGTTCTGGCGGATCACCGTGCCGATGCTGCGCCCGACGCTGGTGTTCACCGTGATCATCTCCACGATCGGCGGTCTGCAGCTGTTCACCGAGCCGGTGATCTTCGGCAACGGGAGAATGCTCGGCGGCACGCTCGGCCAGTTCCAGACGGTCACGATGTACATGTACGAGACGGCGTTCCAGCGCTTCCAGTACGGCTACGGGGCCGCGATCGCCTGGTCGCTGTTCGGCCTGATCGTGGTGTTCTCGATGATCAACCTGCTGATCGTCGCGGAGGGCCGCGAGATGAGGGCTGCTTCGAAGCGGCTGTGGAGTACCAGCCCGGCGACGTACATCGCCCTGATCGTCGGCTGTGTGCTGTCGCTGTTCCCGATCTACTGGATGTTCGTCGTGGCCACCCGGTCCAACGACGTGATCAACGACGTACCGCCGCCGTTGCTGCCCGGTGGAGAGCTCGGCGCCAACGTCGGCCGGGTGTTCGCCAACGAGCACGCGGCCTTCGCCTACGGGCTGGTGAACTCGCTGGTGGTCTCCAGCGTGGTGACGCTGTCGGTGGTGTTCTTCTCCACGCTGGCCGGGTTCGCGTTCGCCAAGCTGCGGTTCCGCGGCAGCAACGCCATGCTGATGGTGATCATCGGGACGATGATGGTGCCGGTCCAGCTGGGCCTGATCCCGCTCTACATGCTGATGGTGAAGATCGGCTGGAACGGCCACCTGCAAGCGGTGATCGTGCCGTTCCTGGTCAGCGGTTTCGGGGTCTTCATGATGCGCCAGTACGCCTCCGAGGCGATCTCGGACGAGCTCGTGGAGGCCGCCCGGGTGGACGGTTGCTCGACGTTCCGGATCTACTGGAACGTCGTGATGCCCGTACTACGTCCCGCCGCGGCCGTCCTGGGTCTGCTCACCTTCATGCAGACCTGGAACGAGTTCATCTGGCCGTACGCCGTACTCGACGCCAACACGCCTACTGTCCAGCTGTCGCTCAGCCTGCTGGCGACCGCGTACTACACCGACTACGCGCAGGTGTTCGCGGCGACGGCGCTGGCGACGCTGCCCCTGTTCGCGGTCTTCGTCCTGTTCGGCCGCCAGATCATCGGCGGACATCATGGAAGGTGCGATCAAGTCAGTGACAACCGACAGCCAGACCGCGTCCGGTACCGGACTGCAGTTCCCGACCGGGTTCCTCTTCGGCGCCGCCACGGCCGCCTACCAGGTGGAGGGTGCGGCGACCGCCGACGGGCGCGGCCCGTCGATCTGGGACACCTTCTCGCACACGCCCGGGCCGGGTACTGGGCGGCGAAACCGGCGACGTCGCGATCGAGCACTACCAGCGGTACCGCGAGGACGTCGCCCTGATGGCCGACCTCGGTCTGCAGGCCTACCGCTTCTCGATCGCCTGGCCGCGGGTCCAGCCGGACGGTCGCGGTGCCGCTCAACCAGGCCGGCGTCGACTTCTACTCGCGGCTGATCGACGAACTGCTGGCAGCCGGCATCGAGCCGTGGCCGACCCTCTACCACTGGGATCTGCCGCAGCCGCTGGAGGACGCCGGTGGCTGGCCCGAGCGGGACACCGCGGAGCGCTTCGCCGACTACGCCGGCGCGATCACCGCAGCACTGGGTGACCGGGTCAAGCAGTGGACGACGTTGAACGAGCCGTGGTGCTCGGCCTTCCTCGGTTACGGCTCCGGCGTGCACGCGCCGGGCCGGCAGGATCCTGCGGCAGCGATCCGGGCCGGGCATCACCTGATGCTCGGCCACGGCCTGGCCGCCGGCGCTGATCAGGTCCGGCGGCAGCAAGGTCGGCGTGACGATCAACCTGTACGACGTGGTGCCGGTCAGCGAGCGCGAGATCGACGTGGACGCCGCCCGGCGGATCGACGGGCTGCAGAACCGCTTCTTCCTCGACCCCGTTCTGCTCGGGTCCTACCCGGCCGATGTGGTCGCCGATCTCGCCGCGGTGACGGACTTCTCGCACGTCCGCGACCACGACCTGGCGGTCATCTCGACCCCGCTCGACATGCTGGGCGTGAACTACTACAGCCGGCACGTGGTGACTGGTGAAGCCGGCACCGGCGACGACGGCCACGGCGGCGGGGGTGGCACCGGGGCATCCCCCTGGCCCGGCAGCGAGCACGTCGGCTTCTCCAAGGGTGAGCTGCCGGTCACCGCGATGGGCTGGGAGATCCACGCCGATGGGCTCACCAGCGTCCTCGAGCGCGTCGCCGTCGAGTACCCGCCGGTGCCGCTGTACGTCACCGAGAACGGCGCCGCCTTCGCCGACGTACCGGACCCGGACGGTCTGGTCCGGGACGCCGACCGGATCAGCTACCTGGACGGCCACCTGCGGGCCTGCCAGGCGGCCATCGACGCCGGCGTGCCGCTGCGGGGCTACTTCTGCTGGTCGCTGTTCGACAACTTCGAATGGTCCTGGGGATATTCGCGGCGCTTCGGCCTGGTCTACGTCGACTACGAGACGCAGACACGGACGCCGAAGAGCAGCGCGTATTGGTACAGCGATCTGATCCGAGGCAGGCTAGCGACATGACCGAATCCCGCCCCACCATCGAAACCGTCGCAGCAAGGGCGGGGGTGGGGCGGGGTACCGCTTCCCGAGTGGTGAACGGATCGTCCCAGGTGAGCCCGGCGGCGCGGGCCGCGGTGCTCAAGGCCATCGACGAACTGGGATACGTCCCGAACCGGGCGGCCCGCAACCTGGTCACCCGGCGTACCGACTGTGTGGCGCTGGTGATCTCCGAGCCGGGCGAGCGGCTCTTCACCGAGCCGTACTTCGCCGGCATCGTCCGCGGCATCAGCTCGGCGATGGCCCAGACACAGTTGCAGCTGTGGTTGTCGATGGTGCAGAGCGCGGCCGAGCGGGAACGCACCGGTCACTTCCTGACCAGAGAACACGTCGACGGCGTGATGATGCTGTCGCAGCACGCCCACGACCCGTTGCCGGCCAAGGTACGGGCCAGCGGGCTCCCGCTGGTGCTGTGTGGCGCGGCCACTGGCTGGGCCGGACATGGTGTTCGTCGATGCGGACAACGCGACCGGCGCGCGGCAGGCGGCGCAGTACCTGCTGGATCAGGGCCGCCGCCGGCTGGCCTGCGTCGCCGGTCCGCAAGACATGTCCGCCGGCGTCGCCCGCCTGCAAGGCTTCCGCGAGGTGGCCGGCGACGACCTGGTCGAGTACGGCGACTTCAGCGAAGACAGCGGCGCCCGGGCGATGGCCGCCCTGCTGGAACGCGATCCTTCTCTGGACGCCGTCTTCGCCGCCTCCGACCCGATGGCCTTCGGCGCCATGCGAGTCCTGAAGGCCGCCGGCCGCCGCATCCCCGACGACGTAGCCGTCATCGGCTTCGACGGCTCCCCCGGCGGCCGCCACTCCGACCCACCCCTCACCTCGGTCTTCCAGCCGACGGAGGAGATGGGCCGAGAAATGACCCGCCTCCTCCTGGCCCAACTCGCCGGCGACCAGCCCCCCGAATCCCAGGTCATCGTCGACACCCACCTGGAACTCCGCGGCACCACCTAACCCCTCACGCGCGCCGCGGCCGAGCCGCGGCGCGCGCTCGATCTGTCAGGGGGTTGCGGCGGGTAGTTGGATCTTGGTGCTTGTGGCGGTTTGGAACCACTTGGCCTGGCCCGGGTAGAACGCTCGCCACTGGCCGGCGGACGGCTGGTCTACGGTTGCGGAGAAGGTGTAGCCGGGGTCGAGGTCTTCGATGTTGGCTACGGTCACCCAGGAACTCGCAGTACCGGGTGCCCGGTACTGGATCTGCACCGGGATGGTTCCCGGAGTGAGGTTGCCGAAGCTCATCCGGCCGCTGGCAACTACGAGGCCCGATTCGTCCCTGGCAGCACTGAATTCGGTGAACTCTGCCGGCTGCAGGACCGCCACTGGGGCTGTCGACAGGACGTCTGACAGGAACGGGTCCGCCTGGCCGTTCTCGTCGCTTCCGGAGAATCCGGCCTGGTAGATGCCGGTGATGTAGGGCACTGAGGAGACCGAGAACCGCCCGTCCGCGTCGGTCTTCGGTACGTCGACGTCGACGTAGCACTGATCGGGCCCGGCACATTGCCGCAATCCGACCCTTCGGTTCGCCAGTGGCTGCCAGCCGTCCGGGGACTTCCAGGTCAGCTGGCCGCTGATGGTGACCGGCTCGCCGTACTTGACCTGCGCCGGGGTCACCTTGACCGTGAATCGGGTCGCCAGCGGTTGCACCGAGATGTGCTGGTACTGCGACTCGGCGAACGTGTAGTCACTACTGACGAATATTGAAGTAGGCGGAGATGTCGTCCGCCTTGTCGAGCGTCACCGTGCCGGTGAAACGTCCGGCCGAATTGGTCTGTACCTCCACGGACGATCCCCAATTACTGCGGATCTCGACCGACTTCTGCGAGATCGGCCGGAGCAGGCCGTCCGTCGGCCACTTGCCGCTCAGCGTGCCTTTGACCGTCACGGTGCGCCGGGTGTAGGTGATCGTGGTGTGGTCGAAGGACAGCGCGCTGAAGATCGGCTGGATGGCGTAGACGAGCGACCCGGCGGATGACTCGGAGGTTTGCTGACCCAGGGTGTCCACGGCGTCGACATCGATCTGGTAGATGCCGAACTTGTCGAGCTGAACCCGCGAGTCCGCGGTGAACACGCCCTCCTGGCGCGTACCGCTGGACAGGCTGAACGAGGTGACCGTGGCGACTTCCTCGCCGGTGGCAGTGGACCGGATGTGCGCGGTCAACCCCTCGATGCCCGCTTCGGCGCTCGCGTAGATCTGCACGATCCCGAGATCGTCCTGGGAACTGATGGCCCAGTTGACGGTCGGCGGAGCTGCCGCGGTTGCTACCGCTGGAACAGCTCCGATCAGGGCGAAGGCACTGGCCAACGCCACTATCAGTACACGCAATTTCACGGTCAAAGGTCCTCCCCAGAATGCTCACCCCGAGCGGCGGGAGCCTAGCAGCGGGTGCGTGGGGGGACGACGGGAATTGCACGTTGTTGCAACGAGGTGGCGTCGGACCCCTCAGACCGGCGCCACCTCGAAGAGTGGTGGTCAGGTGGTGATGTCTCGGTGGCGGAAGGTGTAGAAGGCACCTAGCAACAAGGCTGCGGCTATGGCGGTGAGTGAGAGGACGGGGGCTACCGAGAAGTCGCCGCCGGGGAGGCGGGGGGTGTGGGCGTAGGGGCTGAGGTTCATGACGGAGTGGGGGAGGTTGAAGAGCGAGCCGAACTGGCCGAGCAGGAGGAAGAGGCCGAAGAGGAACCAGGCGGCGGTGACCAGGTGGGGGAGGGCGCCGAAGAGGAGGACGACCAGGGCTGTTACCAGCCAGATGGCGGGGAGTTGGACTGCTGCGGCCGCCAGCATGCGTGGGACTTGGTGGCCCATGTTGCCGAGGGAGGCGCCGCTGGAGATGCCGCTGCCCAGGCCACCGATCAGGACCAGGGTGGCGGTGCCGAAGAAGGCGATGATCACGTGGCTCGCTAGCCAGCGGGAGCGCGTGACTCCTGTTGCCAGCAAGGGTTCGGCGCGCAAGGCGGTCTCTTCGGAGCGGAGGCGCAGAGGCGGCCTGGATGCCGAAGGCGGAAGCGAGGAGGCCGAGGAAGTCCCATCTCCGTGGAGAGGAACGCGTCGGTGATGCCGTTCACCCCGCCGAGCTTCTGGACCATCTCTTTGGCCCCGTACGAAGTCACGAACCCGTCGACGTTGCTCGCGATGTTGCCGACGACGAAGCCGAGCAGCAGGAACGCGAAACCCCAGCCGTACAAGGCTCCTCGCTGCAGCCGCCAAGCCAGTGCCAGCGGTGAACGCAGGGAAGGAGCGCCGACCGCAGGACCCGGGCGAGGGCGAACGAGACCGGCGCCGATGTCACGCCGGCGTACCAGGGCGAAGGCTGCTGCGATCAAAACGAACAAGCAGTGCAAGAGGAGGCAGTACGACGAGCCAGCGGTCCCGGCGTACGGGCGGATCTGCTGGGCCCAGCCGATCGGCGACAGCCATGAGATCCAGCGATGTCCTTCACCACCGGAGTCGCCGATGCCCCTTAGTACATAGCTGATTCCAAGGACGACGGCGGTCAAGCCGTTCGCCGTACGGGCGCCCTCGCTGAGCTGCGCCGTCACCGCGCCGACTCCGGCGAAGACGAGTCCCGCGCGGCCCAGGTCAGACCGAAAGCGAAGGAACCGGCGAAGGCAGCCCGCGCCGATCAGGCTCAGGGCGGTGCAGCAGGCCGAGCACGATGACCGGTGCCGGCCGACACGATCAGGCGCGGCCGTCAGCGAGGCGTAGCGGCCGAGAACCCCGGCCGACTGAGCAGCTCGAGCCGGCCGGACTCCTCCTCGGCCGCGGGTGTGCCGGTATGACGAGATCGCGGCCAGCAGCGCAACCAGCAGTGCGCCGAAGGAGGTCAGCTTGAACAGCGACAGCTCACCGAGCGAGGTGCGGGTCGAAGATCCGGCCGTAGAGGAAGACGCAGCGCCGGGGACGAGTTCGTCGTATTGGCCGCCGAGACCCGCGACGCGACGTCCGGGTAGAGGTCGATCGACGCCTTGGCCGAGCCGGCCGCCATCGAGACGAAGACGACGATCCAGAACGGCAGCAGGACCCGGTCGCGGCGC
The DNA here is from genome assembly GCA_963740725.1 of uncultured Actinomycetota bacterium. Lineage (GTDB taxonomy): Bacteria > Actinomycetota > Actinomycetes > Propionibacteriales > Kribbellaceae > Kribbella. Next base: position 234,471 of record CAVUFT010000048.1, read on the forward strand.
AGAGCCAGCCGCACCAGGGTCGAGTACCAGCAAAGTCGTTCATCGCGACGCCGCCTCCAGAGCGAGCGGCGGATCGTCCTCGTAGTGCCGCAGGAACAGCTCTTCCAGCGTCGGCGGCTGCGCTGACCAGGCTCTTGATGCCCGCTCGCGGCGAGCTCGCTTCATCAGGCCTGTCCAGCTGCGCGGTGTCGACCTCGCAGCGCACTCGGTTGCCCTCGACATCGAGGTTGTGTACGCCGGGCAGCGCGGCGAGCCCGTCCGGCGACGACGAGCAGCTCGGCCTGGATCGAGGTCCGGGTCAGGTGCCGCAGGTCGGCGAGTGTGCCGGATCTCGACCACCTTGCCCTTGCGGATGATGCTGACCCGGTCGCAGAGCGCCTCGACCTCGGACAGGATGTGGCTGGACAGCAGCACGGTCCGGTCGCGGTGCCGCTCCTCCTCGATGCACTGGCGGAAAACCTCTTCCATCAGCGGGTCGAGGCCCGAGGTCGGCTCGTCCAGGATGCAGCAGCTCGACGTCCGAGGCGAGCGCCGCGACCAGCGCGACCTTCTGCCGGTTGCCCTTGGAGTAGGTCCGGCCCTTCTTGGTCGGGTCGAGATCGAAGCCGCTGGAGCAGGTCGTCGCGCTTCTTCGGGTCCAGCCCGCCGCGCAGCCGGCCGAGCAGGTCGATCACCTCACCGCCGGACAGGTTCGGCCACAGGTTGACGTCACCCGGGACGTAGGCGAGCCGCCGGTGCAGCGTCGCCGCATCGCGCCACGGGTCGCCGCCGAGCAGCGACACGTCGCCGCTGATCGCCTTTGAGCAGGCCGAGGAGGACTCTGATGGTGGTGGATTTCCCCGCTCCGTTCGGGCCGAGGAACCCATGCACCTCACCGGTCGCGACGTCGAGGTCGAGACCGTCGAGGGCGTGCGTACTCCCATAGGACTTGTGCAGTCCGGAGACGACGATGGCTGATGTCATGATTCAGAAGGTACACTTCATTCAGAAGTTTGTGAATCTTCCTAACGTGTCTCTCACATGTCAGGGATTTCGGCTACTCAGAGGAGATGATGGGGCGGTGAGTGCACAACGAGACGACGAAGCGGTCCAGCGGTACGCCGAGCAGTTCGGCAACCTGCTGGCCGAGACGGGCTGGCCCAGGATGTCGGCCCGCGTTTTCGCCGCGATCCTGGGCAGCGCGCAGGGCCGGCTGACCGCGGCGGAGCTGTCCGAGCAGCTGCAGGCGAGCCCGGCAGCCATCTCCGGGGCGGTCCGGTATCTGCTGCAGATGCGGCTGGCCAGCCGCGAGCGCGGACCCGGGCAGCCGTCGCGACGTGTACGTGATCCAGGACGACTTCTGGTACCAGTCGATGATGCGTCAGGACACCTTCCTGACCCGCTGGGAGGAGAGCGTCCAGCAGATGCTCAACGCAGCAGGCGAGGGGACCGTCACCGATCGCAAGCTGCGGGCGACATTCGGGTTCCTCCAATTCATCCAGGAAGAGGTCGACGCGCTCAGCGAACGCTGGGTCAAGCGCAAGGCCGAGATCGACGCCGAGATCGAAGCACTGCACAGCAAGTAGAATCAGCGTCTTTTCAACTTCCAGGACTGCCCGGGATCCACAAAAGATCCCGGGCTCCAGTACTACGTGCTTCGGGCTAGCGCAGCCCGTACTACGTACTTCGATCTAGCGGAGCGTGCTGCCTGCGACGGTGTCCATCGTCTGCTGGAGCAGCGGGTTCGCCTTCGCCGTACCGGCCGACTTCGACTTCGGCAGGGGCACCGCCTTGCCGTCGACCGGGCCCTTGACCGGGTAGACCGACAGCTCGGCCGGCAGCGGACTCGTGCCGCAGACCTGGTCCTTCGCCGGGCAGCTCGCCGGTGAACACGTACCGGTCACCGATCTCCTCGGCACACGCCGACGCCGACCCGATGTACTGCCCGTGCTGACCCTCGTCGTCGATCGCCACGAACCGCGTGTAGGTGCTTGGTGTCGTTGTGCGTCCGCAGCGAACCCTCGTACGCCGTCGCCGGGTCCAGCTCGCCCTGCACGATCAGGATCCGCGGCGACCCGGTCAGGTCGAGCTTGCGATCCTGCGGCGCCTACTTCCAGGACGCGCACATCGGGACGCCGTTCATGTAGCCGAAGAAGTCGTACTTCTTGGCCATCTTGTCGGCTTCCTTGAGGTAGAAGTTCGGGTCCTTGTTCCACGCCGTGTCGTTACAGCGCACGGTGGTCCCGATCGCGCCGAGGTTGACCAGCTCGTCACCCGACGTCGCCCGAGCAGCCTGCTCACGAGCGTCGGCGATGCACGGACTTGACCGTGTCCACCGTGCGCGGCCGAAGCATCGGCCGACGCGACTGCGGCAGCCGATACGCCGTACCGGGTTCTGATCGCGGCGAGCGTGTCGTACGCCTGCAGTGCCGGTGCGAGCCGGGCCCAGGCCTTGTCGACATGCCTCACGTTCAACGTGCTCCGGCGTCCGACGGGTCCTTCACGAACTCGTCGTTCACCAGGATGTCCATCGTCGCGCGGATGAACCGGGCATCGCCGTAGATCGCGCTGTAGATCTTGCCGTCCAGGTCGTCGCCGCGGACCGAGCTCTCGCCGGCCTTGACCAGCGTGGTCAGCGAGGCGCGGATCCCGTTGTAGCGCGCAGAGCACCTGGGCGGGCGTCTTGCCGAGCCCGGTGATCTGGTCGGCGTGCCGGGCGATCCACGGGAACAGCTGGGTGTCGCGCCGGCGCTGGCCCGAGAACGGGTCGAAGTTCACGTTGTCCCACTGGGTGTGGGTCCAGTCCATGTTCGAGTCGAGCACGAACCGGCCGACCCGCGCCGGGTAGGTGTCGGAGTACCAGCCGCCGAGCCAGGTGCCGTAGCTGTAGCCGATGAAGTTCAGCTGCCGGGCTTTGAACAAGGCGCGCAGGAAGTCCATGTCGTAGACGGTCTGCTGGCTGCTGACGAACTGGCCGAACTCGGTCGCGGAGCAGGCATCGGCCTGCAGCTTCGCCTCGGCCACCTCGACTTTGTGGGTGAGCTTGTTGCGTTCCTTGTAATCAGGCGTGACCGGCAGCGCGTTCAGCGCCTCCGCGGTGGTCAGGCACTGCAGCGGCGTGCTGGCGCCGAAGCCGCGCGGGTCGAAGCCGAGCAGGTCGAAGTCGCTGAACAGCTGCGGCTTGTCGACCGCCAGAGCGGCCGAGAGCGACAGGCCGGCGCCACCGGGACCACCGGGGTTGCTGGTCATCAGGCCCTTCGACTTACCGGTGGCCGTGCTGTACGAGATGGCGACCTGGACGTCGGGGTGCGCATCCGGGTGCGCCCAGTCCATCGGCACGTAGACCTTGGCGCAGTTGGTGGTCGGCGCCTGCGGGTACAGCTGCTTGATCCCGGCGTCGAACGAGCAGACCGACCACTGGATCGGCTGGTCGAGGTAGCGCTGCGGGATCGAGGGGGTCGGTGGATCGGTGAGCTTGGGGGCGGCCACGGCTTGGTTCAAGCCGAGCACTGGGGTCGCCAGAACAACAGCCAGGGCGACCGCGATCTTGGAAGGCTTGATCACGTTGCGAACTCCTGTGTTTGGGCGGACAGGAGACTGCAACTTAGGGCGCCCTACACCCAGTAATCCAGAGATCACCGGTTAGACAAGGGCAAACACTCGCCTAACAGCTCATAGACCGTGAAGATCGTGCAGTAGACGGGCGGTGATTCAAGACCTGGGTAATAGAGCCGCCCGTCTTCGTCGGTGACCTTGAAATAAGCCGTGGACGCGCCAACCTGCGACGGCGCCTGCAGCGTCATGCGCACCGTCACGACCTCACCCGGTACTGCGTCCGGCAACCTGCGTCGTGCGCCGGCGACCGCATCCAGCCCGGCGTCCCGGCGGCGCCCTGCCGGGTCAGCCAGCGATCGCGCCACGGCCTTTCGCCGCTGTTCCGGATCTCCCAGCTCTTCTCGAACTCCTGATCCCGGCAGACCCGGGTGCCGTCCGGCACGGTCTCCCCCACCAGTTCGGCGCGATCCTCCGGATGGTGGTCGGCCGGGACGGATCCACCCAGCAGCATCGGGTGCAGCACAGATCCTCGCCGCCGCATGTCCCGCAGCGACATGTCCTTGCCGGCCCGGACCGCCTCGTCGAGTTCCACCGACTGGTTCACCAGCGCCTGGCCGGCGCCGAACGATTCGTCGTACCACTCGATCAGTTCGCGGCTTGGTTTGGTGTGTCCGCGCTCGACCCGGGACAGGTGTCCCTTGTCCCAGCCGGACAGGGTCGGCCGCGCGGGTCAGCGGGACGCCGGCCGCCTCCCGGAGTTCCCGCATGCGGCTGCCGATCACGGAGCGAGCCTGCGCTGGCCTCACGGTCTTCTCCCCAGTGTCACTCGTTCACAGAGACTACTCGGTTGTCCGTTATTCGTTTTCGTTGCCCACTGCGACAACACGGTGACCCTTTGATTCTCTGGAACCAGTGCCGGATCGCCAAGCCCCGCCCCGAACTCCGGCCTGATCGAAGGGATCTGATCATGCGGACCGCTCTCCTCAAGACCTTCGCCCGCGTCACCACCACCGCCCTCGTGGGCGGCGTCGCCGCGGTCGGCGCCGTCACCCTGCCCGCCCACGCCGCCACCGGCACGGTCGTCACCGACAGCGGTACCGGTGTCACGATCCGGTCCGGCAACGCCACCACGTTCGGATCGGTCGGCAACCAGCCGAACGGCGCGGTCGAGATCGACTGCCAGATCTACGGCGAACCGGTGACCGGCAAGTTCGGTCGCAGTCTGGTCTGGGACCACATCCCCGGCAAGGGCTTCATCACCGACTCCTACGTGAACACCGGCAGCAGCGGTCTGGTCGCGCCGCTGTGCACCAGCAACCCGCGCGCCGACAAGGCCATCGCCTGGTACGCCGCCCGCAGCGGCTCCACGGCGTACCAGGGGCTGTGCGAGAAGGCCGCCGAGAACTCCTACGGCAAGGACCTGCGTCTGGGGTTCGGCCAAGATCGACTGGAACGACGCCGTCTCCCGCGGCATGGCGCACCCCGGCGACCTGAACCCGCCGAAGGGCGCCCTGGTCTTCTGGGACCTCGCCGCGCCGTACGGGCATGTCGGGGTCGCCAAGGGTGACGGCAACTTCTGGGCCACCAGCGTCAGCGGCGCGATCGGCACCCGCTCACTCCCCTACTTCAACAGCTACCTCGGCTGGGCCTGGCCCAACTTCTAGACCGTCCGCCGGACCCCAGGCACGGGGGCCCGACGGACCAGGACCCGGTCGCGCCCGCCCCTCAAGCGACCGGGTCCTACGCCTGCTCCATTCGATCGAGCCAGTCGGCAACCAAGGCTTGATACACGGCTGTGGTTCACGACCGGTAGGTCATGGTCAGCAAAGTCCAGTACTGCGTACGTCGCGCGCGGGTAGTCCTCGAGCAATCCCCAGGCATCCGCATACCCGGTCATCGTGTCCTGCCGCCCGGTCACGATCAGCGCCGGCGACTCCAGCCGCACTCGCAGGTCACCACTCAACCCGTACTTCTTGACATCACTCTGGATCGAGCTCAGGAACTCGAGATCCGCCTGCTGCTCAGCCGGGTCGTAATACTTCACCTGCTTCTCCTGCCTCGCCTCCTCGAACTGCGGCCCCAGGTCCCGGTACTCCGGCAGCCGCCGCGCCGCCCGATCCACCACCACACCGGGCACCCGCAGCATCAGCCCCAGGATCCGATCAGGATCGCGACGCACCAACCCCCGCGCATGCAACCCCCCGGCCGAGGTCCCAGCAACCGCAAACCGCCCCAGCCCACCCCCGGCGCGATCCGGCCCAACCCCGGAGCGACCCGATCCAACCTCGGAGCGATCCGGTCCGATTGCGTCGTCGATCACCCGGGCGATCACCTCGAGCATGCCGTCCTGATCGGTGATCCAGTCCCGGGACGGCGTCTTCCCGGTTCCCGGCGGGTCGATGTAGATCCGCCGCCACCCCTCCCGCCCCGCGAACACCGGCTCGTGAACGTCCCGCCCTTCGCCGTTCGCGTTCCCCCAGCCGGGCAGGAAGACGATCGGCCGCCCCTCGCCGAAGGACTCGTAGTACACCGGCAACCCGTCCACGTCACTGATCACGACATCGAAGCTACCCACACCACCAGGCCAAAGGACGGCCTTCTTCCTATGGCAGAACGGGGACCTCGCCGGAGCCGCGTTGGATCAGGGCGCAGGGGAGGACGATGCGTTGGGGCGGGCGGGTGTCCGTTCCTGCGGCACGGTCCAGGAGTAGCCGCGCGGCCAGGCGGCCGAGTTCGGCGGTGTCGGAGGCGACGACGGTGACCGGGGTGGGGAGCATGTCGGCCATGCGGAAGTCGTCGAAGCCGACGACTGCCGGCTGCTGGTCGACCTCGCGGAGCGCGCGAAGGACGCCCTCGGCAACGAAGTTGGTGGACGCGAACAGGCCGGTCGGCGGATCGGCCGGTGCATCAACTCGCGAGTCGCCTTCTCGGCAGCCTCCGCCGTACCTTCCGGAAGTTGAACGACCAGCGATTCGTCGACCTCCAGCCCAGCACTGCGATGCGCCAGGCGATAGCCGCGCAACCGCCGCCCGGTCGTGTGGTACGACGGCGCCAGCAGGATCGCGATCCGCCGATGCCCCTGCCCCAGCAGGTGATCCGTGGCCAGCCGCCCACCGCCCTGGTTGTCCACGGTCACGATGTCCGCATCGATCCCGTGCGCCGGCCGGTCGACGAACACCACCGGAATCCCGGCCCCACCCAAGGAGCAGTGGTCGCCCTGGTCCGGCACGATCATCAACCCGGCGACCTGGCGCCCGATCAGCTCCTGGATCGCCCGCCGCTCCCCCTCCGGGTCCTCGTCGACGGACCCGAGCACGACGGCGAACCCGTCCTGCCCGGCCACTTCCAGCGCAGCCTTCGCGATCGTCGCGTAGAACGGGTTGGTCAGATCACCGAGCACCAGCGCGAGACTCGACGACTTCTTCCCGGGCCGCAGCGCGCGAGCGACCTCGTTGCGCTGGAACCCCAACTGGTCGATCGCGGCACGCACCCGCGACGCGGTTTGCTCGCGCACTCCCGCGCCGCCGTTGACCACCCGGGACACCGTGCCGAGCCCGACCCCGGCCGCCTTCGCGACGTCGATCATCGTCGGGCGGCTGGACTCCGATTGCTTTGGAAACGTTTCGGACACAGGGTTGACTTCCCTCTCACGACACGGCATCGTCACACAACAGTAAGCCGTTGGAAACGTTACCGTCCAGGAGGCAGGATGAATCGTTCCCGAGTCGGGATGAGCCGCAGTGCCGGCTCCGATACCAGGGCGGCCTATCTGTTCATCCTGCCGCCGATCATCGGTTTCTCCGTCTTCGTGGTCTATCCGCTGATCCGCTCCTTCTACCTGGCCCTGACGAAGTACAACGGGCTGACCGATCCGGTCTTCGTCGGCCTGGACAACTTCCGCCGGATGTTCACCGTCGACCCGGCGTTCTGGCCGTCGCTCAAGGCAACGGGTTACCTCGTCGTGCTGTACGTCCCCTTGAGCCTGGGCCTCGGCCTGGCGCTGGCGATGTTCTGCAACCAGCGGTTCGCCGGGGTCCGGATCGTCCGGACGCTGGCCTATCTGCCGGTGGTGCTGCCCGCGGTCGCCACCATCACGCTGTGGAAGTTCATCCTCAATCCCCAAGTGGGCCTGGCGAACACGATCCTCGAGAAGCTGCACCTGCCGACCAGTTCGTGGCTGCAGAGCCCGTCGATGTCGATGCCGTCGATCGTGATCGTGATGCTGTGGGGCGTCGGCGGCACGATGATCATCTTCCTGGCCGCGCTGCAGGCGGTGCCGACCGAGCTCTACGAAGCGGCGAAGGTCGACGGCGCCGGATCGGCCGCGGTGTTCTTCCGGATCACCCTGCCGATGATCAGCCCGATCATGTTGCTGCAGGTGATCCTGCAGACCACGGCCGCGCTGCAGACGTTCAACCAGCCGAAGATCCTCACCGGCGGCGGTCCCGGCTTCACCACCAACGTGCTGATGCTGTCGATCTACAACAACGGCTTCTCCAACCTGGGCAGGATTCCGCAGCTCGGCTACGCCTCCGCCCAGGTCTGGGTGCTGTTCATCCTGATCATCGCCGTGATCGCCCTGACCGCGAAGTTCTCCTCGCTCTGGACGTACAGTGACAACACTCCCGACTGACCCCGCGACCGAGGCTCCCGTAGTACTGGCGCGCGCACTCGACGAGCCGGCCAAGCGCCCCAGGAAACACCGACCACTCGGTACTGCGTCGTGGTACGCGACCGCACTCTTCATCTGCGCGGTGATGGTGGTGCCGCTGCTCTGGATGATCACCATCGGCCTGAAGAGCAGACCGCCGTCTTCGAGGTCCCGCCGAGGCTGCTCCCGCACGAGTTCAACTGGAGCAACTTCATCGACGGCCCGAAGGCGATCCACTTCCCGCGGTTGTTGCTCAACTCAACGATCATCACCGTGCTCAGCGTGCTCGGTGGCGTGATGACCGCGATGATGGCCGGCTACGCGCTGGCCCGGTTGCGGTTCCCCGGCCGCAAGGTCTGGTTCTACCTGTTCGTCGGCAGCATGCTGCTGCCCGGCGTGGTCGGCCTGATCCCGCTCTTCCAGATGTACAAGAGCATCGGCTGGTACGACACCTGGCTGCCGTTGATCGTGCCCGGCCTTCTTCGGCGGCAACCCGCTGTTCATCTTCCTGGCCCGGCAGTACTTCCTGGCCATCCCGTACTCGATCGACGAGGCCGCCAAGATCGACGGCGCCGGGCACCTGCGGATCTTCGTCAGCGTGATGCTGCCGCTGACCAGGCCGGCCTGGATCACGATGGCGATCCTGGCGTTCCAGGCCTCCTGGAACGACTTCCTGAATCCGCTGGTCTACCTGTACACCTCCGACAAGTGGCCGCTCTCGGTCGGGATGGCGTCGTTCATCTCCCCGTTCGCCGGGCAGACGCCGGACTGGAGCTACTACATGGCCACCAACCTGCTCTACATGCTGCCGCCGCTGATCCTCTTCTTCGCGGCGCAGCGCTACTTCATCCAGGGCCTCGGCTCGCTCGGCAGCACGACCCAGAAATAGGAGCTCAGCTGTGAACAAGAGGATCTTCGGTACGACGCTCGCCTGCGCCGGGTTGCTGACGGCAACAGCCGCCTGCGGTGGTTCGGACTCCGAAGGCAACGCCGACGGCCCGGTCACCGTGACCGTGATGACGTGGGAGTCGGCGCAGACCAACGCCGCGATCGACAAGGCGCTGGCCGGGTTCAAGGACGACAAGATCACCGTCAAGCGGGTCGACACCCCGAGCGGCGGGTACGGCGACAAACTCGCGTCGCTGACCCAGGCGAAGAAGCTGCCCGACCTGTTCTGGTGCGGCAACGACACCGAGCAGCAGTACACCGCCCAGGGCCTGACGGTCGACTGGTCGAAGCGGATCGCCGACGGCGACGGCGACTTCAAGGCAGACAAGTTCGTCGGCTCCGCGATGGAGAACTGGAAGACCGCCGACGGTCAGATGGGCGGTCTGCCGTCCCTGATGAACACCTACGGCATCTGGTACTCCGTCGACGCGTTCAAGGCCGCCGGGCTGACCGAGCCGAAGGCGGGCTGGACCTGGGACGAGATGTACTCCGACGCCACGCAAGCTGGCGAACAAGGGCGGCGCGAAGTACGGGCTGGTCGCGGACAACCTGACGTCGGGCGACGGGCCGTTCTCGATGAGCATGTACTCGGTGTCCGCGGGTGGCGCGCCGTTCACCGACAACGTGAACCACCCGACCAAGGCCGAGGTGGACGACAAGTACACCGAGGGCGTCACCAAGCTGGCCGCGGCGATCAAGTCCGGCGCGGTGGCACCGCCCGGGTACGACGTGTCGAACGTGCAGGCGCTGTTCGCGGCCGGCAAGGTGCCGATGATGGTCGGCGGCCAGTGGCTGGCCGCCGGGTTCCAGACCGACAAGCCGAAGATCAAGTACGGCTTCGCGCCGTTCCCGCAGGTGACCACGCCGACCACGCTGTACGACTCGGTCGGCATCTGCACCCCGAAGTACACGGCGAACGAGGACGCGACGTACAAGGTGCTGGAGTACCTGAACACGAAGGTCTGGGATGCCGTGCTGCCGGCCTCGCCGGTCGCGCCGCCCGGCGTACACGCCGGCGCAGGCGAGCTACTTCGACGCGCTCACCAAGGCGGGGCAGACCGACCGTCGTCGACACGGTGAAGGCCGATCTGGCGCCGAGAAGACGGTCGGGGTCCGCTTCACCACCCTGGGCGTCCCAGGTCGGCCGACCTCACCACCGCGCTCGGTACCAGCCGATCCTGAACGGCAAGAAGCCGGTCACCGATCTGCAGACCTACGTAGGCAAAATCAACGACCTGATCAAGTCGCAGGTTAAGAACTGAGCTGGACAGCGAGGTACGCAGGAGGCCTGGGCAGCCTGCGTAGTCAGGTCAGACCGCTTGCCAGAGTGAGAGGGCGAAGCGTTCCTCGGAGTCGGTCCACCAGGCGCCCGGAGTGAAACCGGCCTTGCCGAGCTCGGCCTCGACGCCGTACCGGTGGAACTTCGCCGACACCTCGGTGCTCAGCTCCTCCCCCTCGGCGAACTCGACCTCGAGCCCGATCTCCGGGATCAGCACCTGCATCGCGCGGTCGGCGCGCAGGTGCATCTCGATCCACTCGTTCTCGGCGTCCCAGACCGCGACATGCGCTGAACGCGTCGACGTCGAAGTCCGCGCCGAGCTGCCGGTTGAGCACCCGCAGGACGTTCGGTTGAACTCCGCCGTCACGCCCGCGGAGTCGTCGTACGCCGCGACGAGGGTCGCCGGGTCCTTCACCAGATCCGTGCCGAGCAGCAGCCACTCCCCCGGCTCGAGCACGTCGCGGATCGAGGCGTAGAAGACCTCGCGCTCATCGGGCAGCAGGTTGCCGATCGTGCCGCCGAGGAACGCCACCACGCGCGGTGCATCACCGGGCAGCTTGTCGAGGTGCTCGGTGAAGTCGCCGACCACGCCGTGCACCACGAGCTCCGGGTAGTCCGCGTTGATCGCGGCCGCCGCCTCGCGCAGCGCGGACTCGGACACGTCCAGCGGGACGAAGGTCGTCAGCGTGCCGTGGTCGCGCAGCCCGTCCAGCAGCAGCCGGGTCTTCTCCGACGAGCCGGAACCGAGCTCGACCAGCGTGTGCGCGCCGGTCAGCGCGGCGATCTCGCCGGACCGGGCATCGAGGATCTCCCGCTCGGCGCGGGTCGGGTAGTACTCCGGCAGCCGGGTGATCTCCTCGAACAGCTCACTGCCACGTGCGTCGTAGAACCACTTCGGCGCCAGCCATTTCGGCTCCGCGGTCAAACCGTCCCGGGCGTCCTCGCGGAGTGCGCGGGCCGCGTAGTCCGGGGTCAGATGAACATCGATCTCGGGGTCGATGAGGGTCACTGTCGTCCTTCCATCGGTGACTCCGCCTGGTGGGGAGTCAAGGGGGTGATCGCCAGTGAGGTCTTGGTTGCTACCAGCAACGACTGGTCGGGGACTTCTTCCCAGCCTTCGGGTTGCCAGGGCTCGGAGCTGACCGCGACCGAGTCCGCCGTACGCCGGAACCACAGCGCGTGCGTCCAGGTGGTCGCGACGATCTGTTCGCCGTCGGTGAGCAGCAGGTTGAGCCGCGAGCCTGGTGCGGCCGCGGCGACGTCGCGCACGACCGACGCGACCGCCTCGGCGGCAGGCGCACCGGAGTACAGGCGGTCTTGGACCAGTGCCCACAGCAGCGCGGAGTCCATCGGGGCGTCGAGGGTGAGCAGCTCGGTGACGGGCAGAGTCTCGGCGAGCTTGGAGACGGATCCGGGCCAGCCGCGTGATCAGCCCGTTGTGGCTGAACAGCCACTGATCCCTGGTGAACGGCGCAACTGCGGTCTCCGTCAGCGGCTGGCCGACCGTGCCGTTCCGTACTGCGGCCAGCACGCGCGCCCGATCGGATCGAGCCGGCGAGTCCGGGCAGCGACTCGTCAGCCCAGATCGGCACGCTGCGCCGGTACCGAACGGGCGCACCGTCGACGTACCAGCCGAGGCCGAAGCCGTCGGCGTTGACCGAGCCGCCGCCGCGCATGTCCGCCGGCGCCCAGCTCTGCCGGTAGAGCGAGTGCGGTGGCTCCAGGACCAGCGATGCCAGTGGCACCGCCGGTCCCAGGTAAGCCAGGTGGCGGCACACTAGACGAGCTCCGACGGATAGCGGGTCCCGGGCACAGCGGAAGCCGGCGAAGATCTGGCGGCGGATCGGGTAGTCCCAGTTGCGGAACGTGCTGCGGGCGACCACCTCGTCGGTGCCGAAGGAGCCGCCGCGCAGCATCTTGTAGTCGTTGCCGAAGAAGACCAGCGAGTACTCGTCGTACGGGAAGGCACGGAAGCCCGGGTACGGCGTGAAGTCGCTGCTGGTCCACTCCCAGACATCACCGATCAGCTGCTCGACACCGAGCGGCGAGGCGCCGGCCGGGTAGGCACCGATCGGCGCGGGCCGCAGGTGTCGCTGGCCGAGGTTCGCGTGCTGCGGGCCCGGGCTCTCGTCGCCCCACGGGAAGCGCCGGGTCCGGCCGGTCGCCGGGTCGAAGCGGGCGGCGAACTCCCACTCCTCCTCGGTCGGCAGGCGCTTGCCCGCCCAGGCCGCATACGCCTCGGCCTCGTAGAAGCAGACGTGCATCACCGGCTCGTCGAGCGGCAGCAGCTCGCGGTGGCCGAACCGCGTCCGCATCCAGTTGCCGTCGACCATGCTCCCAGAACCGCGGCGCGTTCAGCGAGGCCTTCTGGACGTGCGCCCAGCCGGCCTCGGACCACCACTGCGGATCCTGGTAGCCGCCGCCGACGACGAACTTCAGGTAGTCGCCGTTGCTGACCGGCGCGGTGTCGATCACGTACGGCGCGACGTGCACGGCGTGCGCGGGCCGCTCGTTGTCGAGCGCCCACGGCTCGATCGAGGTCCCCATCTCGAAGACCCCACCCGGAACGAGCACCTCAGGACCGGGCGAGCCGGCGACCGGCGGGCGGCGCGGGCGCGTCGAGCACCGGCGTACCGGTTCGCAGCTGGTGCGTCGCCAGCATCGTCTCGTCGTGCTGCTGCTCGTGCTGCACGATCATCCCGAAGGCGAACGCGTTCTCGACCAGCTCGCGCCCGCCGCCGAACTTCACGTGGTCGAGCACGTCGATCACCTTGTCGCGCACCTCGACGACGTACGGCGCGCGTCTCGGTCGGGTTCAGCAACGGCAGCGACGGACGGTCGGCGCGGGCATGCATGAACGCGTCGTACAGCTCGTCGATGTCCTGCCGGACCGGCTCGCGGCCGCCGACGTCGCGGACCAGCCAGAGCTCTTCCTGGTTGCCGATGTGCGCGTAGTCCCAGACCAGCGGCGACATCAGCTTCGAGTGCTGCCGGACCAGGTCGTCGGTGTCGACCGCGTCGGTCAGCTGCACGGTCCGGGACCGCGGGAGCGCTCGAGCTGCTCGGCGACGAAGGCCCGCAGCGCTCCTCGGTCAGATCGGACAGTTGGTGGCTCATGAGGCTCGCCTTCTCTGGGTGTCGTCGACGATGCGGTGCAGCCGGGTTGCCGACCTCGCCGAGCAGCTCGTGATCGACGCCGGTCCGGTCCAGTGCTTGGCGGTGCCCAGCTCGACCAGCGTCGCGGGCGGCCTGCAGCACCAGCTTGTCGTCCAGTCCCTCCCGCGCCGCCGGGAACCAGCGGCCCGCCGCCGGCTCGGCGGCAGCGAGCGCTCTGGTCGGTCACAGCCGGGATCCGACATCAGCGCGATCAGCAGCACGTCGGCGCGATCCAGCCGTCGCCCGGCTGGGTGTCCAGGTACCGCACCTCGAGATACCCGCGCGGCCGGATCGGCGGGAACAGGGTGGACAGGTGGTACTCGAGGTCCTCGTACGTCGGGCTGTCGCCGGGCAGCGCCCCGTCGGCCCACGCCCCGAAGGTGAGGCCGGCCGGTGCGTCCCAGGAGTCGCCCCGGCGCAGGCAGAGCACCGGAGCCTCCATCGCCGTACGGGCCCAGGCCGCCGCCGGATCGCCGTCGAGCGGCGGTGGCTCGGTGAACGGCGCGCAGGTGCCGAAGGTGGCCTCGGTCCGGGCCGAGGCCCAGCCGGTGTCCGCCCCGGTCCGGTGCCGGGAGTTCGCGAACAGCGCGACCAGGGCCGGTCCCGAAGTCGTGCAGCGCTCGCCAGCGGAGGGCTGTCTGGTCCGCCTCACCGGCGTCGAGGCAGACCTGCAGTCCGGCCGTGCTGCACATCATCCGGGGGCCGTGCGGACCCGAGCTGCGCGAACGCGCGCTCCATCGCCGCGTAGCGCGGGACGGTCAGGATGCGGCGGGGCGGCCGGTAGGCGTCCAGGCCGTGTTCGCCCGGGCACCAGTCCGGCGGTCGCCAGCAGAGAGGTGAGTTCCGCCGCGTCGGCGGCGGTGTCGTCGATCAGCCTCGTGACTGAAGCTGACGCGGGGCCGGAGATCTCCACCTGGCCACCCGGCTCCACCGTGACCAGAGCACCCCGGCCGAGCGGCAACTGCGGGCTGCCGGGGACCAGGGTGGCGGGCGCATGAGCGCCCAGGGCCTTGCTCAGTAGTGCTGCATCGAGAGGTCGGTGCGGATCGTCCGCATGATGCACCGTCCACTCCAGCTCGACGCCCTGCAGCTGGGGAGGACCGTGCTTGAAGCACACCATCTCGACGTAGCCCTCGGCTGCCGCGCGGGAGCCGATCGGGGTCGTCGACGTGTTACCACCAGGCTCCGTCACGTCATCGAACCTAACCGCGGCCCTGGGCACGGGACAACCGATAGTCTGGTTACCCGTCGATGACGTCAGGGGCGCCGAGGCGGCCGCCGGACACTGTGTCAGATTCATGATCGACATAGTGCCGGGCGGCACCGACAATATTCCGCGGCCGCGTCCGGAGGGAGATTTCACGGTCCCGCCGGTACCCACCGTGCCGCCGTCGCCACCACCGGTCGCACCGGCCGCAAGTTGCGCTCTCAGCGAAATCCGTCACCGCACCCGCGGGCAACTGCCGCAGGCGTTGACGTTGGGGAGGGCGTAGAAGAAGCAGCACGACGTACGGATCGGCTGGTCCAGCTCGATCTTGAAGGCCTCCGCCGCTGCGGCACGATGCGGGGCGTCCTCGAGGAGCTTGAGAGCGCCCCGGAGCTCGTCCTCGACCGCGCCGAAGCGCTGCCGCGAACTCAGCTTCACGCCGGGACGATAGGAGTCGAGGAACGTCCGGGTGTGCGTATCGACCTGCTCGACCGCCTCGTCCAGGGCGACCACCCGGTCGGACAGCAGCGCGACCTCGGCCGGGTAGTGCGCGGTCGGATGCCTCAGAAAAGCAAGTGCTTCCGGCGAAATGTCCGGCGACACCCCAGCGAGCGCAGTGGACATCCCGGCGATCATCGACGGCACCGAGACGTACCACATCAGCACGAACATCGCCGCGATCTGCTCGGGCGGCTCGATCGCGTACTCCCGCCCGTAGTCGTCCTGCAACGCCTTCCGCCACCCGTACGTCGGGTCGCCACCGGCCCGCTGTTCCGCGATCACCTCAGCGCAGGAGACCCAGTCCGGCCCGGGCAGCGCGTCCGCAGTACGGACGGACAGCCAGGAGCACTCGCCGTCGAGCAGGTCGACGAGCTGCTTGGCGGAGTAGGTCATGTCAGCAGCCTACGGTCCGGTACGACGACAGGGGCGCCGCCGACTTCGACCACCGTCGCCTGCAGACCGAACACCTCGTCGAGGAGCTCCACTGTCAGTACGTCCGCGGGCCTGCCTTCTGCCGCGATCTGGCCGTCGCCCATCACGACCAGGTGATCTGCGTACTGGGCGGCCAGCGTCAGGTCGTGCAGAACGGTCACCACGGTCTTCTCGGATCCGTGGGCGGCCGCGTGGACCACGTTCATCACGTCGACCGCGTGGGCGAGATCGAGGTACGTCGTGGGCTCGTCGAGCAGCAGGTACTGCGTGCCCTGGGCAAGCACCATCGCGATCCAGACTCGTTGCCGTTGGCCCCCGGACAGCTGGTCGGCGGGCCTGTCCTTGAGGTCTGTGAGCTCCACGGCTTCGAGAGCCTCGTCGATGGCTATCTCGTCGTCCGCGGTGAGTCGCGCGAAGAGACCGCGATGCGGATGCCTACCGCGAGAGACCAGCTCTGCAACGGTGATGCCCTCGGGCGTGACCGGGCCTTGCGGGAGGAGGCCTAGCTTTCTGGCCAGCTCGCGGGCTGGGAGCTCGTGGATGTCCTTGCCATCCAGGAGGACTTGGCCGCTGCTTGGTTTGAGCAACCGGCTCATGCCACGCAGCAAGGTGGATTTGCCGGAGCCGTTGGGGCCGACGATCGCTGTGAGTTGACCTGTCGGCAGGGTGAGGCTGAGGTCGTTGACCACCGGCTTGTCGGGGCCGTAGGCGAGGGTGAGGTTCTCGACGTGCACTGGTTCAGCGCCCCTTCTGCTGACGGCCGATGAGGTGGAGCAGGTACGGCGCGCCGGCCGCGGCGGTGACGACTCCGACGGGGAGCTCGTACGGGCCGATCTGCAGCACCTGCAGGCCGTTTCGCGCGATGAGGTCCGCGGCAGTGACGAAGAGTGCGCCGAGCATCGCGGTGGTGAGGATCGGTGGGCGATCCGTCTTGGCCAGGCGTTGTGCGACCTGCGGGGCGACCAAAGCGACGAAGGCGATCGGCCCGGCTCCGGCGGTTGCCATCGCGGCCAGCACGGTCGCGACGACCAGCAGCGCAAGACGGACTCGCGAGACCCGTACGCCGAGGGAGGAGGCGACGTCGTCGCCGAGGACGAGCGCCTCGAGCTCGTGTCCGAACATCATTGCTACGGGCAACAACACCGCCACCGCGATGCCGACCGGTGTCGCGTCGGCCCAGGTCCTTGCGTTGAGAGATCCGGCCAGCCAGGCAGCAGCACGGCCAGCGTCGGTGACATCGCCGATCACCAGCAGCCAGGCGACCACCGAGTTGGCCGCTGCTGCGACGCCGACGCCGATCAGGACCACTTTGCTCGCATCGACGACCCCGCGCTGGATCGAGAGCAGGCCGACAATCAAGGTGGCCAGCAGCCCACCGAGCATTGCGGCCAACGGCAGGCCGATCTGCTCGGCCGCGCCGGAGATGTTGCCGCCGCCGGTTCCCGCGAGGACGATCACACCGACCGCGGCCGCCGAGGCGCCTGAGCTCACGCCGATGATGTCCGGGCTGGCCAGCGGGTTGCGCGACAAGGTCTGCAGGAGTGCACCCGAGACGGCGAAGGCGATCCCGACCAGCAGTCCGGTGGCGACGCGGGGCAGGCGGAGCTCGACGACGATCAGCCGGGTCCCGTTCTCGCCGGCGCCGAGCAGCGCTTTGAAGACCTCGTCCGGCGGGAGCTTCGTAGTACCAAGGCTTAGTGAGAGCAATGCAAGAACCACAGCCGCTAAGGCGAAGGCTGTTGTGAGGGTTGACGGTTCGCGCTGTCACAGGGCGACCGCCCGGCGGCGTACGACGATCACGAAGAGCGGGGCGCCGACGATGCCCAGTACGACGCCCGCCTGGACCTCACCGGCTCCGCCGACCAGCCGGCCGACCAGGTCCGCGAGGATGAGCGCGGCCGCTCCGGTCAGCCCGGCGGCGGGGATCAGCCAGGCGTTCCGGGCGCCGAAGATTCGTCGTGCAACATGACCTGAAAGAAGTCCGAGGAACCCGATCGGCCCACAGGCGGCGACTCCTGCCGCCGTGAGCAACCCGATCGCGAGCAGCCCGACGAGCCGCGCACGGCGTACGGACAAGCCGAGCCCGGCGGCAACATCGTCGCCCAGGGCAAGCAAGTCGAGGTCGCGCGCGTTGAACATCGCGAGCACCAGCCCGACGACCGCGAACGGCAACACCTGGCCCACGACGTCGAACCCACGCCCCGCCACCGACCCCACCGCCCAGAAGCGATACCCGTCCAAGGTGTTCGCATCGAGCAACACGATCGCCGACGTCAACGCTCCCAACATCGCCGCCACCGCCGCTCCCGTCAGCGCCAGCCCCACCGGCGACGCCCCACTCCCCCGCGACGCCAACCTCTGTACGCCGAAGGTCGCCACCAACGCCCCGATCAACGCATACCAAACAGTCGACCCAACAGACTCCACCAGCCCGACCTGCAACCCGAGCACCACCGCCAGCGCGGCCCCCGCACTCACCCCGAAAATCCCCGGCTCCGCCAGCGCATTCCGCGTATGCCCCTGCATCAACGCCCCCGCGATCCCCAGGCAGATCCCGATCACCAACGCCACCACAGTCCGGGGCAACCGCAGACTCCGCACGATCACATCCGCATCTGCCCCGGTGTTCTCGCTGAGCGCATGCCAAACCGCCCCCACCCCCAACCACCGAGACCCCAACACCAGGCTCGCCCCGAACGCCAGCCCGACGACAACCACCAGAAGCGCCAGCGCCCCGACCCGCGCCTTCCGGCGATCACCCCACATAGCCCCCCACCTTAGGTGACCCTTACCGAAGCTTGCAGTAGGGTTCCGGAGACTTGGTGTCTATGGCTGGGAGATCTTGTGCGCGTCCGCCTTGGGGCTTTGGTTCTGGTTGTCGGGTTGGCTCTGACGGGGTGCGGGGGCAGCGACAAGAAGGAGGATCCGGCGCAGGCCTCGGCGAACGCTGGGTTTCCGCGGACGGTCGAGCATGCGATGGGGAAGGCTGAGATTCCGGCCAAGCCCAAGCGGGTGGTCGCGTTGGACACGAGTTTTGTGGATGCGACGTTGATTCTGCATACGCCGGTGGTGGGGTTCACGGACTACCGGACGATCAACGGGAAGCTGCCGGACTACCTCGGGGACGACCGGGCGAAGTACGGGGCGGACGCGGTGTCGGTGGGGACGCTGGCGGAGCCGAATCTGGAGAAGATCGCGGCGCTCAAGCCGGATCTGATCATCTCGGCGAAGGTGCGGCACGAGAAGCTGTACTCGCAGCTGAGCAAGATCGCGCCGACGGTGATGACCGAGACCACCGGGCCGACCTGGAAGGACAACATCCGGCTCGAGGCGAAGGCGCTCGGCGAAGAGGATCGCGCGAACGAGGCGATCACGAACTACGAGACCGCCGCGAAGGCGGTCGGTGCCTCGATCAACGAGAAGGCGAAGAACCCGACCATCTCGGTGGTGCGGTTCGTGGACGGGCCGACCCGGCTGTACCAGAACGCCAGCTTCTCCGGGATCGTGCTGAAGGATGCCGGACTGAAGCGGCCGAAGTCGCAGGACGTGAACGGGTTCGCGGCCGAGATCAGCGCCGAGCGGATCAAGGACGCGGACGGCGACGCGATCTTCGTCGCGACCTACAACGACGAGAAGGGCCTGAGCAAGAAGACGGCCGACCAGTTCAAGGCGAACCCGCTCTGGAAGCCGCTCGCGCCGAAGGTGCACGAGGTCCCCGACATCACCTGGATGACCGCCGTCGGCCTGCAAGGCGCCTGGTCGATCCTCACCGATCTCTGCACCACCTTCGATGTAGCAGTGCCGGAACACAGCTGAAGCAGCGGAGCTAGGCTCGCCGATATGAGCACGTTGGAGCGTTGGCACGTCGGGCCGTGGACCACGCGCGGGACACTGCCCGGCGAGCCGCTCGAGCCGGGCAGGAAGCGCACCCCGGACGAGCTGAACTTCGATGTGGTGGGACTGGCTCGGATTCTTGGTCGTCGGCTGGACGGGCGGGGCGAGTTGCAGGTCCGGCTCTGGCAGAACGAGCTGCGACCGACCCACACCAGGTTGTGCGGCGTCCACACGCTGGCCGATCCGGACAACGCAGAGAAGCTCCGTACTACGGCCCGCGAGGCGTTCGACTGGTTGGCCGAGCGAGCCCCGGCCGGGTACGAGTTCGTCTTCACCGATGCCGTCTATCTCCGCCCGCTCACCGACCTGAGCGCGGAGGTGGTCACCGTCGACGCAGTCATCCAGCTCGCCGCCGAGCGCGGTGACGCACTACCCGCTGACCGCCTCGCTGCTTCGCACGTACGCGAGTCCCCCGCAGGCTGGTTTGCAGGAGACGCCGTCTGCAACTGGTCCGGCCCCTACCCCACCGCGGAGGAAGCGGCCGACGCAGTACGAGCTGCACGGGTTGAACTGATCAACCAGCTCACAGAGGCAGGCCATGCCGACCTAGCAGCTACAGCGGACCGCTGGCCCGACGTACCTCAGGACCAGGCTGCGACGAAGTAGCCGACGCCGTACGGCGCTGCGTGGTAAAGCAGGTTGCCTGTGTACGTCGCAGAGGCCGTCGCACCCGCCAGCACTTGCCACGGAGCCCGGCCAGCTGCCTTGAGCTCACTGGCCAACTCCGGATCGAGTGCAGCAAGCGTGGTCGTGTCTGCCAACGACAGCGCAGCAGCGACCGTGCTGTCGAAGATCTCCGCCCGCGGATGCAGATGCACCGGCGAGTGCTCACTCCGCCGCGCCGACCCATCCCCCATCACCAGCAACGCCAAACGATCGTTGCTAGCAGCAATCTCTTGACCCAGCTCCAGACAACCAGCCAAGAGCTCATCAGTAGCGACAGTGCGCATGACAGTAGGTAGACCAGCCGCCTTGCTCTGCGAGACGAGCCACGACCCCATCGTCAGCGACAAGGGCAGCACCGCCTCGCCGGAGCCGACCCGCACCGACGGAGCGCCGTACGGACCGAAGCTGCCACCAGCAGAGATCTCGTACTGCGTACCTGTGGCGGGCCCCGCGCCCACGATCACCAGTGCGTCGGCATCCGCGAGCTGATCGATCGCGGTGAGGCAGGCTGCGCGTAGTACGTCCAGCTCCGCCGCTGCACCGCCTGCCACCGCAGGAACGAGCAGCGGCGGGTGCGGACAGACAGCGGCACTGACGATAGGCACGCAGCAACCCTAGCTAGCTCGCAAGTAGCGCAAGAATAGGGAGCCGTCCTCCGCGCCGAGCACTGAGCGCAGTACGAACCTTCGTGCCACTGCGTCGAACGGACCAGCAGTGATCCGCCCAGCACCAGGACCGACCAGCAGCGGCGACAGCGAGAGGTCCATCTCGTCCACTAGATCAGCGTCCGTCAGTGCACCGAGCAGATGCGGCCCGCCTTCGCAGAGGATCTGCGGCAGACCTCGCTCCGCCAAGGTGGTCACCACTAGCTGCAGATCAACATCCGCATCGCCACAGACGAGCACGTCGGCGACCTCACCCAGCGCCTCCACGCGATCCGGCGGCGCGGCCGCATGGGTGATCACCAGCGGCCGGATCGGCGCGTCGGCGAACACCCGGTTGATCGGGTCGAGGTCGAGCCGCGACGAGACGATCGCTAGCGTGGGGTTCTCCGGCAGGTCGTTCTCGACGCGCCAGGCCCGCCGCTCCGCACCGAGCCGCAACGGGTTGTAGCCCTCGATCCGGACCGTGCCGGCGCCGACCAGGACGACGTCGCTGAGCATCCGCACCTTGCCGAACAGCTCGCTGTCCTCGGGGCTGGTCAGCGACTTGGACTGCCCATCGATCTCGACCGCGCCGTCCAGGCTGGTGACGAAGTTGCTGCGGACGTGCGGGACCGACCGGTCCTCGACCTGGTACGCCTGGATGATCTCGTCGTTGCTGATCTCCGCGTTGGTCAGGCGATGCATCAGGCCAGGCTCCTTCGGGTTCCGGCGGGCTCGGCCGAGCCTCGCAGTACGGCGATCAGGTCGAGCGCCTGCCGGGCGGCCGGGACGTCGTGCACGCGGAAGACCCGGGCGCCGAGCCAGGCGGAGACGCTCAGCGCAGCAAGCGTGCCATTGCCCCGCTGGCCGGGCGGGAGATCGAGCGTCTCGCCGATGAAGTCCTTGTTGGAGACGGCGACGAGGACCGGCCAGCCGGTCGCGGCCAACTCGTCCAGCCGGCGGGTGAGCTCGAGCGACTGCAGCGTGTTCTTGCCGAAGTCGTGGGTCGGATCGATCAGGATCCCGTCCCGTCTGACCCCTGCCGCGAGGGCTCGCTCGGCCAACTGGGTGGTCGTCGCGATCACGTCCGCCACCACATCGTCGTACGCCATCCGGTGTGGATCGGTCCGCGGCGTGAGTCCGCCGACATGACTGCAGACGAGCCCGGCGCCGACCTCGGCCGCGGCGGCCGGCATGTCGGGATCGGAGCCGGACCAGGTGTCGTTGATGAGGTTCGCGCCGGCTGCACCCACCCGGCGAGCGACGCCGCTGCGATAGGTGTCGACGCTGATCACCAGGTCGGGATGGCGGTCACGGATGCCGGCCACGAAGTCGACCGTCCGGCGGAGTTCTTCCTCCTCGGAGACGGGTTCGCCGTACCCGGCCTTCACGCCGCCGATGTCGACCAGGTCCGCGCCGTCGGCGACCGCCTTGTCGATCGCCTCGTACGCCGCTTCGGTCGCGAAGGTGGCACCACGGTCGAAGAACGAATCCGGCGTCCGGTTCACGATCGCCATCAGGGCGAACTCCCCCGGCCCGAACGACCTGCTCCCCAGCCGCAGTACCTGCTCATGTTCTTCCGGCACGGGGACGACTGTAGTCGGCAGGCTTTGTTGATCGGGTGAATTAAACCCCCCGGCCAGTGGGCAAGAAGGCACATATCCTATAGGATTCGTCCGTCAGGTCGGATCACGGCAGAAGGATGTCGATGCCACGCTTCACTGAGTTCGAGACGTACGACGTCCGCTTCCCCACGTCCCTGCACCTCGACGGCTCGGACGCGATGAACGCCGACCCGGACTACTCCGCGGCGTACCTGATCCTGCGGACCGACGCCGGCGACGGCCTCGAGGGGCACGGGTTCGCGTTCACCATCGGGCGCGGGAACGAGGTCCAGACCGCCGCGATCGAGGCGCTCCGCGACCACGTCGTCGGGCTCGATGTCGACGCCACGCTGGCGGACCTCGGCGGCTTCTGGAAGTCGCTCGTGCACGACTCGCAACTGCGCTGGCTGGGCCCCGAGAAGGGCGTCATGCACATGGCGATCGGCGCGGTCGTCAACGCGGTCTGGGATCTCGCGGCGAAGCGCGCCGGGGTGCCACTGTGGAAGCTGCTGGCCGATCTCACCCCCGAGCAGATCGTGGACCTGGTCGACTTCCGCTACCTCACGGACGCGCTCACGCGCGACGAGGCGCTGGAGATCCTGTACGCCGCTGTGCCGGGCCGCGCCGAGCGCGAGAAGGTGCTGCGGGAGCAGGGCTATCCGGCGTACACGACGACGCCCGGCTGGCTCGGGTACGACGATGCGAAGCTGGTCCGGCTCTGCCACGAGGCGGTGGCCGACGGGTTCACGCAGATCAAGCTGAAGGTCGGTGCTTCGCTAGATGACGACATCCGGCGGATGCGACTGGCGCGGGAAGCGGTCGGGCCGGACATCCGGATCGCGATCGACGCCAACCAGCGCTGGGACGTGGCCGACGCGATCCCCTGGATCGAGGCGCTGAAGCCGTACGACGTGTGGTGGGTCGAGGAGCCGACGAGTCCGGACGACATCCTCGGCCACGCCACCATCGCCCGGGCGGTCGCACCGGTACGGATCGCGACCGGTGAGCACGTGCAGAACCGGGTGGTGTTCAAGCAGATGCTGCAGGCGAAGTCGCTGTCGTTCGTGCAGATCGACTCGGCGCGGGTCGCCGGGGTGAACGAGAACATCGCGATCCTGTTGCTGGCGGCGAAGTTCGGCGTACCGGTCTGTCCGCATGCCGGCGGGGTCGGGTTGTGCGAACTGGTGCAGCACCTGTCGATGTTCGACTTCGTCGCGGTCAGTGGTTCTGTTGAGAATCGGGTGATCGAGTTCGTCGACCATCTGCACGAGCATTTCCTGGATCCGGTCGCGGTGCGGGACGGTCACTACGTGACGCCGGTCAGCCCTGGGTTCAGTGCTGAGATGGACGCGGAAACGTTGTGCGACTTCCGGTACCCGAATGGCAAGATCTGGACCGACCTCGAGAAGGAGAGCGTGCAGTGACTGATTTCGCCGGCTTGAAGGCAGTAGTCACCGGAGGAGCCTCGGGAATCGGACTGGCCGCGGCGACGCTGCTCGCCGCGCGCGGGGCCGAGGTGGTCGTGTTCGACCTCAAGCCGGAGGTCCCGCCGCCGCTGTCCGGCATCGCTGCCGATGTGCGGGACGACAGCTCGGTGCGGGACGCCGTGTCCGCGGCCGCGTTGAAGCTGGGCGGGATCGACATCCTGGTCAACAACGCCGGGATCGGCGCGCAAGGCACCGTCGCCGGGAACGACGACGACGAATGGCATCGCGTGTTCGACGTGAACGTGGTCGGGATCGCCCGCGTCACCCGGGCGACCCTGCCCTACCTGCGGCGATCCTCGGCTGCGGCGATCGTCAACACCTGCTCGATCGCGGCGACGGCCGGATTGCCGAACCGGGCTTTGTACAGCGCGAGCAAAGGCGCAGTACTGGCGTTGACGATGGCGATGGCCGCTGATCACGTGCGCGAGGGAATCCGGGTCAACTGCGTGAACCCCGGTACTGCGGACACTCCGTGGGTCGGGCGATTGCTGGACGTGGCTTCGGATCCTGCTGCTGAAAGGGCGGCCCTGGAGGCCCGGCAGCCGATGGGCCGGTTGGTCTCGGCTGAGGAGGTGGCTGCGGCGATTGCCTATCTCGCTTCGCCGCTCGCTGGTTCGACAACCGGTACTGCGCTCGCCGTCGACGGTGGCATGCAGAACCTGCGGCTTCCGGCGGCGAAGTCGTGAAGCTCTTTCCGGACGATGCGCGGATCGGGCTCGGCGGGGCACCGCTGGCCGGGATGACCGCTGTCGTTTCCGAGGCCGAAGCCGTGTCCGCGGTCGAGGCAGCCTGGGAAGAGGGCTGGCGGTACTTCGACAACGCGCCGCACTACGGACTCGGTCTCGCCGAGGAGCGACTGGGTCTGGCGTTGGCGGGTAAGCCGCGTTCGGAGTACGTGCTGTCCTCGAAGGTCGGGCGGATCATCTACGAGACCGACACCGAAGCAGCCGACGACCAAGGCTTCACAGTGGTTACCAAGCGGCGCCGTCGCTGGGACTTCAGTCGCGACGGAGTTCTGCAGAGCATCGAGGACTCGCTGCGCCGGATCGGCACCGACCGCCTCGACGTGGTCTTCGTCCACGATCCCGACGACCACTACTCCGAGGCTGTCGCCACGGCCTTCCCGACGCTGATCGAGCTCCGCGAGCAGGGCGTGATCGGTGCGATCGGCGCCGGGATGAACCAGACCGCGATGCTGACCCGCTTCGTCAACGAGGTGGACATCGACGTCATCATGCTGGCCGGCCGCTACACCCTGCTGGATCCCGACGGCCTGGACGACGTCGTACCGGCCTGTGTCGCCAACGACGTCCAGATCGTTGCCGTCGGCATCTTCAACTCCGGCCTCCTGTCCCAGCCCCGCCCAGCGCCGGGCGCCACCTTCAACTACAGCCCGGCACCGGCCGACCTGGTAGACAAGGCAAACAAGCTGGCCGACGTCTGCGAATCCCACGGCGTCACCCTCCCCGCGGTCGCCCTGAAGTTCCCGCTGGCCCACCCAGCCGTCGCAGGCATCGCCGTAGGCTGCCGCAACGCCGAAGAGGTCCACACCAACGCCGCCCTGTCCCGCATAGAGATCCCCCCAGCCGTCTGGACCGACCTCAAATCCACCGGCCTCCTCCGCGAAGACGCCCCCACTCCGGAGGCCTGAACAACAAACTGTGGCCGTGAACAAGTCATAACTTGTTCACGGCCACAGTTGCCTGTCCTAGCCCTCCGCGATCAGCGGCTACCGGCGGGATTTTCCGCGGTTGGTCCAGCTGGGACGGAGCAGCGCGGTTTGTAGTACCGGCTAGAGCGGTTCAATGTCGGTCAGCTCGTCGTGGTCGAGCTGGATCCAGCGGGTGATGCCGATGGTGCGGAGGAAGGGGAGGTCGTGGCTGGCGATCAGGAGGGCTCCCTGGTAGGAGGCTAGGGCCTCTTGGAGTTGGGCGACGCTGGACAGGTCGAGGTTGTTGGTGGGTTCGTCGAGCATCAGTAGCTGTGGCGGGGGCTCGGCGAGCAGGAGGGCCGCGAGGGTGGCGCGGAAGCGTTCGCCGCCGGAGAGGGTGCTGACTGGTTGGTCGGCGGCGCGGCCACGGAAGAGGAAGCGGGCCAGGCGGGAGCGGCGGTCCTGGTTCTCGACCGCTGGGGGCGAGGAGGGCCAGGTTCTCCGCTACTGAGAGGTCGTCTCGGAGGAGGTCGAGTCGCTGCGGTAGCAGTCGATAGGGGACGAGTGGCTTCTCGTCCGCGACGATCGCGTGCAGCAGGGTGCTCTTGCCGGCGCCGTTCGGACCGACCAGGGCGATCCGCTCCGGTCCGCGGATCTCGAGAGATCGGCCTCGAGGCCGGTTCGCAGTACGAAATCCTCCAGCTCAGGACGATGCGGCCTGCCGGGACGGAGGTCTTCGGCAGGTCGACGCGGATCTTCTCGTCGTCATGGACCTTCTCCTCCGCCTCGTCGAGCGCCTCCTTCGCGGCGTCGAACCGGTCGGTGTGCATGCCGATGTGCTTCGCCGCCGACACCTGGGCGTTGCGCTTCAGGTTGCCGGCCACGATCTTCGGGATGCCGCCGGCCTCGAACGCGCGCTGCCCGGCGGCCCGGCGCCGATCCATCTTCATCCGGGCCTCGGCCAGTTCGCGTTTCTGCTTGCGCAGATCGGATTCGGCGACCCGGACCATCCGCTCGGCCGCCTCCTGCTCGACAGCGATGGCTTCCTCGTACGCCGTGAGGTTGCCGCCGTACCAGGTGAGGTCGCCCCTGCGCAGATCGCCGATCTGGTCCACCCGGTCGAGCAGCTCCCGGTCGTGGCTCACCACGATCAGCGCGCCGCGGAACGTGTCGACCGCGTCGTACAGATGCCTGCGGGCCCGCAGGTCCAGGTTGTTGGTCGGTTCGTCGAGGAGCAGTACGTCGGGTCGCTTGAGCAGCTCGCCGGCCAGGCCGAGCAGGATCGTCTCGCCGCCGGACAGCTCGCCGACGTTGCGGTCGAGCCCGATCGAGCCGAGGCCGAGCTTGCCGAGCAACGCCTCGGCCCGCTCCTCCACGTCCCAGCCGTCGCCGACGATCGCGAAGTTCTGCTCGGAGGCGTCGCCGGCCTCGATCGCGCTGATCGCCTGCCGGATCCCGGCGATGCCGAGGGCCTGGTCGACGGTCAGCGTGACGTCGAGGGTCAGGTCCTGCGGCAGGTAGCCGAGTTCGCCGCGAGACGCGGATCGAGCCGCGCTGCGGGTTCAGCCGGCCGGCGATCAGCCGGAGCAGCGTGGACTTGCCGGCGCCGTTGCGGCCGACCAGCCCCGACCGGACGGGTCCGGCGACGAAGCTCAGGCCGTCGAACAGCACGTCGCCGTCGGGCCAGGCGAAAAAGAGGTCAGTGCACGTCAGGGAATATGACATCAGGTTGTACTCCGAGATCTCGAACGAGACCACACACCGATCGGTGGCGATCAACCGCTGCTGAAGAGAGATCTCAGTTGTTCAACCCGAACCCCTGCCGGAGGCAATGTGACGTCCTCAAGGTTAGAGGACCCCCCGGCCGCCGTTCAACCCGAATAACGTGGTCTGACTCAGGGGGCCTTGCGGAGCCAGGTTTCGATGCCGGCGATGTGGGCGGTCATCCAGGCGCGGGCGGCGTCGGCGTCGCCGAGTTCGATCGCGTCGAGGATGGCGGTGTGTTCGGCCAGGGTGCGTTCGACGGCGCCGGCCTGGGTGACGCCGCGCCAGATCCGGGCTCGCTGGGTGGCGCCGGAGATGCCGTCGAGGAGGGAGCAGACGACCGCGTTGCCGGTCGCCTCGGCGATGCCGCGGTGGAATCTGAGGTCGTTGGTGACGAGCTCGTCCACGCCAGGGGACGTGGTGAGGCCCTCGGTCAGGGTCCGGAGGTCCTCGAGTTGCTCCTTGCTGATCCGGCCGGCGGCGAGCGCGGCGACGCCCGGCTCCAGCAGCCGGCGTACCTCGAAGAACTGCAGGACCGAGTCGTCGCGGTGCAGGTCGACCATGAAGCTCAGCGCGTCGAGCAGGTGTGCGGAGTCGAGGCTGGTGACGAACGTGCCGTCGCCGTGCCGGACGTCGAGCACGTTGACGAGCGTGAGCGCCTTGACCGCTTCCCGCAGCGAGTTGCGCGACAACCCGAGCCGGGCCGCCAGGTCGGCCTCCTTGGGCAAGCGGTCTCCCGGCCCGAGCTCCCCCGAGGTGATCATGTCTTTGATCTTGACGATCGCCTCGTCCGTCAACGCCATTCGCACAGTATGCCGCTGGGCGAGTCGCGAAGAGCAAAACAAGGGAAGGAAAGGGTATGCCGCTGGGCGTCGTTCAAAGGTGACAATCTGAGGCATGACGACGGTCGGGTACTCCGGGAAACCGCTGGCTGCGAAGCTCGGGATCAAGCCCGGGTACGCCGTATTGCTGGATGGGGCACCGGACGGGTTCGTCATCGAGGGGTTGCCGGACGAGGTGGCGCCGGTGGGACGACTCGGGCGGGCGAGTACGCAGTACGAGCTGATCTTGCTGTTCTGTGCGGATCGGGCGCGGCTGGCCAAGCGGTTGCCGGTGCTGTTGCCGCGGACTACTACCGCCGGGATGATCTGGGTCGCCTGGCCGAAGCGGGCGTCCGGCGTACCGACCGATCTGGACGAGAACGGGGTCCGCGAGCTGGCCCTGCCGCTCGGTGTGGTGGACGTGAAGGTGTGTGCGATCGATGCCACCTGGTCCGGCCTGAAGCTGGTCCGCCGGCTAGCCAATCGCTGAGAACTGGACTGATCCGGTGAGTGACGTTGACCACACCTTTGTGCACAGATGTGCATGACAGGGCGCAAGGAGGCAGCTGCATACAGTGGCCAGACACGCTCAACCGGCTACCGCCCGAACCATTGCCCTGGGCGCCGGAAGGCCCGTACTGCAACGGCTCCGGCAGTCCGGCAGCAGTCCGATCGGGCGGCTGTCAAACGGGATTGCCCGCGGCCTCCTGAAACACCACGGCAGAAGGTGTTCCAGCTGTCGATCGATCAACTCGGCCCGCGCCAACCAGTTGGTCGACTGGTCCGGTGATCCCGGGCTGCGCAACAGTTGCGGCAGCTATTAGCCTTGGCTCGGGAGCACCCCATAACACCCGTAGTCATAACAGTGGTATCTGACCCGATCGGAAGAGGCGAACTGCCAAGTGGCCACCGAGCCATCAGAAACGAACCCCCTTGCAGCCTTCGGAGCGAACGAATGGCTGGTCGACGAGATGTACGAGAAGTACCTCCAGGATCCGAAGTCGGTGGACCAGGCCTGGTCGAGCTACTTCGAGAGCGACAGCTTCAAGGGGGACAGCACGGGTGACGCGAAGCCGGTGAAGACCGGCCCGGCCGACGCTCCCCGTCCCGATGCCGTGTCGGACAACAAGACGCCGGAGGCGCCCAGCCGGGGTACCGCCGCCGCCGCGCCCTCCTCCAGTCAGCCGGCCGCCCAGGCAGCCGCCGCCGCGCCGGCCCCGGCCGCGGCACCCACCGCACGGGCCGCGACGCCGGCGCCCGCAGTACAGCCTGCAGCCAACCCAGCCAAAGCCGCCCCCGCCGCGAGCGGAGCCCCGACCGGAGGCACGGTGAACCAGCCGCCCAGCGCGCAGCCCAAGCCCGCACCCGAGACCAGCGCGGACTCGGAGCGGAAGATCCTGCGCGGCGCGCCCGCGCGGACGGCGCAGAACATGGAGGCCAGCCTCCACGTCCCGACCGCGACCAGCGTCCGGGAGGTGCCGGTCAAGCTGCTGATCGACAACCGGATCGTCATCAACAACCACCTGCGGCGCGCCCGCGGCGGCAAGATCTCGTTCACCCACCTGGTCGGCTGGGCGCTGGTGAAGGCGCTCAAGACGCTGCCGGAGATGAACGCGTCGTACGACGAGACCGACGGCAAGCCGACCCTGGTCCAGCCGCAGCACATCAACCTCGGCCTCGCGATCGACATGTCGAAGCCCGACGGCACCCGGCAGCTGCTGGTGCCGTCGATCAAGGCCGCCGAGTCGATGACGTTCGCCGAGTTCTGGATGGCCTACGAGGACATCGTCCGGCGGGCCCGGGACAACAAGCTCGCGCTGCCCGACTTCCAGGGCACCACGATCAGCCTGACCAACCCCGGCACGATCGGCACCCAGCACTCGGTGCCGCGGCTGATGGCCGGCCAGGGCTGCATCATCGGCGTCGGCGCGATGGACTACCCGTCGGCGTACCAGGGGGCGGCCGAGGAGACGATGGCCAAGCTCGCGGTCAGCAAGGTGATGACGCTGACCTCGACGTACGACCACCGGATCATCCAGGGCGCCCAGTCGGGTGAGTTCCTGCGCCGGCTGCACAAGCTGCTGCTCGGCGAGGAGGGTTTCTACGACGAGATCTTCCAGAGCCTGCGGATCCCGTACGAGCCGATCCGCTGGGCCGCCGACCTCCCGCACAGCCACGAGGAGGACATCAGCAAGCAGGCCCGGATCCTGGAGCTGATCCACGCGTACCGGGTGCGCGGCCACATCATGGCCGACACCGACCCGCTGGAGTACAAGCAGCGCAGCCACCCGGACCTGGACGTCGCCACCCACGGCCTGACGCTGTGGGACCTGGACCGCGAGTTCGCCACCGGCTCCTTCGGGGCACAGAGCGACCGCCGGTTCATGAAGCTGCGCGACATCCTCGGCATCCTGCGCGACTCGTACTGCCGGACCGTCGGCATCGAGTACATGCACATCCAGGACCCCGAGCAGCGCAAGTGGCTGCAGGAGCGGATCGAGCGGCCGCACACCAAGCCGCCGCGCGAGGAGCAGCTCCGGATCCTGGCCAAGCTGAACGAGGCCGAGGCGTTCGAGACCTTCCTGCAGACCAAGTACGTCGGCCAGAAGCGGTTCTCGCTGGAGGGTGGCGAGACCACCATCCCGCTGCTCGACGAGCTCTGCGAGGAGGCCGCCGGGGCCGGGCTCGACGAGGTCACCATCGGGATGGCGCACCGCGGCCGGCTGAACGTGCTGGCGAACATCGTCGGCAAGTCGTACAGCCAGATCTTCCGCGAGTTCGACGGCAACATCGACCCGCGGACGGTCCAGGGCTCGGGTGACGTGAAGTACCACCTGGGCGCCGAGGGCGAGTTCGTCTCCGAGTTCGGCGACAAGATCAAGGTGTCGGTGGCGGCGAACCCGTCCCACCTGGAGACCGTCGACCCGGTGCTCGAGGGCATCGTCCGGGCCAAGCAGGACATCCTCGACCAGGGCGCCGCCTTCCCGGTGCTGCCGCTGCTCGTGCACGGTGACGCGGCCTTCGCGGGCCAGGGTGTCGTGGCCGAGACGCTGAACCTGTCGCAGCTGCGCGGGTACCGCACCGGCGGCACGATCCACGTGATCGTCAACAACCAGGTCGGCTTCACCACCTCGCCGGCCTCGTCGCGCTCGTCGATGTACTGCACCGACGTCGCGCGGATGGTCCAGGCGCCGATCTTCCACGTGAACGGCGACGACCCCGAGGCCTGCATCCGGGTCGCGGATCTCGCCTTCGAGTACCGCCAGGCGTTCAACAAGGACGTCGTCATCGACCTGGTCTGCTACCGCCGCCGCGGTCACAACGAGGGCGACGACCCGTCGTTCACCCAGCCGCTGATGTACGACCTGATCGAGCAGAAGCGGTCCGTCCGCAAGCTCTACACCGAGGCCCTGATCGGCCGTGGCGACATCACGGTCGAAGAGGCCGAGCAGGCGATGCGCGACTTCCAGCAGCGGCTGGAGCGGGTGTTCACCGAGGTGCGCGAGGCGAAGTCGCAGCCGGATACGCCGGCGCCGTACGTGACCGTCCCGGTCTACCCGGACAAGCCGGAGGGCCCGGACGCGACCGCGACCACGCCCGAAGTACTGAAGAAGATCGCCGACGCGTACACCACGCTGCCGGAGGGCTTCACCGCTCACCCGAAGGTGATGCCGCAGCTGCAGCGTCGTGCTGCCGCGATCACCCAGGGCCCGGTCGACTGGGCCAGCGCGGAGATGACCGCCTTCGGTTCGCTGCTGCTGGCCGGGCGTCCGGTCCGGCTCGCGGGTCAGGACAGCCGGCGCGGGACGTTCGTGCAGCGGTTCGCCGCGGTCATCGACCGGGTCAACGGTCAGGACTACGTGCCGCTGCAGCACCTGGACGAGCAGCAGGCGAACTTCTACGTCTACGACTCGCTGCTGAGCGAGTACGCGGCACTCGGCTTCGAGTACGGGTACTCCGTGGCGCGGCCCGACGCGCTGGTGCTGTGGGAGGCGCAGTTCGGCGACTTCGTCAACGGCGCCCAGTCGATCATCGACGAGTACATCTCGGCCGGTGAGGCGAAGTGGGGCCAGAAGTCGGGTGTCGTCCTGCTGCTGCCGCACGGTTACGAGGGCCAGGGGCCGGACCACTCGTCGGCCCGGATCGAGCGCTTCATGGCGCTGTGCGCGGAGAACGCGATGACCGTGGCACAGCCGTCCACGCCGGCGTCGTACTTCCACCTGCTGCGGCGCCACACGCTGCAGGAGGAGCACAACCCGCTGATCGTCTTCACGCCGAAGCAGCTGCTCCGGTTGAAGGCAGCGGTGTCGCAGCCGGAAGAGCTCACCAG
Source organism: uncultured Actinomycetota bacterium (assembly GCA_963740725.1). GTDB lineage: Bacteria > Actinomycetota > Actinomycetes > Propionibacteriales > Kribbellaceae > Kribbella. The sequence continues at coordinate 267,040 of CAVUFT010000048.1, forward strand.
CGGCACGTTCAAGCCGATCCTGGGCGACACCGAAACCGCGCAGAACCTCGGTGCGGTCAAGCGCGTCATCCTGACCTCGGGCCGGATCTTCTACGACCTCCTCGCCGAGCGCAAGAAGGCCGAGCCGGACACGATCGAGACCGCCGTACTGCGGGTCGAGCAGCTCTACCCGCTGCCCGCCGAGGAGATCAAGGCCGAGCTCGCGAAGTACCCGAACCTGCAGGAGATCCGCTGGGTCCAGGACGAGCCCGCGAACCAGGGCCCGTGGCCGTTCATGGCGCTGAACCTGACCGAGCACCTGGGCGGCAAGCCGTTCTACCGGGTGTCCCGGCCGGCCATGTCGGCGACCTCGGTCGGCGCGCACGGTGTCCACGTCGCCGAGGCGGCGACGCTGATGAAGCAGGCCTTCGCCTGACGTGTACTTCACCGACCGAGGGATCGAAGAACTCGAAGGCCGGCGTGGCGAGGAAGACGTCACGCTGGCCTGGGTCGCCGAGCGGCTCCGCGAGTTCGTCGACCTGAACCCCGAATTCGAAACCCCGATGGAACGCTTCGCCACCTGGCTCGCCAGACTCGACGACGAAGACGACTAGACCCGCTGCTGTTCTAGCCGCCACCCCCTGACCGTTCGAGCCGCCACTACACCCCCTGCTGTTCTAGCCTTACTGAATGTCCTTCGCTGTTCATCCCGTACGCCGGGTTGCCGCGGCGAAGGACGTTCGTGTTTCCGGGGCCTGGCCGCACACGATCCCGGCGGTGCGGCAGATCCTCACTGATGGTCTTGAGTTCAGCGCCGGCGTCACCTTTCTCGTCGGGGAGAACGGCGCCGGCAAATCCACGCTGGTCGAAGCGATCGCGATCGCCTTCGGCATGTCGCCCGAGGGCGGCTCCACCGGCGCCCGGCTGACGACCCGCGCGTCGGAATCGTCGCTGGCCGGTGACCTGCAGTTGACCCGTGGCGCCGGATCCGCGCGCTGGGGGTTCTTCCTCCGCGCCGAGACCATGCACGGCTACTACACCTACCTGGAGCAGAACCCGAGTCCGTATCGGGAAGACCCGCGCTTCCACGAACTGAGTCACGGCGAAGGCTTCCTCGAAGTACTGCGTAGCCGTTTCGACAGCCCCGGCCTCTACTGCCTGGACGAACCCGAGTCGGCCCTGTCCTTCTCCTCCAGCCTCGCCCTGGTCGGCGTACTGAACGAACTGGCCACCGGCGGCGCCCAGGTCATCTGCGCCACCCACTCCCCCATCGTCTGCTCGTTGCCCGGCGCCACCATCCTGGAAGTAGGCGACTGGGGCATCCGCGAGGCCGTCTGGCGAGACCTGGAGATCGTCAAGAACTGGCAGGCCTACCTAGAAGCCCCCGAGCGCTACCTCCGCCACATCCTCTAGCGGGCGCCAGGCCCCGGCGTACGGCGTACTTCGGTGGGTAGGACCGGGCCGTGGCCGACGCATTCGAGGACTACGCGGACGGGCTCGTCGCAAGCCAGGTGCCGCGGGATGATCGAGGGCCCTGCAGGATCGGCCAGGTACTTGTCACCCGTACGCCGTCGAACGCTTCCCGCACGATCAGCAGCGACCACCGCTCCCCGACCACCGCCAGCGCCTTGCCAACCGAACAGTTCTCCGAGCTGATCCGCAGTCCGGCCGTCATAAACACCCCCAGGTCGACCGCCCACACCGGACGGACTCGATCCGATCCTCAGAACCGACCTTCAGACAGCCTTAAACCCCGCAGGTCCGGACAGGAAAGTCTGGCCTTGGACATGTCACACCATGTCCAAGCCCGCCCGATGTGGTTCAAGGCAAGCACGGCCAACCGAGATCAGCTGCCGCCCGGCGCACACGGGACAGCAGGCCCGCCCACCTCAGCCATGCGCGGGTTTCAGCACGCTCATTAGGAGCGCGGGTTGGGGGCGGGTGGGGCCGGCCGGCGTAGGGCGCGACGAAGGAGCGTCCGTAGGCGGTGGCGGGGGCTAGACAGCCTCAGCCAGCAGGTAGTTAGTCCGTGTGGGGTGGGCGGTGGCGGAGGGGTGGGTCGGGGGCGAGGGTGCCGTCGGGGGCGATGTGTTCGAAGATCTGGTCTACCAGGTTGAGGACGTGGGGGTCGTCGACGGTGTAGATGTGGCGGCGGCCGTCGCGGCGGGCGGTGATGATGCCGGCCAGCCGGAGTTTGGCGAGGTGCTGGCTGGCGGTGGCGATGCTGACGCCGGCCCGCTCGGCGAGGGTGCCGACGTCGTACTCGCCCTGGGCGGCCAAGGACACCAGGTGCAGGCGTACCGGGGCGGAGAGCATCGCGAAGGTGCCGGCGGCGGATTCGAGCTGCGCCCTCGTGGGCTCCGGAGGCGACTCCGAAGCAGGCGGCTCAGGCGGCGTGGTGGTCATGGCGGAGTCATTGTCGCCCCGCGCGGGCCGTTCGCAGTACGGCAGGCCGGTCGTGAGGACGGTCTCACACTTTCGCAATTGCGAAAGTATCGAAATGGTGGCAGGCTTGAACCATGTTCAGAGCACTTCGCCCCGTGCTGCTCCTGCTGATCGCGGCGGTTCCGGCGGTCGCACTCCGGGTGACCGGCGTGCATCCGTGCGCCCCGCTGGCGATCGTGATCTTCGGTCTCGGAGTCGTCGCGGCGTCGTTCGTGCTGGCCTGGGCGGCCGAAGCCGCCGAGATGGACATCTCCGGCGGTCTGGCCATCGCCCTGCTGGCCGTGATCGCCGTCCTCCCTGAGTACGCGGTCGACCTGTACTTCGCCCATACCGCCGGCAGCAAGCCGGAGTACGTGCAGTACGCGGCAGCCAACATGACCGGCTCCAACCGGCTCCTGCTCGGCCTCGGCTGGTCCAGCGTCGTACTGGTCAGCCTGTACGTCGCCAGTCGCCGCAGCGGACGTTCCGTCAAAGCCCTAGTGCTCGACTCGGGCTACCGGCGCGAGCTGGGCTTCCTGGCAGTCGCCGGTGTGGTCGCCTTCATCATCCCGGTGACCGGCGAGATCCACCTGATGCTGGGCATCGCACTGCTCGCCTTCTTCGCCTACTACCTCTACCGGGCAGCCTCCTCCGGGCACGACGAGGAGCCTGACCTGGTAGGCCCGGCCAAGCGCATCGGAGAGCTGCCGACGAACCAACGCCGGATCACTGTGATCGCCATGTTCGTCACGGCGGCAGTGGTGATCCTGCTGGCGGCAGAGCCGTTCGCCAACTCCCTGGTCGAGGGCGGCCAAGCATTGGGCCTCGACCAGTTCCTGCTGGTGCAGTGGCTGGCCCCGCTGGCTTCGGAGGCTCCTGAGTTCATCGTGGCGCTGCTGTTCGCCTGGCGCGGCAAGGGCGGTGCCGCACTCGGCCTGCTGATCTCAGCCAAGGTGAACCAGTGGACGCTGCTCATCGGCAGCCTCCCGATCGCCTACGGCATCGGTGGCGGAGGTGCAGCTCTCGCACTCGACGGCCGCCAGGTAGAGGAGTTCCTGCTGACAGCGACGCAGACGCTGCTCGGCATCGCGATCCTGCTGACACTGCGCTTTCCCCGCTGGGCTGCCTGGACGCTGCTGGCGCTGTTCGCCGTGCAGTTCGCAGTACCGGGCCAAACGGGTCGCTATGTGATCAGCGGCGTCTACCTGGCGCTGACGATCTACGTGATGGTCCGGAACCGGCGTGAGCTGCTCCCGACCATCACGGCCCCCTTCCGGCGTACCGAGAAGCCCGCCGAGGAACGCGTCGACGAGCTGGTCGGCGTCTAGCTCGCCTGCTGGGCTTCCTCGACGACAACCGTACGGCGGCGCTCAGCGGGGCCCGGGCGGCCGCGGCGGCGCCCGTAGAGGAACTTCTCGCCGGCAGCGGTCCCGGTGAACTTGGTCCGGCGGGCCCACTCGCGGCACTCCTCGAGCACGGGGCACGAGGTGAGGCAGACGGCCTGGGCCTTGCGCTGCTCCCATTGGCTCGCGCTTTCGTCGTACGACGGCGCCTGGCCGACGCACGCAGCCTTCGTCATCCAGCGGTCGGCGGGGTCGGCGATCACCGTCAAAGTGGGCCTCATGGGCACTCCTGCTCGCTTCATCGATCGGGCGGATCGAATCCGTGGGGGTTTCCCGCGGTAAGCCCAGCCTGCGCCAGCCTCGTTGCCCCGGTGCGACGGCAATGTTTCCGGCATGAAACGTCGTTGGCCGACGATGTCACACGCCTGGCCGCGAACCGCCCGCCTCAGCGTTCCCGGCGCACCAGGCGGATCTCGAACAGGCCGAAGGCCTCGTCGTACAGGCGTGCCCCGTCCGGCGCGAATCCGTGCTTGGCGTAGAAGGCCAGCGCCCGCGCGTTCCCCTCGAAGACCCACAGACTGGCCGGTTCCTTGCCGATAGCAACGTCCAGCAGCCGCCCGGCCAGCCCGGTCCCCCACCACGCCTGCCGGGCGTAGATCGCATACAGCTCCAGCGGGACCGGCGCATCCTCGTCCCGCGCCCCCCCGGGCGAGGCGAACCCGACCACCTGATCGTCGATCGGCACGTCCGAGGAGGGGTTCACCGCGATCCAGCGCACCAGTCCGGCCTCGATCTGGCCGGCCCAGCGCTCGGTACGCCGTACGAGGTCGCTCGTGCGCGCCAGCAACAGCTCCGGGTCGGCCAACCCGGCGTACGCCTCGCGCCAGCAGAGCACGTGACACCGCGCGGCGGCCTCGGCGTCAGCGACCGTCGCCCGGCGGATCACCGGGTCCATCAGACAGTGAAGACGATCTTGCCGAAGACGTCGCCCTCGTGCAGCTTCGCGAAACCCTGCCGGGCGTCGGCCAGCGCGAAGGTGCTGTCGATGTGCGGTGAGATCCCCGCGTTCGCCATGAACTGGACCAGCTCGGCCAGTTCGGTCCGGGTGCCCATCGTGGAACCCTGGACCCGCAGTTGCAGGAAGAAGATCCGGTTCAGCTCGGCCGACTTCGGCGCCTGGCCGCTGGTCGCGCCGGAGATCACCACCGTGCCGCCCGGCTTCAGCGACTTCAGCGAATGCGACCAGGTGGCTTCGCCGACGGTCTCCATCACCGCGTCGACGCGTTCCGGCAACCGCGCACCGGACTCGAACACGTCGTGCGCCCCGATCTCCAGCGCCTTCGCCCGCTTGCCCTCGTCCCGGCTCGTCGCCCAGACCCGGATCCCGGCGGCGCGCGCCAGCGTGATCAGCGACGATCGCGACCCCACCGCCGGCGCCTTGCACGAGCACCGTGTCGCCCGGCTTCAGGTCGGACTGGGTGAAAAGCATCCGGTACGCCGTGAGCCAAGCCGTCGGGAGACAAGCTGCCTGCTCGAAGGACAACCCAGCCGGCTTCGGTACGACGTTCCGCGCCGGCACCGAGACCTTCTCCGCCAACGTCCCCTGATACCGCTCACTCAGCAACGACCGCTTCGGGTCGAGCGTCTCGTCCCCGTGCCACGACGGATCCGAGATCACCGCATGCACAACCACCTCGTTGCCGTCCGGATCGGTCCCGGCCGCATCGCACCCCAGAATCATCGGCAGATTCTGCGCCGGCAGCCCAACCCCCTTCAACGACCAAAGATCGTGATGGTTCAAGCGCCGACGCCTTCACATCGACCGTCACCCACCCGTCCATGCTCGACCGGCTCCGGCCGCTCCCCCACCTCGAGACACGGACAACGGATCGTCGGCGTTGGACCCCAGCGGCATAGGCAGCAAGCATGTCCCCCACCTTAGGCACGCCGAACACGTCTTTCGTCCGCTGACGGGCTATAAACGTGTCAGCGAACGAAAAAGCGGTGTTCGGCGGGGCGAATCAGGCGCGGGCTACGCCGTCGGCGCGGGCTGCAGCGGCGACGGCGGCGGCTACTGCGGGGCCGACCCGGGGGTCGAAGGGGGACGGGATGATGTAGTCGGGGGTGAGGTCCGCGGCGGGGATGAGGTCGGCCAGGGCCTCGGCGGCGGCTAGTTTCATGCCTTCGGTGATTCGGGAGGCGTTGACGTCGAAGGCGCCTCGGAAGATGCCGGGGAAGGCCAGGACGTTGTTGATCTGGTTGGGGAAGTCGGAGCGGCCGGTGGCGACCACCGCGGCGTACCGGTGGGCGATGTCGGGGTGGACTTCCGGGTTGGGGTTGGCCAGGGCGAAGATCATCGCGCCGGGGGCCATCCGGGCGACGGCGTCCTCGGGGACGGTGCCGCCGGAGACGCCCAGGAAGACGTCCGCGCCGTCAAGGGCGTCGACGAGCCGGCCGGAGATGCCGCCGGTGTTGGTGTCCTGGGCCAGTGAAAGCTTGACCGGGTTAAGGTCCGAGCGGTCCTCGTGCAGGACGCCCTTGCTGTCGACCACGGTGAGGTCGCCGACGCCGGCCTGCAAGAGGATGCGGGCGCAGGCGACACCTGCGGCTCCGGCGCCGGAGATGACGACCCGGATGTCCGAGATCGACTTGCCCGTGACCCGCAGCGCGTTGCGCAGGGCAGCGAGTACGACGACCGCCGTACCGTGCTGGTCGTCGTGGAAGACCGGGATGTCCAGCCGCTCCTTCAGCCGGCGCTCGATCTCGAAGCAGCGCGGCGCGGAGATGTCCTCCAGGTTGATGCCACCGAACGACGGCGCCATCCGTACGACGGTCTCCACGAACTCGTCGACGTCGGTGCAGTCCAGCGCGATCGGCACCGAGTCGACGCCGCCGAACTCCTTGAACAGCAGGGCTTTGCCCTCCATCACCGGCAGCGAAGCGTCCGGTCCGATGTCTCCGAGACCCAGTACTGCGGTGCCGTCGGTGACCACCGCGACGACGTTCGACTTCCAGGTGTAGCGGCGAACCAGCGACGGGTCCTCGGCGATCGCTGTACAGACCCGGGCGACGCCAGGCGTGTAGGCCATCGACAAGATCATCGGCGTCCGCGACGCGCACCGAGGACGTCACCTCGATCTTGCCGCCACGGTGCAGCTCGAAGACGGGATCGTCGCCGAACTTGTCGGCACTGGCGGAATCGGAGGCGGACGGGAACAGTTCGGCGACCATTGGCGGGACCCTTCACATCAAGTGTGAGCAAGCGTTTACAAGGAGTGGGCGTTCGATTCAGGGTGCGTCGAACGGCGCCGTTGCCAGGGGGTCACCCGTCGTTACGAGTAAACCACAGGAGGCACTGGTCCTATCTGTGAGGGTGCCCACACGACTGCGGCCGGGTGACGATCGAGTCTCTTCCGGGAAAGGTCGCCGACAGGCGCCTGCCTGCTGTGTCAGGATGCGGGCAACCGGCCCGGCACCGATCGGGGCGGCGTTCCGGAACGACTGTCGAGGAGCCCAGCATGATCAGCCATAAAACTGTCCGCCCGAGCCGAGCCAAGCTCGCCGCCGTCGCGGTCGCCCTGCTGGCGCTCAGCATGTCGGCCTGCGGGAAGGACTCCGGCTCCGGCGGGGACGCGGCCAAGCTCGACGGCATCACGCTGGTGAAGTCCGGCAAACTGACCACCTGCACGCACCTGTCGTACAAGCCCTTCGAGTACAAGGACGGCAGCAAGGTCGTCGGCTTCGACGTCGACCTGCTCGACCTGCTCGCCAAGGACCTCGGCGTGGAGCAGGAAGTGATCAGCATCGAGTGGGCGCAGATCACCTCCGGCGCGGCCTTCCAGGCCAAGAAGTGCGACATGGGCATGGGTGCGATGACGATCACCGATACCCGGGCGGCCGCGCTCAACATCACCTCGCAGTACATGGACGCTTCGCAGGTGCTGCTGGTGAAGAAGGGCGCGCCGTACAAGTCGCTGGAAGACCTGAAGGGCAAGAAGGTCGGTGTCCAGGCCGACACCACCGGCAAGGACTACGCCGACGCGGCGGCCAAGAAGGACGGCTTCGAGGTCATCGTCTTCAACGACCTGGCCCTGCAGACCAACAGCGTGAAGTCCGGCAAGGTCGACGCCGCGATCAACGACAACGGGGCGCTGTACAACTTCGTCACCGCGAACCCCGACACCGAGGTGGCGACCGAGTTCGACACCGGCGAGAAGTACGGCTTCGCGGCGAAGAAGGGCGACCCGAGCGCCGACAAGCTGGTCAGCAAGTTCAACGAACTGCTCGCCAAGGCCAAGTCGGACGGGACCTACAACACGATCTACAAGAAGTGGTTCGGGATTGAGCCCAAGAAGTGAGTAGCGACACCAGCGTTGAGCCACGCAAAGGGTTGAGCCCGCGGCAGCGATCGCAGCGGTCGCGGGCGATCCAGTACGCGATCCTCGTCGTCATCGTGCTGGTCGCCGCCTTCACCGCGGACTGGGGCCAGATCGGCAGCGTCTTCTTCAAGCCGGCGCTGATCAAGTCGGCGTTCACCAGCGGGCTGCCGACCGCGTTCGTGAAGACGATCGAGTACACGATCGGCGCGTTCGTGATCGGCCTGCTCGGCGGCACCCTGCTCGCGTTGATGCGGCTGAGTTCGGTCGGGCCGTACCGGTGGCTCGCCACCGCCTACATCGAGTTCTTCCGCGGCCTGCCGGCGATCGTGGTCTTCGTCGCGTTCACCCTGCTGCCGATCGCGTTCCAGAACCTGGTGATCCCGTTCGACCCGTACGGAACGGTCTGGCTCGCGCTCGGCATCGTCTCCGCGGCGTACATGGCGGAGGTGATCCGGGCCGGCATCCAGGCGGTCCCCAAGGGACAGCTCGAAGCGGCCCGGTCGCTCGGGATGCCGTTCGGCGTCGCGACCCGCAAGATCGTGCTGCCGCAGGCGTTCCGGATCGTCCTGCCGCCGCTGGCCAACGACCTGATCCTGCTCGTCAAGGACTCGTCGCTGGTCTTCATCATCGGTACGTCGGCAGGCGACTTCGAGCTCACCGGTTTCGGCCGCGACCTGGCCAACACCGAGTCGAACCTGACGCCGCTGGTGACCGCGGGATTCTGCTACCTGATCATCACGCTGCCGCTGGGCCTGCTGGTCCGCCGGCTCGAGGCCAAGGCTGCGAGGGCCCGCTGATGACCGAACTGATCGAGATCAAGAACCTGCACAAGTCGTTCGGCAGCAACCACGTCCTGCGCGGCATCGACTTCACCGTCAGCGAGGGCGAGGTCGTCTGCATCATCGGGCCGTCGGGCTCGGGCAAGTCCACCTTGCTGCGCTGCGTGAACCTGCTGGACCAGCCCCAGGAGGGGCAGGTGTTCGTCCGCGGTGAGGACATCACCGACCGGGACTGTCATCTCGACGATGCGCGCAAGCACATCGGGATGGTCTTCCAGCAGTTCAACCTGTTCCCGCACCTGAACGTGCTGGCGAACTGCACGATCGCCCAGACGACCGTGCTGAAGCGCAGTGCGGCCGAGGCCGAGGCCGTCGCCCGGGCGAACCTCGACCGGGTCGGGCTGAGCGACAAGGTCACGGCGTACCCGGCCCAGCTGTCCGGCGGGCAGCAGCAGCGGGTCGCGATCGCCCGGGCGCTGTCGATGGACCCGGCCGTGATGCTGTTCGACGAGCCCACCTCGGCGCTCGACCCCGAACTGGTCGGTGACGTGCTGACCGTGATGCGCAAGCTCGCCCTCGACGGGATGACGATGCTCGTGGTCACCCACGAGATGGCGTTCGCCCGCGAGGTGGCGGACCGGGTGGTGTTCATGGACGGCGGCGTGATCGTCGAACAGGGACCACCGTCCGAGGTGATCGGCAACCCCGCCCAGGAGCGCACCCGCGTCTTCCTGAAGCGTGTGCTCGATCCCACTCACGTCGAGCCGACCTGACCGGTACGGCTGTGTTTAGATGCGGGACCAACAATCCCCTGAGTTGGAGGACCAAGATGTTTTCGCTTCGTACGGCGCTCGCGATCGGCGGCGTGGTGGTGCTCTCGGCCGCCGGTTGCGGCTCGGACACCCTGTCCGGTAGCACCCCGTCGAACTCGGCTCCGGCGACGACGCCGACCGCGTCGGCGTCGATCGACCCCGAGCTGGCCGCCGCGCTGCCGGCCAAGATCAAGACGGCCGGGAAGATCGTGGTCGGTGTGGACGCGACGTACCCGCCGAACGAGTTCCTCCAGGGCGGCAAGACCGTCGCCGGGATGGACGTCGACGTGTTCAACGCCGTCGCGGCCAAGTTCGGCGTCACGGTCGACTGGCAGCCGTCCGCCTTCGACTCGATCATCACCGGTGTCCAGGGTGGCAAGTACGACATGGGCATCTCGTCGTTCACGATCAACGACAAGCGCAAGGCGCAGGTCAACATGGTCAGCTACTTCAACGCCGGCACCCAGTGGGCGACCGCGGCCGGCAACCCGAAGGGCGTCGACCCGAAGAACGCCTGCGGCAAGAACATCGCCGTCCAGAAGGGCACCACCCAGCTCGAGGACGACATCCCGGTGAAGCAGAAGGCGTGCACCGACGCGGGCAAGCCGAAGATCAACCTGCTGGTCCGCGAGAAGCAGGACCAGGCGACCGCCGACGTCGCGACCGGCAAGGCCGACGCGATGCTGGCCGACTCCCCCGTCGTCCTGTACGCCGCCAAGCAGTCGCAGGGCAAGGTCGTCGCACTCGGCGACATCTACGACGCCGCGCCGTACGGGTACGTCGTACCGAAGGCCGAGACCGCGTTCGCGCAGGCGATCGCCAAGGCCCTGACCGCCCTGAACACCGACGGCGGCTACAAGACCGCGCTGGCCAAGTGGGGCAACGAGTCCGGCGCGATCAGCACCTTCGCGGTCAACCCCTGACATGGCGGGCAGCACTGAGCCTGCCCCGGTGACCGGCGACCGGCCCGGCCTGATCAAGGCCGTGCCGGTCCGGCACCCGGGTCGCTGGCTGGGGATCGCCGTCGTGATCGTGCTGGGCGGGATGTTCGTCCACCTGCTGGTGACGAACAAGGCCTTCGAATGGAAGTTCGTCTTCGAGGCGATGAACCAGCAGCCGGTCATCAACGGCTTCCTGAAGGGCACCCTGCTGGTCACCGCGCTGGCGATGGTGGTCGGCGTGAGCGGCGGCGTGCTGTTCGCCGTGATGCGGCTGTCGCCCAACCCGGTGCTGTCCGGGGTCGCGTGGCTGTTCACCTGGTTCTTCCGCAGCGTGCCCCGGCTGGTCCTGCTGACCACGATGGGCGCGCTGGGAATCCTGTTCCAGAAGGGCCTGTCGTTCGGCGTACCGTTCGACTGGAAGATCATGGAGTGGCTCGGCCTCAACGGTGACCTGCGGTTCGCCACGGTCGACGCGAACACGGTCTTCTCCGGCCTGGTCGGCGGCGTGATCGGCCTCGGGCTGTCCGAGGCGGCCTACATGGCCGAGATCGCCCGGGCCGGCATCCTCAGCGTCGATCCGGGTCAGGCCGAGGCCGCGCAGGCGCTCGGGATGGGCCGCGGCAAGGTGATGCGCCGGGTCGTGCTGCCGCAGGCGATGCGGGTGATCGTGCCGCCGACCGGCAACGAGACGATCGCGATGCTGAAGGACACCTCGCTGCTGATCGGGCTGCCGGTGATCACCGAGCTGTTCTACCAACTGCAGTCGATCGGGTCGCAGTACTACAAGACGTTCCCGATCATGGTCGCCGCGACCTTGTATTACCTGGCCGCGACGAGTGTGCTGATGGTGGGCCAGTACTTCCTCGAACGCCGGTTCGGCCGCGGCTTCGGTGGGGCCGGACGACGGGCGCCGAAGCCGGCGGGAGTGGACACGATCTGATGAGCGAAGACGTGGCAGCCGGACCGCTGGTCCGCGCGGTGAACGTGACCAAGTCGTTCCATCACAACCAGGTGCTGAAGGGCATCGACCTGGAGGTGGACGCCGGCCAGGTGGTCTGCCTGCTCGGCCCCTCCGGCTCCGGCAAGACGACCTTCCTGCGCTGCGTGAACCAGCTCGAGGACATCGACGGCGGCCGGATCTGGGTCGACGGCGACCTGGCCGGGTACGCCGAACGCGGCGGCAAGCTGTACCGGCTGAACGACAAGCAGATCGCGGCCCAGCGGCGCGAGATCGGGATGGTCTTCCAGCGGTTCAACCTGTTCCCGCACATGACCGCGATGGAGAACGTCGCCGAGGCGCCGGTCCAGGTCAAGGGCGAGTCGAAGAAGTCCGCCCGCGACCGGGCCCAGGCCCTGCTCGACCGGGTCGGCCTGGGCGACCGCTGCGCGGCATACCCGGCGCAGTTGTCCGGCGGCCAGCAGCAGCGGGTGGCGATCGCCCGGGCGCTGGCGATGCAGCCCAAGCTGATGCTCTTCGACGAGCCGACGTCCGCCCTCGACCCGGAGCTGGTCGGCGAGGTGCTCTCGGTGATGAAGGAACTGGCCGGCGAGGGGATGACGATGCTCGTGGTGACGCACGAGATGTCGTTCGCCCGGGAGGTCGCCGACACGGTGGTCTTCATGGACGGCGGCGTGGTGGTCGAGGCCGGTCCGCCGGACCAGGTGATCGGCGACCCGCAGCATCAGCGTACGAAGACCTTCCTGACCAGGCTACGGTCGGAGCAGCACAACTAGCCAGGAGGCACAGCACTGTGAGCAACACCGGTCGACCCGCCGAGGTCCGCCTCAGCATCCCCGCCGACGGCGCCTACATCGCCGTACCGCGGTCGGTGGTCGGCAACCTGGCGGCCCGCAACAACTTCACCGTCGAAGAGATCGACGATCTGCGGATCGCCGTCGACGAGGCCTGCGCGCTGCTGCTCCCGCAGGCCTCCGACGGCGTGCTGGACTGCGTCTTCGAGATCGACCCGCCGCTGCTGCGGGTCATCACCTCGGCCACCGTGCCGAACGGCTGGAAGCCGGACACCAGCTCGTTCGGCTGGACCGTGCTGACCGCGCTGGTCGAGTCGGTCGCGGCCGAGACGGTCGACGGCCGGCTGGCGATCACGGTCACCTCGTCGGCGACGGCGGCTGAGAAGGCGTGACCGAGGAACGCACCCCGGGCGAGCCCCGGGAGCCAACCGAGCTACGTACCAGGACGGCCGAGCTGTTCGCCGTACTGGGGTCCACCAAACCCGGCGATCCGGCCCACGTGCTGGCCCGCGACGGCATGGTCGCGCTGCACATGCCGCTGGTCGAGCACCTGGCCCGGCGGTTCCGCAACCGCGGCGAGCCGTACGACGACCTGGTCCAGGTGGCCACCATCGGCCTGATCAAGGCGGTGGACCGGTTCGACTCCGACCGCGGCGTGGAGTTCTCGACCTACGCGACGCCGACCATCCTGGGTGAGATCAAGCGGTACTTCCGGGACAAGGGCTGGGCGATCCGGGTCCCCCGGCGGCTCCAGGAGCTGCGGTTGTCGCTGACCGCGGCGACGGCGGAGCTGACCCAGGAGCTGGGCCGGGCCCCGACGGTCGCCGAGCTGTCCGACCGGCTCGGGCTCGCCCCGGACCTGGTGATCGAGGGGCTGGAGTCGGCGAACGCCTACAACACCCTCTCGCTGGACGCCCCGGACCAGAACGAGGCGGACGCCACCACCGTCCTGGACGGCCTGGGTGGCGAGGACGAGGCGCTGGAGAGCGTCGAGTACCGCGAGTCCCTCAAACCGCTGCTGGCCCAGCTGGAGACCCGGGAGAAGCGGATCCTGACCCTGCGGTTCTTCCGGGGGATGACGCAGTCCCAGATCGCCGAGGAGATCGGCATCTCCCAGATGCACGTCTCCCGCCTGCTGGCCCGCACCCTCACCGAACTCCGGGCCGGCCTGCTGAAGGAGTAGCTAGAGGACGGGGTGGTCCTTGGTCGGGTCGTCGGCCAAGGCATCCATCGACACCTTCTGGAACAGCCCGGCCAGTACGCCGATGGCTGCGAGCGCGAGCACCACCGACACGATCGAGGTCGCCCCGCCCCAGAAGCTCCACGCCATGCAGAGCTGGATCAGCTGGGCGAACACGGCCGGGCCGCGGCTCCAGGTGGAGGTCCGGTAGAGCCCGCGGGCGACGAGCACCAGTGCCGCACCGTAAACGAGCAGGAACGCTGCGGTGGTGACGCCGAGAGTCAGCCTGTTGCGGTCGATCGTCAATACTTCGGCAATTCCCAGAACAGCGACCACAAAGCCTTCCGCTGCGACCACGGCCGCAGCTAGCTTGAGCGGGCGCGGTGCGGTGGACGGCGTCGTTTCAGTCGGCACGCGCTCCAGCGTAGTGCCGAGCGGGATGATGACCCTCTTCTCGCCGGTAACGGGTGATCGGAGAGCTTCAGCCCCACAGGGATTCGAGGTTTTGCGTAACCCCAGGGCCATCCGGGTCGGTTACTTGCAGTGAACGGGTGATCGCAAGAAGGCTTCCTCGTCCGCTATACGGACGCGGTGAACCGCTGTGCACCGGTTCGGAGTGTTAAGGAAGTGTTGTGATCGGATCGACAACTCCAGAACCCTTGTTTCGCATCCGCGAGATTGGGAACATGGAGTCGTTCGTGAAAACGTTCACAACACCTCGCACCAACCCCCCGTGCGATTACAGGCACGCTGATTGGGCACAGACCAGCCTTCAGCGTAGACAAACTACTGAGAGAGATGGGATCCGCCATGGATTGGCGCCACCGGGCCGTTTGCCTCGATGAGGACCCGGAACTGTTCTTCCCCATCGGTAACACCGGGCCCGCGATCATGCAGATCGAGGAGGCCAAGCAGGTGTGCCGTCGCTGCGACGTGCGTGAGCAGTGCCTTGCCTGGGCACTGGAAGCCGGCCAGGATCACGGTGTCTGGGGTGGCCTGAGTGAGGACGAGCGACGCGCTCTCAAGCGCCGCAACGCCCGCGCTCGCATCCGCACCGCCTGACAAGCTTCACGAAGATGGCCCCGCGGGATCCGCGGGGCCTTTCAATTTCCCAGGCACGAAGCGTCGTTTTTCCCCGCAAATACAGGGTTTTCAGTCCTTGACCGGGATGTCCAGCACCACTGTGGTCCCCTGACCACCGTCGTGCCGAGGACCGAACTCCAGTACTCCGTCGAGTTCCCCGATCACCAGCGTGCGAACGATCGACAGCCCCAGATTCCCCGATGTCTCGGAATCGAATCCGGCGGGCAGCCCCAGCCCGTCGTCGGTCACCACCACGCGCAGCCGGCCGACCGATCGCTGCGCATCCAGCAGGATCTCCCCGGCCGCATCCCCTTCCCGGCCGCCGAATGCGTGCTCCACGGAGTTCTGCATCAGCTCGGTCAGCACCATCGCCAACGGCGTGGCCACCTCGGAGTCCAGCACCCCGAAACTGCCCGTACGCCGGGTCGCCACCTGCGTCGCAACGGTCGACACGTCCGCGACCATCGCGCTCACCCGGTCGGCCACGTCGTCGAAGTCCACGTGCTCGTCGAAGGATTCGGACAAGGTCTCGTGCACGATCGCGATCGATCCCACTCTGCGGACCGCTTCGGCCAGCGCCGCCTGCGCTTCTGGCACAGTGATGCGTCTTGCCTGCATCCGGAGTAACGCGGCGACGGTCTGCAAGTTGTTCTTGACGCGATGATGAATCTCCCGGATGGTCGCCTCCTTGGTGACCAGCTCCCGCTCCCGGCTGCGCAGCTCCGTCACGTCCCGGAGCAGGATCAGCGCGCCCACGTGCTCGCCGTCGGCGCGCAGCGGGATCGCCCGCAGGAACAGCGTCGCCTCCGGGTTCTCGATCTCGATCTCCTGGGCGGCCCGGCCGGTGACGACCGAGGCGAGCACGTCGTCCACCTTGCGGCCGCTGTTGATCAGGTCCGCGGTGATGTCCTTGAGCCGGCTGCCGACCAGGTCGGTGACGAGGCCCATCCGGCGGTAGGCGGACAACGCATTCGGGCTGGCGAACGTCACCATGCCGTGCCGATCGACCCGGATACATCCGTCCCCGACGCGAGGGGTGGTCGACAGCAGCCGCTCCCCGCCGTACGGGAAGATGCCGTCGGTGATCATCCGGGCCAGGTCGGTGGCGCTCTGCAGGTAGGCGATCTCCAGCCGGGACGGGGTCCGGACGCCGAGCAGGTTGGTGTTGCGCGCGATCACGGCGATCACGCGGCTCCCCCGGCGTACCGGGATGGTCTCCACCCGCACCGGGACGTCGTCGCGCCACTCCGGGTCGCCCTCGCGGCAGATCCGGCCGCCGTCGTAGGCCTGGTCGAGCAGCGGGCGGCGGTCGCGCGGGATGAAGCTGCCGACGATGTCGTCCAGGTACGCCGTGGGGCCGGTGGTCGGCCGCATCTGCGCTCCGGCCCAGAACCCGAGCCCCTCGGTGTCGGGCAGCCAGAGCACCAGGTCGGCGAAGGACAGGTCGGCCAGCATCTGCCAGTCCGAGATCAGCAGCTGCAGCCGGTCCAGGTCGGCGGAGTCCAGCGTCGTGTGGTTCCGCGCCACATCGGTCAAAGACGGCACGGGCACGACCCTACCGCTGGGGCCCGGCTCGACAGATTCGGCGGATGGGTGTTGATTGTTCGAATCCAAGTGAAAGGATGCTTCGGTGGAGTCGACGTACTGGCAGGACGTGATGGCCGCGGACTACGCGGTACCGCGTGACCGGGCGCTGACCGACCTCACCGAGGAGCTGGTCCGCGGGCTGGCCAGTACCAACCCGCAGATCCGGGACGCGCTGGCGTACCCGACGCTGGCCACCTGGCTCGAGCGCGGGATCTACGACGACCTGCTGCCCGGGTTCGGTGACGGTCTCTGCGCCGGGCTCGCCTACGGTCTCGGCGAGGACGGCACCGACACGGTGTTCCGGCGCTCGTTCACCGCGCTGACGCTGGCGGAGGTGATCCACCGCGACAACGCCGAGTTCCTGGTGCACGACGAGGTGGTGATGCGCTGGGGCGACCGGCTGGCCACCTGGCTGCTGCGCGAGCGCGACCTGCGCGGGTACGTGGCCGACTGCGGCTGGGCCCACGCGGTGGCCCACGGCGCGGATGCGATCGGAGCCCTGGCCCGGTCGCGGCACTGCGACGCCGGCGTACTGCGGGCGCTGCTCGACGTCCTGGCCGACCGGATCGTGAAGGACACCCAGTACCGCTGGGTCCACGAGGAGCACGACCGGGTCGCGCACGCGGTGATGACGATCCTGCACCGCAATATGCTGACCACCGACGAACTCGAGCGCTGGCTGAAGCCGATCGCGGCGACGGCAGCCCAGCAGCCGTTGATGCACGAGACCCTGCCGGAGTGGCCGACGCCGAACGTGTTCAACGCCCGCGGCGTGCTGCACGTGCTGCTCAGCCAGCTGGCGATCGGCGTCAAGGGCTTCCCGATCCCCGGTGACGACGACCTGTTCGGCCGGTCGATCGAGGCCCGCGCCGACATGCTGCTGATGCTCACCGAGGCGGTCCGCTCGTCCCAGCCCTACATCTACCGCCCGGCGGCCAAGTCCTGAGACTTCGGTACGGCGACGTGCGCGATCACCGCGCGATGGTCCGTGCCCGCGATCTTGTAGGTCATGAACTTGCCCGGCTCGATCCCGTCGGTGATCACGACGTGGTCGATCTGCGTCCGGGCCAGGCCGATCCGGTCCGACGGCCAGGTCCCTACCAGCCCCTCACCGACCGACGGCGCGACGCTGCGGCAGCGGTCGCCGAGCGCCTGCCGGAAGTCGTAGTGGTCGCTGGTGGCGTTGAAGTCGCCGGCCAGGATCGTCGGCCGGTCCTCGCGGCACCAGTCCTTCACCACCTCGAGATCCCGCTTCCAGGTGGTCACCTCGGACGGCAGCGGCGGGTAGCCGTGGTAGACGATCAGCCGCAGCTTGCCCAGGGAGCCACCGGTCACGATGATGTGGCCGAACTGGGTGGTGGTCTGCTGGACCGGCCCGATCGTCTCGGCGCCCGGCTCGCCCGCTCCCGGCTTCGGCTGGCTCGAGTTCACCTTGCCGGTGTCGAGCTTCTCCGAGTCGAACTGCACATCACCCAGCGACGACGACACCAGCACACTCGTCGCGCTCTCGACCGCGGCGTTCGCCTGCTGGGTGTAGCCGTGGTACGTGAGCCCCTGCAGGTGGTCCTGGATCTCCTGCCGTACGTCGACCTGTGCCTCCGGCAACGAGACGAGATCCGGCCGCTGCTCCCGGATCAGCTTGGCCACCTCGCCCGCGTCCGCCCCGCCGCCGAGCACGTTCGCCACCATGATGGTCAGCGCCCTGGACCCGGGCGGTGGTGGCGTCGGGCCGGAGAACACCCGCGGCGAGATCAGCCCCATCCCGACCACCGACAGCGCGGTCACCAGTACCGCCGCCAGCCGCCAGCCGCGCCGGATGAGCATCAACAGACCCGCCAGGAGCACCAGCGCCAGCGCCTGCGGCCGGAACGCGACCAGCTGGGCGAACGGGCTGACCGCCTCCAGCCCGTACAGCTCGGGATAGAGCGGCGCGGCAACGAACAACAGAAAGAGCACAGACAGCACGACCCGCCGCAGCTTCCATCCCGTTTCAGTGTCCATGGCCCACCCTGAAGGTCTAGTCAGTCTGTAGCTCTAGTCACCCTGTAGCGCCGAACGGTAGCGTCCTGCGTTGCGCCTGTCGTTCCGAGGAGGTAGCTGTGTCCAAACTGGCCGCGGTCAGACCCGCTTACTGGATCGCCGGCGTTCTGCTGGCGTTGTCAGTAGTTGTACCGCTTCTAGTCTCCACCTATGCCAAAGAAGAACCGCGGCTGTGGGGATTCCCCTTCTTCTACTGGTACCAGCTGGCCTGGGTGTTCGTCTCCGCGATCACAGTGAGCATCTCCTACCGGTTGGTGATGCACGAGGAACGCAGACGACGAGCGGCTTCGGGCCTCGACGCCGGGTCCAGCCGGAAGGAGGGTGACCGGTGAACACCAAGGTCGACTGGGTGCAGCTGATCATCGTCATCGTCATCTTCGCCGCGGTGACGGTGATGGGCTTCATGGCCGCGCGCTGGCGGCGTACCGGTGAACTGGACAGCCTGGACGAGTGGGGTCTGGGTGGCCGCGGGTTCGGCACCTTCATCACCTGGTTCCTGCTCGGTGGCGACCTGTACACGGCGTACACGTTCGTTGCCGTGCCCGCGGCGATGTATGCGACCGGCGCGATCAGTGGCTTCTTCGCCGTCCCGTACACGATCGTGGTCTACCCGATCATCTTCATCTTCATGTCCCGGCTCTGGTCGGTCGCGCACCGCAACGGCTATGTCACCCCGGCCGACTTCGTCGGCGGCCGGTACGGCAGCCGCGGGCTGTCGCTGGCCGTCGCGGTCACCGGCATCCTCGCGACGATGCCGTACATCGCCCTGCAGCTCGTCGGTATGCAGGCCGTCTTCGAGACGATGGGTCTGGGTGGCAGCAACACGCTGGCCAAGGACCTGCCGCTGCTGATCGCGTTCGCCGTCCTGGCGGCGTACACGTACTCCTCCGGTCTGCGCGCCCCGGCGATGATCGCGTTCGTCAAGGACGGCCTGATCTACCTGGTGATCGGGGTCGCGATCATCTACCTGCCGCACGTGCTCGGCGGCTGGGACGCGATCTTCGGTGCGGCCAAGACCAAGCTGGCGACGACGAACCCGGCCACCGGCAAACCGGCCGGCGCCTTCATCCCCGGGATGACCGGCTACTCGGCGTACTGGACGCTGGCGCTCGGCTCGGCGATGGCGCTGTTCATGTACCCGCACTCGGTGACCGCGGTGCTGTCCACGAAGAACCGCAACGTCGTACGCCGGAACGCGGCGATCCTGCCCGCGTATTCGCTGCTGCTCGGCCTGCTCGCGCTGCTCGGGTTCATGGCGATCAAGGCCCAGGTCAACGTCAAGGGCCTGGACGGCCTGGCGAACCCGCAGCTGGCCATCCCGCGGCTGTTCGACCAGGAGTTCCCGGCCTGGTTCGCGGGCATCGCCTTCGCAGCGATCGCGGTCGGTGCGCTGGTGCCGGCGGCGATCATGTCGATCGCGGCGGCGAACCTGTTCACTCGCAACATCTACCGCGACTTCCTCAAGAAGGACGCCACCCCGGCGCAGGAGGCGAAGGTCTCGAAACTCGCGTCGTTGCTGGTGAAGTTCGGGGCGCTGATCTTCGTGCTCGGGATGGACAAGACCATCTCGCTGAACCTCCAGCTGTTGGGCGGGATCTGGATCCTGCAGACGTTCCCGGCCATCGTCGTCGGCCTGTTCACCCGGTGGCTGCACCGATGGGCGCTGCTGGCCGGCTGGGCGGTCGCGATGGTGTTCGGCACGATCTCGGCGTACCGGGTGATCAATCCGGCCACCAAGAAGCACTTCGGCGGCTCGCTGGCGAACATCCCGTTCACCGAGAAGCAGGCCTATATCGGGCTGACGGCGTTCGTCATCAACTTGGTGATTGCTGTTGTCCTGACGGCGATTTTCCGGGCTCTGAAGGTGGCCGACGGGGTCGACTCGACGCACCCGACCGACTACCTCGCCGACGCCGGAGACCCTGGTGTGAAAGACCTTCCCGACGTCCTGGACGGCGAAGGCACAGCACGGGCCACCGGCAACTAAATGATGTCGAACGCTTGCTGACAGAGGCATAGCAGGAGCAGAGTTCCCCCTGGGGAAGTCAGCGCCGGCCGTCGGGGCCGCCGCCTGAGCCGTAGGGGGAACTCCGCCCATGCGCTACCTGAACACGTCCCGACGGCGGGCGGTGAGCATCGCCACCGTCGCCGCCGTCGTCCTGGCCACGGGGGTCGCTGCCTCTCCGGCCACCGCCGCTCCGATCGCGGCCGGTCCGACCGCGACATACATCGTCCAGCTCGCCGACCTGCCCGTGGCGGGCTACACCGGCAACATCGCCGGCTACAAGGCGACCAAGCCCGCGACCGGCGCGAAACTCAACGGCCGGTCCGCGGACGCCGGCAAGTACCGCGGCTTCCTGACCAGCCGGCACGACGCGATCGCCAAGCAGGCCGGCGTCAGCAAGCTGTACGACTACTCGATCGGCTTCAACGGGTTCGCCGCGAAGATGACCGCCGGCAAGGCGGCCCAGCTCGCCCGGACCCCCGGCGTGCTGAGCGTGAGCAAGAACGAGATCCGGCAGGCCGACACCGTCAGTACGCCGGGCTTCCTCGGCCTCGACAAGCCGGGCGGTCTCTGGGACCAGCTCGGTGGACCGGCCAAGGCCGGTGGCGGCAAGAACCTCGTCATCGGTGACATCGACAGCGGCGTCTGGCCGGAGAATCCGTCCTTCGCACCGCTGGCGAATCCCGGCCCGCTGACCGGCTTCCGGGGCAGCTGCCTGGCCGCCGAGCAGTGGACGACGGCGAACTGCAGCAACAAGATCGTCAGCGCGCGGTACTACAACACGGGCATCGGCGGCGACGCGGCCGTGCACGCCGCGCCGTACGTGGACGAGGTCAACTCGCCGCGTGACATCAACGGCCACGGATCGCACACCGCGTCGACCGCGGGCGGCAACTACAACACCGACATGGTGGTGAACGGCAACTCGCTCGGCAAGGGCAGCGGGATGGCCCCGGCCGCCAGGATCGCCGTCTACAAGGCGTTGTGGAACACCGGCGCCAGCGCGTCGGGCAGCACCGCCGACCTCGTGCAGGCGATCGAGGACGCGATCCTCGACGGCGTCGACGTGATCAACTACTCGGTCTCCGGAAGCTCGACCAGCGACGTCGACCCGGTCGAGATCGAGTTCCTGTACGCCGCGACCGCCGGCATCTTCGTCTCCACCTCGGCCGGCAACTCAGGTCCCGGCGCGACCACTGTCGCGCACAACTCGCCCTGGCTGATGTCGGTTGCCGCCGGCACCCATGACCGCGCCTTCCAGGCCTCGGTCACCCTCGGGAACGGCGCCACCTACACCGGCGCCGGCCTCGGTGCCGCCGTACCGAGCAGCCCGCTGGTCCTCGCCACCGATGCTGCTCTGGCAGGTGCCGGCGCGACGTCGGCCCGCCTCTGCTTCTCCAAGACCTGGGATCCGGCGCATCCCGAAGGTGCCCTCGATCCGGCCAAGGTGGCCGGCAAGATCGTCGTCTGCGACCGCGGCACCAACGACCGGACCGACAAGAGCAAAGCCGTTCGCGAAGCCGGCGGCGTCGGCGTCGTACTGGCCAACGTCAGCCCGAACTCCCTCAACGCCGACCTGCACACGCTGCCGACCGTGCACGTCAGCGACATCGACGGAGCTGCGATCAAGGCTTACGTCGCCGGCACCGCCAATGCGACCGCGTCACTGGCCGCCGGTGCGAAGGTGACCGGCGCGGAAGCACCTCGGGTCGCCTCGTTCTCGTCGCGCGGCCCGGCGATCGCCGGCCAGGGCGACATCCTGAAGCCCGACATCATGGCGCCCGGCGTGGACGTCCTGGCCGCGGTCTCACCGGTCAACCACAACGGCCTGAGCTTCGACTTCGAGTCCGGTACGTCGATGGCCGCGCCGCACATCACCGGCATCGCCACCTTGCTCAAGCAGCTGCACCCGCGCTGGAGCCCGATGGCGATCAAGTCGGCACTGATGACGAGCGCCTCGGTGCTGGACAACAAGGGCAACCCGATCACCGGTGACACCGGCGGACCGGCCGGCCCGTTCGACTACGGCTCCGGTCACGTCACGCCGAACTCGGCCGCCGACCCGGGCCTGGTCTACGACTCCGGTCCGATCGACTGGACCAGGTTCCTCTGCGGGACCGGTGAACTGCCGGCCTCGAACACGTTCTGCCGCGTCTTCGGCAGCCGTGACCCGAGTGACCTCAACCAGCCGAACATCGCGATCGGCGACCTGGCCGGCATCCAGACGGTGACCCGTACCGTCACGAACGTGGGCACCCGGCGTACGACATACACGGCCGCCGTGACCGCGCCCGACGGCGTGACCGCGACCGTGTCGCCCAAGAAGCTGACGCTGTCGCCCGGCCAGAAGGCGTCGTACAAGGTCACCTTCACCCGCACGACAGCGGCGTACGGGACCTATGTCAACGGCAACCTCATCTGGTCCGACGGCAAGCACTCCGTCCGCAGTCAGCTCGTACTACGGCCGGTCGGCGTCCGCTCGCCGCTCGAGGTCGCCGGAGCCGGCGCCAAGGGAACCGCGAAGATCCCGGTGAAGTCCGGCATCGCGGGAACGCTGAAGACGTCCGTGGCCGGTTTGGTTGCGGCGAACAAGCAGACCAGCACGCTGACCAGCCCGAGTGGTTCCGGCTTCCCGACGGGTAGCCCGACGGCCTCGGCCCACACCGCGAAGTACACGGTGACAGTCCCGGCCGGTACGACGCTGGCCCGGTTCAGCACGTTCGACGCCGACGTGCCCGCGGGGACCGACCTCGACCTGTTCGTCTACACGGCCGGTACTACGAGTCTGGTCGGCTCCAGTACGGGTGGCACGGCTCAGGAGCAGGTGGACCTGACTGACCCGGCCGCTGGCAGCTACGACGTCTATGTGGACCTCTTCGCACTGGCCAAGGGCTCTACCCAGCAGGAGGTCAGTGAGTTCGACTGGCAGCTGGGGAGTTCCGCAGTGGGCAACCTGACGGCCAGTCCGGCCAGCAAGGTGACCACTGTCGGACAGGAGTTCTCCCAGACCGCGTCCTGGTCCGGGCTCACCGCGGGGACCCGCTACCTGGGCAGCTTGTCCTACGGCGACGGCACGTCGACCTTCGCCCGGACAGTGATCCGGATCAACGCATAGTGATCAGTACGACACGCACGGAAGCGAGCTAAGCCGAATTGGCGAGCCATGGCGGGCAGAATCGCAAAGGTGTTACTGGTTCTGCTCGTCATGGTGCTTGCCGCGGGGGCGGCTCGGCTGACGGGCGGTCGCTTCAGCAACCTGGCAGACAACACTCTGTCCGGGCTGCACTGGCTAGCGGCCGCCTGCATCGGCCAGATCCTGGGTGTCCTGGTTGGAGGGATCGCCTACCCGGTCGGCCTGATCGGCTCGGCCGCATGCATCGCCGTGTTCCTCCGGCTCAACCTGTTCCGCCCCGGTGTGGCACTGCTCGCCCTGGGCTTCTTCGGCAACGCCCTGGTCGTCGCCCTCAACGGAGCGATGCCTGTGTCCGCCACAGCGCTTCTACGGGCCGGACTCGACCGCTTCGTGGCCGACCCACGCCATGAGCTCGCCGATCCCTCTACGGCCCTCCCCTGGCTCGGCGACGTAGTACCGGTCGCCCTTCCGGGCCTAGGGCAAGCAGTAAGCCCCGGCGACGTCCTCATCGCCGCAGGAGCCGGCCTCCTCCTGTACGCCGGCATGGGCGCCACCGGCCGAGTCCCAGCTGCTGTTGTGCCGACCTGGGCCGAGCTAGAACCGGAAGCCGCGCCCAACAACCCGCCTGAGTGACTCCACCACCACCGGGTCGTACTCCGCCCCGATCCCCAGCCCGATACTTTCCATCGCCTTGTCGGGACTCTGCCCCGTCCCCTCCCCCACCAACTGCTCATAAGCCAGCGCCACATTCACGATCCCGCTTTCCAGCGGAATATCCGAATTGTTCGCCCGCCCCTGCCGATACGGATCATTGGAATGCCGCACGATCTCGGCGACATGGTCCAGTACGCCGGACCGTTCGATGATCGAGGCCCCGATCTCCGCCGCCTGCTGCCGTTCCTCCCGGCTCCGCAACAACGAGGCCCCACCCGGACTGGGATCCGCCAACGCCAACTGCCCCACCCCCGACAACAACGCCGCATACTCGAGCGCCTCGATCCGAGTGGGCGTGAGTCCCAGATCGTTCCCGATCGCCACCGCGAGCGCCGCCGTCCGGGCGTTCTGCCCCGGGCTGCTGAATCCGGCGATCTCCGTACTTCGCGCTATCGACCGCACCGTCGTCCGATAGGTCCGCTGCGCGGAAGCGAACCGCCGGAACGCGAACTGCGTCAGCAGCAGCGGAACGAAGACCAGTGGAACCGACCACAGGCCGACCAGCGAGGCCGACGCAGCCAGCAGGACACCACCGAGGGCCATCGACATACCGATCCGGCCCATCACGACCAACTCGTCCCGCAACGCCGCGGGGAACGGCTTGTTGAACTTCTCGGTCGTCTGGCCGGCACCGACCAGCGCGTCGACCGTCCCCGCCGTCAGCACCGCGAGCAGCATCGCCGAGACCAGCGGGACGGCTTCCCGCCAGGACCCGTTCCAGACCATGTTCGCGGGGAGCACCGCCTCGAAGACCGCGGCGGCGCAGGCTACCGAGATCACCCGCCGGCTGGAGACGACCAGATCCCAGCCCAGACCGGCGATCGCCCGCGGCAGGATCCCGGCCAGCGTCGCGATCCAGGTGACCGCCACGATCTGGGCGACGTCCGGCGGAATCCCGACGTCGGAGCCCCGCAGCATCGCGTAGCCGAGCGCAGCGCTGGTGGCGATCGGCGCCCGGTTGCGGCTCCGGTCGACCTTGAACTGGACCATCTCGCCGATCGCGATCAGGAAACCGAAGGTGAGGACGAACGGCCATTCCACCACCCCGTGCCGAGCGGTGAACATCACCGCGATCAAGCCGAGGCCGCTGCCGGCCAGCACGATCACCACGCCGCTGCCGAGCCTGCGCAATTCGGGTCCTTCGCTCGTCTGGTGGCTCATCCGGGACCGGCCGCCGTTCCGGACGCGCCGCCGCCACTGCCGAGGCTCAGGTCGTCATGGTCGATGCTCGCCGAGATACTCCCGTCGGGAGCCGGCTGCTCGGACGCGGCCGCCTTCCAGCCCTCGGCCCGGATCATCGCGACGAAGTCGTCGACCAGGCCGGGATCGAAGTGGGACATGCGGTCCTGCTCCAGAATCGCCAGCGTCTCCTCCACACTGCGGGCCGGCCGGTAGGACCGGGTCGAGGTCAAGCAGTCGAAGGCATCGACGATGCCGATGATGCGCGCGAAGTACGGGATGTTCGTGCCACTCAATCCGGCCGGGTAGCCGGTGCCGTCGTACTTCTCGTGATGATGCAGGACGGCCGACTTGACCTCTTCGAGGAACGGGATGTTGCCGATCAACTCGACACCCCGTGCCGGGTGCAGCCGGATCGCGTCCATCTCCGAGTCGTCCAGCCGGCCGGGCTTCTGGATGATGCTGGTCGGCACGCCGACCTTGCCGACGTCGTGCAGGAGCCCGGCGTGCTCGAGGGCTTGCTGACGGTCGTCCGACAGCCGCAGCTTCCGGCCGAGCATCCCGACGCCTGCGCTGACCCGTTCGGAGTGGCCACGGGTGTACAGATCCTTGGTCTCGATGACCTGGATGAAGGCTCGCATCGTGGCGGCCTGCGCACTCCGCTCCGCCTCGTACTGCGAGAGCGCCCACCGGGCGAGGGCAAGCGGCATCAGGATGAGCAGACTGGCGAGCGGGCCCAGACCGCCCAGCCAGATGAAGGCCAGCAGCAGGCCGAGACAGCCGTAGCCCAGCATCGGGACGAAGGTCGGCCAGATCACCTTGGTGATGAAGTCGAGTGGCCGGATCTTGCCGTCGATCCAGATGACCATGCAAACGAGCGCCGCGTTGACCAGTTGGTGCGCCATCGTTGCCAACACCCCGGCGACGATCACTCTGGGGACCGAGTCCAGCGCCTGATCGCCGGTGGGAGCGCCGACCAGGACATAGGCCAGGCCGCCCGCTGCAGTGGCAGGCAGCCGATAGGCACAGTTGAAGATCTTCCGGATCGGCGGGATCGGCGCTCTTGCTTGCGCGACGTACCCGAAGATCGAGGCGACGATGGCGACCCACGGCCCCGCCAGCACGTAGACAGCGGTCAGCACGATGGAGTCGAGGGTGATCCGGTGTTCTCGAGTCAGACCCAGCTTGAAGAAGCCTGCGATGAGCATGAGGATCGAGAATCCGGCCATCATCGTGAAGTCGTCGATGTGGACGACGGAAACAACGAGGAGGGACATGGCAACCAGTGCCGTAGCGGACACTGCGACGCGAAGCATCACGGCCCTCATGAGACATCCAGCCAGCGCATGGATATCAGTATGCCGTCACCACTCCCAGGACAGGTCGGTCATGCCGAACTCACCTCCGATCAGCGGTAGCGGTCTTGCATCCTTCGACAGATGCAGGGGGGCAGACAGCACATCGCTGACTCGTTGTAATTTTGCTCATCAGGCGCGCCGCGAAACACTGTAAGCCAGACCGTGACCCGCCGCACTGTGCTCAGCACACCGTCGTGGTATGAGAGACTGTGACTCTTTGCAGTTGTTACAAGGAGGCTTTCTTATGGGCAAGACCGGCCGCAAGCGCCGTGCACGCAAGAAGAAGGGCGCTAACCACGGTAAGCGCCCGAACGCCTGAACCAGGCGGCTACGCACAGCAAGGACCCCGGTAAATCCGGGGTCCTTTGCAATTTGGTCACATGTCACAACAAGACCAGTGGTCGCAGAGGTTTCGCATCCGGAGCGTTTGCGAATGGATACCCAGCGCTATTTTCAAACAGTGGTTTAACAATTGTCACTGAACCGCACCAGAAGACACCGAAGTGCCGCCGTCACCAAAGTGCCGCCGATCGCGGAAAGTGCTGAACCGACGGCATTCCGCGACCGGGGCTGTGGACAACCGAACCCGGGCCGGCGCGAAAGCTCCTAGAGTTGGGCCCGGACGAGCGTGTCGTCCGCCGGGATCGCAGCGGGGAGGTGGAGTCGGCTGACCGACGATCTGAGCACCCTCCTGCGCAAGTACCGGGCCGCTGCCGGCCTGACCCAGGCTGCCCTGGCCGGGAAGGCCGGGCTCAGCGAGCAAGCGGTCAGCATGCTGGAGCGCGGCTCCCGCCGGCGTCCCAGGATCGAGACGATCCAGGCCCTCGCCACGGCACTCGGCCTGACCGACGCGGAGATCAAGGTCCTCGCCCAGGCCGCGCGAGTCCCTCGCCTCGCGCCGGCTGCGCCGGTTGCGCCGCCGGATGAACTCGTTGCCAGAGTGCCCAAGCAACTACCGCCGACGCTGTCCGACTTCACCGGCCGCGCCACCGAGTTGGACCTCCTCCTGCAGACCCTCACCAAGGCCGACGGACTGCCCGGCACAGTCCGGATGGCCGCCGCCACCGGCATGGGTGTCGGTGCTGTGGACAGGTAGGGCGGGTGGGGACGGAAACTCCTAGAGTTGGGGTCGAACGGGTGTTTGAGGTGGCTAGTGGGGAGGTGGGTTGGCTGAGTGAGGAGGATCTGAGTTCGCTGTTGCGGGAGTACCGGACGGCGGCTGGGTTGACTCAGGCTGCGCTGGCGGAGAAGGCCGGGTTGAGCGAGCAAGGGGTCAGCCTGCTGGAGCGTGGCACCCGGCGGCGGCCCAGGATCGAGACGATCCGGGCGCTCGGGACGGCGCTCGGGCTGGACGAGGCGTCGATCGAGCGGCTTGCGTCGGCTGCTCGGCGTACCCGGCGGGCGGGCACGGACGCTCCGGCCGCGGCTGCTGTCGAGGTGCCCAGGCAGCTGCCGCCTGCCTTGTCGGACTTCACCGGGCGGGCCGCTGAGCTGGAGGTTCTGCTGCAGACGCTGACCCGGGCAGATGGAGCACCTGGGACGGTGCGGATGGCTGCGGTGACCGGGATGGGTGGCGTCGGCAAGACCGCGCTGGCGATTCACGCAGCGCACCTCGCGGCCGACAACTTCCCCGACGGTCACCTCTACATAGACCTGCGCGGTTACGGCCCGGGCGACGTGATCAGTCCGCTCGAGGCCGTCGGTCAGCTCTTGCGTTCCCTCGGAGTCGACGACCGGACCATTCCGGAAGGGGTGAACGAGGCAGCGGCGCTGTATCGATCACGATTGGCCGGGCTGCGGATGCTGATCCTGCTCGACAACGCCAACAGCGCGGGGCACGTGACCGCCTTGCTGCCCGGCGCACCCGGCTCGGCCGTCATCGTCACCAGTCGCCGGGCACTCACCACCCTGCCAGGCTTCCGGCAGATCAACCTCGCTCCACTCGACGAGGCCGACTCGGTCCAGCTCCTGTCGAGCATCGCGGCCGGTTCCCAGGTCTCGCCGGACAGCGCCGCCGCCCACTCGATCGCGAAGCTGACCGGCCACCTGCCCCTCGCCGTACGGCTGATCGGTGCCCGGCTGGCGGCCAGACCGTCCTGGCCCGTCGAGTACGTCGTCGAGCAACTCGAGGACGAGCACCGCCGCCTCGACGAGCTCGGCACCGGCGAGTCCGGCGTCCGGGCCAACATCGCCGGCTCCGTCGAATTCCTTGCCAACAGCAACGACAAGCTGGACCAGGAAGCCGCCGCCGCCCTCGACCTCCTCGGCCTGCCGAACGCCTCAGAACTGATCACAGTCACCGCGGCCCACCTCCTCGGCGACACCGTCGAGCACACCGAGCAGATGCTCGAGCGACTCGTCGACCTGAACCTCCTCGGCTCGATCGGCCCGCACCGCTACCGCTTCCACGACCTGATCCTGGCCTACGCCCGCGAACGCAGCCTCCAAGTGCTGTCCGAAGGCACCCGCACCGACGCGATGACGCGGCTCATCCAGCTCTACACCGGAGTCGCGTGGCGCTGCCAGCAGCTGACCCATCCCGCGAGCCATCGGCTGGCCCTGGCCAGCACGCTCCCAAGATCGATGCCTGAGCTCGCCGATACCCGGGCGGCCCTGGCCTGGCTGGACCACGAGCGCTTCAACCTGGACGAGGCCTTCGCCCAGGCCAGCCAGACGCCCGCGCTGCGGAGCCTGGTCCCCGAGCTCGGCCTGGCCCTCTTCGGGTACTACGAGGCGCGCGACCGTTGGTCCGAGATGCGCACCTGCGACACAGTGGCCCGTCAACTGGCCGGTGAGTTCGGGTTCGACCGGCTGGCGGCCTGGCTCGAACACGACCTGGCGATCCCGGACGTCGAGCAGGGCGAGCTCGAGCAAGGCAGCACCCACATGCTCCGGAGTCTGGAGATGTTCCAGACACTCGGCGACCTGGCCGGACAGGCTCGGGTCTGCACGTCCCTCAGCTTCGTCTACGCCCTGCTGGAGAACGCGGACGAGGCCCTGCGCTGGGCTCAGGAAGGACTTGCCCTCAGCCGGCAGATCAATGACGTGGCGCTGGAGGGCATCAGCCATCTGGCCCTGGGGCGCGGGTATGCCTTGCGAGGTGAGCTCGACGAAGCCCAGCGCTCCTGGGATCTCAGCATCGACCTGGCCCGGAAGGCCGGCAGCCTCCGCTCGCTGGGCAAGCGCTACCAGACCGCCGGCGAGAACTACCTGACCGTCGGTCAGTACGAGCGAGCCGTCCAGCCGCTGCTGACCAGCCTGGAGATCTTCGAACGCGGTGGCGACCCGACCGCCCAGGCCGAGACGCTGCTGCGGCTGGCCACCGTCTACCGGAAGTCCGGCAACTATCCGGAAGCCATCGTCCAGGCCGAGGCCGGACTGGGATTGGCCCGTAGCTACACCAACCGCCAGCGGGAGGGTCAGCTGCTGATCGAGCTGGGCAAGATCCACGCCGCCCGCAACGAACTCACCAAGGCCCGCGCCGTCTGGCAGCAGGCCG
Organism: uncultured Actinomycetota bacterium; assembly: GCA_963740725.1. Lineage (GTDB taxonomy): Bacteria > Actinomycetota > Actinomycetes > Propionibacteriales > Kribbellaceae > Kribbella. The sequence continues at coordinate 297,227 of CAVUFT010000048.1, forward strand.
CGGCTCTGCTCGCCTCGATCTCCCCCAACGACGAGGCCGACGCCCTCAAGCTACTCACCGAAAACTAAAAGAACCGGCCACAAACGTAGCCGGCGCTTTTCAGTCGGTGGTGGTGATCTCCACCCGAAGTTCGGTGAGCCGGAGCAGGATCCGCTGCCGCAAGGCCTCCGGTGCGTGTTCGTCGCCGCAGCAGCGGCCGACGAGCTTCTTCACGCTCCGCTCCAGGTCGTACTGGTCGAGGCAGGGTGCGCACTCTTCCAGGTGCTGGCGGATCTCGTCGGTGCTGGCGTCTTCCAACTCGTTGTCGATGAAGACGTACACCCGCTGCAGGATCTCGCTGCAGTCCACATCGTGGTGCTCGCCGCAGCTCACGACTCCTCCTCCGAAGAACTCGTTCCGGTCTCAGCGGGGATCAGGCCCCGGTCCCGGGCGTAGTCGGCCAGCAGCTCACGCAACTGGCGGCGGCCACGGTGCAGTCGTGACATCACGGTGCCCACCGGGGTACCCATGATGTCGGCGATCTCCTTGTAGGCAAAGCCCTCGACATCGGCCAGATACACGGCCAGCCGGAAATCCTCCGGGATCGACTGCAGCGCCGACTTCACATCGGAGTCGGGCAGGTGCTCCAGTGCGACCGCCTCGGCCGACTTCAGGCCACCGGGAGTGTGCGACTCGGCGGCGGTCAGCTGCCAGTCCTCGATCTCCTCGGTCGGCGACTGCGTGGGTTGACGCTGTCGCTTGCGGTATCCGTTGATGAACGTGTTCGTCAGGATCCGGTACAGCCACGCCTTCAGGTTGGTCCCGGGCGTGAACTGGTGGAACGAGCTGTACGCCTTGGCGAAGGTGTCCTGGACCAGGTCCTCGGCGTCGGACGGATTACGCGTCATCCGCATCGCCGCGGCGTACATCTGGTCGAGGAAGGGCAGCGCCTCGCGCTCGAAGCGCTCGGTCCGCTGCTCGGGTGTCTCGGTGGTCGTGGGAGTCGGCATCGTGATCGAGAATACCGGTGTCTTCCCAGTCTTCCGCGCCGGAGCCAGGCTCGTTGCCATCATGTTCGTCACAACGCCCCCGTACGACGGGTCATTCCCGCCCCGCGGAGGACTTTCAGCCCGAGACTTCCCGGGTCACCCATTCGAACACAGCTTCGACCAGCAGCTCGTAACTCTCCGACTGGGTCAGCTCGGCCCGCTTCGGCACCTTGAACGAATGGTCCCCGTCCGGCACCACGGCCATCTCGGTCATCGGCGGGAACTCCTGCGGCGTCCCGAACGGGTCCTTCTCCCCCTGCACGACCAGCGTCGGCAGCCGCGACCCCTGCAACTCGTCCACCCGCGACTTCTCCGGCTTGCCCGGCGGATGCAGCGGAAAAGACAACGCCAGTACGCCGGAAGCTCCCAGCCCGGCCGCCGTCCGGCAGGCCACCCGTGCCCCGGCACTGCGCCCGCCGATCACCAGCGGCGTCCTGATCCGGAGCTGGCCGATGGTCGCGATCCAGGCCTCGTCGAGCACCTTCGGCGCCGGCGCGAGCTTCTTGCCGGCCCGCCGCCAGGGCTGTTCGATCAGGAACACGTTCATGTCGAGCTTCGGCAGGCGCGCGGCCAGCGCGGCCAGGTCCCCGGCCTCGATGCCACCCCCGGCGCCGTGACCGAGGGCAAGGGTCGCCACCGGTCGCCGGGCCCGGTGCGCCACGATCCGGGCCTCACCGTGCGGCGTCGCCACAATCCGTTCGTCGGTCACCGCCCCATCCTGTCAGGGATGACTCAGAACAGGGTGATTTCTTCCGGCTCGTCGGGCTTGTCGATCGGGTCGACGCCGTCGGGTGGCAGCGGCACCACCAACTGGGGTCCGTTGTTCTTCACCGAACTGACTGCCTTCGACACGGCGTACGCCTCCAACCGCCCGGGCGCAGCCGGGACCAGCAGGTCGCGGAGCTCGTCGGGATCGGAGCTCAACGGATCGAGCCAGGCGTTGTAGCGCTCCCGCTCGACCAGCAGCGGCATCCGGTCGTGGATCCGGCCGAGGTCGTCGGTCGCCGTGGTGGTCAGCACCGTGCAGGTCCAGAGCCAGGCCTCGTCGGAGTCGGCATCGGCGACGGACTTGTCCCGCCAGATCTCGTAGAGGCCGGCCATCGCCAGCACGCCGCCGTCGGCCGGGCGGATGAAGTACGGCTGCTTGACCGGCTTGCCGTTCAGCTTCTGCTCGGTCTCGTACCACTCGTAGTACCCGTCGGCGGGCAGGATGCAGCGCCGGGTCGCGAAGGCCTTCTTGAAGGCGGGCTTCTCGGCGACCGTCTCCATCCGGGCGTTGATCAGCCGGCTGCCGATCGAGGTGTCCTTCGCCCAGGACGGCACCAGCCCCCACTTCACCGTGGTGAGCTTGCGGATCACCTCGTCGGGGACCTCGCGGTTCTTCCGCTCGACCACCGCGATCACCGGGTCGGTCGGCGCCACGTTGTAGTTGTCCGGCAGCTCCTGCACGGACTCCCGGACGTTGCCGGCGTCGATCTCGAACTCGACCACCAGATCGGCCGGATCCCGGCTGGACGCATATCTGCCACACATGAAAGTCAGCCTAGCCAGGGCGACCGACAAAAGCCGGTACTGCGGGCGGCCGCGTACGGAGACCGGGAAAGGACAGGCGACGACGGATCGCCTACCCCGTGATAGGCGATCCGCCGCCGGTCGATTGCGTCCGGGCACCCCCCTGTCGGCGACCGGACGCAAGTCCTAGGACGGTCGTGCCAGCTCGTCCAGCAGCGCGCCGCCCATCGCGTCGCCGAGGCGGGCAGCCCTTCGATCCAGAGCCGGGCCAGTTGAGGTTCGTCGGTGTCCATCCGCCACTGGGTGATCAGCGCTCGGAGCCGTCTCGACCTGGTCCGGCAGGTTCGGCTCGCGGCCGACGAGCGCCGCCGCGCGGCGTGCGCCGAGGCGGCCGAGTACGTCACCGCCGGCGAACACGATCCGCAGGCATTCCGCGATGTCGATGAGCCGGAGCTCGCGGTCGAGCGGCGTGAGGCCGGGCGGGTTGAGCGGTTCGACCACGACCAGTGCGTGGGTCGCAGGGACGGAAGTTCCACGGAGATCGGCCTCCCGGTAGATCTCGCCGAGCCGGGACCGCAGGTGCGCCAGGCTGGACAGCCCGGTCAGCGGGTCCTCGCAGGACAGCGAGTGCAGGTAGATGAGTGATGCTTCGGCCCAGCTGGAACTGAGTGCGCGTACCGCCTCGAAAGCGGGCTCGCCCCCGCCGATCGCGCGGTACAGCGCACTCAGCCCATCCAGTGCCTCGAGCAACGAGACTCCGTCCTCCGCCAACCGGCGGCCGACCTCGTCACTCGCGGGCACAACGTCGGCACCGTCCTTCAACGCTTCAGCAATCGCGAGATAGGCGCTGCGGTCGATGCCAGCTGTGCCGTGCGGCTCCCTCCTTCCGCACGGTTGCTCAACCGACGACGCCTCCGGCCGGATCCCGGGCGGGCGACCCCGCCAGGTTCAGGGGCCGGGGTGGGCGCAACTCGAACCGCCTGCGGAAATCCGCGAACAGCGACATGGCCCTCCTCGGTCCCTTCGTCTCCCGGCCGGTCGGCCGGAGGCGTCGTTCTGGGAGTGAGACAGAGCTGGTACGAGTTCATGACGCGGATTCTCAGAACTTTTTTCGCGTAACCTGCGAATCACCGCAGTCGTCATGAAAGGTGCACGGATCCGTCCCACATGGGAGCCTGGTTTCCGGCAATCGAGTGACAGACGGTGACGATGTCGTGACAAACCCAGGGGGACCCGAGATGACGGCGCCGAGTACGGAGGGGCCTGAAGCGCCGAGCGACGCGGAGCTGATCGCCCGCGTGCGCGCCGGCGATCTCGACGCGTACGGGGAGCTGTTCGGCCGCCATCACCACGCCGCCGTCCGGATGGCCCGCCAGCTGGTCCCGGCCAACGACGCCGACGACCTGGCCAGCGACGCCTTCGCCAAGGTGCTCGACGCGCTCCGCGGCGGCGGTGGCCCGGACATCTCCTTCCGGGCCTACCTACTCACGACCGTACGGCGGGTGCACGTCGACCGGATCCGCTCGGGCCGCAAGGTCACCAGCACCGACGACATCGCGGCGTACGAGCGGGATCCGGAAGGGTTCGAGGATCCGACCGTCTCCGGGTTCGAGTCGGGCGCGGCCGCGAAGGCGTTCGCGAGCCTGCCCGAGCGCTGGCAGGCCGTCCTCTGGCACACCGAGGTCGAGGGCGAGAAGCCCGCGGCCATCGCTCCCCTGCTCGGCATGACCGCGAACGGCGTCTCCGCCCTCGCCTACCGGGCCCGTGAAGGCCTTCGCCAGGCGTACCTGCAGCAGCACCTGGCCGACGTGGCCGGCGATCGTTGCCGCTGGACCACCGAGCGTCTCGGCGCCTACGTCCGCGGCGGCCTGACCAAGCGGGAGAACCACAACGTCCGCGAGCACATGGACGACTGCGCCAAGTGCACCGCCGTCTACCTCGAGCTCGTCGAGGTCAACAGCGCTCTGCCGGCACTGCTCGCCCCGGCCCTGCTGGGCACCGCAGGCATCGGCTACCTGGCCGCAGCCGGCACCGGAGTCAAGGTCGGCCTGGCCGGCTTCTTCATCACCGGCTGGCGCAAGGTCACCGAGAACAGCACCCGTACGGCGGTCGCCGGCGGCGCCGTCGTCGTGGTCGCCGTCGCCGCTGTCCTCGCGGCGATGGCGCTCACCGGCAACGACACCCCACCGGCCGCGATCAGCAAGCCGCCCGCGGCCAAGCCGAGCCAGCAGCCGCCGGTCAACCCGCCGACCGTGAAACCGCCGACGGTGAAGCCACCCACGGTCAAGCCACCGCCGGTCAAGCCGACCCAGCCGGAGCCGACCCAGACCACGCACCACACCTCCCCCGGTCACGCCGACCCCGCCGGAGCCGACCACGCCGATCTTCGACGAGGGCCTGCTGACGATCAGCGCTCCGCGTTCCGGCGGTGGTGTCCCGAGCATCTACGGACCGGCGGCCCGTGCCGCGGCGGTGGAGGACCAGGCGGCGGCCGGCAGCCAGTGGCTGATCACCATCAAGGTCCCGGCGAAGAACGCCAAGCCGGTGACCATCGGGGTCAACTACGGCAAGTCGCTCGCCTGGCCGATCAGTGGGCAACCGGCCGGCTGGACCTGCACCAAGGCCGCCGACGGCAAGAGCGGAGCCTGCACGGCGGACAACCCGGCCGCCCCGCAGGAGCTGCCGATCAGCTTCGCGAACCCGCTGGGCGGATCGGCCGTGGACCGGACCTTCACCCTCTCGGCGAAGGCCGGCCGGCTCTACGACGACGACTCCGAGACCCTGGTCGCGCCGCCGCGCACCGACGAGAACCTGCTCCGGATCAGCGCCGGCAAGGCCGACCCGGACACCCACTTCCGGACCCTGACCGTTGCCCCCGGCACCGATCGCGACAAGGTCACGCTGAAGATCTCGTACGGCGCGTCGCTGGCCTGGCCGATCGCGGCCAACCCGGCCGGCTGGAAGTGCAACCAGGCCGCCAAGACCTGTACGTGCGGCCAATCCCGCGAAGCCGGCTCCGCTGCCGGCCGCGTTCGCCGTACCGGAGAACACCTCGTCGGCCGCCCGGACGTTCACGGTGAGCGCGACCGCCGGACTGGTCTCGGACAGCGACTCGGAGACGCTCGCGCCGATCAAGCTGGACGAGTCGCTGCTGCGGATCGTCACGCCGGATCCGCGGCAGGACCCGAACCCGTTCGTCTACAACCGGTTCCTGCAGATCCAGGGCACCACCGGCCGGGTCACGCTGGAGATCTCCTGGGGCCGCAACCTCAGCTTCCTGTCGAACGTGGACCGCGGCTGGACCTGCTCGCGCTCGAGCGACATCCGCAAGGCGACCTGCTGGACCGAGCACTACACCAAGCCGTTCAACTCCGAATGGGCCGCCTGGCCGGGCTCCGGCACGGCCAACCAGCTCACCGTGAAGGCGACGACCGGCGGCCGCTACGACACCGACACCGCCCCGATCCCGCCGTCCTCGAGCCGGCGCTAACTCTTTTGCCCTGGCGGCCGGTCCGCCCTACCCTGGGGTTGTTCGTGGTGACGGAACCGAGTAGCGCCGTTCCCCGTGCCAGAGAGAGTCGCCGGTAGCTGGGAAGGCGATGCACGGGCCGGTCGTGAAGACACTCCTGAGCGAATGCGACGCAAGAGGCCGGCCTGCTCGATGCAGGACGGTGAAGGTGTGGTGGCACCGCGAGATTCCCCTTCGCCCACACCTCCGGGGTTCGAGTAGACCAACGGAGGTGAAACAGCGATGCGCATTCTCAACCACGAGATCCCCTCAGCAGTAGGCCAGACCGTCACGGTGGCCGGCTGGGTGCACCGAAGACGACGGCTCGCAGCCGTCAGGTTCCTGATCCTGCGCGACCGATCCGGCCTGAGCCAGATCGTCGTCAAGGGCCCGGAAACCCAGGCCCAGCTGGACGAACTCGGCGAGGAGACCGTCGTCCAGGTGACCGGCACGGTCGCCGCCAACCCGCAGGCACCCGGCGGTGCCGAGATCGTCGAACCGACCATCACGCCGCTGACCGAACCGGCCGAGACGCCGCCGATCGAGCTGTGGCGACCGACGGTCGGCGCGGGACTCCCCGTCGTACTGGACAACGCTCCGGTCGCCCTGCGGCATCCGGCGATCCGGGCCGGCTGGGAGATCGCGGCGGCGGCCTTGCACGGGTTCCGCAGCACGCTCGACGGCCTGGAGTTCACCGAGATCCAGACGCCGAAGATCGTCGGTACGGCGACCGAGTCGGGCGCGAACGTCTTCGCGCTGGACTACTTCGGCGGCCCGGCGTACCTGGCCCAGTCGCCGCAGTTCTACAAGCAGACGATGGTCGGTGTCTTCGAACGCGTCTACGAGGTCGGCCCGGTCTTCCGTGCCGAGCCGCACGACACGGTCCGGCACCTGGCCGAGTACGTCTCGCTCGACGCCGAGTTCGGCTTCATCTCCGACCACCGCGAAGTTCTGTCCGTACTGCGGAACGTCATCGCCGGGATGCTCGCCTCGGTCGGGACCCGGGCCGCCGCGGCGCTCGAACGGCTCGAGGTCGAGCTGCCCGAGATCCCCACCGAAGTACCGGTGCTGCACTTCAGCGAGGCGCTGAAGCTGGCCGGGGCGAACCCGGACGAGCCGGACCTGTCGCCGGCCGACGAGCGGGCGATCGGCGAGTGGGCGCTGAAGGAGCACGGCAGCGCGTTCGTCGCGGTCGAGGGCTACCCGATGGTGAAGCGGCCGTTCTACACCCATCCGCAACCGTCGGACCCCGCGCTGGTCCAACTCGTTCGACCTGCTGTTCCGCGGGGTCGAGCTGGTCACCGGTGGCCAACGCCTGCACCGCTACAGCGACTACGCGGCAGCTCTGGAAGCACGCGGCGAGTCGCGCCGACGCACCGGCGTACAGCTCGTATCTACAGGCGTTCAAGCACGGCATGCCCCCACACGGCGGCTTCGCCATCGGCCTGGAACGCTTCGTAGCCCGCCTGACCGGCGCCGAGAACGTCCGCGAGGTCACCCTCTTCCCCCGCGACCTCCACCGCCTCACCCCGTAACAAGCGCGCCACGTCATCCGTCAGGCATCATTTCGGCCATGACGGATGACGTGGAGCGGGCGGTGCTGGCGGCTGTCGACGATCAGCGGATTCTCGACGATCTGCGGGAGCTGGTGCGGATCCCGAGTGTGGACGGGACCGCGCCGGAGGTCGATATCCAGGCCTGGTGTGCGGAGCGGTTGCGCGGACTCGGGCTGCGCGTCGATCACTGGGAGATCGATCTGCCTGCGATCACCGCGGATCCTGACTTTCCCAGGGATGGAGGTCGAGCGGACCGAGGCCTGGGGCTGCGTCGGCACGCTCGGCGGCGACGCGACACCTGGGCTGATTCTCAACGGGCACACGGATGTGGTGCCGACCGGTGATCCGAGCCTCTGGCCGGACGGCGATCCGTTCTCGGCGCGCGTTAGCCGACGGGATCATGTGGGGGCGCGGGACCTGCGACATGAAAGGCGGTCTGGCCGCGATCATCGGCGCGGTGCGCCGCGATCGCCGCTGCCGGGGTCAGCCTGCGGAAGCCGCTCGCCGTGCACACCGTGGTCGGCGAGGAGGACGGTGGTGTCGGTGCCTTCGCGACGCTGCGGCGCGGTCACACCGGCGAGGCCTGCCTGATCGCGGAGCCGACCGCCGGCGGCGTGATCCCGGCGAATGCGGGCTCGCTGACCTTCCGGCTCGAACTCACCGGCCTCGCGACGCACGGCTCGACGCGGACCCGGGGCGTCAGCGCGATCGAGAAGTTCGAGCCGATCCACCATGCGCTGCAGGCGCTGGAGGCCGAGCGCAACCTCGACCCGCATCCCCTCCTGAAGCACCTCGACCTGGCGAACCCCCTCTCGGTCGGCACCATCCAGGCCGGCGACTGGGCCAGCACAGTGCCCGACTTGCTCATCGCAGAAGGCCGGTACGGCGTACGTCTGGGCGAGCCGGTCGCCGAAGCACGGGCAGCCTTCGAGCGAGCCGTTGCCGAAGCCTGCGCCAAGGACGAGTGGCTAAGCGACCACCCGGTCCAGGTCAGCTGGCCGGGCGGTGTCTTCGCCTCCGGACTGCTCCCTGACGGCGACCCGCTGCTCGACGACATCCTGCGCGCGGCGACCGATGCCGGGGCCGAGGCACCTGAGGTGAAGGGCGGACCGTACGGGTCGGACCTCAGGCAGTACACCGGTGCCGGTATCCCGACGCTGCAGTACGGCCCCGGCGACGTGCGTTTTGCCCACGCTGTGGATGAACACGTCTCGCTGGCCGAGGTCCTGCACTGTGCCCGCGCGTACGCTCTGCTTGCCGTCCGGCGTTGCGCGTGACCTGGTAGAAAGCTCCCTATGGACCCGCTGCGTGGGCGCTCGGCTGAGCTGGGGCGTTTGCTCGATGCGTTGCGGACTGCGCAAGGCGGCAAGGCCTCGCTCACTGTCGTGACAGGCGAGCCAGGCATCGGCAAGTCAGCCCTGCTCCGGGCAGCGGTCGAGCAGGCCGAGCGGCAGGGCGTACTGGTCGCCACTGCCGCCGCACACCAGACAGACGACATCAGCCCGCTCGCGTCCCTCGCTCCAGCTCTCCGCGTCGGCCCAGAGCCGCTGATCAGCACAGAGCACTTCCTGGAGCTCGCTGCCCTCAACGGCCAACCCCTGTGGCTTGCAGAGCGACTCGCTGACCTCATCAACCGCCGCCTAGACGGCGTCACCGCCCTGGTTGTCCTGGACGATGCCCAGTGGGCAGACCCCCTCACCAGCTTCGTACTACGCGTCGTCATCGCCCGCCTAGCCCAGTGCAACGTGATGTGGCTGCTGGCAACTAGACCCACCCCAGGCGGCATGACCGACCAGCTAGTCGACGCAGTACGCGACCAGCTCCCGGTGCACGCCATCCAGCTCGCTCCGCTCAGTACCGAGGCAGTCCTGCAGTTGGCGGCCGACCGGCTGAACGCCCCGGTCGACCCGAGCCTGTCGGTGCGACTGGGCGGAGTCCAGGGCGTCCCGTTCCTCGCCGAGCAACTCATCGCCGGCCTGTACGACGACGCGCTCCCCGACGGCCTGGTCGAAGGCGTCCGCCGCAGAACAGCCAGTACTTCGGAGTTGTGCCGCGACCTGCTGCGTACTGCGGCCGTCTTCGGTAGCGAGTTCCGGCTCGAAGACGTAGCCGATCTGATGAAGGAGCCGATCGCCAAGCTGGCCGGTGCTCTCGACGAGGCGATCCGGGCGGGCCTGCTCACCGACGGCGGCGCCACACTCGTCTTCCGGCACGAGTTGCTGCGGACCGCAGTACTGGCTGATGTGCCGCCTTCTGCTCAGCGGGCACTGCACCGGGCGATCGCCAATCTGCTACTGGCCACCGGGCGAGGCTCAGCTGCCGCAGCACCACACCTGCTCGCCACGGCTGCACCTGGCGACGTGGAAGCGATCCAAACGCTCCGGGACGCCGCACAGGAGCTCCTGGCCACCATGTCGGTCACAGCGATCAAGGTGATCCAGCAGACCTTCGAGCTCACTCCTGTCGACCACCCGCTGCGCAGCGAGGTCGGCGAGGACGTTGTTGCCGTCCTGCTGGCAGGTGGCCAGTACGACGATGCCAAGGCCTTCGCGGATGACCTGCTGAGCGGGACTGTGCTCCTGCGCGGCCCGGTGACACCTGATCTCAAGGCGTCGGTCCGACTCCGGCTGGCACCGCAGCAGTGGGCTACTGGGCAGCTGGACTCGGCAGAGCTCGCTATCGAAGGCGCAGCGACTCATCTGGCCGAGCGCTTGGCGGCGTACCGGGTCTTGGCTGGTGTTGAACATCCCTTCCAGACAGAGGATCCGGTAGCGCGCGCTGTTCAGCTGCTAGCTGGAGGTGTGAACGCACAGGCAGACGGCCGGTACGGCGTGGCCCGCGACCACTACGCCCAAGCCCGTGCCACAAAGACTGCTGAGGTCGGCAGCCCACCGTCCTTCCGCATCGAGCTGGCCGAGCTGTTCTGCCGAGCCCAACTCGACGATCTCGATGGCGCACTCAAGCGCCTGGACGAAGTACTGACCGAGGGCGAACCGTGGCTCGCTCCGCCGTGCATCAGTACTCCGAGCGCGGCTGCACCTCGCCGCAGGTCACCTCCTCGACGCCACCGATGCCGCCATGACGGCGTTGCGCTGGGCCATGCAGTTCCATGACCACGCCGCCGAGGCGGTTGCCCGGCAGGTCCTCGCACTCGCAGCGCTGCTACAGGGGCCAGCTCTCGGAGGCTCGGGAGCAGGGTGGCTCCGATGACGGGGTCAGGGCAATGCTGGCGATCGCGGACGGCGATACGACCGCGGCTGCCCGGCTCCTTGGAGTACCGCTGGACTTTCCGGAGCGCACGGAGCTGCTGGTCCACGCGGCCGTCATCGATCCGGCCAGTGCCGAGGCGGCCCACGGGCTTCTTGCCGAGCAGGCCGAGGCGACACCGGCTGCGGGCTTCCGGGGCGCGGCTCAGTTGGTTGCCGCCTACAACCAGGGCGACCGGGACGGGCTGGCGAAGGCGGTCGAGATTCTCCGGGAGATCAACAGGCCGTTGCTGCTGGCAAGGGCCGAGGAGCTCTACGGCAAGGCTGAGCTGGAGGACGGCGACCGTAGTACCGGGGTAGCGACGCTGGAGCGAGCACTGGACTCCTACACCGCCCAGGGGGCGACCAGTCCGGCTGCGAGGGTTCAGGCGGTGCTCCAGGCAGCCGGCGTCCGCAGGCGACGGTGGGCCGCAGTACAGCATCGGCCGGACACCGGGTGGGAGGCGCTGACACCGATGGAACGCCGGGTGGCGCTGCTGGTGGCAGAGGGGCACACGAACCGGTCGGCAGCCGAGGAGCTGGTGCTGTCGGCCAGCACGGTCGGCACTCATCTCCGGGCGGCTTTCGGCAAACTCGGCGTCAATTCGCGGGTCCAGCTCACCCGCCTCGTGCTGGAACGGTTCGCGTCTCCCCCAAACGCATGAGATTCAGGTGCACCGGCCGGTCCCAGACCCGCCGCGACGCCTGACGAGTTCCGCTGTTCGGTCGATCCGCCGACTCCTCGTTCCGGGGTTTTCTTATGCCACCGAGAAACCCCCGCAGACGAGATCGAGGAACAGACAATGACCGAGAACACCCCCACCGTCGTCCTGGTACACGGCGCCTTCGCCGACGCGACCAGCTGGGCCGGCGTGGTCAGCGAACTCAAGAGCCGGGGCATCTCGGCCCTCGCCCTGGCCAACGAGCTGCGCGGCCCCGGGCTCGACGGCAGCCGGATCGCCGCCCAGGTCCGCGAGATCGACGGCCCGGTCGTCCTGGTCGGCCACTCCTACGGCGGCGCGGTGATCACCACGGCCGCGAACCAGGCGGACAACGTCGTCGGGCTGGTCTTCGTCGCGGCCTTCTCGCCGGACGAGGGCGAGAGCCTGCAGGACCTGCTCGGCTCCTTCCCCGCGAACGACTTCGCCTCCGGCCTGGTCCCGCACCTGCTGCCGACCGGTGACGGTGGCGAGGAGCCGTGGCTGAGCATCGCCGTCGATGCCTACCCGAAGCTGTTCGCGGCCGACGTCGCCGACAACGAGATCGGTGCCCGGACCCAGCGCCCGATCGCGGCCGCCGCGTTCGAGGAGAAGGCCGGCCCGGCCAGCTGGAAGCGGCTGCCGTCCTACACCCTGGTCGCCACCGGTGACGAGGCCATCCACCCCGACGGCCAGCGCACGATGGCCGCCCGCAGCAACTCCACCACCATCGAGGTCGACGGTTCGCACGCCGTCGCCGTCTCCCAGCCCCAGGCCGTCGCGGCCTTCATCGCCACCGCAGTCGAAGGAGTTCAGTCATGATCCGCCGCATCCTCGCAGTCGCCGCCAGCGCCGCCCTGCTCGCCACCGGTGCCACGACGGCAGCCGTTGCCCACGACAAGGACCCGAAGCCGACCATCGTCCTGGTCCACGGCGCGTTCGCCGACGGCGCCAGCTGGGCCGAGGTCACCGAGCGCCTCCAGCGTGACGGGTACAAGGTCGTCGTACCGGCCAACCCGCTGCGCGGCGTCGAGAGCGACACCCGCTACCTGACCAGCGTGCTGGCCACCATCCCCGGCCCGAAGGTGCTCGTCGGCCACTCGTACGGCGGCGCGATCATCACCGAACTCGCCGGGACGGCCGGTGTGAAGTCGCTCGTCTACGTCGCGGCCTTCATCCCGCAGGCCGGTGAGACGGTCGGCGCCCTCAACGCGCAGTTCCCGGGCAGCGAGCTCGGTCCCGACACCACGAACGTCATCCCGTACGCCGGTGGAGTCGACCTGGTGGTCAAGCCGGAGTCCTTCCACGCGGTCTTCGCCGCGGACCTCCCGCAACCGGCAGTCCGCCGTACTGGGTGCGTCGCAGCGGCCGATCGCGGCGTCCGCCTTCGACGAGAAGGTCGCCACGTCGGCGCCGGCCGAACCTGCCGAAGTACGCGCTGATCCCGACCGCCGACAAGGCGATCGCGCCGGCCGCCGAGCAGTTCATGGCCGAGCGCGCCGGAGCCCACATCGTCAAGGTCAAGGGCGCCTCGCACCTGGTGATGATCTCCGAGGCCGGCACCGTCACCAAGCTGATCGAGAAGGCCGCGCACTAAGTCAGGCCGAGACTGGCCGCTCCGGGGAATACCTCCCCCGGCGGCCAGTTGGCATTGGTTATGCGTATTGATGTGTGGTCCGACGTCGTCTGTCCCTGGTGCTACATCGGAAAGCGGCGGCTCGAAGAGGCCCTGGCCGAGTCCGGCGAGCAGGCGGAGATCGTCTGGCACAGCTTCCAGCTCGACCCGTCGTCCCGCAACGACGACGAGCGCGATCTGCCGACCAGGCTCGGCGCCAAGTACGGCGGCGGCCGCGAGTTCGGGCTCAAGGCGAACGCGCACGTGACCGGCGTCGCCGCCGAGGCCGGCCTCGAGTTCCACCTGGACCAGGCGAAGGCGGTCAACACCGTCGACGCGCACCGGGTGCTGCACCTGGCCCGCGAACTGGCCGAGGCCGGCGAGGTCCCGGCCGACACGCAGGGCCGGCTCAAGGAGCGGTACCTGCGCGGCTACTTCACCGAGGGACTGCCGATGGGCGACCACCCGACGCTGACCCGACTCGCCGTCGAGGTCGGCCTCCCCGAAGTACAGGTGTCCGAAGTTCTTGCCGGTACGGCGTACGCGGATGACGTCGAGGCCGATCAGGCGCAGGCGCTCGCGTACGGCGCGAACGGGGTGCCGTTCTTCGTGATCGACCAGAAGTACGGCGTGAGCGGCGCCCAGCCGGTCGAGGTGTTCCGCGAGGGGCTGCGGCGGGCCGGCGCGGACCGGCAGCCGGTGACGCTGATCACGGCTCCCGGCGGCGCCGACGCCGAGGCATGCGGACCGGACGGCTGCCCGATTTAGGAGTGGGTACAAGACACACCGGTACACCCTGGTGTGCCGTTCAGGTTGCCGGACGAGGTAAGAAGGAGCCATGACTGTCGTGCGTGCGCTGGCCAGGCCGTTGCTGTCGACCATTTTCATCGTGCAGGGCGCGAAGGCGGTCCGCTACGCCGGAGCCATTCGTGGCGAGGGCGCAGCCGGTGACCGATCGGTTCGTGCCGCTGATCAAGCGGGCGACGCCGGCTCAGGTCGGTGACCGGCTCCCGGACAGCACGGAGAACCTCGTCCGCCTCAACGGCGCCGCCCAGGTGCTGGGCGGGCTCGCGCTGGCGACCGGCAAGGGCCGTCGGCTGGGCGCCGTGGTGCTCGCAGCCTCGCTGGTGCCGACGACGCTCGCCGGGCACAGCTTCTGGCAGGAGAGCGACAAGACCGCGAAGGCGGCCCAGAAGGTCCAGTTCATGAAGAACCTGGGGATGATGGGCGGGTTGCTGCTGGCCGCCGTCGACACCGAGGGCAAGCCGGGTGTCGCCTGGCGGGCCTCGCACGGCGCGAAGGCGGCGAAGCGGGAGACGAAGCGTGCGGGCAAGCTCGCCAAGCGCGAGACCAAGCAGTTCGCCCGCACCGCCCGCCGCGAAGCCAAGCTCCACGCCCGAGTAGCAAAGGCAGAACTCCCCTTCGGCTGACCTCCACCCCGCCTTCCCTCACCTGGCGCCGTCCGCTTTCCCTTCTCTTCTTTCCCTTGGGGGAGGGCTACGGAGAGCTGACGATAGGCTCGGGTACCCGAGCCTTGAGGGAGTGAGATGGGGAACACAGAGGGGTGGCCGGCACCGCGTCCGCAGGGTGCGGTCAACGGCCGGGTCACCGTGCCTGGGTCGAAGTCGATCAGCAACCGGGCTCTGATCCTCGCCGCGATCTCTGACGGTCCGTCGACCCTGTCCGGCCTGCTCGCAGCCCGCGACACCTCGCTGATGCGCTCCGCGCTGGTCTCGCTCGGCGTCGGGATCAGCGAGCGCGACGGCCTGGTCACCGTCACCCCCGGCTCGCTGAAAGGCCCCGCGTCGTCGACTGCGGCCTGGCCGGCACCGTGATGCGGTTCGTACCCCCGGTCGCCGCGCTGGCCGACGGCGTCATCTCCTTCGACGGTGACCTCTACGCCCGCGAGCGCCCGATGGACGTCATCCTCGGCGCCCTGCGCACCCTCGGCGTACAGATCGACGACCAGGGCACCGGCCGGATGCCGTACGCCGTGAACGGGACCGGCTCGGTCCGCGGCGGCAAGGTGACGCTGGATGCCTCCGGCTCGAGCCAGTTCGTCTCCGCGCTGCTGCTGGCCGGAGCCCGGTACGACGAGGGTGTGGATCTGCGGCACGACGGCAAGCCCGTCCCGTCCCAGCCGCACCTCGACATGTCGGTCGCGATGCTGCGCGAACGCGGCGTCCAGGTCGACGACAGCGAGCCGAACCGCTGGGTCGTTGCCCCCGGCCCCATTCGCGCCCTGGACACGGCGATCGAGCCGGACCTGTCGAACGCGGCGCCGTTCCTGGCCGCTGCCGTCGTCACCGGTGGATCGGTGACCGTGACCGGCTGGCCAACCGAGACCACTCAGCCCGGCGGTCAGCTGCCGGACATCTTCACCCGCTTCGGTGCCGAGGTATCGCTCGGCGCGGACGGTCTGACCGTACGCGGGACCGGCCGGATCGCCGGCGTCGATCTCGACCTGAGCGAGGTCGGCGAGCTCTCGCCGGTGCTCGCCGCGATCGCGGTGCTCGCCGACGGACCGTCGTACCTGCGGGGCATCGCGCATCTGCGCAACCACGAGACGGACCGGCTGGCAGCGCTGGAGACCGAGTTCAACGCGCTCGGCGGCGACGTCAACCAGACCGCCGACGGGCTGGAGATCCGGCCGAAACCCTTGCACGGTGGGCTTTTCGGCACCTACAACGACCACCGGATGGCGCACGCGGCCGCGGTGGTCGGGCTCGCCGTCGACGGCGTGGCGATCGAGAACATCGGTACCACGGCGAAGACGATGCCCGAGTTCCCGGATCTCTGGTCGGCGCTGGTGAGCTGATGTCGCGGTACGACGAGGAAGCCAAGTACGACCGGCCCAAGCGCCGGACCAGGCCGCGGACGAAGGACCGTCCGGCGTACGACGATGCCGTCACCGGGTTCGTGATCACCCGCGACCGCGGCCGGTACACCTGCTGGGTCGGTGAAGGTGATCGGGTGGTCACGGCGATGAAGGCCCGCCAGCTCGGCCGCAAGGGCGTGATCGTCGGCGACCTGGTGAAGCTCGACGGCGACGCGACCGGCGACGAGGGCACGCTGGCCCGGATCGTCGAGGTGCTCCCCCGCAAGACGCTGCTGCGGCGCATCGGCCGACGACGACGACCCGGTCGAGCGCCCGCTGGTCGCGAACGCGGACCAGCTGGTGATCGTGGTCTCGGTCGCGAACCCCGAGCCGCGGACCAGGCTGATCGACCGCTTCCTCGTCGCGGCGTACGACGCGGGCATGCGGCCGCTGCTCTGCCTGACGAAGACCGATCTCGCGGACCCGGATCATCTGCTGTCGATCTACCGGCCGCTCGGCGTCGAGTCGGTCGCGACCCAGCACGACGGGGACTCAGCGAGCTGCGCGAGCAGCTGCTCGACCGGACGAGCGTGATGGTCGGCCACTCCGGGGTCGGCAAGTCGACCCTGGTGAACGGGCTCGTGCCCGGCACCAACCGGGCGATCGGCGTCGTCAACGACAACACCGGCCGCGGCCGCCACACCTCCGTCAGCGCCCTCCTCCTCCGCCTACCCGAAGGCGGCTGGATCGTGGACACCCCCGGCATCCGGTCCTTCGGCCTGGCGCACGTCCAGCCGGACCAGCTGATCAACGCCTTCCCGGACCTCGCTGACGAGACCAGGAACTGCCCCCGCGGCTGCACGCCACTCGGAATCCGAGCCCGAACTGCGCCCTGGACGAAGCCGTCGCCGAAGGCCGCGTCGAAGCCGAGCGAGTAGCGTCCTTCCGCCGCCTGCTCGCCAGCCGAGAAGGCCGCGACGTCGAGACCGGCCCGGCGCCGATCTGAGCCTCGTAGTACGGGCTATCTCGAGTTCAGGCGATCCGCTTCGGCCAGCAGGAGATTGCCGAAGGGCTGAAAGCCAATACTGCAGGCGTAGACGCCGCTGACGACTCGGTGGATGGTTCCCCATTCCCAGATGGCGGTGGCATCCACGCCCGTGCGAGAAGCCAGCTGCTCGGTCCGCGCCCAGAGGTCATCGCCGAGGTCCGGGTTGCACCGCACGATGGTGCCGAGATCGCACGCCGGTTCGGCCCGCAGCCCGGCTGGATCGATGAGCTTGTAGCTGCCGTCACTCGCCTGCAGGGCGTTCATCTCGTGGATATCACCGTGGACGAGAACCGCGGAGCGATCGTCGTGGGCAAGGCGACGACGATTCATGCAATTCAGCGCGTCCGCCACCGTGGCCGGCGAACACGGTCGCCCCGCCTGCTCCCAGAGTTTTGGCAGCCGATCGGCGTACTGCTCAGCCAACTTCGCGCCGGTTGGAAGGTCAATGTCGGGACCGATCGGACGCCACAGGCGAACCGCCACGTCGCACAGCAAGGTGTGGCGGCTTGCAGGGTCGGCCACGAGTGTCGTACATCGGAGCCCCAAGGCGCTCCAGCAGAAGGGCTTGCCGACCCATGTCTTCGCCCAACAGCTTGGCGCATCCCCTTCCGTTCGCCAGGCGCAACGCCATGGCCTCCGGCCCGAGGTCCCGACCTGGCACACCGATCTTGAGGACCGCCGGAGTTCCGTCAACCAGCGTCACCTCGACGACCAGGGCGGCGTGACCGCCCGCGAAGCTGGGCCCGATCATCAGAGACCACTCCTGGGCCAGCGAGTCGACCACGCCTGGCAGCTCGTCCAGCCAGGACTCGTTCCCGTCGGCGATGACCGTCTTGCGGACCTGCTCAGGAATGTCGAGGCTCACCCCGCCACCCTAGTTCTGTTATTTGGCTGGGAGCTGACCGTTCCAGACTGCTTTGGCGCCGGCGTCGCCGGTGCGGATGGTCTGGTAGATGACGACGACGCCGATCACGACGACGGCCGCGCTCACCAGGAGCTCGAGTGGGCGGCTCTTGGTTTCCTTGGCGCCCTTGCCGCTGGCCAGCGCGCTCGGGCCGGTCAGCAGCAGGAAGGCTGCGACGGCCACGACGGCGAAGACGATGCAGAAGATGAACAGCAGGTTGCCGCGGTCGCGGTGCACCTTGACCAACGGCTCCAGCTGCGGAACCGCCGCGACGAAGGCCTCGCCGCTCTCCTTGGCGACGAACGCGCAGACCAGCGAGGCCAGTCCGAGCAGCAGCGTCGGCCAGCGCAGCAGCCAGCGCCACTTCGGCACCAGCGCGAAGACGATCGCGGTGAGTGCGCCGACCGGCAGCAGCAAGACGGTCAGATGGATCACCAGGACGTGGAGCGGAAGGTCCCCGAAGCGCTCGAACATGACGACTCCTGCAGTTGGGTTGATCCTGACACTAACTGCACGTTCAACTACCCCAGAAGGTTCAATGCCGGTCGCAACCATCCCGCAACGTTGTCCGGCTCAGGACACTCTCCGGTCCGCACGCTCCGTGGTCAGGCTAGCCTTCCGCCATGCCCTCGCACACCGACGACTTGCGGCTCGCCCACATCCTGGCGGACGACGCCGACTCCACCACGATGGACCGCTACAAGGCGCTCGACCTGCATGTCGCCACCAAGCCGGACCTCACCCCCGTGAGCGAGTCCGACCGCAAGGTCGAGGACGTGATGCGCAAGACGCTGTCCCGGGCCCGGCCGCGGGACGCGTTCGTCGGCGAGGAGGAGGGCACCACCGGCTGGGGTGTGCGCCGCTGGGTGGTCGACCCGATCGACGGCACCAAGAACTACATCCGCGGCGTACCGGTCTGGGCCACGCTGATCAGCCTGATGATCGAGGACCAGGTCGTCGTCGGCGTCGTCTCGGCGCCCGCCCTCGGCAAGCGCTGGTGGGCCTCGTACGGCGATGGCGCGTGGACCGGTCGCGCCCTGATGTCCGCCCAGCCGTGCCGGGTCAGTGACGTCTCTTCCCTGGAGGACGCGTCATTGTCGTACGCATCGCTCAAGGGCTGGGACAAGCTCGGCAAGAAGGACCAGTTCGCGGACCTGATGGAGTCCTGCTGGCGCACTCGCGCGTACGGCGACTTCTGGTCCTACATGCTCGTCGCGGAAGGCGCCGTCGACATCGCGGCCGAGCCGGAGCTCAACCTCTACGACATGGCGGCCCTGTCGATCATCGTCGACGAGGCAGGCGGCCGCTTCACCTCGGTGGACGGTACGCCGGGCCCCAGCGGCCCGAACGCCCTCGCCACCAACGGCCGCCTCCACGACGAGGTCCTCAGCCGCCTCGCTTAGCCCGCAGGAGCTTCTTCAGCCCGTGCGTGGACTGGAACAGCATCGCCACTCCGCAGACGGCGATGATGATGAAGAGGATCAGCTGGGTGCGTTCCAGTCCGCCACCCAGCAGCTCGACACCGCTCCACACCAGCAGCATCGCGGCCACGCCGAGCGTCAGGTAGCCGGTCGCGATCGATTTCGGTGTGTGCTGCCACCAGGCGTCGTCGGCGGGCCAGATCGGCTTGTTCGTCATCTTCATGCTCCTTCCGGATCGATTACCTCGAAGCTAGAAGCCGACGGCCGGCCCGCACCTCGCCCCGCAGTACAGACACAACGGCCGGCTCTCGTACTTTTGGCCAAGGCCCGATCTCGGCCTCCTGGTTGACGCGGGCAACGATCTGGAGCAGGCATGCTGGGAGCCATGACCCGTACGCCGGACGCCTGGACCGCCGATCTGCGCGGAATCCCCGTTCGGGACCGAGGTGGTGGTGCTCTGGCTGGCCTGCTTGGCCGACGCCGCGATCAGCTACCGGCAGCACGTCGACGGCCCGTTCGCCGTTCGGCTCGTTTCCACCCTGGCCATCCTCGGCGGGGTGGGGATTCCGGTCGTCGCGTTACTCCGGCGCAAGTTCGGCCGGCTGTCCCTGCTCACGCTGGTGACCTCGGCGAGTTCGCTGCTGATCACCGCGCTGGTCGTCCAGACCCGCGCCGCGGAGGGCCGCGAGATCGCCGCGCCGTCCATCGCCGAGGTGATCGGGCTCGGCCTCCTGGTCGGTGCGCTGTGCCGCAGATCCACGCCGCTGCAGGTCATCCCGTTCGCCGCGCTGGCCGGAGTCGCGATGACCCTGAACCCGTTGCTGCGGCTCGGGGTCGACTCGGACCGCGCGCTCCTCGCCGTACCGGCTGCTGTTGTCTGGGGTGCCAGCGTGGCCGTAGGCCTGGTACTACGGGACGCGGACAACCTCCGTCGGGAAGCACGGCAGGCGACCAGGGAAGCCGAGCGACTCAGCCTGGCCCGGGAGTTGCACGACGTCGTCGCCCATCACATCACCGGCATCGTGGTTCTCGCTCAGGGCGCCCAGCGCGCGCAAGAGTCCGCAGTACTGGCTCAGATCGAGCAGGCCGGGACCGAGGCGCTCACCGCGACGCGCGAGCTGGTCGGGATGCTGCGGACCGACACGCATGCGTCACTGGACGATGCGCTGAGAGATGCCTGCGGCAACGATCGCCGGGTCCGGCTGAGCCATCGGCGAAGCTGTTGCCGTCCGCCCCGAACTGATCACCACCGCGCACCGGATCGTCCTGGAGGCGGTGACGAATGCCCGCCGGCACGGCAGCCCGGACGGTGCTATCGAGGTCACCGCGCGGACTGCTCAGGAGACGCTGACCTTGGAGATCGTCAACGACGTACCGGCGGAGGCTGCTGCTCAGCACAGTGGCTATGGGCTGCTCGGGATGAGCGAGCGGCTCCGGCTGCTGGGCGGTACGTTGGCGGCCGGGCGCGACGGCGAGCACTGGCGCGTCACCGCCACCTTGCCGCTGAACCGGGCCTGGATCTAGGAGAGTCCTTGTGACGAAGGTGTTGATCGCCGACGACCAGGCGATGGTGCGGATGGGATTCCGGCTGATTCTCGAGGCCGAGCCCGGGCTCGAGGTCGTCGCGGAGGCCGGCGACGGCGAGGAGGCGGTCCGGCTCACCCGCTCGCTGAAGCCGGACGTGGTACTGATGGACATCGGGATGCCCAAGATCGACGGTCTGCAGGCGACCAAGCTGCTGGCCGGCCCCGGCATCGCCGACCCGGTGCGGATCGTCGTCGTCACCACCTACGACCTGGACGAGAACGTGTACGCCGCCCTGCGGGCCGGCGCGTGCGGATTTCTGCTCAAGGACGCAGGGCCCCGGCTGCTCGTCGAGGCGGTCCAGGCGGCGGCGAACGGCGAGTCGCTGGTCTCCCCTCGGTCACCACCCGGCTGCTCGAACAGTTCACCCGCGGCGCCGAACCGGTCGGCGCGAACCCGCTGACCGAGCGCGAGACCGAGGTGGTCAAGGCAGTCGCCCGGGGCCGCACGAACACCGAGATCACCGAAGAGCTCGTCGTCTCGCTCTCCACGGTCAAGTCCCACCTGTCCAGCGCCCAGCGCAAACTGGACCTCCGCAACCGCACCGAACTGGCCATCTGGGCCTGGGAGAACCGCCTGGTCTAACTCTCGGCGTTGCGTTGGAGGCGCCAGACCGAGGGGACCAGCAGGGTGGCGAAGACGATCAGGATGTGCACCGCCGCGCCGTACAGTTCGACTGCTTTGATGCTGACGACCGCGGCGACGTAGCCGACACTGAGCTGGCCGACCGGATTCGCGATGAACGAGCCGAGCATGTCGTACGACGAGACGCGGGACAGCTTGTCCAGCGGGATGTGCTGACCGAGGGCCGTCTCCCAGCCGATCCCGAACATCTCGAAGCCGATCCCGACCACGAACGCCATCGCGGCCACCGCGATCGTGTTCGGTGCCAGCGCCAGGCAGACGAAGATCGGCGCGGCGAGGAAGACGCCGAGCATCCCGATGCGCAGCGGGTACTTCGGCTTCACCCGGATCATCAGGATCCCGCCGACGATCAGCCCCGCGCCGAAGCAGGCGCTGACGATGCCCCAGCCGGCCCGGCCGAAGGTGTCGTTGGCGATCACCGGCCCGAGCGTGTTGTAGCAGGCGCTGAAGATCATGTTCAGCAGACCGAACGCGAGCACGATCACCCAGACCCACTGCCGGGAGACGAACTCGGTCCAGCCGACCCGCAGGTCGTGGAGCACCGAGGTGTCGTCCGAGCGTCGATCCGCGGCAGTCCGCAGCCGGCTGAGCAGGAAGGCGGCCAGGCAGAACGTCAGCCGCGTCCACCGCGAGCCCGACCCCGGGGCCGGTGAACCCGACGATCACCCCGGCCACCGCTCCCCCGCCGATCAGCGCGACCGACCGCGCGAACCCGGAGACCGCATTCGCCTGCGGGAGGTCGGCCCGGTCGACGATCGACGGCAGGATCCCGGTCATCGCCGGCATCACGAACGCCGCCGCGATCCCGTTCAACACCTCGATCACCGCCAACTGCCAGAGCCGTGCGTGCCCCGACAGCACCAGCGCCGCGGCGAGCGCCTGGGTCAGCCCGCTGACCGTGTTCGCGACCATCAGCACCAGGTGCCGCGGCAGCCGGTCGGAGATCACCCCGCCGATCAGCAGGAAGATCACGTTCGGGATGCTCCGGGCGGCCAGCACGAGGCCGACCGCGCTCGCCTTGTTCGAGACGTCGAGGACCGCGAAGACCAGGGCGATCGGCGCGATCGAGGAGCCCAGCAGGGAGACGAAGCGGGCGGAGACGAAGATCCGGACGTCGCGACGGCGCAGTACGGCGAGGTCCGCGCGCCAGCTCATCCGGTCACCGGGCGTGACTGGCTGCGGCCACGGCTCCGGCGGGCGGGGCAGGCTGCGGTCACCATCCGCATTCTGCCAGACCTGCCGCTCCGGGCCGGTTTTCGCTACCTTTGGGTATTGGTTCGATCCTCAGGAGGCTCCATGAAGATCAACGACGTACTGCGTGGCAAGGGCAACCAGGTCGTCACCATCTCCCCAGAAGCCACGGTCACCGAACTACTCGCTCTGCTGGCCGAGCACAACGTGGGCGCGCTCGTGGTGAGCGCCGACGGGTCAGCCGTTTCGGGCATCGTCTCCGAGCGGGACGTGGTCCGCCTGTTCAACCGGACGCCGGACGCCGGCGACGTCCGGGTCAGCGCGATCATGACGGCCGAGGTGCACACCTGTACGCCGGACGACCTGATCGACGACCTGATGCGGCTGATGACGGTCCGCCGGTTCCGGCACGTCCCGGTCGTCGTGGACGGCGCACTGACCGGCATCGTCAGCATCGGCGACGTGGTCAAGACCCGGATCGGCGAGCTGGAGTTCGAGCGCGAGCAACTTTCCAACTACATCTCCGGCTAAATCGGGCGTCTGGCTCCCGGCCGGGGTTTACATTCCGTGCATGGAGCCGACACAGCCACCGACCGGACCGGTCGGACAGCCCGGGCCGCAGCCAGGCCCGGGCTACCAGCCTGTCCAGGGGTACCCGCCGCCGCAGGGTGGCGGCTACCCGCCTTATCCGTCCGGTCCGGGCGGCTATCAGCAGTACCCCGGCGGCTACAACACCAACGAGCCCACCGGCCCGCGCAAGATGAGTGTGCTGGCTGTCCTCGGCTTCATCTTCAGCCTGGTCGCGATCTTCCCGGTCGCCGTCATCACTGTCGATCATCGCGCTGGTCCAGATCCCGAAGAACCACCAGAAGGGCAAGGGCCTGGCGATCGCCGGCCTGGCCATTTGCGGACTGTGGATCGTCGGCATCGTGGTGCTCGCCGCGCTGGCCGACGACACCACCGACTCGAAGCGGGACGCCTCCGGCCAGGTGACCACGACCGCGAACACCCGTCCGGACGAACTCCGGGTCGGCGACTGCGTGACCAGGCTGAAGGAAGGCGCGGTCAAGAACGTCCAGATCGTCCCGTGCACCGAGCCGAACGGCGGCAAGGTGTACGCCGTAGTACGAGATGCCGGCCGGCAAGTGGCCGGGCCTGTCCACCGTGCAGGCAGCCGCCGAGAAGGGCTGCACGGATCGCTACGTAGCTCCAAGGCGCAGGCCGAGACGCCGTCGGACGTCTTCTACTTCCACCCGATCGAGGCCGGCTGGGCGCTCGGCGATCGCGGCGTCGTTTGCTTCGTCGCGCCCCGCTGACGGGGCGAGGCCCGGCGCGTCACGCGCCGGGCCTCGCGTACGTAGTAGGACTGTCAGTACCGCGTCACCGCCGCCCAGGCGTCGACGATGCCGTTGCCGTAGAAGCCGTTGAGAGTCCGCGGGCCCTCACACAGCGCGTCGAACTCGGGCGTCCGGCCCTCGTTCAGGTAGCTCACCAGCGGCGGGTCCGGGCAGGCCCGTGCTGCGCAGAGCCGAGCAGGATCTGCGCGACCTCGATCAGGCGACAACCCGAACGAGCCGTGTGACCCCTTCTTGCCGTACTCGCTGACGATCAGCGCGGCCACACCGGTCGCGTGCGGTGACGCCATCGACGTCCCCTGCAACCAGTTGTAGTAGCCGCAGCCGGTGTAGTCGGTCACTCCGGCAGGACACTGCTTCTGTACGCCGCCCGCGATACCCGCCGCTGTGATGTTGCCGGCGGCATCGACCAGTCCCTCGGCCTGCAGCGTGTTCACCGGGTACGTCGACAGGATCTGGTTCTCGTTCGTCCGGAAGGTGCGGCGTACCGAAGTAGTCGCGGAACCAGCCACCCGGCGCCGACACATCGGTCTGCTCGACGCCGTAGTTGGAGTAGTCGGCCTTCTTGCCCGACGGGCCGAGCGCGGAGACGCCGATCACGTGCGGGCCCTCGACCGGCAGGTCGAGACAGGTCGCGTTGTCGATCGTCCGCGGGTACGCCGGTACGGCGCGGAAGTCCGGGCTGCTGATGTCGGTGCCGCGGCTTGCCGAGGTCCTCGTGGTTGTTGCCGAGTGCCCGACCAGCGTGACGCCCTTATTGTGCGCGTAGTTCAGCGCGCGGTTCATCGCACGGATCGTGGTCCGCTGCTCGAGCTGCGCCTCCGGGCTGTCGGCCGGGTTGTTCGTGCAGTTGTAGAGCCACGGGTCGACGTAGAAGGACATGTTCACCACGTCCAGGCCGGCATCACCCGCGTAGGTGAGCGCGTCGGTGACCGGGCCGAGGAACACGAACCCGCTGTCCTGCCCGCCGCGGATCTCCACCAGCGTCACGCCCGGCGCGACGCCGGAGACGCCGAGCCCGTTCGCCGCCGCGCCGATCGTGCCGGCCACGTGCGTGCCGTGCCCGCTGTCGTCCCAGCCGACCGGGTCGACGCAGCCCATGAACTCACACGGGCCGTCGATCTCCGGCAGGTCCGGGGCGAAGTTGCGGGACAGGTTCCAGTCGAAGTTCGGCGCGATGTCGGGGTTGCGGGCGTCGACACCGGAGTCGAGGACGCCGACCTTGACCGCCTTCTTGCCCGGCTGGACCGTCCGGGCCAGATCGGACCGCACCATCCGCAGGCCCCAGAGCTGGGCGTCCAGCGGATCCATGCCCTTGGCAACGGATTTGGCCTTCGGGGCGGCGGCAGTCGCCCCGAGATGCTCCTGCTCGACCGCGTTCGGCTTGCTCTGCGGCACCCTCCCGATCACCTGGCTACGGGCCGCGCCGTCGATCGACGACGCCTTGGCGACCCTGGTCGTGAACCCGGTGTCCGCGGCCCGCACGGTCATCGTGCCCAGATTGCGGTTCTCCTTCATCACTTGACCACCGGCGGCCTGCACCGCGGCCAGTGCCTGCGCATGATCAGCGCCGGCCTTCACCAGCACCAAGTACTCCGTGTTGCCCCCGGCCACGGTGGTCGCACCGGCCCCGGCCTGCACCGGAACGGCGAAGGCGGTGGCAACCAGCGCCAACACACCTGATGCCGCACACAACGATCTACGGACGTCTCTCACGAGCGGATCCCCTCCCTGGAGTGAGCCTGACGCGGCACACGCTAAACCTCGCCCGCACCCTCCAGAAGGCCGCCGACGTTGTCAGAAATCTCAATCAAACAACTGAATCCCGCCACCATTCGAACCGCGCCCTGTCGGGCGCGGGTGCGTGGGGCGTACGGTCGGTGACTATGAGCGATCTGGCTGTGCGGGGACGGGCGGTCGTGCTGGTCCGCAAGGTGGATCCTGGGGCGGCCACGCTGGCCGTGGGAGTGCTGGGCGCGATCGCCACGACGGTCGTGGTGGTGGGCCCGGAACATCTTCTGGGGTATCAGAGTGCGGCCTGGCACCTGGTGCTCGAGACTGTCGACGCCTGTATCGCCCTACTGCTTGCCTATCTGGTCTACGGACGATTCCGGCGAGCGAGTCGGTGGCAGGACTTGTTGTTGCTGCAAGGGCTCGTGTTGCTCGGTACTGCGAACATCCTGCTCCTGCTGTCCCTGATCCAGGGCGGCAAGTCGGGGGTGCTGGACATCTGGCTGCCGGCCGCACTGCGAGGGGTGGGAACGCTGGTGTTCGCCGCGGCGGCGTTGCTGCCGGATCGCGTGGCCGAGTGGTCCGGCTGGCAACGATTGGCGTTCGCGCCCGTCGTCGGCGCAGTCACGCTGCTGACGATCGGACTGGATTCGCAAGCGCAGCACCTGCCGCGACCAGCCGAGCTCGGGGTCCCCGGCGAAGGGATGCCGTCGTCGACCAACGGTCATCCCGGACTGCTCGCCGCCCAGCTGCTGACGCTGATCTGCTTCACCTTCGCGGCGGTGGCGTTCGCAGTACAGGCACGCCGTCGTGACGATGTGTTGCTGCGCTGGCTCGGGCCTGCCTGCATGCTCGGAGCCCTTGCCCGGTTGAACTATCTGTTGTTTCCGTCCAGCCAGCCCGACTGGTTGTACAGCGGCGATGTCCTGAGAACCGGCTGCTACTTCTTGCTGCTGATCGGTGCGGGGCGCGAGATCAGCAAGTACTGGCTGACCCGCACCCAGACCGCGGTCGTTGCCGATCGGCGCAGAATGGCGCGCGAGCTGCACGACGGCGTACTGCAGGAGCTGGCCTACATCCGGGCGGAGGTCGCGGCCTTCTCGACCGTCGACGAGCCACGGGTGATCCGGATCCAGGCCGCCAGCGAGCGAGCGGTGGACGAGGCGAGGGAGCTGGTCGAGACCCTCAGCCGGCCGGGCGACGAAAGGCTCGGGTCGGTACTGCGCCGCGCCGTCGAACCGATCGCCGAGCGGCACGGCGTGGTCCTCGCGCTGGATCTGGACGACACGGTCGCCGTCGATCCGGCCCAGAGCCACGCGCTGGTGCGGATTGCGCGAGAGGCCGTGCTGAACGGCGCACAGCACGGAAGGGCCGAGCGGATCAAGGTGCAACTCGGCCGGAACGTCCTGACGATCAAGGACGACGGCGCCGGCTTCGACCCGGTACTACGGACGCCGCGGCGCGACGAGTTCGGACTGGTCAGCATGCGGGAACGCGCCGAAGCGCTCCCCGGCACGTTCGAGCTGGACTCGCAGCCAGGCCACGGGACCACGGTGACGGTCAGATGGTGACCGGCCGGATCGTCATCGCCGACGACCACCCGCAGCTCCGGGCGCGGATCCGGGAGGCCCTGGAGGCCGGCGGTTTCGAGGTCTGCGCGGAGGCGGCCACCGGTACGGCGGCGGTGCGGCTGGCCCAGGAGCACAAACCGGACATCGTCCTGCTCGACATTCACATGCCGGGAAGCGGGATCCGGGCGGCCGGCGAAATCAGCAGACTGCTACCGGAGACCGCGGTGGTGATGCTCACGGTGTCGCGGGAAGACGCGGACCTGTTCGCGTCGCTGCAGGCCGGCGCCGCGGGCTATCTGCTCAAGGACACGGATCCGGCCCGGCTTCCCGCCGCCCTGCACGGCGTACTTTCCGGGGAGGCGGCGATTCCGCGCACCCTGGTCGCCCGCATCCTCGACGAGTTCCGGGCGCCGGGCCGGTCGCGGCTCGGCCGGAAGGCGAAGATCGCCGCCCGGTTGACGTCGCGCGAATGGGAGGTGATGGAACTGCTCGGCGAAGGCCTCAGCACCGACGACGTCGCGAAGCGGTTGTTCCTGTCCCCGACCACCGTGCGGGTGCACATCTCGTCGGTCCTGCGCAAGCTCCGGGTGAAGGATCGTCAGGCAGCGATCGATCTGCTGCGTGACGACCGTTCGTGAGGGCGGTCCCCCTGTTCGCCGCCCTCACGTTCGGTCGTTCTCGCCCGTCGTACCGCGAAGCTACGGTGCGACCTGGTGACCTGATACTCCCTGGCAGTCAGGACTGCAGCCGGGATCTCCCGGCGCCATCGCGACCGAACCGGTGCCGTCGAACGGGTCGACGACCTCGTGTGCGTGCGCGATGCCGGCGAAGGTGAGTGCGCCGGCCATGGCGACCGCGGCTGCTACCGCCATCCGCCATGGAACGAACTGCGCCTCGTCATGCATGTCCTGTCCCCCCTTCCGGTACACACCCCTCCGCGTGCACCCGATGGCGGTAACGCTAGGTAACAACGGCTCCGGCGGCCAGGGACAACAGCCCTCTTGAGCGTTCAAATACCTAAACGCTCAGCCCGCGGCGAACGGGCATGGGGTGGGGTCGCGGCACCACGTAGGGTGGCGATATGCCGCTGAACTATCCCCTTGCCGAGCAGACGTTGGACAACGGTCTGCGTGTGATCGTCAGCTCCGACAAGGCCGTGCCGATCGTCGCAGTGAACCTCTGGTACGACGTGGGGTCGCGGCACGAGCCGCCGGGCCTGACCGGGTTCGCGCACCTCTTCGAGCACCTGATGTTCCAGGGGTCGCGCAACGTCGAGTCGGGTCAGCACTTCAGCCTGCTGGAGACCGCCGGCGCGAGCCTGAACGCGAGCACCTTCTTCGACCGGACGAACTACTTCGAGTCGCTGCCGACCGGCGGCCTCGACCTGGCGCTCTGGCTCGAGGCGGACCGGATGGGCTACCTGCTCGACGCGGTCAACCAGGAGAACCTGGACAACCAGCGCGACGTCGTGAAGGAAGAGAAGCGGCAGAGCTACGACAACCGCCCGTACGGCGACTCGTACGAGCGGCTCGTCCGCCTGCTGTTCCCCGCGGATCACCCGTACGCGCACATGACGATCGGCTCGATGGCCGACCTCGACGCAGCGGCGCTGGAAGACGTGCACGCGTTCTTCCGCAAGTACTACGGCCCCAACAACGCAGTGCTGACGATCGTCGGCGACGTCTCCGAGGCAGACGCGTTCGACGCCGCCAAGCGGTACTTCGGCCACCTGCCGGCGATCCCGACGCCACCACCGGCACCGGACGGCACGATCGGCCCGCTCACCGAAGTCCTGCGGGACGACGTTGTCGAGGATGTCCCGTCCGACCTGATCACGATGATGTTCCGGCTCCCGGTCGACGGCACGCCGGAGCTCGACGCCGCCGCGCTCGCCCTCGACGTACTGGCAGCGGGACAGAGCGGCCGGCTCAACCGCCGGCTGGTCCGCGACGAGCAGATCGCGCAGTCGGTCTCGGGCGGCGCGCTGCCGCTGATCGGCGGGGTCTCCTTCGGCACGCTGACCGGGATCGCCTCGGCCGACGTCGACCTGCAGAAGGTCGAGGACGCGCTGGTCGAGGAGATCGAGAAGCTCGCCGAGCACGGTGTCACCGCCGACGAGCTCGCCACGGTCCAGGCGCAGAACGAGCGCGACTGGCTCGAGCAGCTCGCGACCTGCTCCGGCCGCGCCGACGAGATCTCGCACCACGCCTTGCTGTTCGGCGACCCGAACCGCATCAACACCCGGATCGACCAGATTCGCGCCGTCACCGCCGAGCAGGTGCAGGAGGCCGCGGCGAAGTGGATCCGCGCCGCCGGCCGCGCCCAGGTGACGTACCGCCGCAGCAACACGGGAGAGCAGGAATGACGAGCCAGGCCCTGACCACACCGCCCTCCGTCGCACCGCCGCGGCCGTGGAAGTTTCCGCTGTCGACCACGACGACCACGCGGGCCGGTACGCCGGTGCACGTGTTCGACCGGCCAGGCCAGTACGTCGCGACCGTGCGGGTCACGATCGCGCTGCCGCTGTTCGCCGAGCCGCGTGAGCTGGAAGGTGTCGCGACGATCATGTCGCGCACGCTCGACGAGGGCACCGAGCTGAAGTCGGCCAACGAGTTCGCGGCCGCCTTGGAGCGCCACGGCGCGGCGTACGGCGTGGACGTCAGCTCCGACGCGCTGCACGTCGAGATCTCGGTGCCGACATCGCAGCTGGCCCCGGCTGTGAAGCTGCTCGCCGAGGCGATCACCCGGCCGGCCTTCAACCAGGCCGACGTCGGGCGGCACGTGACGATCCGGCTCGGCGAGATCAACCAGGAGCGCGCCAACGCGGGTTACCGGGCGCGCGAGGCCTTCGCGGCGCACTTGTTCGATTCCTCCGTACGCCGTTCGCGGCCGACCGCGGGCACGCCGGACACCATCCGGCCGCTGACGAATGTCGAGGTGGCGTCGTTCTACCGGGAGAACGTCGGCCCGGCCCGCGCGCAGATCCTGTTCGCGGGTGACGCGACCGGGGTCGATGTGGCCTCGATCGTCGACGACGCCTTCGGGGACTGGACTTCTTCCGCAGGGTCCGCCTTGGAGGTGCCCGAGCCGCAGTACGTGCTCGGCGACCGCGTAGTACTGGTGAACCGGCCGGGTTCGGTGCAGAGCCAGTTGCTGATCGGCTGCCCGGGTCCGGACCGTCGCGAGGACATCTGGGGCGCGGCCGCGGTCGCGAACCATGTCGTCGGCGGGACCATCACCTCGCGCGTCGACACCGTGCTGCGCGAGGAGAAGGGGTACACGTACGGCACCCGCACCAGCTTCAACGCGCCTCGCAAGGGCGGCACGTTCACCCTGGGCGGCGCGGTTCGCACCGAGGTGACCGGCGCGGCGATCACCGACGCGCTCCGGATCCTCCGCGAGGCCCGCGACGGCCTCACCGACCGCGAGGTCCAGGAGGCGCAGGACAGCCTGATCCGGACCGCTCCGCTGCGCTACGAGCAGGCCGACTCGATCGCCCAGCAGGTCGGCAGCAACATCGCCGTCGGCGTGCCGCTCGACTTCGCCGACACCTACCTCGCCCAGATCGAGGCCACCACCGCCGACGTAGCCACCAAGGCCTACAACCGGTACGTCGGAACCAACGGCCTACTGGTCATCGTCGTAGGAGAAGCCAAGGACGTCCGCGACCAGCTCACCGGGCTGGACATGGGCGACATCATCGACCTGAGCTGAGACCATCTCTGCTCGGGCTCATCCTTGGGCCCGAGCAGAGAGAGGCGCCATGTCGAACCAGGACCGCACCCCGTACGTCGCTACTGAGTCCCCCGAGCCGACCAGCTACCCGCTCCAGCCCGGCTACGCGGACCAGCTTCCGGCGTACGGCGTACTCCGTGACAACTCCGACGCGACCGTCTCCCTGGTCCTCGGCCTGGTCGGCCTCTGCACCTTCATCCTCCTGGCCTCCCCCTTCGCCTGGTGGCTGGGCGCCCGGGCCCTGCACGAGATCGACGCCACCCCCGGCGTCTACAACAACCGAGGCATGGCCGTCGCCGGCAAGATCACCGGCATCATCGGCACCGTCATCCTCTCCCTCACCCTGCTGGCCGGCATCCTCGCCGTCATCCTCCTCTTCGCCGCCTCCAGCTGACGCGGCCCAACGACGAACGCCGCGCTGACTCTGGTGGAGTCGGCGCGGCGTTGTCTTGGAGTACTAGCCCTTGATGGCGCCGCCGAGGGCGAAGGCGCCGCCGAGTTTGCGGCTCAGGAGGAGGTAGAGCAGCAGGACGGGCGTTGTGTAGATGAGTGAGTACGCCGCGAGTTGGCCGTAGTTCGGTTCGCCGTACTGGCCGAAGAAGGTGAAGATGCTCACCGACGCCGGCAGTCGCTCAGGTGACAGCAGCAGCATGAAGGGGACGAAGAAGTTTCCCCACATGCCGATGAAGGTGAAGATCAGCACCACGGCGATCCCCGGCCACATCAGCGGCAGGACGATCCGGCGCAGCGCCTTCATGTTGCTGGCACCGTCCACCCACGCTGCTTCTTCCAGCGAGATCGGTACGCCGTCCATGAACGTCTTCGTCAGCCAGATCGCGAACGGCAACGAGCGATGTCGCCATGAACATGATCGTGCCGCCGAGCGTGTCGACCAGATTCAGCTGAACGAACAAGCCGTACACCGGAACCATGACGGCAGTGATCGGCAACCCCGTGCAGAACAACACGGTCAGCAAGAACGGCCGGTTGAACTTGCGTCTTGAATCGCGACAAGCGGATAAGCCGCCAGCACAGCGCAGACCATCGTCAGCAACGCGGCCCCGCCACACAGCACCAGCCCATTGAGAACCGGCCGGTACGTCGTATCGGTGTTCAGCACCGCCTTGAAGTTCCCCAGCGTCGGATGCGTCGGCAGCTCGACCCGCAGCCCGGCCGTTCGGTTGATCGAGGCAAACAACACCCAGAGCAACGGCAGCACGAACAGCACGCCGATACCCAGCAGGATCAGGTTGGCAGCAAGCTTGCTGATCCGATCGCGCGCTATCACGCGGCCTCCGCATTCAATCCACGCAGGTAGATCAGCGAGAAGACCGCGCCGATCGCCAGCATCACCAGCGCGATCGCGGTGCCGTAGCCGATCTGGGAGAAGCTGAACGCCTGCTCGTACATGTACAGCGGCAGCGTCTGGCTCTTGGTCCGGGCCCACCGCGGGTCATCGCGTAGATCAGGCCGAAGACGCTCAGCGTCTGCAGCGTGATCAGCATCAGGTTCGTCATGATCGCGCGCGCAGATCATCGGCAGCGTCACGAACATCAGCCGTCGCCAGCCCGGCCGGCGCCGTCCATCTCGGCCGACTCCTCGATCTCCTTCGGCACCTCACTCAAGCGCCGCCGAGTAGACCAGCATCGAGAACGCCGTACCGCGCCAGATGTTCGCGATCGAGACCGCGATGATCGGTGCCGCGTACAACCAGTCCTGGCCGGGCAGCCCGACCTTGTGCAGGATCACGTTCAGCGTGCCGTCGTCGTTGAAGAACGCGCTGAGCAGGTACGCCGCGACGATCTCCGGCAGCACCCAGGCGCCGATCACCGCCGTACCGACGAAGTTGCGCGACGAGCTTGGTGGACCGGCGCATCAAGCAGCGCCAGTCCGAGCCCGAGGGTGTTCTGGCCGATGATCGCGGAGATCAAGCGTGAAGACCAAGGTCAGCCAGATCGAGTTCACGAACGCCGAACTGCCGAAGGCCTTCCGGAAGTTGTCCAGGCCGACGAACTTCACGTCGGACGCACCGGGCCCGGTCAAGGCCATGTTGGTGAACGCGGCGTACACGCAGTACAGGATCGGGCCGGCCAGGAACACCAGCATCAGGCCGATCGCCGGTCCCAACGGCAGCATCTTCACGAGCTTGGCGCCACGCGGGCGGCCGTTCCGGCCGGTCTTGCGACCGGCCGGAACAGGTACCGCGGGAGCAGATGTCGTCACTGATTCATCCCTTCGAGGGGGAGGCGGCTCTGCTAGTTACTCGACGTCGTCGTGTGATCCTTGCCGCCGACGATGCCCTCGACCGCATCGTCGTAGTTCTTCGCCGCCTTGTCCGGCTGCGACTGTCCGGTCATCACGGCTTCCATCGCGGTGATGATCTCGTTGGAGACCTTCGGGTACTCCGGCAGCGCGGGCCGGTAGACGGTCACGGCCACCAGGTCCGTGAAGAACTGGGTGCTCTTCGACGACGACTTGTAGCCGGCGTCCGCGGCAACGTCCTTCCGTACGGCGATCTGCGCGCCGTCCGTGGCGTACTTGGTGGCGTTCTTCTGCGTCTGCAGCGACTGGATGAACTTCCAGGCCGCGTCGGGCGACTTCGACTTGGCCGGGATCGCCCAGGTCCAGCCACCGGAGAGGCTGACCTTGCCCTTGCCGCTACCGTCCTGGGTCGGCATCGCGGTCTGGCCGAGCACCTCGGACCACTGCGGCCACGGCTTCGCGCCGGTCTTCAGCCAGTTGTTGTACAGCCAGGAGCCGTCGAGCGCGATCGCCAGCTTGGAGTTCGGCAGCAGGTCTGATCCAACTTTGTTGCCCCAGTTGGGGTCGAGCGACTGCTTCGGCTGCGGCGCCAGGCCCTCGGTGAAGACGGTCTTGATGAAGTTCAGCGAGTCCTTGAAGCCCTGGCTGCCGACGACCCACTTCTTCTGGTCGAAGTTGTAGAGGGTGTCCTTGGTGCCGTAGAGCAGCATCTCGAAGCCCTGCATCGCGGACGCCTCACCCATCGGCTTGCCCGAGTAGACGTTCAGCGGGATCACGCCGGGCACCTTCGGACTTGATCGTGCGAGCGGTGTTCAGCACGTCGTCCCAGGTCTTCGGCTGCCAGTCGGTCGGCAGACCGGCCTTGGCGAACAGCTGCTTGTTGTACCAGAGCGCCCGAGTGTCCGTGCCGTCCGGTACGCCGTACACCTTGCCGTCCTGGCCCTTCGCGGCGCCCTTGGCGGTCTCCTCGAACTGACTCCAGTCCGACCAGTTCTTGATGTAGTCGTCCAGCGGCTTCAGATAGCCGGCGGTGATGTCGGAGTTGATCAGGAAGGTGTCCTCGTAGACGATGTCCGGCGCCGTGTTGGGCGACCGCATCATCAACTGGATCTTCGTGTAGTAGTCGTTCTCGCTGGCCACGACCGGGACGATCTCGACCTTCGAGCCGGGGTTGGCCGCCTCGTACTCGGTCTTGGCGCCGGTGAGGAAGTTCTTCATCACCGTGCCCGGACCCCACTGCTGGTAGGCGATCTTGATGTTCGCCGGGCCCGAGCTCTGACCGCCCGCATCCGGGGTTTTGGTCGTCGACCCCTGACTGCAGGCCGAGACGCCCAGCAGGAGTGCTCCGACGGCGAGTACACCCGCCCGCTTGAAACCGCTTTTCTTGACCATCACGTCCACCTTCGGGCAATCGTTGTCATCCCGGTACCACCGCTCAAACCCGTCGGGCTTTCCCGTGACCGTAGGAGGACCGGACCAGTGAAGTCAATGGTTGGTAGACAACGTTGTCGCCCCAAGAACGCCACTGCGCGGTGACCGGTTCGTAACGATCCGATCACCGCGCCATCAGGTGTCAGACGGTAACGGCCGACCCCTCAGTACGGCCACGTACTGCGACCTGACGACTGCGGCCACGCGCCGCTCCCAGCCCGCAGAGCACCAGGCCGAACAGGAGCCAGCAGCCGAGTACGACGAACGAGCGCCCCGATCCGGCCCCGTCGAAGAAGCTGACCGAGCGCAACGCCGTACCGGCAGCTCCCGGCGGAAGGAACTGGCCGAGCGCGCCCCAGCCGGTCGGCAGCATCTGCGGCGCGCTGGCCAGACCCGAGAGCGGGTTGCCCAGCAGCATCATGACGGCACTGCCGAGCGCGAGCCCCGCCGTACCGAGCAACCATTCCAGCCCCAGCAGGGTGAGGCTGATCGCGCCGATCGACATCGCGATCACCCCGGCGTTGGCAAAGTAGTTGCCTTCGAACGACCCGAGCCAGAACTGCAGTACCGCGGCCAGCGCGAGCGCCCCGGTGATCGCGAACCCGATCGCGCCGCGCACCCGGCTCACGCCACTTTTCAGGAGCTGAATCAAGGCTGCGGCGCCGATGATCCCGCCCAGCACCAGCGGCAGCGCACCCGCGGCAAGACCGGCGCCGCGCGGATCGTCCTTCGGCAGCGGCACGACGTCGGTCACCTTCGGCGCGGCGCCGCCGTTCTGCGCTGCCATTCCGGCCGAGAGCTGGGTCAGGATCTGGGCAACAGCCGGCCCGCCGGCGGAAGCGGTCAGCACCTCTGGGTTCTGCGGGTCGAGCACGATCGCGCCGTAGACATCGCGGTCCTTGATCGACTGGACCGCCGCACCACGATCGGCCACCGCCTTGACGTCGAACCCGCCCGGCATCGCCTTCTCCAGCCCTGCTGTCACCTGAGCCACCGCCGCATCCGGGCCTGCCACAGCCAGCGGCAGATCCCGCGGCTGTGAGCGAGCCGCCGGCCAGGCAAACGCGATCAGCAGCACGGTGAGCACCGCGGTCAGCCCAAGAATCACCGCAATCACCGGCGGCCTCCCGCGCTCCGGCGCGGCGTGAGCGGCAACGTGCTCCGTGGCGGCGTCCTCGACAGTCGAGCGGTCGGCAGACATGGTGGTGACTCCCTCTCAGAAACCGAATGATCGTTCTTTATTACAGAGGGACCAGCTCGACTTGTCAAGAACGGACATTCGTTTTACGTTTCAGCTATGCCGAAGGTAACGCTCGAACACCGGACCGCCCGCCACGAACAGATCGTCGACGCAGCCCGCCGCTGTGCAGTCGAGCAGGGTTTCCACAAGACGACGATGGCCGACGTGATCCGCGAGTCCGGGCTGTCCGCGGGCGCGGTCTACGGCTACTTCAAGAGCAAGGACGAGATCGTCTCGGCCATCGCCGACCAGGCGCTCAGCAACGTCGACGAGCTCTTCGAAGGCATCCTCTCGACCAAAGGGCCGCTCACCCCACTCGCCGCCCTCGTCGCAGCGCTCGAGCACGTCGTCCAGATCGCGGAACGCCCCGGCGGCGACATCACCCGAGTCGCCCTGCAGGCGTGGGCCGAGGCGATGCACAACGACGCGATCCTCGGCATCGCGCGCGAGAAGTACACCCACCTCCGCGGCAAGTTCACCGAAGTCGCCCGCCGCGGCCAGGCGGACGGCACCATCGACCCCGACGTAGACCCCGAGTACGTCGGCCAGGTGATGTTCGCCTTCGTCCCCGGCTTCCTCCTCCAGCGCCTCATCCTCGGCGACGTCACCCCCCAGACCTTCACCGCCGGCCTCACCGCCCTCCTCAAATAGACCCTTCCCTTCACGGCGAGGTGTTCTTCCGACTTATCGCCGTGGGTGACGACGATGTCACCGAGGGCTTGAGTCGCGGCACTTACCCGGTTAGGTTGTCCCGAGTCTTATTTCAAACCCTGAACTAAGGCACTGCGCAACGACGGGTCGGGCAGCACGTACGGCGACTGGGGAGTCGGAGGTGCGGGTGGTTTCGCGAGGTGACACGACACTGACGACCGGCCGGGACTTCGGCTGGTACTGGGGCAGCCAGACAGCGAGCGCGGTCGGCGACCGGCTCACCGGTTTCGCCGTCCCGAGCATCGCCATCCTGACCCTCGACGCGAGCAGCGCCCAAGTCGGCGTACTGGCCGCCCTCGGCTGGCTCGCCTACCCCGCCCTCGGCCTCTTCGCCGGCGCCGCACTCGCCCACGTCCAGCGCCGCCGCGTGATGATCGCCGGCGAAGTCATGCGCTTCGCCGTCTTCGCCACCGTCCCGCTCGCCGCCCTCGGAGGCTGGGTCACCACCGCCCAACTCTTCGTCGTGGTCGCCGTCGCCGGTATCGCGACCGTCTTCGTCGACATCGCCGGCCAGTCCTACCTCCCGGCGCTCGTCGACCCCAGATCCCTCGTCGGCGCGAACGCCAGACTCCAAAGCTCCGACAGCCTCTCCAAACTCGTCGGCCCCGCCCTCGCCGGCCTGGCCCTGAAGACCACCGGCCCGTACGTCGGGTTGCTGCTCAGCGCACTCCCCTTCCTCGGCTCCGCCGCCGGCCGGACCAGAATTCAGACCTTGGAACCACCCTTGGAAAAAGCCCAGGATCCGTTGTCCACCAGGATCCGCCAGGGCTTCACCTTTGTCTGGCAGCACAACCTGCTCCGCCAACTGGTCGTCGCGGCCGCGATCCGCAGCTTCGGCGCCGGCATCGTCGACGCCGTCCTGCTCCTCTTCGCCTACCGCGTCCTCGGCCTGTCCAGCCTCGAAGGCGGCCTGCTGATCGCCGCCGGTTCGATCGGCGGCCTGCTCGGCGCGTTCATCGCGAACCGCCTGGCCGCCAGGCTCGGCACCAAACGCACTCTGCTGCTCACCGGCGTGGAAGCCCTTTGCTGGTTGACGATTCCGCTCTGCCTGGTCGCCGCACCGGTGATCGCGCTCATCCTGATCCGGATCGCCGCCTCGATCTGGCTCCCGGTCTGGAACATCGTCACCACCAGCGTCCGGCAGCAGCTCACCCCTGCCGCCCTGCAAAGCCCCGTGCACGCGACCGCAAGGACGCTCACGTCGTCCACGGTCCCGCTCGGGGCGGTCATCGGAGGTTTGGCCGGCGGCGTACTGAGCGATCAGCTCGGGACGCGAGCCGGCCTGGTGCTCGTCCTCGCAACCGGAGGCGCGATTGCCGGAGCCAGCGCGCTGCTGGTCGTACGAACTCGTCCAGACATCACGGCACCACCGAGGGAGGTCGAATGCGTCCAACCACAACGCGAACCCTGAACACCAAGGAATTCGCGGACATCAAGCACACCGTGTCCATCCGCTCCAAGGCCCGCAAGAACCTGCTGCTCGACCCGGAGTACGCCGCGCCGCTGCCCCAAGAGGTCAGCCTGCAACTCACCTACCGCTGCAACCTGCGCTGCACCCACTGCTACCAGTGGAACGAGCAGGGCTTCTTCCGCGACTTCAGCGCCCAGAAGCAGAAGACCGAGCTGGACCTCGAAGTCGTCGAGGACGTTCTCCGGACGACGGCGCCGGTCCGCTCGAAGCTGTTCCTGTGGGGCGGCGAGCCGCTCATGCACACCCAGTTCGACCAGGTCGCGAAGTTACTCGAGAAATATCCCCGGACCGTCAACATGTGCACGAACGGCCTGCTGTTCAAGCGCAAACTCGACGACCTGCTCACCATCGGCGAGAACCTCAACCTGCTGGTCAGCCTGGACGGCCTCGGCGAGGACCACGAGGCGCTCCGCGGTCGCGGCACCTTCAAGCGCACGATGGAGAACATCCAGCTGATGCTGGACCTCAAGCGCAAAGGCGAGTGGAACGGCGAGCTGTCGCTGTCCTGCATGGTCAGCCACGTCACCGTGCACAAGATGTACGAGTTCATGGAGTGGGCCGAGGAGCTCGGCGTCAACACCGTCTACTTCCAGTTCCCCTGGTACATCAGCCCCGAGGTCGCCGAGTCGATGGACCGCCTCTACGAGAAGTCCTTCGCCTGGCTGAACCCGCAGACCGACACCAAGCGCCCGACCTGGCACTCCTACACGTACCAGCTCCCGAAGGAAGAACTCCCCGTACTGCGTGAGTCGATGGCCCGCCTCGCCTCCCGAGCCTGGAACGTGCGACTCCGCTACCAGCCGCAGCTCGAGGACGACGAGGTCACCGACTTCATCCTCGGTACTTCGCGCCCGGCCCAGCACCGCAGCAAGTGCCTCGCGGTCTCGAACCGGATGGAGGTGCACGCCGACGGCGCGGTCAGCTCCTGCAAGTTCTTCCCGGAGTTCGTGGTCGGCAACCTGTACGACCAGCCGGTCGGCGAGCTGTGGCAGAGCGAGTCGTTCAAGCATGTCCGCCGGATCATGTCGGAGAACGGGATGATGCCCGTCTGCTCCAAGTGCATCCTCCTTTACCTGAACGGAGTGTGAGATGGAGATCGAGGAGCGGGTGAAGATCGTCCTGGCCAAGGTGCTGGACAACGGGCTCACGGCCGAGGAGATCGGTCCGGAAGCGGATCTGGTCGAGGAGTACGGGCTGGATTCGCTGCAGACCATCACGTTCCTGCTGGCGATCGAGGACGAGTTCGACCTGGAGCTGGACTATCCGCAGCTGCAGCTCGACGATCTGCGGTCGGTCCGGCAGTTCAGCACCTTCGTCGCACGGCTGGCGGCTCCGGTGCAATGACGGTCCGGCTCGGAACTTTCGACGCGGAGTCCTGGTGGCGCCCCACCGACCTGGCGGCCCTGCCGTCGGTCGGCGGGGACGACCCGGCGGTCGGCGCGATGGACGAACTCCTGGCGGGCTTCTGCACGCCGGACGATCTCCTGATCACCCGGCACCCGCTAGCTGCACCGATCCGCGAAGGCCTCGAAAAAGCCTTGAACAACAAGGGTTTCGAGCATCTCGCAGTCGACCCGACGGCGACCGACCGACTGGCGCTCGGTGATCCTGCCCTTGGACCGATCGAGCGGCACGTGCTCGCCGACCCGGCGGTTCTGGCGCGGATCCACGGTCGCGAGCTCACGCCGTACGCCGTCCTGCCGGAGACCTGGAAGCTCGCCGAACAGTGGCTTCCGGCACCCGAAATCGTTGCCGAGGTCAACTCCAAGACCTGGTCGAACGAACTCGTCCGCGAACTCGGCCTGCCCGGCGCCGGCCAGGTGGTCCGCTCGGTCGACGACCTCGTCACCGCCGTCACCGCACTTCAATTCCAAGCCTTGATCAAAGACCCGTACGGCGTATCGGGTCGCGCCTTGATCGAAGTCGCGACACCAGGCGTCCTCCGAGCCGTCGAACGCGTACTGCGTAAGCAGGTCGACGCCGGCCGCCGGGTCGAACTGATCGTCCAGGAGAAGTACCCCAAGCGGCACGACTTCTCCGGGCACCTGCTGCTCGATCGCAACGGCGACTGGGACTTCCTCGGCCTCCAGCTGATGACGAACCGGGGCTTCCGGCACTTCGGTTCCAGCCCGGTACCGCCCGGACTGATCGACGAAGGCTGGTACGCCGAGACGCTGTCCGAGGTCGTTCCGGCGATCGCCAAGACCGGCTACTGGGGTCCGGTCGGGGTGGACGCGATGCTCCTCGACGACGGCACCGTGATCCCGGTGCTGGAGATCAACGCAAGGCAGTCGCTCGGGCTGCTCTCGCTGGACCTCGATCGACGCGCGGCCGAACACGGCCTGACCGGGCATCTCTGGCAACTCGAACTGAACGTTGCCCCCGGCAAGGGGATCGACGACGTCTTCGTAGCCCTCGGCAACCTCCTGTACGACGGCGGCCCGGAGCCGGGAGTGACGCTGCTGTCGGGCAGCACGCTCGCAGCACCAGGCGGCCGGATCTATGTAGCGATCTTCTGCCCCGCCGGCCAACTGAACCGCTGGCAGCAGCGCCTACGGGCCGCGCTCACCACCCCTCAGCTGACCCCCCGCGGCCACTCCGCCCCCACGCCCGCCCGCCCTGGCCCGGCACAAAGTCACCCCGGCCCCACAGCAAGCCACCCCGGCCCCGCACCAGGCCGCCCTGGCCCCTCATCGGGCCGGCCCGGCCGATGAGGCTGATGGCCGGCTGCCGGCCCTCGAATTCCCGATCCCTGATTGGCGAGGAAGGACAAGATGATTGAGATCGGCTTGATCGGAGCGACCGGGATCGCCGAGCGCGCCATCCTGCGACCGGCCGGAGCGCGAGCCGACGTACGGGTCCGGGCGGTCGCCGCGAGCGACCCGGTGCGGGCGAAGGAGTTCGCGTCGCGGCACGAGATCCCTGTTGTGCACAACGACTATCAGTCCTTGCTCGCGGATCCCGAGATCGACACCGTCTACATCTCCTTGCACAACTCCGCGCATCACCGCTGGGCCGTGCGAGCAGCGGTCGCGGGTAAGCGCGTGATCGTCGAGAAGCCGCTCTGCCTGTCGGAGGAAGAAGTGGCCGAACTCGAATTCGCTGCCGAGGAGACTCAGGTCTTCGAAGCAGTCGCCACGATCGGGCATCCCTGGCAGGACACCGTTCGCGGCTTCGTCCAAGACCAGAACTATGGCGTGTTGCGCTCGGTCGAGACGCGCCTGACGTTCGCCGTACCGGCTCCTGGTGGCTATCGCGACCACCCCGAACTCGGCGGCGGCATCTTCTACGACTCGGCGAGCTACTGGCTGCAGGCTCTCCAGGCGACCGTCGGACTCGACGACCCACTCGAGGTCTCCGGCTCCTCCGACTTCGACGGCCCGAACGGCGTCGACTACGAGTTCCACGCCACCCTCCGCTGGCCGAGCGGCACGGAGGCGGTGCTGGACTGCAACTTCGGCGACCAGCACGTCGCCGACCACATCTTCACCTTCGACCAAGCGGTGATCAAAGCCCGCAACTTCCTCCGCCCGATGGCCGGCCCGGTCCCCGTCAACCTGGTCATCGTCCCCACCACCGGCGACCGCAAAGTCATCGCCTTCCCTGCCACCTCGTACTACGAATCCCAACTAACCCGAATCCTCAGCACCCCCACCGATGATGATCTGATGGCGGCCGGGGTTCGGGTGCGATTGATGGCCGAGATCTATGCGGCGGCGAAAGGTGGACGGGGATGAGCAACAAGCGGCAGCTCGACGATGCGGGGCTCGAGAAGCTCCTGGCCGAGTCCGGTATCGACCCGACTTCGGTGACGTCGACCGAAGAACTCACCGAGGGCACCTTCAACACGGTCTACCGGATCGGCTTGCCGAGCGGCGACCTCGTGCTGAAGTACTCCCCCGACCCGACCGCCCCGGTTCTCTCCCATGAACAAGACTTGATTCAGACCGAGACCGAGTTCTACCGCGCCGCGTTCGGCAAGGTGCCGGTCCCGGAAGTGATCCACGCCGGCGACGACTTCCTCCTGATGACCGCCGTGCCCGGCAGCACGTGGGCCTCGCAAGGCGACAGTCTCGACCGGCCCAAGCTGCGTCGCGAGCTCGGCGGCCTGATCGCCGACCTCCACCAGATCACCGGCCCGCAATTCGGCTATCCCCAGAAGGGGCTCGTCGACTCCTGGAACACGGCGTTCCTGTCGATGATGGACGACGTACTCGCCGATGCCGTCCGCTTCGACGTCGAGCTCCCCCGCCCGGCCGAGCAGATTCGCGGCTTGGTTCTTAGCTCGCAACGAACTCCTGGCCGACGTACGGACCGCGTCCCTGATCCACTTCGACGTGTGGGACGGCAACATCCTGGTTGAGGACGGCCGGATCACCGGGTTGATCGACGGCGAGCGGGCGATGTGGGGCGATCCGGTCGCCGAGTTCGCCTCGCTGACCATGTTCGGCTCGCTCGACGACGCGCTAGCC
The DNA here is from genome assembly GCA_963740725.1 of uncultured Actinomycetota bacterium. Taxonomy (GTDB): domain Bacteria; phylum Actinomycetota; class Actinomycetes; order Propionibacteriales; family Kribbellaceae; genus Kribbella. The sequence goes on from CAVUFT010000048.1 coordinate 339,979, forward strand.
GAGGGCTACGGCGCTCCGGTCGACCAGGAACGCCTCTCGCTCTACCGGGCCTACCTCTACCTCATCATGCTGGTCGAGGGAACACCCCGCGGCTACGAAGGCCCCGAACGCGAGAAGATGGTCAGGCTGATCCGGCGGCACCTGCTGCTCGACCTGGACGCCCTGTGATCGAGATCCTCACCTCCGGCGTAGCCCTCGGTGTCCACGTCCCGGGGCTCCTGCTGGCCGACCGCATCCGCGAACAAGGCGGTACGGCGAACGTCTCGGTCCTCGAGCGCCTGATGGCCCCCGAGACGCTGGCAACCACAGCCCGCTCCAAGCAGGCCTTCCACCGCGACTTCCGCATTGCCCTGGTCGGTCAGAAGCTTGCCCGCAATGCGTCAGTGGCCACCGACGACGCAGCGGTCGAGGAACAATTCAAGGCTTGGAACAAGCATGGTGTGAAGCGGTTCGTCGTGTTCTCCGGCTTCTGGCTGCCCCTCGTCGACCAGTACGCCGAGCGCTACGGCGCCGTACCGGTGGACGTCTGCCACGTCGACTCGGTGCAGTCCCCATCCTTCGACAAAGCGGGCCCGACAAGCCTTGATATAAGGCATGTCTGGCTGGCCGATGCGGACGCCGGCCTCATCCCTTGCAGCATTCCGGTCAGCAGAGAAGCGCCGCTGCCGTGGAAGGAGCGCGACCGCAGACTGCTGGTACACGGCGGTGGCTGGGGCATGGGCACCTACCGCGAGCGGGCAGGCGAGCTCCTCCAAGCGGGCTTCGACCTCGACGTCGTTGCCTACGAGGACCAAGACCTGCAGGACGAAGGCGTTCGCTACTTCATGATCGACCCGTCACTGGCATCCGTGGCTCGACAACGGCTACCCGCCGTTCGCCGAAGCAGGGAAGCCGTTCGAGCAACGCCAAGGCCATCACGGTTCGTTCGACCTGTGCAGCAGAGCACTGGCGACCGTGAGTAAGCCAGGTGGCGGCACCTTGCTCGACTCGCTCTGGTCCGCGACGCCCGCAGTACTGCTGGAGCCGTTCGGCGCGCACGAGCAACGCAACGCCGACCTGTGGATCCAGCTGGGCTACGGGATCTCCTTCGAGGACTGGCAGAACCAGGGGTTTGCGCCCGAAGTACTGCAAGAGCTGCACGAGGCTCTGCTCAAAGCGGACGTCCCCGACTACTCAAGGGAGCTGCTATGACTCTGCCGACCTCCCTGTGGCAAACCTTCGCACTAGCGATGGACAGGGGTCGTCCAGGCTTCGCCAGAGGCCCGTGGTTCACGATGAACGCAGTGCTCGAGCTGGACGATGCCCTCGACGCCGACGCACTCGCGACAGCCTTCACCGAGCTACAGCGCAGGCACGAAGCATTGCGAACCGAGATCGGCGACGAGGTCCAACTGATCCACCAGAAGCCGACTGCCGAACTGGAAGTCGTCGATGAAGTCACCACCCACGCAGAAGTCCCCCTGCACGCACCAGTGCGACTACGCCTGGCCGGCAACCGGCTAGCACTCCACCTGCATCACATGGTCTCAGACCCGGTCACCCTCTGGGCCACTCTCGAAGACCTCGCCGCCCTCTACACCAACGCCGGAGAGACCCTGCCGCCACCGCGTGCGCAGTACGCGGACTACTCAACCGCCGAAGCCGACCAGGTACGCCGTACGTGGGAGCCCGCCGTCGCCTGGTGGCAGGAGCACCTCGTCGATGCCAAGCCCTGCCCGCAACCAATCAGCGCAGGAGGAGGCGCCTTCGCCTTCCGTGAGGATCTCCTCGACGCCGCAGAGGTTGACCTGGTGGAGCAGAGGACCAAGGAGCACCGCAGTACGACGCTGGTGACCTTGCTTGAAGCCCTGGTCGAAGGCATGAGCCCGCACCTCGGGCCAGGCAACTCAGTCGTGTTCTCCACCCTGTTCAGCAAGCGGGATCGACCTGCTTGGCAGAACGTGCTCGGCCCCTGCATAGTGCCGTCTCTCCTGGCAGTACCGCGTGATGCTGAGCTACCGGCGGTGAGGGAAGCCGTGATCGGCTGCAGCCGCTACGCGCGCTTCCCCCGAGCAGAGCAGAAGATCGATCCGCGGACACCGTTCTTCGAGTACGTCCCGCAGCAATGGCCGCCCGGCTTCACCTTCGGAAACGCGAAGGCGACTGTGGTCGCGGCGGCCGGGCCGAAGGACACCGGGCTGGCCGACACGTTGGCGATCCGGATGCGGACGACGACGGACGGCGTACTGACCGGGCACTTCAGCGGCGACGGCACCGACTGGACCGAACCGCTGGTGCGGCAACTGCTCGACCGCTTCCGATCCCACCTGCTCGAACCGGCCGCCCTGTAAAGATCGTGCACGCCGGCCCGCAAAAGAGTGGTGCTAGCCCTACCCCCAACGGGGTCCAGCTCCATGGGAGGCCGTGCTGAATCTCCGTAGCGTCGTTCTCGTCAGTCGGGAAGCACGCAAGGGGTCAGCCATGAGGCGCAAGCAAGAGATCATCAGGACCAACGATTCGGTCGTACTGCAGGACGTCCGCCGGGTCTACGGCAAGGGCGGCAGCACCGTCGTCGCCCTCGGCGGCGTCAGCATCAGCTTCGCCCGCGGGACGTTCACCGCGGTGATGGGCCCGTCCGGGTCCGGCAAGAGCACCTTCCTGCACTGCGCCGCCGGCCTCGACCGGCCGACGTCGGGCAGCGTGGTCATCGACGACCAGCCGCTCGCCGACCTGACCGAGCGACAGCTCACCGAGCTCCGCCGCGAGCGGATCGGCTTCGTCTTCCAGTCCTTCAACCTGCTGCCGGCCCTGACGGTCTGGCAGAACGTCACGCTGCCGCAGGAGCTCGACGGCCGCCGGACGAACCGCGCCCAGGTGCGCGAGGTCCTCGACCGCGTCGGACTCAGCGACAAGCACAAGAAGCGTCCGGGCGAGCTGTCCGGCGGCCAGCAGCAACGCGTCGCCATCGCCCGCGCCCTGGTCGCGCGCCCCGCGGTGATCTTCGCCGACGAGCCGACCGGCGCCCTGGACACCCAGACCGCCGCCGACGTCCTCGAACTCCTCCGCGAGCCGGTCCGCAGCCAAGGCCAGACCGTCGTGATGGTCACCCACGACCCGGTCGCCGCCTCGTATGCCGACCAGGTGGTCTTCCTGGCCGACGGCCTGCTCGCGGGCAGCCTGGTCGCACCGACCGCCGAGCAGGTCGCCGACCGGCTGACCCACCTCGGTGCGCGGGCCGCTGCGCGGTTGCAGGCGGCCGGCCGATGATGCGCCTGGCCGTGCGGACACTGCGTTTCCGCAAGAACGGATTCATCGCCACCTTCGTGGCCGTCGTCTTCGGCACCGCGATCGTGATGGCCTGTGGCGGGCTGCTGGAGACCGGCATCCGGTCGAACGTGCCGCCGGAGCGCCTCGCCGCTGCCGACCTGGTGGTCACCGGCAAGCAGACTCACCTCCGCCCAGGAGCCGAGGACGCGACCCCGCTGACCGAGCAGGTCGAGCTCGATGCCGCGTTGCTGCCCAAGATCCGGTCGGTGGCCGGAGTCACGGACGCGATCGGCTCGCTCACCTTCCCCGCACCGCTGCTGGCCGGCGGCCCGGACGGCCAGGGCCACGACTGGGCATCGGCCCGCCTGGCGCCGTACAAGCTGCAGTCCGGTACTGCGCCCACCAAGGCGGACGATGTCGTTCTGGACACGTCGACTGCCAAGGCCGTGCACGCCAAGGTCGGCAGCAAAGTCACTCTGCTGGTCCGCGGGCGGCCGACGTCGTTCGTAGTCCGGGGCATCGCCGCTGGACCAGCCGGGCACACCTTCTTCGAGGCCGGTGAGGCGACCCGACTGTCCGGACGACCCGGCAGCTACGCGGCCATCGGCGTACTGGTTGCCCCAGGCACCAATCTGAAGGCGGTCGAGAAGCAGCTCAAGGCCGTCGGCAACGTGACCGTGATGGCGGGGGTGGATCGCGGATCGGCCGAACACCCGGACGCGGCGACCTTCCAGACCGCATTGATCTCGATCGCCGGCTCGTTCGGCGGGATCGCGGCGATGACGATGATGTTCGTGGTCGCGTCGACACTGGCTTTGTCCGCGCAGCACCGGGAGCGCGAGTTCGCGCTGCTCCGTGGCATCGGTACGACGCCCGGCCAGGTCCGCAGGATGATTCTCGGCGAAGCGATGATGGTGTCGCTCCCGGCCGTTCTCGTGGGCACGCCACTGGGGTTGTGGCTCGGGCGTTTCCTGTTCGACCGGCTCGCGGCGAACGGCGTCGCCTCGGCAGCCGTCGAGTACCGCCAGGGCTGGATCCCGCTGGTCGCAGGTGCCGGCGCCGCAGTACTGGCGGCCATCGGCGCAAGCCTGATCGCAGCCCGCAAGTCCGCGAAGATCCGTCCGGTCGAGGCGTTGCTCGAGGCAGGTCTGCAGCGCAAGTGGTTCGGCTGGATCCGGCTGCTCTTCGGCCTGCTGTTCACCGGCGGTGGTCTCGCGCTGGTGATCGTCACCCTCGCGGTGATGACCGGTCCGCTCGCCGGTGCGACCGCCGGCCCGGCCGTCCTCTGCTGGGCGATCGGCATCGCGCTCCTCGGCCCCTTCTGGACCAAGGCCGTCCTGTCGGTCCTCCGCTGGCCCCTGTACGCCGTGAGCCGGGTGAACGGGCGACTCGCGATCCTCAACGTCACCGCCCGATCGGTGGCGATGTCGGCCGCGGTGATGCCGGTCATGCTGGCCGTCGGGATCTCCACCTCGAACATCTACATGCAGACCACGCAGGTGCACGCCTCGGAGACGGCATTCACGAAGGACCTGCGAGCAGACGCGGTACTGGTCTCCACCGCCGGTGGACTCGATCCGGCGCTGCTCGGCGAGGTCCAGAAGCTGCCGGGGGTCGCGAGCGCTTCGGAGTACGTGACGAGCACCGGCGTCATCGACGAACCGCGGAACGCACCCTTCGACGAGGACGGTGCTCCGCTGCAGGGCATCACTGCACAGGGCAAGGACGGCGCTGCGCCGGTGAAGGTGACTTCCGGATCGCTGGAGAGCCTGACCGGAGAGACCGTCGCGCTGCCCGACTATGTCGTCTCGAAGATCGGGCAAGGGGTCGGATCGACGATCAAGATGACGCTCGGCGACGGCGCGTCGGTGGACCTGAAGGTGGTTGCGACCTTCGCGGCCGACCGCGGCTACGAGAGCATCGTGCTGCCTGCCCGGCTGCTCGCCGAGCACACGACGGATCGGCTGGCCAAGCAGCTCCTCGTTCGGGCCGAGCCGGGCGCCAACGTCAACGGTGCGCTGCAGAAGCTGGCGGCGACGCACCCCGGAGTACAGGTCTCCGATCGGGATGCCCTGATCGCTGGGAACAGTGCGGATCTCAAGACGCAGGCGTGGGTGAACTATCTGCTGGTCGGCATGCTGATCGCCTACACCGCCGTCTCGATCGTCAACTCGTTGGCCTCGGCAACGGTCCGCCGGCGCCGCGAGCTCGGGCTGCAGCGGCTCACCGGTTCCACCCGCGGCCAGGTGCTCCGGATGCTGACCACCGAGAGCTTCCTGGTCGCCCTGGCAGGCATCATCCTCGGGACCCTGGTGGCGCTGGCCACCCTGATCCCCTTCAGCGCAACGGTTTCCACCTCGGCCCTGCCGAGCGGACCGCTGTGGATCTACCTGGTGATCGTCGGGGTCGCGGCGACCCTCACCTTCGGCTCGATCCTCGTCCCGGCGGTCGCCACCCTGCGAACCCGTCCGGCCGAAGCAGCCGCCCGCGCCGACTGACCATCCCTACGCGGCGGCAGTGGCCTGTGGCGCGGAACTTCGCCGCAGACCGCTAGAGGACCTGCTCCACCGACCTGGTGGAGCAGGTCCATCTACTTGACGGGGTTCGGCTCGGCGACAGGTTGGAGGGCGATGGTGGTCGCCTGGATCAGCCCGGCGTTCTTCCGCACCCAGGCCGAGACCGCGAGCTGGAGGTCTTCGAGATCCTTCTCCTCCAGCGTCACCGCCGGCGTGGGCACACTGGCGCCGAGCTCGGCGAGCACCGGCCGCAGGTGGATATCGGCGAGCAGCTTGTGACTGGGCGCCGCCGAGATCGTCACCGGGATGACGACCGAGCCGGCGAGCGCCTGATGCGGCAGCACATCGAGGAAGCTCTTCAGCAGACCGGTGTAGCTGCCCTTGTAGACGGGTGTCGCGAGCACGAGCACCGAAGCCGAGGAGGCCAGATCGATGGCGTTGTCCAGCGCGGTCCGGTCCTGCTCGGTGGCCGCGTCGCCCTGGAAGATCGCCGGGGCGAAGGTGACCAGGTCGACCAACTCGTCGATCCGGTACGGCGTACCGAGTTCACTGGCGAGCAGTTCGGCCACCGAGGCGGCGGCTGCGGCGGTCCGGGAACCCGCCTTGGGGTTGCCGACCACGGTGACGACGGATTGGGGCCAGACCGGCGGATCCGGCACGATCCGCGGCTCGAAGGCGATCGATGGCATCGGGACAGAGCTCCCAGCAGGTTCGGGGATGAGACTCCGAGCGTAGCCAAAGTCGAGCGGGCTAGTTGACTTTCTCAGATGTCGAACGCCTGGCCCTGAGCTTCACCGTCACGAACCAGCCGACGGCGGCCACCGCCGCGGCGATCACGGCCCACTGGAAGAACCCGATCGACGACTCGACCACGTGCCAGTTCTCCCCCAGCTGATGCCCGGCGATGATCAGCGCCGAGTTCCAGACCAGGCTCCCGAGCGCGGTCAGCACCAGGAACAGCCACACCCGCATCCGCTCGACCCCGGCCGGCACGGAGATCAGACTCCGGACGACGGGGACGCACCGGCCGATCAGCACCGCCTTCGACCCGTGCTTGCCGAACCAGGCCTCGGCCTTGTCGACGTCCTCGACCTTCATCAACGGCAGCTTGGCGGCCAGCCGTCTGGTCCGGTCCCGCCCGAGCACCCCGCCCACGCCGTACAGAGCCAGCGCCCCGACCACCGAGCCCAGCGTCGTGAACAGAATCGCGCTGACCAGCCCCAGCTCACCGCGCGCGGCCGCGAACCCGGCCAGCGGCAGGATCACCTCGCTGGGCAGCGGTGGAAACAGGTTCTCCAGCGCCACCGCGAGCCCGGCTCCTGGAGCGCCCAACTTCTCCATCAAGTCGGTCGCCCACCCGGCCAGCCCGGTCGGCTCCTGCGTCGCCTGCAGCGCAGTCATCATCACCCTGTTCGTCGAAATCATGGCATCGACGCTAGATTCGCGGGGCCCTTCGCGCCCTGCGGCCTACCACCGTCTTCTCCTTCGGGTCTTCCACCGTACCGACCTAGGGAAAACCCCCGGTCGAGTTCTCCCAGTGCCCAACGCAACGCTTCGCAATCGGTCAGCGAGGATTGCTGCTACGCCAGGCGACATAGTCGGCGACCGATGCGGCCGGGTCGAAGGCAGGCTCGAAGCCGGTCTCTTCGGTCAACCGGGCGATATCGAGATAGGGATCCTCTCCCGGACCGTTCTGCCGACCCGGCAGCAACTCGAACCGCTGCCCGGGAAACGCTGCCTCGACCCCCTCGACAAACTCGCGATAAGTCGACGGCCGCCCGCACGACACGTTGTAGGTGTTGTGATGCAAGGTTTCCGCGGTCGTCAGCAACGCAATCGCCCGCCCGGCGTCAGGCGCATAACAGCAGTCGCCGCCGTCGTCGGCGTACAGCGGCTTCGGTGTCTCGCCACGGAGTACAGCGCTGATGTACGGCGGTCGCGGGCTGAATGCCGATTCCGGGTCCATCAGCGGGCCCCAGATGCTGCCGATCCGCAGCAGGACCGGCTGGACTCCGCTGCCCTGAAGGGTGTGGGTGGTGATCGGCTCGACCGCCTTCTTGAAGGCAACGATCAGGTGCGGCAGGTCGACAGTAGGCAGATCGAGCCCCTCGTGCCACGGAATCTCGGACCGCCCGCTGTAGACGGCGATGCTGCTGGCAACGGCGAACCTCCGAACACCCCAGGTGCGGGCGGCCTCCAGGGCGTTCATCAAGCCGGTCAGATCAGTACGGAAAAACTCGACCGGATCATCACCAGGGATCGTGCCGGCGAGATGAACGATGTCGCTGATCTCGTAACGCTTGCCAAGGGCAAGGAAGGCTTCGCGGTCGGTCGTGTCGAGGGACTCCACAGTGACCCGCCCGGCCAGAAACGACGGCACATCCGTACGCCGGTACGTCGTGACGACCACCTCGTGACCGAGGTCGACCAATGCGCGGGCAGTGTGGGCACCGATCATGCCCAGGCCTCCGGTGACGAGGATCATCGGATCACCTCGTAGTGCAGGTGGGTCACGCCCGGCGCCGGCACAGCCTCGATCAGCCGAAGTTCCACGTGTTGAGGCAACTCCTGGAAGAAGGGCCGTCCACCACCGAGCAGGATCGGCACCTGGTGCAGGATCAGCTCGTCGACCAAACCTGCGGCCAACGCAGCAGTCAGAACACCACCGCCCATCAAGGCAACATCCTTGTCCCCGGCGAGTTCGCGCGCAGCCGCAACGGCGTCCTCGATCCCGGTCGTGATCACGGTCTGCCGGTCCCGCTCCCCCTCCAGCGGACGGTGGGTCAGCAGCACCAACGGAGCCTTCGGATGCGGCGTCCCACCGTCGATCCAGCCGGAATCGTCGTACGTGTTGCGACCCACCAGGCTCACTCCAACGCGACTGGCCGCGGCGTCGAAGAGCGGCGCACTGGCCTCGCTCAGCTTGAACCCGTCGAACACCTGGCTCGGCGTATCGCCGGAGAAATACCAGTCGAACAACATCGGCGCATCACCGAGCCCACGCCCGGCACCCGGATCGCGGCCGGTGATGAACCCGTCGACCGAGACGGACAACGCACAGAGAACCTTGCTCATTTCACTCCTTGAGGAAAATCGAAGAATCGTTCCGGGTCGTAGCTGTTCTTGACCTTCTGCAATCGCTCGTAGTTGCCCGCGTAATAGGCCGTGACCCAGTCGTCCAGCGCCGGGTCCGGGAAGTTCGGATACACGCGCCCGGATCCGTCCGGGTGAGCGATCGCCCAGGAGGTATCGACCCACGGATCGGACACCTCACCAACGTGTTCGAGGATGAACCGCTGGTCGCGATGGGCAAAGGCGGTTGCGTCCTCCGCGACAGCGCCGTACGCACCACCCATCGCGTGGAAGTTGAGCTCATGCCGGCCTCCGGGCCCGTCGAGCGCTGCCAGCAGAGCCGCGACGGTGTCCGGCCTCATCGACTCCGCGAAGTACTCCGATCTCAACCGGATCGCGGGCATCCCCCGCGGATCGTCGAAGGCCTCCTTCAGCAGGCTGTACGGCAGCCGGCGCAATTCCAGCTCGGTAGGTTCCGCGAAACCTCGCAGCAGTTCCCGGGTCGGCCCCTCCTCCAGCAGGCAAGCTCCGAACAACGTGGCTTCGACAGGCATCCCGGACTCGGACGCGATGACGAGCTTGACCGTGAGGTCGTCCGGCGCGTCCGGCGCCCACTCCTGCCAGACCGCGACGAGCTCCGCCAGCGCTGTGGTCGGCAACCGCGCAACAAGGTAGGTCGCCATCGGCTCCGGCACGGTCGCGAACCGCAGTACGGTGACCACCCCGAACTGACCGCCGCCCGCACCCCGCAGCGCCCAGAAGAGCTCCGGTTCGCGGTTCTCGTCGCACTCCACCACACTGCCGTCGGCAAGGACGACCTGGGCGCCGATCAGATGGTCGCAGGTCAGCCCGTACTTGCGGCCGAGCAGTCCGATGCCGCCGCCCAAGAGTCAGCCCTGCGATGCCCACCGTCGGACCACATCCGGCAGGAATAGTCCGGCCCACCGCGTGGAGCGCCGCGTAGACCCCACCAAGCCGAGCCCCGGCGCCGATCGTGGCAATCCCGTCGTCCGCCACCGAGATGTCGTCCAGTCCGGACAGGTCGAGCACGATCCCGTCCGTCGACGACCGCCCCGCGAAGCAATGCCCACCACCACGAGGAACCAGGTGCTCACCGGTAGCCCTCGCGAAGGCCAAGCCCTCGACGACATCCGTCACCGAGCGGCACTGCAGGACGTACTTCGGCTCTCCCATGCCTCGAAACTACGAGCAACCCACCCGCCGGTTCTTGAACAAATCGCGCAGGCTCAGACCAGCAACAGCTGGCGGCGACGCGTTGCAAGGAAGGGTCTGAACGAGCCGGAGTGATCGTGATCGCAGGCGCAGCGCTCGGCGTTCCCACCGAGGAACTCGCGCGGCGTGAGACCGGTCAACCGGAGACATTCGCGACTCAGATGCGCCTGGTCGGCGTACCCGACATCGACCGCCAGACTGGCCATCCCGTCCGCACCACGCCGTCCCGATGCAGCTGCGCCGGCTTGGGCCAAGGCGAGAAATCCCTGGAATCGCAATGTCCGTTGAAGAACCTTCGGACTCATCCCGACCGCCTGCAGAACCCGGCGCCGCAACTGGCTCGACGAAAGCGCCAGATGATTGGACAAGGTGTCGATGTTGACCTGCCGCCAGGGCATCAGCCCCAGCACCGCCTCATTCACCAACGGATCCCGGCCCGTACTACGGAACTCCCGCACCAGGTGCTCCTGGAGGATCACCAGCGCGCGTTCCGGCGTACCGGCCAACGCCATCGCCTCGACCAGCCGCTCGGCCGAACTCTGCCAAAGCTCCACCAGCCCGAGCCGCTGCCCCACCAGCTCGTCGAGCATCGCCGGCAACGGCGGCGCAGTCCCCGGATGGAACCGCACCCCCACGATCGTGGTCCTCGCCGGGATGACCTCGAGCTGCCGCCCCGGTCAACGGACCGACCAGCTGCGGCGAGCCACCGATCGGGAAGTGAATCTCCACCCCACCCGTCGGCAGATGCCGCTGCAGGTACGCCGCGTCGCCGGTCCGCTGGATCCACACCGTTCGCACCACCCCGGCCAAAGCCGGCAGCGGCGCCAACTCCAGATAGGAGTCCACGGCAACCTGGTCCATACCGCAATCATCTGCACTGCACCGGTCCACCACCAGATCCAAATGTCACACAGAACCGATCAGCCAAAGCTTCGGCAGATCAGGGCCGATGCGCACGAACGATCAGATCGGCCGACTGGGCAGCGATCCGGTCCCGATCGGCCTTCGTCAGGGGCTCACTCCCCTGCAGGGTCGCGACTCGCCCTTCGCTGATCGCCAGTACGACGAGTTGTCGCGCAGCCAGGTCAGGATCGGGCACAACCAAGAGGCCGCGCTCGTCGCAGGACTTGAGATAAGCAGCGATATAAGTGTCGTTGCCGGTCAGGTTCGCGCCGTCCCGCCACATCCGCTGCAGCTCCGGATGATGTGCCAGCTCCGCGATCGTCAGCCGGTGCAACGCCGCCACCTTGGGGGACAGCACGATGTCCAGCGTCCGCGCGGTCGCGGCGGTCAGGTCGGCCAGGGGATCGCCGGTATCGGTGACGGCCTCGGCCTCCTGACCCGAAGGCGCCTCGGCGATGACAGACAGAAACAGCTTCTCCTTGTCCCCGAAGTGCCCGTAGACGGTCTGCTTCCCGACGCCCGCCGCCGCAGCGATCGCGTCGACACTGCTGCGCTCGTAGCCGTGCTCGAGGAAGGTCGCCATCGCGGCCGCCACGATCGCCTTCCGTTTCGCCGCCGAGCGACCCCGGACCGGTGTGTTCATGACCCCACCTTACTTGACTAGACCGTCCAGTCTTATTTACTCTCAACGAGACTGAACCGTCTAGTCTAGTTTGGAGCCAGGATGACCACCGCCACAGCGCCACCACGACTTGAACCAAGACTTGTCCGGCTGGCGCTCGTCGTCGCGCTCGGCTCGATCGCCTCGATGCTGGACACGACGATCGTCAGCGTCGCGATCGACCGCCTCGGCCGCGAGTTCGGCTCACCCCTCGCAACGATCCAGTGGGTGACCACCGCCTACCTACTCGCGATGACCGCCGTCCTCCCCCTCGCCGGCTGGGCCGTCCCCCGGTACGGCGCTCGCCGGCTCTGGCTGCTCTCACTGGCGGGATTCCTGGCCGGCTCGGTGTTGTGCTCGATCGCCTGGTCGGCCGGGACGCTGATCGCCTTCCGGGTGATCCAAGGCCTGGGCGGCGGCCTGATGCTTCCGCTGGTCCGGATCATCCTCGCCGAGCAGGCCGGCCCGGAACGGATGGGCCGGCTGATGAGCATCGTCATCCTTCCGACCCAACTGGCGCCCGTCATCGGGCCGGCCCTCGGCGGTCTCATCATCACCGCGCTCAACTGGCGATGGGCCTTCCTCATCAACGTGCCGATCACCCTCGCCGCTCTCGCCTTCTCGGCGCGACTGGTCGAAGGCGAACCAGCCGGGCATCGCAGTCCGCTCGATCTGCGCGGCTTGATGTTGCTGTCCCCCGGCCTCGCGGTACTGATCTACGGGCTGACGGAGTACGGAACGAGCGGCAGCCTGACCGATCCTGCAACCTCGATCGGATTGCTCACCGGGGTCGCCCTGCTCGCGGCGTACGCCGTCCATGCACTCCGGACGAAGTTGACTCCACTGCTGGATCTGAGACTGTTCCGCGACCGGTCTTTCAGCGCCTGCGGCGCGCTGGTCTTCATCTTCGGCGGCTCACTCTTTGGCGCGATGCTGCTGCTCCCGCTGTACTACCAGCAGACGCGCGGATCCTCCGCCCTGCAGGCAGGACTTCTCCTTGCCCCACAAGGGCTCGGGGCCATGATCGGCACTCTCTTCGTCGGCCGGCTGCTCGATCGCACCGGCGCGACGCGCACGATCATGCTGATCGGATTGGCCATCACCGCGCTCGGGACTCTCCCGTTCGCGCTGGCTGACGCACGGACGCCGATCCCGTTGCTGGCGATCACTCTCGGTCTGCGGGGAATCGGGCTGTCGATGTCGCTGCTGCCCTCGATCACCGCGACCTACGCGACGCTGCCGCGGTCGGAGTACGCGGCGGCGACCACCGGCACCCGGATCCTCCAGCAAGTCGGCGGCTCGCTCGGCACCGCAGTGCTGGCTGTGATCCTGCAACAGGGAGCATCCTTCAACACCGCCTTCTGGGTGACCATCGGCCTCACAGCCGTGGCAGCCCTCGCTGCCCTGGCCCTGCCCACCCAGCGAGGCCCAGCCCTTCCCACTCCGTGAGAGGGTTATATTCCCTGAGTGGCAACTACGTTCGAGGTGCTGGCTGAGCCGCGGCGCCGGGAGATCCTCGACCTGCTCCGCGCAGGTGAGCGCCCGGTCGGTGAGCTTGTCGAAGCGCTCGACCTCAGCCAGCCCGCCGTCTCCAAACACCTGAAGGTCCTCCGCGACGCCGGCCTGGTGGAGGTACGCCAGGACGCCCAGCGCCGCTGGTACCGGCTCCGCCTCGCGCCCCTCGTCGAGATCGACGCCTGGCTCGCGCCGTACCGCGACCTCTGGCGCAACCGCCTCGACGCCCTCGAAGCCCACCTCGAACAGATGGACGACCAATAGAATGGCCCTTGAGGAAGAGAAAAGACTGCCTTCCGGAGAACTGGCCCGCCGCTGGTGGGTCCGTGGCCGCCGGATCGGCTCGGTCGAACGGGCCGGCAAATTCATCGACGACGTCGGCTTCGCCCTGCTCTTCCCGGCCCCGAAGCCGATCGGCCCGTCGCTCTGGGAGGCAGTCGCCGACGAGGACGCCGAACCGTTCGGCGAGGGCATGGGCGAGAACGAGCAACGCGTCTGGACCTGGAAGGACGAACTCCCCCGCCGCGGCCTCGCCTGGTACGGCGCCTATCTCGGCGGCCGCGGTTCCTTCCTCTCCCCCACCCTCCTGGCCGCGCTCTACCCAGGTGATGGCGAGCTGGACGACCACCAGCACCTCGATCTCTCCCCCGCAGCCCACGAACTAGCCGCCGCCCTAGCGATCGAGCCCCTCTCCAGCGCCACCTTGCGGCAGCTGCTCGGCGACAAGAACAAATACCAGCGAGCAATCGGCGAGCTCCAGCGGAACCTGCTGGTCACCACCGCCGGAGTACAGGAATCCGCCAACGGTTGGCCAGCCGCCCTGCTCACCCTCACCTGCGAGCAATTCGACGTCGGCGGGACCCAGGACCACACCGCCGCAGCAGCCCAGTACCTGGACACAATGCTGACCGCCTCCCCCGCCGACCTCGCCCGCGCCTTCCGCTGGTCCACCCCGAAAGCCCGGGACCTCCTCGAAGACCTAGCCGACACCGGCCACGCCACCTTCGACGGCAGCCGGTATCGCCCGGTCCAGTAGCTCAGCGAACCTCGGCGAGGTCGAAGACGTTGCCTTCGGGGTCGGCGAGGGTGACCCAGTGGGCGCCGTACTCGTCGAACTCACCGACCCGCTTGGCGCCGAGGTCGACGATCCGATCGACCTCGGCGGCCCAGTCGGTGGCGGCGAAGTCGATGTGCAGGCGGTTCTTGCCGGTCCGCTGCTCCGGCACCTGGATGAACATCAGCGCCGGTCCGTCGCCGCCCTTGTTCACGGTCGCGAAGAACTCGTTGGCTTCGGCATCGACCTCGGACCGCAGGACCTGGGCCCAGAAGCCGGCCAGGGTGGCGGCGTCGGCGCAGTCGAAGACGACGTGCTCGAGGGTGAAGGACATGGTGGATCAACCTTTCGGAAGGGGAACCTGCTGGATCGGCCAGCAGATCTCGGTGCGGTAATCGGCCGGGTCGGACGTCTCGCCCGGCCCGGTCAGGTAAAGCTCGCGAATCGGCCCGGACCCGACCTCGCAGTACTCCGCGACGTGGCTGCCGAGCGCGCCGTACGTCCGGTCGAAGTCCGTGAACGGCCCGTCGTGACGCGCGATCGCGAAGTACCCGGCCGGTAGGTCGATCAGCTCGACCCCCTCGGCCGGCGGCTCGTCCGGTGCGACCGGCAGGAACCCGACCACCTCACCGACGTCATCGGTGAAGAAGCCGTCGCCGTACGTCGCGCCGCTGGCCGCCGTGATCTGCCGGCTGGCCGCGAGCTGACCGAGCCGGCCGAAGGTGACCTCGCACCATTCGTCGATCACGGATCGCTCGACCTGATCGCGGACGCCGAACGCGCGGAACGCGGGCATGAACCGGTACTCGACCGTCAGCTCGGCCACCGGCAGCGTCAGCATCGCGCGCAGCGACTCGACCGCCATCCGGGTCTGCACCAGCTCGCGCTCCATCTGGTCCAGGTGCATCCGCAGCGTCCGGTCGCGGGTGGCGACGTCCGGCGCCTCGATCACCGAGCGCACCTGGGCGAGCGGCATCTGCAGATCGCGCAGCCGCCGGATCAGCTGCGCGACGTCGACCTGGGTGGTCTCGTAGCGCCGGTACCCCGACGACGGGTCGATCCGGGCCGGCGCGAGCAGCCCGATCTCGTGGTAGTGGTGCAGCGTCTTCACGCTCAGATGTGTGAGCCTGGAGAACTCACCGATGGTCACCGACGCGGTCATGACCAAAGCTTCCACCCTCCGGTCACCGGAGGGTCAACCCCACGCAAGAACGACCACAACCCGGGGGCGCGGGCGTGGTCGCTCTGCGGGTGCCGGCACGAGCAGACACCTGGTCACTGCGTACTACGAGTTAGTTCACACCTCGTACTACGTGTTGGTTCACGGCCTGAACTGGGCGATCACCTTCGTGAAGTCCCAGTTCGCCTGCGGGATCTGGCTGCAGGTGTCGTCGCCACCACCACTGGATCCACACGGACGGTCCCGGTTCACCGACCAGAAGGTGAACCTGGCCAGGTGGTTGGTGTTGGCGTAGCTCAGCATCTGCTGGAAGTCCGACAGGTTGACCCGCTCACCGGCAACGTCGGTGAGCCCGTTCATCGAGGAGATCCCGATGTGCCGGAAGGCCTGGTCGTCGGAGTACCCGTAGGCGCTCTTGACCTGGTTCTTCAGCCCGTTCGCCGCCTGGACGGTCAGCGCACCCATGTTGGTCGAACCGCCACCGAAGTCGAACGGCATGATCACCCAGCCGTCCAGCTGCAGACCCGCCGCGGCACCGCGCCGGATCATGTCCTGCCCGCTCCCGTCCGGACCGCTCGTCGTCGTACCGAAGGTGACGTAGGTGACGATGCCCGGGTTGTTGGTCTCGATGATCTTCAGCGCGTCGACGACCTTCTGCCGCGAGGTCGTGTTGCTCATCTCGGTGTCTTCGATGTCGATGTCGATCGCCTTCAGCGACAGCGCATTGATCACCTTCTGGTACGCCGCCGCCAGCTCGCTCGCCGAGTTGCAGCTGTTCCCGAGCTTGTTGCCGGACCAGCCGCCGAAGGAGACGACCGCGTCGCCGCCGTTCGCCCGGATCGTGTTGAGCGCGGACTGATCGACACCGCCGGTCAGTGCCCGGCCGCCGTCCCACTGCGGGTTGCAGTAGCCGTTGGACAGGATGAACGCCATCGTGAACCACTTGACGCCGGTCGCGCTCATCACCGTGGCCGGGCTGGGCGGACTCCCCAGCCTTGGTACAGGTACGGCGCCGCGCCGCATCCCCGCACCGCCGGTCGGCGGCGGGCCGTCCGGCAGAGCCGGTGCGTTCCACTTCTGGTTGGCGCCACCACCACAGGTCCACAGCTGCACCGGCGTGGCATTGGCGGAATTGTTGCCGGTGACATCGAGACACTTGTTCGCCTGCGGGTTCACCAGGTCCTTGGCAGCGGAGTAGGTCCACTGCTGAGCACCACTACCGTTGCAGGTCCACAACTGGACCCTCGCACCGTTGGCCACCGAGCCCGCACTGACGTCCAGGCACTTACCAAGAGCCTTGATGGTGCCATCGGTACTACGGGTCCAGGTCTGCGCACCGGTGCCGTTGCAGTCATAGATCTGTACTGCGGTGCCGTCGGCCGTGTTCGCACCGGCGACGTCGAGGCACTTCCCGGCGAGACCGGTGATGGTTCCACTGGCCTCGGCGGCCTGAGCCGGCGCCGCGGCGACCAGCATTCCTACCCCGACAGCAATGACCGCTCCGGCGGCCAGGATCCGACGCATCATGACACGCTCCACTTCTGGTTCGCAGCGCCGGTACAGGTCCAGATCTGCAGCCTGGTGGCGTTCGCGGAATTGTTGCCGGTGACATCGAGACACTTGTTCGCCTGTGGATTCACCAGGTCTTGACCGCTCGTATATGTCCATTGCTGAGCGCCACTGCCGTTACAGGTGTAGAGCTGAGTCACTGCGCCGTCTGCAGTCGAACCGCTCGCCACGTCGAGGCACTTGCCGAGGGCACGGAGGGTGCCGTCGCCGGGCCGGGTCCACTGCTGCGCGGCGCTGCCGTTGCAGTCGTAGAGCTGCACCGCGGTGCCGTCGGCCGAGTTGGCGCCTGCCACGTCGATGCACTTGCCGGCCAGGCCGGTGATCTGACCAGTGGTCGCCACCACCGCCACCGCTCTGGCGTGCCGGACCAGGTGAAGGTCGCCGAGGTCTTGGTCGGCAGCGTGTAGGTGAAGGACTGGCTACCCCAGTTCACCCGCACCGACTGGTTGCCGCCGGTGGTGTTGAAGGCGATCAGCGACTTCGAGCCGTCCGGGTTCTTCCAGGCGACGTTCTTCACCGAGGAGTTGGCCGTTGAGTCGATCCGCAGCGCGCCCGGCTTCACGAACTTCGTCAGGTGGCCCATCGTGTAGTACTCGACGGTCTTGGTGACCTGTCCACGCTGGCCGTCGTTGCGGTGCACGGTGACCAGGCCCGTGCAGACGTTGCAGCCGGAGCCGACGTACGGCAGGTGCGTCTCGTCCAGCGCGATACCCCACTTCACCCACGACTTGTCCCAGTTGCGGGTGTAGTCGATCAGGTTGTTCATGTCCTCGACCTGCTGGTTCGGGATCCAGGTGCCGCCCGAGTGCTCGGTCATGTAGGCGTTGACGTTCGGGTACTGGTTGTGGACCGTGCTCTGCAGGTTCACGTCACCGCCGTACCCGTGCCAGGCGATGCCGCCGAAGTTCGGGTCGTCGCGCAGTCCGGCGTCCGCGATCGGGACCGAACCGAGGTCGTTGTAGTTGCCCCAGTTGTAGTCGAGGATCAGCACCTTGGTGCTGAGGCCGGCGGCGTGCAGGGCCGGGAACAGGTGGTTCTTGGTGAAGTTCAGCAGCCCGGCGCCGTTCCAGTTCATCGACGCGTAGCCGGTGCTGTCGTTACCGCAGCAGGTCGGCTCGTTCTGCACCGAGATGTAGTCGATGTGGTTGCCCTGGGCCTCGTTCTGCTGCAGGTACTTCACGAAGTACTGCGCGTACATCGGGTAGTACTCGGCCTTCAGCCAGCCGCGGTGGACGAAGTCGTTGTTGTCCTTCATCCAGGCCGGCGCACTCCACGGCGAGCCCATCACCTTGAGCTTCGGGTTCAGCTGCTTGGCCTGCTTGGTCAGCGGGACGACGTCGGCCAGGTCGTGGTTGATGCTGAAGTTGTTCAGGTCGCAGCAGGTGTCGTCGTAGGAGTAGTTGAACCGGGCCAGGTCGGACGCGCCCATCGGGTTGCGGACGAACGACAGCCCGATCCCGTTCACCGGGTCGAACAGGTCCTTCATCACCTGGTCGCGGGTCGCGGCCGAGATCGTGTTGCTGCTGTTCAGCAGCCACGCGGAGCTGTCCGCGAAGGACGCGCCACCACCCTCCCAGGACTGGTACGTCGTGTTCTCGTTGACCGTGATCGTCTGGTTGGCCGAGCCACCGGCCGGGCCGAAGTTGACCGGCGTCTGCTGCTGCAGGCCCCGGGTGACGTTCTGGCCGGCCGAGTCGTTCGTGGTGGTCAGGTAGACGCTGTACCTGCTCGCCGGCGGCGTGCGCGGGTTCAGGGTTGGTGATGCTCAGGCCGGTCGCGGTCACGCTCAGGGCCGCGAGCCCTACCAGGGCAGGAATGAGGCGTCTTGCGGCGCCGGCGTTGGATCCCGTTGGGGGGCATGGCGGAATCTCCCTTTTGCTCAAGGGCTTTCACAGGGCGGATGGGACCCCCGGGTACCGGCGTCTGCCCGCGCCGCAACAGGTGGTCAGCACGAGGTAACCATCGGTGCTGACCGCTGTCAACGTCACGACCGCGACTTTTTTCACGACTTATATTTATGCGTGGTCTTGACGTGAAAGCGTTCTCACAGCAGGCTGCCTCCCAGCGATTCCCTGTCTCGCAGCAGTCCGCCCCCGCCCCCAACGGCCGGACACCGAGCGTTGTCCGGCCGCGCGAGAAATGAGGCACGCATGAGATCTCCGCGTCCCCGGTTCCGTTCCACCGCGCTGCTCGCCGCCGGCGCAGCACTCCTCGGAACCGCCTTCCTCCAAGCCTCCGCCACCGCCGGTACGACGTCGTCGGCCGGTACTGCGGGCAACCACCGCCTCGGCGGCCGCGGCGGCAGTCGGTCCGACCATCTGGGAGGACAACTTCGACGGCCCGGCCGGCCAGGCCCCCGACTCCAGCAAGTGGCGCTACGACATCGGTGGCTCCGGCTGGGGCAACGACGAGCGTCAGTACTACACCAACAGCACCCGCAACTCCGCCAAGGACGGCGCCGGCAACCTGGTGATCACGGCCCGCCAGGAGAGCGGCGGCTTCCAGTGCCACTACGGCCCGTGCCAGTACACCTCGGCCCGGCTGCTCACCGCGCAGACCTTCACCCAGACGTACGGGCGGTTCGAGGCCCGGATCAAGATCCCTGGTACCCAAGGGGTCTGGCCGGCGTTCTGGATGCTCGGCGCCCAAGGTGGCGGCTGGCCGAACAACGGTGAGATCGACATCATGGAGAACATCGGCCGCGAGCCGAACACCGTGCACGGCACCATCCACGGCCCGGGCTACTCCGGCGCCGAGGGCATCGGCGCGGGGTACAACTCACCCAACGGCCAGGCGTTCCGCAACGACTTCCACACCTACACGGTCGACTGGGAGCCGAACTCGATCACCTGGTACGTCGACGGCGTCCAGTACCAGCGCCGTACGCCGGCCGACCTCGGCGGCGACACCTGGGTCTTCAACCACCCCTTCTTCCTCATCATGAACGTCGCGGTCGGCGGCTACTGGCCGGGCTACCCCGACGGCAGCACGCAGATGCCGCAGACGATGACCATCGACTACGTCCGGGTCAGCCAGCTCACCGGTGGCGGCGGCGGCGGCGGCACGATCACCGCGCTCGGCAAGTGCATGGACGTCGCCGGCGCGAACTCGGCGGACGGTACCGCCGTCCAGCTCTACGACTGCAACGGCACCGCCGCGCAGCAGTGGA
Organism: uncultured Actinomycetota bacterium; assembly: GCA_963740725.1. Taxonomy (GTDB): domain Bacteria; phylum Actinomycetota; class Actinomycetes; order Propionibacteriales; family Kribbellaceae; genus Kribbella. The sequence goes on from CAVUFT010000048.1 coordinate 360,097, forward strand.
GCCGTCCGGGTGACGGCACGGTCCGCGCCCTCGGCAAGTGCCTGGACGTCGCCGGTGGCGGTACCGCCGACGGCACCAAGCTCCAGATAGCAACTTGCAGCGGCAACGCGGCCCAGCAATGGACCTACACCGCCGCACACGACCTGGTGAATCCACAGGCCAACAAGTGCGCGGACGTCCCGTCGGGCAACGCCACCAACGGAAACCGCCTGCAGATCTGGACCTGCAACGGCTCCGCGGCCCAGAAGTGGACCATCTGACAGCAACACAGAACACCCCGCTTTCCCTTCATTTGAAGGGGAAGCGGGGTGTTCTGTTTCTCAAGCTTGGCGGTGGGACTTGATCAGGTCGGTGTAGGTCTTACCGCTGGTCTTCATCACCCGGGTGCCGGTCGGGTAGTCGACGTACGCCAGGCCGAAGCGCGGCGCATAACCGTAAGCCCACTCGAAGTTGTCCATCAGCGACCAGGCGAAGTAGCCGGCCAGCGGCGCGCCCTGCTGGACTGCGCGGACGCAAGCGGCCAGATGCCCTTCCAGGTAAGCGGTTCGCTGCTGGTCGTCCACCTGGAAGTCCGCGTCCGGCTGGTCGACCCACGCCGAGCCGTTCTCGGTGATGTAGATCTTCTCCGCGCCGTACTCCTTGGCCAGCCGCAGGATCAGCTCCTCCAGCCCCGACGGGTGCACCTCCCAGTCGAGCATGGTGTGCTCGGCATTCGGCCCCGGAACCTGGCTGAATCCCAACAGGGGAACGGATTCGTCCGCCTTGATGATCTGCCGGAAGTAGTAGTTCAGCCCGACGAAATCGGTCGGCGCCGCGATGATCTCGGCGTCGCCCGGCTGCTCGGGCAGCTCCACGCCGTACGTCTCGACCATGTCCGCGGGGAACCCACGGCCGAACACCGGGTCGAGCCACCAGCGGTTGATGTGCCCGTCGGCGATCTGCGCGGCGCGGATGTCCGCCGGCACTGTCGCTCGCCGGCTCGGTCGCCGCTGAGGTTGACGACCAGCCCGATCGACGCCGGCTCCTGCACCGACTCGCGCAGCGCCGCGACGCCGAGACCGTGCGCCAGCAACAGGTTGTACGACGCGCGCACGGCGATCGCCGGGTCGGTGATCCCAGGAGCCATCCGGCCTTCCCAGTGGCCGATCCAGGCCGAGCACAACGGCTCGTTCAGCGTCGCCCAGTCGCGCACCCGGTCGCCCAGCTTGGCACCGACAACCGCCGCGTACTCCGCGAACCGGTACGCCGTATCGCGGTTCTCCCAGCCGCCGAGATCCTGCAGCGCCTGCGGCAGATCCCAGTGGTACAAGGTGACGAACGGCTTGATGCCCTCGGCAAGCAAATCGTCGACGACCCGGTCGTAGTAGTCCAGGCCGGCCGCGTTCACCGCGCCGGAGCCGGTGGGGATCACCCGCGGCCAGGCGATCGAGAACCGGTACGCGTCCACGCCGAGCTGTTTCAGCAGGTCGAGATCCTCGGGCCAGCGGCGGTAGGAATCGCACGCGACGTCACCGGTGTCACCGTTGTCGATCGCACCGGGAACACGGCAGAACGTGTCCCAGATCGACGGCAGCCGACCGTCGGCATCGATCGCACCTTCGATCTGGTACGCCGACGTGGCAGTACCCCAGACGAAGTCCTGCCGGAGCGGGGAGAGCTCGACCATCGGTGACCCCCAAGGGGTAGTAGGCGGGTTTTTTCAAAGCATAGTTGAAGTCCTGAACCCGGAATAGCAACAAGCCACGCAAACAGGTTCCGGAACCACAACCCTCAACGAATATGGGTTGTCTGGTCAGTTCACGCGGGCGGGAAGACTCCGGGCAATGGGCACGCCGCCGTCGCGGAGGAGACGGAGGACGGGGAGGGTGGCGGCGCCGAGCGCGACGGCGTCGTTGACCGAGTTTGCAGAGTTCGATGGTGACCTGGGCGAACGGCTGGCGGAGGGCGTGCTGGCCCACGGCCTCACGCAGTTGTGGAAGGTAGCGCTCCCCCAGCAGCAGGCCCGGCCCAGCCGCCCAGGACGATCCGCTCGGGGTTGAACAGGTTGACCAGGTTGGCGAATCCCGCGCCGAGATAGCCGATCGTGTCGTCGACCACCTTCGCCGCGACCTCCGACCCGTGCACCTCGCTGAGCAGCCCGATGAACGCCTCTTCCTCGTCGTCGCCCGGAATGGCGACTCCCTCGTTCATCAACTGGAACCGCTCGAGCACCGCCTCGGCTCCGACGTACGCCTCGAGGCAGCCCTTCGAACCACACCGGCACCGGCGCCCGCCGTACATGATCGTCGTGTGGCCCCACTCTCCCGCGCTGCTGCGGGTGCCGCGGTAGCTGGACCCGCCGGTGACCAGCGCCGCGCCGACGCCGGACCCGACCAGCGCGACCACCGCATCGGTCGCGCCCCGCCCGGCCCCGAACCACATCTCGGCCTGCCCGAGGGTGTTCGCGCCGTTGTCGACCTGGATCGGGATGTCGGTCTTCGCGGCCAGCATCGCGCCGAACGGCACCGCGTCCCAGCCCAGCGTCTGCGCATGGACGACCGCGTCGGCCGGTCCCTCCACGATGCCGGCCACAGCCACCCCGAGACCGAGCACCTGATCCGGAGTGAGCCGCGCCGCCTCCAGCACCTCGCCCACGCCGGTCAGCACCAGCTTCACCGCGAGGGCCGGCTCCAGCTTCGCCGTCTCGATCGGATGGACCGACGTCGCCAGCACGCTCATCGCCAGATCGAACAGCTCGACCCGGATCCGCGTCTCACCCACCTCGGCGCCGACGACGTACCCGAAGCGCGGGTTGACCCGGAGCAGCACGCGCGGCCGGCCGCCGTCGGACTCGACCGAACCGGCCTCCTCGACGACCCGCTCCTCGAGCAGTTCGCCGACCAGGTTGCTCACGCTCGCCGCGCTCAGCGAGGTCTGCTGACCCAGCTCGAAGCGGCTCAGCGGGCCGTCGCGGTAGATGCTGGTGAGGATCACCGAGCGGTTGGCCCGCCGCATGTCGCGCACCGTGGTCCGGCGTCCATCCATGGTGTGTCGACCCGCCCTTGTGTAGTTGCCCGTGTGGTTCGCCGAATGCCGCTGCTGCGCCATCGAGTGCCGCTTGTCTGCTGCTCGCAAGCGCAAGTCCATCATGGCGCAGGACCGCCCGGAAGGGTCGGCGGCTATCCACAGGCGCGACTTCTTACAAATCGTGAACTTAGTCGTGATTCGTTATCGCGTCGTGATTGACGTGAGCTGGCTCACTCGGCTTCACTCTACGGAACCGCTTCCGAAACCGGTTCCGAATCTCAGCGACACGATTCGGAAACAACCACCCGCACACCGCCCGAGGGGAGTTGACAGTGTCGATCACCATCGCCGATGTGGCGGCCCGTGCCGGGGTCAGCAAGACGACCGTCTCGCGGGTCCTGAACGGCAAGGGTGAGCTCGACATGCGTACCGCCGACCGGGTCCGCCAGGTGATCGACGAGCTCGGCTACGTGCCCAGCTCCCGGGCCGTCGGCCTGGCCCGCGGCCGGACCCGGGTCGTCGGCATGCTGGTCCCCTCGCTCACCTGGCCCTGGATCGGCGAGGTGCTGCAGGGCGCGGTCGACGTGGTCGAGACCGAGGGCTACGGCCTGCTGCTGTTCACCTGCAACCGGGGTGAGGAGTCGATGCGGCAGTTCGCCTCCCAGGTCTCGGCCAAGTCCTTCGACGGCCTGCTGGTGATCGAGCCGGAAGGCACCCTCGACTACATCGACCAGCTGCACGCCCGCGGCCTGCCGGTCGTCCTGATCGACGACCGGGACAAGCAGCCCGTCTTCCCGTCCGTCGCCACCACCAACCGCGCCGGAGGTGAGGCCGCCGCCCGGCACCTGCTGGAACTCGGCCGCCACCGGCCGCTGGTGATCACCGGCGTGGACCGGTTCGGCTGTACCCAGGAACGCCTGGACGGTTTCCGCGACACCTACGCGGCGGCCGGGATCGAGCTCGACCCACAGCTCGTCTTCGAAGGCGACTTCACCCTCGACTGCGGCCGCGAGGCGTCCAGCAGGCACTCGAGGCCGGCCTCGAAGTTCGACGCGATCTTCGCCCACAACGACCTGTCCGCCGCCGGCGCCATGCAGGCCGTCCGGGAGACCGGGCGGAACGTGCCGAACGACGTGTCGGTGGTCGGCTTCGACGACATCCCCTATGCCCAGCACACCGAACCGCCGCTGACCACGGTGCATCAGCCGATGCGCCAGATGGGCCAGGCGGCGGCCCGGATGCTGCTGGCCCACTTCGACGGCCAGCCGCTGCCGGACGCGCCCAAGGTGCTGCCCACGACGCTGATCGTCCGCAGCTCAACCGCCCCCGTGACCGCCCGCCGGACGTAGTACCGCAGAGCTCCGGCGGCGAGGTGGCTGCCCCCGCCCCGCCGCCGGCAACCTCAGCACCACCGATACCGATCTGTTAGCGCCGCCGATATTCCCATGAGAGCGCTTTCACGGCACGATGCGAAAGCCCCAGCGCACCATCCGACAGTCATCCGACCGTCAACCGCCAAACACAGTTGGACGAACCACAGGAGGAACGATGCGAGCACGACGCTCAGTCGCGCTCGCCCTGGCGGGCGTGCTCGCGGCAGCACACTGGCTGCCTGCAGCAACGGGGACGCGAAGAACCCGGACACCAGCCGCCGGCGGCACCGCCACGGTGCTGAACGTGGGCATGCCGAACGGCCCGCAGACGGAGAACCACAACCCGTTCCTCGGCACGTCCGCGGGTGCCTCGCTCGGGCTACCGCTGGATGATCTACGAGCCGCTGGTGATGAGCAACGCGCGTCAAGCCGGCCGAGCAAGGGCAAGCCGTGGCTGGCCACCGAATGGGCCTGGTCGGACAACTTCACCAAGGTCACGCTCACCATCCGCGACGGCGCCACCTGGTCCGACGGCAAGCCGATGACCGCCGACGACGTCGCGTACACCTTCCAGCTGCGCAAGGACAACGAGGGGCTGAACACCGACGCCATCCCGTACGGCAGCGATCACCGCCGACCGGCAACAAGGTCGACCTGACCTTCACCCGGTCGCAGTTCATCAACCAGAACAAGATCATCACCGTCTCCGATCGTGCCGAAGCACATGTGGTCGGCGATCAAGGACCCGAGCACGGACGCCGTCAAGAACCCGATCGGCACCGGCCCGTACACGCTGAAGTCCTTCACCCCGCAGACCACCACGCTGGCGGTCCGCGACGCGTACTGGCAGGACCTGCCGAAGGTCAAGGAGCTGCGCTACACGTCGTACACCGACAACAACGCGCAGACCACCGCGCTGGCCAACGGCTCCTCGGAGTGGAGCTTCGTCTTCATCCCGAACTTCAAGACGGTCTTCGTCGACAAGGACCCGGAGCACCACAAGGTCTGGGCCCCGGCGATGCTCGGCATCCACGGCCTGTACATCAACACCACCAAGAAGCCGTTCGACAACCCGGCGCTGCGCCAGGCGATGGACATGGTGATCAACCGCGAGGACATCTTCACCCAGGGCGAGGCCGGGCTACTTCTACCCGAAGGTCGAGTCCGTCACCGGCATCCCGACCCCGGCCGGTGAGTCCTTCATCGCGCCGGAGTTCAAGGGCAAGAAGCACGCGGTCGACGTCGAGGGCGCCAAGGCCGAGCTCAGCCGGGGCCGGCTTCAAGCTCGAGGGCGACACGCTGAAGGACCCGACCGGCAAGCCGGTCACGATCACGCTGACCGACCCGGCCGGCTGGTCCGACTACCAGACCAGCCTGGAGATCATCAAGGACAACCTGTCCGCGATCGGCATCAAGGCGACCGTCGACAAGGCCAACCAGGACGCCTGGTTCAAGAACGTCGACGAGGGCAACTTCGACGCCGCGATGCGCTGGACCAACGGTGGCGCGACGCCGTACGACATCTACCAGACCATCATGGACGGCAAGATCCTGAAGCCGATCGGCAAGGCCGGCGTGAGCGGCAACTTCGGCCGCTTCAACAGCCCCGAGGCGACCAAGGCGCTGGACGCCTACGCCAACGCCGCCGACGACGCGGCCCGCACGACCGCGCTGAACACGCTGCAGAAGATCTTCGTCGAGCAGATGCCGATGATCCCGAGTCGGCGTCGAACGTCGGTGGCGCTGTACAGCACCAAGAACTGGGTCGGCTGGCCGGACGACGCCGAACCCGTACGCGCCGGCCCAGCCGACGCAGCCGAACGCGCTGGAGATCGTCCTGAACCTCAAGCCCGCGGGGCCTAAGGACCTGCCGCGGCCGGGGATCCCACCACCTGGGGGTCCCCGGCCGCGGTGCCGCGACTGCGTGTTCTGGGGACACTAGCTAGGAGTTCGACTAAGTCATGACGGCGACCGAGACAGAACCGGCGACCACGACCGGCGACGTGGTGCTCGAGGCCGACGGCCTGACCAAACACTTCCCCGTACGCCGGGGGCTGCGCGACCTGTTCACCCGGGAGCGCAAGGCGGTCCACGCGGTGGACGACGTCGAGGCTGACGCTTCGCCGGGGCCGGGTCACCGCCCTGGTCGGCGAGTCCGGCTCCGGCAAGTCCACGGTGGCCCGGCTGCTGGCCCAGCTGTATCCGCGCACCGGCGGGCGACATCCGGCTGCACGGCGAGACGGTCACCGTGCGCGGCGGCCGCAAGTTCCGCGCCTACTGCCGCCAGGTGCAGATGATCTTCCAGGACCCGTTCGCCTCGCTGAACCCGGTGCACACCGTCCGGTACCACCTGACCCGCGCGCTGAAGATCCACGGCCGCGCCGGGAGCACGTCCGCCGAGCTCGAGGACAACCTGAAGCAGCTGCTGCTCCGGGTCCAGCTGACCCCGCCGGAGCGCTACCTGGACAAGTTCCCGCACGAGCTGTCCGGCGGCCAGCGCCAGCGGGTCTCGATCGCCCGCGCGCTCGGCGCCGACCCGGAGGTGCTGCTCGCCGACGAGCCGGTCTCGATGCTCGACGTGTCGATCCGGCTCGGCGTGCTGAACCTGCTGCGGGACCTGAAGGAACGCCTGAACCTGGCCATCCTCTACATCACCCACGACATCGCCTCGGCCCGCTACTTCGCCGACGAGACCATGGTGATGTACGCCGGCCGGATGGTCGAGGGCGGCGACAGCGAGACCGTCACCCAGCAGCCCGCGCACCCGTACACCCGGCTGCTGATCGAGAGCGCGCCCGGACCCCGACCGGCTCGACCGGGTCGGCGATCTGAAGGACGCGCCGGAGGACGAGGCCGGCGGTGAGCCGCCGAGCCTGATCGTCCCGCCGACCGGCTGCCGGTTCCACCCGCGCTGCATCCACGCGATGCCGAAGTGCTCGACCGATCTGCCGCCCCGGTTCGAACTGCCGGTCATCTCCGGCGAAGGCGCGCACTGGGCCGCTTGCTGGCTCTACGAGGAAGGAGCCGCGAAGTGAAGTTCCTGCTGCAGCGGATCGCGTTCTACCTGTTCACGGCCTGGGCCGCGATCACCATCAACTTCTTCATCCCCCGGATGATCCCGGGCGACCCGGTCACGTCGCTGATGGCCAAGTACCAGGGCCAGCTGAGCACCGAGGCGATCCACTCGCTCTACGTGCTGTTCGGCCTGGACAAGAACGCCAGCATGTGGAGCCAGTACGTCGACTACTGGGGTCAGATCTTCCACGGCGACCTCGGTCCTGTCGTTCACCTTCTTCCCGACCCCGGTCTCCGAGGTCCTCGGGCAGGCCCTGCCGTGGACGATCGCGCTGGTCGGCATCACCACCTTCGTCAGCTTCATGATCGGCACGTCGCTCGGCGTGCTGGCCGGCTGGCGGCGCGGCTCCTGGCTGGACGGCCTGCTGCCGGTGACAACCTTCCTGTCCTCGATCCCGTACTTCTGGCTCGGCCTGCTGGCGATCAGCCTGCTGGCCGGTCCGGGCAGCTTCTTCCCGTCGTCCGGCGGCTACGAGCCCGGCCTGGTGCCGTCCTGGGACAGTGAGTTCATCGCCAGCGCGATCCAGCACAGCCTGCTGCCGGCGCTGACCATCCTGATCTCGTCGGTGAGCGGCTGGATCCTGAGCATGCGCAACATGATGGTCACCGTCGCGTCGGAGGACTACATCACCGTCGCGCACGCCAAGGGCCTGTCCGAGCGCCGGGTGGCGCTCAGCTACGCCGCCCGCAACGCGCTGCTGCCGAACGTGTCCGGCTTCGCCCTGTCGCTCGGCTTCATCGTCGGCGGCACCCTGCTGGTGGAGATCGTCTTCTCCTACCCGGGGATCGGCTACAACCTCTTCCAGGCGGTCGGCGCCAAGGACTACCCGCTGATGCAGGGCGTCTTCCTGGTCATCACGATCTCGGTGCTGGTCGCCAACCTGATCGCGGACGTCGCCTACCTGCTGCTCGACCCGCGCACCCGCAAGGAGGGCTGACCGATGTCCGCACCAGCCAGCACCGTCACCGCGGTCACGCCCGGCGGCCCGGCCGCCGCCATCGCACCGGCCAAGCGCCAGCGGCTGCGGTTCGTCGCGAACCCCAAGGCCGCGACCGGCCTGGTCGTCCTCGGCCTCTTCTGCCTGATCGCGATCATCGGCCCGTGGATCGCACCGTTCGACCCGTCGCGCGCAGCAGCGACCTGCTGCAGGCGCCGTCGGGCAAGCACTGGTTCGGCACCACCCACCTGGGCCAGGACGTCTTCAGCCAGATCCTGGTCGGCACCCGCGGCGTGATGTTCGTCGGCCTGCTGGCCGGCATCGTCGCGACCGCGCTGTCGGTCCTGATCGGGGTCACCTCCGGCTACCTCGGCGGCGCCGCGGACGAGGGCCTGTCGGCGCTGTCGAACGTCTTCCTGGTCATCCCGGCGCTGCCGCTGATCATCATCGTCGCCTCCACCATCCCGAGCGCGCGGCGACCTGATGGTCGCCCTGGTCATCGGCTTCACCTCGTGGGCCTGGGGCGCCCGGGTACTGCGCGCGCAGACCCTGTCGTTGCGCCGACGCGACTACGTCGAGGCGGCCCGGGCCACCGGCGAGAGCACCTGGCGGATCATCATGCTTCGAGATCCTGCCGAACCTGACCGCGATCATCGCCTCCGGCTTCGTCGGCACGGTCATCTTCGCGGTCATCTCCGAGATCACCCTGGCCTTCATCGGCATCTCGACCATCTCCGAATGGAACTGGGGCACGATCCTGTTCTGGGCGCAGAGCCAGCAGGCGCTCGCCCAGGGCGCCTGGTGGTGGTTCGTCCCGGCCGGTCTGGCCATCGCGATCCTCGGCACGGCGCTGTCGCTGATCAACTTCGGCATCGACGAGTTCGTCAGCCCGCGGCTGCGCAGCGCCGGCAAGACCAAGGTCAAGACCACCGACGGCCACACCGTCCGGATGCGGGTCGGCTTCACCCCGGTGCTGTCCACCAAGCGGCACGCAGGACCCGGTCACCCCGGTCCTGCGCAAGACCGCCGACAAGGCGAAGGGCGCGGTCGTGATGGCGAACGCTGAAAGCACCCGTCCTGGAGATCAAGAACTTCAACGTCGACTACGGGCTCGGCGACCAGGCGGTGCACGCCGTCCGCGACGTCAACCTGACCCTGCACCGCGGTGAGGTGCTCGGCCTGGCCGGCGAGAGCGGCAGCGGCAAGTCCACCCTGGCGTACGGCCTCACCCGGCTGCTCCCCCCGCCCGGCGTGATCAGCGGCGGCGAGGTGATCTACCACCCGCCGGGCGAGCGACCCGTACGACGTGATGGAGCTGTCGAACGCCGAGCTGCGCAAGTTCCGCTGGGCCGAGACGTCGATCGTGTTCCAGGGCGCGATGAACTCGCTCAACCCGGTGCACAAGATCTCCACCCAGCTGACCGACGTGATCGCGGCGCACGAGCCGCAGCTCAGCGCCGAGGCCCGGCTGGCCCGGGCCCGGGAGATGCTCAAGCTGGTCGGCATCTCGGCGGACCGGATGGACGCCTACCCGCACCAGCTCTCCGGCGGCATGCGGCAGCGCGTGATGATCGGCATGGCGCTGGTCCTGCAGCCGCAGGTCGTCATCATGGACGAGCCGACCACCGCGCTCGACGTGGTGATGCAGCGGCAGATCCTGGGCCAGCTGATCGAGCTGCGCGAGCGGCTCGGCTTCTCGGTCCTCTTCATCACCCACGACCTGTCGCTGCTGGTGGAGTTCTCCGACCGGATCGCGATCATGTACGGCGGCCGGATCGTCGAGGAGGCCAAGGCGGCCGAGCTGTACAAGGACTCGCTGCACCCGTACAGCGAGGGGCTGCTCAGGTCCTTCCCGGCCCTGCGCGGCCCGCGCCGGGAGCTGACCGGCATCCCCGGCTCGCCGCCCGACCTGCGCGGGATGCCGACCGGCTGCTCGTTCCACCCGCGCTGCCCGCAGGCGTTCGACCCGTGCTCGGCGGAGATCCCCGTGCTCGGCGTCCCCGAGGCCAGGAACGACCCGAACCGCCAGGTGGCCTGCTGGCTGCCCGGCCGCATCCCGGTCGCCTGACCAACTCTCACCAACGACATTCCCCGAAGGGAGTCAGTACGGCGTTCGCCCACCGGCGGGCGCCGTACGCCTCACCTATGAACCCAACCGCTGCTCCCCACCACCTCGGTGTTCACCGCACCGGCGGACGAGCAGGCGCTGATCGCCAGTCTGCCGCCGGACTTCCGCTGGGGCGTCGCCACCTCGGCGTACCAGATCGAGGGCGCGGTCGCCGAGGACGGCCGGACGCCGTCGATCTGGGACACCTTCTGCCGCGTGCCCGGCGCGGTCGACAACGGCGACACACGGCGACGTCGCCTGCGACCACTACCACCGGATGCCGCAGGACGTCGCGCTGATCAAGGAGCTCGGGCTGGACACGTACCGGTTCTCGGTGTCCTGGCCGCGGGTGCAGCCGCACGGCCGCGGCCCGGTGAACCCGGCCGGGATCGGCTTCTACGACCGGCTGGTCGACGAGCTGCTTGCCCAGGGCATCGACCCGTGGGTGACGCTCTACCACTGGGACCTGCCGCAGGAGCTCGAGGACGCGGGCGGCTGGCCGGACCGCGACACCGCGTACCGGTTCGCCGACTACTCGATGCTGGTCTTCGACGCGCTCAGCGACCGGGTGGACACCTGGACGACGCTGAACGAGCCGTGGTGCTCGGCGTTGCTGGGCTACGCGTATGGGCTGCACGCTCCGGGGCGCAAGGAGTATCCGGCGTCGGTCGCGGCGGTCCACCACCTGCTGCTCGGTCACGGCCTCGCGACCCAGCGGATGCGCGAGGCGGCGACCCGGCCGATCGACATCGGCATCACGCTGAACGTCGGCACGGCGTACCCGGCCAGCGATGCCGAACCCGACCTCGAGGCCGCCCGCCGTGCCGACGGGATGGGGGCGCGGATCTACCTGGATCCGCTGGTGCACGGGCGCTACCCGGCGGACGTGGTCGCCGACCTGGCGGCCGAGGGGATCGAGATCCCGGTCCAGGACGGCGACCTGGCGACCATCTCGGCACCGTTCGACGTGCTCGGCGTCAACTACTACTTCGGCCAGAAGTTCACCGGCTACGACGAGGACGGCCGCACCGTCGACGACGACGGGCTGCCGGTCAGCCGCACCCTCCCGCTGGAGCGGCCGCGGACCGCGATGGACTGGCAGATCATCCCGGAGCGCTTCACCGACCTGCTGGTCCGGATCAGCCGCGACTACCCCGGCCTGCCGATGGTCATCACGGAGAACGGCGCCGCCTTCGACGACGTTGCCGGACTCCGACGGCTACGTCGCCGACGAGGGCCGTACGGCGTACTTCGCCTCCCACCTCGCCGCCGTCGCCGCCGCGATCCAGCAGGGCGCCGACATCCGCGGCTACTTCGCCTGGTCCCTGCTGGACAACTTCGAATGGGCCTACGGCTACGACAAGCGCTTCGGCATCGTCCGCGTCGACTACGACACCCAAGACCCGCACCCCCAAACAAAGCGCCCTCTACCTCCGCGAAGTAGCCCACCAACACCGCACCCGCTAACCTCCAGCGACTTTGTGCTCCAGCTGACCATTCTCCGTCCCAGGAAATGCCCAACTGGAGCACGAAGACGATCCAAGCTCTCGGCGCGCGGCTGCTGGGGAGTTAGTACTCGTCGGGGGTGTAGCGCCGAGCCTTGAGTTTTGCGGTGTAGCGGGACTTGCGGTTGGCTTCGGTGTTCAGGGCTTGGCGTTCTTTGATGCAGCTGCGGACGTTGCAGCCGGCGCAGCAGGTGGCGGCGTAGAACTGGTTGGCGGGCTCCCAGTGGCAGGAGGTGGTGGTGGCTTCGCGGGTCGGGGCAGGCGGCAGGTCGCAGGGGCCGAAGCGGTGGTCGTGGATCGGTCGCGGGGCGTGCTCGATGTGACGAACCCACAGGGGTTTCGTCTTGTCGGTGCGGGACATCTCGTTCCTCTCGGAACCGCCGCCGTACCTCCCGGACCGTCCGGGGGTGGGCGGCTAGGTTCGCCGCTTCATGCCTTCTCCTTTCGCTTGAAGTAAGCCTTGCAGGATATCGAACGGCGGCTCAGCCCGCCAAGTAGTTATTCACCAGGGAGACGACCTCCGGCACCCGTGCGTCGTACACGCCGTGTGCTCGCCGGTCGACGACGTGCAGCACCGAGCGCGGAAGCTTCCGGTGCAGCGCCTCCGCCCATCGCAGCGGGATGTTGTCGCGGGCAGCCTGGACGATGAGCATCGGAGTGTTGTTGCTGATGGCAAGCTCTGGCTCGGTGGTGTGGTCCGTCCAGTAGGCACATGGAAGGATCGTGGTCGCGAAGAGCGGTTGGGCCGCACGATCTCGGACAGCATCACGCCAGTACTGCGCAGGGCCCGGCAGGCCAGCCGCGGTCATTGCAGGTGAAGGCGAACGACGCCGCGACGAAGCGCTCGACCAAAGACGAAGGCTTGTAATAAGTCGCCAAGAATCCCAGCAGCTGCTCCGACGGATGCACCGGCTTCCCCGTAGCCGCGTCCACCAGCGTGCGGACGTTGCGCGCCATCAGTTCCCGATCGCTCTCATCCCCCAGCGCCGACGAAAGCACCCACGGCAGCGCCGACCCGTCGATCCGGTATGAGCCAAGCCGTATCGTCTGCGAACGCAATCGAGTGACCGCGGCTCGCACCTGCATCCCAGTACGCCCCAGGTGGTACTCCGAATCGCGCCAAGCAACCCAAGCCGCCCACTCGTCGAAGGCGGCCTCGGTCCGTTCCCCTGTCGCGAGATGGTGGTACTCCGATCCCTCCACATCCGTCACGCTGTCGATCACGAGCCGATCGACCCGTACGCCGAACAGCTGGCTGTAGACGACTCCGAGATCGGCGCCCCACGAGACCCCGTAGTACGAGAGCCGCTGCTCACCGAGCGCGACTCGGATCGCGTCCATGTCCCTCGCGACCTCGCGGATGCTCGCGTACCGGAGTACGCCGGGATTTCGCGCCTTACACGAAGCCGCGAACTCTGAGGCCAGTCGCGCCGCCTGATCGAAGGCAGCGCGCGTAGCAGGCGATCGGAACACCTCGGAGAGGACGACCGGCCCGCAGTCGACCGGATCGCTCCGCCCCATGAACCGCGGATCGAACCCGATCAGGTCGTACTGCGAGGCGACGTCGCCCAGCAGCGACCGGAGCTCAAGCGGATAGCCGATCCCGGGACCACCCGGCCCACCCGGATTCGCGAGCAGAATTCCCCGACGCTTGGCCGGATCGGCCTTGATCCGCGAGATCGCGATACCAACGGTCCGCCCGTCTGGATGCCGATGATCCAACGGCACCCGCACCGTCGCACACAACGCCCCCGCCTCAGCAAGCTCCGCCCCCTCCTCATCCGCCGGCCCAGTCCGGCAATCGCGCCAACTGAGCCCAGAGACCGACGTCTCCAAGCTGAGCCCGACAGCCGCGCCTGACGAAGTACCACTTGTTGCTATTAGCGATGTAACAACCAGTAAAACAAGGGATATTCGTCGCATAGGTGCAAGGCTAAGATCGTGGTGGCGGGAGTGCTGTGGCGTGTGGACCCGGGCTGGGGTAGCTTGCGCGCTACCAACGTCGACGAGGGGACAACTATGGGTGAGTACGTTCAGCTGGGCGCCGTGAAGACCTGGTACGACGAAGCCGGCACCGGTCAGCCGCTCGTTCTCATGCACGGCGGTCTCGTCGACGCCCGGTTCTTCGCCGCGAACATCGGACCGCTCGCGGAACACTTCCACGTCTACACCCCGGAGCGACGCGGCCACGGCCACACCCCGGATGTCGAAGGACCGATCAGCTACCAGATCATGGCCGACGACACGATCGCGTTCCTGGAGACCGTGGTCGGCGAGCCGGCCGATCTGGTCGGGCACAGCGACGGTGCGTTCACCGCGATGCTGGTCGCGATGCAGCGGCCGGAGCTCGTCAAGCGACTGGTGCTGATCAGCGGCGGCTTCAACAAGTCCGGCGAGGCTGGGCCGGAGATGGAGTGGGACGTCGACCAGATCGCACAGTTCCTCGGCCCGGCGTACGGCGAGGTGTCACCCGACGGTGAGGAGCACTTCAAGGTGGTCGCCACCAAGATCGGCGAGATGGCCTCGAAGGAGCCGAATCTGCAGGCGTCCGAGCTCGGCGTCATCACCGCGCGGACCTTGGTGATGTTCTCCGACGACGACCTGGTGACACTCGCGCACGCGGTGGAGATGTACGACGCGATCCCGGGCGCCGAGTTCGCCGTCGTACCGGGTACGTCGCACTTCCTCACCCAGGAGAAGCCCGACCTGGTGAACCGGATCGTCCTGGACTTCCTCACGAACGACCCGATCCCGACCATCGCCGGGATCCGCCGCCCACCCCACTTCGACCTCCCCGCCGAGACGAACGGCTGATCCACAGAACACCCACAGTTCTCCGCGACAAACTGGTCCGGCCGGCGCTCTACGGCGTCGGCCGGACCCTTTTGTCGACTCTTGAATCGGAGCGTGGATGATCTTCCGCCGGATGACCGTTGCCGCTGCTTCACTCGCGACGCTAGGTGCGGCGACCGCCGTCGTACCGGCACAGGCCGCGCCGACCGGTGAGCCTTGCTACAGCTACAACAAACGAACCGTCGAGAACACCGTGATCCGGCTCTGGCGCTGCAACCAGGAGCCGGGCGCCAACGGACGGGTGATGTACTTCGCGGAGATCTCCAACGCGAAACCCGGCGAGTTCGCGTTCATCCGCTACCGCACGACCAACAACAACGCGACCCTCGACTGGATCGTCAACTGGACGCAGGGCAGCTTTGTCTACACGAACAAGTTCTACGGAAACCCGCAGGAACTCCAAGCGTGCGCCAACATTCGGCACGACGGAGACTGGGTCGAGTTCGCCTGCGCCTGGACCTTCGACGACGACAACCCCGGCACCTGACGTCCTGGGTCAGGGAGTGTGACCTCGGGCGTACTCGCTGTCGAAGGCATCGGCACCGAGCACTCGCGTGAGGCGATCGGTGATCCGATCCACGTCGGCGCGCTCACCAGGAGGGAGGGGCGCACCGACGGACTCCCGCAGCCGAGCTGCGGTTCCTAAGTGGCGGGCTCCCTGACAGGTGTTTTCAGTGAGTGAGTGGGCACCGGCCAGGCCTTCATGGGCTAAGGCCAAGGCGCGGGGATCGCCTACTGCTTCGGCGGCAGCCAGTCCCTCCGTGTGGAGGTCCAAGGCCAACCCGGCGTCGCCGCGTTGCTCGGCGATGAAGCCTAGTTCGGCGAGGACGAGGGGTACGCCGGGTTGGGAGTCGAGTTGGCGGAGCCAGTCGAGCCAGCGGCGGAAGTGGTGTTCGGCGGCATCGAGGTTGCCTTGGCGGCGAGCGCTGAGCCCCAGCCCGAGTTCGGCGAACTCCTCAGCCGGCTTGTTCCCCTGCTCGGCCGCCAGCTTCATCGCCCGCAGATGAAACTCATCGGCCGCCGCGAAATCCCTTTGCAGCAAGGCGATCCGGCCAAGCCCCGACAACCGCAGCGAAGCTTCACCCCATAAACCAAGCTCATCAGCCATCCGTACGCCGTCCCGATGCAACTCCGCAGCCCGCGCATAATCACCCGAGATCTCAGCCAGTTCGGCAAGACTGTTCGTCGCCTTCACCAGCCCCCACCGATCCCCCAGCCGACGGAAGATCGCCTCACTCCGACCGGCGTCCCGAAGCGCCTCCGCCAATTCCCCACGAGCTCGCCCGAGCGTCCCACGCACACTCAACGCCGCCGCGATCCCCCACTCGTCACCCACCAGCTCGTACTCCGCCAGCGCCTTGTCCACCACCTCGACAGTCGCCGCGACCGCTCCCCCACGATGCGCGAACCCCAAGAACCAATGCGCCCTGATCCGGCTGTCCGCCGCCAGCAACGTCCGCGCCGCCGCCGTCCGCGACGCGTCGTCACCCAGCAACCTGATCCCCGCCTGCCACCCGACAACCCGTTGCCGAAGGCCCTCATCCTCGACGACACCCGCACCCAACGCGGTCGCAAAAGCGTGCTCCGCTTCACCGATCCGCCCGCGCAGGAACCAGTACCACGCCAGCGCATCAACCAGCCGAAGCGCCGCCTCAGCATCGCCGAGCCCCACCGCATGATCCAGTACTGCGCGCAGGTTGCCGCTCTCCGCATCCAGCCGAGCAAGCCACTCCCGCTGATCATGCCCGTACAACTTAGGCTCAGCCCGTACTGCGAATGCCGTGTACCAGCGAATCGCCCGACGCTGAACCTCATCCGCCTCGCCGGACTCCCGCAGCCGCTCGCCCGCGTACACCTTGATCGACTCGAGCAACCGATACCGCGGCCCGTCCACCACGCCGACCAACGAGCGATCCACCAACCTGCCCAGCATCTCGACATCAGCACCAACAGCGGCAGCTGCCTCCAACGTGCAACTGTCTGCGTGCACCGACAACCGCCCCAACGCAACCCGCTCCGGCTCGGTCAGCAGTTCCCAGCTCCAGTCGACCATTGCCCGCAGCGTCTGATGCCGCCGATCCCCACCGCGCCGTCCCGACTCCAGCACCTTGAACCGATCGTCGAGCCGAGCCGACAACTCCTCGATCCCCAACGCCCGAACCCGGGTCGCCGCAAGCTCGAGCGCCAGCGGTAACCCGTCGAGCCGTTCGCAGATCGCTGCGACAGCGGCGCCTTCCTCGACAACACCTCCGGCGGCCGACGCTCGCAGTACGAACAATTCGGCCGCAGCGTCAGGATCGAGCGGAGGGACCACCACAAGCCGCTCGCCACTCACCGCCAACGGCTCTTGGCTGGTAGTCAGGACCCGGACATCAGGTGCCTTATGCAACAACTCCGCGACCACCTCGGCCACGCAGTCGACGAGATGCTCACAGTTGTCCAGCAGGAGCAACACCGACTGATTGCTCAAGGCATCGACCACTTGCCGATCCCGAAGCCCCAGCGCGGTAGCAATCGCCTCGCTCACCCCAGCCGCGCCTCCTTCCAGGTGGGCGCGCTCCACGGAGGCGAGTTCGATCAGCCAGGCTCCGTCGGCAAACTCGCCCGTGACTTCGCGGGCAGCCTCGATCGCGAGCTGCGACTTCCCCACTCCGCCCGGTCCGGTCAACGTCACCAGCCGTTGCGTCTTCAGCAGACCGACCACCTCCGGCAGCAGCTCATCGCGTCCGATCAGCGACGTCACCGCGGCCGGCAGATTGGATCGACGTCTCACCGGCATCGCCTCGAGCCTGGGATCCTGCCGCAGGATCGCCTGCTGCAGTTCCATCAACTCAGCGCTTGGTTCAAGGCCTAGTTCATCGCGGAGCCGATCCCGCAGCTGCCGGTAGCTGTTCAGCGCCTCGCTGTGCCGTCCGGACCGATAGAGCGCCTTCAGATACGTCGCCCGCAGCCGCTGCCGCAACGGATGCCGGCCGACCTGATCGCCCAGTTCACCGATCAACTCAGCGTGTTCGCCCAACTCCAGACGAATCTCGGCCAGCGACTCCACCGCACCGAGTCGCTCCTCCTCCAGCCGATCCACCGCCGCCTGGACGAACGGCGATCCCGCGAAGTCTGCGTACGGCGTGCCGCGCCACAACCCGAGTGCCTCGCTCAGCCGGGCCGCTCGAAGCCTTGGATCACCCGATGATTCAAGCAGCGAACGGAACCGTACGACGTCTGTCACCGCGTCCAGCCGATACCCAGGCGACTGGGAAACAACCAACGCCCGGGCACCTGGCTCGGCGGCGTCGAGTGCGCGGCGCAGCTGGGACACCCGCAGCTGCAACGCGTTCGCGGGATCGCGTGGCATCCGATCCGGCCAGAGATCGCCGATCAGCCGCGTCGCCGGGACCACCCGCCCCTCGGCGACAAGCAGCTCGGTCAGCAGGGCGCGCACCTTCAGCTCGGGAATCCGCACCGGATCCCCGCCCTCCGTCCAGACCGCCACCGGCCCTAACACCCCGAACCGCATGGCCCGAGAGTAGGACAACACCAGGTCCCACCCCGCCGCCCAGCCCACGGACCAGCTGCGAGGCGTGGGTCTACAGGGGATCTACAGGCTGGGGCGGCACACTGCGCGGCATGGGTGATGGGATTTTGGATGAGGCGTATGAGCGGTTCGCGCGGACCGGGCCCGAGTGGGGCGAGAGCAGTCTGACCAACCACGGGCCGATGGCGGTCGAGGTGCTGGTACGGCGGGGGCTCGCGGCTGACGTGCATCGCTGGGTCGACGCGTATCTGGGCAAGCTCAGCGATCTTCCGTCGGTGAGCGATCGCATCACCGACGCCACCTGGCAGGACGCGCTGGGTGACGGCCGGCGGGTAGGCGACTGGACGGCGTACTTCGAGGAGCAGATGCGGGAGCACCCTTGGCGCGAGGTGCTCGTCACCTGGTGGCCGCGTCTCCTCCCAGGGATCGTGGCTGGCGCGACGCACGGGGTGATTCGCGTCAGCCACGCCGTACGGACATTGCTAGACGGCGATACAAGCCCTGCAGCCGTTACCGAGTTGGCTCACGGTCTCGCGTTCTGGGCGGCCCGCATGCGCGCCGTCCCGGGTGCGGCCGAGGTGGACGGCACTCTGGACGTGAACGCTGCGCTGGACGCGATTCCCCGCATCCCTTCCCAACAAGGCACAGTCACGGTCCGCTTCGGGCAGCTTGCCGAGATGCCGACCTGGCCGGAATCGCTCAGAGCGCTTCGAGCACCCAGCAACCCAGCCGAAGTACAAGCCATCCTTCAAGACCTGGTGGCCGGCGCCGCAGCGCGTTATCTCGGCCACGGACATGGCAGCCCGGTCCTGTTGGTCCACACGGCGACCGCGCCCAACGCAGTACTGCACACGCTCCCGGCGCTTCCGCAATCGCTCTGGGCGCCGAGCCTGTCCGCGGTCTGGGCGGCGAGCGCGGCGATCACCGCCGCTTATTCACCATCAGAACCTCTTTCACGGCATGAATTACCCAATGGCGTCCACGCAGACGAGTTGATGAGTTACGCGCTGCAGCATTCCGACGAGCACGTGATCAAGTTTGCGGACACCGCCCTCGACGCTTTCGCGCACAGCGGCGATTCCGAGGTGCTGGCCGCTGCCCAACGGGTCGGAGATCTGATCAAATAGAAGAAGTGGTGGTCGGTGTTCCCGCGAAGTCACCGACCACCACCCTTTACGCCTGGATCAACAGGTCGCCGTCGGGGCTGCCCAGTCGGCGCGGTCGTTGTAGCCGCCGTCGCCGGCGTCGCCGACCAGCAGGTCGAGGACGCGAACTCCGGTCAGGTCGACATCGACCGGCTTCGGGTGATCGCGATCGACCACACCGCTGTCGAACAGCACCTTGCCGTCACCGACGACCTGGAACGTCGACGTACCGCCTTCCGGACCGACATTCCGTACTGCGTCGTCAATGCCGACCGTCCCGGTCAGCCGACTGCACGCCTTGCCCAGGTAGAACCGGACGGTGGACGGCGACGCGACGCCGATCCCGGTCGGGTACGTCTGGCTGACCAGGCTGATCGGCGACCCGCCGCCGACACTCTCGTCGACCGTCGGCGACATCCAGCCACTCGTCGCGATGATCCACGGGTGATGCGACAGCGCCGCAGTACCGCTCGGCGGTTCCGGCGCGACAACGACCGGCGAAACGGTCGACTGCTGCTGCGTCGCCGTATCCAACGGCCTCGTACGACGTACGCGCCGTCAGCGTCGCGTTTCCGGCTGCCGCGCCGGCAGGTAGCTTCACGGTGAAGCTGAAAGTCGCCTGCTTGCCACCGGCAAGGAAAGAACGGTGCCTTGGTCAATGACTTGACCGTCCAGCCAGTGCCACCGGTCAACGTCACAGCCGGCTTCAGGACCGGAAGCAGACCGTCGTTGCGAACGACCACCTGCGCGGTCAGTTCGTCGCCTCCGGCAACTACCGGTGCAACACCTTCCGGCTGCGCGTCCGTGCCGACCTTGGTCACCTGCGGGATGCCCGCGGTCACGTGCGGAATACCTGGGAGCTCCACGAGCCTGCGAGACCCGGAACAGCGCCGTACCGTGCGCCGGAACCGCAGCGCTGATCGTGCCGGCGCTCTCGGTCACCGAGTTGGTCCAAGCGTTCTTCAAGGTGAATCGCGAGCCGCTCAGGCCGACAGCGTGAGCCGTCGTGGTGAGGGTCTTGGCGCTGTCGCCGCGGTTGAGCAGGACGACCGCACGACTGCCGTCGGCGAGGCGCTTCACCCAGGTCTCCGTAGTACCGGCGGCTCCGACGCGCACTGCCTGTACTGCGGCCGGTCCTGGTTGATCCCGACGACATCGGGGTCGGTGAGCATGCCGATCGTGGTGGCGCTGAGCTTGCGGATGTCGCTGCCGACGACGAGCGGAGCGGCAGCCACGGCCCAGAGGGTCAGCTGGGTACGGAACTCGTCGTCGGACATGCCGAGCTCAGGAGCCAGGTAGTCCGGGTCGCTGAACGCGCCGGGCTTGACGACCTCCGGGTGCTTGGCGTTCGCGTCGTAGTTGCGCAGGACGTCCTTGAACTTGATGTCGCCCTGGAAGCCGACGTCGGTGTACGTCCGCCAGGACTGCGCGATCGCCGGCGCGTAGGACCAGGAGTTGATCGACTGCTGCGACTCGGGGTAGTTGCCCCAGTCCGGCGAGGTGACCGGGTTGCAGAGGTTGAAGATCATCGGCCGGTGGCTCGCGTTGTTCCGCAAGCGCCTGGGCGAACTCGGTGAAGACGGTCTTCGGGTCGAGGTTCGCCGCGATGCCGCAGAGGTAGTCGACCTTGACCGCGTCGAAACCCCAGGCCGCGAACTGGTCCGCGTCGCGCTGGTAGTAGCCGCCGCTGCCGAGGCCGCAACTGCCGGGGATGTACGGACCGGCGTCGGTGTAGATGCCGGCCTTGAGGCCCTTGCTGTGGATGTAGTCCACGAGCGGCTTCAGACCGTTGGGGAACTTGGCCGGGTTCGGCACCAGATCGCCGGCCGCGCTGCGCGACTCGTCGGCCTGCCAGCCGCCGTCGAGCCAGACGATGTCGTAGCCGGCCTTCTTCAGGCCACGGCTGACGAGCGAGTCGGCGACCGAGCGGATGGTGGCGTCGGTGAAGTCACCACCGAGGCCGTAGTAGGTGTTCCAGCCCATGTACGGCGTCGGGCTGAGCACGGGCGGGGTGGTGGTGGAAGAGGAGGTAGGAGTAGCTGAGGCGGGAGCCGCGGCGGTAGCGAGCGAAGCGGTCACCAGGGCCGCTGCGATCACCCCACCGAGCAAGGCGGATAGCTTTTTCACGTCTTGTTCCTTACTGCCTTGGCGGACGGAACGGCTGGTCAGTCGACGGGTTCGACGACCAGACAGAGCGAGTCGGCCGGGCCGTCCCAGCGGACGCCGACCTGGAGCAGATAGCTGCCCGGGTGGACCTCGTCCCCCACCCGGTAGTTCTTCGCGGGATCCAGCTGAACCAGCGGGATCCGGCGCGGTCTGGTCGGCAAGGTGCCCCGGACGTTCCCGTCGCCGGTGTCCCACAGGAACACCACCGACCGGTCGGCGCCGACATACTGCACACCTTCGGCCAAGGGATAAACCAATGCCGTTGGCCACGACCTCACGAATGTCCTTGTACTGCGTGACGTGGCGGGCCGCCGCGGCCAGCTGATCGTCGGACCACTGCGACAGGTCCGCGCCGATCCCGAGACCGCCGGCCATCGCGACGTGGAACCTGAAGTCCAGCGACCGTTCGCGCCCGTCATGCGTCCCCTCGGCATCGGTCACCCAGGAACTCATCAGGTGCGGCGAGTACCCGCTCAGGAATCCGCGCTGGATCTTCAGCCGATCCAGCGGAGCCGTGTTGTCACTGGGCCAGAGCGTGTCGACTCGTGCGGCCATCCCGAGATCGACCCGACCGCCACCACCGGCGCAGCCCTCGACAACCACCTGCGGATGCTGCCGAACGGATCCGGTCGAGAATCCGGTAGAGGTTCGCGACCACCCGGCCGTCGAGATCCGCATGCACCCCGCTGTCGAGCCGCGGCCGGTTCGCGTCCCATTTGAGATAGCTGATCTCGTACGACGACAGCAGCCGGTCGAGCGTCTCCCAGATCCACTCCGCGACATCGTCCCGGCTGAGGTCGAGGAGCAACTGGTTGCGGATCAGCAGCGGCTCGCGGCCCCGAGGTCCGCAGGATCCACTCGGGATGCTTCGCCGCCAGCTCCGACCCCGGACTGATCGACTCGGGCTCGACCCAGAGCCCGAACCCGAGCCCGACTTCCTTCAGGTCTTCGATAAAGGTGCCGAGTCCTTGCGGGAAGGCGACCGGATCAACGTCCCAGTCCCCCAGCCCGGCCGTGTCGTCGACCCGCCCGGTGAACCAGCCGTCGTCGACCACGAAGGTCTCGACCCCGGCCCGCACCGCCCGCCGGGCGAGTTCAAGCTGATGATCAGCCCTTACATCAAACTCTGTAGCGAACCAGGAGTTGTAGACGACCTTCTGCGGCAGCCCGCGCGAGAACGTCCGCTGGTAGGCGTGGAACGCACGCGCGAGCCCGTCGGGCCCTTCGGTACTGCAAGCGCCAACAGCCACCGGGGAGACCCAGGAGGATCCAGGGGCCACAACCAGGCCGAGCGAGGGTGCGACTCGGCCCGCTTGGATCCGGGTCTGCCCGGTGGTGTCGACATCCGCGCTCAACTGCCACGAACCCGACCACGCGAGTTGCACGCCCCACGTAGTACCGGCCGGGTCGTTTGCATCGGCGACGGACAGGAAGGGTGAGTACGAGTGGCCGGTGATGCCCTGGCGGCTGTCGATCGTGAACCTGCCGCGCGGCAGGGTGATCGCAGCCTGCTGGAACTCGCTGTTCCACTCGCCCCACAGATAACGCAAGTGAGCGCCGGACGCGGTCGGGATGACGAACCCGGCCGAATCGTGGTGATGCAAGGTGCAGGTCGGCCGGGCCGTCGTTGTGCACGGACACCCACCGCTCGACGACGTCGAGCTCAGCCGGCATCCGGTAGTGCAGGACCAGGCGGAGCTGACGCAGCTCGTCCACGAAGGTCAGCTCGAGATCGTCGTCCTCCTGCGCACCCGACACGAACACCGGCCGGCACTCGTCGTTCCCGTCCGGCCCGCTCACCACCAACTCGGTGGGAGCGGCATACCGAACCCCTCGTACTGCGTACTCCAGCGGCTCGACATCAGCCTCCGGAAGGAAGTGAACCGTCCCGATCGGAGCCACCGTCGACGGACCGTCGGCCACAGCATGCGGGCCCCAGGCAACCAAGCTCGCCCATTGCCCGTGCTCCGGCACGTCCACGACGTACGACGTGGTTGCTCCGCGCAACGTCCACTGGGTCACTTGACGGCCCCGATCGCCAGTCCCGACGACGAAGTGCTTCTGGAACTTCAAGAAGACAACAAGTGTCGGCACGGCCGCAATCACGGTGCCTGCGGCAATCACGTTCCAAGATGACACGAACAGCCCTTGCAGGCCGAGCAGCGCCGGGGTGACCGGCATCTTCTCGCCCGACCGGATCACCGTGATCGACCAGAGCAGATCGTTGAAGATCCAGGTGAACGACAGCGCGCCGAGTGCGGCGAGCGCCGGCCGGGTCAGCGGCAGGATCACGCTCGAGAAGATCTTGCCCGGACCGGCCCCGTCGATCGTGGCCGCCTCCTGGATCTCCCGCGGCAGATCACGCATGAAGCCGTGCAACACGAACGTGTAGAACCCGAGCCCGAACCCGACATGCACCGCGATCAGCGCGTAGAGCGTGTCGTAGTACCCGGTCAGTTCGACGAACCGCGAGATCGGGATCAGCAGGATCTGCGGCGGCAGCAGGTTGCCCATCAACATCAGCAGCAACACGGTCCGCCGGAACGGGATGTTGTAGCGAGCCAGCCCGTACGCCGCGGTCGCCGCGAACCCGAGACTCAGCAGCACCGCCGGGATCGTGACCAGCAACGAGTTGATCAAAGCCCTGAACTCGTCCGCGTCCTCCCAGGCCGACTTGTACGTCGAGAAGGTGAACGAGTGTGGCAGCGAACCGAGACCGTTCGCGGCGACGTCGTCGAAGCTGCGGAACGAGATCACCACCACCCACAGGATCGGCGCGATCCAGAGGAACGAGACGAGTCCCATCGCCAGGTGGTACCCGGTCGTCTTGAACCGGTTCCTCATGTCTCCTCCCGGAAGGCACGGATCAGGTAGCCGAGGATGACCGCGAGCGCGAGCACGAAGATCACCACGGCGATCGCGGAGGCGTAGCCCAGCTGGGTGGACTGGAACGCGGTCGAGTACATGTACGTGCTGAGCAGCTCGGACGAGTGGTACGGCCCGCCCTTCGTCATCGACCAGACGATGTCGAAGGATCTCAGCGAGTCGATCACGATCACCGACAGCACGACCGAGTTCACGCCCTTGAGCTGCGGGATCGTGACGTACCGGGTCCGCTGCCAGGCCGATGCACCGTCGACCCGCGCGGCTTCGTAGAGAGCGGGGTCGACTGCCTTGAGGCCGGCCAGGTAGAGCACCATCACGTACCCGATCTGGCGCCACAGGGCCGGCAGGATCACGGCGTACAAGGCAGTGTCGGGATCCGCGAGCCAGGGCCGGACGAAGTTGCCGAGCCCGACACCACGCAGTACGGAATCAACCAGGCCGTCGGGCTGGTAGAACACCCGCCAGATCAGCGCCGTCACGACCAGCGAGAAGACGACCGGGGTGAACAGCGCGGCGCGGTAGATGCCGACGCCGCGGCGCTCCTTCTGCAGCAGCAGGGCCATCCCGAACCCGCCGATCACACTGAGCCCACCGAAGAGCACCAGCCAGATCGCCGTGTTCTTCAACGCGGTCCGGAAGATCGGGTCCGAGACCATGTCGTGGAAGTTGCCGAAGCCAACGAACTTCGGCGCCGACAACCCGTCCCAGCTCGTCAGCGCCAGCCAGAACCCTTGCAGCGCAGGCCAGAACACCCACACCGCTTCGATCACGAACGGCACGAACACGAACGCCAGGATCAACGGCGAAATCCGATGCAACTTACTCCGCGGCTGCCGCCCGCGACCTTTCGGCCGGGGCGGCTTGGCAGCCGCCGTCTCGGCACCGGCTCGATCGAGGTAGCAGTCATGCCTTGAAGATCTTCTCGGCTGCGGCCTGCCAGTCCTTGAGGATTTTGTCGATCTGGTCGGGCTTGTCGAGGAACTTGGTCAGGGCGGCGTCGGCGGTCGGCTGGAGGGCGTCGCTGGAGTCGCGGTTGAAGAACTGGGTGATTTCCTTCGCGTTCTGGACCATCGCCTTGCCCTTGTTGACCAGCGGGGTGTCGGCGGACTTGGCGTCCGGGTTCGCGGGGATGACCGTGCCGGAGGAGTTCTTGACGTAGATCTCCTGCGCCTCGGGGGTGGCAAGCCAGCCCAGGAACTTCTTCACGGCCTCGGGGTCCTTCGCCTTCTTGCTGGCGAAGTAGCCGTCGATCGGGGCTTCTTCGGCGACCGGGACCGACGGGTCGATGATCGGGAACTGGAAGAAGTCGATGTCGTCGAGCGCGTCCTTCGGCGCGGAGTCGGCGAAGAAGGTGCCGATCAGGAACATGCCGGTCTTGCCGCCGAGCAGGGCCGAGGTCGCCTCCTGGAACGGGAACGACTTCCCCTTCGGGTCGAAGTACGGCAGCACCTCTTTCCACTTGGTGAAGACGGCCTTGACCTTCGGGTCGTCGAAGCGGCTCTCGCCGGCCAGCAGCTGGCGGTGGTACGGCGCACCGTTGATCCGGATGTTCAGGTAGTCGAACCAGGCCGACGCGACCCACGGGGTGTCGCCCAGTCCGATCCCGATCGGCGGGACGCCCTTGCTCTGGATCTTCTTGCAGACCGCGAGGAACTCGTCCCAGGTCTTCGGCGGCGTGACGCCCCACTTGGCGAAGTTCGACTTGCGGTAGAACATGCCCCACCAGTAGTAGCTGGTCGGCACGAAGATCTTCTGCCCGTTCTCGCCGGTGGACAGCGTCTGCATCGACTCCGGGTAGCTCTTCATCGCCGTCCCAGACGCTGGTCACGTCGAGCAGCAGGTCCTTCTTGGCGTACGAGTTCGCGACCGAACCGGCGTACCAGGTGTAGACGTCCGGCGGGTTGGCCGAGGTCAGGTACGTCGGCAGCTGGGTGCGGAAGATCTCCGAGGCGACGGTGTTCAGCTTCACCGTGTCCCACCGGTCTTGTTGTAAGCGTCGACGAGCTTCTCCATCGCGGCCTTGGCCTGCTCGGCGGAGAGGTTGGACTGCAGCGACAGCTCACCAGTCGCGCCGCTGCTACTGCCACCGCTGTTGGTGGTCGAGGTCGCGCACCCCGGGATCAGGGCCGCGGCCCCGAGCATTCCGAGCCCCTTGAGGAACGTGCGCCGATCAGCTGCCAGACCTGCCATGCCCTACTCCTGAACTCCCGCGGCACCGACGTGTTCCGCCGTGCCAGTCGATTGAGTGGTTCGTTCTGCGGAGGATCTTGCAGCCGCGCAGTCGGGCATGTCAATATTAATTCGTAAATTACGAGCAAATCGCTTGACGTGATGAGGCGGTCACGATCAACTGGTGCCTCGTTCATCGTTGGAGACTGAGGCGTGGAGGCTTCCGTTGCGACTTGCCGAGCGAGTGATCGTGGTGACCGGGGCAGCCACCGGCATCGGTGCGGCCTGTGCGCAGCGGCTGCTCGACGAGGGCGCCTCGGTCGTCCAGATCGACCTGCAGCCGTGCAAGGAGGTCCCCGGCCGAGCGATCGCCGTACAGGGTGATGTCGCTTCACCGGACACCTGGGCGGAGGCGCTGTCGCGCGGCCGCGACGAACTCGGACCGATCGACGGACTCGTCAGCAACGCGTACATGGTCGACGTCATGCCTGCGCACGAGTTGTCCCCGAGCTCCTGGCAACGCCAGCTCGACGTCAACCTCACCGCCGCCTTCCTCGGCTTCAAGACCCTGTACGCCGACCTGGCGGCTGCGCGCGGTTCCGTAGTACTGGTGTCGTCGGTGCACGCGCTGGCCGGGATCCCCGGGCATCCCGCTTATGCCGCGACGAAGGGGGCATTGGTAGCACTCGGGCGGCAATTGGCGGTCGAGTACGGCGGGACGATCCGGGTGAACACCGTGCTGCCGGGGCCGATCGACACCGCCGCGTGGGACCGTGTCACACCGGAGGGGAAGGAACAGAGTGCTCGGGCTACCGCCGTTGGGCGACTCGGCCGGCCGGACGAGGTCGCGACCGCTGTCGCGTTCTTGCTGTCGGACGAGGCTTCGTTCGTGACGGCGGCCAGCCTGGTGGTTGACGGCGGCTGGTCCGCGGTGAAGGACTCGGCATGACGGGCCGTGGTTCGAGACTTGGTTCAGGACTTGATTCAAGAGCGATGGGGAGATGTCGGTGACGGGGATTCAGCGCGGGATGTCACGAGGTTTGCACGGGCAGATCGTCGAGGTGATGGCGCAGCGGATCCTGTCGGGACAGATCCCGCAGGGCGCGACCATCAACGTGGTCGAGCTGCAGGCAGATCTCGGCGTCAGCCTGACCGCCGTCCGCGAGGCGCTGAAGGTGCTCACCGCGAAAGGGCCTCGTCGATGCCCGGCAGAAGCGCGGCACGTTCGTCCGGCCGCGGTCCGACTGGAACCTGCTCGACGCGGACATGATCCGCTGGCACTTCGACGACGACGTACGTCCTGAGTTGCTTGAAGAGCTGCACGAAGTACGGGGCATCGTGGAACCTGCTGCGGCGCGGTTGGCCGCAGTACGGGCTAAGAATGTGCACCTGGAGGCGTTGGATGCCGCGCTCGCGGCGATGTCGTCGGCTGCCGACGATCTGGCCGCCGCCGAGGCGGATATCGCGTTCCACAAGGCGTTGCTGGCCGCTACCGGCAACGAGTTGCTGACCAAGATGGAGGTCATCATGGAGACCGGCCTGGCCGATCGCGACCGGCTGGTGCACCGGGTGAAGCCCTCCGACGATTCGGTGCCGAGCCACCGGCGAGTGGTCGACGCGGTCCGCGCGCACGATCCCGAGGGTGCGGAGCTGGCGATGCGTGAGCTGCTGGCGAAGGCGGCCGAGGACCTGTCCGAAGTACGGGGCCGCAAGTGAAGATCGAGCGGATCGAGACGTTCCTGGTCCCACCGCGCTGGCTGTTCTGCCGGGTCGAGACCAGCGACGGCGTCGTCGGCTGGGGCGAGCCGGTCGTGGAGGGTCGCGCGGAAGTCGTCCGGACTGCGATCGAGACGTTGTCGGAGTATCTGATCGGGCAGGACCCGCTGCAGATCGAGCGGCACTGGCAGATCCTGTCGAAGGGCGGGTTCTACCGGGGCGGTCCGGTGCTGAGCAGCGCTGTCGCGGGCTTGGATCACGCCTTGTGGGATATCGCGGGGAAGGTCTACGGGGCGCCGGTTTCGTCGCTTGCTCGGTGGGCGGGTGCGGGATCGCGTGCGGGTGTACGCGTGGGTCGGTGGCGATGAGCCGGCCGAGATCGCGGATCAGGTCGCGGCGCAGGTCGAGGCCGGGATGACCGCGGTCAAGATGAACGCGAGCGGGCGGATCCAGCCTTCGCCGTCGCTGGGTGAGATCAACGCGATCGTCGCCCGGCTCGAGGCGGCGCGTTCAGTGCTTGGTGATAGCCGTGATGTGGCGATCGATCTGCATGGGCGGGTCGGGGTTGCCGCTGCCCGGCGGATCTTGCATGCGGTCGAGCCGTTGCATCCGTTGTTCGTCGAGGAACCGGTGCTGCCGGAGCATCTGCACCATCTTCCAGAGGTTGTTTCAAGCTCTACAGTTCCGGTGGCGTTGGGCGAGCGGCTGTACAACCGGTCCGAGTTCGTGCCGGCGCTGAATGCCGGGGTTGCCGTGGTGCAGCCGGACGTTTCGCACGCGGGCGGGATCTCGGAGCTGCGGCGGATCGCAGTACTGGCTGAGACGCATGGCGCGTTGCTGGCGCCGCACTGTCCGCTCGGGCCGATCTCGTTGGCGGCGAGCCTGCAGGTCTCGTTCGCGACGCCGAACTTCTTGATCCAGGAGCAGAGTCGCGGGATTCACTACAACACTGGCAGCGACCTGACGTCGTACGTGACCGACCCGACGC
This sequence comes from uncultured Actinomycetota bacterium, assembly GCA_963740725.1. Classification (GTDB taxonomy): domain Bacteria; phylum Actinomycetota; class Actinomycetes; order Propionibacteriales; family Kribbellaceae; genus Kribbella. The sequence goes on from CAVUFT010000048.1 coordinate 389,556, forward strand.
CGTACACCTGGGTGAACGGGCATGCCGAGTTCAATCCCCTGCCTGGGTTGGGGATCACGGTCGACGAGGAAGCCGTCCGCGCCGCCGACAAGATCGGACACGCGTGGCGGAATCCGATCTGGACGCACGAGGACGGATCGTTCGCGGAATGGTAGACCTCCCCACCAACGAGGTCGTCGTCGATCTCGACGACGGCGGCCGCTGGACCTCACTCTTCCTCGCCGGCCGCGAATGGCTGTGGACCGAACCCCGCTCTGCTCGTCGGTCTCACGCACCGGCGCCACGTCGTACGTCGACGTCGGCGGCCTCGACGAATGCTTCCCCACCGTCCGCGGCACCCCCGACCACGGCGCCCTCTGGAACCAACCATGGGCCTCCCTCGACGAAGACGAAGACTGGGACGCCATCCAGTACGGCGACGCAGTCCTCCTCCGCCGCTTCAACGGCGGCGAAGCCCCCGCCGAAATGACCGACTCCGGCGCCATCTGGGCCGACTACCGCCTGATCGCCCCGCCGGGTTACCAATTCACCTGGGCAGCCCACGCCCTACTGGACTGCGCCGTCGGCACCACGCTCCTAGCCCCACCCGGCACCACCTGCCGCCTCTACCCCGAAGCAGCAGAACAACTGGCAGGCATTCTCCCGGCCGGAGCGGCCTCGCCCCAGGCGACGTCACCGGCCGCATCGCAGGCAGCCTCGGCCACAGCGCCTTGGTTTGAAGCGAGTTGGCCGTCTCCCGGGGGGATTGAGATGGAGACCTACGGCCCGAACGACGGATCAGCGATTGGTGCTGTCTTGGTAGACCTCTCGACGATCTCCGTGCGGGACGGTTCTGACGAGTTGACGCTCTCGCTCAGTTGCCCCGGGCAACCGACCTCGATCGCGCTGTGGCGCAATCTGGGCGGGTTTCCCGAAGATACGCCGTACCGGAGTCTGGGAGTGGAGCCAATGATCGGCCGCGTCTTCGACCTGGAAGAAGCCGGACCCGGTGACGCCGCGGTCGTGCCTGAGTCGGGTGAACTGACCTGGCGGCTCGTCATCTCCGCCAGGTCAGTCTGATCGTGCTACCCGAGCGGCAGATCCAGCACCACGTTGGGAACAGCGGTGGAGTTGCTGGTGCGGATGGACGCAATCTCGGCGGCAGTCAGCGCGCGCTTGTAGATACGCACCTCATCCAGCGACCCGTCGAAATGATGAGCCCCGTCGAGCCGCTGACCGACATACATCTTGAACGGCCTTCCCGGGCTGACCGACCCGGCCGGCGCTGCGACCGAAGCGGCCTGAGCCCCGTCGACCCAGATCGACAGCGTTCCGGCCTTGCGTTGCAGGGCGACGTGATGCCACGCGTTGTCGTTGTACGCCTTGGTCGTCGCGACCACGGCAGTGTTGCCCCCGGTCGTGATGAGCCCACGAATCCGGCTGTCGCCCGGCTCGGCCCGCAGCCAGAACTGCGAGAAATCGTTGATCCCGTAGCCCCAGAAGATCGCCTGGTTCGCAGTACTGGCTCCGTACTTGATCCAAGCCATAGCAGTAAAGTCCCCGGCCCCGACCGCCAGCGACTCGGCGAACGGGAGCTGGATCGCGTCGTCGACCCCATCGAGATCCCGCGCCTGCCCGAACTTGCCCGCGACCGCGGTGGTCCCACCGCGCAGATAGCTGTTGTTCCCCAACCCGGAGACGTCCGGAGTGGTCGGCCCGCTCGCGCCGTCCGGCAGCCCGATGTCGGTCTCGGTGAACCGCGCGAACCGGATCTGATCGCGCGCATCGACCGTGCCACCTTCGTACAGCAGCCCGATCTCCCCCGTGTCGAGCACGGCCATGTCGGAGTAGCCGGACCAGTCGCTGGTGATCCTGGTGCCATCGGCAACGGATTGCCAGCTGTTGCCCTCGTCGAAGCTGGACCGGATCGTCATGTACCTACGCCGCAAAGGATCCGCCGGCGAGGCGAACAGGATGCGGTTGTACTTCGCTCCTTCGTCAACGGCTCGCAGTCGCAGCAGCGATCCCTGCACCGTAGGAGTCGTCAGCCCGGCAACACTCTTGTACGGCGCGACGTAGGTCTCGCCGCCATCGTTGCTGACGGCAAATGCCCGACTGTCGCCGCCACTGCCATTGTTGTTCCGCGCACCGGCATAGATGCCGCCGTCGACCTTCTCCACGACACTGATCTCCTGCGGAATGATGTCGGTGTTGCTCCGCAGATCGGTGGCGCCCTTGTGCCAGTGCTCGCCGTGATCGTCGCTGTAGACGAGCTGCCCGGCGACCTTCTGGTCGACGTCGTAGTTCGTCCCGGCGACGAGGCGGCCGGCGTGGGCGCCACGAGTCAGCTGGATGCCGTGCATCGGCCCGGTCGCGTACCAGCCCCAGGTGGGGTCGCCGATCTGGCTGGCGATGTTCGTCGCGGGAGTGAAGGACACGCCGTCGTTGTCGCTGAACTGCACGTACGGAATCCGCGGGCGATCGGTCCCGTTGCCGGGATCCATCGTGGTCAGCAGCACGATCCGGCCGGTCTCGAGATCGACGATCGGGGTCGGGTTGCCGCGCGTCGCAACGGCGTTCGGATCGGTGTCCGTGCCGGAGAGGACGGTCTTCTGGTCCGACCAGGTGCGGCCGTCATCGGTGGACCGGCGGACGACGAGATCGATCTCCTGCGAGTCGGCGCACCAGTTACGGCGTGCTTCGGCGAAGGCGAGCAGGGTGCCGGCCTTCGTACGGACGATCGCCGGGATCCGGTAGCAGCCGTAGCCGGCGAAGCCTTTGTCGAAGAGGACGGTCTGGGTCACGGCGGCTTGCGCGGGACGGGCCTGCGGGGGCGCGGCGACCAGGCCGGCCGACAACAGGCAGAGAGTCAAGGCTTGAATCAAGAGACGGCGGAAGCTGGGCATAGGGCGGGAGACCTGCCTTCCGGTGAATGGAAAGTAAACAACCTCGCGGGTTGCTCATCTCGTAATTTATCCACCATCCCGGCCTGCGAAACCCAGGACATCAGACGTCCTATGTGTGGATCGATCAAATCCTCCGGGTCCCCTCTGGCCTACCGTGAAATCGTCGAAGGAGAGCTGTCGTGGACCTGCTAGCGGAACTCAGCCGGCGGAAGGTGCTGGCGATCATCCGGGCGGACGGGCCCGACCGCGCACTGGAATGCATCCGCACCCTCGTCGGCGCGGGCATCACCGCGCTCGAGGTGTCGCTGACGACGCCGGGTGGTGCGGAGGCGATCGCCAAGGCTCGTTCGGAGTTCGACTCTTCGGTCCTGATCGGCGCCGGGACTGTCGTCACGGCCGCCCAGGCGGACGAGATCGCCGCCGCCGGAGCAGGCTTCACCGTCACCCCGGCGATCACCCGCGGCGCCTACCGAAGCGTCGAGATCGGCCTGCCGCTCCTCTGCGGCGCCCTGACTCCGACCGAGGTGATCACCGCGCTCGACGCGGGAGCGCTCGCGGTCAAGATCTTCCCCGCAAAACTCCACGGCCCGGGCTACCTCCGCGAACTGCGGGCGCCCTTGCCGTCAGCACCCCTGATCGCAGTCGGCGGAATCGACGCCGCCTCCGCCCCGCAGTACCTGGCCGCAGGCGCCTTCGCAGTAGGCATCGGATCACCTCTGCTGGGCGACGCCGGCACCGGCGGCTCCCAGTCCGACCTGGCAGCCCGCGCCGCCACCTTCCTTGCCGCGGTGGCCGATGCCTGACAGCGCGGACGTACTCACCCTCGGCGAGGCGATGGTGTCGATCCGATCCAAGGCAGCGATGCGGCTGGGTGGCGAGGCGCATCTGTCGGTTGCCGGGTCGGAGAGCAACGTGGCGATCGGGTTGGCGCGGCTCGGGCATCAGGCTGCCTGGATAGGTGCTGTAGGCAACGATGAGCCCGGGCGCCTGATCCAGCGGACCTTGCGGGCCGAAGGAGTCGACACGCGGTATCTGCGATTCTCGGACGAGTCGTTCACCGGGTTCATCGCGTTCGATCAACCCGCGCACGACATCACCCGAGTCAGCTATCACCGCCGCGGCTCGGCCGGATCCACCCTCACCGCCGATGAATGCACCGCTGCGCTGGCAACATCCCAACCCCGCCTCCTCCACGTCACCGGCATCACGCCGGCTCTCTCTCCAGAGACTCGCGCCGCGACGCTGGCCGCAGTACGGGCTGCTGCGACCGCCGGCGTACAGGTCTCGCTCGACGTCAACTACCGCGGCCGTCTCTGGTCCCGCGACGACGCCGCCACCGCGCTGCGTGAGCTCATCCCCCACGTCCACACCGTGTTCGCCTCGGACGACGAGCTCGACATCCTCACCGACGCCACCGACCCGATCGCCGACCTCCTGACCTCAGCCACCGAGGTCGTCGTCACCGCCGGCGGCAAGGGCGCCTGGTCCCACACCACCGCCGGCACCACCCACCGCCCAGCCCTCCCCGTCACGGTGGTCGACAGCATCGGCGCCGGCGACGCCTTCGTCGCCGGCTACCTCTCCGCCACCCTCGACAACCTCCCGATCCCCGCCCGCCTCGAACGCGCCACCGCCACCGGCGCCTTCTGCGTCGGCGCGTACGGCGACTGGGAATCCCTCCCCACCCGCGAAGACCTCACCCTCCTCACCCACACCCACGGCACCGCCCTCCGTTGACAGAAGTAAACCCTTTATGGTTCTGTTTATTTCATGAGCATCGAACAACCAGACGAGCCGCGACGTGTCCCCTGGTTCCTGGAGAACCTTGCGCCGGACGTGACATTGAGCGGCGTCGTCATGAACGCGGTCGTCCACGGCCCGGAGCGGGTCCGGGAGCAGGTGCGGACGGTCGGCAGCTTCTACCAGGACTACAAACTCGTCTATGAACTAAGGCTTGATGATCGCGCTGTCCACGAATACACCGCGATGGTCGAAGGCCGCCCGGTCACCGGCGTCGGCACGGTCCACCTCAACGCCGAGGGCCAGGTCGACGAGATCGTCGTCAACCATCGCCCCCTCTCCGCCGCCCTCACCGTCTCCCGCCTCCTCGGCGAGAGCGCCATCGGCCAACGCAACCGCGACGAGTTCTTCCATCCCGAGGCCCAGACCTACGAGGACCTCCTCGCCTACGCCGACAAAACAACGCGACAGCTGAGCTGTTGACCCGCAAGGATCGCCCCATGGACGTCTTCGTGAAACGACGCGAGCCCGCAGCCCCCGGATCGATCGCCGAAGCCCTCGGCATGTTCGAGTCAGAGGTCCGCTTCTACCGCGAGATAGCCCCAGAGATCGGCATCCGGGTTCCGGCCTGCTACCACTCGGAGATCTCCGCCGAAGGCACCCTGCTAGAACTAGAAGACCTCTCCACCTGGACCCTCGGCGCAGACCCCGAAGCCGCCGCCCGTCTGCTCGCCGACCTCCACACCCGCTGGACCAACAAGGCCGCCACCCGCTGGCCCTGGATCCGCCCCATCGGCGCCGGCGACGACTTGGTTGAAGCCCTGTACGCCGAGACCTGGCCGCGCCTCTCCACCCGCGACGACCTCTCCCCTGCCGTCCGCGACCTAGCCGAACGCCTGCTCGGCAACGTAGCCGCGGCAGAACAACAACTCCTCACCGCCGGCCCACCAACCCTGGCCCACGGCGACGCCTCAGCCCAAAACCTCCGCACCAGCCCCACCGGCGAAATCGCCCTCCTCGACTGGGAAGACGTCTCAGCAGCCCCCGGCGTAATGGACCTCGGCTGGCACCTACTCACCTCGGTCGACCCAGAACAATGGCCCACCACGATCGAGACGTACGAGAGCGGCACCAGCACAAACACCGATGCCGCCCTCCAAGCAGTACTACCGTCCGTGGTCGTCCAAGGCCTCTTCAGCCTCTCGGACCACAAATCCGGAAGCCCCGAAGCGGAAGGTTGGCGACGCCGCCTGGACGCCGCCGCCAACCTCCTCAGCAACTAGCCGTCAGCCGGACTTCTCGCAGTCCGATTTCTGCTCGATCTCGGCGGCTGTAGCCACCTTGCCATTGAGGTCGTAGGACCCCGCCGGCAGGTCGGCAAGCACCTTTCGACCGTCCGCTCCGCTGCCGTAGGACCGCACAGTTCCGTCGACGGAGACTGCGAAGGTCTGGCCGTCATAGCTGAAACTCCCGGTCTGCCGACCCCAGTCCGACGGTTCGAACCTGACCTCCTTGGTGGCGGGGTGAGCAGGCTGCTCTCCCCGCCACAACGTCCTGCCCTCGCCGCGCGGATCATCGATCTGCGCGGAGACCACTTGTTCGCCCGGACACAGCGGGAGGTACAGGACCAGGTTGCCCTGTTCCAGCCGGAGTCCAACCGAGGGTCCTGCTGGATGGCTCGGTAGGAAGCAACCAGCTGGCAGCAGACTGCAGCCAAGGATTGCCACCAGCCCGCGGAGAATGCGCATCATCTGCGAACACGCCGACCTATTCTTCCGTGGTTAACCCTTCCCGCGATCCTTCCCCCTAGACATTCGCTGTACCCACCGTTGGCCCATCCGGCCCGCTTCTCGAAGCGGTTGCGGCAGGGGTTGATCCCGGACGCGAAGTACTTGATGGCAAACAAATACCCACTACGACGCCACTGCCGCCGGTGTGCCTTCTCGTGTTTGATCCGCGATGCTGTCTTGAACTCATCAACATCATCGGTGATGTAGACGCTGCCATAGGTCGTTCCGCCTCTACCGTAGATCCTCAGGCCACCGCTGCAGGTCATCATTCCGTAGCGCCTCCCGCAGTGATGGCCAGTAGCACGAGCAGCCCCGTAGGCAGCCAGACTGACCATGCCCGACTGGAAGCGATTGATAGCACGGCCCGCAGCCCGTGCAGGCTTCCACAAGTTTCGGAACTTCGGCCGCCACCATTCACCGCTCAGGTCGGAACCATTGACCGGATCGGTGGGATAGCCGTAACTGTTCGCCCCTCCACCTGGTACTGGGTCGAGGCTGGTGAACAGCCCAGCTTCTGCGTTGTAGAGGCGAACCCCCATCAAGATCAGACCGGAGTCAGTGGTCGCCCGCTGCTTGGAACCAAGCCATCCATAGTCGATCGGCCCGGTCGATGGGGCGTCGTCGGTCAGCCCGTACTCGTCATAGTTGCACCAGGCACCGATCGAGGTGGCCGGCTGGCCGGCGTTCAGATCAATGGTGGTGACCGTGTCGCCGTGGGGGTTGGCGATCGGCAAAGAGGCCTTGCCGGTCTGGTCCACGGTGAGTGACAGGTCGCCGCCGATGAGCTCGACGTACCGCTCGGTGGTGGTGCCTGCCGTGACCCAGGTCGGGTTGTCGGACGTGTCGGTGTAGTGGCGGATGGTGTCGGTCGACCCGCCGGCCGTCGTCGCGGTTTCCACCGAGCGGCGGTCGAGGGCGTCGAGCGTGTAGGTCGTTGTGGTGCCGCCCTGGGCGATGCTGCGGGCCAGGTCGTTGTCGTAGTACCGGACGGTGATATTGCCGCCCGCCGGGTTCGGGGCGTCCGATGCCGGGAGGGTCGTCGTACGGCCTAGGGCGTCGTAGACGTAGTTCCCGGAACCGTTGGCGCCCGTGACAGGGCGGTCGGCGGTGTCGAAGGCCCGATTGGTGGTGGTGGCTCCGGTCGTCGTACAGGAGCCATCAGCAGCCGCGGCGGCCGTGGACTTGGTCAACCGGTTGTCGTTGCGGTCGAATCCATAGGTGCGGGTGATGCAGCCCGGGGTCTGGGTCGGGTCGGTGACGTCGACGCCGGTGGTCGCGGCGGTGCGGTCATGGACCGTGGTCAGGCGCCCGAGGCTGTCGTAGGAGTAGTCGCGGTCGTAGCCGACAGCGTCGCCGGACGGAGCCGGTGAACGCATTGCCATCGGGGGTCCACTCGTGAACGACCCGGCCGGTGACGTCGTTCTCGACCGACCAGGACAGCCACGGGCCATCCGGATCCGTAGTGGTGGTGCCGTCTTCGTTGGTCGTGGTGACCTGGCCCGTGTAGCGCAGTCCGGTCGGTTCACCGGCGTTGTCGTAGTCGGTGGACTGCGTGATCCCGCCGGGCAGTTTCTGCACGGTCATGGAGCCGTCGGCGTCGTAGGCGCCGATGGACGACCAGGTAGAACCCGCTGTCGTGACCTCGACCTTGGTCGCCAGACCGCGGTGCTCGGTCTTTGCCGGCGGCGTCGGTGCCGTCATAGGTGTAACGAGTGCTGCCGTTGGCGTCGGTCACGGTCGCGACCTGTCCGCCGGCGTCGTAGACGGTGGTGGTCGCCGGGTCGCCTTGCGGCTGGTAGCTGACCTGTCGTCCCCAGCTGTCGTAGCCGGTGGTCACACTCGTGGTGGTGTTGTCCGCGGCCTTCGCCGTCACCACAGTTGCCTGACCAGTAGCAGCGTCGTACGTCGTGGTCTTCTCCGTGTTCGGAGTCGAACCAGTCAGGCCGGAGACCGTGGTCTTGCTTGTCTGAGCACGACCGTCGAGCAAGAAGCTCGTCGTACTGGTGCGAGTGACGGCACCAGAGGTCTCGGTGACGACCTTCGGGGACAGCAGATAGTTGTAGCTGGTTGTAGTGGACGTCGGCAGCGTCGGGCCGCTCGACGGAGCAGCGGCTGGCGAGACCTTGCAGGTCAGGCCACCCCACTGCGGCTTCGAACCACACTCGGGAGCAGCAGAGTTCGCTGCTGCCGTGTAGTAGATGGTCCTCGTGGTGCCCACATCGGCGCCGTTGGAGTTCGGTTGGCGACTGTCGATGACACGGCCTTCGGTGTCGTACCGGGTCACCTTGACGACATCACCGGTCACGTCGTTGCGTGGGCCGGCCGGGTTGGCGTCGGCGATCGTCTTGCTCGGCCTGGCCGAGAGCCCAACCGTCGCCGTCGCCGGCAACTGCTGCGATGTACTCCGTCTGCGCACGGGCGATCGGCTCCTCGGTTCCTGCTCCCGGGTCGAAGGCGCCAGTGGTGACCGTGGTCGGCAGGCGGTAGGGCAGGGTGGTGGCCGGGTTGATACCCGAGTTCGGCGCCGACTCGTCGTACGTGGTGTGCGTGTGCGTCCGGACCCACTTGGTGCTGCCGTCCTTGACCGTTGCGAAGCGCGACGGGCCGTAGGAATCCGTCACCAAGGTGCCGGCCGGGGTGACGACCGTGTCGCCGGCGGCGTTCTTGATGTCAGCGTTGTAGACATTCAGGCTGGCCAACTGGTCGGCCGGTACTGCGTCGTCGATCACGGTTCGCAGTGCTCGCTCGTCGAGCTGGCGAGTCACGTTGCCCTGGTCGTTGTAGTCGGTCGAGGTGTATTGCCAGTTACCGGCACCGTACGTCGCGCTGTTGACGGTGTAGCCCGCCGCGTCGGTGTACTGCAGATCGGCGTACTGCCAGTCGTCGGCACCCGGAGCACCGGATACCGGGTGGTCGGGTCCGAACACGGCGTACCCGTTGGTCGGAACGGTCTTCTGATTCCACTTGGCGACCGAACCGGCCGTCAGGTCAGGCAGACCCGCACCCGACAGCGGTACGTCGTACACGAACCTTCCGAGCGTCGCGGTGCCACCAGCAGGATCACCGGCGGGACGGTCACGCTTCACCGAGTCCAGCTTCTCCTGGTCACCCACTGCCACATAGTTCAGCTGGTACGGGGTTTGGCCGACAGGCTTGACGGAGGTCAGGTGATTGGCGGCGTTGTAGCCGTACTCCGTGGAGAGGTTCGACCGCGGATCGGTGACCTTGATCAGTCGCCCGTTGCTGTCGTAGGTGTAGGCGGCGACCTGGATGGAGTCCATGCCCGCGCCACCCGACTTGTCCGGGTTGTAGATGTCCAGCCAGGCCTCGCTCATCTGGAGCTGGCCCGTGCTGACAGCTGCGTACTTGAATCGCAGTGCCCTGCAGCCGGGGTTCATCCCGGTCAGCGGAGGTTTGGTCTGGTCGTAGGCGCCGCAGGTGACGCCCGGTCCGGTCGGCGCGAGGATCCGCACGACGCGACCGCTGGAGTCGTAGGAGTAGGTGGTCTTGGTCGCGATCCCCGGCTCGCTGATCGTGATCGGCCGCCAGACCGACGGCTTGTTCGGGAACGGCCGCTCCGGCACGTTCCAGGTGGTGACGGTGCCGTCTTCTTCGATGTAGGACAGCACCGGCGCCGCGGCGGTGCCGGTGATGGTCAGCTTCGAACCATCGACCTCGGTGTCCTCGTCGGCCGGCACCCAGGTGCCGGCGTCGAAGACATCCGTCGTACGGCGCTTGTGCGTCGGCGAGGTGTAGACCAAGGAGGTGCCGTCGCCGTCGACGAGGGCGATCGTTCCGTCGATGCTGGTCGAGTCGATGACCCGCCAGCCGGCTGCTCCTGCCTCGGCGCCGTCGAACTGGGCTACCCAGCCCGGACCGAACGCCCCGTCGATGTCGTTGGTCGGCGTCGAGTACGTCGAGTGCGAGCGGGAGATCGTCAGGTCACCGGTATAGCCGGGCACCGAGACGTCCGTTGCGTCGAAGTTGAACTCACCCGTCCGGAGTGCGACCTGGCCAGGGCCGGCTGCCGAGGTCGGGAAACCGTTGCCGAAGGCATGCGGTACGCGCTGGATCGTGGTGTTGGGGGTCTGGGACCAAGTGCATTGTTCGGTGGTGCCGTACTTGAAGCAGACCTGGACATCCAGCAGCACCGGAACGCGGTCGTTCAGGGTTGTCGGCTGGATGTCTGCGGTGTTCGGGTCGGAATCGAGGAAGGCGTCGACCTTGGCGGTCGTGCTGTCCCATTGAGTGTTGACGGTGACGCCACCCGAGGCGTTGTCCAGAACGCTGAGCGCGGTCGGGTCTTCGTTCCAGCCGACCAGGTCATCCGAACTGCCGTAGCCGGAGACGCGCCATTTCACATGCGCTGTCACCGAGGACGCGAGGCCCTTCGGCGGACCGGACGCAGCCACCCGAACCGTGCTCGACGTGGTGGTCCGGGGAGTCGCGGACGGTGAGGTCAGGGAGGTGCCACCCCAGCCAAACTTGTACGTCGCGTTCGACGACAAGGTGCCGGCCGGGGTTTGGGCCTGGACCACGATGGTGTGCAGACCTGGGATGTCCTTGCTGAACTTCACGTCCCACTTGGCGACATTGGGATCGCTTGAGGGGGTGATCTTGATCTGGCCTTCGGCGCCGCCGGTGAAGTTCGTCGCCGGACGCTTCCCGTCGACAATGAAGCGGAGGTAGCCCGGCGCGTTGTAGCCGGAGCCGGTGGCCGAGACGGTGCAGGTGACATCCGCCGTCGGCGGGTTGTCTACCCAGGAGTCGTTGTTGTTGTACGGCGCCGGGCAGGACACGGTGGGCTGGGACGGTACTGCGGCTCCGGTGCGGAGGCGCTGGTTGTAGCCGACCCAGGGGCCGTCGACGCGGCCGTCATTCGCCTTCGCCCGGATATACAACAAGGTGTTGTCGGGGAGGGGCGTTGCGGCTGGCGGGCGGCACCCGGCGACGGTGCCGGAGGCATACACCGAGGAGGTGCACGTGGCGTGCACCTGAAGGGTGTCGCCGGAGCCGGTGTAGAACTCGAAGATGTACTTGACGCGTGTTGCCGTCGGGGTCGGTGGCCTTGGTGCGGACCCAGGGCCGGAGGTTGTTCGTGTACAGCCACGACGTGGTCTCACCCGGTGCTGCGTACGAGACGGCTTCGGTCGGTTCGACCGTGGTGGGCTTGGCCGGGGGACGGTTCCAGGTGAAGCCGATCACCGGGTCCTTGGTGCCCGACGTGGCATAGAACCGCTTCCACGAGTTCACGTCCGCCTCGTTGGCCGCGATCAGCGCCATGCCGCCCACGTCGTACGGGGCCTTGGACCAGGCCTGGGCAAGACTCGTCATCGGGATCGAGATCCGCCCACCCGGGCAAGCGCTGGAGAAACCCTTCGCCGCCGACGCCTGACCGTAGATCGAACCCAGCTCCGGCTGGTTCGTCCAGCGGGTCGCCGTATCGGCCAGCGTCATCGTCGACCGGATATACACCGTGCTCGGCGTGCAGAGACGATGCGCCGTACTGCCAGATCGACAACGACGACGACAAGATGTCCTTGCCCTTGAACGGCGCAGTGGCGAAGTTCAGGAACGTGCGCTCGGTGTCGTCCCGTTCTTCCCGATCCGCAGATCCGGCAACTCCGACAAGTCAGAGGTGACAGCCGGACTGCACGAACGTGTCGAACTTCGCGTACGCCGAAGCCGTCGCATAGGTCGGGTCGACCGTCACCGGGAACACCCGGGCCGGGTCCAGGAACCACTTCGCGTCCGGCGCGACCACCAATGTCGCCTTGCCCGGCGGACACCTGCTCGACAGTGACCTTCACCGTCGCCTTGTTGACCGACACCGAGCCCGCATCCCACATGTACCCGACCGGGATCTTCGACCGGACGACATTCTTCGCATCGACGAACGCGATCGAACCGTCCTTCTGCGGCTTCGCGGTCAGACCCTTGGTGCGCAGCGGGATCCGCCATACCGGCGCGGTCGTCGGGCGCTGCTTGACGATGAAGTCGTTCTCGAAACCGTTGCGGCGGGCATCCAGGACCAGGTCGACACCGGGCTGAACCTCGGCGTACGTCGCCTTCGTGCCGTCCAACGTCGGCTCAGGCAGCTTCCACGGCGAGACCCACTCCACCGTTTTGCCGGGACCGGAATCCGCGGAGGCGAACACCTGGCCGGTCGCCGCGTTGCGTTTGCCGAGGCGTAGGCCGTGCTGCTGGGCGCGAGGGGCTACGGAGCCGTCGATGCCCTTCTGCAGGGTGAGGTCGACGTCCTTCCAGGCACCGCCGGACTTGAAACGGATCGGCGCCGCATGGGCCTCCGTCGTCATCGTGCCGTCCGGGTTCGACCACGTCGTCGACGTCTCCGTCCGCATCGACTCGACCTCGACCCGCGAACCCTGCGAGCGGGCAGTCACCGCAGCAGAGACCACGTCCGGACGGGACGTCACCTTCGCGGGTGGCGCGGCTGGGGGCTTGGCGTTGGGGACGGTGGCAGGGGCGGCATCGGCGGCGGACTGGCCGATTCCCATTCCCAGGACGAGGGCTGATGACAGGGCCAGGCCTACCAGGCGTGGCAACCGAGGTCGTTGAGGTCGACCTAAGCGATCGAGAACGGACAAGGCGATCTCCCCACAAACTCGCGCCGGCCTGGGACGACTCGACGACGGGCAGGGTCGACGAGCGGGCCGGGCGACCCAACCATCGCCTACGCAGCGTGGGCTGTTAGCACTTTCTGCAGCTAGTTGCAGAAACTGCTTTTCGCTGTAACGGCGGTCCCTGCCGCGCTCCTGCCGAGTCCTACAGACGACACAGCGCGCGACCCAACCAGGTCGCGCGCTGTTGTCAGGCGGAGATCAGATCAGGTCGGCCTGGGCTTCGATCTCGTTCTCGGGGTCGATCGGGAGGATGATCTTGAACCAGGTTTCGCCGGGTTTGGAGTCGACGCGGAGGTCGCCGTGGTGCTTCTTCACCACGATCCGCCAGGAGATGTCGAGGCCGAGGCCGGTGCCTTCGCCGATCGGCTTGGTGGTGAAGAACGGCTCGAAGATCCGGTTCCGGATCTCCGGTCGGGATGCCGGGGCCGGTGTCGCCGATCATCGACGACGGCGTACCCACCGTCGCGCTTGGTCCGGATCGTCAGCGTGCCTTAGCCGTTCATCGCGCCGACCGCGTTGTCGATGATGTTGGTCCAGACCTGGTTCAGCTCCGCGGCGTACGCCGGGATCTGCGGCAGCTCCGGGTCGAACTCCTTCACCACGTTCAGACCCTGCAGCTTGCCCGACATCATCACCAGCGTGGACTTCAGCAGCTCGCGCAGATCGACCACCTGGTACGGCGCGCGGTCGATCTGCGAGTACTGCTTGGCCGCCCCGACCAGGGTCGAGATCCGGGTCACCGAGTCGTCGATCTCGTTCATCAGCGACTCGGTGTCGATCGTGTACATCAACCAGCGCACTGCGCCTTCGAGGTACTCGTCGCCGACCGCCGCCTGCACCTCTTCCATCCACGGCACGTCCAGCCCGACCGCGGCCAGCACCGGCGCGACGTCCCAGCTGTTGCTGACGCCATGGTCATCCAGCCAGTCGGTCAGCGAGTCCTCGGCATCGCTGAGCTCCAGCGGCGACAGCTCGCGAGCCTTCGCCACCCGCTCGACCGCGGCCTCCTGGATCGCGACGATCTCGTGCAGCTTGGTCGCGTCAAGGGTGCCGTCGGCAAGCATCGCCAGCTTGGACCGCATCCCGGCGACCCGCTGCCGCAGCGTCGCCGCGGCCCGAACCGCTGCAGCTGCAGGGTTGTTCAGCTCGTGCGTCAGACCTGCGGACAAGGAGCCCAGGGCAAGCAACCGCTCGCGCTCGCCCATCGTCTCGTTGGTCCGCCGCATCGCCCTGGACGAAGCCGTCGATCAGGTGCACGGCCATCGGGAACCAGCGGTTCATCATCGTCGCCATCGTCTCGGCGGTGATGACGAAGAACGTCGACGGCTCCGAGCACCCACATCGGTCGCGGTGTAGGCCTTGCGCTCGTCGGCGCCGAGGAACGCGTTGACCGCACCGGCGTACACACCGCGCTGGGTAGCTGCGGTTGATCTCGACCTCTTCGCCGTGCGAGCAGCTTGCACATCCGCAGCCCACCGGTACAGCAGCAGGTAGCAGCAGGTCGCCTCGTCACCCTCGCTGAAGACGATGCCGTCCTCGACGGCCTCCACGTGCCCTTCGCGCGACAGCCAGCCGAGCTGCTCGTCGGTCAGGCTCTCGAACAGGAACAGCGTGCGCAGCTCGTCGATACTGAGCCGCACCGGCTCAGTCCGTTGCCGAAGCTGCCATCAGAGCATCTCCAGGTATCGGTGCACCAGGGTCACTGCCATCGCACCGTCGCCGACCGCGGACGCGACCCGCTTCACCGACTCGGCCCGGACATCGCCCGCCGCGAACACGCCGGGCATGCTCGTCTCGAGGTGGTACGGCTCGCGCTCCAGCGCCCAGCCCGGCGGCCGGCCGTGCAGGTCGGGGCCGGTCAGGACGAAGCCGCGTTCGTCGCGCAGCAGGTCACCCGGCAGCCAGTCCGTCCGCGGAGCCGCGCCGATGAACACGAACATCCATTCCGTGTCCACCTCCCGGCTCTCCCCGGTCGCACTGTTCACCAGGGTCACCCGCTCCAGGTGCTCCGACCCCTTGCAGGAC
The DNA here is from genome assembly GCA_963740725.1 of uncultured Actinomycetota bacterium. GTDB lineage: Bacteria > Actinomycetota > Actinomycetes > Propionibacteriales > Kribbellaceae > Kribbella. The sequence goes on from CAVUFT010000048.1 coordinate 404,640, forward strand.
ACCACCTGGGTGCAGGTGTGCACCTCGATGTTGTCGATGTCGGCGATCTGGCCGATCAGGTAGGAGGACATGGTCGCCTCGAGCGATGGTCCTCTCACCAGCATATGCACGCGTCTTGGCATGTTTCGAGAAATAGACCGCCGCCTGCCCCGCGGAGTTCGCCCCGCCGATGATGTAGACCTCCTGGCCGGCAGCAGGCCGGACCCTCGGTGGTCGCCGAGCCGTAGTAGATGCCGCGGCCGCACAGGTCCTCCACACCGGGCGCCTCCAGCGACCGGTACGCGACCCCGGTCGCCAGGATCACCGAGTGCGCGGAGATCTCGCTGCCGTCGGAGAACACCAGCCGCCGGGCCGATCCGGTCGATTCGAGCTGGACCACCTGACGAGCGGTCAGCAGCTCGGCCCCGAACCGGACCGCCTGCCGCCGCGCCCGGTCGGTCAACTGGGCGCCGGACACCCCGTCCGGGAAGCCCAGGTAGTTCTCGATCCGGCTCGACTGGCCCGCCTGTCCACCGGTCGCGACCTGCTCGACCAGCACCGTCCGCAGACCTTCGCTGGCGCCGTACACCGCTGCGCCGAGCCCGGCCGGACCACCGCCGACCACCACGAGGTCGTAGAACTCCTCGGCCGGTGCAGTGGACAGACCGACCTTGTCGGCCAGGCTCCGCCTCGGTCGGCGCGACCAGCACCGTCGCCTTCGACGTGATGACGACCGGCAGCGTCGTACCGTCCACTCCGGCCGCTTCGAGCAGCCGCTTGCTCTCCTCGTCGTCGACACCCATCCAGCGGTACGGCACGGCGTTGCGGGCCAGGAAGTCGCGGGCCGCGAACGAGGGCGCCGACCAGCGGTGCCCGATCACGCGGGTCTCGTCGGAGGACGGCTCCGGGGTCGCCTTCCAGAGCTCCAGCATCGAGTCGACCACCGGGTAGAGCTTCTCCTCCGGCGGGTTCCACGGCTTGAGCAGGTAGTGGTCGAGGTCGACCACGTTGATCGCCTGGATCGCCGCGTCCGTATCGGCGTACGCCGTCAGCAGCACCCGTCGGGCGAGCGGGTAAAGGTCCATCGCGGCCTCGAGGAAGTCGATGCCGGACATCCCCGGCATCCGGTAGTCGGCCAGCAGCAGGGCGACCGGTTCGCCCCGCAGCTTGAGTTCACGCAGGGCATCCAGAGCCTGGTCGGGCGCTTCGGCCCGGACGATCCGGTTCTCCTCGCCGTACCGGCGGCGAAGGTCGCGGGCGATCGACCGGGAGACGCCCGGATCGTCGTCCACGGTCAGGATCACCGGGCGGGTTGTCGACGCTGTCATAGCTCTTTCATACCAGCGCACAGCCAACTTCTGGGAACGGTTCAGCCAAGGGCGTGACGGGCCCGTCGACCGGGCCCGTCACGGCCCGCGTTACGGAAGGGCCGCGAGGTACGGCGCGTGGCTGTTCTGGAACTCCCAGTTGTAGTACTTGTCCCAGTTGATCGACCACGTCATCAAGCCGCGGAACGACGGCGAAGAGCCGCCCCGGAGCGTGTAGCCGGCACAGTTCTGGCCCTTGACCAGGCAGTCGAGCGCCTGCTGAACGGCTGCGGGGGCGGTGTAGCCGTTCCCGGCACTGGTCGCTGCCGGTACGCCGAACGCGATCTGGTCCTGCCGTAGACCCGGGAAGGTCTGTCCGGTGGTGCCGACCGGGAAGCCGGCCTTGATCATGTCGGTCATCGCGATGTGGAAGTCGGCGCCGCCCATCGTGTGGTACTGGTTGTCCAGCCCCATCACGGGACCCGAGTTGTAGTCCTGGACGTGCAGCACGGTGAGCGCGTCGCGGAGCGCGTGGATCACCGGCAGGTACGAACCGCGCCGGTTGTCGCCGCCGTTCGTGCCGGAGCCGTAGAACTGGTAGCCGATCTGGACGAAGAACGTCTCCGGCGCCATCGTCAGCACGAACCTCGATCCGTACTTCGCCTTCAGCGTCTTCAGCGCGGAGATCAGGTTCACGATCACCGGCGTCGTCGGGTTGCGGAAGTCGGTGTCGTTCGGGTCCAGGTAGAGCGAGTGACCCTCGAAGTCGATGTCGAGCCCGTCCAGCCCGTACCGGTCGATGATCGCGCTGACCGAACTCACGAAGGTGTCGCGGGCCGCGGCGGTGGTCGAGCTGGACCTGCCCGTTCTGGCCGCCGATCGAGATCAGCACCTTCTTGCCCGGCCGCCTGCTTGGCCCGGATCGCCGCGATGAAGTCCGCGTCGCTCTCGACGTTCGGGCACTCACTGGCCGGGCAGCGGTTGAACCGGATGTCGCCGGACGTCACCGAGGTCGGTTCGCCGAAGGACAGGTTGATGATGTTCCAGGCAGACGGGATGTCGGCCATCCGGACGTACCCGGATCCGTTGGCGAAGCTCGCGTGCATGTAGCCGATCAGCGCATGCTTCGGCGAGACCCGTACTGGTACAGCCACTCGTCGTACCGGTCGTTGCCGAGGTCTTCGCTGACTCCCCATTGCTGTTGTATGCGGCAACTGTGTAGCTGTGACTGGTGCAAACGCTCAGTCCATCCACAGTCGTCGTAGTACCGGTGACTGTCTTGACGACGCTGGAGCCTTCGTAGACCCGGTAGCCAGTCACTGTTCCGCTGGAAGCTCCCCAGGACAGAGAGATCGCGCTGTTCGTAGTGCCGGTGACAGAGGGTGTGCCGGGGACACCAGGAGCTCCACCGGTTGGCGGTGTACCGCCGGGACCGTCCAGGCTCACGTCATCAGCCTGGTACGCCGGTTGGCCGTACCAGCCGTGGAGGTAGATCTGTGCCGACGTCTGGCTGGCTCCAGTCGTGAACGCGACCGTCAGCTGCGTGTAGCCCGTGGCCGAAGGCGTCCAGGTAGAGGAGCCGCCTGTCACGCCCAGGTAGACGTACGACCCACGCACCCAAGCCGACAGCGTGTACGCCGTATTGGCCTGTACTGCGACGGTCTGGCTGCACTGGGCGAAGTCGCTGGCCGACACCGCGCCGTTCAAAGCGCCGCTGCCCGAGTGGGTCGGACTGCTGATCACCGAGCCGCCCGAGCAGGTCCAGCCGCTCAGGGAGCCGGCCTCGAAGCCCGGGTTGGTCAGCAGATTCGCGGCCTGCGCAGTAGTCACGCCGGTCACCAACCCGGTGAGTACGACGAGCAGGGCGGTAATCGCCGCAAGACACCGTGAACGCATGGCCGGACCTCCGGGGCGGGGTGGGTGCATTAAGTAGAGAGGTTCCGAAACTCTCGGTCAATGGATCACCCGGTCGGATTCCCGACGCTGTCCGATACCCGACGCGGTCAGCCGGCTGCGGACTTCAGCCCGTGGGCGTTGACGAAGGCGCCGACCAGTTCGGCGTACCGGATGCGGCTCCTCGAAGTGCGGGAAATGCCCCGACCGCTCGAAGGTGACCATCCGCCCGCCCGGCACATTGTTGCGATAGGCATCGACCGACACCGGATCGGTCGCCAGATCGTCGATCCCCTCGATCAGCAGACTCGGCTGGGTGAGTTCCTTCAACCGCTCGAGCTTGGAGTTGTAGAGCTCGGCCACCGTCACCAGATGACTCATCCCGCGCGCCCAGATCTCCTCGGAGAAACCCGCCTCGAGCCCCACCCGCTCGAACTCGGCCCGCTGCGAAGGATCGTGGAACGACAGGTCCTGGAAGCGATCCCCCAGCCCCCAAGCCAGCTCGTACGTCTTGTCCTCGGCCGTGAGCCGGCGCGGCACAACTGCCAGCGCCCTACACTCAGCCGCGCTCTCGTGATCCCCCAGCTCCTCATAAAGCCTTGCGAACAACGGCAATCGGAACCGGTCGTTGGCATCGAAGTCCCAGCACGGACAGTCAAAGATCACCGCACTGACCGACTCCGGATGCCGTACGGCGTACTCGACCGCGTAGTTCCCACCCGCCGAGTGCCCCAGAATCGCCCACCTGTCGATCCCGAGCCGCTCGCGAAGCGCCTCGAAGTCCTCCAGCAGCAGGTCGAGGTCGAGCCGCTCCCCCGGCGCCACCGGATCCGACCGCAGTACGCCGCGCTGGTCCGGGGCGATCAGCCGGACGCTCTTCGCCAGCAACTCTGCCTGAAAGTGCTGGTAGTGGTAGCCGCCGCCGTGCCCGTGGATGAACAGCAAGGGCGGCGCAGTCGCTGCTCCGTACTCCGCCACGAAGAGCTCTACCCCATTGATCTCCATGGCTGACAGTTTTCCGCCAGTGGCTAGTTGAAGCCAAAACAGTGTGGGCGGCGGCGCGGGTTGGCAGGCTTCCGGCAATCCCTCACCGCCACTGGAGGAATTCCGTGAACCAACTGCGTCGCCGGACCGCGCTCGTCGCGGCCGCCGTCCTGAGTACTGCCGCGCTGGCCACCTCGGTCGGCAACGCGGCCCCCGCGCCGTCACCATCAGCAGCGCCACCCGACAACCTGGCCACGTCGATGCGGCTGCCCAAGTTCGCCCCGGGCCGGTACGTCGTCACGCTGGCCGACAAGCCGCTCGCCACGTACCAAGGCGGCGTGGCCGGACTGAAGGCCACGAAGCCGGCCAAGGGCAAGAAGGTCGACACCACCGGCTCGGACGCGAAGAGCTACCGCTCCTTCCTGACCAGCCGCCACGACCAGATCGCCGCCAAGGTCGGCGCCACACCGACCCGCCACTACTCGACCACCATCAACGCCTTCGCCGCGACACTGTCCGGCCAGCAGGTCAGCGAACTCAGCAAGACGCCAGGCGTCGTAGCAGTGACGCCAGACCAGCTACACGTCGCACTGGACGACAAGAAGCCGGCCGACTTCCTCAAGCTGTCCGGCAAGACCGGTGTGTGGTCTGCCCTGGGCGGCAATGCCCAAGCAGGTAAGGGTGTCGTGGTCGGCGTCGTCGACACCGGCATCTGGCCGGAGAGCGCCTCACTCTCCGGACCCGAGCTGGGCACCAAGCCGGCCACCGCAGCGGACCCGTACCGTCCGTACCGGTCCGGCAGCACCATCGTGATGCACAAGGCGGACGGCAGCGACTTCACCGGTTCCTGCCAAGCCGGCGAGGACTTCACTGCCGACCTGTGCAACACCAAGCTCATCAGTGCCAAGTACTTCGGCGACGCCTGGCTCGGAGCCACGCCGCCCGAGGCCCGGGCTGACTACGCCTCCCCACGTGACGGTGAGGGCCACGGCACGCACACTGCGACTACAGCGGCAGGCAGGGCCGGTGTGGACGTCGCAGAGAGCGGCATCAACTTCGGCACCATCTCCGGTGTCGCTCCTGCGGCCAAGATCGCCGTCTACAAGGCACTGTGGGAAGGCAAGGACGGCGTCGGCTCCGGTGGCTACACCTCCGACATCCTGGCCGCGATCGACCAGGCCGTCGCCGACGGTGTCGACGTGATCAACTACTCGGTCGGCTCCATCTTCGAGTCAGCGCACACCGACCCGGTCCAGCTCGCCTTCCTCTCCGCTGCCTCGGCCGGGATCTTCGTCTCCGCAGCCGGCGGCAACTCCGGACCGGAACCGTCGTCGCTCGACAACACCTCCCCCTGGGTCACCACGGTCGGCGCGAGCACCGTGGCGCCGTACGAGGGCACAGTGACCCTCGGCAACGGCGAGAAGTACGCCGGACTGAGCACAAGCGTCGCCACCAAGGTGAGCAGCAAGCCGCTGATCACCGGCGAAGCCGCCAAGACAGCAGCAGTTACGGCGTACGACGCCTCGCAGTGCTTGCCGGACACGCTCGACTCCAGCAAGGTCGCCGGGCACATCGTGGTCTGCGACCGTGGCGTCGGCGCCCGGGTAGCGAAGTCGGCCGAGGTCAAGCGAGCCGGTGGCGTCGCGATGGTTCTGCTGAACCTCACCGACCAGGACATGGTCGCCGACTCCCACTCCGTACCGACCGTGCACCTCAACACCCCTGGCTCACTCTCAGTCAAGACATACGCCGGTACGCCGGGTGCAACCGCCGAGCTGGCTCCTGGCAACCAGACGAGCCAGACCACGCCGTACCCGCAGATGGCGGACTTCTCCTCGCGCGGTCCGTCCCTGTCCAGCCACGGCGACCTGCTGAAGCCGGACCTCGCCGCACCGGGCGTCAACGTGCTGGCCGCGGTCGCACCACCGACCAACGACGGGCACAGCTTCGCCTTCTACTCGGGTACGTCGATGGCTGCTCCGCACATCGCCGGACTCGCAGCGCTCTACCTGGCGAAGCACCCCGACTGGACGCCCATGATGGTCAAGTCGGCCCTGATGACCACCACCAGTGACGTCAAGACCTCCACCGGAGCCGTCGACAATGACCCGTTCGCCCGCGGCGCCGGTGAAGTCCAGCCGTCGCGCATGCTGGACCCCGGTCTGGTCTACGACTCGGGTGACACCGACTGGCTCGGCTACCTGGAAGGCAGCGGCGTCAACACCGGCACCGGCGTACCGGCTATCGACCCGAGCAACTACAACGCACCGTCGATCGCAGTAGGCCAGCTGGTCGGCACACAGACCATCACTCGCCGCGTCACTGCTGTCACTGGCGGCCTGTACCGCGCGACCGTGTCCGTGCCGGGCATGAAGGCTGTCGTCACCCCGTCGATCCTGAACCTGCAGGCGGGCCAGACCAGGAGCTTCACCGTCAAGCTCACCCAGGACACTGCGCCCTCCAACGAGACCACCAACGGCTGGCTGACCTGGCAGGGCGCAGGCACATCGGTCCGCAGCCCGATCGTCGTCGTACCGACCTCGGTCGTCGCACCGACCGCTGTCGCGGGCTCCGGCGCCTCCGGCAAGGTGTCGTTCGACGTGACCGCGGGCAAGGCAGGTGTGCCGATCAAGTCGTACGGCGTGGTCTCGGCTCCGCTGGTTCCTGGTGCTGTTCCGGCCGGTGCTGCGGACGCCGACCTGCCGAACTACCCGGTGACGGTCACGGCCGACACCAAGGCAGTGCAATGGAACATCAAGACGGTCGACCCGGCCGGAAGCATCTGGATGGTTCTCTACAAGGTGGTCAACGGTCAGATGCAGTTGCTGTCTTTTGAAGGCGACGGATCGAACCAGGCCTCGGCAACGGTGGCTGCACCGGCTCCTGGAGTCTGGGGAGTACTGGCGATCACCTTGTCGAACCCGCCCGGCGCCGACACCACGCAGTACACGATGCAGACCAATGTCGTGACGGGTAGCTCTGGTCACGCGCTGCAGGTGACCCCGTCGACCACACCGGCCGCGGGTAAGCCGTTCCAGGTCACCGCGTCCTGGTCAGGTCTGCCGACCGACCAGCGCTCCACCGGCTTCGTCGAGTTCCCGAACCGGGCTGGGACGGTGGTGACGATCAACTAGCTGGGGGCGGCGTCCGGGGTCGCGGCAAGCGACCCCGGACGGCTCTAGATCCAGCGACGCCGGGCGGCCTGAACCCCCGCCTGGAACCGGGTCTGCGCGCCGAGTGCTTCCATCAGCGCGCGGACCCGGCGCTGGGTCGTCCGGGGACTGATCCGCAGGTGCCTGCTGATCTTGTCGTCGGTAGCGCCGCCGGCCAGCAGGAGCAGGATGTCCCGGTCCGGTGACCGCAGCGCCGGGAACTCACCGCTGAACGGCAGCTCCGGCATCGGGATCGCCAGCGCCCAGAGCATCTCGAAGGTGGCGATCAGTCCGTCCAACAGACCCGATGACCGGATCAGCAGGTGCGACTCGGCCGGCGCCCGCTTGGTCAGCCCGATCAACACGGTGTCGTCGTCACCGACCGCCATCTTCATCGGCACCTGGGCGAGCACCCGGCTGCGCTCCCCCGCGGACTGCAGCTCCGGCAACACCCCCATGATGTCTTCGCTCTCGAACACCTCCGTGCCGTAGATCGCCCGGTACCCGACGCCGGCACTCAACCGCTCCAGTTCCAGCGCCTGCTGGCTGGACGGCGGCGTCGCATACGGCGGGCGGTCGAGCACCCGTACTTCGCGCTTCGCGTTCTTCTGCAACTCCTCGTAGGTCTGCAGCAGGGTCGGGCCGTCCTCGATGAGCTCGACCTGGTTCCCGGTCAGCACCGGCTTGCCGCGGGAACCACGCAGCTCGTCGGCCACCCGGCGCAGCTTCGACAGTTGCGCGTCCAGCTCGTCCAGCGGGTCACTGGCAGCCGGCGCCGCCAACTGTTCCTCTTCGCCCCGCACCGCCCACCCAATCCATCCGTGCTCGCCAGACCTTCCGCCTACACACTAAACCGGATCAGCAAGCGGTTGACAGCGTTGTCTCGCGCCTGGTCAGGGGTCGCAGCCGAGGCAAGGCCAGCCACGGCCACACCGCGCACACAAGCCGTCAACAGTGGCGGCCGGAAGCCACAAGGCTCCGCCCTGCTCCGTACTACGCGCTCCGCCAACACCTGCTGACCGCGGGCCCCAGGCCGGAGCAGCTGGAGCTGGTGGCGAGAGGCCGGCCTGTCGGACCGCCGGCAGCCATTGCCCTGCGCGAGTGCTACCTGCAACGCCTCGCACCCGGTCGGGCTGTTGGATCGGAGGGAGCCAGTGGACCTGGGTCCGGCCGCCCTGGCCGTGCACCGCCAGGAGTGCGTCGAGGCCGCCCTCCCAGACGGAGGTGACCGGCCACCGGCCACGCCAGCGCAGGATCACTGCTCCGTCGGGCCACTCGACTCCGTCTGCCAGGGTTCCCGTGCCCCGCACGCCGGACACATCGGTGTGCCGGACGAGCTGGAAGAGGCGCGGCTTCTGCTGCGTCGTGTTCTGTCGCTTCATGCTTGAAAGCTTCACCGGCGCGAGCCGCGCCCACCAGGTGTGATCTGTGGGCTGTCCAAGCAGCCCACAGTCCCCTGCCGCCCTTGCTGAAACGCCTGCAGTCTTTGCTGAAACGCCTTCGCCACAAGGGCGCCCGGTGCTGTGCACTGTTTTGTCGGTAGGCCCTTGTAGCGTTCCCGGCACGCACCGCAACCACCAGGCGTGACCAGTGAGCCGGCCGGTCCGGCCCACAGCTCGAACGGGGGAGGATCCTGTGGCTGAGGCAGCGTTCGGCGTGCAGTTGAGGCAGTCCCGGCAAGCGGCCGCTCTGAGTCTGCGGCAACTCGCGACCCGGGTGGGATACGACCACAGCTACCTGTCCCAGGTGGAGCGCGGACAGCGGCCGGGGTCGGCGCACCTCGCCCTGCTGTGCGACCGCGAGCTGAACACCGGCAGCACTCTCACCACCGCGTACCAGCACGCAAAGCCCCAGCCCCAGGCAGACCAGGCGCAGACCACCGTTCGGTCCTGGCCAACCGGGCAGGCGCACAGAGAGCAAGCAGCCCTTCCGGCAAGCGCGGATCTGCTGGAGGCGGTCCGGCATGGGCTGGCCGAGTCGTTCAAGCAGTCGCACGCAATGGACGAGTGGCACGCAGTAGCGGCCGACCTCGCGATGGCGTTCAGCACGACTCCACCGGGTGAGCTGCTGCCCGAGCTTGCTGCTCAGCTGCAACTCCTCCCAACCGAGCCCGAGTACGCAGTACCGGCTACTGAGCTGAGCGCTCTGGTCGCGCTCACCTTGACGGGGTTGGGACAGGCTAGGGCTGCCCGTCGGTGGTGGTCGACCTGTCGGGCGTCGGCCGAGAGTTCCGGCGATCGGTTGGCGATGAGTCTGGCCCACGGTTGGGAGGCGGCCGGCGGCCTGGCCGAGCGCAGGCCACTCGGCGAGCTGCTGATGCTCGCCGATGAAGCCGTCGCTCTCGCGACCGATTCGCCCAGTAGCGGTCCGGTTCTCGGTGGTCGAGCGGGGTGCCTGGCGCGGGCGCAGGCGGACAGAGCGCTGGTTCTTGCTCAGCAGGGGTTGGCTGCATCTGCCTGGGAAGCAGCGCAGGAGCTTATCGCCGTGACTTCCGAGCTGCCCGACGAGGAGGCAACCGGGCTCTTCGACTGGACGGCGTACAAGGTGCATGCGATCGAAGGACAGGTCTGTGCGGAGCTGGGATACGTAGCGGCTGGCTATGTCGTGCTGGAGCGAGCACTGGAGCTCTGCCCGCTGGAGAGCAGGGTCGAGCGCGCGGAGCTCGAGCTGTCTCTAGCGCGCTGCCTGATGGTGGACGGCGAGGTTGCCGCCGGGCTGGCGCTGGCGATGCGGGTGCTGGTCGAGCTGCCTGACGAGTGGCACACGCACTACTTGTACGACGCGGCCGGGCGCGTGCTGTCCGCAGTACCGGGCAAGGAGCTCGTGCGACCCGCAGTACGGGACTACCGCGAACTACTCGGTCGCAGGCCGTATCTGAACCGGAGTGTGGGCAGCGGGTCGAGCAATGCCGGCGCACAGGGGTAGCGTGCCGAGAGTGACGAGTCAGAACGGGACAGCAGTAGTGGCAGACGCGTGGAACTTCGAGGTCGAGCTGGCGAGCGCACCAGCGACAGCAGACGCCCGTGCGGCGGTGCTCGCGAAGCCCGGCTTCGGGCAGTCGTTCACCGACCACATGGTGCTTGCCTCCTGGAGTGACGAGCGCGGTTGGCATGACCAGAAGGTGACGGCGTACGCGCCGCTCAAGGTGAGCCCTGCCGCCGCGGTGCTGCACTATGCGCAGGAGATCTTCGAGGGCCTCAAGGCTTATCGGCACGAGGACGGCTCGGTCTGGGCATTCCGGCCGGAGATGAACGCTGCGCGGTTCAGCCGGAGTGCGCGGCGGCTCGCCCTGCCGCAGGTGCCGGAGCAGGACTTCCTGGCGGCACTGCGTGCGCTGGTGACCGTTGACGAGGTCTGGGTGCCGCCGGCCGGCAGTGGAGAGACGAGCCTCTACCTGCGTCCGTACATGATGGCCACCGAGGCTGCATTGAGTGTCCGGCCGGCCCGTGAGGTGCTGTTCGGCGTCATCGCCTCGCCTGCCGGCCCGTACTTCGACACCGGACCCAAGCCGGTCTCCATCTGGCTCTCCGACACCTCCATCCGGGCGACTCCGGGTGGCACGGGCGCTGCCAAGTGCGGTGGCAACTACGCCGCGAGTCTGGCGGCGCTGGCCGAGGCGACCGAGAACGGTTGCAACCAGGTGATCTACCTCGACGCGGTCGAACGCCGCTGGATCGAGGAGAGCGGCAGCATGAACGTCTTCTTCGTGTACGCCGACGGGCGGATCGCCACGCCTGAGCTCTCCGGCTCGATCCTGGCCGGCGTTACCCGCGACTCGGTGCTGGAGCTCGCGGCGGACCTCGGGCACAAGGTGGAGGAGCGCCGGATCTCCGCGGACGAGTGGCGCGAGGGAGTCCGCAGCGGCGAGATCACCGAGACGTTCGCCTCCGGCACAGCTGCCGTGATCACCCCGATCGGCCGAGTCGCCTGGTCCGGCGGCAATCTCCCCATCGGCGACCACACAGTTGCCGAAGGCGTCGGCCCAGTCACCACCTCAATCCGCGAGTCCCTCCTGAACCTCCAATACGGCCACACCCCGGACCCCCGCGGCTGGCTCACCCGCCTCGCCTGACTCGTACCTCCACCACTGATCAACCACCAGATCGGCTGCTAGTTGAGCGTGAGCAAGCGCCGCGCCGAGTAGTTGATCAGTGTTGGATGTCCGTGGCTGCGCATAGATTGGCGGCATGGCAGAGTCCAAGGCGGCTAAAGCGAAGACGCCGGCGATTGAGCTCGAGGTCGGCGACCGGACGGTGCGGATCTCGAATCCGGACCGGGTCTACTTCCCGGCGCGCGGTGAGACCAAGCTCGATCTCGTCAACTACTACCTCTCGGTCGGCGACGGGATCGTGCGGGCGCTGCGCGAGCGACCCTGCATGCTGCATCGCTTTCCCTCCGGCGTCTCCGGCGAGAAGGTGCACCAGAAGCGCCTGCCGAACGGAGCGCCGCCGTGGATGGAGACCGTCCGCGTGCACTTCCCGCGGTACAACCGGACCGCCGACGAGCTCTGCGTGACCGAGCTCGCCCATGTCGCCTGGGCGGTGCAGATGTCGACCGTCGAGTTCCACCCGTGGAACTCCCGCCGCGCTGACACCGAGAAGCCCGACGAGTGGCGGATCGACCTGGACCCGATGCCCGACTGCCCGTTCGATCGCGTACGCCGCGTGGCCCAGGTCGCGCACGAGGTGCTCGACGATCTCGGCGCCACGGGCTTCCCGAAGACGTCGGGCGGCTCGGGCATCCACATCTACGTGCGGATCGAACCGGAGTACGGATTCTCTGACGTACGCCGCGCAGCGCTGGCTTTCGCGCGCGAGGTGGAGCGGCGCGCGCCGGACGACGTGACGACGACCTGGTGGCGCAAGGATCGCGACCCGTCGAAGGTCTTCGTCGATTTCAATCAGAACGCCCGCGACCACACGATCGCCAGCGCGTACTCCGTGCGCGGCAACCCGGAAGGCACCGTCTCCACGCCGATCCAGTGGGACGAGATCGAGACCGTCGACCCGAAGGCGTTCACGATCGCGACGGTGCCGGCCCGGTTCGCGGAGCTGGGTGATCTGCACGCGACGATCGACGATTCGGCGTACTCGCTCGACACCTTGATCGAGTGGGCCGACCGTGACGAACGCGAAGGCGCTGAAGAACCACCACCGCCCGAGGAGTAATCAGCTACCGAACGCCCAGGCAACCATCAGCGGGAATTCGGCCTGCCAGAACGGGTCGCCGTGGTCGCCGATGCGCTCGGTCATGACGACGTCAGCGTCGGCCTCGCGCAACGCCTCCGCCCACCGGGTCGCGTTCTCGAGGAAGAACGGCTCCTGGGTGCCGGCGACGAGGTAGGTGCGCGGAAGCGGGCTCGGCATCTCGGCAGGAGGGCGGTAGCCGCCACCGGGCGACGCCGAGAAGACGACGCCGTAAATGTCCGGATGCCTCAAGCCCATCGCCAACGAGAGCTCTCCGCTCGCCGAGACACCGCATGCTGCCGTCCGTTCCGCGGGCAATGCGACGCCGAAGCGGGACCGAACCCAGTCGCGGATGTCGTTGACGAAGAAGTTCTCGTGGGCTGCGAAACGTTCCTCGTCGAACGACGGCGAGTACTCCCGGATGCGGACCATCTCGTCCGGATCGTCCGTCCGGTGCGCGCCGACGATCATCGTGGGCGGTACGTCGGCCGCCTCGAGGACGCCGCCCCAGTGCGCGATCAACTGGCCGTCACCGGCGAACACGATCGCTTCGGGCGGATCCGATGGCACGTACGCCGTGACCTGCCGGCCGCCGTCGTAGTCGAAGGCTTCTGTGATGAGCCTGGCTGCCTGGTCGTCCATGAGCGGTGGCACCTCGCTGCGGTTAGGGGCGGCCCGCTAGGCCGTGATGGAGGAGGTTGGTGAGGACCTCGATGGCAGTCTCGTCGGGGATGGTGTCGCCATTGGCGGGATTGGTGACCAGCCAGGTGTAGGCGAACCCCTCGAAGAGCGCATTCATCGCGCTGATGTGGAGCCTCGGGTCAGGCTGGGGAGCCGGGAGATGCGCGAGGTGGTCGACCATGTGGGTGTCGTCGTCGGCCATGATCTGCTGCAGCCGGCGACCCAGCTCGGGGTCGACCATCGCGGCCTGCTTGAGCGCAACCATCTCCGGGATATGCGCCTTGTAGAAGTTCCAGAACGCGGCGGCGTGCCAGCGGACCGCCTCGATCTTGCTGAAGTCCGCCTCGTGGGACATGTCGACGTACACCGCTTCGTCGGCCTCGGCCAGCATGTCCTTGAGCAGCGCCTCGAGCAGCTCTTCCTTGCCTGCGAAGTGGTTGTAGAAGGAGCCTGTCGCCCGCCCGGCCGCCGCGGTGATGTCGGTGATCTTCGTGTTCAGATAGCCGCGCTCGGCGAAGACCTGGCGCGCGGCCTGTTTCAGCGCCGCCTCGGTCCCGGCCGCCTGTTCCTTGCGGGTTGTGGTCACCCCAGCACCTCCTCCTTGACAACGAACCCTAGTCACGTTCATAGTGAATCTAAATTCAGTGAATCATAATTCACTCAACTTGAGGGGACCTCATGAACGTTCTGGTGGCCGGCGCCGGCCCGACCGGACTCACCCTGGCGATCGAACTGGCCCGCCGCGGCGTCGGCGTACGGCTGATCGAGAAGTCGGCCGAACACTTCGACGGATCGCGCGGCGACGGGCTCCAGCCGCGGACGCTGGAGGTGTTCGACGACCTCGGCGTGATCGACGAGGTGCTCGAGCAGGGCATCCCGCTGCCGGTGATGCGGATCTCGATCGGCGGGCGGTTCGTCGACGAGCGCCGGATGGCCGAGCCGGTCGACCCGACCCCGGACATCCCCTACCCGAACGCGCACATGCTCGGCCAGTCCCGGACCGAGGCGATCCTTCGCAAGCGGCTCGCGGACTTCGGCGTGGAGGTTGAACTCAGCACCGAACTCGTCGGCTTCCGCCAGACCGATGACCAAGTCATCGCCGAACTGTCCACCGGAGAGACCGTGACCGCCGACTACCTGGTCGGCGCGGACGGCGGCCGCAGCTTCGTCCGCAAGACCCTGGGCATCGCCTTCGAGGGCAGCACCGACGAGTCGATCCGGATGCTGCTCGGCGACGTCTCGGCCGACGGACTCGACCACTCCTACGGCTACTGGTTCGCCGGTGCCGACAACCCGATGGAAGGGATCGCACTCACCCCGCTGTCGGGTGGCGACCAATTTCAGTTCGGTACTCCGCTCGACGACGACCAGCTCGACCCGACCCTGGAGACCCTGCAGGAACTCGTCGACCGGTACGCCGGACCGGGCGTCGCCAAGCTGCGCAACCTCACCTGGTCCACTGTCTGGCGGCCGAACGTCCGGCTGGCCGAGCGGTTCCGGGTCGGCCGCGTCTTCATCGCCGGCGACGCCGCCCACGTGCACCCGCCGACCGGAGGTCAAGGCCTGAATACCGGCGTGCAGGATGCCTACAACCTCGGCTGGAAACTCGCCGACGGCCGGGAAGAGGTGCTGGCGACCTACGAGACCGAACGGCGTACGAATGCCGCTCGTGTGCTCGGGATCAGCGATGACCTGATGCAGAAGCACCTCGACGGCGACGAGACGGCGATGGAGCGTGGCGAGAACACCCGCCAGCTGGACGTCAGCTACCGCGACCCGGCCGACACCGCAGCTCTTGCCAGTGGCGATCGCGCTCCGGACTCGCCAGTGGTCGATGCCTATGGCAACAAGCTGCGACTCTTCGACCTGTTCCGCGGGCCGCACGAAACCCTGCTCCGCTTCGCTCCGGCGACAACTTCGGACCACCCGCACGCGGCGAACGTAGTACGGACTGCTGGTACGCCGGATGCGTACGTCTCCCCCGAGGCCTTTGAGTTCTACCACGCAAAGGATGGCGACGAGATCCTCATCCGCCCCGACGGCTACCTCGCCTAGCCGAAGGTGATGTCCAGGGTGTGGCCGGTTTCGAGGTAGGTCTTGAGGTTGGCCAGGATCGGGCCCCAGCCGTTGCGCCAGCCCTCGACCTGCTCCTCGTCGATGCGGTCGTGGACGACCTGCAGCTTGACGACGTTCGGTCCGGCCGGCTCGATCGTGAACGTCACCCGGCCGGGCTCGTCCTCCTTGCGATCCTCGAGAAACTCGTTCTTGAAGGTGTAGGCGAGTGTCTTCGGCTGGTCGTACACGAGCACCTCGCCCGAGTCGGTCAGGCTGTCGTCGGCACTGTCGAAGAACCGGACCGGCGAACCGACGGTCCAGTCCGACTCGATCCGCCGGCCGAACCAATACAGCTTGGTGAAAGCTCCCGAGGTGAGCGCCGCCCACAACTTCTCCGGCGTCGTCTCGATGTAGGTGACATGCACCATCGCAGGGTTGTTCATGATTCCTCCTCCAGAGCGGCCTTCAGCGCACTGAGGGCGCGCAGCTTGTCCTTCTCGTAGTTGCTGATCCAGCGTTCGGCGATCTCGTTGATCGGCACCGGGTTCAGGTAGTGGTACTTGTTCCGCCCGCGGCGCATCGTGACCACCAGCCCGGCCTCCTCGAGCAACCGCAGATGCTTGGTCACGCCTTGCCGGGTCAGGTCGGACAGCTGCTCGCACAGCTCACCGAGCGTCTGCCCGTTCCTTTCCCGCAAGGCATCCAGCAACTGCCGCCTGCCCGCATCCGCCAGCGCCTTGAACACCAGATCCACTCCCCGAGAATAGGCAACCTTTTAGTTGCCTGTCAATCGGTACGACGCCCTGGACGATCGAGCGTGCTTGGTCAGGCGGTGCGGGAGATCTGGTCCTGTATCTCGAACTCCAGCCCGTGGGCCTGGGCCAGGTAGACGTCCTGGGTGACCAGGTTGCCGTCGAGGCGGACCAGGCCGCGCGGGCTGTCGTAGAAGGCGTTCGGGGGCAGGCCGGCGAGGGCGTCGATGGCGATCGAACCGGTGAGGTCGCCGAGCCGGGCCAGGAAACGGATCGCCTCGTAGCAGGACTCGCCGATGGCGTTGAGCGCTGGAGCCCAGGGACCGAAGCGAGCGTGGTAATCGCGGGCGAACTCGCTGCTCTCGACGGTTCGCGAGTGCGTCGAAGTACGCCGCGGCGGCGTACAGGCCGTCGTTGGCTCCGGAGCCTGCACCGAGCAGGGTGTTCTCCTCAATCGCAGGACTTAACCTCAGGAGTCGATCGCTGAGTCCGGCCCGGGCGAACTGGCGGTTGAAGTGGACGGCATCTTGCCCCATCAGCAACATCATCACGCCATCGACTTCGCCGTTGTCGAGGCCTCGGAGGACCGGCCGGAAATCCGTGGTGCCGAGGGCCACAAAATCCGTTCGCACGACGGTTGAGCCCGTTCCCTGCAAGGCTTTGACCGTCGTCTCGGTCGTCACGCGTGGATAGACATAGTCGTTGCCGACGACGGCCCATCGGCGTACGCCGTGCTGTTCGCGGATCCATTGCGTTGCCGGGAGCAACTGGTTGACCGGGCGTTCGCCGAGCATGAACACGCCGGGGGTGTTGTCATTGCCTTCGTGCATGGCGGCGAACGCGTAGACGACCCGGCCGCCGATCCGCTTCGTGAGGGCAACGCGTACGGCGGAGATGTGCCAGCCGGCGACGGCATCCACCTGGCCGGAATCGACCAGCCGGCCGACCTCCTCGGCAACTGTCTCGGGTGGGCGGCCGGCGTCGACGTGGACGAGTTCGATCTTGCGGCCGGCAATCCCCTTGCTGGCGTTGAGTTGCTCGACCGCGAGCTGCCCGCAGGCCAAGCAGGAGGGGCCGTAGATCCCGGTCGGCCCTTGCTGGGGCACGACGAAGGCGATCGAGACCACCTCTGATCCGGGCATGCCGACCAGTGTGGTCCAACCGGGCGCGATTCTCCGAGCACTGAGCTATATTCACCGCACTGTGAGACGCGCTCGGACGGCGTACGGGCGTACGGCGTACCGGGTGAGGCTTCGTGAGGCACGGGGAGGATCTGATGACGGCCAGCCTGCTGCTGCAGCTGAAACAGGCCGAGCGACGGATCGAACTCGGCCTGCTCCCGCTGCTGGAGGAGTTCGAGCTGACCATCGAGCAGTGGCGGGTGATGTCGGCTCTGCACGAGGAGCCCGGGCTGCCGATGACCACGCTCGCCGAGAACGCCGTACTGCCTCCCGCCAGCCTCACCCGCCACGTCGACAAGTTGGTGGAGCGCGGTCTGGTCCTGCGGCGGATGCACCACGACGACCGGCGGCGGGTCGTCGCCGCCCTCTCCCCCGTCGGCCTGACGGTCGCCGCGCGGATCTCGGGCGAGGAGCGGCGGATCGCCCCGGCCGCGATCGTCGGTAGCGATGACTCAGGCGGCCTGGCCGAATTGCTTCCAGATGGAAATACACGACCGTAGCTGTTCGGCAATACAGCGGAAACATGCCGCTCTTAGGTTCCTTCCATTCGGGTGCATCGCTGGCCGGCAGCGTCGCCGGGCGTAGCTGCACCCACCCGCCCGAAGGTGCCGCAGGAGTTCGTCATGACCGCAGATCCCGCGTTGGACGTCCCCACCGTTGCTGAGCCCAGTACCGCCACCCGCGAGACGCTCGAGGACTACACCCTCCGGTTCGCGCCGCGCAGTTACCGCAAGTGGTCCACCGGCGTCGTCGCCGTCTCGGCCCTGGGCGGCATCGCCTACCTGGCCGACTTCGCCATCGGCGCCAATATCGGCATCTCGTACGGCACCACGAACGCGCTCTGGGGGATCGCGATCTTCGCCGTCGTCATCTTCGCGACCGGCCTGCCGCTGGCGTACTACGCGGCGCGCTACAACATCGACCTCGACCTGATCACCCGCGGCAGCGGCTTCGGGTACTACGGGTCGGTCGTCACCAACGTGATCTTCGCGTCGTTCACGTTCATCTTCTTCGCGCTCGAGGGCTCGATCATGGCCCAGGGCTTGAAGTTGGGGCTCGCACATCCCGCTCGCGCTCGGGTACGCCGTCTCGACGCTGGTGATCTTCCCGCTGGTGATCTATGGCATGAAAGTACTGTCCACGCTGCAGGTCTGGACGACGCCGCTGTGGCTGCTGCTGATGGTGCTGCCGTTCGTGTATCTCGTCGTGTCGCACCCCGACTCGGTCGTCGTCGTTCTTCGACTACCGGGGCGAGAGCGGGCGAGCGTGACCGACCTCGGGTCGATGCTGCTGGCGGCCGGGGTCTGCCTGTCGCTGATCGCGCAGATCGCCGAGCAGATCGACTACCTGCGGTTCATGCCGCCGAAGACGCCCGAGAACTCGCGTCGCTGGTGGACCGCGGTGCTGCTGGCCGGGCCCGGCTGGGTGATCTTCGGTGCGATCAAGCAGGTCGATCGGGCTGTTCCTCGCCGTCTACATCATCGCGAACGTCGCCGACGGGCGACCGTCGCGAACGAGCCGGTGCACCAGTTCCTCGAGATCTACCGCGGCTTCCTGCCGGGCTGGCTGGCGATGACGCTGGCCGTCGTACTGGTCGTCATCAGCCAGATGAAGATCAACGTCACCAACGCGTACTCCGGCTCGCTGGCCTGGACCAACTCGTACACCCGGCTGACGCGGCACTACCCCGGCCGGCTGGTCTTCCTCGGCTTCAACCTGGTGATCGCGCTGGTGCTGATGGAAGCGAACATGTTCGACTTCCTCAACACGATCCTCGGGTTCTACGCGAACTGCGGCATGGCGTGGATCGTGGTCGTTGCCTCCGACATCGTCTTCAACAAGTACCTGCTGAAGCTCTCGCCGAAGGCGCCGGAGTTCCGTCGCGGCATGCTCTACGCCGTCAACCCGGTCGGGTTCGTCTCGATGGCTGTCGCCGCCGGGGTGTCGATCCTGGTGTTCTTCGGCGGGCTCGGGTCGGGCATCAAGCCGTACTCGCCGCTGGTCGCGATCGTGCTCGCGCTGGTGCTTCCGCCGGTGCTGGCGATCGCGACCAAGGGTCGGTACTACCTCCGGCGTACGAGCGACGGGATCGACCTGCCGATGTACGACGAGCACGGGAACCCGTCGGGCGCAGTACTGACTTGTCATGTCTGTCGGCAGGACTACGAGCGGCCGGACATGACCGCGTGCGAGACGCATGACGCCGCGGTCTGCTCGCTGTGTCTCAGCACCGACAAGGTAGCCGACCACGTACTTCCGG